>CAWEVD010000001.1:0-350162 GCA_963812485.1 uncultured Acidobacteriota bacterium
AACAGCCGAATGCTCTGCCATTGAGCTACTGAGGAGTGATGGGCGTTAAATTGTTCTATACCAAGGTAGCAGACAGGGCAAATCACGTCAAAATCCTGTGCGTGCGCGCAAAATCCAGACCCGGAGAGGCGTATCCTCGTTCGCCCCTTCGCTGCAATACCATAATGAAGTGGATCCAGGATCCTCGGGAGGCTGGCGTGTCACGAATTTCCAGACTTGATCGCAATGATGTCACTCCTGATATCGCATCGCTTTACGACAAAATCTTTGCCCAGCGCGGAAATGTGCCGAACATGTTTCGAGTCATGGCGCACCGGCCGGAGATCTTCTCCACCATGCAGGCCCACTTTGCGGCCGTCCTCAATACCGGCACCGTCCCGACCAGGCTCAAAGAGTTGATCATCGTCCGCACCAGCCAGTTGAATGAGACTCCGTACTGCCTGGCAAGTCACACCATTCTGGCTCGCAACCTGGGATGGACCGACGACCAGCTTTCCCATCTCGCCGATTGGCCTCACCGGGACGATTTCACTCCGTCCGAGAAGGCTGCCCTTCGCCTCGCCGAAACCGTAACCCGGGATGCCCATGCCCTCAGCGACGAGCAATTCGCCGAACTGCGCGGCTACTACTCTGAAGGCGAAATCGTGGAGCTGCTCTGCGCCATCGGCCTTTTCAACTACTTCAACCGCTTCAACAACGCCCTTCGGATGGAACCCACCAAGCCGGGCGAGGGCGGCTGCGCCTCGCCCTCGATCGCAGCGGCCTTGGCTCAAGTAATTCAAAAGCCACGCTAGAAACAACCCAGGCTCCACAGGAATCGCATGAAACTGGAATTGCCCGCGCGTTCATTTCGCGCGTATCTCTTTGACTGCGACGGCACCATCGTTGATTCCATGCCGCTGCACTATATCGCATGGAAGAAGGCTCTCGCGGAGTGGAACTGCGTTTTTGAAGAACCGCTCTTTTACGCCTGGGGCGGGCGTCCCGTCACCGAGATCATCGCCGCGCTCAACCAGCGGGACGGGTTGAATATGCCCGTCGATGCGGTCGCAAGGCGCAAAGAAGATCTCTACTTCGAACTCCTCCCTCAGATCAAAGCCATTCCGGAAGTCGTCGAACACATCGAGGCAAAGCATGGCCACATCCCGTTGGCCGTCGTCTCCGGAAGCCGCCGCGATTCGGTCCTTGGCTCGCTCACCGCGCTTCATCTCATCGACAAATTCGATGTACTCGTCTGTGCGGAAGACTACGCTCGCGGCAAGCCGGCGCCCGACTGCTTCCTGGTGGCTGCCGAACGTCTTGGCGTGCCGCCTGAAGACTGCCTCGTCTTTGAAGACACTGACCTCGGCATCGAAGCCGCCACGGCGGCGGGTATGGCTTCTGTGCGCGTGCCTGCGCCCCTGGAGCGCGCCTGATAAGCGGGGCCGCTCCACATGGTCTGACCCATCGCGCAGTGTATAACGGGGGAACCGGCAACTTGCCGCCGGCGTAGTTTCACCAAGGTCGGAATCCCGTCATGCCTCTGTCCGCTAATACGACCACGACGGTCAAATCGCCCGATGCCGAATCCGCCGGCGAGGAGCCTCGCACCCATCACGCTCTGCTGCTCGTCATCGCAGCCGCGATCGCAATCCTTCACCTTGCCACCAACAGCCGCTACGGCTTCCACCGCGATGAGTTGCAATTCCTCAGCGACGCTCGTCACCTCGATTGGGGATTCGTCTCTTACCCGCCGATGACGCCTTTCCTGGAGCACATTGGCCTCAGCCTGTTTGGCCTTTCGCTCGTGGGCCTGCGCCTGTTTTCCGTGATCGCGCAGGCAGCGGTCGTTTATGTGAGCGGACTCATGGCCCGCGATCTCGGCGGCGGGCGCCTGGCCCAGGTCACCGCGGCATTGACAGTCGCACTGTCGCCACTGCCGCTCTTTGAAGGCACGGAGTTCCAATACTCCTCATTCGATTTCCTGTGGTGGGTCCTGATCGCCTATTTCACGATCCGCGTGCTCAGAACGGAAGACCCGCGCTGGTGGCTCGGTGCGGGCGCGGCCGTCGGCCTCGGGCTCCTCACCAAGTACTCCATCGTGTTTTTCATCGCCGGCGTCCTGGGTGGTCTCGTCCTCACGCGGGCGCGGCGTTACTTCAAAAGCGGGTGGTTCTGGGCGGGCATCGGAGTCGCTTGTCTCATCTTTCTACCCAACTTGATCTGGCTGGCGCGTCACGACTTCATCTCGTACCACTTTCTTCAGCACATCCACGTCCGCGACGTCGATGAGGGGCGTGCCAAGGGCTTTTTCAAAGGCCAATTTCTGCTCAACGTCAATCTCTTTGCAACTCCCTTGTGGATCGCCGGCATCGTGTTCTACCTGCGCGACCGGCGCTTTCGCATGCTGGCCTGGATGTACCTGATCCCGCTGGCCCTGTTCTGGATTGCGAAAGGCCGCTTCTACTACCTATCGCCCGCCTATCCCATGCTGCTGGCCATGGGCGCTGTTGCAGGCGAGCAATGGCTAACGCGCCTCCGGAGGCCGGCGCGGCTCACCGTCGAAGCCATCTTCTTTACGGGGCTGGCCGCGGTCGGCGTCTACGTATGCACGCTCATCATTCCGTTTGCGCCGAGCGGTCCCCTTCGCGATTTCACGCTCAGGAACAACGGCGACTTGCGCGAAGAAATTGGCTGGGACGAACTGGTCAGGACCGTCGCCGGAATCCGCGACTCGCTTCCCCCCGATCAGCAGGCCAGCCTGGGCATCATCGTGGCCAACTACGGCGAACAGGGCGCCATCGAGATGCTTGGGCCGGCATATCATCTGCCGCTGCCCATCAGCATGACCAACTCGGCGTGGCTGCGCGGTTATCCCGTCCCGACACCCCGGACGCTCATCGTCCTTGGATTCCGGGAAGAACAAGCTAACCACGCCTTTACCAATTGCCGCCTGGCGGGGCATAACGGCAACTCGCTCGGCATCAAGAACGAAGAGAGCCTGTACCACCAAAACATCTATGTCTGCGGTCCTCCGCTCAAAAGCTGGCCCGACTTCTGGAAGGCATATCAGTCTTTCGGCTGATGCCGAGTCCGACGTCAATACAGCAGCACCGCGAACCGGTACACCGTGAACGAACCCTCCGTGTCGCGCGCCGGACAACTGCCCACCGCCGCCTGCCGGTATTTTCCCGACGACAGGGTCTCAACCAGGCGCGGCGGCAAAACGTCGGTATCCGCGCCTTGCCAGCGCATGACGAACTGCGGAGAATCGGAGCCAACCAGAGCCGGAAGCCCATGATCCAGGCGGCACGCAGCCCGCGCATCCGTGGTATCGCGGCGGATCACCACCCCTTTGTTCCGCAACAATCCGGCCACCCGGCTCTCCAGCTGCGGCGGCGTCAGCACCGGCACAGCCTTTGCGTAGTCAGCCACCGCAAACAGCACGCCCTGGGCAGCCACCACCGCTACCCCGATGCGATCAATCTCGGGGTTCAGCAGGTTGGCCCGATGGCCCGGCGAGTCGAGCCATCCCTGGTGAATCCGGCTCGGATAGGAGCCTACAGCGATGTTTTCCTCGATCAGGCTGAAGTGTGCGCCGGCTTCGCTCGCGCGCGCAGAAACGTCTGGCTCGCCGCCGTAGCGATGCGAGATCGGGCCCTCCGCGGCCATCCGCATGCAGTGCTTCAATGCGGCATCGGCCAGCGCCTGGTCCCATTCGAGTCTGCCTCGGCCCTGCTGCGCCCGCGTCTCATTGGCCATTGCGAACAGCTGCTCGGCCTTGGCCGGCTGCGGCACCCGCTCGCCTGTTTGTGCGTGCAGGCTGCGCGAGCCCGACACGGCAAGCGCAAGCAGACACACGACGACCAACCGGCCTATGTTTAGATCCAGACTCCCCATGTCTCCATTAAACCCGAGTCATCCGTGGCAGTCGCTGTATTCTTTTCCATATTGATGCCATCCTCCGCCGCAGTCGCCAACCGCATCCGCCGCCAGCCGCTCGCTCTTGTGGGAGTCGTCCTGCTGGCGGCTTTTGTGCTCGGTGGACTGGGCGCACCCTGGATCGCACCGCGCAGCCCCGCCGCGATCGATCTTCTCCACCGCCTCGAAAGCCCGTCCTCCGCGCACTGGGCGGGCACGGACGAGCTCGGCCGCGACACGCTCTCCCGCCTGCTGTGGGGTGCGCGTCTTTCGCTGACGGTTTCGGTAACGGTGGTCGCCGTTTCGCTTGCTCTCGGCCTCGCGATCGGGGGCCTTGCAGGCTATCGCGGTGGCTGGATCGACACCGCTCTCACCACCTTCGCCATGAATACGTTCCTGGCACTGCCCGGCATTCTTCTGGCTATCGCGTTCGCCGCCTTTCTCGGCCCCGGCTTCTCCAACCTCGTGCTGGCGCTGGCCATTGGCGGCTGGGCCGGCTATGCCCGCCTGGTCCGCGCGCAGGTGATGGCCGTACGCGATCGCGAATACGTCGATGCCGCCCGGGCCCTCGGTGCAGGCGGGTTGCGCATCTTCTTCCGCCATATTCTGCCCAACATCCTGCAGCCGGTTCTCGTGCAGGCCGCCATCGGCATGGCCGGCGTTATCCTCGCCGAGGCCACGCTGTCGTTCCTGGGGCTGGGAATTCCCCCGCCGGCGCCCAGTTGGGGCGCCATGCTCAACGACGCCCGCTCCCATCTCTTCGACTCACCCCGTCTCGTGCTCTTTCCTGCCGCCGCCGTGGCCGGTGCGGTGCTCGGCTTCAACTTCCTCGGCGATGCGCTTCGCGACCAGCTCGACCCCCGCACCCGCCTCGAGATGGGACTATGAAAATCGGCGTGATCAGTGACACCCACGGCCTGCTTCGTCCCGAGGTTCCGCCCTTGCTTGCCGGAGTCGACACCATCCTTCATCTCGGCGACGTCGGAGACGCAAAGATTCTCGCGGCTCTCGGCAAGATTGCGCCGGTCACCGCCGTCCGGGGCAACATCGATAGCGAGGGCGCCTGTGGGCGGCTCCCTGAAACCGAGGTCCTCCTCATCGAGGGCGGATACATCTACCTGCTCCACGATCTGGGGACTCTGCACCTCGACCCGGCGGCGGCGAAGTTCGCTGCGGTCCTCTACGGCCACTCCCACAAGGCCACAATCTGGAAGCACAAGGGCGTGCTCTACTTCAACCCCGGGTCCTGTGGCCCTCGCCGCTTCAACCTCAAAGTGACCATCGGGTACCTCCACATCGCGGCGGACGGAACACTCGAACCCGAAATCGTCGACGTTGCCTGCGACTGACCGGAATTTCTCACAAGTTGTGAGGGCTTGAGTCGTGGCTCGATCGAAACGATCGACATACAGTTTTACAGTCACAGTACGCCGGTGGGGGGGAGGGTACCCCTTCCGGCTCAAGTTTTTAGCTGCAAGCTACTTAAAATAATGCGGATACGGACTCAATCCAACAAATGTAAACGGTCGGGAAGGGCCGTTTTGGGGGGTTTAAAGGGTTCATAACGAACCCGTATTGCTGCCGGTGCCCGGGATTCTGCCGGAGGCCGCACGTCGATTCTCTCTTCCAGCTCTATTGTGGCAAAACCGCTCTATAGAAAATGCAAGTTTGCGCGCATTTTTTCGCGATGACGAGACGCCACATCACCCTCGGCCGGGCGCCTTGAGTCCCAGCTCGCGCATGGCGATCTGCAGGTCAGCCCACGCTTCCTTCTTCTGGCGCGGGTCGCGCAACAGGAATGCGGGATGGTAAGTCACGATCAGCCTGGTGCCGCGAAACGAATGGACACGCCCGCGCAGGCCCGCCAGGGGCTGGCGCTGCCCCAGCAGATAGGTGGCCGCGGTCGCCCCCAGCGCCACGATCACTTCCGGCCGCACCACATCGATCTGCCGAAAGAGAAACGGCGAGCAGGTGTTGGCTTCTTCCGGTTCCGGGGTGCGATTTCCCGGCGGCCGGCACTTCACCACGTTCGCGATGTATACCTCTTCGCGCTTCAGGCCCATGGCCGTGATCATGTTGTTCAGCAACTGGCCGGCGCGGCCCACGAACGGCAGTCCCTGCGCATCTTCGTCGGCTCCGGGCCCCTCGCCGACAAACATCAGCCGTGCGTTGGGCGAGCCGTCGGCGAACACGAGCTTGTTCCGGCCCTTGTGGAGCGCGCATCGCGTGCAGTCTCCAATGTCTTCGCGGATCATGCGCAGGGCTGCTGCTTTGTCGGCGGGCTTGGTAGCAGCCGAAACGGCGGGCGGGGCGGGAAACGGCGTACGCGGTGGAATAGTTTCGGTCTCCTGGGTGGTCTGCAATGAGGGAACTGAATCCCAGGTCTCAGATGCGAGACCCTTCGACAAGCTCAGGGCAGGCTCTGGGGCACCCGGTTTGGCAGCTTGATCTAGCGCGGCCAGTAATTCAGGATCGACGGGCCGCCGATACAACTCGACCAGGCCCAGGTCGCGGTAGAAGCGCAGCCGGGCAGCCAGGGCATCCTTGATTGCTGGATCCAGCGGCGAAGGCACCCGTGCTACTCCACGATCAACTGGCGCCGCGACGCAGCCGGCGAAGCAGATTGGTTGAGTACCTGATCCTGCAGCGAGTCGCCTTCCAACTCCACCATCATCGGTTTCGGCCTGCGCAGCGAAAGAATCTCATCGAGGATGCGATCTGCAAGTTGGCGCTTGGGCATCTCCGGCAATTCAATCGCCGTCGACAGGGTCAGAAACGTGGCAGCATTGCGGTCCGCGTCGATTCCCACGTTATCGCCGGCAACGTCGTTCACCACGATGGCGTCGGCGCCCTTGCGCAGCAGCTTGGCGCGGCCGTTTTCCATGCGGTTCTCGGTCTCGGCGGCAAAACCGATAATGAGCTGCCCGGGACGCCTCTTCCGCACTACCTCTGCCAGGATGTCCTCGGTCGGGGCGAGTTCAAGCGTGAGCGGCCCGGTCCGCTTGAGCTTCTGTTCAGAAACACTCAGGGGGCGATAGTCAGCCACCGCGGCAGCCTTGATCACCAGCGTGGCTTCCGTCATGCGCGCAAGTACGGCCTGCCGCATCTCCTCCGCGGTCGTCACCTTCACCAGTTCGCAGCGAGCAGACGGATACAGCGCCGACGGCCCGCTGATGAGAATCACCTTCGCGCCGCGGGCCTGTGCCGCCTCGGCCAGCGCATATCCCATCTTGCCGCTGGAACGATTGCCCAGAAAGCGAACCGGGTCGAGCGCCTCGCGCGTGCCTCCCGCGGTCACCAGCACCACCTCGCCGGCGAGATCGTGGCGCCGCCCAAGCGCGTTGAGTACCGCATCGGCAATCGCCGCCGGCTCTGCCATGCGCCCCGCGCCCACCATGCCGCAGGCCAGGTCGCCCGTTCCCGGCTCAATCACGCGCACGCCGCGCTGGCGCAGTATCTCGAGATTTGCCTTGGTCGCCGGATGCTCCCACATGTTCACGTTCATCGCGGGCGCAACCAGCACCGGCGCATTCGTCGCCAGGTACATCGTGGTCAGAAAATCGTCCGAGATGCCGTGGGCAAACTTGGCCAGAATGTTGGCAGTGGCCGGCGCGACTACCAGCGCCTCGGTCCACTGCGCTTCGCCAATGTGTTCGATTCCACTCTGTTCGGGTGAGGCGTCGTCCGCGCCGCTGCCTGCTTCATCCCACAGGCTGGTGATGACCTTGTGCCCGGACAATGCAGCAAAGGTAAGGGGCTGCACAAATTTCGTCGCCGCTTCCGTCATCACCACATGCACTTCGAGCGCCTGGCGCTGCAACTCCCGCACCAGTTCCGCCGCCTTGTACGCAGCGATTCCGCCCGAAACGCCGACCGTGACCCTCATGGCTCGATTGTAGAACAGTGGTCAGTGAACAGGGATCAGTGGCCCCGAGTCAGTTCAAAACAAACCGGGATCCGGATCGGCGACGCCTCTGTTCAACTAACGACCGATCACTAGCTGATGATGGGCAAGCCGCCCTCATCCACCGGGGGCTTGACGACGGGGATGTCCTTCTTGACGTAGGCAATCTTGCCCGCTTCCACTTCTTCCTGCGCGATGCGGCAGGCCTTGGTGGAGTGCGTGGCGATGAGCGCCTGGGAGCCGCTCTGGATCTGCCGGGCCCGGCGGGCGGCCACGAGAACCTTGCGATAGTTGGAATCGAATTTGGTTTCAATCGTCATCTGGATCCTCGTCAAAGTTCAGTTGCTGCTGGCCGCTGGGATGGATAATCCCAAAAGCCTCGAGCACCGGTTTGAGCCGTTCCTGCGAATTGGACTGGCGGCATGCCGCGGCAACTTCCAGCACACGGCGAGAGCGATAAGCGATCGGTTCGCTGTTGCGATAGTATCGCTCAGCAAGCACGATTGCTTCAAGTTGGGCCACCGCCCGGTCCAGTATGTCGTTGACCAGGATGTAGCTATAGTCACGATAGTTCTCGATTTCCTTGCTGGCCTCGCTCAGCCGCCGGTACAATTCGGCCTCGTTCACCTGGCCCTCGGCACGGCTGCGGTTGCGCAGGCGGGTGCGCAGTTGCTTGGGATCAGGCGGCAGCACGAAGATGCTCACAGCTTCGGGCAACGCCCGGCGCACCTGCGCTGCACCCTGGACGTCGATGTCGAGAAGCAGGTCGTGGCCTTCCTTGCGCGCATCATCCAGCGACTTGCGGGCCGTTCCGTAACAGTGACCGAAGACCTCGGCATGCTCCAGAAACATGCCTTCCCGCAGCATGCGGTCAAATTCGGGCCCGGTGGTGAAGTAGTATTCCCGCCCATGCTCCTCCGACCCGCGTGGGCTGCGCGTGGTCCAGGAAATGGAGAAATCCACTCCGCTGACCTGCTTGCGGAGTTCGCTCACCAGCGTGCTTTTACCTGAGCCCGAAGGCGCCGAAATAATAAAAAGAATTCCCGCCACGTATCTTCCTTAGCTTTCAGCTCTCAGCTTTTCAGCTCTTCTCCCGCAGGCTAAACGCTGAGAGCTAACGGCTGACAGCTGCTTTCATTCCAGGTTCTGAATCTGTTCGCGAGCCTTCTCGATCTCCGCCTTCATAGCCAGGCCCAGTTCGGTAATGCGCGTTCCCTTCCCGCCCACTCCGCCCGTCTTCGACAGCAGCGTATTGGCCTCGCGGTTCATCTCCTGCAGCAGAAAATCGAGCTTCTTGCCCACTTCGCCGCTGGAGGCCAGCAGTTCGCCGAAGTGGCCAACGTGCGTCGTCATACGCGCCAGTTCCTCCGCGATATCGCTGCGGTCCACCAGCACCGCCACCTCTTCCAGCAGGCGCTGCCGATTGAACTCCGTGCCCGTGGCCGCGATCAGCCGCTGCGTCAGCCGCTCCTGGTAGCGCTGCTCGACTTCCGGCCGCAATAGTGCCACGCCTTCCACGGCCTCGGCCAGACGGCCAAGCGACGCACGAAGGATGGCCTCGAGCGACTCCCCTTCCCGGGCGCGCATGGTTTTCAACTCGCCCAGCAGGGGAACGATCTGCTGCTGCACGCTCGCCGCCAGCGCCGTGAGATCCTCGTCTCCATTGCTGCGATTGTCGCCTTGCAGCGCGCCGGGTAGACGGAGAATCGCGTTGAGATCCGGCTGCCCGCTCAGCCCATGCTCGTCGCGCGCGGCATTGAAAGCCGCCAGGTAGCCGGTGACCAGATCGCGATTGTAACCGGCCGTCTGTTGCGGCGTGCGATCGACGGAAAGCATCAGTTCCACGTGACCACGGACCAGGTGCTCCTTGAGGATGCGGCGCAACTCCATCTCCAGGGCGTCAAGGCCAGAAGGCAGGCGCAACTGCACATCGAGGAAACGATGATTGACGCTCTTGAGGGTGAGCGTGTAACTGAGCTGGTCCTGATCGCGGACGGGGACGCGCACCTGAACTCGCGCAAACCCAGTCATTGAGTATATGGGCATCTTGCTATTCCTCGGTCTCCCCTGAGAGCGCGGGCTCCAGAAGCTGTACGTCGTGCTGAAGGGCATCCGGCTCCAGTTGCTGCAGGGCGCGCGATTCGGATCCATCCATGAACTGCAAATGATAGAGGCGTTGATAGGTGGGCGAATTGGCCAGCAGTTCCTCGTGCGAGCCGACGGCGGTGATCCGGCCATCTTCCAGCACCGCGATGCGGTTGGCGCCGCGAATCGTGCCAAGGCGATGGGCAATCACGAGCACCGTGCGGCCCTCCACCAGGTTGGCCAGGGCAGCCTGCACAAGCGATTCGCTCTCGGCATCGAGCGCCGAGGTAGCCTCATCGAGGATCAGGATGGGCGCGTTCTTCAGAATGGCGCGCGCGATGGCGATGCGCTGGCGCTCCCCGCCCGAGAGCCGGAAGCCCTTTTCGCCGATCACCGTGTCATAGCCCTGCGGCATCCGCAGAATGAAGTCGTGCGCCAGGGCATTGCGCGCAGCCTGTTCCACGAGGTCGGCTTTTACATCGGGCCGGCCATAAGCGATGTTATTGCGCACCGTATCGTTGAACAGAATCGTCTCCTGCGTGACCTGGGCAACCTGCCTGCGCAGCGACGACAGAGTCAGATCGCGAATGTCTTTGCCGTCGAGAAGGATCCGGCCGGAGGTCACGTCGAAGAAACGCGGAATCAGGTTGACGAGAGTCGATTTGCCGGCGCCGCTCGGCCCGACCAGCGCCATCACTTCGCCGGCCTTCACCTCGAGATCGACATTGTGCAGGATCTGGTGCTCGCCCTCTTCCGTCGAATAAGAGAATCCGACATTGTCAAACCGAACCGACGATTGAAAACGATTGAGCGTCCCGGCGTGCGCCTTTTCCTTCACATCGTCCTTCACGTCGAGGAATGCAAAGATGGAGGCCGACGCACCCAGGGCCTGCTGAAAACTGTTGTAGTAATAAGCAAAGCGGCGCACCGGATCGTAGAGCTTGAACAGCGCGATGATGAAGGTAATGAAGACTTCGGCCGTCATGCGCCCGTGCTGGATCTCGTTGCGTCCGATCCACAGCAGCAGCGCAATGGCGATGGCCCCGATCGTATCCATCAACGGCGAGCTGATCGACTGAATGCGAACGCTGCGCAGGTTGGCGCGAAACAAGCGCTTGGCGGCCTTCTTGAACCGGAGGATTTCCCATAACTCGGTGTTGAAGGCCTTCACAATGCGATTGCCGGTCACGGTCTCATGAAGAATGTTCTGGATCTCGGCCAGTTTGTCCTGGCCGGTCCGGGTGCGGGTGCGCACCGACCGCCCGATCCGCCGGGCCGACGTGATCACCACCGGCACAAACAGCAGCAGCGCCCAACTCAGCCGGCCCCCCAGCGCGATGACCAATGCGACAGTCGCAATAAAGGTAAAGAACTGCTGCAGAAAATCGCCCAGGACCGAACTTACCGCTACCTGCACGCGATCCACATCATTGATGAGAGTGGAAAGGATTGTCCCCGTCGGATAGCGATGGAAAAAGCTCGCCGACCGGCGCATGATGGCCTCGTACAGGTGATTGCGTATGTCGGTCACCATGCCGTAGCCGGCGTAGTTGACCAGGTACGTTCCCGCGTAGTCGCAGAGGCCCTTGATGATGGTCGAGCCGACGAGCGCAACCGCGACCACCGTCCACGCGTTGTGCATCCACAACGGGACAAAGCGGTGGATGTCGAATTGCCACTGCGGGGGAGCGAAGGGGAAGAGCGGCAAGGCGCTGGAAGGATTGCTCGGGCGAAGCACCACGCCCAGGATGGGCACGAAGAAGGCCATCCGCAACGCTTCGAGCAAGCCGACCGCGGCCAGCAACAGCACGCCCGGGATCCAGTGCAGCCAGTACGGCAGCCCGAACCGCAGAAGCCGGAGGATTTGCCTCATGCAGCGAAGACCGCCTTAGGTTTCGACCATTGGGCGAGGTCTTCCAGGTGGGCGCATGAGTCCATTGCAGTATTGTATCCGGCGATGCCGGGAAAATCCCGCTGCAGCTTCAGCAGTCTATCGTTTGGATAAGCGATTTACCTCGCATGCCGGTCAACTTTGTCAGTACGCCTTCAGGTCCATGATCGCCTTGAGGATGGTTTCCGGCTGCGGCAGGATCACGTCTTCCAGCACCGGCTGGTAGGCCACGAACGTGTCCATCGAGCCCACGCGTTTGACCGGCGCGTCCAGATCCTCGAAGAGCTCGTCGGCGATGCGCGCGGCGATCTCGGCGCCATAACCCCAGCTCAGCATGTCCTCATGGGCCACGATCACGCGGCTTGTCTTGCGGACCGAGGTGGCAATGGCCTCCCAGTCATAGGGATTCAACGTGCGCAGATCGAGGATCTCCACATCGATGCCGTGCTGGCGATGCGCCGTTTGTGCGGCCTGCAACGCTCGCGTCACCACCGCGCCGTAGGTCACCAGCGTCAGGTGTTCGCCGGGGCGCACTACGCGCGCCTTCCCGAAGGGAATCGCAAAGTCCGGCCCCGGATAAGCCGCCCGCCCGTAGGTCTCGCGATAGAGGCGCTTGTGTTCGAGAAATAGCACCGGGTCGTCGCAGCGGATGGCGGTGCGCAGCAGGCCGTTGGCATCCAGAGCGTTGGAAGGAAAAACGACGCGCATTCCCGGGGTATGGGTAAAGATGCTCTCCCCGGATTGGGAGTGATAGATCGCGCCCCCGGTCAGATAACCGCCGATGGGCACGCGAATCACCGCCGGCGAAGCCCAAGCATCGTTCGAGCGCCACCGCATCAGCGGCAGTTCGTTGCGGAGCTGGTGCATGGCCGGCCAGATGTAGTCGAAGAACTGAATCTCCACCACCGGCTTCATGCCGCGCACCGCATAGCCCACCGCGCGTCCCACGATATTCGCTTCCGCGAGCGGCGAGTTGAACACCCGCTCGGATCCGAACTCGGTCTGCAAGCCGGCGGTAAGTTTGAACACCCCGCCCTTCCCTTTGACTTCGTTCAGGGCATGCTCGCGGCTGGCGTCCGCCACGTCTTCGCCATACACGACGATGCGCGGGTCGCGGCGCATTTCATCGCGCAGGCAGGCATTGATCAGGTCCGCCATGGTTCGCGGCGTGGCGCTCTTGCCCGAAGCCGGTTTGCCCGATTCTGCGCCCTGGGCTTCCTTCTGTTCGGAATCGAACGCGGCGCTGGTCGGGTCAAGATCCTCGGAGTAGATGTATTTCGTGATGTCCTCGATGCGAGGAAGCGGAGCTTCGAGCGCGCGGTCCGCGGCCTCCGAGGCCTCGTGATCGAGCGACTTCTCTAAAGCGTTGATCTCTTCGGCACTGAGAATGCTCTCCCGCAGGAGGCGCATCTGCATCCGCGCCAGAGGGTCGCGCATGCCGTCGGCCTCGCGCTCAGCAGCCGACCGGTACAGCTTGTCGTCGTCGGAAAGCGAGTGCGAATAGGGGCGCACGACGTGGCCATGAACAAAAGCCGGGCCAAGGCCCGCGCGGCAATGCTCCGCCGCGGCCTGGAATGCGCGCAGGCATTCCTCCGCATCGGTGCCGTCGATCTCGGCAAAATGGAAGTTGGGAAAATTGGCCACCAGCCGCGAGATATTGCCCCCCGGCGTATTCACCTCGACCGGCACGCTGATCGCGTAGCCATTGTCTTCCACGCAGAAAATCACGGGCAGCTTCTGATTCGAGGCCGTATTGATCGCTTCCCAGAACTCGCCCTGCGAGGTCGAACCCTCCCCCAGGCAGGCAAGCGCCACTTCGTCGCCATGGAACGTCACGTCACGGAATTCGCGGTAATCGCC
Organism: uncultured Acidobacteriota bacterium; assembly: GCA_963812485.1. GTDB lineage: Bacteria > Acidobacteriota > Terriglobia > Terriglobales > Acidobacteriaceae > Telmatobacter. Next base: position 13,641 of record CAWEVD010000001.1, read on the forward strand.
CCGCACCTTCTCGGCCGCCTCGGGGTGGCGGCTGAAGTAGCGGCCGGCCTCGGCGCAGCCCACCGCGTGCAGCAGTTGGGTGGTCGTAGACGACGAAGTGCTGACGATGTTCAGTTTTCGGCTGCTGAAGTGCATCGGCATCTGCCGGCCGCCGCTGGCGGTATCCGTGCCGGCGCCCACCGCCTGCAGCAACATCTCCGTCGGCGTTACTCCCAGCGCCAGGCACAACGCCCGGTCGCGATAATAGGGAAAGAACCAGTCATACCCGGGACGCAGCGCCAGGCCCGCCGCCACCTGCAAGGCCTCGTGGCCGGCGCCGGACACCTGGAAGAAGATCTTCTGCTGCCGCTTGAGCAGTATCTCGCGATCGTCCAGCCGGCGGGAGAGGTACATCAGCCGGTAAATCTCGACCATCTCCTGCGCGCTTAGACTGCCGTTAACGGCTGCCGTTCCGGCCACGCGGGCGCTGGAAACCGCAGATTCCATGAGCGTGACTCCCTATCGCGGTTCCCGTGTCTCCCCGGGAAAACCAAAAGTGATTGTATCAATCCCGAAAGCGTGCCTCTGCCCTATGAGCATCGATTTTCCGCGTCTTAAATAGGCTATTGTTGGTTATCGAAAGTCGGGGGACTCTTCAAGTTCGGGTATCCTCCGACAGCTGAAGCTCATCTTCTCTTTGACGCTCCGGGCCAATTTAGCGATTTCCGCCACTTTGCGCAACTGCGCATCCGTCATCGCCGCAGCGTTGGCATCGGTTACCTCGGCGTTGAGTTCCCGCGCCAACTGAAGCAGCTTCTGCGTATCTGAAACCAATTCCTTCTGTCGCTCGGCATTGAGCAGCGCGAATCCGTTTCGGATCGGCGGTCGGGTCCGCGCCAAACTGCGAATTCGTATCCGGATAGTTCCGGCCTAACTTGCCGTTGTTGGTCGAAGGAAACTGCGGATAGGGCGCTTGGCCGGCCACTGGCATTGCCAGAACCAGCGCCAGCCCAAAGGCAAAGCGGATCGGCTCGCCGCTCCCGGCCGGCGTGAACCATTCTGCGAATTTGAGGTTGTTCATCCACCGCCATCATCTCTCTCAAAAAACGAAGCCGGCCTTCCGGCCCATTCGCCGGATCAGTTCGCGGCCATGGTCAATTTCATCTTCTCCTTCACGTTGTGCGCCAGCTTCTCGATCTCTTCGGCCTTGCGAATGACACCCAGGGAGAGCGTATCCTTGCTGGTCTTGTCGACCTCGGCTTTCAGATCGCTTGCCAGTTTCAGCAGGCGGGCACTGTCGTCCGTGATCTGACGCTTGCGCTCGATGCTGGCCGCATCGACGTTCTTGTCTTTCCCTTGCTGGTCGTGCATGGCCATTTGCGCGTTGGCATCGGGCGGCCGATTCGCGTCAGGCAACGGCTTGTCCGGATTGCTGGACGGCTCTTGTGGCGGCGGCGACTGCGAACTGACCTCGTACGCGGTCGCCAGCATGGCAAGCGCAAACACGCATACAAACCCGCGGACCCAGGGCATAATCCTGATGTGCCACCGGGAACCATCCGGGGCAGGCCCGGTTATCTCGATTTCGGAGGCTTCGGAGCAGCATGGGAACTCTCCTTGGGTGAGTCGGTTGCGTCGGTTATCGTCATTCGCGTTGCGACTCTGCGGTTAACCTGCAGCCGCCGTCAGTTTCATCTTTTCTTTCACAGTATGCGCCAATTTCTCGATGGTTTCCGCCTTGCGAACGGCCGAAGACGGCGGCGCCCCGTTCCCGGCCTTTTCCATTTCGGCGTCGAGTTCTGCAGCCAGTTGGAGCAGAAGCGCGGAGTCCTGCTCCAACTGGCGCTTGCGTTCGGCATTTGCCGCTGCATAACGCTGCGCCTGGGCGCGTTTTGATTCTCTCGCCAACTGCATGTGCGGGTCGGGCTGTGGATTGGCGGGGTTCGGGGCAGTGGCCTTGTCGGGCCAGTACCCGGGCGGACGCGACGGGTCCTGGGCCGGACACCACGCAGTGATCAGGATCGCAACCCAGGCGCCCGCGCGGACCCTTCCGGCATGATGCGCAATCCACCCTTGGCTCGATGGGCTGGGTGAATCGGGAATCATCAGGCACCGCATCGATCAATCTCCTCGAACTCGACTCTCTGCTGCGCAGAACAAATCACGCCGGCTGGATGCACGCGAGCCCAACACGATCAGTTTGGTCCCACGGTAAGTTGCATCCTCTCCTTCACCAGGCGGGCCAGTTTCTCGATCGTCTCCGCCTTGTGCACTGCGTTTTCCGAGAGCGGGGCGGAACCGTTATTGTCGACCTCCGCCTTCAAAGCAATCGCCATCGTCTCCAGCATTTCGGTTGCCTGCGTCATCTGCCGCAGACGCTCGGCATTGGCCGCATCAAAGTTCTGCCGCTTGGACTTCTTTTCGCGCATTTCCATCTGTTGGTTCGCGTCCAAAGGCCGGTTGGCGGCGGGAAGAAGGAGGGGGTGGGGCGGAGGCGACTGAGCCGGAGTCTGGGCGAAGCTCAGCAGAGTTACCGTGGCGAGGATGGCTGATCCGGCCAAGGTCGCTGGAAGAATCCAGGTGCGCTTGCGCGCCCGGCCAGGTTGTTCCGATTCAGAGCCCCGTGACGATTCGAATCGCATGGTGACCTCCTCAGAGGAGCGACTTGTGTGCGCGTCAAGCAAAGGCAGGTCTGCGGATCATTCACCCTGTTTCCGAACCGAGACCCATCAGCGGCTAAGATAGCGCGCCCCGAAACCGGCGCTTCGCCTCGATCTACGAGACCATCCGGTTCCGTTGCGCTCGATCGTGGAGAATGCGCGTCAAAGGAAAGCTCTGCTCTACGTCCTCCACGCAGGCGGTGCCGGGAGATCTGCCGCTCCTTTTACCTGCCAACGCCCTGTAGGGTGAATTCTAGTCCTGACCCGGCAATCCAGTCTTGTTTCAAAGCAAGGTACTGGAAAATTCTCAAATGCCGGGACGCTGTCAACTAAAATCGCCGGCCCGGACTCTGCAAATATAGATAGATAAAGAGGTGTATCGGGATGTATACATTCCTTCTCATTGCAGTTGCGTACAGGAATCTTTGCCGAAGGTCGCTTCATGGGCAAGTTGCTCGATGAATGGATCTTCGATATTCAGGAGTTCGTCCGCACCAAGCTTCCCCGTCTTATTGTGCTGGCGATCGTCGCTTTCATCCTCAGCCGTATCCTGCGCCTGGTGACCGATCGTGTCGTCCGGCTGGCGGAGCATCACGCCGCCGGCGTTACCCGGGTTTCCCAGATCAGGACTTTGGCAGGTGTCATTCGCGCAACCGGATTGACCATCGTTTTCTCCATCGTCGGCCTGCAATTCCTGGCGGCCATGGGGGCAAACCTGGCGCCCCTGCTGACTTCGGCTGGAATCGCCGGAGTGGCCATCGGGTTGGCGGCACAGAATCTTGTCAAAGATATGCTCAATGGAACTCTGATCCTGCTGGAAGCCCAATTCAGTGTGGGCGACGTGGTGACCATCGCCGGCGTCACCGGCACCGTCGAAACCATGACTCTGCGCAAAACCACCGTTCGCGGCGGAGACGGAACCCTATTCGTCGTGCCGAACTCGCAAATCACGACCGTAGCCAACCAGAGCGCGGACTTTTCGGTCGCCACCATCCCCATCAGCGTGGACTTTTCCGCCGATCCCAACAAGGTGATTGAGATTCTCCGGTCCACTGCGACCGACGTGCGCAACAGTCCCGAGTTCAAAGACCTGTTCGTGGCCGACCCTCAGATCCTGGGCGTGGACGCAGTGAGGGGATCCCAGCTGATCTTCCCCGTGGTCTTCAAGACAAAGGCGCAAAAGCAGTTCGCGCCGATGCGGGAATTCCAGCGCCGCGTCCGCCTGGCACTCGAGGAGCACCATTTGCTGCCCGGCGACCCATTGCGTGTATTCAACACTTTCGACGCTCAAAGCGAAAATACCCAGAGCCCCGTTGCCACTCCCGCAGCGGAACACGAGCTGCCCGCGCCGCGCGACCCCACCACCATCAAGCCGCATGAGAGCAACCCGTTTACCGGTGAGTAGCTTTCTTCCGCAGGGTCAGCCGGTCAGCGCTCTGTCTCAGTATGCAATCTTGATTGGCGAAGCCATCCAGGCATCGAAGCTTGCCCAGGCCTCGTCGCTGAGCAGTTGCACAGCCGGCAACGCACGCGACGCCGGATCCTTCTGCATTTCCGCATAAAGAAACGCGTCGTCGAACCCCGCGCGCGCCGCATCCGCTGCCGAACAACCGTAATAAATGGCATCGAGGCGCGCCCAATACGATGCCGCCAGGCACATCGGGCAGGGTTCGCAGCTGGTATAGAGTTCGCATCCCGCCAGGGTGAACGTTCCCAGCGAACGGCATGCGGCGCGAATCGCGTTCACCTCGCCGTGGGCTGTCGGATCGTAGGTTTCGGTCACCGAATTCGCGCCTTCGCCGACGATCACGCCGTCGCGCACAATGACCGCGCCAAACGGACCGCCCTTGCCGCTCAGCACATTCTCCGTGGCCAGTGTGATCGCGCGGCGCAAAAATTCCGGATTGGGCGCATTTGCCATCGTTGACTTGCTCTACCCCTCCCCGAGCGGCGAAAGTAAACACAGTATGGCACAGGCATTTCGCTCCACCCGGGTACTGACGCCCGCGGGCCTCGGTCCCGCCACTCTGCTGATAGAGCAGGAGCGCATCACCGGCGTCTGCGGGTGGGATGAAGTGCCGGCCGTTGCCCATCTCCACGACTATGGAGACTACGTGCTTCTCCCCGGCCTGGTCGACTCGCACGTGCACATCAACGAGCCCGGCCGCACCGAGTGGGAAGGCTTCACCACCGCGACCCGGGCCGCGGCAGCCGGCGGCGTGACCACGCTCGTTGACATGCCGCTCAACTGCATTCCCGAGATCCTCGACGTGGCGTCCCTGGAACGCAAGCGCGACGCCGCTTGCGGCAAGGCCTGGGTCGACTGGGCTGCGTGGGGGGGATTGGTGCGTGGCAATGTCGACGCGTTGGCATCCCTGGCCTCGGCGGGCGTGCCCGGCTTCAAATGCTTCCTCGTTTTCTCCGGAATCGATGGGTTCTCGTGGGTGGATGAGGCCCATCTTTCCACTGCGCTGACCAGCCTGCGCGGCAGCGGTCTGCCGGTGCTGGCGCACGCCGAGATTTGCGGCCCCATCGACGCCGCCACTGAGGCTCTCAACAGGGCTGGCGCTGACTGGCACAAATACTCCACCTATCTTGCTTCGCGGCCCGATGAGGCCGAAGTCGAGGCGATCGCCTTGCTCATCCGCCTGGCGGAAGAGTTTGAGGCGCCCATCCACATCGTGCATCTATCCAGCGCGCAGGCGCTGCCTCTGCTGGCGGAAGCGCGGCAACGCGGCTTGCCCATCACCGTCGAAACCTGCACCCAATATCTGTGGTTTGCCGCGGAAGAAATTCCCGATGGCGCTACCGAATACAAATGCGCGCCGCCCATTCGCGGAGCGGCCAATCGCGAGGCGCTTTGGGGAGCGCTGGCCGACGGCATTATCGACATGGTGGCGACCGATCACTCCCCATGCCCGCCGGCCCTGAAGCGCCGCGACCCCGACGCCGGACTGGCGCGATGGGATCTCGCCTGGGGCGGCATCAGCAGCCTCGGCCTCGCCCTTCCCGTGATGTGGACGGCCATGGTCCGGCGCGGCCTCGGTTCCGGAGCCGGACTCGAGCAGCTTGGCCGATGGATGGCGGCTGTTCCGGCACGGCTCGCCGGCCTGGAGGCGCACAAAGGCGCGTTCACCGAAGGCTCTGACGCGGACATCGTCATCTTCGATCCCGACCTGCAATGGACCGTTTCTCCGGCGAGTCTGCATTTCCGACACAAACTTTCTCCCTACATGGACGCGGATCTGCGCGGCCAGGTGCAGGAGACGTGGCTGCGGGGCGCTCCCGTGTACCGCCGATCCGGTGGTACGGCAATGGGACAGCTTCCTCGGCGATCCCCGCGGCAGGGAGCTCGTTCGCTCATGAGAGACCGCGCCCGGCGCGCCATTGCGGAGTGCCTGCACATCGCCACCATGACCGAAGAGGCGGGGCGCATCACCCGCCGCTTCCTTACGCCTCCCGTGCATGACGTCCACACCCACCTGCGCGGCCGGATGGAGGCTCTCGGCATGGACGTCCGCACCGATGCCGCGGGAAATCTGCGCGGCATCTGGCGCCGGCCTCACGCGGGCACGCCGCCTGGTCATGGGCTCCCACATCGATACGGTTCCGGACGCTGGCGCCTACGACGGCGTGCTGGGCGTCACCCTGGCCCTCGAATGGGTCCAGCTTGCCCAGGAAGCCGCCCTGCCCATCGCCATCGAGGTCATCGCCTTTTCAGAAGAAGAAGGTGTCCGCTTCGGTCTTCCTTTTATCGGAAGCCGCGCGGTAGCCGGCCGCTTCGATCCTTCGCTCCTCGGATTAAAAGATGCAGACGGCATCTCGGTCGAAGATGCGATTCGCGCCTTCGGCCTCGACCCCCACGCCATCGAAGACGCCCAGGTCGATCGCGATGTGATCGGCTTTGTCGAAGTCCACATCGAACAGGGCCCGGTCCTGGAGGCCGACGGCTTGAGCCTCGCCGCGGTCAGCGGGATCGTCGGACAAACGCGTCTCAGCCTCCAGTTTTCCGGCCATGCCAATCACGCCGGTACCACCCCCATGCATCTGCGCCGCGACGCGCTCGCTGCCGCCACCGAATGGATCACAGCCGTGGAGGCTCTCGCCTCCCGAACCGACGGGCTTGTCGCCACCGTGGGCAAGATCGCGATTGAACCCAACGCGTCCAACGTCATCCCCGGCATGGCGCGCGTAAGCCTCGACGTTCGCCACGCCCGCGACTCCCGCCGCGAAGCCGCCGTGGAAGAGCTCGTCGCCCGAGCGCGCGCTATCGCTGATCGCAGAGGTATTGCCCTCGAGCTGACTCGCCAGTTGAACGAGCCCGCCGTTTCCATGGACGAGCGTCTCACCGCGTATCTTTCCGATGCGATCGAGGCGGCGGGATTTCCCCCCAAGTGCATGTCGAGCGGCGCCGGGCACGACGCCATGGTGATGGCCACCCGCGTACCGACCGCGATGTTATTCCTGCGCAGCCCGGGCGGCATCAGCCACCATCCCGCCGAAGCCGTCCGCGAAGAAGACGTCGAAGCCTCGCTCCACGTCGGCCGCAAGTTCCTTGAACGGCTCGCAGCAGAGCACATTTCGTCGTCGTGAGTGAAGTCAGCCGCGAAGCCGAAGGATCAGCAGTAGCTTTCGTCCTCGGAATGGCCTGCCATGCAACCCGCGCGACGCCTTCGCGACTAAATTGGTTAGAATCGACCCACGCGCCGGTTCAACTTCCCTACACAACGAGGTCAAGCGTGCATCACCTGGGAGCTACACGAAGCAGCCTCAAAGCCGATCACCTGTCTGCAAACACCCGACACGTTCATCCGCACGCCGCTTCCAGGGGCCGAGAGCGTCGAGTTCGTCATTCACGCGGCGCCCCAACTGGGTGCCGGCTTCACCCAGATGACCGCGGAGTTCTCTGCCGGCGGAACGCTGGGCCCCGCCCTCGCACAGCGATTTATCTTTGTGCTCGAAGGCGAGGTAGCCATCCAAGTCGAGGCTGACAGCCATCTCCTCGTCGATGGAGGGTTTGCCTATCTTCCTCAAGGCATTCCGCACAGCGTGCGTTCCATCGGCTCGGCACGCGCGGTTTTGATCGAGAAGCCCTACGAGCCGAGCGACGGCGCCCCCGATCCCGAAGTCGTGATTGGCAACGAGTCCAGCGTGCTGGATGTGCCGCTGATGGGAGATTCGGCCTTGCGTGTGCGGCCCCTCATGCCCGATGGCCCGGCCTACGATTTCGCTGTGAACACCATGACCTACGATCCCGGCGCGGCCCTCGGCATGGTGGAGATCCACGTCATGGAGCACGGACTCCTGATGCTCGCGGGCGGCGGCATCTATCGCCTTGGAGACTCGTGGTATCCCGTCCAGGCCGGAGATTTTATCTGGATGGCGCCCTATTGCCCCCAATGGTTTGGGGCGCTCGGCAAGACCCCCGCCAAATACCTCATCTACAAAGACTGGCGCCGCCACCCGCTCGGAGTGTGACACGATGACCACCACTCGCCCCCGGCTAAGCATCGACGGCGTAATCGCCGAACTCCAGGCGCTGGCTCAAATCTCCGAAGCCGAGCCGCCGGTTGTGACTCGCGTCGTCTTCAGCGAGGCCGACCTGCGCGCCCGTGCCTACGTGAAAAGCCTGTGCGCCGAGGCCGGTCTCACCATCACTGAAGACGCCATCGGCAACACCTTCGCCCGCTGGCAGGGTGCCGACCCGGACCTTGCGCCCATCGGCACCGGCTCCCACATCGACGCCATTCCCAACGCCGGCCTCTATGACGGATGCGTGGGCGTTCTGGGAGGCCTTGAAGCAATCCGCGTCCTCCAGCACCTTGGATTCAAGCCCCGGCGCTCCATCGAGCTGGTCATCTTTACCGCCGAAGAGCCAACCCGCTTCGGCATCGGCTGCATGGGCAGCCGCATGATGGCCGGCGTGCTCACACCTGAGCAGGCACTAACTCTCCGCGACAAGGAGGGCCGCGGCCTCGAAGAGCTACGCGCCGCCGCCGGTTTCACGGGCACTCTCGAATCCGTAGTTCTGCCCGCCGGCCGTTTCGCCCGGTTCATCGAGTTACACATTGAACAAGGTCCGCTCCTCGAGCAGGAAGGCATCGACCTCGGCCTGGTGACGCACATCGCCGCGCCGGCCAGCATGCGCGTTCTCATTGAGGGCGAAGGCGGCCACGCCGGCGCGCGCCTCATGCCCGGCCGCAAGGACGCTCTCGCCGCCGCTGCCGAACTGATCCTGGCGCTCGAAGCCGCAGCAAAATCAACCGGCGCCATCGACACCGTGGCCACCGTTGGCGTCTGCGAAGTCTTCCCCGGCGCGGTCAACAGCATCCCCTCCAGAGTCCGCCTCGAAACGGACATCCGCGACATCGACGCCGGGCGCCGCGATCGGGTGCTCGAGGCCCTTCGCACCGCGTGCGCCGATGTTTCCGCGCGGCGCGGCGTGACCATTACTACCGAGTTGGTAAACGCTGATCCGCCCGCCACCTGCGATCCGGAGATTCTCGACGCGCTCTGGAAGATTCCGCCAAAGGCGCAGGCAAGAGTTACAAAAAAATGGTGAGCCGCGCTTATCATGATTCACTCTTTATGGCCCGCATCGCTCCCGTGGCCATGCTCTTTATTCCCTGTCGCGGCGGCGTAAGCCACCGGCCCGACGAATACGCCTCGCCGCAATGGATCGGAAGCGGCATCCACGTGCTGGCGCGCACCCTCGCGCAACTGGCCAGCTGAAATCCCAGAACGGCCCTGCTTGCTCCATCCGCTTTGCATCCCGCTCGCTCCGATGTATCCTAACCCTCAACCTGTACGGCTTTTCGGCTTCCCCAAATGAGCACGGTTGCCAAAACCCGCATCGCCAAGCCCCCCATTGTCGGCACGCCCGTCTTCCGCAAAGAGGGCATCGACAAGCTGCTCGGCCGCGCCCGCTATGTGGACGACCTCGAGCGCGAAGGTATGTGGCACGGGGCAACGGTACGCAGCACCATTCCCCGCGGCCTCATTCGCTCCATCCACTTCGACCCTTGCATCGACTGGACCCAGTTCACCGTCGTCACCGCCTTCGACATTCCCGGCCGCAATCATATTCACCTCATCTTCGACGACCAGCCCTGCCTCGCCGATGAACAAGTGAATCATTGCGATGAAGCCATCCTGCTGCTCGCCCATCCCAGCAGGCAGAAGCTGCGCGAAGCCGCCGCCGCCATTCGCATCGACTACGACCCGCTTCCGGCCGTCTTCACCATCGAAGAGAGCGAACGCCAGGACGCAATCATCTGGGGCGAAGACAACATCCTCAAAAGCTTCCTCCTCGAAAAGGGAAATGTCGATTCTGTATGGGACAGCGCCGCGCACATCGTTGAAGGCGAATACCGCACCGGCGCCCAGGAACATCTCTACATCGAGAACAATGGCGCCATCGCCGAATACAGCGCTGAAACAGGCATCACCGTCTGGGGCTCGCTGCAGTGTCCCTTCTATGTCCACAAGTCGCTGATGGCGGTGTTCAGTCTGCCCGAAGACAAGGTGCGCGTCATTCAGACTGAAACCGGCGGAGCCTTCGGCGGCAAGGAAGATTATCCCTCCACGCTTTGCGCGCACGCTGCGCTGCTGGCGATGAAAAGCGGTCACCCGGTCAAGATCGTGTATGACCGCATGGAAGACCTGGCCGCCACCACAAAACGCCATCCCTCGCGCGTGCGCCATCGCACCGCCCTCGATGCCGACGGCAAGTTGCTGGCCATGGACATCGACCTCGCCACCGACGGCGGCGCTTACTGCACGCTCTCTTCGACCGTGCTGTCGCGCGCCACGCTGCACTCGCCCGGTCCTTATGTCTGCCCTAACGTGCGGGTTCGCTCTCGCGCCTGGGCCACCAACACCGTGCCCTACGGCGCCTTCCGCGGCTTTGGCGCGCCGCAGGCCATCTTTGCCATCGAGCGCCACATGGACGAAATTGCCGCCGCCATCGGCATGGACCCGATCGATCTGCGGCGCCGGAATTTTCTCCACGATGGCGACACCACCGCGACCGAACAGGTGATGCGCGAGCCGGTCATCCTCGACAAGCTCCTCGATCGTGCGCTCGCCGAGAGCGACTACCACGCCCGCCGCGCGCGCTTTGCCGAAGAGAATCAGACCAGCCCGGTCAAGCGCGGCCTCGGCATCTCCGCCTTCTTTCACGGCTCAGGCTTCACAGGCTCGGGCGAGCGCTATCTGAACTCCCTGGCCGGGGTCGATGTAACTCCCGACGGCAAAGTCCGCGTGCTCGTGTCGAACACTGAATTCGGCCAGGGCACCGACACGATTCTCACGCAAATCGCGGCCGAGGCCATCGGTGTCGATTACAGCGATGTGGTCATGGCGCCGCGCGACACCGGAATCATTCCCAACAGCGGGCCTACCGTCGCGTCACGCACCTCAATGGTGGTTGGCCGCCTGATCGAGCGGGCTGCAGCGCAACTCATCGAGATGCTGCGCGAACACTCCGGCCTGCCCGAAGACTTCACGCGCGATGAATTCTTCGCTGCCTGCGAACGTTATCGCGCCGCGCACGGCGAAGTTGTGTCTCTGTGCCGTTATGAAGCGCCGCCCGGCATCTATTGGGATGACCAGACCTATCATGGCGAAGCCTACCCGGCCTATGCGTGGTCCGTGCAGGTTGCGCAGGTCGCGGTCGACACCGTGACTTACTCGGCTGAGGTCGAAGAATTCTGGTCGGTGCAGGAAGTGGGCCGTGTTCTCCATCCGGTGCTTGCGGGCGGCCAGATTGAAGGCGGCATCGCCCAGGGCATCGGCTATGCGCTCTATGAAAAAGTGGTCTGGCAGAACGGCCACATGGCCAACAACCAGATGACCAACTACATCATGCCCACCGCCGAAGACATCCCGCCCATCCACATCTACTTCGAGGAAATTCCGTTTCGCCCACGGCGCCTTCGGAGCCAAGGGGATTGGCGAGTTGCCCCACGACGGCCCCGCGCCCGCGATCCTGAATGCCATTCGCGCCGCGACCGGTGTGGGCTTCAATTCCATTCCCCTGCTTCCTGAAGACCTCTTCGCGAAGCTGGGAGCAGCCGCCGCCATCGAGGAGCCCGCCGCGGTATGAGTGCACACTGGCCTGCGATCCGCATGACCGTGAACAGCATCGAGCGCGAGGTGCACGTCCCTCCCATGAAGCGGCTGCTCGATGTCTTGCGCGAAGACCTTCGCCTGACCGGAACCAAGGAAGGCTGCGGCGAAGGCGAATGCGGCTCGTGCTCGGTGCGCATGGATGGCGAATTGGTGAATAGTTGTCTCGTCCCGTGTCTGCAGGCGCAAGGCTCGCGCGTCGAGACCGTTGAAGGATTGCAGTGCGACGGCGGCCTCCATCCCTTGCAACAGGCGTTTCTCGCCTGCGGCGGCGCGCAATGCGGCATTTGCACTCCCGGCATGTTGATGGCTGCATCGCATCTGCTCGAGCGCAACCCTCATCCCACGATGGCCGAAATCCGCGAGGGGCTGGCCGGCAATCTCTGCCGCTGCACGGGCTTTGTCCGCATCTTCGAGTCTGTCATTGCCGCCGCCTCGCGCCCGGAGCAGGCCACGCATGCGCGGTGACGCCGAGGCACATGAGCTTGTTGCGCCGGGGAGTCTGGCCGCGGTTCTCGAACTCATGGCCGGCGCACCGGGCAAGTGGACGCCGATTGCGGGCGGCACCGAATTGATGGTCGCCCACGCCGCCGGCCGGCTGCCCGCCTCAAAGCTCGTCAGCCTGTGGGGCATTCCCGATCTGCGCTTCATCGAAAGCACTCCACAAAGCATCGCCATCGGCGCGGGCACGACGTTCACCGACTTGCGTGCCCACGCAGCCATCGCATCCGATCTTCCTCTCCTTGCAAGGGCCGCCGCATGGATCGGCTCCATCGCCAACCAGACACGCGCCACTCTGGGCGGCAACCTGGTCAACGGCTCGCCCGCCGCTGACTCCTCGCCTGCCTTGCTTGTCTATGATGCGGAGGTCGAACTCATCTCCGTGCGCGGCCGTCGCCGCATCGCCTATAGCGACTTTCACACCGGTTACAAGAAGAACGCGCTGGCCCCCGACGAGCTTCTCTACGCCATTCATGTGCCGCGCCGGTTCAGTGGGCACCGCCAGTATCTCCGCAAAGTGGGCACCCGGCGCGCCATGGCCATTTCGAAAGTTGCCTTGGGCGCAACGATGTTGCTCGAGGATGGCTTCGTGCGCGAACTGCGCCTCGCGGCCGCCAGTCTTGCTGCCTTTCCCACCCGCCTCTATCGCACCGAGGACGCGTTGTGCGGCAAGTCTTTAGACGCAGACTCGATCAGAGCGGCACGCGCCGCACTCCTGGCCGAGGTGCTCCCCATCGACGACATTCGTTCCACCGCCGAATACCGCAGGCGCGTCGCCGCCAATCTGCTTGAAGAGTTTCTGACCGAATTCCGGAAGCCGGAAGGAACCCAATGAACCCGGTTCTCGCTGCGTGGAACCAGTCCGACGAGCGATCCGCACTGGATGCCATGCTCGCCTGCTGTGCCGCGCGCCGATGGGCGCAATCCATGGTCGCTCTCCGCCCCTTCCAGACCGTGGAGACCCTCAGCCTCACCGCCGACGAAGTATGGAGCACCATGGAAGAGAGCTGACTGGATGGAGGCGTTCGCGAGCCATCCCCGCATCGGCGAGCGCAAAGCCGCGGCCCAGGCCGGCTCAATCGGCGGCGTGGTCCGAGCAGGAACAATCCGGTGCATCCAGCGCCGGCAACGACGTGTTGGCTCAACTGGCCGCGGGCAATGCGACCTACGAACAGCGCTTCGGTTTCACCTACATCGTGTGCGCCACAGGCAAGAGCGCCGATGAAATGCTCGGGATCCTCGAACGGCGCGTGGCCAATGATCGCGCCGCGGAGTTGCGCGAAGCAGCGGAGCAGCAGCGTCAAATTACCCAGATACGCTTGAGAAAGTGGCTGATGGAATGAGTGGAATTACGACCCACGTTTTGGACATAACGCTCGGCAAGCCGGCTGCGGGCGTTGGCATCCGCCTCGAAAAGCTCGATGAAGATGCGTGGTTGATGCTCGCCGAAAGTGCAACCGACGCCGACGGCCGTTGCCGCAATCTCGCCACCAACGCCTCTGCCGGCTTGTACCGGCTGACTTTCGCCACAGGCGCCTACCTCAAACAGCAGGGGCGCACCAGCATTTACCCCGAAGTATGCGTCACGTTTCACTGCCGCGGGGAGGCCCACTACCACGTGCCGCTCCTGCTGAGTGACAACAGCTACACGACCTATCGAGGAAGCTAATTATAATCAATCACTTAAAGCGATAATAATCATCCAACAAGTGAGCAATTTATTCAGAGATTTTGCCCATGTTGTGGCGCTGGAAGCCGAGACAAGTTGCTATATGCCTCCACAGATAATTTTGAGAGGCATCCGCGTGAAGCCGCCGGCGTGTCTAAAGTAACCAATCGCGCCTGAAAGATTCACACCCAAATCAGGCATCTCCGTTCCATCATTACCGAACAGAGATTTTCTCTGTGGAGGCACCCCCATGCCTAAGACCAATTGTGCGCGGTTCGTCCGCGACTGTGCCGTCCGGATGCTCGTTCTGGCGGTTGTCCTGTTGCCAACTCAGGGAGCTTTTGCAGCCACGGACTGGAGTGGAATCCAGGCCGCGATGGGTACCGACGGGTACGTCTTCACGGGAGATGTGCTGCGTTTCCAACTGTCCCGGCACGACCTGGCCATTTCGGTCGATGGAGTGCCCCTGCAGAGCGATATTGCGCTGCATTAACGCGGCAGTCGCGAATGGATTTGTCGCCTTCAAGGAAAAGCGCCGTAATGACTTCTTCGCCGACGGCGCACTTCCTGCCCAGGAATCCGAGGTTTCGGCGCTTGAAGACTCGCTCCTCTCACATGGCCGAGCGATCCGCATCACAGCCGTTTACAGCCACGTCACGAACATCTCCCCGAAGCTGATCTGGGTGCACTTTGAGGCGACCGGCCCGGGTGCCGATCTGGCAACCTTCCTGGCCGCCGCGCTCGCGACCATCCATAGTCCCCAACTCGGCGTAGGTTTCATTCCGGGCAGCAATTTCGTGTTTGACCCCAGCCTTCTGCCGCAGCCAATCCTCGATCTGTTCGACGAAGGTTTCCTGGCTCAAGTGGATAACATCTTCGTGTTCTGGCTGCCGCGGCCCGATGAGTGCTCGATCTCTCTGGATAGCCGGGTCGAGGCGCAGAGCGGCCTCGGCGTCGGACAAACCTTCTACATCCAGGTGAACTTTTCGGGTGGCGCGGACATCACCATCAACATTGACTTCGCGCTGCGGCCACACGAATTGCCCGCCGTGCAGTCGATCTTGCGATCCGGCGGCTTTACCCTCCCCTCCCAGAGCAACAACTACGTGAGCGACAACCCCCGACTCCATTACCTTCATGCAACGGCATCCGGTAACGGAATCCTCATAGGCGCCAGTCTCTTCAAGGCGGTGAAGGTGATCGGGCTGGGCAGCGGCTGCGGCAATAGCCACGAGTAACGGCGGCGGCAACGGCGAAAGCGGCGACCACGTCGGGGTCGACCATTAGGCATTTCTGCCATTTGTGATCATTGGCTGAAGCGATAGACCCGCTTTCGTCCTCGGGAGAACTGTGTGTACTCGGAATGAAATAGCATGAAACCAGAATCGGCGGGGATCCCGCTGTGGAGAGCCGCCGGGCCCCTGCTATATCCTATAGTTCCTTCTGTGACAACAGCGACACAACCTATTCGAGGAAGCGAATGGCACGACTGGGTGAGAATCGGTATGGAAAATCGCGCGTGCGGCTCTCCCGTATCACGCGGCACGGCGACCGGCACGAGTTTCAGGAATGGACCGTGCGCATTCTCCTGCAAGGAGACTTTGAATCCAGCTTCACCGAGGCGGACAACAGCAAGATCCTTCCCACCGACACGATGAAGAACACCGTCTACTCCATCGCCCGCGACTCAAGCGCCGCCACGATGGAAGAGTTCGCCATGGAACTGGGCGACTATCTTCTCAACAACAATCCGCAGGTATCGAAGGCCAGCGTCGAAATCGACGAGAAGGCATGGGAACGAATGCATTGCGACGGCGGGGCATGCCCCGACCACGTTCAGACTTTGCGGACCCGAACTCAACACCGTGTCCGCAACCCGCGAAAAGAATGGCCAATGGGACATCGCCTCGGGCATCGATGGATTAACGATGCTGAAGACAACCAGGTCGGCCTTCACCGGCTACATCAAGGATCGGCTGACCACGCTCAAACCGGCCACGGATCGCATCTTCGGCACCAGCGCTACGGTGGTGTGGACCTACGCATCCGGCGAGCCGGATTACGCCAACGTTCGATTACGAATTCTCGGCTCGCTGCTCACGACCTTTGCCGCCCACGACAGCATGAGCGTGCAGCACACACTTTTCGACATGGGCAAAGCCGCCCTGGACGCGGCACCGGAGATCGCCCGCATCAAGCTCACCATGCCCAACCTCCATCACCTGCTCGCCGATCTGAGCCCGTTCGGCCAGGACAATCCCAATCACATTTTCGTGCCCATCGATGAGCCCCACGGCTACATCGAAGCCACCATCGAGCGATAGCCCCTACTCGAGCAGCGCCAGATCCTCGGGCGAATCGATGTCGACCTCGCCGCCGGGAAACTCCATCGCAACCACCGGGCACGGCGCGCTTTCAATCACCGAGCGCGCTCCTCTTTCTCCGCGAAGCGCGCGCAATTCGGGATAGGCAGCGCGCGGAAACACCGCGGGAACCGCCTGCACCCCGGCATACGATGAAGCCGCGATCACCGCCGCAGATTGACCTTCAAATGCCGCGATAAGACCACGCAGATGATCGGCGGTCAGCCGGGGTTGGTCGCAGCCCATCAGCAGCACCCCCTCAGCCTCAGGCCCGCACACACTGAGCGCGCGCACTCCCGCCTCGATCGAACTCGCGATTCCCTGCCGCCAGCGATCGTTGTGAACGGGAATCGAATTGGACGACTGGATGGCAGCAAGGATCGTTTCAAAATTCGCGCCCAGGACGACAAGCACCGGCGAGGCGCCCGCTTCGTTCGCCAGGCGGATGGCGCGTACGAGCAGGGTTTCGCCACGATAGGCCAATAGTTGTTTGGGCTGGCCCAGGCGCCGGCTCTCCCCGGCGGCAAGAATGATTGCGGCTACAGGCATCGACCTCAGTTTAGCCCTTCCGCCTTGACCTGCGCCGGGAGACGCGCAAGACTGGAACAACCTGAAGACAAGCAACAAGGAGACGAGTTGACCGACCAGGCAACCACGGCAGGCGAGGTGTACACCCAAACGTCAGCGCCCGAGAACTACGGGCTTCACGCAGGTGCGCTGGGCCCAATCGAAACGCTCGCGCAGTCAGTCTCCGCGGTGGCGCCCTCGACTACGCCCTCACTGACCATTCCCCTCGTCTTCGCGCTGGCGGGCAACGCCACCTGGTTTGTGTATTTGCTGGCTACCGTCGCGATGCTTCTGGTGGGTTTCTGCGTGAGCCGGTTCGCGCGCCTCTCCGCTTCGCCGGGATCGCTCTACACCTACACGGCCAACGCGCTGCCGCCAGTTTTCGGCGTCACCGCGGCGTGGGCGCTGCTGCTCGCTTACCTGGCTACCGGGGCTTCCGTCGCGGGCGGAGCGCTCTACTACGCGATCGTCCTTGCGCAACAGTTTTTCCACTGGGCGCCGCCGGCAATTCCCACGCTCGCCGTGGTGTGCGGATTGGCTGGATGGATTGCCTATCGTGACGTCAAGCTTTCCGCCGAACTCATGCTGTGGATCGAAGTGATTTCGGTCAGCCTCATCCTGATCGTGGTGCTGGTTCTGGTCTTCCATTTCGGATTTCAGTTCGATCTCGATCAGTTCCGGCTCAAAGGCGTGACTCTGTCTTCGCTGGGACCGGCGCTGGTTCTATCCATCTTCAGCTTCGTGGGTTTTGAAAGCGCCACCACCCTGGGCGCGGAGGCGCGCAACCCTCTGCGCACCATTCCGCGCGCCGTCTTGCAATGCGCTCTGCTGGCGGGCGTCTTCTTCATGGTCTGTTCCTACTCTGAGGTGCTCGGTTTTCGCGGCATATCCGGCAAACTTAGTGAGACCACCAGCCCCTTGCACCTCCTGGCCGGCAGGGCAGGAGTCTCGCCGCTCGGCGTAGCCATCGACATGGGCGCGTTCATCAGCATGTTCGCGTGTGTCCTGGCCTGCACTACCGCCGCGGCCCGTTTGCTTATGCGCATGGCGCACGGCAGACTGCTGCCTGCCCTGTTCGAAAGCACCAGCAGACGGCACCGGACCCCTACCGCGGCGGTGCTTGCGACGGCGGGATTGATGTTCGCCGGCACTTTACTGATGGCCCTGCGCAACGTCACCGGCTCCGACATGTACGACCTGCTTGGCTCCCTCGCCGTCTTTGGGTTCCTCACCGCCTACGCGCTGGTCGCCCTGGCTCTGCCCTTCGCGCGCTCAGCACTCGGCCAGCACTCCCACACGGTCGCCGTGGTCAGCGTCACCACTGTGATCGTGATGATCCTGATTGGCGTCTTCGATGTTCGTTCCAGCTCAGATCCCGCACACGCCCGCATTCCCTACATCTATCTCGCCTACATCATCGCGGGCATCGCCGTGTATCTTCTGCGCCGCAAAAAAGCCGCGCTTCCAGTTGACTAACGCTTCGTGCCCCATCCATTTCACGGTCTCATGGTGAAAATGGGTGGGAAACCACGAACCTTTGAGGGCTCACGGCTGTCCCTCGCTCTCCGGCTGCATCAGAATCAGCAACACCAGTCCCACGACCGCAAACATGCGGAAGGCTGGTTCCTGTCCGTTCCAGGTATGGGACTGCCACATCAGGAACCACTCCGCGCCCACCGAGAGAAACGCTACCAGCCACATCAACATGGAAAGCGTCAGCGCCATCACCGCCGCACGCTTGGCCAGGTTGAAGGCCGCGGCGGGAAGACGCAGCGCGCGCAGCAACCGGACAGCTCCCCACCACAGCAGAATCATCGTCGCGGTCTCCCACAGAATGATGGAGATGTAGAAGGCCATGTGAAACGCCGGCGAAGGCATCGCCCGCCACATTCCATGATTGCCGGGAAACGTCGAGTCCATCATCAGCACGTGGCGCACGAACTGGTAGTTCGAATTGAAGTCGGTGAGATTGTTGAACACGACCAGCGTGTAAAACAACGCGATGCCGGCCACTAACATTAATTTCGCAGTGCGAGTGATCATTGGCGTCGGATCTTTCCTGGGGGCATCGCCGTGGCTGGAGAAGCATAAAGGTGCTGAAGTACTCGGTCAACGCATGCAGCGTGGCGTCGTCGTAATCCTTGTGCGCCGGCATCTTCGCCCCCGGTTTTACCGATTGAGGATCGCGAATGGTGTACTGGAACCGCGTTGCATCGAATCTCGCAATCGCCGCCAGTTGCGACCACGAGTGCCCAGCCATGGTCCCGCCTTCCGATCCCATATTGTGGCAGCGAAAGCAATCCTGCCGGGCGATGACATATCCCTGCTGCACGGGCGAGTCCGCGGGCCAGTTGCCGTGCGGACGAATGGGTCCGAAAACTTCCGCCTCGCGGCGAAACTCGATCCGCGTCACGCCATAGGGAATCTGCGGCTCGTCTTCATGCGAGAGCACTTTGAATGACGGCTTGAACACCGGATGCGAGATGAGATAGGGCGCCATCGAGCCACCCTCGGCGGACGCGGGCCAGTGATCGCGTTCCTTCCCATTGATCCGCAGCACCAGCAGCGGATGATGCGCGCTCAGATAATCGGCCGGATAGTTGGTGCGGTAATGGTCGTAGCAAATGGCCACCATCATGTCGGCCGATTGCCCCAGGATCTGCGCCAGTGTTGAAAGTGCAACCCCGCTGATCTCCGTCGTCCCGCGAAAGTTGGAATCGTCGCTCACGCTGTACGTCTCCTGCGGCAGTTGCAGCAGGTCTTCGTAGCGCACATACCGTGTTGACCCGGGTGCGACCCCGGCGAGGTCGCCGCCCACTTCCAGGTCGCCGGGCGATGACCGTTCGACGCGCAGAATCGCCTTTGGGTCGGCAGCCGGAACGGTTGAGATCGCAGCGGCAACCAACACTAAAGCGAGGATTCGAAACATGGCTCATCCTACCGTGGCCGATCCGCCCTTCCCAAGCGAAATCAGTTGTCCGGCGTGCTACATTCAATGCAAATGAGTCCGGCTTCGACACCTGAAGAAAATCTCGCTGCAATGGGTTTGTCGCTCCCCCAGCCGCCGCCTCTCGGCGGCAATTATGTTCCCGCCAAACAGGTCGGCGGCGTTCTATACCTGTCCGGAGTTATCTCCCTCGGACCGGACGGCGTGATCGCAGGACTTGCAGGCGCGGACCGCACCATCGAGGATGGCTACGCGGCGGCGCGGGCATGCGCGCTGACTCAACTCGCGATCCTGAAGCGCGAACTCGGCTCGCTCGATCGCGTGGCGGAAGTTCTGACCCTGAACGGTTACGTCAACGCCGCACCCGGATTCGGCGACTCGCCCGCGGTCATCAACGGCGCGTCGGACCTGCTGGTGCGCGTGTTCGGTGAATCCGGCCGTCACGTGCGCGCGGCCATCGGTGTGAGTGCTCTCCCCCGCAACGCCCTCGTTGAAGTGCAGATGAGCGTCCGCGTGAAGGAGTCATGAAAGAGCATCACCTCAGCGCCGAGCCAACCCATTCCGTCTGGGATCGCTCGCTCCCGCCGCGGCTTCACATCGATTCAGGCGATGAAGTGCAGATCGCGTGCGTCGACGCCAGCGGCGGCCAGGTGCATCCCGGCATGACCACCGAAGAGTACCTCGCCATCGACCGCACCCGTATTCACGCGCTCACCGGGCCCATCTGGATTCATGGCGCCGAACCGGGCGATGTGCTTGAGATCGACGTGCTGGCGACGCGTCATTCCGGGTGGGGCTGGTCGAGCATCGTCGAAGGTCTGGGTTTTCTGAAGGACCGCTTCCGCACGCCCTGCCTGTTTCACTGGCAGCTCGACGGTGAATCCACCAGTTCGCTCTACCCCGCGGTCGTACCCGTCCGCCCGTTTCTCGGCGTCATGGGGGTCGCGCGCGCCGAAGATGGCGCTTTTCGCACGCGCCCGCCCGGCCCCTTTGGCGGCAATCTCGATGTGCGCGAATTGTGCGCCGGATCGCGGCTGTATCTTCCCGTTTACAATCCCGGCGCGCTTTTCAGTTGCGGCGACGGTCATGCCGCGCAGGGCGATGGCGAAGTTTGCATCAACGGCATTGAGTGCCCGCTGGACGTGACGCTGCGGTTCCACCTCCACAAGAGCTACCGCCTCGCCGGCCCGATTGTCGAGGCCAGCGATGCCGTCGCGCCCGATTGTTCAGCCGACGCCTGGGTCGTTGTCGAAACAGGAACCGATCTCGCGGAGACCGCTCGCGCCGCGACCGGTAGAATGATCGATCTGCTGGTGAGCCGCTGGGGATTCGACGACGTACACGCGTACATGCTTTGCAGCGTGGCCATGCGCCTCGACTGAGCCAGGTAGTGAATGAACCTGTCCACACCGTGAGCGCCGCCATCAACAAGCAAATCCTTCCCCAGCGGGAATTATTCTCCATCCATGACCATCAACGATCCTGACGTCATTGCCGAGCTTCGCGAGCTGTATCCGCAGTACGAGCACGCACTTGTGACCAATGATGTGGAAAAGCTCGTAAAAATGTTTTGGGCCGATCCCCGCGTCATGCGCTTCGGCGCCACTGAGAATCTTTATGGACATAAAGAAATCAGCGAATTCCGCAAAGCGCGCCCTTCCGCAAATCTTGCGCGCACTGTGACGCGCCTCGACATCGTCGCTTTCGGTAAAGACTTTGCGAGCATCACGTTGGAGTTCGAACGCGGGTCACAGCGGGGCCGGCAGAGCCAGACGTGGGTGCGATTTTCCGATGGGCTGGCGCATCGTCGCAGCGCATGTTTCCCTTATACCGTCCTTATAAGTTCAATTCATATTCCGCGTGCGGTTCGCAACATAGTCCCCAATATTTTTCGTTGAAATCTATTTCATTGCCGTTATTCTATTTGTAACCCCGATGTTCCAAGCCGAATCCAACTCACCTAAACCGAAACACCTGAAACGGCTCCCTTCTCTCTCTTTTTGAGCGCTCCACGAACGGCAGTTTGTTTTGCTCCCCCGAAGGTTTCTTGAGACATTCAAAAGACCGCGGGAAATCCCTATTTTGAGGCCTGACATCTTGAGGTATCCCATGCGATTTGTTTCTTACCGGTTCGTCTCGGCTGCTCGCAATCGCGGCAGCTTTCGCGCTGTGCGGTTCGCTTTGTATTGGCGCAGCAAACGCTCGGCGGCATCACGGGTGAAGTAACCGATGCCTCCGGCGGCGTAATTCCCAATGCGACGGTCACCGTGGTTGATGAGCAGACTTCGCTGACGCGCACCGTGAAGACCAATGGCGCAGGTGTCTATTCATTCGTGAACCTGCCCATCGACAGCTACACGCTCACCTACACCGCCGACGGATACAGCGTGCAGAAGACGCAGCACATCACCGTGCAGGCAGACCGCACCGCGACAGTGAATGCCGCTCTCAAAGTAGGCCAGACCAGCGTCACGGTCGAAGTGGAAGCCGTGCCGCTGATGAATGCCGTTGATACCACCAACGGCTACGTGCTCGATACAGCGCAGATCGAGACCGTGCCCCTGGCCACTGGAAGCTTCACTGGGCGTGGCCATCCTCTCCGCCGGCGTCAACGCCGAGCTCTCGGGCGGCACAGGCGCGAACAGCGGCCTCGGCAACGCCCCCATCTGGGCCAACGGCCAGCGCGATACATCGAACAGCTTTCTCCTCAACGGCGTCGACGCCAGCAACCTGTTCAACGGCAAGAGCACCAGCCAGGTTCCCTCGGCGCGTGTCATCAACAGCACCGGCGTGTCCTCCAGCACTGGCGCGGGCGGCGTCATTCAAACTCTGGCGTCTGTCTATCTTTCCATCGGCAACGCGATTCCCACGCCTGCTCCCGAAACGCTCCAGGAAGTTCGCGTCAACGCTTCGATGTACGACGCTCAGCAAGGCTCCACTTCCGGCGCGCACATCGACATGAGCACCGCGTCCGGCACCAATGTTTACCACGGCACGGGCTACTTCCGTCGCGGCACGGACTGGATCAATGCCGCTCCGTTCTTCTTCAATCAGGATCCGGATATTCCCCAGGCCAACAAGGTCCCGCAACTGCACCGCTAGGTTCTCGGCGGCACTGTCGGCGGGCCGATCATCAAGGACAAGCTCTTTGGCTTTCTCTCCTATCAGCACATTCACGTCTCCGACCAGGAAATCGGCGACACGCTCACCGACGTGCCCGTCGGCCTCAACGACACCAACCGCGACGCCGGCGGTCTGGCAACCCTCGCCAACAACTCCTTCGGCACCACCATCACCTCGGCCCAGATCGATCCCATCGCACTGGCTCTGTTCAACTCGCCTTCGCTTCCCGGCGAACCAGGCAAGTGGCTGATTCCGAATGACGCCCGCAATGGAACTCCGCCCACGGTGAACAATATCTTCAACGCCTTCCTGCCCGGCACCGGCCGCTTCACGGCGGATATGGCGGTCGCCGATCTCGATTACAACGCCACCAGCAAAGACACCATCGCGCTGAAGTACTTCTACCAGCACGATCCGGCCATCGCACCCTACTCCTACTCCAGCGTTCCCGGATTCTCCGAGCATCTCGACTCCGGCGCCCAGGTCTTCTCCATCATCAACACCCTCACCCTCAAATCCAATCTCAGCACCACGCAGACGCTGGGCTTCATTCGCGAGAAGATCTGGGGCACCAACGAACAGGCCTTCGGGCCCGATTCCATTCCCGGAGGATCGGCGGGCAACGTCGCCATCAATGTCTTCGGTTCGAAGTTACTTTCCCGGCGTTTCCGTCTACAACGTGCTCGGCAACAATCAGCCTCTCGGCACATCCACGGCCATCCTGAATATCGGCCCCAACGCTGAAGGACAGGCTCCCAACACCGGCGTCTTCCAGAACCGCATCTCACCCTCCGGCAATGCCATCTGGATGCTCGGCAAGCACACCGTGAGCTTCGGCGCGACCTACAGCTATACGCAGCTCAACACCATCGACAAGCGCACCGGCACGGGCACCATCGCCACCGACGACTTCAGCCAGTTTGTCCAGGGCTAGGTCACCCCGGGCAGCTCCTCCACCGGCTTCTACGTGAGCTCGTTCCTGCAGGGCGATGCCAACCGCTACTACCGCTCCAACCAGCTCGGCACTTACGTGCAGGACAAGTTCCAGATCACTCCGTCTCTTTCGCTCACCGCGGGTGTTCGCTACGACTGGGACGGCGGCCTCACGGAGAAATACGGCCGCCTCTTCAACTTCGATCCGGCCAGCTACAAGTACGACGCTGCGACTGACACCATCGTGAACTCCGGCCTGATCATCGCCGGCAACAATGCCAACGGCACCCCCGGCGTGAGCTCCACAACCCTCACCGGCCGCCAGTGGGGCATCGCTCCTCGCCTGGGCGCAGCGTGGCAACCGGGATTCTTCCACAACAAGGTTGTGGTTCGCGCCGGCGGCGGCATGTACTACGATCGCGGCGAGCTCTTCAGCTACTTCTCGCCCGGCTATGCCATCGGCACCGTCACCGGCGGGCCCTTCGGCGTCAACCAGCAGCTTCCCTTCGTGAACGCCTCCAGCTGCCCCGTCGAGACCCAGTACCTCTACGAGGGCTACATCCCCACCTGCGGCGGCACCGACGACGAAGGCAATCTCGAAAATCCTTACGGCACGTCGCTGCTGCCTCCGCCCAACAATCCCAAGGCTTCGGACCTCAACAACTATCTGCCCAACGCCGGCAGCATCATGAACTTCGGCCAGCCGGTTTCGCTCGGCGTCTACAGCCGCACCAACAAGCTGCCCTACACCATGAACTACACGCTCGATTTCCAGTGGCAGCCGCGCAACGATCTCGCCGTCGAGATGGGCTACGTCGGCAATCGGGGCCGCCACCAGGTCATCCCCGTGCCCTTCAATCAGTCCACCATCGCCTCCCCGACCAGCCCCGCATTGGCTGGAACTCCGTTCCAGCAGAACTACACCTACGGCTACACCGTCAGCGAACCGGACTTCGGCCCGCCCCTCATGCTCCCCGACGGCACGCCCTACCTCGCCAACTACGAGGGCGGCAACGTCGACCTTCGCGTTCCCTACATCGGATAGGCGGCGGAATCCATCACGTACGCCGCCGCCGGCGTCAATGCCTACGACGCGCTTCAGGTTCACGTGGACAAGCGCATGAGCCACGGCATCCAGGTCGGCGCTTCCTACACCTGGTCCCATACGCTCGACGAACAAAGCGGCCTCGGCCTCTTCTACAACGGCAACAATCCCCTCAATCTGCGCGAGTCCTACGGCTCGGCCGACTTCGACCGCCCCCAGGTGCTCAATTTCAACTACGTCTTCAGGATTCCCAATCTGGGCCACCAGTCCTCATTGATGGGCAAGGTCATCAACGGACTGGTCGTTGCATAGGCCTCACCGTTCTGCAGAGCGGACAGCCCTACAGCGTCATCGACTTCTCCGGCGCCGTGGGCAGCATCTACTACTCCACCGCCGACGGCATCACCAATCCCATCGTTCCGCTGGCCAGCGGATGCACCGCCAAGAGCGCTCTCACCGGGCATTCGGGCGCATGGTTCCCGAGTACCGGCGTCAGCGCATTGAGACCCGAGTGCTTCACGCTCCCGCTCCTGAACCCGGGCGGTCTGGGTGGCGCTATTCCCGCCAACGATCCCTACGAAACTGGCTTCACCACCGGCCAGCGCAATATCTTCCGCCAGTCGTCTCAGA
Source organism: uncultured Acidobacteriota bacterium (assembly GCA_963812485.1). Lineage (GTDB taxonomy): Bacteria > Acidobacteriota > Terriglobia > Terriglobales > Acidobacteriaceae > Telmatobacter. The sequence goes on from CAWEVD010000001.1 coordinate 39,187, forward strand.
AGCGCGCCGACATTTCGCTGGTCAAGGTCCTCAACCTCAAGGAGCGGTATTCCTTCAAATACACCTTCGACGTCTACAACCTGACCAACACCACCAGCCTCGATGTCCCCGGAAACGAAGTCTCGCAGAACCAGTACTACAACGCTTTTCCGGCGACAGGCCTGACACCGTTGCCCACCGGATGCGCCGCGGACGGCTCCCAGACCAACAGCAGCTTCTACAACTGCCCCGGCGGCCTGGGAATCGTGACTCACACCATCGGCAGCCCGCGCCAGATCCAGATGTCGCTTCGCTTCGATTTCTGATTCGGGCGCAGCGTTGACAACGAAGGGCGGCTCCGATCAGGGCCGCCCTTCTTGTTTCGCTTGACGCGTCGTCCATGCCCGCGCGGTCATTCAAGCAGAGTGACGGAAAGTTGCATCTCCTCTGCTGCGGAATAAGCCTCTTCCAGTTCCGCTGACGACCCAAACACTCTGACCCTCGACGTGCTTCGCCGGGAACTGAAACGTCAGCTCGCTTTCTGCGAACGGCCATGGCGAAAGCCGGAAATGACGCGGCGCAACCGGAAGCACCTTCACCTCGAGCCGTCGATCCATCCTTCAGAGGCAGCGGATGCAGCAGATGCGCCGGCTGACCATACGCCACGCAGGACAACAGCGAAAGATTGTCGCACGCCTGCAAAAGCCGAAAATGTTCGAGGATCGTCTGCTCTGATTTCTCGCAGCGGCGTCAGTGTCGGGTCGGCCGAAATTGCGGCCTGCAATTCACTCTGGTACGCGCGTTGCGTCCGAAAGAAATGCGTCCAGCAGCGCGAGGCCTTCCGCCGCAATCGTGGTGCGGTCCGCATGTGCGGTGAGCAGGTTATAGGTGTGCATCGAAATCAGCAGCCCGGCGTAGGGATCCTTTTCTGCAATGATGCGCACCGCCCGATCGCGCACGGCCAGGTAGTCCGCGAGGTCGATCTCTTCAAAAGCCGAATACTTGCCCACCAGCTCGCTCGAAAAAGCCGAAGGCTTGCCCTGCCGCGTGATCGAAGGATGCGCATCGCGCGCCGCCCAGCCATCGTCGTGCGCAGCAATCCCGTACAGAACGCGCGCCCGCGGCTCCGGCCTGCGAAAATGCTCATTGCCCCAGGCCGCTGCAAAAGCTCCCGCCAGCCGCGCGTGATCGGGATGCCGGATCAGCCACCACCCCGTCTCCGATTCCATCCTCAACATCGACTTACCCCTGACTTTTGCTCCCAATCCGGGTGCCCAGGTCTCGCTTTGAGACCTGGGATGGCTCATTCCGCAACCTGTGCCCGGCTCGACTCGTGCCAGTTGTGCAGCGCCAGCCACTCCAGAAACATCACGATAAAAAAGAAACTGAAACCCAGCACCGTGGCCGCCAGCACCAGCGCAAACATATAACTCGTTTCCATCTGGTTGTTCGCATAAATGATGGCATAGCCGAGCCCTCCCTCGCCTACCCGCGTGGAACCTGCGAAGAGTTCGCCGGTCAGCCCTCCGATGACGCTGATGCCGGCCGAGATTCGAATCCCGGTAAACAGATTGGGCATGGCATTCGGCAATCGCAATTTGAAGAGCACCTGCGCCGGCGTCGCCTTGTGCATCATGAACAGGTGGATCAGATTCTCGTCCACGCTGATCAGTCCCTGCGTGGTATTGGCGATGATCGGCGCCAGGCAAATGATGAACGTAACCACCATCACCGCTGGGATTCCGGCGCCGACCCAGATGAATGATCAGCGGCGCAATCGCCACGATCGGCACCGTCTGCAGAAGAATCGTGTACGGATAGAACAGTTGCCGCAGCCAGCGCCATTGCGCAAAGACCATGGCCACCGCCACTCCCACAACGATGCTGGCCAGCAGACCGCCCGCGGCTTCTTCGGTGGTGATCCAGAGCGAGTTCAGCAGCGACGGGTAACGTGCTGCGCAGCGCCGACGCCACCGCCAGCGGTCCGGGCAGAATGTACGCCGGCACCTTGTAAACACTCACCAGCGCCTGCCACAGCCCCACCAGGCAAATCAGCACCATCGCGCTTTTGAGGGCTAGCCCCGCCTGATTCTTCATGCGTGATGCACTCCTCGCAGCAGGCGCGACGCATGCGTCACAGCCTCCTCAAATTCCATCGACTCGCGCGTCTCCGCGGTCCGCGGCCAGGGCAGATCGATAGGAACCTCGTGCGCCACGCGCCCCGGATGCGCGGCCAGGATCACAATCCGCGAAGAAAGAAACACCGCCTCCGCCACCGAGTGCGTGACAAAGAGCACCGTCCACTTCTGTTCGGCATACAGGCGCAGCAGCTCCTCATTCAGGCGGTCGCGCGTCATTTCGTCGAGCGCAGCAAAGGGCTCGTCCATCAGCAGAATGCGCGGCCGGCTCACCAGCGCGCGCGCGATCGAGACGCGCATCTTCATGCCTCCGGAGAGCTGCCGCGGATAGCGATGCGCAACGTGGCTCAGCCCCACCAGCTCGAGCATGCGCGCCACGCGCTCCTTGCGCAACGGGCGCGCCGCATGTTCCAGCTCCAGGCCCAGGCCAACATTCTGCTCCACCGTTCGCCACGGCATCAGCGTCGCATCCTGAAAGATGAAGCTCATCATCTCGCGCGCATTCTCGGGCGTCATGCCGTTCACGCGCACCGAGCCCTCGCTCACCGGGCTTAGCCCCGAGACCAGCTTCAGCAGCGTCGATTTGCCGCATCCCGAAGGACCGAGGAAAGTTACGAACTCGCCCCGCTCCACGGTCAGCGAAATGTCTTCGAGCGCTGTCGCCGCGTTGCGGTAGCGCTTGCTGACTCCCTGCAAAGCAATCTCCGGAACAGTGACGGAGGCGGGTGTCGTCACCATCCCGGCTCTCCCTTCACCGGCAGATACACGCACGAAGGATGCGCCGCGCTGTGCAGCACCTGCTGCGTCGACCGCGCCCAGTTCCAGTTGTCCGCGAGCTGCGGAGCCACACCCGTCGAAGGGTTGCGATCGTAAAGAGGAAACGCCGAACTCGCAATCTCGAGCCGCAATCGCTCGCCCGGCGCAAGCACGAATGCAATCGGCTCCAGCGTGAACTCCCATGCGTGAATCTCATCGGCCGCATAGCCCGTTTCGCGAAACAGCCACGAACTGCGCGCAATCCCGATGCACAAAAACTCCGCGCGCCCGTTCGCACGTAACGCGCACCAGCTTGGCCGTGAAGTCCGCATGCGCCGCCGACGTCGCGGCAAACAGCCTGACGCGCGGCTGCCCGAAAATCTCCGTGGCCCGCGCTGCCGGCTCCGACGTATACACCAGCAGGTTGTTGCCCAACTCCAGCGCGGCCTGGTCGAAACGACCCGCTCAGCGCCTGCGGGCCGCCCGGCGCCATCACCGGCACTTCCGGATCGTAGACAAATACATCGCGCGGCTCTTCATCCTCCGGAGCGGTTGTCGACAGCCGCCCGTCGCCCTTGCGCGAATTGGCATTGCCCGCGCTGTGCAAATAGAGCGCAAACTCTGCCTCAGCCGGCCACTCCTCCGCATTGCGCCAGTCGTTCGGCCCCAGCGCAAAGTAGCGAACCCGCGGCTTCCGATTCGAACTCGCCGCGAATCCTTCAGCCAATGATTGAACCAGCGCAGCAGAATCTCGTCCGTGTTCAGATTTGCAGCCTCGCCGAAATTCACGTCGCCTGCGCGATCGCCCCATGGAATATGCACCCACGGCCCGGCAATCAGATACTGATTCTCGCGCGCAAACTCACTCCCCGCATGTTTGCGCAGCGCGAGATAGCCGGCGATCGAACCCTCAAGGTAAGTATCGAACCAGCCCGCGATGTGCAGCGCCGGAATCACGATCCGCTCGTAGCGCGTGCTGATGTCCTGGCTCGGTCCAGTAATCGTCCGGCCTCGCGATGCGACATCCAGTCGCGCACATAGCTCGGCAATTCGGGATCGGTGATGGCCGGATGCTCCGCATAGGGAGCCTGCGCAGCCTGGCTGCGAATATTGGCCCATGCCGCCTCCAGCCTTGTCGTTGGCTTCGCGCAGTCCCCGCGCGCCGCGCATCTTCGCGCAGCATCTGGATTCCCCAGCCCAGCGTTGAGCTCAGCCGCAATGCGCCGTGGTGATAGAACCAGCCGTGATAGAGATCCGCGGCCGTCATGTGCGGCGCAATGCAGACCAGCCCCTCCGGCTGCTCGGCCGCCGCAAGCAGTTGCGTCGCGCCCTGGTACGAAAAGCCATACATGCCGATGCGGCCATTGCATGCCGAGTGCCCGCGCAGCCACGCGATCGATCTCGGCGCCGTCGCGGCCCTCATTTCGAAACGGATAGAATTCGCCGCCCGAACCGCCCCGTCCGCGCACATCCTGGATCGCCACGTGATAGCCGTGCCGCGCAAACCACACCGGATGCGCATAGACAACAGTGGAGGCAATATCGCGCCCGTACGGCTGCCGCATCAGCAGCGTCGGCCACGGCCCTTCGCCCGCCGGATAGTAGTGATCGGAAACCAGCATCGTGCCATCGCTCAACCGGCATTCCACGCCGCGCTCCAGCCGCACTCCGTTTCCGCAATCGACGAACGGCATCCTCAGGCACCATGCCTCGGCTCGAAGTTGTACATCGCCACCAGGATCTCCGCGATTCGCGCCGCAGCTTCGTTGGCCCAGCGTTCTCCGTTCTCCGCAGTCGCCGGCGAAGGATCGCCCATCACCCCGCTCGGAGCAATGTCCTTCGTGAGCCAGGCAAAGTTCGCCGCCGAACCCTCCGGCTTGAGCAACTCCGGCTGATCCACGCGCGCAATGTAGTTCGACGTGTACTCGCCCGCTGTGCACCAGCTCCGGCGTCGCGTGCAGCAGGAAGGCCGTTTCGATTTCGCCGGCGTGAAATCCGTACGTCCGCTCCTGCGCGCTCACGCCTTCAAACGCCGCACCCGCGCGAGCCAAACAGCGAGAACGTCCGCAGCCCGAACTCCGCGCGCAGATCGCGCGCCAGCACATCCACCAGCGACGTGTTTCCTCCATGCGTGTTGTAGAGAACCAGCTTCTTGAAACCCGCCGCCGCAATGCTCGCGCCCAGGTCGCGCACCACGGCCAGAAATGTCTGCGCGCTCACCGAAAGCGTCCCCGGAAACCCGATGTGCTCATTGCTCTTGCCATAGCAGACCGGCGGCAACGCATAGATCGGCAATCTCCGCCGGTAACCGCTCCAGCGCCTTGCCCAGCAGCAGGTTGTTGATCAGCGTATCGGTTGCCAGCGGCAGATGATGGCCCATGCTGCTCGATCGCCGCCGTCGGCAACACCAGCAACGTCGTCTCGCGCGGCAGCGCATCCACCTGCTTCCAGGTCAGGTAGGCAAAGTTGCGTTCATCGGGAATCCAGGTCTTCACCGCGTCACCGCCTCCTTGTGGAAGCTGATCATCTTTCCCGGATTCATCAGCCCGCGCGGGTCATATTTCTGCTTGGCGCGCAGTTGAATGTTGTCGGCGCGAAAACGGCCGCCATCTTCCAGGTAATTCACATGCGGGTTGGCGACGAACACGCCAATCGACCGGCAAAAGTCGATCATGCTCGTTCAGCCGCTCCTCGGTCGTGAAGCGCACCACCGGAATAGCGCCCGGGAATCACTACGCCGTCTCCGTTCTTCATGAACTCGATGTGGAAGAGAATTTCGTCGCCATAGCGCTCGCGCAGATGGCGGAATTGTTCCCGGCACTCGGTCGGCGAGAATCCGCACTGCAGATAGGTATACGCCGCGTCCGCCTTCATCGCCCACAGCGTGGTGTGGTTCCAGGTGTAGTCGCTCAGCAGCGGCTGCGTGCGCGGCCCATCGTACGGCCCCACAAACGTCACTTCCCCTCCCGACCTCTCCGCGGCTTTGCGCAGGTGTGGTGCCTGCCCTTTCGCGATCATGATCAGCACCAGCGCTTTGCCTTCACGCACCACCTGCTTCACCGGCGTAAAGAACGAAGGAATGGGCCACTCGAAAACCGTAACCAGGCGCTTGGTCCAGCCTGAATCCACGGCGATCGATTCGCCAAAGCTGAACGCTTCTTCGTAGGTATCGAATGCCGCGGTGAACTGCGTCCACTCCACCGCCGGCGCCAGCGCAAACCAGATGCGCGTCAGCACGCCATTGGTGCCCCACGCATGCAGAATCTCGTGCACCGCCGCGCCCTCATGCAGCACCACGCGCGGTTCCTCTTCCATGGTCACCACTTCAAACGCGCGCACCGTGTCGAAATCGCGCAAGCCGCCGTGCGCCACTGATCCGATGCCGCCCGATCCGCCGGCAAGAAACCCTCCCACCGACGCCTTCACCAGCGTCGATGGATACATGCGCAGTTCCCAGCCCTGCTTGCGCGCCTCCGTCTCCAGCGCGCCCAGCCGCAACCCCGGCTGGCACACCGCCACTCCATCGGCCGTGATCTCCTCCAGCTTGTCCATCAACGAGAGGTCCAGCACGATGCCGCCCGTGGAGCGGAACGCACTGGCCGTAGTTCCCGGTGCCCGCGCCGCGCACCGTGACCGGAATCTCATGCTGCCCGGCAAAGCCCATCACCGCCAGCACTTCATCCACGCTCACCGGCTGCACTGCCACATCGCCCCTTTTTGCCGCCAGTTGCGGGCGCAGAATGGGCGAGTACCAATAGAAATCGTGCGACAGCCGGTCGAGAACTGCAGGCGCCGTCAACACGCGCGCGGGATCGGCGATGACTTGCGACAGTGCTGCTGCGATTCCGTCCTGCATGGGGAGAACCTCATCAAGGAAAATGAATCGGGGCCGAGTGCAGATTAGTTGCGCTTGCGCGTGGACCACAGCCGAAATGCCCGCAGCATGCGAGGGTGGGTAAACAGAGCATAGCATTCATCGCGCAGAAATGGGTCCTTCCACGACGCACTTCATATCGCTCCGCGCGGCCACTTCGGTCGCCGGAATCTGGATCTGGTTGCAATGACGGTTTGCGTCGGCAATCGTCGCGCCGTACACCACGCGATCGAGCCCGGCCCACAGCGCTGTGCTCATGCACATCGGGCACGGCTCGCACGTGGTGTAAAGCGTGTAACCGGCCAGCGAGAGCTTCTTGAGCCGCTTCGTGGCCAGTCGAATGGCTCGCACCTCGGCGTGCGCGCTGGGATCGCATTGCTGCTTCACCGCATTCAGCGCCCGCAGCAGCAGCCGGCCCGATCTTGTATGAACGATGGCCGCGCCGAACGGTCGCGGGCTTTCGGTTTGCATCGATCGCGCGGTGAATGCCGCCAGCGCCGCCATGTGCGCCAGGTCCCCGCGTGGATCGCGGCCAGCCGTTGAGTTTGTATCAGGATCCGTTTTCGCTGCCGCCCGCCGCTTCCCCGCAGGCCGGCGCACGGCTGTCAATTCAACTCCCATATCCGAACTTAGCACGGCAGCCAATGGCGGCGCTCAACAAAATCAGCGGCCCCGGCCCGCGTTTTCTTGTGCGTCAATTCTTCTCTACAATCACCCTATGGCCGCTTCCCCCGCGACGATCTCAACCCCGGTCCCAGTCACGATCCGAGCCCTGCGTAGCGCGCTCGCCAACGGAATCACGCAACCTTCGCGAGTCGCCAACCAGGCCCTGGCCAACTCCAATCAGAACCCCGGCCGCAACACCTACCTCTGGCAGGACCGCGAATGGACGCGCGCCGAAGCCGCCCGCGTTGAGGCCATGCCAAATGGCGAAGGCGGCCCCTTCGGCGATGGCCGCGACATCCTCTGGGGCCTGCCCATTTCGGTCAAGGATTGCTTCGACCTTGCCGGCGCGCCCACCACTTGCGGCGTCAGGTTCTATCGCGATCGCAACGGCATCGCCGCGCGCGACTCATGGCTGGTTGAAAAACTGCGCGCGGTCGGCGCGGTGATCACCGGCAAGACGCATCTCCATCCTCTCGCCTATGGCATCACCGGCGAGAATCCCGAATTCGGCGACTGCCTTCAACCCGGCGACGCCGGCGCGCTCACCGGCGGCTCTTCCTCCGGCGCCTGCGCCAGCGTGCTCGAGGGCTCAGCGGTCGCCGCCATCGGCACCGACACCGGCGGCTCCGTTCGCGTGCCCGCCGCGCTCTGCGGCCTCGCCGGCTATCGCGCCTCGCTGGGTCGCGGCGACTGGCGCGGCGGCGCCCACCTGGCCCCATCCTTCGACACCATGGGCTGGCTCTTTCGCGATCTTGAAGAAGCGCCGCTCCTGGCCAGTCTCTTCGCCCCGTCCGAGCCTGTCTACACGCCCGCCTACACGCGCTTCGGCATCGTCGACGACAGCTTCCTCCACGATTGCGAACCGGACGTCATTGCCAGCTACAAGAAAACCATCGCGCGAAATGGAAGCCATCGGTCTGCGCGTCCACTCAACTGGATGTCTCCTGGTGGGCTGGAGTCCGCAGAGATCTTCGCGCCCATCCAGGCCTGGGAAGCTGCCGGCCTTCACGCCGGCCATTTCGACCAATTCGAACCCGCCATCCGCGAACGGCTCGAGTGGGGCGCCCGCATCACGCCCGCCGAGATCGCCGATCTTCGCCAGCGCCATGTCGAATTCCGCGCCCGCATGGACGATCTGTTCGCCGCTCACGAACTCATCCTGCTTCCCGCCGCACCCGTCGCGCGCCTCGCCGCCGGCGCCGATCACAGCAACACGCGCAAACGGCTCCTTCGTTACACCACGCCGTTCAGTCTTGCCGGCGTTCCCGCTGTCACCATTCCCTGTCAACCGGGCGGAATGCAACTGGCCGCGGCCCGCGACGCCGATGAGGCTCTGCTCGCCATCGCAGCCGTGATCGGCGCGCACAGAAAGGCGCATCCGTTTCGAATGCTTGATTAATCCTAGTGTCCGGTTGCACATGACCGCAGCGCGCAAGATAGCTTGCTTAGCAATGCTGCGACGCTTTATCGAATAGAAGAAGAAAGCTAACGCTCTTCCTGCGACGGCGAGAATCAAGGTTGACGTTTAGTACATGTTTCGCTAATGTTAGTGGCGTTCTTCGCGGCTCCTCACAATCCTCTTCGTACCTCTCCGGCTGGCACGGACCTCTCGAAGGAATCCCGTCGATCAAACTGGTTTTGCGTCGATTTCACTTCGAACTGTCCTTGCGACAAACGCGACTCTTGCGGGGTCAGCGATCGCAATCGAGGGAGAACGTCCTATGATTCGCCACAATCGCGCGACAGCAGCGGTATTCGGCCGCTGTTTTCTGGCACTGATTTCGGTCTTTGCCCTGCAACGGAACCTTCCGGCGGCGCCGATGGTATACACCGGCCTCGTGGTTACGGACGTACGTGTGGGAACGACTCTGTTGCACAATGCTTCACTGAAGATAACGTTCGAGGGCGATCCGGACAATATTATTCCGGTCGTGATGCCAGGCTCGCCGACTCAGATCCCCAGTCAAGAGTGCGTTGGAACCAACTCCTTCTTTTACCTCACAAAAGGCGTCGCTCGTATGGAGATTGAATTCCGGGGGCGTAGCCGTACCGCCAGGCTTAACGATGGCCAGGTCTTTGTTGCTGTCGATGAATGCAATGGCGGAATCGGGTTCGGATCATTTGTCGGCCCCAGTGGCCTGGAGCCCGCATATCCACTCGCCTTAACCCTGGGGACAGCCGAATGGGCTGCCATCACCTATAGCAGTCCCTTAAAACGTGCTCTCAGCACGACCGGGCCGGCCTGGTCCTGCATTGGATATCCGCCGGCGGGCGATGATGCGCTGCCTGGAACCGCGGATGGTTTTTGCACTTCACCAGACACCTATCCCCTCAAGTCGGACATCGGGAATATCTTCGTGTACCAACCTTATTTTGAATATGATGGCCCGGGAAATACAAACGGACTAGCCAGTAACCACTCCGGCAGCACCAATCGCGGTGCGTTCCTTGTTCGCCCGAAAGCCCATGACACCTTCGCGACTCCAGGTGCTTCAGAAAGTGTCCGTGGATCGCGCGTTGTTTACACGTTGCAAACGGTCGCCGACGGTTCGCTGGGTGGGCATGTGTTCCGGCAGGCGCTCGTAACCTTTCAGATGATCAGCGACGCCCATTCTGTAACGTCGCAGCCGAGTTCGGTAGACGTAACCAGGCCGGTTTACGAGAATCGGGCCGGCTATGCAACGGTCACCGTCGACGATGGCGGGAACGTGATTGTGGGGGAATTCGAACCCGGCGAAGTATATGTCCGTTACGATACGGGAGCAGGGGTGGCGGGCTTCGGTTCGAAAATTAGCCCGACTTACCCCGTCGCACTCGGCTGTTCCAATGCCGCATATCCTTCCGAAAGCAAATACTCGGTGGATTGCCTTCAGGGGGATTGGTGGACCTATCACAGTATCCTCGATGATTTCGAAATTTTCCATGCGGGAACTCTGGGCCAGCTGAGCTCCCCTGGCGACCCTTCCCCGGCGGTTGCAGCCCTTCCTCAGTCACTTTCTCAAAACACTCTTCTTACCGGAACGGCGCACACATGCGCAGGGGTCTATACCATCGGTTCCAGCACCCTGGACGATTACTTTCCCGGAGACCTTGGTGTGTGTGGAGGGCCCGCTCCCCACGGCCTTCGTACAAGCAAGGGTAAGCTATTCCTGCAAGATCTTGAGGGTGGCACCCTCAACCTGGGTAATGTTCCCATTATGATCAACCAGGATACGGGTGCCGGTGGCGGTTGGGATTTCGCGAACAGCGGATTTCTCCATGTTGAAGTGCTCAAGGGCGACGATTGACCATAGTCTCGCACCTGGAGATGCGGCCGGAAGCCAAAACAGTCTCTTATCATTGAGAGAGACCCGTTTACCTCGGCTCGCTCATGAAGCTATACCCACGATCGCTCGCCTTTGTGCCTAAACTCGCCGCCATGCTTCTTGCCCTTGCCTTGTTGCTGGCTGGTTGTCACTCCAGCAAGCAAGCTCAGCCCAACGGCCTCACGCCCGTGAGCCTTCAACTCGACTGGTATCCTCAGCCCGAGCATGGCGGCTTCTTCACCGCGCAGTTACTCGGCTATTACAAGGCGGAAGGACTCGATGTCACCCTCGTGCCGCTGCCGCAGTACGGCAGCGTGGCCCAGCAGGTGGCCAGCGGCAAGGCCGACTTCGGCCTCGGCTCCAGCGACCAGGTCCTTGAATGGAACTCCAACGGGCTTCCGCTCGTCGCTGTTTCCGCCACCATGCAGCACGATCCGCAGGCGGTCATGGTCCACAAGAATTCGCCTGTCCACGATTTCAAGGACCTCGAGGGCCACACCGTCGCCGCGCAAACCGGCGCGACCTGGCTGAAATATGTCATCAGCCGCTACCATCTCCGCCAGGTCCGGCAGATCCCCTCAACACTTTCCGTCGCCAACTTCCTCGCCGACCCCGATTATGTCCAGCAGATCTTCATCACCAGCGAGCCCTTCTTCGCCCGCCAGGGCGGCGCCGAAGTGCGCACCCTGCTGATCAGTTCCTCCGGCTACGATCCCTATCGCGTGCAGTTCACCACCCGCGACTTCGCCGTGCAGCATCCCGACCTGGTCGCGAAATTCGTGCGCGCCACCATTCGCGGCTGGCAGGAATATCTGCGCAACCCCGGCCCCACCAATGCTCACCTGCTCACCCTCAATCCCGCGTTAAATCCTGCCCAGGAGGCCTACACCGCCCAGGCGCTCAGCGACGGCGGATTCGTCACCGGGGGCGATCCCAGCGGCGCGCAAGTCGGTCGGATGACGGCGGAACGCTGGCAGACCAGCTTCGATCAACTCAAGTCGCTCGGTATCCTGCAGACCACCTTCGACCCAACCACGGCCTATGCGCTCAAGTTTGCGCAGTAATGCGGCAGCAGTCATGCGGCCCATGATCGAAACGACCCATACAGTTTCACAGTTTCACGGGGCCGGGGGGGAGGGTACCCATCGAGGCGCCGCTCATCGTCTGCAACTGACTGAAGATAATGTGGTTATGGGCGCGATCCCGCAAATGTAAACGGTTCTAAAGGGCTATTTTGGGGGGTCTAAAGGGTCCATAACGACACCGAATTGCTTTCGGCGCCCTGGGTTCTGAGCCACTCTGCGCTTCGATCCTCTCTTCCAACTCTATTGTGGCAAAACCGAACGAAAGAAAATGCAAAAGCGCGTATTTTTGGCGCAATCACGAAGATTGAGGGCCCCGCTACTTGTCGTACATATAAAACCCGTGCCCCGATTTGCGCCCCAGCCATCCCGCATCCACCATGCGTATCAGCAGCGGGCAAGGCCGGTACTTGGGATCGCCCAGCCCCTGCTGCAGCACGCGCATGATGTCGACGCACACATCGAGCCCGATAAAGTCCGCCAGCGTGAGCGGTCCCATGGGATGAGCCATGCCCAGCTTGAACACCTGGTCGATCGCTTCGGGAGTCGCAACGCCCTCCATCACCGCGAACGCCGCCTCATTGATCAGCGGCATCAGCACCCGGTTCGAAACGAATCCGGGAGCGTCATTCACTTCGACCGGCGTCTTGCCCAGCCGCAACGCCAGCGCGTGCACAGTGTCGTAGGTTGCATCGTCCGTGGCCAGGCCGCGAATCACTTCCACCAGCGCCATCACCGGCACCGGGTTGAAGAAGTGCATGCCGATCACCTGCGCCGGCCGCCGTGTCTGTGCAGCCAGCTTTGTAATCGAAATCGACGATGTGTTGGTGGCGAGAATCGCGCTCGGCGCCGTGATCCGGTCGAGCGCCGTAAAGATTTCAGCCTTCAACTCAAAGCGCTCGCTCGCCGCCTCGATCACGAAATCCGCCTCGCCCAGCATGTCGCGATCGGTCGTGGAAACAATCCGTTCCAGCGCCGGCTCGATCTCGCTCTCCTGCAGCTTGCCCTTCGTCGCTTCGCGGCCCAGGTTTGTGCGTATCTGCGCCAGGGCGCGATCGAGAAATCGCTGTTCCACGTCGCACAGCAACACCCGTATTCCGGCGCGCGCAAACACATGGGCGATGCCCGAACCCATGGTGCCCGCCCCCACTACTCCCACGGTCTGAATGTCACTCATTCGAAGTCTCTCTGAACGCAAAAGGGAGTGTATCGCAAAACTGTGCGTTCAGCCGTTCTGATCCTGCTTGTCTTCGCTTTCGCCGTAGATCACCTGGCCATATTCCAGAATCGTCACCAGCCCTACCCCGCCGCAGATATTGCCCGCCACCGCGGGAAAAAGCCACTCAGGATAAGCGCTCCATGACGCGTGATGCGTCAGAACGGCCACCAGTATCTCGCCTGAAGTTGCAATGCAGTGCGCGAAGTCGCCCAGCCCGACAATGTAGGTCAGCATCCAGATCACGGCCACCGAGCCGGTAATCGAATGCGATCCCGACACCAGCCAGGCCGTGAGGGCGATAATCCATCCGCCCATGACCCCGGACCAGAACACCGTGCTTGCCGGATGGTTGATGGCGTTCAGCCCCAGCTGGCTCATGGCCGCAACATAGGCGGGATTGATCGCAGTCGTCCACGACGCGAGCATGGCAAATGCGAACGCACCGGCAACATTGGCCGGCAGCACCACCGACCAGAGCCGCAGCGTGTTCCAGAACTCGCGTTTTTCGGCCAGCACCAGCGCCACCGGATACAGTGTGTTCTCCGTAAACAGCTGCGCACGCCCGATGATGACCACGATGAACCCGATGGGATAAAACATGCGCGAAATCATGTGCGCGCCGTCGGAGTTGCCCAGCTTCGACACCGCGATCGCCGTGCCCAGCGCCGACAGCCCCATGAACGCCCCACCGCCAAACCCCGAGATGCCCAGCGATGTATTCGAGCGCTTCAGTTCCTGGCGCGCATTGGTGGCCACCTGCCGGTAAATGTCCTCGGCGGATGGCCGCGCCAGGTTCTTCTGTTGCGTACCTGCTTCCCGTTTTGCTGTGGCTTCTTCGGCGCGTTTGCGCCGAAATAGAGTCGCCATCCGATCGTTCCTCCGGCTTCGAGCAGTCAGAGCCGGGTTTCGGCCTGTCCTACGATAGATGCAAATTTGTGGAACAGAAGGGGTGTTGGTCTGAACCTGGCGGGAACCTTGACCCTCGTTTGTTCGTATCGAATCGGACCAGGCTCTCTAAATCTTGCGACCCCAGGAGCGCCCACGTGACTCAGCACAGCATCGAAGACGGCCCGAGAACCGAACCCGAAGCCGGGCTCAAGAAGTCCGCGAACATTCCGCTTTGGGTGAGCGTGCTGGTCATTGCAGGCGCTCTGCTCACGGCGATGGGAGCCGTGATCGCGCTTGTGCGTCCGGCGATGCTGGTCTCTCCTCAGGACCAGATCAACGGAGCGGTTCACATCTACGCCGGATATCTGGCCGCGCGGAATCTCGCGCTCGCATTGATGCTGGCAGGACTCCTGGCCATCGGTGCGCGGCGGGCTCTTGGAAATGTCATGGCGCTGGTTGCGCTGGTCCAGCTGCTGGATGGTTGCATCGACTGCGCGGAAGGGCGTTGGACCGTCGTGCCGGTTGTACTCTTGTTGGGCGTTTTGTTTTCGATTGGGGCAGCCCGGCTGGCAGGCAGTCCGCTCTGGCGGCGCGAGGCCTGGATCAGCGAATGAGCCGGCGAGCGTGCCAGGCCAGATCTATAACTCGCGCGCCCGCTCGACCGCGCGAATCACCGCTCGCGCCTTGTTCATCGACTCCTGGTGCTCCGACTCCGGCACCGAGTCAGCCACGATCCCTGCCCCCGCCTGGATATAGCCTTTTCCGTCCTTCGTGAGCAGCGATCGAATCGCGATACAGGAATCGAGATTGCCCGAGAAATCGGCGTACAGCACCGCCCCGCCATACGTTCCCCGCCGCGTCGGCTCCAGTTCCTCGATGATCTCCATGGCCCGCACCTTGGGCGCTCCGGAAAGCGTTCCCGCCGGGAAACAGGCGCGCAGTGCATCTACCGCCGTCAGTTCGGATTTCAGTTTGCCCTCGATGGTGCTTACCAGGTGCATGACGTGCGAATAGCGCTCGATGAACATCAGCCGGTCGACTTTCACGCTGCCGTATTCGCTCACGCGGCCCACGTCGTTGCGGCCCAGGTCCACCAGCATCACGTGCTCCGCGCGCTCTTTCTCGTCGTGAAGCATCTCGTCCGCCAGTGCCTGGTCCGCCTTTTCATCTGCGCCGCGCGGTCGGGTGCCGGCGATGGGACGATATTCCACCTTGCGCCCATGCACGCGCACCAGCAACTCCGGCGACGACCCCGCCAACTCAAGCGTCTCCGACGCCTTTGACTTTTTGGACAACTTTTTCGACTTGGCCGCGGCGCCCCCCAGCGGTCCGTCGCCCGCAAAGCGCAGGAAGTACATATACGGGCTCGGGTTCACGGTGCGCAGCGCGCGATACACCTGGAACGTATCCACACCCGGTTCGAGATCGAAGCGCTGCGACACCACCGCCTGGAACACGTCCCCCGCGGCGATGTACTCCTTGGTGCGCTCCACGGCGGCAAGGTAGTCGCGCTTGCGGGTGCGATGCTCGACCTTCAGCTTCCCGTGCTCTTGCTGGGCAGCCAGTTTCGGCAGCGGCTGCGCCAGGCGCTTCTCCAGCCGCGCAAGGCGCTTGACCGCATCGGCGTAGGCTTTGTCGGGAGAGGCAAGCGTCACGTCCGCGGTCACGATCAGCCAGATCTCCTTCCGCACATGATCGAAGGCCAGCACTTCATCGAAGAACATCAGGCAGGCATCGGGAAGCCCCAACTCGTCCTTCGCCAGTTCCGGAAGCCGCTCGATCTGCCGCACCGCATCGTAGGAAAAAACGCCCACCGCGCCGGCCGTGAACGGCGGAAGCCCCGCGATGCGCGCCGGCCGGTGCCCGCCGAGCGCATCCCGCAACACGGCAAAGACGTCGCCCTCGATGCGCGTCGTGCGCTTGCCTTCGGTAATCTCGATCTGGCGACCATGCGCCACGATCCGCTTGTACGGCGCGACCCCGATAAAGGTGTATCGGCCCACCTGCTCGCCGCCCTCGACCGATTCCAGCAGAAAACACTCCCGCTCCTGCCATGCCGCACGCAGGAAAGCCGAGACCGGAGTTTCCAGGTCGGCAGTCAGCGTGCGATAGACGGGAACAAGCGTGTGTTCCCGGGCCAGGGCCAGGAACTCCTTGCGGCTGGGTTGGACGAGTCGGTCAGAGGGCTTCACAGGGACAGTGTAATTGAACAGTGACAGTGACAGGGTCGAGGGTCAGCGTCACGGTGCACGAGCTCTGAGCTCAGTCCGTCTACTACACTGTCACTGTCCTGCTTCTAGATCCGCCGCGCCGGTCCGATCAGGTGATAGTGCACAGCACACCAGCTCAGGACCACGCAGGCCAGTGCCACCAGCGTGAACTTCACCTTGGTGATCCAGCGCGTATGCGGCCGCCACCAGATGCGAATGCCCGACAGCAGCCCGAACAGGCTCAGTAGCAGCGCGAATCCCGTCACCCAGTTGATGACTGCGAACCACTGGTACCATTCCGGCGTCGGCGGCATCAGGTCGTCGCCAGTCACCCGGAAGAACACCTCCAGCGATCCTCCAAACAAAGCCCACAGGATCGCCGCCCAGCGGGGGAAGAACGTGAGCCAGAGGGTGCCTTGCTGGGGAACCAGCTTCGGCCGTCTGCGCAGGAAAATGCGCCTGCCCAGGCGAATCAGCGTTGCCAGCAGCACCAGTGCGCAGATGCCCAGGCTGGCGTAGATCGCCGGCCGCACGAAGATCGCGTTCTCATACCACGGCACGCGCTCCCACTGGGCTCCGGGAAAATCAAAAGCGATTCGGACAATTCGATTCTTGCCGTCGCGTATGGCAAAGATCCGATCCTGGTCCTCCTCCGCCTGCCACAGGTCTTTGCCAATCGGCTTCCACTTGATGGCATGCCCACGCAGGTCTTTCAAGCCTCCAACCGTAAGCACACCGTCCTTATCCACCTTCACCTTGTGCTGATGGAACACATTGAAGAGGCGCAGCTTGGTGCTGTCCGCGCGCCGGGTCGAGAGATACTGCCCCTCGATGTCTTTCAGTTCGTTGGCTGGTGTTTTGAGGAAATTCGGCTTGGCGCCGCCAGGAAAATAGCGGTCGGAGAAATAATTGATCATTTCCGGCCGCGGCTCGCCCCCGCCTCCGCTCGAGTTGTAGGAGGCAAAGAGCACCAGCTTCTGCTGCGGCTCGACGAAAAACAGGCTGTGAAAGGCGATCAGGTCCCCTTCATGGCCGATCCAGCGCAGGTCGTTGCGCCAGGTCTGGTAGAACCCCATGCAGATGGGCGGAAGCTGGTCGCTGGCGCGAAATTGCGGCGTCCACATCTGCGCCAGCGTCTCCGCTTTCAGAATCCGTCTGCCCGTCCAGTTCGCCCCCGTTGAGCAAGGCCTGGCCGAAGCGGCCCATATCGCCCGCGGACGAAGACACGCCTCCTGCGCCCACCGGGTTGAAGATCTCAAATCCCACCGGCGGCTTGGTCGTGTCTCCGCGATACCCCAGGGAATCGCTGTATTCCAGCCGCTTTTCCAACGGCTGATAGAACGACGAATGCGTCATTCCCAGTGGCGAGAAGATGTGTTGCTGCACATACTGCTCGAACGACTCGCCGCTCACGCGTTCGACGATGTAGCTCGCCAGCCCGACGCCGTAATTGGAATACGCCGGAATCTCGCCCGGGGGAAACAGCCGCATCGGCTGGTTGTGCATCAGATCGTCGCGCAGCGAAACAGCCTGCTTCGGGTCGGTAAGAATGATGTCGTCCAGCACCTCCTCGAACCCGCCCGTATGGGTCATCAGGTTGCGAAGAGTCACGGGCCTGCCGAATGCCGGCCTGATCTGAAAATCGAGATACCGGTTGACATCGGTGTCCAGGTCGAGCTTTCCCTGCTCCTCCAGCTGCATCACCGAGATCCACGTAAACAGCTTGGAGATGGACGCCAGCCGGAAGATCGTTGTCAGCCGGATCAACCGGCTTCTTCGATTTCATGTCGGCGTATCCGTAGCCCTTTTGGAGAAGAACGTTGCCGTCCTTCATCACCAGGACCGAAGCCCCGGCCACGTCGCTGCGCTCCAGTTGCAGCGGAAGAATCCCGTCAAAAAAGGCTTCCAGGTCGGGTGCGGTAAGCGGGTGCGCGCCGGTCGGGTTCACGGGCGTTGGGGGAGTGGCCGGAGGCGTAGCCGCTGGGGACGGAACTGGGGCCGCGGTCGGCGGAGCCGTGACCGGGGCGCTGACGGCTTGGCTGCCGGTGCCTGGGAAGTCGGCGCAGCCGGAGAAGGCGCCTGCGTATCCGGCGCCTGCGCCTGGCCCAAAACCAGTCCACCCACAACAGCAATCATCAGCCCCAATGCGGCGCGCGACTCGCATTGCACCCCCCAACAGCAGACTACAACCGCCAAGTGAGTTAGAGTCTGTGAAGTGTTGCAGTTTGACAAGGGTTGTGGGAATCGAAGGCCTGAATCGAGCCCGCAGCGCGCCCTGGGCGTTCTTTTCACGCGCCAAAGGGCGAATCCGGCAGTGGAATCCCCGGGAATATGGTTGTTACAAAGGTTCCACGTTGCTTGACGAGCATGTTTCAGAGGGCTAGACTCTTGTGGGTTTGGGCTAATTGGGTTCGTTCTGGGGGTCCAAACCGCCGTGAGCATCAAAACCAGCAGATGGCCGGAGTAGGAAACCCTCCGTGGAAACGGAACAAACCCTGCTGCGTCTTTCTTTTGCCGGCTACCCGGGGTCCCTGAACGACAGGTCTTCGTCGTTGGGTGGTTGTACCGGAAGACAGCTCCCGGCTTTGCAGGCAAGGCACGTATTTGGAATTGGAGATAGATATGGCTGTAATTACCCCAACCGTAACTCTGGACCAGGAGATTAATCCCTGGGAGGCGCAAAGCGCCCGCTTCGAGTTTGCGGCTCGCAAGTTGAATCTCGACGAAGGTTTGTGGAGAGTGCTCAGCTCTCCTTCGCGCGAAGTGATCGTGCATTTCCCCATCACCATGGACGACGGCCGGATCCAGATGTTCACCGGCTTTCGCGTCCAGCACTCGCAGGCGCGCGGCCCCGCCAAGGGCGGCATCCGCTATACGCCCGACGTAACCCTGGACGAAGTCCGGGCCCTGGCCAGTTGGATGACCTGGAAGTGCGCCGTCGTCAACATCCCCTTCGGCGGCGCCAAGGGCGGCATCATTTGCGATCCCAAGAAGATGAGCCAGGGCGAACTGGAGCGCATGACCCGCCGCTACACCTCCGAGATCATCGAATTCATCGGCCCGGAAAAAGACGTCCCCGCTCCCGACGTCAATACCAACGAGCAGACCATGGCGTGGATCATGGACACCTATTCCATGCACATGCGCCAGACCGTCACCAGCGTGGTCACCGGCAAGCCGCTGAACATCGGCGGCTCTCGCGGACGCCTCGAAGCGACCGGGCGCGGCGTGATGGTTGTCTGCGACGAGAGCCTGCGCTACCTCAAAATCCCCATCGACGGCTGCCGCGTCATCATCCAGGGCTTCGGCAACGTCGGTTCCAATGCCGCGCGCCTCATGAAGGAGCATGGGTACAAGATCATCGGCGTTGCGGAAAAGGATGGCGGCCTCTTCAATCCCAACGGCATCGATGTCCACCAGCTGATCGAGTTCAAGTACCGCAACGGCAGCCTGCTGGGATTCCGCGGCGCCGAGGCCATGCCCAGCGAAGAGCTGATCGTCTCCGATTGCGACGTGCTGATTCCCGCGGCCACCGAGAACGTCATCACCAGCCGCAATGCCGACCGCATCAAGGCGCGCATTGTTGTCGAAGGCGCCAACGGCCCCACCACCGCGGTGGCCGATGAGATCCTCGCCGACAAGCGGATCTTCATCGTTCCCGACATCCTCGCCAACGCCGGCGGCGTCACCGCCAGCTATTTCGAGTGGGTGCAGGATCGCCAGGGCTACTTCTGGAAGGAAGCCGTCGTGAACGAGCAGCTGGAAACCATCCTCCGCGACAGCTTCGACGACGTGGTGCGCTACGCCGAAGCCCACAACGTCAACAACCGCATCGCCGCATACATGCTGGCCATCGATCGCGTCGCCTTCACCATCAAGCAGCGCGGCATCTACGCATGATGACCGTACACTACGGATCTTCGCCAGGTGCCCCAGGTCCCGTTTTGGGACCTGGGATCGCACTTACGCCCCGCCTGCCGGCACACTCTCCGCTTCAGTGACCCGCGTAATCGCACACCAACAGGGTTAAATCGTCATCCTGCGACGGCGCCCATTGTTGCACCGACGCGATGATCCGGTCGGCTGCCACATCCGCCGCCAGTCCAGCGCTTTGTTCAAGCGCCGCAAACAAGGCGGCCTCGCCGAACATTGCGCCGGCCGCATTTCGTGCCTCCACCATGCCATCGGTGTAAAGAAGCAACCGATCACCGGGCTCAAGCGGAACCACGACCTCGGTATACGTAATGCCATCCACCGCCGCCAGCAATAACCCATTCTCGGCGATCTCAGTCACCATTCCATTCCGCAAATGCATCATCGAGGGATGCCCCGCCGCGGCATAGCGCAGTTCCTTGCTCTCTCCATCTACGAAGACATACGCAGCGGTCACATACTGTCCCTGCGTATTTCCGCACAGCGCCCGGTTCATCCCGCTCAGCAATTGCGCCGGATGCGCGGCATTATCCCGCTGCGAAACAGCTGCCATCTTCACCATCGATGCAATCAGCGCCGCCGGCACGCCATGTCCCGACACATCGGCGATCAACAAGCCAACATGATCGGCGTCCGCCGCAATCACGTCGTAAAAATCCCCCGCAACCGACTTCATCGGCACATAGCGTGCCGCGATCTCGAACGCGTCTGTCGAGGGACAGGTTCCCGGCAACAACGAAAGCTGGATCCGCTGCGCAAGTTCCAGTTCCTTCTGGATCTCGCCCAGTTCCAGGTCCCGCGTTCAAAGTCCGCCGTGCGGCAACATAACCCAGGCAGCACAGGAAGACCGCGAAGCCATACGGCTCAATGACTCCTGCGCAGCCAGAAGTCTCCAATCGTGTTGTCCCATACAGCAAGCACCACGAAGCAGAGAAGTCCCCAGCGCATGATGACGAAATCGCGGCTCACCCTTCCCTGAAGATAGGTCCGCAACAGCAGCCACGGGAGAGCCCCAATTACCAGCACATTGTTGATCGAATGAAGCAGCGGGATCCGCCCAACCATGAGCGTCGCAATTGCAAGGCCGAGAAACAGAAAAACAAGGGCGAACATGAACGGCCGGCCACGGCGTGGGATGAGACCCGCCGATTGAAAGAAGAAAAATGCCGGAACCGGGGTGAGGAAATTCACGGCCCAGCGTAGGCGCAGGAACGTCTCTTTCCCGGCCAGCGTGATGCCCAGCAGATTGGTCTCCAGCCACAATCTCTGCCCATAGAGGAAGGCAAACGCCGCCAGCCACAGCAGCAACGGATCGAATTTGCGCCGCAGCAGCGAAAAAGCGGCGCACAGCAGTGCCACGGTCGTAAATGCAGCGCCGAGAAACAGGAAGGGCTCATCCCGATGAAAGAGCCGAAGAACCTCGTCGGCGGTCAGGGTTGGTTCGATCAGGCACATTGCCTATGGATGGTAAAGCATCGCGCTCGCCGCTACTTCTTCATCTCCCCAACATCAGCTCGCGCCAATTGAACTGGAACCAACACTCAGCACAAACCCTCTTGGTGTCGCCGGCTTCCCCATGGCGATTTCCAGCCACCGGCGTAGAATAAAGACGGCATGACCACCATCACATCCAGACCCTCTCAGCAGGCCGGGGTTGCCGCGGTGCAAACGGTGCGGAGCATGCCCTCCGGGCGGCTGAGGAGCGTGGACCTGGCCGGTCCCGCCGGAAAGCTCGAGGCCGTGCTGAATGAAGGCCTCCCCCAAGCCCCCGTCGCAGCCCTGGTTTGCCACCCCCACCCCCTGGGCGGCGGCTCCATGCACAACAAGGTTGTGTATCACGCCATGAAGGCGATGAATGCGCCGGAATGGGGTCTGGGCTGGCCGGTGCTGCGCTTCAATTTCCGCGGAACCGGACTCAGCCAGGGCGTGCACGAAGGCGCAGCCGAAACCGCCGATCTCGAGGCCGCGCTTCGCTGGCTTGAAAACGAATACAAGTTGCCCATCGTCGTCGCTGGCTTCAGCTTCGGCGCTGCCATCGCGCTCGACGCGTGTTGCCGCGGCGGATCGCCGCAGGACGCGGCCGATATACCGCGCCATCGCCGCCATCGGACTGCCGGTCCGGTCGGGAGCCGCCGGTTCCAAGACTTACGATTATTCCTTCCTTGCCGATTGCACCATTCCCAAGCTGTTTTTGAGCGGCGATCGGGACCGGTACACGTCCACAACGGAACTCATACAGGTGGCCGCAGCAGCGGCTCCGCCAAGCCAAGTGGCGCTGGTTCCGGGCGCCGATCATTTCTTTACCGGCCACCTGGAGAACATGCAAACTACCCTCTCCGGCTGGCTGAAGGAGCTTGCCCTATGACTCCGGTCAGCGACCTGGTATTTGACACCCTGCACTCGACCGCCACGCAGATCTTCACCGGGGCCCTCGCCGGCTGCAACATCGAATCGGCCTTTGATCGCCGCATTCGCTTCGAGGGCAACATCCTTCGCCGCCTGCTGCCCGACGGCAGCGGCCCTGAAACCATCGATCTCTCCGCCTACAAGCGCGTCTTCGTCATTGCCTTGGGAAAAGCCGCCGATCCCATGCTGACCGTCCTGCTCGACAGGATGAAACGCCGCAAGGGCCTTCGCGGCATCTGTTGCACGACCCAGCTGCCCAGAAAGCGCAACTGGCGATTCCGCTACTTCGAGGCCGGCCATCCCCTTCCCAACGAGGAGTCCTTCGCCGCGGCCCGTGCAACCCTGGCGCTTCTGAAGAAGGCCAGGAAGGATACCCTGATCTTCTTCCTCATCTCCGGCGGGGGTTCGGCCATGTTCGACCTGCCGCTCGATTCTGGAATCAGCCTCGAAGACGCCATGGGCTTTCACCAGGCCCTGCTCGCTTCGGGTGCGCCCATCGGAGAAATCAACACCCTTCGCAAGCATTTCTCCGCCGTCAAGGGCGGCCGCCTGGCCATGGCAGCACCCGAAGCGCTCAAGGTCTCCCTTCTTTTGCCCGATGTGCCGCTCCGGTCACTCGATGCCCTCTCGTCCGGTCCCACGTCTCCCGATCACTCGACCGTCGAAGATGTCCGCTTCATCATGGACAAATACCGGCTCGGGCCGAAGCTGCCCGCCAAAGTCCGCTCCTTCTTCGAGCGTGAAGACCTGCCCGAGTCGCCCGGCAACAAGACCTGGCGGCCTCCATTCCTGTCCAAAAAACTGCCCAAACCGGACGCGGTCCTCGCCCGTCGCGTCACTGCCGCCGCCACAATGTCCGGCGAAGACGGCGCGTTTCGCGATTCGGTCTTTGAAATCCTGCTTTCGAGCCACGACATGGTCGAAAATGCACGTCTTCGAGCGCAAAATGCCGGCTATTTTGTCGCCATCGATAACAGTTGTGACGACTGGGATTATGCCGAGGCCGCCCGCTACCTCCTGGAACGATTCCACGACCTGCGCGCCATCCATCCCCGCCTGTGCCTGATCTCCGGAGGCGAAGTGACCGTCACGATGGACAGAACTCCCGGAGCAGGCGGCCGCAACCTGCAATTTGCCCTCGCCTGCGCGCTCGAATTGGCAAAGCATCCCGGCGAGCCGCTCACCGTCCTGAGCGCCGGTACCGACGGAATCGACGGCAATACCCGCTCTGCCGGAGCCATCGCCGATCCCACGACCGTTGCCCGCGCCCGCGCCTTCGGCTACGATCCGGAGCGGTCGCTCGCCGAGTTCAACGCCTGCCCTCTGTTCACCGCCCTGGGCGATTCCGTCGTTACAGGCCCCACAGGTCACAACCTCCGCGACCTGCGCCTCCTGCTCGCCGACCAGTCGTAGCCTTTTTTTGCGGTTCCGTGGCGCTGCTCTTTGCGCTTCGTCAAAGAGAGTTCCGCTCGTCCGCACTACACTCCACAATTGGTAAAGATTACCTGGGGAAGAAAAGACCGCGTGGCAGCTGCCGCGCGGTCTTTTCTGCGTCTGGACTCGATATGCGGGGCGAGAGATGTAGCGCGCCACTGAGTGAAGCGATAGATGACGACAAAGAGTTCGACAGACGGTACGCCATCATGGTCCTTGCGCGTGACCGCAACAACCGCGCGGACCGGCATCGGCGCAGGGCTCTCCCGGATCATCCGCAGGAGTTGTCACGTTAATCGCGATGCTGTTGTCAGGCAGATCGGGAAATCGGGCGTCTCCGCACAGAGCTGAAGCACTGGTTTTGGAGGTTCTCGGGGAATCCTATTGATTCTTGCAACGGTGATGCTGGATCAGATGGAGGGCTTGTTCGAATTGGCCGGGTTCAAGGGGATCGAACTCAGCTTCGGTCTTGCAGATTTCACAGATCAGGATTTGGAGGTGGGGCGATTTGGGGTTGCGCTTGACAAGGGCGGGAAGAGCGAGCTCCTGGACTGGCATCGGATACCTCCTACGGCCAGCATAGCAAAAGTTCAATCTTCCACCGGAAATTCTTGGAGGCTGCCGCAAAAGGCGGTGGAAAACGAATAGTGAAGAACCCTGTCCATCGACTTGGAATGGCATGCCACGGTCCGGTGACCTCCGATCGCCCGGGACCGTGGCTATGCGTTAGTTTGACAGCGCGAATGTCGCGTGGATTTTGGCCCGCGTTGTGATCGACGCAAGCTTATCCTCTGATATTCCCCGCCAGTAATCCGCCGGCTCCGGGGGTTACCTGCGTGCCCCGATCTGGCCTCTGCGGCAACTTCGTTTCCACTTCTGCCGCGAAGTGCTTTAGGATGAGTTCGTGGCACGAAGAGGAACCCGGAAAGCCGTCGCCAAGGCGCCAGACATCCGCACCGTCGCTGCTCTTGCGAAGGTTTCCATAGCCACCGTCTCCCGCACCATCAACGGCTCGCCTGCAGTCAGCGACCGGCTCATGAAACGTGTGTGGCAGGCCATCGAGCAGTTGAATTACTTCCCCAACACCCATGCCCGGAGCCTGGTTTCGGGCCGCAGCCGCATCCTTGGCATCATCGTTGAAAACATTACCAATCCCTTCTTTCCTGAATTGATCCAGAATTTCGAAGAAATAGCCGTGGCCCACGGTTACGAGATCCTGGTCAGTTCCTCCAACAGCGATCCCGCCATCCTCACCAACTGTGTGCGCCGCATGCTGGAACGCAAGGTCGAGGGCGTCGCGGTGATGACATTCGGCGAAGAAGAGCCGGTGCTCGACCAGTTGACCCACCGCGACATTCCCATGGTCCTGGCCGAGTTCAGGCTCGACGACCCCAAGACCAGCACCATCCTGCTCGACTACACCACTGGCGTGCGGGCAGCGGTCCACCATCTGATGAGCCTGGGGCATCGCAAGATCGGTTTCCTCGCCGGGCCGCACAAGCTCCATTCAGCCATTACCCGGGAAAATGACTTTCGCACCGCAATGCGAGAGGCGGGCCTCGAGGTGGATCCGGCCTGGGTGATTGAATGCGACCACACTCTGCGCGGCGGCGTGGCCGGGTTCGAGCGGCTACGCGCCCTCGACTCACAGCCGACAGCGGTTCTCTGCTCCAACGACATGACCGCCATCGGCGTTCTCCGCGCCGCCTACATGGGCGGCTTGCGGGTCCCCCAGGATCTCTCCGTGATTGGACTCGACGACATCGATTTCGCCGAGTTCACCCTCCCGCCTCTGACCACCATCCGTCTCTCCCGGGCCGATCTGGCCCGCGCCGCCTTCGATGCTCTCCGCTCCCAGACCGATGGGAGCGTCAGGATCCAGCGCGAGTTCCTGGTCTCCACCAGCCTCGTCGTCCGCGGCTCGACAGGCGCCCCCGCGACGTGAAAGCAAGCTGTCAGCCTTCAGCCTTCAATTATAGAAGTGTTGCGGCTTGTTTCTCAACGATGACTCTGAAAGCTGACCGCTGATAGCGGTTCCTGCTTCCGCATCGCCGCGACCTCGTCGTGCGTCGCTTCGGCGGCCGCGCGTCGGTCGGGATACTGGCGCGGCTCGCCGAATGTAACCTGGGCGGAGAATCCCGCCGACCCCAGCGTCTTCCAGAGGTGGGGAAGGAATGCAGTGTCGTCAAACCAGCAGAGATCGCGCTCCTGCCGCCCGGCCTCGAGTCCATACCGGACCGCCGCGGCCGTCACATGCGCCCCGGCCACAATCGCCGGCTCAAACAGCGACGAATGAAAGCGCAGCACCTGCTCGCCATCGGAACTTGTGCCCTCCGGAAAGAGCAGCACCGGCATGGGCAGTTTCAGGCGCTCGCCAATCTGCCCCGCAACCTCGGCCGTGCTGGCTCGGCTTTTGCGATCAATAAAGATCGTTCCCCCGCTTCGCGCCGCCTCGCCGAAATAGGGCCACCGCTCGATCTCCGACTTGGAAACGAAGAAACACGGCATGACCGAGCTGATGATCACGATGTCGAGATAGCTCAGATGATTCGACACCACCAGGCCCTGGGAGGGCGGTCGGCCATGCACGATGCAACGAATGCCGAGAGCTCTAAGAACGCGGCAGGCCGCGCCGTTGAGCCACTGCGCCCGCTGCACCAGGCTAAGTGGGCCCCGGGCCCGCGCCAGCCAGTATGCGAGGACGCATGCTGCCAATGCAAAAACCAGCGCCACAGCGCGCCGGAGGGCACGCAGCCTCACTGCGTGAGAGGGGCGAGAAAGCGGCTCCGGGCGGCAGATGAGAGCAGCTTCAAATCGAGCAGCGTCAGGAAATCGATAGTGCCGAATCCGCGATCCCATGCCGGCTGCGCGGCGATCCGCGCACCAATAGCCAGATAGGTCTTGAGCAGCTTGGGGACTTTGACCTGGACGGTCCCGGCGGCTTCCGGCGCAGTTCCGTCACCAGTGGCGGACTTCGATTCCTGGAGGCAGGATAACCGCTGTGCGTAGGCGCCCTCCTGCTCGATGGGACAGGCGTAGGCTTCGGTCGGCCACGTCTCAAACTCCGGCGGAACCCGGTAGTGCTCCAGTTGGCGATACAGCTGCCAGCCTTCAGCCGGATCTTTCGAGGTGAGCGAGGAGCAGCCGATGAGATAACGCAGTCCCATGTCCGTAGCATACTGCGCAATGCCCGCGCCACAGCAGGGTCAGCACTTCCGGCGTGCGGTGTTCGCGGTCGATCGAGGCGCGGCCCAGTTCCAGAATGCCGGGACGCAGGGGTTCATAGGGCGCCAGGTTGAATTCCTGCTCGGAGTAATACCCGTGATGCCGCGCCGCCGTCTCGCCCGTCTGCATTCGATACGTGCCGACAATCCGTCGCGCAGGATTGTCTTCCCGCTCGTCTTCGACAATCAGGTGCTCGCACACCTCGTCGAACTGGTCGGTATCGAGTCCCGTCTCGTATGAGCTTTCGAGACCTTCTCCCAGTTCAATATTGAAGACTCGAAAGCGAAGGCGGCAGGCCGCGATCCGGTCTTCGGCCGACTCGGCCAAACGAAGACGGTACTGCCCTACCTGGGCGTGAATGCGGTTCGATATCGAACGTGCTGGAAGAGACGGAGCGAGTGAGGGTGAGGAGAAATTCACCAGGGCTTCGGAACTGCCGGCCTGACTCAAGCGAGGCCTTGCGCAACATATCCGGAATCACGCCTTTAGTATCTGGCGCGGATTGTAAGAGGACTGTGAAGCGGATGCAAATACAACGCAAATACTTTGATCTGATTGTAAAACTTGAGTAACAAAAAGGCCCTCGCGGGGGGAGGGCCTGATCGTTACTCGCAAGTGTTTCAGCTCATTACAAAAGCAACTCTCTCCTATCAGCTTTCAGCTACTAGCTCGCCGCCCAGGAGGCACAAGAGAGCTGAAGGCTGAAAGCTCTCCATCAGCAGCACCCGCCCGCGATCGATGGAATCACGAGCACTTCGTCGCCATCCTGAAAGCTGTACTTATCGTTACCGAGAAAGCGGATGTCCTCTTCATTCACATAGAAGTTGATGAAGCGCCGTATCTGGCCGTCTTCGCCGCGAAGGTGCGGACGCAGCGCCGGGAAACGTCCCTCAATGTCAGTTACTAACTCCGGCAGATTGTTGGCCGCGCTGGCGATCTCGCGCACGTTGTTAGTGTGTTTTTGAAATGCATTCGGCAACAGTACTCTAACCGACATAGTTCTCTCCTACCCTCGCCCTGCCAGGGTCAGTTCCTGGTTACCGGCGGCATGTTCTTCCACAAAGTTTTCGAAATCGGCAAGGCGCGGGCGGATGGCCTGGCTTTGATCGTAGGCTCCCTGCAGGACATCGGTTGTCTTCAGTCCGTTGCCGGTAATGCAGGTAACCGTAAGTTCGTCCGGCTTGATCCGGCCGTGCGCATACAGGCGTGCCGTCACCGCTGTGGTCACGCCGCCTGCGGTTTCAGTGAAGATGCCTTCGGTCTCCGCCAGTTCCTGGATGGCCGAAACGATTTCCACGTCCGACACGTCTTCGGCCCATCCGCCCGTCGCGCGAATGGCGCGGGCAGCATAAATACCATCGGCCGGATTGCCAATCGCCAGCGAGCGGGCGATCGTATGCGGCCGCTGCGGCTCGATCAGGTCAGTGCCGTTCTTCACCGCCTTGGCGATCGGCGAGCAGCCGGTGGCCTGCGCGCCAAAGAACTTCACCGGCCGGTCCTCGACCAGGCCAAGCGCGATCAGCTCATTGAAAGCCTTGCGGATTTTCGTGATCAGCGATCCGCCTGCCATCGGCACCACCACGTTGTCGGGGAGCCGCCAGCCGAGTTGCTCGGCGATCTCGAAGCCCACCGTCTTCGAGCCTTCGGCGTAATAGGGCCGGAGATTCACGTTCACGAAGCCCCAGTTGTAGCGGTCGGCGATCTGGCTGCTGAGCCGGTTGGCGTGGTCGTAGCTGCCTTCCACCCGCACCAGCGTCGCGCCGTACACCTGCGTGTTCAGAATCTTCGCGGCCTCAAGATCGGAGGGAACAAGGATGTAGGTCTTGAGTCCCAGGCGCGCGGCATGGGCGGCCACCGCGTTGGCCAGGTTCCCCGTCGACGAGCAGCCCACCGTATCGAACCCGAACGCCTGCGCGTTAGCCAGCGCCACCGCCACGACGCGATCCTTGAAGCTCAGCGTGGGCATGCAGACAGCATCGTTCTTGATGTACAGATTGCGGGCGCCGATGCGCGAGCCCAGCCGCGGCGCCGTCAGCAGCGGCGTGAAGCCCGAAGGCGTCTGCGGCGTGTAATCTGTCCGCCACCGGCAGCAGGGCGCGATAGCGCCACATGTTCGCCGGGCCCTGGGAGATCTTTTCGCGGGTAAAGCGGGTCCGGGCGTAGTCGAGGTCGAAGGCCACCTCGAGCGGGGAAAAGCACTCATCACAGATGGAAAGCGGCTGGACCCCGAAGGTCCGTCCGCATTCCCGACATCGCAATTCGTAAGCAGTCGTCACCAGATCCCTCGCATGTGCGCGAGCGACGGCGGATACGGGTACGCGTGACCGGCTCAAAAAGAGCGAACGTGAGTTGACTCGAAAAACCTTGCGAAGCCACTTCAGCTATGAGCGCTGAAGCAACCCCCGAATCTCATGTTCCCCGCACTTAAGCGAGCGAGAGTTGACACCATACTCCTGGTTTGCCCAGGCAGGTTGTCGTGGCGTCACAGGGCCCGTCCCTCAGCCACTCTGCATGAAACTCAGGCTTGCCCTTTGGGGGCAAACTTGAATGTCTTACTTGTACCATAGCGGCCGGCGTAGCGCAAGCACCTCCAGCAAACGGGGCAGAAACGCCCCCGAAGCTGCGAGAAATTCAGGTCAAACTGCACCATCGATCTCGTGGGAGAGGGTGCCGGGTTCCCCGGGGTCTCGCTCCTTAGACCTGGGAATCTTCGCGCCCACCGACTTTTGCATAGCCCGCTCAGCACCAGTTCTCAATGGTGAGCTGCTGGACGCGCCGAAACTCGCGCGTGTTGTTGGTAACGAGAATGAGGCCAAGACTCCGGGCGTGAGCGGCGATCAGCAGATCATTCGCGCCGATCATAGTGCCCCGTTTTTTGAGCCACGCGCGAATCTCGGCGTAGTCCGACGCCGCATCCTGGGGAAAATCCAGTACCAACATGTGACGAAGAAAGACGTCCAGGCGGGCGCGGTCTTGTGCCTGGCGCGGTGAAACCTCGATTCCATACATTAATTCCGCTTTGGAAATCGCAGAGATCGAGACATCGCCCACCGGAATGCTGGCGAGGCGCTTCATCACATTGGGTTCCGAACCCTTCATGATGTACGAAGAAATATCGGTGTCGAGCATGTAACGAAGCATTAGAAGGACCGTTCCTGCACGGGAAGGTCTTCCACTGCTTCCATGAATTCCTTCGACGCAAACGGACCCCGAAGCAGGGCGGACCAGTCGCCGGGGCGTGGCGACAGGATCACTTCGTCTCCTTCCTTGCGGATGAAGACTTCTGATGCGGAGAACTGGAATTCCTTGGGAAGGCGGACGGCCTGGCTGCGGTTGTTCATGAAGACTTTGGCGGTTTTTGGCATCGACGGCGCCTCCCGATTTGGCATATACATAAGTATATGGCTTGATTTATCGCGCCGTCCAGCCGGGTGCCCCAGGTCTCGCTTCTGAGACCTGGGATCGAAGCGTCTTCTCGACTACTTTGTCGCCTCGGCCGGATGAATCCAGATCGCATTCCCACCGCCCGGCGCCATCTTCACATCCAGCACAGTCGACCGGTCAACCTCCTGCTTGGTGAACGTCGTGTGCGTCGCATCGGTCCCCGCATCCGGCGCATCGGCATAAATCTCCGCCACGTACTTCCCTTCGCCCAGAAAGCTTAACGCCACTTGCACTGCGCGCGCGTCCCAGTTGGTAATCGAGCCCACATACCAATCCTTCTCGCTGCGCCGCGCCACAGTGATGTTTTCCATAGGCCGCCCAGACAGCACCCGGACCTCATCCCACGTCACCGGCACCTGCTTGATGAATTCGAAGTCGTGCTGCCCGGCATAGTGCTCCGGATAATCTGAAACCATCATCAGCGGGCTCTCCAGCACCACGTAGAGCGCCAGTTCGTGCGCCCGCGTATTCGGCGCCATCGGCTCCATGTTGCGGGGAATGAATTGGTCGCGCGTAACGTTGCCGAACGCGCCAGGCGTGTAATCCAGCGGCCCCGCAAGCATCCGCGTGAACGGCAGCGTCGTATTGTGCACGGGCGTGACACGTGCGCTCCACTTCAGGTACTCCTTGCCCATCACGCCTTCGCGCGTAATCAGATTGGGATAGGTCCGCCGCAGCCCGTCGGGCTTGAATGCGCCGTGATAGTCGATCATCAGGTGGTGCTGCGCGGCCAGTTCGACCACGTGCCGATACCACCGCACCATCTGCTGGTCATCGCGATTCATGAAATCAATCTTCACTCCCGCAACGCCCCACTGCTCGAAAAGCGGAAACGCCTGGTCCATGTACTTATCGACCGAGGTCCAGTGGGACCACAGCCAGATGCGCACGTTCTTCTCTTTCGCGTAGCGCAGCAACTCCGGCATGTCGATTTCCGGCGTGACCTTGGTGATATCGGCAAGCGCCGAATAGTCCTGCGGCCCGTTTCGATCGGCCATCGCCCAGCCCGCGTCGATGAGCATATAAGTGAAGCCCGAAGCCGAGGCGAAGTCGATATAGTGCTTCATGGTCGCGGTGTTCATGCCGGGCTTGAAACTGACGCTCGGCGCCGCCTCCCCCGACCACCAGTCCCATGCCGACTTGCCTGCCTTGATCCACGACGTGTCCGCGATCTTCGACGGCGGATTCAGATTCAGAATGATGTTCGATTCGATCAGCCGTCCGGGCTCGTCGCCGATCATCAGCACGCGCCACGGAGTCGTGAGCGGCGCATCCGT
Source organism: uncultured Acidobacteriota bacterium (assembly GCA_963812485.1). Classification (GTDB taxonomy): domain Bacteria; phylum Acidobacteriota; class Terriglobia; order Terriglobales; family Acidobacteriaceae; genus Telmatobacter. The sequence continues at coordinate 71,023 of CAWEVD010000001.1, forward strand.
GTCAACAGCAATCGCCGGCTGGTCGAGTCGCGGCGGCAGCTCGGTCCGCAGCGCAAACGGCGCCTCGCCTTTGCGCAGATACATGCCCGCATAATTGTCGATGTCGGCTTCTGTTACAGCCACCCAGCCCACCGCCGGCACATTGCGCCAGCAGCGGAAGAGCGACCAGCCAGTCCTTATGGATGCCGCTCACCTGCCGCACCTGGTACTCGTCCTCGTAGGAAGACTGAAAGCCGTCGAGGATCAGCGGATACAGCGTCGCGTCCTTGCTGTAGCGGAATTCCGTCAGCTCGTGCTCGATGCGCACGTCTTTGATCGCGGGCTGTTCGGGAAGGATATAGCGGAACGCGGCGCCATCGTCGTAGGCGCGAACCTCAACAGACAGCTTTCGCCCCGTCGCATCCTGGAAATCGGCACGCGCCGAGTTGTAATGATCGCGAACCGTGCTGGTCTTGCCCACTGGAATCGTGTAGCTCTCGTCGGCGCTGCCCTTCTTTACTTCACCTGCCGCATTCCCGGCCCGATCGGCGACTGGCCCTGCAACTTCAGACCCAGCGCCGAATCTTCGAAGAGCCTCTTGCCATGGAATTCCACCGCATACCGCAAGCTGTCGACAACTGGCCGCGGCGGCCCGGGGGCCGGCTCAGGCTGTGCAGGACCCGTCGACAGAATCACAACAATCTGTTCGTTGGGTGAAGCCACTCGAATCGATTTGGTTTCGGAATTCTGGGCAATCGCGAAAGCTGTAACCAACGACATCAACGAGAGTGGCAGAAACAGGCGTAAACGTGGCATGGCTTCTCCGAAAGTGGGAATGGTATCACGGCCCCCTTCCGAACCGCGGTGTTGCTTCCCAGCTCAGTTTGTATAGACCCGCACATAATCCACCAGCATCTCCGATGGAAATGGCGTGCCGAGTATCGGCGGCCCCGGCCAGTCGCCGCCAACAGCCAGGTTGAGCAGAATGAAATTGCTCTGGCCCGCGTCAAACGGCCACACCGCGCCACTTAGTCCGTTCAGATTATTCGTGGAGTAAGTCACATATGGATGACCTGGGTCGTCCACGTAGTAAGCAACGCTGCCTTTGTTCCAGATCATGCCGTAGGTGTGCCAGCCCGCAGCGGTCTGTCCGCCCGGGAAGTTATATACAGTTCCTAACCCGATATCGCCTGTGAATCCGATCCCATGAATCGAGCCTTCATTCCAGTCCGGAGACTTAGCCGCGTTCACCCGCTCCAGCACATCCTGTTCGCCGCTGGCCGGCCAGTCGACGGTTGCGATGTTATTCCCGAGCAGCCAGGCCGCCGGCCAGAAACCCTGCGCCTCAGGGACCTGCGCCCGCACTTCGAATCGTCCGTACTGAAAGCTGAACAGCCCCTGCGTCTTCATCCGCGCCGAGGTATAGACACCGGGTGACGGCTGTTGCGCCGCGATGTGCAGGTAACCATCCGTTCCCACGTACGCACTCGGGCTCGCCGTGGAGCACGGCGCGGCATTGGAACCCCACGCACAGTAGTTCTCCAACTCGTGATTGCCGAAGCCGCTGTTGCCCGTGTCATAGGTCCAGATCAGGGGATTGGGCTGGCTTTTCGAGCCCGTCGAGTTGAATTCATCGCTCCACACCAGCGTTCCCGCCGCGATGTTGGGCGCAAAAGCCTGCGCGGTCACGCTGCTAACCGAACTTCCCGGAGCAGTAGCGATCGCTTTCACAGTCAGATTCGCCGCCACGAGAAATGGCGCCTCGTATACCTGCGCGGAGGTCGTGGGCGCGGAGTTATCCTCTGTGTAATAGATCGTGGCGCCCGAGGTGGATGATTTGAGGGTGACAATCACCGCGCCGTTCTGCGCCGGCGTGGTGGCAATGGTGGGTGCAGCCGCGGCCGGTGTCGCACTTGAACCGGAAGAACTGCCGCTACCTCCGCACCCGCACATCAAAAGACCCGCCAAAAGAAACATGTTCAACATTGCAGCACCCATCTCACCTGGATTCTCCAATCATCTTTGCGAGCTTTGCATGGCCGATGCGCGCAGAGCCTTTTCAAGCCGCTCGCTCCCCGTTGCCCCCACCGCACGCTCCAGGCGCGCCTGCAATTCCTCTCCACTGGCCACCCGGCTCAGGGCCTCGATCGCCGCCGGCGCTTCGCGTTCTTCGCGCTCGATCATCCGCCAGCAGGAAGTCAATGGCCTCAGGCAGGCGCGTCAGTGCGATAGCGCTGAGCAGGACTCCCGCGAACCATGGGTCTGCGCTGTCCTTCTGTCTGGCAAGCAGCACCGCGAGCGCCGCGGGGTTACGAATCTCCGCCAGCGCGAACGCCGCTTCTGCCGCCGGATCATCGCCCGCCTCAAGGAAGCCGGCTACAAACGGAATCGCCCGCATCGCGCTTCGATTGCCAGCAGCGCTGTGAAACATTGACCCAGCACCTCCGGGTCCTCGCCGGGAATCAGGGCGCGCAGACGCAACACGGCCACCGCCATCTCGCCCAGTTGAGCCAGGGCCCGCACCGCCTCCACACGCACGCTCTTGTCCTTGTCGACGAGCGGATCAAGAAGAAGGATGAGCAGTTCCTGGTTGTCGAGCCCGTTGCAAGCCACCAGCGCGTGGGCACAGGTGGCGCGCAGGGTTCCGGCCGAATCCGACCGGCCGCCCCAGGTCGGCTCCATCTGGTGATGGCGCAGGCCGCGGAGAAACACATCCTTGTCGCGGCATTCAAGTTTCGCCAGCGCGCGGCTCAGCGCATTCTTCGCCCAGCACTGCGGATCGGTCTTCTCCGCATTTATAAAGAAGCGGTCGTATGCGGCCACCAGGTCTGGCACCAAGTCGGCCAGGCCTGCATCTTCCGCGAGCCGGGCCGCCTTGGCGACCAGAAAGTTGCTGCGATTGGCGAGTGATTTCTTGACGAGTGCGACCGCATCGGCGTCGAGTTCGCGGCCTCTGAGCGCCTCGAGTGCCGCCATCTGCTCGTCGAATCCGCGATGCGCCATGGGCTCTACACAGTAGTCTCCGAACTGCTCTATTTTGTTTTCACGAGTGCCTGGAGCGGAACCAGCATGTCGTCCTTCCGCATCACCAGGTTGGTGGCGTTCAGCGTTGCCAGCTCAAACCCGTGCCCGTGCGTGATCGCATCGGTCGGGCAGGCCTCCACGCAATAGCCGCAGAAGATACATCGGTTGTAATCGATGTTATAAACCTTGGCGTAGCGCTCCGACGATGAAATGCGCTTCTCTTCTGTGTTCTCGGCGGCCTCGATGTAGATGCAGTTCGAAGGGCAGGCCGCGGCGCACAGAAAACAGGCCACGCATTTTTCCAGCCCGTTCTCGTCCCGTTGCAGCACGTGCGCGCCACGGAAACGCTGCTCAAACTTGGCTCCCTTCAGCGGACCCGGACCGTCGGGATAGTTCTCCACCTCGGTGGGGCGGAATATCTCGCTGAAGGTGATGCTCATGCCCTTGGCGATGCCGGCGATGTTGCGCACGATCGACATACGGTTAGTATACGGGCGATTCGGCAAACTGAGAATCCGGTTGCAGTTTGAGGGGAAAACGTCAGCAGCCGTCGGATAGAAGCTCTGACTATGAATAGAGCTGACTGTTCGACCCGGCCTGATGATCGGCAATCGGCCTGTGAGCTGCCGCCCAGAGATGAGCGCTGAAACCCACGGGCCGAATCCGTGCCGCATTCCACAGGGCCGGCTCGGCTACTTATGCTCCGTGGGAGGGTGCGGCGCAGGGGGTTTTGACTGCTCTCGATGGGCTGGAGGCGGCGCTGGAGCCTTTGACTGTTCTCGATGGGCCGGAGGCGGCGCCGGGTGCGGTTCGGGCCGGGGTTGTGGCAGCGGCCGGACTTCAGGTTTCACGTTATGGTCGGCTTCGATCGGCTTGTTAACCGCCAGATTCGTGGGGCGGGCGCGCTCCGGCGTCACAAACTGCTCGTGGGTGTTGCGATAGCTCTCCTCGTGCTGCACCTGCGTGGCCATGCGAGGGGCTATTGGCTCGCGCCGAGCCGCTATTTCGACCGGCCTCGGCCGAACCTGCACTCCGCCGCTTCCGCCGTTGTAGCTTACGCGGGTGACGTTGGTGACACGGGTGATGTTGGTGTAGTTGTACACATTGTGCACCACGGTGGTGTTTACGTTCGTGACTGCGCGGTTGTAAGAGAAATGTTCATTGTTCCAATAGCCGCCCTCGTAACCGGTGCCCGTGTAGCCGTGACCGTAGTCGATGCCGCCGTAATAGCCGATGTGACGGCCCCAGTATCCGGGGTGGCGGACATAGTGTCCGGCGGCGAATGCCCAGAAGCCCGGAGTCCATAGAGCGCCGGTATAAGGGGCGCGGGTCCACACGCCAGGCACCCAGTAGTAGCTCGTGCTCGCGTAGTTCCAGTAGCCGGGCGTCCAGATATAGCCATCACCCGGGCAGGGCGGCTGTTGATAGTCGGGCAGCGCGGGCGGGGGTTGCGGAGCCGTGGTGACAGGCGGCTCGGCATAGGTGCTGTCGTCGGCTGATTCTGAGTAATCACTGCCGGAATCGGAGGACGCAGACTGCGGGGCAGACGACGGTTGTGGGGCACTGGAAGAGGCCGATGCCGCACCGGTGGTGTTGTAAGAGGCTGGCGCAAGGTTTGCGGCGGCGGGGTCCTGACCTTGATCCGCCTGGGTTTGGGCGGTTGTGTCCGTACTCGCCTGGTCCTGGTTACTGTGGCAACCGACGGCGCAAAGAACCACCGCCAAAGCGAGAGACCCGAACGAAAACGACCCTGCAAATCTTGTCATATCTATCTCCACAATATGTATGTTTGGATGCAACCCGCTACGCATTCTTTGCCCAGGCACTGATTACGCACAGGTTAATGATGTGCGCCGGGTGGAGTGGAACGTCCCTGGTTGTTGGCGGGCGGAGTTGTCGTTGGCCGGCGCTCCGGCCGCGGATGGACCGTTTGTTCACAGAGAGCGGAATCCTGCCCCCGTGCCAGGCCTCCCCCACCTCCCTGCGCCAAACAAAGGCGCTGCTTCATGGCTTCGGCTTCTTTCCCGCTCAAGAGTTGGGTTCGCTCGAGGCCGCTGAACGAGTCCAGGTCATAGCGAAACACAAAGTCCTCGGCCGGCTTCTGCTTGCCATAATCGAAGTGATTCCAGGTTCCCACCAGTTGGCGCCCATCCGGCTCCGCGAGCGCCGCATAGACATGCGTCACTGTCACGCCTTCGGGCGAGCCGCGCTCCAGATCGGCACAGCCTGCCCTCCCCGCATCCAATGCGCATTCCAGATATGTTGCGACCGGTCATAATACAAAGCGGTAAAGTAGGTCGTTGCCGCGCACTCGCCGCAGTCGTCGTACAGTAATCCCAGTTCTCGCTGCGGATTGCCCGAAAACTGCATCCGGTCAAGCCAGCGCAGGTTGACTCCCTTCAGCAGGGGAGTCAGCGCATGCGTGGTCAGAGAGATACTCCACAAGTTGAAGGTATCCGAGCTGGGCGAAGCCTCTGGATTGGTCCGCAGCGAGGTCACCACCAGCGCCGCGTCGTAGAGCACCCCAATCTCGCGGATGGAACTCCACTTTTCCGACTCCAGCGCGCGTGTTACCCAGACAATCACATCCTGGTCCTTCGCGGAGTGAAAGTCCATCCAGCGAAACGAATCCTCCTGCGCGTGGAGGGGTGCATAGTTCGAGAGCGCGACCAGGATCCAACCCAATGAAAACAGGAACCGAAACGGGGCACCGCGCATGGTTTAGATATAGCAGACTTCACCTCGTGCGGGGCGGTAGTTGCTCCTAACTGGCCGCAGTGCTCACGGATCGCGCCGCATGGCTCAATCGGTGGTTCACCGTCACTTGACTTTTGATTCCGTATCGTCGACCATGGCTAACGCGCCGGCGACGGGGTCAAGTGAAGTGAATGATTGCAAGGCACTCCTTGCGTATCGATCACAACCTCTCTTGACCGCCGGACAAACGACAAAAGCAGATTTCGGGATGGACTTCGAACTTTCGCCGCTCTCGGTTGCTTTCGACAGGGCGCAGGACTGAAGGTCGAACCCGACAGCAAACTTGCTTTCGATCAGCGGAAACGTTCGCCCGTTTTCCCGCACTATCCCCAGACTGCCTGGCAGTCCGCCGATTCGCAAAGTAGGACCGCGAGCGATTTCCCGCTCACCAACTGATTCCGGTTCACCAACGACACCGGAGAACAGTTGGCTCCTGACCTCGCGTACCCTGGGCCCAATTGATGCATTGCAACGACTCACTCGAGGAGCGCGAAGTGGACGTTCGCATTCGAATTCTCTTGAGGATCATTGAAGAGCGCGCCGGTGTGCTGCACATGAGTTCCAAGCAGATCGGCAGCTTGTTGGGGCTCGGCGAGGCGCATGTTCTCCGCTTGTTCAATGCAGAAGTTGGAAGACCACTGCGCAGCCACACGCGCGAAGTTAGAATGGCGCGGGCAGCCGAATTGTTACAGGATTGCTCTATCCCCGATTAAGACGATTGCATCGAGTTGCGGTTATACCATCGTCTGTAACTTCTATCGTGATTTCAAAATCGTCTATGGGATTAGTCCAATGCAGATGCGCCTGGTGAAAATGAATCTTGCAATGCATGAATTACGATCGCACAATTGCGGGAGCGGGCGCCTTTCTAACTTATCGGAGATCAGTGGATGCTGGCAACGGTGCGGGCCTTCAAGTACATATCCATTAGTAAGTAGGGAACCCATCATCTCGATAGCTTGCTTGGATCATTTATTCAATTTACGCAAGTTAGGTTAGAGAATCCTTCTTACGAGGTCAATACCTTTTCCACACCATGTGCTCCTCTGATAGCGAATATCAGATTCTGATAATTGCCGTGCGACCTTTATCGGATTAGGTTTGGAGACTCGTGGCAGGCTTGTTGGTCCGATCCCCGGCTGTAACCCGGACCGATGATCGCCCAGCCACCTCACGACCAATGCAGCAATGATCCGAGGAGAAGACTTCTCCTGAAAGAGGTATGCATGCAAGCGACATATCACGAAGTCCGCACGAATCGGGGCTGGACAATCTGTCTATGCCTTCTGACCTTAATAGTCCTTGTAACCGCGTGTACGGTGGCCCAGGCCCAGACGCTGATCGGCAGTGCTGGAGCGGGCTGGCAAACCTGGAATCTGGCAGTAGACCAATACGGTGACTATATCGACCTCAACAGTAACATGTCGCCTTATTGGGACGTTCCGTTCTTGACCTTTAACGTTTCAACCGCGACTGGGGGGTATGGGGGCGATCCCGCGAGTAAGAGTATTGGATATTGCCTTACCTCGACCGGCGACTGCCAGGGAGTCGGGAGTGCGCTGTTCGCGCCGGGGCCGCTCCCGTACTGGGGGATGAAGCGACTACAACTCGGCGAATGATACCGGCGGCACGATGGACCCAACCATGTATTTCAGGACCATCAGAGGCGGACAATCGTACACCGCAACGCTGTTCCTCAATACCGCTACCAACACGACCGAAATCAACGAATTTGGGTGGTTTCAGACGAACTCTACCGGCACGTTGAACGGGACAAAGCACGTTTTATTCCGTGGGAGCGGGATAACGCATAATTTGACGCCTGACCCTGTCGGCACAACCGTCACGTTCACGCCAACCCAGTATTTCGGTTTCTACTATAGCGACGTGAGCGACGAGGAAGACGACAACGGCCCACCACACGGCTGCTGGGCGTCGACGATCTTCGCGTTCAATGACGAAGATTGCACTGCGGCCGGTGATGCGAATAACACGGTCAGGGGGACCACGTCTTTGCAATCTTCCAGCAGCAGGTTCCCGGCCAGGTTACAACCTACTGGGTCGCGGGCCAGGATCCCAGCATGTGCAGCGACGACGGCGATTGCAATCTCACTGTCGTGCGGTTCAGGCGCACAGGCTCATCAAACTGATTCCGGATAATAGACTCTACGTTGGGAACTCTATGTCAGGTTGCGGTGCAGGCTGCTTCAATCTGACATAGAGCCAACGCTGACCACAGGCTCTAAGCGGCCGACTAACGACGACCGGCTCAGAGCCCCAGCTTTGCCCAGATCGCATCCACCCGCGCCTTCGTCCCCGCATCCATCTCGATCATCGCCGGCCACGGGCGCTCGAATCCTTCCGCCTTCCATTTCCGAGTCGCATCGATCCCCATCTTCGAGCCGTAGTTCGGCATCCGCGACGCGTGATCGAGCGAGTCGACCGGCCCCAGCGTGAATTGAGTGTCGCGCTCCGGGTCGATGTTATTCGCCACCCGCAGCACCACTTCGCCCACGTCCTGCACATCGCAATCCTCGTCGACCACAATAATGCACTTGGTGAACATCGCCTGCCCCAGCGACCAGATGGCGTTCATCACTTTGCGCGCCTGGCCGGGATAACTCTTCCGGATCGACACCAGCATCAGGTTGTGAAATACCGCTTCCACCGGCAGATGAATGTCGACAATCTCCGGAATCGTCATCTTCATCGCCGGCAAAAAGATGCGCTCCACGGCCTTGCCCATCCATGCATCTTCCATGGGCGGCTTGCCCACGATCGTTGCCGCATAAATCGGGTCGCGGCGGTGGGTAATGCAGGTCAGATGGAATACAGGGTACTCGTCGGTCAAGGTGTAGAACCCGGTGTGGTCGCCGAACGGACCTTCGCTGCGCAGTTCCCCCAATTCCACGTAGCCTTCAAGGACGATCTCCGCATGCGCCGGGACTTCCAGGTCGACCGTCTCGCATTTCACGATCTCCACCGGCTTGCCGCGCAGAAACCCGGCGATCATGAACTCTTCCACTTCCGGCGGCGCGGGAACGATGGCCGAGAATGTCGTCGCCGGATCGGTTCCGATCGCCACTGCGACTTCAAATCGCGAGCCTTTCTGCTTGCCGAGCGTAACTTGCGGCAGGCCGCCAATCGGCCCATCGGGAATGCTGACCGCGCCGCCGGCCGACTCCGCCATGATGGCCACCCGGGCCGACCTCTCGCTCATGCTGCCGGAGTCCGCCGCATCCGCCACGGCGGCCGCACGCATGGCTTCGCGGTAGTGCTCCGCGGCCACCTTCTGTCGCTGCCAGTGCATGCCGGTAGTCTGGCCGTCGTACACCTGCATCCGGTACATGCCGATATTGCGTTTGCCGCTGCGCGGGTCGCGCGTGTGCACGCACGGCAGGGTGATGAATCTTCCCCCATCGTGCGGCCAGCACTTCAGGATCGGAAACGCATTGAGGTCAAAACCATCGCGGAGAATGACTTCCTTGCACCGCGCCTCTTTGGCGCTCACCGTCTTTGGAAACGCGCTTGTCAGCGCCCCCAGTTGGGGCAGCATTTTGAGCTTGTCGAACAAGCCTTCCGGCGCCTTGAGATGCATCAGCCCCGAAATCCGGTCCGCAATTTCTTCGATCCTTTCTACGCCCAGGGCCAGCGCCATCCGTCTTTGGCTGCCGAACTGGTTGATCAGGACCTTGTGCCCCGGATGCCCTTTGACGTTCTCGAACAGCAGCGCCGGGCCCGCCGGGCGCGAACTTATTCTCCGCGCCGCGCGCCCCGCTCCCGGCCCCCATTTTTGACACCCGGTCGGTAATCTCGGTGATTTCCAGTTCCGGCGAAACTTCTTCGCGGATCCGCCGCAATTCGCCCTGCTTCTCCAGCGTCTTGATCCAATCGCGCAGATCATCGTAAGCCAATGTTTTCTACTCCACGAAGTGTGACTATTCCCCAACCCATACTAAGGCTTCTGAAACGGCAGGGCTTTGCCTGTCACAATGCATATGTGGCATACTCACGCGCACGCAGCAGCAGACGGTTGATTCGAACCATGTTGTTGCAGCCTCCGAGTCCATCACACCGAAAATGGTGCCAAGGAGAAACCCATGAGCCCATCCCCAGCCATTCTCTGCAAACCGTATTTCAAGCGCCGCAGGTTGTTTACTCCCTTTGCCCGGGCCGTCGCGCGGGATGCCACTTCCGGTCCGTGGACTGTGCCTGAACTGTGCACTGCGTATAACTGGCCGACAGGCCTCGCCGGCGGCGGCGTGATCGCCATCATCGAGTTGGGCGGCGGCTGGGTGCAGTCCGATCTGGACGCGTTCTTCAAGTCCGTCAGCCAACCCTCACCGCAGATTACCGACGTATCCGTCGACGGCACCCAGAACAGTCCCAACCAGAGCATCGGATCATCGGACGATCCGGATTACGAGGTCGCCCTGGATATCGAGGTCGCCGGCGCCTCCTACTTCGCAGCCACCGGACGCGTGGCCACCATTCGCGTCTACTGGTCGCAGGACATCGCTTCCGCCGTAAACAAGGCCACCGCTGATGGATGCGACGTGTGCAGCATCTCCTGGGGCGCTGACGAAGCCGTGTGGGGTACCGCCGCAGCACAACAGATGGAGCAGGCAGCGGCAGCGGCCACCGCGGCCGGCATGGTCGTGTTCGGCGCCGCCGGCGATAACGACTCCGGCGATGGCGGCTCGTCCCCGGCCAACGTCGATGTCCCCGCCTCCTGCCCTCATGTGATCGGCTGCGGAGGCACCTATAAGACAGACACCACGGAATCGGTGTGGAACGACACTCCCGGCCAGACCAACGGCCAGGGAACCGGCGGCGGCTATTCCACCATCTTTCCGGTGCAGGCCTTCCAGATCGGCGCGCCGCCTGCCCCCGCAGGCACCCAGTTTGGCACCGGCAGGATGGTGCCCGATGTCACTGGCGATGCCGACCCCAACACCGGATACACGATCATCGTCCACGGTGCGCAGACGGTGGTCGGCGGGACCAGCGCAGTGGCGCCGCTGTACTCCGGCCTCTTTGCAGCGTTTGGAAAGAAACTGGGGTTTGTGACGCCCAAACTCTGGCAAAACCAGGGCGCCTTCACTGACATCACTGTCGGGAGCAACGGAACCTATAGCGCGGCGCCCGGTCCGGACGCGTGCAGCGGAATTGGCGCGCCAATCGGAAACAGGATCGCCGCGCTGTTTGTAGCGCGCCGGTGTTGCTTCGGCGTAACTCTCGGCTGCGGATGTAAGCCGGTGCCCCGTCCTTGGCGCGTTCTTGTTCTTGCGCCAAGGATGGGACAGCACGAACCTCATCGGCGCGACTCTCCCAGCCTCAGCCGGATACCGGCGTCTGTCCGTTCCTTCAGTTCCCTAATTGAACCAGCGGCGGGGTCTCGGGGATGACCGGCTCGATGGCGTCCATCGGGTACCCCAGCCGCTTCCACTCGTCGAATCCGCCCCTCAGCGGACGCACGCGTTTGACTCCCAGCTTGTGCAACGTCAAAGCCGTTTTCGCAGCGGTGGCCTCGCTGGGGCACGTGCAATAGAGCACCACGTCGCGGTCCCTGGGAATTTCGTGCGCCCGGGCCGCCAGAGCCTCCGGTGAAACATGGAGCGCTCCGGGCAAAGTGAAGGGGTCCGGCAGCAGTTCCAGAGGGTGGCGCAGGTCCACGATGTACACCTGGTCTCCGGCGTCGAGCTGGCGCTTCAGTTCTTCGGGTTCCAGGCGCGCCGCAACCAGTTGCCGAAGCACCATCCGCCGGCGATACATCCGCGCGATGATGAATCCGATGATCCCGAGGACCAGCAGCGCTCCCGAGAATTGCCCCACCCAGTTGAGGAGACCGGGATCCCGCTTGAGCGCGTCTCCAAACAGCCGTCCGGCGCCCAGGATCGCCCCCACCCAGAGAGCGGCGCCAATGGTATCGAAAAACAGAAACACGGGGTAGGCCATGCCGTTCTGCCCGGCCACCGGAGCGGCCAGGGTGGCAAGTCCAGGAACGAACTTGGCAAACAGGAGCATCACGCCCCGGCGGCGGCCAAACGAGTCTTGCGTCTTGCGCACGCAGATCGTGGGTTCCATCGACAATTTGCAGAGAAGGCGCAGCACGTGGTGCCCATACCGCTTGCCGATGAAGAACCAGGAAGAATCCGAAACCATGCAGGCCAGCAGTCCCGCCAGCATCGCCTCTGGAAAGCTGATCTTGTGTTGCGCCGAAAGAGCGCCTGCCGCCAGCAGGACCGGCGTGGCCGGCAGCGGAATCCCGAATTGCTCCACCAGCACCCAGGCAAACAGGAGTAAATAGCCGTAAACGAGAAGTATTTGCGTGGGAAGCGCCATTGAAGAGGGACCCCGTACCAGAGGAATTTAAGAACAGGAGGAATCCGACCTCGCCGGAGGGCAAACGGGGAAAGGGGAAGCCTCACCTTATCGGATGAATTTTAAGCGAAATCGTTTCAGGCGTATTTCCGGATTCTGCGATTCCGTGGCTCATTGCGGTTTGGCGGGCTGTTGGGCAGCCCCGGATTTGGGCGGATTGGTGTCCGGCATCTCCTCGAAGCCTGGAAGACTGCAGTATAAAGATCGGCGTGGCAGGCCGTTGTCGAGGAGAGTGAAGTCCTTGGCGTCAAAATCGGTAACCGGTTTGCCGCCGGCTGCGGTCACACTGGCGGGCGCACCGCCACCCCAGAAGAGACGGCGAACTCTAAACGATCATGAGTGAATTGGTGATGGGCCCGTTCCCGGTGGCCACACACTGCGCATAGATGTGCCACGCGCCTCCGGTCCGCAGGCCGAGCACGTACGCACGCGCTGGATAGTCGGGAAGGCCGAACACGTGCGTTACGCGGCCTCCTCCGCCGGGAATTACCAGGTGGCCCATGAGCTTAATGGTCTGGCGAAGCATCTGCCCCGTCTGCCTGCCGCCGCCCGGCTGAATGTGGGCGACAAGCAGGCGTCCCGGTTCCTGGCGAATGGCAAAGATGCACGCACTCAACTGTCCGGTGATCATCATGTCCGGGCCGCCTCCATCCAGCACGTAAGCAGGGATGGCGGAGATGTCGAGCGACTCCGTGTTCGGATTCATGCGCACGTTGTGCACATTGAATTTGGTGTAGAGCTTGTTGTCTCCGCCCACGATGGACCCCGTGGGCGCGACGGTGTCGAATTTGAAGTATTCGCCCATCCCGGTATGGCTGGGGGCGCCCTGATGGTGCGAAAAGTAGTACGGATACACCTGGGAATTGGGAGAACCTGCCATGGCCAGCAAGTGGGTTCCGAGGAACGGCACCGGCCCCGACTTGAGAAGGGTGAGCGCAGTATCGAGCTTCATTGTGCGCTGAGACTAGCACACCGGACGCCAGAAATCCGCGCAAAAGAACAACTTGGGATGAATCGAGACGCGGAGATGCCCGCCCTTGACTTGATGGAAATTATGCGGCCGATTGACGCTGTCGGACAGAAATGCCCGACCCTGGCGATGGCTTACTGATCGACGCCCGAGGCGACCGGCTGCGCGGACGGCTGCGTGGTCGAAACCGGGGTGGCGGGTGAGGAGGTTTGCGCTTTCGCCGCGAAGTATTCGTGGTCCCATAGATTGCGATAGAAAGCGCCGGTCAGTTCCGCGGCGCGGGGACCGAAGGTCGGCCTGCCGCCCTCGAGGAAGAACACGGTCACCAGGCTGCCCTGCGGCGAATCCGAGTAGGATGCGAACCACCCATAGCGCGTTCCCTCGTTGGAGCAGGTCCCGGTTTTGCCGAAGACCGGCAGTTCCGTAAAGCTGGCGCGCAGTCGCCGCGCCGTTCCGTATTCCACCGCGCCGGCCATGCCGTCCTGCAGGTCGGGAACAAACCGGGCGATGTCGAGGGTGCGCTTGACCCGCGGCGCGAACGCCGTGATCTCCTCGAGCGTGGTCGGGTGTTGCAGGTAATACAGGGTTCCACCATTGGCCAGCGCAGCCACGTATGCGCCCAGTTGCAGCGGCGTCATCGAAACACCCTGGCCAAAGCTGCACATCCGCCCTACCCCGCCTTCGGCGGCGGAGATTGCCTGGTCCGGATACACCCCAAGTTGTTCGCCTTCGATGTTGTATCCCGCCAGCTCACCCAGTCCAAACTGGTTGGCGTAGTGGCGAACGCGCTCGAAGCCCAGCTCCCGGCCCAGTTCCTCGAAATAGAGATTGTTGCTCTTGGCCAGCGCCTGGGTCATGTTCATGCGGAAGCCCGGCAACTGCACCATGGTGTCGCGCGTAACCAGCCCCTCGGACAAGGCCGCCATGGCCACCGTGAGCTTGATCGTTGAGCAGGGCTCGGCGCCCGGCGAAAGGGCCAGCTTCTGGTTCACCATCGCCAGGATGCGCCCGTTGGCCGGATTGATCACGACCGCCGTGCCGTTCATGTCGCCCAGGGCATCGATAGCCGCTTGCCGGATCACCGGGTCTTCGCCAACCGTGATGTCGTCGGCAAAAATGTCTCCCGAAGCAAAGGAACTGGCGGAGAAATGCTCGTAGTAGTGGTGGTGGACGACCAAGCGGGTACGGCGAATTGTGGCGGCGCCGTTTCCAACTTTGCCGGAGGAATGACTGACGGTCGTCTGTGGCCGTGAGCCGAGGTCTTCGAGGTGGCAGCCTGGGTCGCCGTTTGATGCGACGCCGCGTGCTTTGCCGGGTGATGCGACTCGACCAGGTGAGGCGTCGTCTTGGTGTGATGCAGGGTGTGAGGCGCATCGAGAGCACCCGCGCTGGCGCCGGCTCCCATTCCAACCAAACCAAGGTTCACAAGCAAAACGCAAGACAGTCTCATCCGGCCGGCTTCCCCTCTACGTGGATTCGTGCCATGCGCCTGCCTCGAGGGAGGAGCCGCACTTCGTACTTATCAGTCCAATTGCTGGCAATGTCCACTCATTTTCAGCTGCGACCAGGTCTTTCTTTCGATTCCTGGCCGCTTCGGGAAATTCCCTTTTCGAAAACTCCGCCGCATGATTGATAGTCGCGGCACAAAAAGACGTTGCGGCTTCAGAAACACGTACAGCCGGAGTCGGAACAGCCTGCAATGGAGAACTTAAATGAAACTATACAGCCAAAATGCTTCAGTACGATCCAAAACCATGTGACGGGAAACACATGACATTGGTACTTGGACTCGGGTTCAAAACCGATGGTTCTGCCCGACTCCTGTGGAAAACCGTCTGCAGCTTCCATTATGGGACCAATCTGCCCATTTCTGAAAGCCCGAAACTCAAAATTGCACCCGGCGCATAAAAGCCGGCACGTCCAGGTCCCGCTCGGCATTCGCCGCTGCTTCCGCGAACAGGGCCCCGGCAGGCTGCGGTCGCCGTTCTTCGGCGGCTTCCGAAGCATGGACTCCGTTGCCGGTTTCGGACGCATAATCCCGCGGCAATGGCGTGTGCGACGGCTCCTTTCCATCTCCGCAAACTTGGGACGGGCCGCCGCGGTCACCAGTTGCGGTTCCGCCTCCAGGTAGGAATCATCGAAGGCCGCCGGCGCCTGGCCCACCATGACCCGCGGCGCATGCAGGCCGGGACGGTTCCGGCTCCTCGTCCTCGCTCAGAAACCGGGGGGCCGGGGGGGGCGCAGGCGCTACGAATTCGATCACCGGAGGCGGCGACATTTTCACCACGGGAACGCCGCCTTCCTGCATCCAGCTTTCCGTCGCCATCACGGGCACTGAAACCACCGGGATATTTTCCACATCGAGCATGCGGGCCCGGCGCGCGGGCATCTGGTCGCGGAACCCGGTGGCGATCACCGTGATCTTGACCTCGTCGGCCATCTTCTCGTCCAGCACCGCGCCGAAGATGATGTTGGCATCCTCGTGGGCCGACGTCTGAATGAGCGAAGAAGCCGCGTTCACCTCCGAAAGCCGAAGCTTGCTGGAACCGGTGATGTTGATCAGGATGCCGCGCGCGCCGTCGATGGCGCCGGCCTCGAGCAGCGGCGAAGCCATCGCCGCCTGCGCCGCCTCGACGGCGCGGTTCTCGCCCGAGCGGATCGCCGTGCCCATGACCGCATGGCCCATGCCGGCCATGGTGGTCTTCACGTCGGCGAAGTCGCGGTTGATGATGCCGGGAATGGTAATGATGTCCGAGATGCCCTGCACGCCCTGCCGCAGCACATCGTCGGCAATGCGGAAACTCTGGAAGAAGCCGGCGTCCTTGGCCACCGCCAGCAGCTTCTCGTTGGGGATCACGATCATGGTGTCGACGCTCTCGAGAAGCTCCTTGAGCCCCCGCTCGGCCTGCTGCAGCCGCCGCTTGCCTTCGAAGGCGAACGGGACAGTGATGACCGCGACGGTCAGAATCCCCATCTCGCTGGCCAGCGACGCGATCACCGGAGCCGCGCCCGTTCCGGTGCCGCCGCCCAGGCCGGCGGTGACGAACACCATGTCGGCGCCTTCGAGGGCTTCAATGATCTTTTCCGAGTCTTCGAGCGCAGCGCGGCGGCCCACGTCAGGATTGGCGCCCGCGCCCAGGCCGGAGGTGAGCCGCACGCCGAGCTGCAGTTTCACCGGCGCCTGGCACAGTTTGAGCGCCTGCACGTCGGTGTTGGCCGCGATGAACTCCACGCCTTCCATCTTGGCCTGGATCATGCGGTTCACGGCGTTGCCGCCGCCTCCGCCCACGCCGATGACCTTGATGCGTGCTCCGCGCGGGGTTTCATCGTGAAAGTGAATGCGCATTTCTCCGGGCTGTTGAATCATCTGCTCCATGGCGGCCTCCTGAACCTGGGTCGAATCCGGGTTGAATGACATGTGTCTTCCTCAAGAACTCAAAAACTCGATGCAAAAATGGCGCGCAGCTTGGCGCGCAGTCCGTTGTTTTCCGAGTCGCGCATCACGCGCGTGCGGTGGGCATACAAGAGCATGCCGATGACGGTGGAGAACGCGGGATGAGCCAGTTCACCGGGCATGTTCGATAGCCGCACCGGCATCCCGGTCCGCGCCGGCACCCGAAGCTGGCTCTCCGCCTGGTCGAGCATGCCGGGCAGCATCGCCCCGCCTCCGGTGAGAACGCAACCCGCTCCCAGCGCCTCCACCACCCCGCCCTGGCGCAGGCACTCTTTGACGAAGTAGAAAAGCTCGCGCGCCCGCGGCTCGAGAACCTCGGCGACCCGGCGCAGCGACAGCATCTCCGCTGTCGGGTTGGCGATTTCGATCTCCGCGTCCTGCGGCACCGCGGTCACAACTGCATGCCCGTACTGGCGCTTCAATTCCTCGGCTTGCGCCACCGGCATGTGCAGGCAGATGGCGAGATCGTTGGTGAAGTGCGCTCCGCCCACCGGAACCGCGGCCGTATGCGCGACCGCGCCCTCGAAGAAAACCACCAGGTCGCTCGAATGGGCGCCGATATTCAGCAGGCACACGCCCAGTTCGCGCTCATCGGCGGAGAGCGTAGCCTCGGCGGCGGCGATCGATTCGAGAACCGCTTCGGTCACCTCGAGCCCGGCGCGGTTGGCGCACGTCACCGTGCTTTGAAAGGCGCTGCCCGAACAGGTGGCAATGTGCAGGTCCACTTCGAGACGCGCGCCGATCATCCCCACCGGATCGAAGATTCCGGGCTGGTCGTCCACGATGAACTGGCGGGGCAGCAAGTGCAGAATCTCGCGGTCCGGCGGCCGCTCCACGGCGCGCGCGCGCTCCACCGCGGTGCGCACGTCTTCCCGCGTGATCTCGCGCATCCGGCTGCCCAGTTCGAATCCGCCGTTGGTATTGATGCCGAAGATATGCGGGCCGCCGACACCCACCACGCATTCATCGATATTGGCGCGGGCTACGCGTTCCGCCTGCTCGTTGGCCGCCTTCACAGCTTTGACTGCGGGTCCAAGCTCGGCAATCAACCCTTTGCGCATCCCGGCCGACTCCATCACCGCGTGGCCGCGATAGCGCAGCGCCCCTTCGTTGAGATCGGCGGCCAGCACCCGCGTCGACATGCTGCCGATGTCGAGCGCAACAATCAGATTGTCTTCCTTCTGGCTCATCGTCTCCGCTCAGGTTGCCTGCCCTGGCTGGGAATGGTCTGCGACTGTTCGCTGCCGCGCTGTGCACGGGCGCGGCATTCCGCGTCTCCGCAACAGCGGCGTGTTTCTTGTTCTTGTCTTTGCCTGGCTTCGGTTTCACCGGAGCCTTGTGCACCGGCGCTTTCGATGCCGATTCAGCCTTGACTCCCGCCGATGGTTTCGCAGGGGCCGCATTGCCGGAGACTTCCGCCGGGTTGGCGATCGGCTTGCCATCATCGGCGGTGGTCTGCGCTCCGCCTGCGCCGGGCGCCATCTCCAGCACCACCTGCTGTTCATAACGAAGATCGACCGACGCCAGCTTTGGATACTGCTGACGCCACTCGGCGATGTGCGCCTTGTAGCGCTGATAGCGCGCCAGGAACTGATCGTCCCCGAAGTGGACGAGAAGATCGGCACCCGCTTCGGGCATCACCACGCGGGCGTCTTCGGGATCGGTCAAGTCGATCTCCGAGATCTGCTCGGAAAGGTGCTGCCCGTTGCTGTCCAGGTCGGCGACCAGGCGCCCGTAGACCGCCATGCGCGCCTTACGCGAGGGCAGGGGATCTCCGCCGTCAATGCCCGTCACCACCGGAAACGAATAATGATGCTTGGTCATCGAACCCGCGGACATCGACAGCAGGACTCCGTTGGCGTCCACCAGCCCGATCTGTTGGCCATGGCGGACAAACGCCACCGGCGTCCTCTCCACCACCGAGATGCGAAGCTGATCGGGGAGCAGCCGCATCACTGTCGCCTTTTCCACCCAGGGAATGTTTTCCAGTTGCTTGCGTCGCTGGCTCAACGGAACAAAGAAGATGTTGCGCCCGATATCCTCGCCGAAGACGGGCAGTATGTTCGCGCGCGTGACCTCCGTCAGGCCGGCAGCCTGGATATTCCCGCCGCCGCTGATGCGGAAGCGCGGATCGCGTTCGAGGTAGGTCTTGAAGATATATCCCGCCGTGACCAGGACACCGGCGACAGTCAGGATGCCCAATCCAAAGAAGATACGCCCCCACTTGGTCGTGGGCCGCCACCACGGGCTGTGCGCCTCTTCGAATCGTTGCCTGGCGGGGTATGGGTAGTCATCGTCGTCCCGGATCCGGCATCGCGAGCGGCATGCCGGGGCCGCCCCGCCGGACGGTTCCCGGCGCAGGCGCAACCTGCTGCACGCGCCGCACGCGGGGTTCCGCGGACGCGTCTTCTTCCCAGGGCAGGGAACGATTTTTCGTGCTTCGCTGTGTGGTCACGCCTGAGCAGGAGTTCCGAGAATCGCCAGCCTCAATTATGGGATGGATAGGAGTGGATTTCCGCGCCGGCCAGCGAAGGGGAACCCGGGGGGTTAACGGCGGTGAAGGACAATTTTCCAATCGGGATTTGGAAAGCTGTGAAAGGGTGGATCTTTTCTGCTTGGATTTTCGTGATCCAAGTGACCCGGGAGAGGCGACGACCGCCGCCCCGGACATTTCCAAAACGTTGCTTTAACTGGCATAACTACCAGTCGCAGTGCCCATCACGGACGGCTAAACTGTTTCTGTTTTATCGAATTCGATTCGCGAACGCACAGACTCGCTCCCAGCAAGTCGATCAGGTTCCCTTGGCGTGCCGGATGCAGCCCCCGGGGCGGCGTCAGCGCCGAAAGTACGAGATAGACGGATTGATTCGATTGGATCTTCAAAAAGCAGGAAAATGAGAAGAGGTGGCGGATCGATGAAATTCTGCAACGTGAGATTTGCGCTTTGTCTTCTATGCATCGCCATACCCGAATCTATTCGCTGGCATCACAGGAGAACACACCGACGCAGGAAGACCTGCAGGGTATCTTTCCCGAGAAGCCCGCTTACTCGCCGTAGGCGGATCGGCACTTTCCAGAGCGCGTGTATTGGGGCGACACGCATCTGCATACCTCATTTTCGATGGACGCCGGGGCTTTCGGCTGCCGTCTGGGTCCGCCAGACGCGTACCGATTTGCGAAAGGCAGGAAGTAACGGCTTCCAGGGCCAGCGCGGTCCGTCTCGCGCGCCCGCTCGATTTCTTGTCGTTGCAGATCATTCCGACGGCTTCGGATTCTTCCCCTTGCTCTTCAGCGGTGATCCGGCAATTATGGCGGATCCGCAGGGGCGGCGCTGGAACGAGATGATCCTGAGCGGACAGGGAGCAGCGGCAGCGATCGAAATGATTACTTCGTTCGGGAGAGGGACCATCTCCAGGGCTATTTTCCCGGTGCCGGGCACGACCGCATATCAGAGGTGCGTGGGAAGAGGTCATCAAGGCCGCTGAGGAGGCAAACGATCCGGGACGATTCACCGCCTTTATCGGCTACGAGTGGACTTCCAACACGGGCGGGAACAACCTGCACCGCAACATCATCTTTCGTGACAATGCAAGCAAGGCCAGCCTGGTTGAACCCTATACCACCCAGAAACCCCTCGGCAGCGACAATCCGCGGGATCTGTGGAAGTGGATGAGCGGGCTACGAAGATAAGACCGGCGGCCACGTGCTGGCCATCGCGCATAACGGCAATCTCAGCAACGGACGCATGTTCCCCTGATCGAATCATTCACCGGCAAGCCGATCGATCGCGAATATGCCGAGACCCGCGCCATGCGGGAGCGAATTTACGAAGTCACGCAAATCAAGGGCGACGGAGAAACGCACCCCTTCCTCTCGCCCAACGACGAGTTCGCCAACTACGAGCGCTGGGACAAGGGCAACCTCGACCTGACCGAGAAGAAAAAGCCGGAGATGCTGGAGTTCGAATATGCCCGTTCGGCCTTGAGGAACGGCCTGAAACTGGAACAGGAACTGGGCGTCAATCCCTACAAGTTCGGAATGATCGGCTCGACGGATGCGCACACCGGCCTGGCCACGGCGGACGAGGATAATTTCTGGGGCAAGACGTCCAGTTCCGAGCCCAGCCGGACCGCGCGACACATCCTTTTGTCAAGACCGCGAATGCAACCATCATGGGATGGGAGCAGACGTCGTCTGGTTACGCCGGCGTGTGGGCCACCGACAACACGCGCGAGGCGCTGTTCGATGCCATGCAACGCAAGGAGGTGTATGCCACGACCGGTCCGCGCATGATCGTCCGTTTCTTCGGCGGCTGGGATTTCGAAGCGCAACGACGCCAACACGCGCAACCCCGCGGCTGTGGGCTACGCAAAGGGCGTTCCCATGGGCGGCGATCTCAACAATGCACCTGCCGGAAAAGCGCCGATCGTTTCTGGTCGCGCGCTTTGAAGGACCCCATCGGCGCCAACCTCGATCGCGTGCAGATCATCAAAGGCTGGCTTGACGCCAAAGGCGAAACCCACGAGAAAGTCTACGACGTCGCCTGGTCCGGAGACCGCAAGCCGGATCCGAAAACGGCAAGCTCCCCGCGGTCGGCGACACCGTCGATGTGCCTAAGGCAACCTACACCAACACGATCGGCGCGTCGGAACTGATCAAGGTGTGGAAAGATCCCGAGTTCGATCCAACACAGCGCGCGTTCTATTAGTGCGCGTTCTGGAGATTCCGACGCCGCGGTGGACGGCATACGATGCGAAGTATCTACGGCATCAAGATGCCTCCCGAAGTCCCGATGAAAGGTCAGGAGCGCGCCTACACCTCGCCCATCTGGTACACCCCGGCTCAGTGAGGACGTGATGAAACTGCTGCGCGATCCATTACTCCACTTTCTGCTGCAGGGCCCGTGATCTTCGGTGTGTACAGCCTCGATTTCGAGCGGAATCACGACAAACCTGGCGAAATCGTCGTCGCTCGAGGAACAGTTGAAACCCTTATCATCGGCTTCACGCGAACGTGGCAGCGGCCGCCTACCGACGAGGAGTTGAGGGGATTGATTCGCGAATACATCCGTGAGGAAGCCGCGTATCGCGAAGCGGTGGCCACGGGCCTGGATCGTGACGATACCATCGTACGCAAGCGGCTGCGGCAGAAGCTGGAGTTCATTTCGGACGACGTCGCCAGCCGCGTCGAGCCCACCGACCAGGAGTTGCAGGCCTTTTTGCAAACGCATGCGGCAATGTTTCAAACGGATACGACCTATTCGTTTCGGCAGGTATATCTTGATCCGCAAAAGCATGGGGAGGCTTTGCAAAGCGAATCGCAGCGCCTGCTCACACAACTGCGCGCTTCGGGAGAGAAAGCAGATTCTGACGCCGAGGGAGATCCGTTCCTGCTTCAGCATCGGGTGCAACGAGTGAACGCATCGGAGGTGAAGCAGATTTTCGGTGACGAGTTTGCGTCCGGGCTCGCGCAACTGAAACCGGGCGCATGGGAAGGGCCCCTTCATTCCGGGTACGGGGTGGACCTGGTCCTCGAAACGGAGCGGGACGACAGCCGACTACCACCGTTGGCTGAGATCCGCGGCGAAGTGCGACGTGAGTGGCTCAACTTCAAACGGATGAAGCAACCGACAAATTTTATGAGGCGCTGCTCAAGCGCTACACCATCAGAATTGAACCGCTCGAAGAACAAAAGATTGCGCAGCTGTATTGATGCCGGCCGGCCTATTGCTGCATCTTTTTCGCCTGCCTGGCGGGCAGGTTGTTGGCCCACGAGGTGCGGCCCGCATACCTGCAGCTCCATCAAATGTCAGCCGACACCTACCAGGTCTTCTGGAAAGTGCCGGCGGTGGGCGAGAACTTGCGGCTCAGCCTCTCCCTCGAATTTCCTCAAGACTGCACCCACCAGACTCAGCCACGCGCCCTCTTCGCCAATGGTTCCTATTCCGAGCAATGGGTGTTGAAGTGCACCAGCGGACTGGAGGGAGAGACTGTCGGTGTCGGCGGACTCTCCGCCACCCTCACCGATGTGATTGTGCGCGTCGAAAGGCTGGATGGCGCCACGCAAGTCACCCGATTGACCTCGTCCGAAACCACGTTTCAGGTTGAGGCCAGTCCACGACGCTTTGAGGTTGCCAGAACGTACCTCGCCTTGGGAATCAAACACATCTTGACCGGTGTGGACCATCTCCTGTTCGTTTCGGGATTGCTCCTGCTTGTAACCGGTTTCCGTCGTCTGCTGTTCACGATCAGCGCATTCACGCTATCGCACACTGTCACGCTGACCCTGGCAACGCTGGGCTTCGTGCATGTTCCTCCGGCCCCGTGGAAGCCGTCATCGCCCTGAGCATTCTGTTCGTCGCCTATGAAGTCGTTCGAAAAGAGAGCCATCGCAACGGATTGGCACAGCGCGCGCCCTGGCTGGTTGCGTTTTCGTTTGGCCTGTTACACGGTCTCGGCTTTGCCGGGGGACTGAGCGCGGCGGGGCTGCCGGCCGGCCATATTCCCTTGGCCTTAGCCTTCTTCAGCGCCGGTGTGGAAGTCGGCCACCTCTCATTTGTAACGGCAGCGATGTTGCTCATCATTACCTCGCGTCAGTGGATGGCAAGGCTTCCCGTGTGGTCGTGGCGTATTCCGCCCTATGCAATTGGAAGCCTGGCGTCCTTTTGGCTTATCGCTCGCCTGGCCGCGTTCTGAGCCAGGAATCGGACCCTGCCTTGCTCTTGCCGGATAGCCGAAAGTCCCTGGGCGGTGGACCGCTTTTTGGAAGGTGTCGCCTGGTCGTCAGTGACGAATCAGTTAGCAACATGGTTGCCGCGCGAGCAGTTTCGAGGCGGCGTTCCGCGCGAGGACCTCAGCGGCTCGGCCAAGGACCAAGAATGCCCCTCCTCGCACTGTCAGCCATCGGATCGAGCTTCTTATCCCCGAACGGCGCGGCACGAAATGGAGGAAGGGAATAAACCGCCACCGAATCATCGAATGAATGAAGATCCGGGCTAATCTGCCTTACATGTGCACCAATCGAATGTTGGGCCTGATCGCGATCGTGTTTGCGACGACGGTGACCGCTGCAACGTCGGCTCAGTCAGCAACGTTCCGCTATATCCGGGTGGGAAGTGCGACGAATGCCTCCGCGGTTTCCCCGCGCGCCGGATTCGCGTTGATGGGCGGTGGCGACGATCTGGATGAGGCCTTCCGCTGGCTCTGCGATCGTGCCGGCGGCGGAGACTTTCTTGTCCTTCGCGCCACCGGGGATGACGAATACAACCCATATCTCCGGAAACTCTGCCACCTCAACTCCGTTGCCACGCTGATCATTCCCAATCGCGCCGCCGCGGCCGATCCTGTGGTCGCGCGAACGATCTCCGCTGCCAGCGCCATTTTTATCGCCGGCGGCGACCAGGCCAACTACATCAACTTCTGGATGGGAACTCCCGTGCAGGCCGCGCTGAACGACGCGATCCGGCGCGGCGTGCCCATCGGAGGCACAAGCGCGGGGCTGGCTGTGCTCGGTGAGTATGCCTACTCCGCCCAGGGCGACAAGCCCGACGATCCCAATCTCGACAGCAAGACCGCGCTGGCCGACCCGTTTCATTCCCGGGTGACGCTGTCGCACGGCTTCCTCGATATACCCATGTCCTGAAGGACCTCATCACCGATTCGCACTTCGCCAGACGCAACCGCATGGGCCGGCTGCTGGTGTTCCTGGCGCGGCTGGCCGAACCCGATTGCAAAGCCCTGCCCGGATCGGCACCGCGGGTGCGAGGGCTGGGCATCGAAGAGAAAGCCGCCGTCCTCGTCGATCCGGATGGAGAGGCGCGTGTGGTGGGATCCGGCGGCGCCTGGTTCATCGACGCAGGCGATGCCGATGGTCCGCTCTGCCAGACGAAACCGCTGACGTTCGGACCGTACAAGGTCGCAAAGGTCGCCCCGGACCGCACCTTCAATCTGAAGAGTTGGCAGGGCGATGCGATCACCTACACGCTATCTGTCAGAAGCGGCAGGGTGATCTCGACGCAGCCGGGCGGTGCGATCTACTGAACGGCGATTTTGCGTCAGGCCCATTCCAGCGTGTGGACCGAGTCCGCGGGAGCCTTGAATTCGAGACAATTGCCTCCCACCTGCACCTTGATCGGACCTCTCCGCACCCGGATTGGCCACCACAAGCGCATAGCCGCCGTCGGGATTGCGGAAAGCAACATAGGACGGCGATCCCTTTGCCGCCTCCGTTGCTCCGCTCGACGAGATCACCTTGGCGCCGCGCTTCACATGCCGCGAGTAATGCGCAAACGCCCAGTACTGGCCGCTGCGCGTCACCTTGTGGGTTCCGTTTTCAACCGTGACCACGCCGCCGCACGAGAATGGCCCGATATTGGGACTTCCCTTCTCGTCGAGCGCAACGTTCCAGCTGGTAATCGACCGCGACCAGTTGTTGAGAATTCCATTGAAGGTATCGGCCCACTTCGTCCAATCCGTCTGGTAATCCGGCAGGGCGATGTCGGGACCTCCTTCGGTCCAGTACGCGCTCTTGGCCGGAAATGCATCATGAACCCGCGTCATCGCCGACGGCTCGCCCACGTATCCGTGCCATGCGATCCCGTCGATGGATTCGTAGACAGTCGGATCGCTCAGTTCATCGAGGGCCCGGCCCCACAGGCTGTAGTTGTGGTCCAGCACCCAGATCTTCGTGTTCAGCCCGGCCTTGCGCAGTGCGGGGCCGAGGAACTTTGCCGCGAATTCCATCTCCTGCTCCTGCGCCCAGAGGCAGGCCGGCATTCTTCCTTCCTGTTCGGCGTCGGTCTCGTTCTGCACCGTGACCGCATCGATGGCGACGCCCTCGGCCTTGTAGCCTTCAAGGAACTTCTGGAAGTACAGTGCATACGGTCCAAAGCTGAGCTTGCGCATCGCGCCGCCGAGCATCGAGTTATTCGGCTTCATCCACCCCGGCGGGCTCCACGGCGACGAGAACAAAAACATGTCGGGATTGAGCTTGCGCGCCTCGCGCAGCATGGGCAGGATGTAGGCCTTGTCGTGATCGATCGAAAACTTCTTCAGTTCGGGATCGGGCTCCGGACTGTCGTCGAAGCTGTATAACGTCCGCGAATAGTCGCTCGCTCCGATGCAGGTGCGGTTCACATTGAGAGCCATTTCCCCGGGCGCAAACAGGTCGTGCATCACCGCCTGCCGCTCATCGTCCTTCATCTGGCTCAGCACGTAGCACGAGGCGTCCGTCATGGCCGCGCCAAAGCCGAGAATCTCCTGCTTTGTCGAAGCGGGATCAACGACGATCGCGCCGGACGCCTGTGCAGCAGGCTTCCAACCGGGCGCCTCAGCCTTGGCATGACGCTGTTCGTGATCGGTGCTCCACATGCGCACCGGTGATGCAGACTCGCCCCACGCCGCAACCCGGCTCGATAGGGAAACAGCCGCCGCCGAGGCCGCGGCTGACTTGAGAAAACTCCTGCGCGAACGCTTCGCCATACAGGCTCCTTGCTCCATGAATGATGGAAGACGCACGCATGATACCAGCGCCAGAGCCTTCAAGTAAAACGTTTGCGTAGGAATTCCGAGTGACCGGCACAGTGATTCTGCGACGTATTGTTTTCAGTGGGAAAGCAGGAAATTAAACTTGCCGAACTTCGGCCTCAAGCGCCGCCACGATCTGCGCCGCCAATTGGCTCACACTGCCGGCTCCCAGTGTCAGAATCAGATCGCCTTCCTTCGCCTTGCCGGTAACTCCAGCGAGAGCCGTGGCGAAATCAGGCGCAAACTCCACCTGCGGGCCCTCGATCTTGTTGGCCAGCAGTTCCGCCGTGACACCCGGGAATGGGCGCCTCGCTCGCCGCATAAATCGGAAGCACCGTCACCGTGTCCGCGTCCCTGAATGCACCCGCGAATTGGTCCAGAAGATCAGCGGTCCGGGAGAACCGATGCGGCTGGAAGACGACGTGTATGTGGTTATAACCGCACTCGCGCGCCGCCGCCAGGGTGGCGCGGATTTCGGTGGGATGGTGCCCGTAGTCGTCCACCACGGTCACGCCCCGCGCCTGCCCGCGTTGCTGGAAACGGCGATCCACGCCGCGGAAACGGCTGATGCCCTCGGCGATCTTCGCGGGGTCGACCTCGAGCTGGTGGGCGATGGCTACCGCGGCGGTCGCATTCAACACGTTGTGGCGGCCGGGCACGTGCAGTTCAAGCGGCCCGATCAGCCCCGTAGCCGTCGCGACAGCGAACCGCGAGAATGATCCCTTTTCGGTGCTGACAGACGTCAGCCGGTAATCAGCCTCCGGCGCAGTTCCGTATGTAAATACGCGCCTCTGAGCCCGGGGCAAAATCGCCGCCAGTTGCGCATTATCGATGCACGCCGTCACCGCTCCATAAAAAGGCACCTTGTCCATGAAAGCGAGGAAGGCGCGCTCCACGTCGTCCATGTCGCTGTAGCAGTCCATATGCTCGCGATCGAGGTTGGTCACGATGGCCAGGATCGGCGACAGCTTCAAAAAGGAGCGGTCGCTCTCGTCAGCTTCGGCCACCAGATACTGCGAAGCGCCCAGCCGCGCATTCGATCCCATGGCGTCCACGCGCCCGCCCACCACCACGGTCGGATCGAGGCCGCCCGCCCCCAGAACGCTGGCCACCATCGAAGTGGTGGTCGTTTTCCCGTGCATTCCCGCGATGGCGATGCCGTACTTCAGGCGCATCAGCTCGGCCAGCATCTCCGCGCGCTGGATGACCGGAATCTTGCGCGCATGGGCTTCCAGAACCTCGGGGTTGGCAGCGCTCACCGCGGAGCTTGTGACCACCACCGTGGATCCCGCCACATGTCCGGCTTCGTGACCTTCGTAGATCACGGCGCCCAGTTGCGCCAGCCGGTCTGTGATCGGACTGCGGCGCAGATCGGACCCGGAAACCTTCATCTTCTGGTTGAGCAGGATTTCGGCGATGCCGCTCATGCCGATACCGCCGATGCCAATGAAATGGGCGTGCTGGGAAGTGGCGAACATTCTTTGATCGAAAGGTTAGGGTAGCATCCGCGACTCGGGGCCGGCCCCGGACGCGTCCCAGTTAAAAAGGCCGCCTTGAACCCGCCCAATCTCAAAAAGTTGCGCCCATTTATTTTTGCGCAAATGCCGCAACCTTCTGAAAAGCCAGTGTTTGATCAGGACATAACCGGCGACGTGGAGAGGCGGCAGGAACCAAGCCTCACCAGAAAAGCCGGACAGACTCCTCGCCCTTTGGGGCGCGGGTCGAGGTGGGACGGAGGTCCTATGAAACGCATGGCGAAATGGATGCTGGGTGCAGCGGTGGTAGCGGGTGGATTGGGCTTGGGAACAACGTCGGCCCAGGCGGCCGAGTTCGGAGTGTATGTCCGCGGACCGGTAGCCTATGTTCCTCCATGCCCGGGACCGGGATATGAATGGGTTGCGGGCTATTACAGCGGCGGGTATTGGGTGCCGGGACGCTGGAACTTCGTGGGCGCGGGGTACGGCAACAACTTCTACCACGTGAACCGCTACTACGGCGACCGGGACGATCACCGCTACGTCCGTGACCGGGATGACCATCGCGACAGGGATCGAGATTGGGATCGGGATCGCCACGACCGGGATGACCGGGGGGACCATTTCCGCCGGTAGATTATATAAAACCCTAGAGTTCGACCCCCCAGCGGCTCCTCCCCTACCCGGGAGGGGCCGCTTTTACGTTGCGAGCGACGCAAATCCAGCCGGTCCCACGAAGACTCTGCCGGGCTCGCACGCCATGGATTTCATCGCAAAACAAAAGTACTTGCATAAACCGCGCCGCCGCGCAATGCTTCCTTTTGACCGCAACTTAATCGAATAAGTGCTGTCTTAATGAGTGGAAGCCGGATGAGGAGAAAAATCCCGCCGGCACGGTGCTGAAGACGGAGGAGAAATCCTCCGGGGCCCAGGTCGTAACGAGGTGGGCGGCACAAGGAGGAACTTCATGAAGAACGTACGCTTGGTTTTGCTTGCAATGCTTTTGATTGTGCCGTTTGCAGCAACGGCGCATTCCCAGGTCGCGGTTGGAATCGGCGTTGGACCGGCGGTCGTGGCCGCTCCCTACGCCTACGGTCCCCCGGTCTGCGACTGGGGCTATTACGCTTACTATCCCTATTCCTGCGCGCCGTACGGATATTACGGACCGACCTGGTTTGCCGGCGGCGTCTTCATCGGCGCGGGTCCCTGGTATCACTACGGCTGGGGCCATTACGGATATGGATATCACGGCGGATACGGTCTACCACGCCGGATACGGCTATCACGGTGGCTATGGCGGCCCACGGCCGATGCCCTACGGTGGCGGCGGGAATCGATATGGCGGCACGCACGCCATTAATGGCGCCGGATATGCGGGTGGCGGCCACGTAGGTGGCGGTTTTGCTGGCGGCGCCCACATGAGTAACGGATTTGCCGGCGGCGGCCATGTCGGTGGCGGATTCGCGGGCGGCGGCTTCCACGGTGGCGGCGGTGGTGGATTCCACGGCGGCGGCGGTCACCGCTAATTCTTTCTGACCTTGGACAATAGCCCGTCTGCTTCGGCAGACGGGCTTTTTGTTTGCGCGCCACTTCTCCGACGAAAGAGCCCGGAGTCAGGAATCGTATCGGGCCAGTTCGGCCAGGCGATCGGCAATGCGCTCGGCAGCGTCGGGGTGCGCCTGCGTACGCGCGGCGGAAGCCATCGCCGCAAGCCTTTGCGGAGAGCCGAGCAGACCCGTCAGGGCATCGAGCAGTTTTCCCGGGACTTCAAGATCGAGTTCATCCAGCATGGAAGCCGCTCCCGCGTCGACCATGACCTCCGCATTCCGCTTCTGGTGGTTATCGGCGGCAGCCGCAAAGGGGACGAGCAGAGCAGGTTTTCCCGCGGCGGCGAGTTCGGCGACCGTCGATGCCCCGCTGCGCGCCATCACCAGGTGCGCCTGGGCAAAGCGAAACGGCATGTCGTTCAGAAATGGTTCGACTCTCCATCGCGAAGGATCGGCGCCGCTGGCAGTGTAGGCGGCTAAGGTCGATTCAGCGTGGCGCGCGCCGCTCTGATGAAGAATGGTCAGTCCGGGGACCGCGTTCAGAAGGTCGGACACTATCCTGGGCAGGCTCTGGTTGAACAGCCGGGCGCCCTGCGAGCCTCCGAAGACAAGCAGGTGCGGTGGCCCGGGCGGCGGCGAAGAAATAGTAAAGAACTCGGGCCGCACCGGAATGCCCGTCACCTCGGCATTGCGGAACCACCGCGCGGCCGCGGGAAAGTTGACCGCCGCGGCCTGCACCCGCTTGCCCACCAGGCGATTGGCAAAGCCGGGCATCGCATTGGGCTCGAAGGCGAGCGTAGGGATTCTCATTTGCAAGGCAGCCGCCATGCCCGGACCCGAGGCGTACCCTCCCACGCCGAAGACAACGCTGGGCTTGAATTCGCGGATGAGACCGCGGCAAGCGAGAATGCTGGCGGGCAGATCAGTAAAGGTTCGCAGGCGCGTCAGGAGTGAGACATTCTTGAGCGGGCCCACATTGATGAGGCGGAGATGGAATCCGGCCTCCGGCACCAGGCGGATCTCCATTCCGCGCTCGGTACCGATAAACAGGATTTCGGCCGAGTGACGCGCCACCAGTTCGCGGGCCACCGCCAGGGCGGGAATGATGTGACCACCTGTGCCTCCGCCCACAATGAGAACGCGTAATTGGGACAAATGGCCACCTTCTCTAAAGACAAGCTTCTAGCTTCTAGCTCTTTTGAGGCTTTGGCACTTCTGAGCTTTCCTTCGATGAATTGCCCATTTCATCAATAGGTTAGAGCCGACAGCCGCCCGGACTTAGGAGCTAGAAGCTAGCAGCTAGAGGCTAATAGCTGCTCTTTCTCACTCGACTTGCTGCGAGATGTTCAGCAAGTACGCCGATGCCGGCGAGAGTGAAGAACAACGATGTACCGCCCGACGAGATCAGCGGCAGTGGAATCCCCTTCGTGGGCACCAGCGAGAGAACCACGCTGATGTTAAAAAAAGCCTGCAGAAGGATCGCGACCGTGATGCCGAACGCGATCAGACGCGCGAACGGATCCTGGGAGCGAAACGCCACCCGCAGTCCGCGGACTCCGAACACGACGAACAGCAGCACGATACAGATCGCGCCGATGAAGCCAAGTTCCTCGGCGATGTTGGCAAAGATGAAGTCGGTGGAGGCCTCGGGCAGGTAAAACAGCTTCTGCATGCCCTCCATGAAGCCGCGGCCGGTAAATCCGCCGGTGCCCACCGCGATCAGCGACTGGTTGATGTGAAATCCAGCGCCTTGCGGGTCGGCGTCGGGGTGCAGGAACACGAGCATGCGCTGGCGGCGCCACGAGACCCAGAACAACAGCACCGCAAGCGGAGGAAGCGCGGCAGCGATGGCGGCCGCGAGCCACTTCCACTCCATGCCTGCCAGAACCATCATCAGGGCCGCGATGCCCGCCAGGACCAGGGCCGTTCCCAGGTCGGGCTGCTTTACGACCAGGAGGATGAAAACCACGGGAATGATCGCCGCGCGCAACAATGTGTTCTTCCAGTCGCGCATCTGGTCAAGCCGTGTATGCAGGAACCAGGCGAGGAAGATGATCAGGACCGGTTTGGCGATTTCAGAAGGCTGAAAAGTGAAGAGGCCCCCGAACCGGATCCAGCGATGCGTGTTGTGCGATTGATGGACGAAGAAGACCATCACCAGGAAAATGGTCGCCACGCAAAGCGCCGGATAGATGAATCGGGGCGAGTTGTAGCGGGTGTAGTCCACGCGCATGAGAACCATCATGCACAGGACGCCGGCGAGAGCCCAGCCGGCCTGGCGTCCGACCGAGGCATAGGGTGTGTGGTATTGCTCCTGGGCGACGACTGCGGATGCGGAAAAGACCATCGCCAACCCGGCCACGACCAGCAGCAGGGTGGTGAAAAAGATCCACTTGTCGACGCCTACGCGTTTTGCCATACTTTCCAACCTCGCCACTCGTGCACGAGTTCTTTGAAAATGCGTCCGCGCTGTTCGTAGTTTTCGAACTGGTCGAAGCTGGAACAGGCGGGAGCGAGCAAGACCACCTCGCCGGGATGGGCAGCGGCGGCAGCGGTCGTAACCGCGCGCTCGAGAGTCTCGCACGAATGGATCGCGACAACCCCGCGCAGATGGGATTCGATCTTGGCCGCGGCCGCTCCGATGGTGTAGACGGCGCGAACCCGCGAGCGCAGAAGATCGGCGAGCTGGGTGTAGTCCGAGTTTTTGTCCTTGCCGCCGAGGATCAGGTGAATGCCGCCGGGGAAGGCCGCGATGGCCTTCGCGGTTGCATCGACGTTGGTGGCCTTGGAGTCGTTGTAGAACTCGACTCCGTTGACGGTGGCGACGTATTCCAGGCGGTGCTCGACGGCGCGGAAATTCTCAACCGCGTGACGGATGATCTCGGGAGACGCGCCGGCCAGCCGTGAAGCGCACACCGCGGCCAGCACGTTTTCGACATTGTGTTCGCCTTTGAGCGGAATCCCGGTCAACGGCATGATGGTTTCCGGATGCGCGTCTTTCGATGCCCGATACATGATCTGGCCGCCTTCGACCCACGCTCCCTGGCTCACCGGGTTCTCGAGGGAGAACCAATACACCGCGGCACTCGAACGCGAAGCCGAGGCAGCCGCGCGCACGTTGTCGGCGTTCAGCACCAGGAAATCGCTCTGGCTTCTGCGCGGCAAAAATGCGCTCCTTGGCCAGCGCGTAATTCTCAAATGTGCCGTGACGGTCCAGGTGGTCGGGAGTGATGTTCAGAATGACGGCGATGGCGGGACGGAATTGCTCCGTGGTTTCCAGCTGGAAGCTCGACACCTCGAGCACTGACCAGGTTTCGTCGGTGCTTTCCTCAATCAGCCCCACAACCGGTACACCGATATTTCCGCCGACGAGGGTGGGCAGCCCAGCGGCTTTCAGGATTTCGCCGACCAGCGATGTGGTCGTGGTTTTGCCGTTGGAGCCGGTGATGGCCAGCGTCTTGCCCTTGAGGAAGCGCGCGGCCAGTTCCAGTTCGCCGATGACGGGAAGCCCGAAGCTGCGCACCTGGGCCAGTTCGGGCGTGTCCAGGGGAACGCCCGGGCTGACCACGATCAGGTCCTGGCGGCGAAATGTGAGCAGCCCGTGCCCCCCGGCCTCGACGTTGATGCCCTCCTCGAGCAGCGACGGGATGTCGTTGGCCAGCGCTTCGGCGCTGCGGATGTCGGAGACGGTGACCTGGGCGCCACGACGGCGCAAGAACAATGCCGCGGCCAGGCCGGATTTACCCAGCCCGACGACCAATACCTTCTTGCCCTTGAGTTCCATCATCGTTCTACCTCAGGCATGTATGATCCGCGACTCCTCTATTCTGCACCGCATGAGCAGTGCGCAAATGAGGGTCTGTTATCTAGTTTGAGACGTCGGTTTCGGAAATGAAAGCAGACCGTAAAAATAAGGCCCTGCCTACATGCCCTATCGCAGTTTGAGAGTTGTGAGAGCGATCAGCGCGAAGATCAAGGCGAGAATCCAGAAGCGGACGATTACCTTGGACTCGCTCCAGCCCAGTTGCTCGAAATGATGGTGGAGCGGCGCCATCTTGAAGATACGCTTCTTGCGCAGCTTGTAGCTGCCCACCTGCAGCATGACCGAGAGCGCTTCAATCACAAAGATGCCGCCGATGAACGGGAGCAGCAATTCCTGGCGGATGATGACGGCCACGGTGCCGATGGCGCCGCCCAGGGCCAGGGAGCCCACATCGCCCATGAAAATCTCCGCGGGATGGGCGTTATACCAGAGAAAGCCGATGGAAGCGCCCACCATCGAGCCGCAGAAGATGGTCAGTTCGCCGATGCCGTCCATGTGCTTCAGTTCCAGGTAGTCGGCAAAGACAACGTGGCCGGTGACATAGGTCAAAACGGCCAGCGCGCCGGCGGCGATGATCGTGCAGCCGATGGCAAGACCGTCCAGGCCGTCGGTCAGGTTGACCGCGTTCGATGAGCCGGTGAGAAAGAAGACCACGAAAATGATGAAGGGAAGATAGATCAGAAATCCCAGATGAGGAAACGACGCGGCGCTGTGCCAGAGCAAGTCGGGCCGCCACGATTTGATGAACGGCACGTTCATCTGGGTCGAGAACATCTTGAACTGCTCGCAGGACGATCAGCGCGATTGCGACCGCGGCCGCGGCCAGCGCCTGGTATCCCAGTTTCGCGCGCGCGGTGAGGCCGAGGTTGCGGCGCATCACCACCTTGATGTAGTCGTCGGCAAAACCGATGGCGCCGAACGCCGCGGTGGAGAAGACGGTGATCCAGACAAAGGGATTGGCCGGATCGGACCACAGGACGGTCGGCAACAGAACCGCAATGGCAATCAGCACGCCTCCCATCGTGGGAGTGCCCGACTTTTTCTGGTGCGACTGGGGACCGTCTTCGCGGATGTACTGGCCAATCTGGAATTCACGCAGCTTCTGGATGACGTACGGACCGATAAACAGGGCGATCAACAGTGCCGTGCCGGAGGCAAAGGCGGTGCGAAACGTGATGAAGCGGAAGATGCGAAAGGGGTGAAAGTACGGATAAAGCTTTTGATAGAGCAGCCAGTAAAGCAAGTGGCCTCCAGAGCTGGACTTGAGGCGGGTTTCATGCTGATTTTACAGGCCTGGACAGATCGGTGGGGGTCGGAATTGCGCTGTCAGTGCCCGCCCGATAACTGGCGCTTCAATTCCGTTTCGAACGCCTGTTCGCGATCGGCGATGTAGCGCTTGTAGCCCTCGGGATCGATGAATGCGTTGCGGTCGCCGGCCTTCCAGCGCTCGTATTTCGCCTTCATGTCCGAAGTAGCCGCCGTGCGCGCCGAGGAAGATGTCGCAGGGCAGCGACTTCAGGACCTGAAATTCGTGGCGGTAGTCGTCGGCAATCTGCGGATATTCCTTGTTGCCGACCAGCTTGTAGCCGGGATTCACATTGGGGCTGCCGACAATCACCACGTGCAGGGTTTTGCCGTTGTCGGTTTCGTCGAGGGTCCAGGTGGTCGTGCCCCTGGTGTGGCCGGCGGTCTTGTGCGCGGTGAGAACAGTCCCGCCGAGCCAGACCGTATCGCCGTCGTGCAGCGCGCGGTCAACGTGCGTGGGCGGAAACCACATGTCCTTGGAGTTGGCGTAGTGAAAGTCGTTGCGGCCGCCGGACTCAACCACCGGTACATCGGCGTCCATCACGAGATATTTGGCCCCGGTCATCTTCTTGATCTGCGCGCTTCCCGCGCAGTGATCGTAATGACCATGGCTGATGAGCAGGATCTTGATATCGCTGAAGTGAAAGCCGAGGGCTTCGACGCTGTGGCGGATCTGCGCGGGCGACGATTCGAGATTGCTGTTGATGAGGATGTCGCCGTGGGGTGTCGCAATCAGGTAGGCGGCGAGATCTTCGCTGCCTACGTAATACAGATTGCCGGCAATGCGAAACGGGGGAAAGGCTCGCGTCCAGGCGGGATCGTTCGCCGCTTTGAGTTGCAGCGAAAACACCAGGAGCAACAAAAGTACGGCACTGAATCGCAGGCGTTGAATCACTGCTCCTCCGAAGAAGCGGCGTGGCTCCTGGCGATTTCAACGGCCTGCTCCAGGCGTACGCCGCGCGAGCCCTTGACCAGGACTACATCTCCCTGGCGGAGGTTCTTCGCGAGCCATCGGCCGGCGGTTTCGGCATCGGGCAGAAACAGCGAAGCGACTCCAGCCGCGCAGGCGGCCGCGGCGAGACGTTCCGCGTTTCCGCGCACGCCGACTACGATGTCGATTCCGGCTTCGGCGGCAGCCCTGCCGCATGCCGCGTGCAGTGCCGGGCCGTATTCGCCCAGTTCGAGCATCTCTCCGGCGACCAGGATGCGGCGGCCGGGCGGGGCGTGCGGCCAGGGTGCGAATCATGGAGCGCAGAGCCTCGGGGTTGGAGTTGTAGCTGTCGTTGAGAATCGTGATTCCGCCGAGATCGATCACTTCTCCGCGCTTGTCGCCGGGGGTGAGTGACGCGAGCGCCGCGGCGGCAGCGGCGGTGTCGACTCCGGCCTCGCGAGCCACGGCCAGGGCGGCCATCGCGTTGTGCGCGTTGTGACCGCCGAGCAGATCGAAGAGTTACGTCCGCCTCGCGGTTGCCGCTGCGATACCGGACCTGCAAGCCGCTCTCGTCTTCACCGACGACCAGGATCTGCGGATCGGCACAGGGACCGCAGCCAAAGTAGACTGCCTTTCCCGCAAAATCACGGCCGAACTGCGACACGTAGGGATCGTCGCAGTTGAGGAATGCGACGCCGTTGGCGGGCAACGAAGCCACCAGTTCAAACTTCGCGCGCGCAATGCCGGCCTGGCCATCGGCAAAATTTTCCACGTGGGCCGTGCCTACGTTGGTGACGACGCCCCAATCGGGCGTGGCAATCCGCGCCAGGGCCGCAATCTCACTCGCGTGGTTCATGCCCATTTCGACTACCGCGAATTCGTGTTCCGGCTCCAGGCGCAAAAGCTGCAGGGGCAATCCATAGCCGTTATTGAGATTGCCTTTGGACTTGAGCACGTTAAACTTCGCGCCCAGGGCGGCGGCGATCGCTTCCTTGGTGGTGGTCTTTCCCGCCGAGCCGGTGACGGCAATCACGCGCTTGCCCCATTGCCGCCGCACGTGCGTGGCCAGCCCCTGCAACGCAATCAGCGGATCGTCTGCGATGAGCAGCGGCACGGCCAATGCGGCATCGGGAAGCGTGGCCACGCGGGCGCGCGAAACCACCGCGGCAATGGCTCCCCGCTCCACCGCACCCGCGACAAAATCGTGGCCGTCGAAACGCTCGCCCCGCACTGCAAAAAACAATTCGTCCGGTGCGATGGTGCGCGAGTCAATGGAATAGCCCCGCACCACAAGCGCACCGGCGTTGGGCACGTTGGACGAAGCCTCCAACACTGCATCGGTTCCTATCGCGGCTTCAGCAAGAGTCAATCTCATCGCCCTTCACCATACCCCAACTTCGGCCAGTTCCGATAGCGCGACCTCGGCGTCATCGAAAGGGATCGTTCTGTCGGCAAGGATCTGTTCTTTCTCGTGGCCCTTGCCGGCCAGCAACACGACGTCATGGGTGCGCGCTTCCTTGAGCGCCAGGCAAATGGCCTCGGCGCGATCGGGCTCGACGACATAACGCACGCCGCTGTCCTTCAAAGCAGGCTCGATCTCGGCCAGGATCGCCCGCGGGTCTTCCGATCGCGGGTTGTCGCTGGTGGCGATGACGAAGTCACTTCCCTGACCCGCAACCTTGCCCATCTTGGGGCGCTTGGTGCGGTCGCGGTCGCCGCCGCATCCGAAGAGCGTGATGACGCGCCCGCCAGATTGCGCGGTCATCTGCCGGGCCAGATCAATGAGATTGCGCAGGGCATCGTCGGTGTGGGCGTAGTCCACAATGACCGTGAAGGGCTGCCCGGCATCGACGGACTGAAAGCGGCCAGGCACGGGCTTCAGCTTCGGTATGGATTCGATGAGTTGTTCGAAGGGCACTCCGCGGGCGTGCGCCGCGGTCAACGCGGCAAGAAGGTTGAGGATATTCACCTCGCCGGCAAGACGCGAAACAACCTTGGCAGAGCCCGCCGGCGTATCGAGCTCCAGGATCGCGCCGGCAGGAGTGAGCGAGTAGCTTGCCGCGCGCCATTCGCCCTTGCCGATGCCGTAGGTGCGGACTTCCGAGCCGGCCTTGCGCGATACATTCGCCAGTTCCTTGCCGCGAGGATCGTGCGCGTTGATCACCGCCACGCGCGGCGCCGGATACACGGTGCCATCGAAGAGCAGCCGTTTGGCCGCGAAGTATTTCTCCATGCTGCCGTGGTAGTCGAGATGATCGCGGGTGAGGTTGGTGAAGACCGCCACATCGAATGGCACGCCGGCGGCGCGCTCCTGGTCGAGTCCATGACTGGAAACCTCGGTGACCAGTTCGGTGGCTCCGCGGGCGGCCCCATCCGCCATCAGTTCAAAAAGATCGCGCGACTCGGGCGTGGTGTGGATCGACGGGCGCACCTCGCCGGCGACATGGTATTCGATCGTGCCCACAAGCACGGTTTTGCGTCCGCGGCGTTCATCAGAGCTTCGGTGAGGAATGCCGTCGTGGTCTTGCCGTTGGTGCCCGTAATGCCGGTAGCGGCGAGCGTGCGCTCGGGATGACCGAAGAAGGCAGCCGACGCCTGGGCAAGGGCGCGCCGGCCGTGTTCGACTTCGAGCACAGGCAAACCGGCGCGATAGACGAGCAAATGATCGAAGGTCGGCGACGAATCAGTGATGATGCCGAGCGCCCCGTTCCCGATGGCCTTGTCGATGTAGCGATTGCCGTCGGTCGAGCCGCCCTTCATGGCGACGAAGACCGCGCCGGGCTTGATTCGGCGCGAATCATATTCAATTGCAGTAATGATCTGCGCGGTATCGCCTGAGGCGCCCACGGCCGGGATTTCGGCGATCAGCTCTTTCCAATGCATGTCGTGATCGATTGTAGTTTGACGGGCGCGGCGAGCGCCGTGCGATTGATTTGACGTGGTGCTACCGCGAGCACCGCACCAGGATGCGCGTTCCGGGACCAACCATGCTTCCGGGCGCGGGAGCCTGCTCGCGCACCGTGCCGCTGCCCATGATCTGAACTTCGAGCCCGGCAAGGGCGGCGGTTTCAATCACTTTGCGCACCGGAAGGCCGACGAGCGTTGGAACCTTCAGTTCGTCCGTGTTCACCACCACCGGAGAAGTCATGGATGGCTGAAACCTGCGCCGGATTGGCTGCGGGATCGAGCGCGGCAGTCATTGCTTTTACTGGTGCCGGGTTGCCGTCTGCAGGCGTCTGCGCCTGTGGCGCTGAGGATTGCGGTGCAGGCTCGCGGAGCGGATCATCCGCCGGCAGATCGTTGACCGCAGCGAACAGGGCGTTGATATCCGGTTCGTTGTCCTGGTCGTCTTCGTGCGCGGGCTTGGCAGGTTTCGCGGCAGGCTTCGGCTCGCGTATGTCAACATCGTGCGGAACACCCAGGTACTCGAGGACCTGCTGCGCCACCTCGGCAAACACCGGCGCCGACACTGCCGCCCCATAGTAGGACGCACCCTTCGGCGTATCAATAATGACCGCAACCGAAATAACCGGATTGTTCACCGGCGCGATGCCGGCAAACGATGCCACGTGCATCGTCTTCGAATAAAGATGCGTCCTCGGATCGACCTTTTGCGCGGTGCCGGTTTTGCCTCCGGACGAGTAGCCATTGAGCTGCGCTGCCTTGCCGGTGCCATACAGCACTACCTCTTCCATCATCTTGCGCATCTCGGCGGCGGACAGCTCCGACATCACGCGATGCGCCCCTGTCGGAAGCGGGTTGGGCAGCTCGCCGCCGGCCCGGAACGGCGACGGCTGGAGTGTCGGCGTCTGCAGTGCAGCCGCGGTGCGGCGACTTTTTGTCGGTTGCCGTGGCCGAACTGGCCGGAGTGGGCATCAGCACATGCGGCGGCAGGTAGATGCCGCCGTTGGCGATCGTCGAAACCATCGAGACCAGTTGCAGAGGGGTTACGCCAACTTCCTGTCCGATGGCGATGGATCCAATCGAGGTCGATCCCCACTTGTTCACGGGCCGCAGCAGGCCGCGCGTTTCGCCGGGCAATTCAACGCCGGGCCGGCTGCCGAATCCAAAATTGCGAATGTACTTGTAGAAGTTGTCCGGGCCCATCTTCAGCGCCAGCTTGACCGCGGCCACGTCGCTCGAATGTTCCAGAGCCTCGTGCACCGTAATCACGCCGTAGTGATCGGCTTTGTCGTCGTGAATCACGCGGCCATTGAGCGTGATCTGGCCGCCCTGGCAGTCGATCAGATCGTCCGGTTTGGTTACACCCTCGTCGAGCGCCGCCGAATACGTAACCAGCTTGAACGTCGACCCCGGCTCGTACACGTCGCTCACCGCGTGATCGCGCAAGAGCGCCGGCGTGGTGTGTCGAAACTGGTTGGGGTTGAACGTGGGACGAATCGCGAGCGCGAGGATCTGGCCGGTGTGCACGTCCTGCACGACGACAGTTCCGTTATCGGCCTTCGTTTTCTCCATCGCATGGTCGAGGGCGCGTTCGGCAAGGAACTGGATGTCGGAGTCGATGGTCAGTACGAGGTTCTGGCCTGGCTCGGGTTCACGCTCGGTCGAGCCCAGCACGCGCCGCCGCGCATCCATGGCGGTATACATGCGCCCGGCCACGCCATGCAGCTGCGGCTCGAATTTTTGCTCCAGGCCGCCCAGCCCGGTATCGTCCACGCCGACGTAGCCCAGGACCTGCGCCGCAATTTCGTTGTCGGGATAGAAACGCTGAAACTCTTTTTGGAAGTAGATGCCCTTGAGCCCGAGCGCCTTGACCCTGGCTGCTTTCTCCGCTGTCACGCGCCGGGCGATCCAGGCAAAGCTGTGACCGGCATTGAGCCGGTTGGCAATCTGTTCTTCGCTGGTTTGTGCGTCGTCGGGGTCGCTATGAACAATGGCGGCCAGCACCCGCGCCGCTTCCTTCTTGTCCGCAATCTCAGAGGGATCGGCATAAATAGAGTCGGCCTGCACCGTCATGGCCAGCTCGTGCAGGTTGCGATCGTAGAGAACGCCGCGGCGCGGCGCGACCTCAAAGGTGCGCTGCTGCTGCTTCTGCGCCCGCTCCATGTATTCCTGGTGGCGAACGATCTGCAGCACAAACAGGCGGCCTGCGATCGCGCACGCCCAAAGCGTAAAGAAAAGGCTGACAAGCCAGAAACGCGCCACCCGCAGGGGGATAGCGCGCGGCAAAACGCTGCGATTGCGGTTGGGCCGGACGGCTGCCTGCATGGCGAATCGGTCCCCGAAGGAGTTTTGTATCTAAAGGCTCATTGTACCGGCGGCGGTGGAACGATTTGCGCAAGCGAAGGCGCGCCCGTATCCGGATGAGCACTGGGATGCACGACCTGTCCCGGCTGCGGCGCCGCCAGCCCTAACTGGCGCGCCATTCCGTCGATGCGCCCTGGCTGCGTGAGCTGCGCTTCCGACAGCCGAAGCTGCCGATTCTCTTCCCGCAACTGGTCGCGCACCTGCTTCTCCGACTCCACGCTGTACGAGCTCTCGATGGCGCTGAAGTGCTGCACGGCATAGACCATGATGAGCGAGAACAGCACCGTTAAAGCAGCCGCGAACACACGCATCTCGCGCACCCGGACGGGGTCCGATGCCTTGACCAGGCGCGAGTTGTCAAGGTGCCGGGTGAAGTAGAACTCAGGTGTGGGGACACCGCGGCGGCGCTCCGGCTGTTGGGCCAGGATTTCGGTGTTCCGTTCGGCTACCCGCGCACTCAAGCTCCGGCCAGCTTCAAAATAGGTTGTCGTGCATGCCGCCATGGCGTGTCTCCTGGTAAAGCAGGGACTAGGGACTAGGGACCAGGGACTACAAACCAACCTCTCAACAGAATCGGTTTCTTCCCTGATCCGACTAATCCCGTCCTCCCAGTTCGCTGTCCAATGTTCGCAGTCCCTAGTCCGCTGGTCCCTGGTCCCTGTCTTTCCGCCGCTCTCAGCTTCGCGCTCCTCGAGCGCGGGTTCTGCTCGATCTCTTCTTCGCCGGCCACCACCGGCTTCTTTGTCAGCACCGTCCAGATGCCGTTATGCGCTCCCTCGCGGAGACCGTCCTTGACGATGCGATCTTCCAGCGAGTGGAAACTGATCACGACCAGCCGGCCGGAGGGCTTAAGCAACTTTGGTGCGGCCTCCATCAGCGCCTTGATCTCGTCCAGTTCCCGATTTACGTGAATGCGGAGAGCCTGAAAGGTGCGCGTCGCGGGATGAATCCGATCCTGTTTCATTGCCGGGGCGGCTGAGGCGACAATCCGTGCAAGTTGCCCCGTGGTTGTTACCGGCCGCCCGCGAACAATGGCTCTGGCGATTCTCCGCGATCTCCTTTCCTCTCCGTATTCGTAAATGAGGTCCGCCAATTCTCGCTCACTCGCCTCATTCACCACTTGTGCGGCGGTCGGACCGGAACGCGTATCCATACGCATGTCCAGAATCCCGTCCGCCATAAAACTGAATCCCCTCGATGCATCGTCCAGCTGCAGGCTGCTTACCCCGATGTCGGCTATCACTCCGTCGACTGAAGCCGGCTTAAGGTGCAGCGGGGCCGCGCTGAATGCCTCGCCAACCAGTTCGACTGCGGGCGCCCGGCTGCCCAGCTCTTCGCAGATCCGGTCCAGCTTTTCTTTCGCCAGCCCCAGCGCTTCGGGATCGCGGTCAAAGCCGATCAACTTGCCGGTCGGTCCCAGGCGCCGGACGATTTCCGCGGCGTGACCCGCCAGGCCGAGCGTGCAGTCCAGCACCGTGCTTCCCTCGCGCACCTGGAGATACTCGATCGCTTCTGTCAAAAGAACCGGCACATGGCGTTGACTCGATCTCGTCATGCGCTCCCCCTGGGGGGTGATTTGGCTACTACAGGCCGTAGCCGCTCAGTGAATCCAGCTGTTCGGGAGTAAACTCGCTCCCATCCACGTTCTCTCTCAGCCTGTTCAGGCTCGTGACCCGGAGCAGGCTGCCTTCCCCTGAAACCTTCACGTCGCCCGACAGATCCGCCTTCTTCCTCAACTCTTCCGGAATCTGCATCCGGCCCTGCGGGTCCATGTCGGCCCTGTCCCCGTACAGGTTGTACCTCGCCAGCAACATCTTGCGGGCCAGGCTGCTCTGCGGCATGGCCACGACCTTCTTCTGCCGCTCCAGCCACTCCGGCAGGGGATAAATTTCTGCGCTCTCGCCATCCATACTGGTGATATAAAAGGCGTTGAAGCCTTTGCCGTACTTGCGCTCCGTGAATGCCTTGAACTCAGCAGGCATTTTCAGGCGGCCTCTCTCATCGAGCTTGGTTTTGGGATTGCCGCTGTATCCATACTTCAGTTCCTCCCAGGCGCCCGCATTCTGCCCCGTAGCCTCATTGGAGGTCTCAGGGGTCTCGGGTTCCTGGTCTTGACTCATTGTTTCGCCGCCGATACGATTTGGCACGGATCTGAGGGAAAAATGTCCCGTTTGGTCCCAGATCGACCCATGCAGACCCAGTATGGCGCAAAATTCCGCGCTGCGATAGAAGGAAAAAATCGCCTTCCTGTGCAGAACTTGTGGACTTTAAGGGTCAGTTCGGGGTAAGGCGCGCTGAAAAGCACTATATATAGACATAGACTTAACCTTGCGCCCCAGTAATTGGGCTGGGTAACTCTTTTGGTTCGTGGTTACCACGACCGGCTTGCGGATTTACGCGGCTTGGTGTAAGGCGAACGGAAAGCGAAAATAGCCCGACAAATTTGTTAATGCTGCGCCGCTCTCGATCGTTTGGGGCGCCTTTGCCGGTCAATCACCACTTTGGTCAGAT
The DNA here is from genome assembly GCA_963812485.1 of uncultured Acidobacteriota bacterium. Lineage (GTDB taxonomy): Bacteria > Acidobacteriota > Terriglobia > Terriglobales > Acidobacteriaceae > Telmatobacter. The sequence goes on from CAWEVD010000001.1 coordinate 113,975, forward strand.
AGAGCAACACCAGAACATTCACGATGAGGATCGTGACCCTGGGCATCGTGAGCCTTCGCAGGATCTCCATGATCTCGATGGGCAGGAACGACGCGGTGATGATCAGGGTGAGGTACTCGGCCCACGCTTTCTCGAGATACAGGCCGATCCCTTCCAGGATGCCGATGGCGGCATAGCAAAACGCGCCGAAACCGATCCGCCGGAGAAGCGGATCATTGAGCAGCGAAGCGCGTTCGAGCACAAAATCCACGAATCGCGATTCGGTGTTGAACCGCAAGTCATGCGCCACCTGCATCAAAACATCATCGATGTCTTTGTGCAGGAGGCGAAGGGCTCCGACCCCTATAGCGACAAACAAAAGCGCCTGAAGCAGTTTGTAGACCGCGATGAGGACGAGGTACTTGTTGTGACGGCGCGGCGTCTTCGTGACTTGCAATGAGGTACCCGTCATGATCTCCAGCGACTTTGTGACAACCGCACGCGCTCACTTTAATCTTACGTCAGCGGCCACCAACAAGTTCGGGCTCGAACCGGACCTTAACCACGAACGTACCCAATAGTGCGCCCAACCCCTCTCTTTGCTATTGCCACCTGAACCAGCGCAGCCGCATCACCCGAAGAAGATATCGCGTTTTCCAGGAATGGCGGGGGCACACCGAAGTGCGTCCCCGCCCGCGCTGTTTACTGGACAGTGATCGTGACCGGCGCGGTGTGGCTCAGGGTGCCGGATTTACCTGTGACCATGAGCGTCACCTGCTGCGGCGTAGCCATCTGACCTTTTCGAACTACTGCTGCATCCGACGGCAAACAACGAGCCGACAAGGATCAATCCTAAAACGCCGGACAATACAATTCCGCCGCGTGTGAGTCGTTTCCGCTTCCAATTGGCAAGTACCGTCCCAAACACGCCCAGCCCAGGCAACAGGACCACTGTGCCGAGTACGCCGTAGCCTCCACCTCCTGGTGGGGTGGCAGCGGCAGAAACGGTCAAGGTGGAGGACGCCGCGCTCGACCCGGGCGAGATCGTCGTGGGATTGAAGGCGCAGGTCAAGCCCGGTGTCGCGGCACAGGAAAGCTCAATCTGGCCGTTGAATCCTCCCACCGCGCTGGCGTTGATCTTCAGACTGGTTGAACCGTTGGGCGCGACCGTTGCGCTTTGGGCCGACAGGCTGAGCGAAAAGTCCGCATTGGTGACCGCGGCCGCCGGGACGACGCTGGCGAACACGGAGGTGGTGCTGCCTCCAGCCGGAAAATTCGGTTGGTTGCTGCCGCCGGCGGTCAGGTAGAGCGTGTTCGGATCACCGGACAGACCGCCTCCGCCAAAGGTGATCTCCCAGAGTCCGGGATTCACCAGGGGATGGTTCGACGCGTCGGTGAGTTGCCCGAGAAACTTGCCCGTAGTGTCGTAAGCATTGATCGTGCCATCGCCGAAATTTCCCACCAGGATCGCGTTGGGGAACGAGCCAAAGCCAGTCGGAGCTCTCGGCCACGCCCCAGGGAGCATTGAGTTGGCCACCGGCCGCGACGAAGGTGCTCACGAAATTGCCGTTCAAGTCGAAAATATCCACCTGCCCTTTGCCCGCGCCGGGTTGCGAATCATGCTTGGCAATATCCTGCATGGCATAGGCGACGTAGATCTGGTTCCCGATGACGTGGATATTATGAGGAGCATAGCCCGCGGGAAGGTTCGGGTCGGTGAACGAACCACTTAATGACGCCGGGTTAAAGTTGCGATCGTAGACGTCGATCTTGCCGCTGTTGAAGTTCGCCGCCAGAAGAAACGTGCCATTGAGCAAAGCAAGGCCTTTGTAAACCGCGCCGCTGGCGGAGTTATCGAAGGCCACGACAGCGCTGCTGCCGCCGGTCCAGTTGACGATGAGGCCATCTTCGGTGTCAAAAATGAATGTTCCACCGCTGAAGTAACCGCCGGTGGAGTTGGACACCGTTCCCGTAGGACAGCCAGGGCTGCAATTCCCGTTTGGATTTTTTGTAGCTCCGGGTATGGTGACCACCAATGCGTTTTTGCTGCCTTGCGGGTCGTACAGTGTGGACGTGCCGCCGTTATTGTTGGCGATCCAGAAATCCTGCCCGGCTAAAGCGGAGATTCCCCATGGATTCAAAAGCTGAGGGTCGGTGGTATTGGCTACGCCGGCCGTATTGGAAACAAGGTTGGTCTGGGAATAACCAGCCTGCTGGCCGCGAAGCACAGAGCTGCTTGCAACGGTCACGAGCAGCCCGAATAACATGAGTGTCTTTTTCACAACGTTCTCCATTTCGTCAATTCCGGGATTCTTGTATGGACTCTGAGCCGGTTGCACAGTTCCGGCGCGAAGCCATCGGTAACTGGATCAGTGATTGAATGAATCATTCCTGAGTGATAACTGCGCTCGCGGCGTCTTATTCCATTACGTCGTCTGTTTGTTTCGATTGTGGCGGCTTGTTACGACGCCTGTAAGTTAGACAAAGCGGATCAACGAAACTATGCAGCCAACATGTAACTTGATTGTCAGAGCTTTGTCTCCAGTAAGTTTCCTCTGAGCAACAATCTCAGACGGGGATTCGTAGCGGCCTTCGCAATGGCCGTGGTGCGGCGCGATACCATCGAACCAGTGGCGCAGCGCTTCGAAACTCGTCAGTGGGTTCCCTTCCCGGTGGAACTTGTGTTCGCGTTCTTTGCCAATCCTTCCAATCTGCCTCACTTGATGCCGCCGGCGCAGAAGGTCCGCATCGAAGACATCCGGATGCAGCCTCCGCCGCCGCGCCCCTTGGCCGCGGATCCGTCGCGACGGTTTCGCAGCATCGCCGCCGGAACAGGGTCGGAGATCCTGATCAGCTTCCGCCCCCTGCGCTGGTTGCCCCAGCGCGTGAGTTGGATGGCGCGCATCGTGGACTTCGACTGGAACAGCCATTTCGTCGATGAGCAGGTGCGCGGGCCGTTTCGGCAGTTCCGCCATCGGCACGGAGTTGGCGGCGAAACTCGCGAAGGCGTCGAGGGCACACTGGTGATGGATGTGATCGACTATGAGTCGCCTGCCGGCGCGGTCGGCTGGCTGGCGGACGGCATGATCCGCCGCCGATTCGAAGAAGCGTTCGCTTATCGGCAAAAGCGCTTGCCCGAAATCCTCGCGGCTGCGGCTCAACAGGCGGTGCGGAGACAGTGAAGGCTGGTCTCGATAGGCGAGCTATAAGCGATTAGTCTTGAAGTAAGGAGCTTGAACGCAATGATCGCCATCGGCCGCAATGATCGTGTCTTCGTGCTTACGGGCGCCGGCATCAGCGCTGAGAGCGGGCTTGCCACGTTCCGTGCTTCGGACGGATTGTGGGCCGGCCATCGCATCGAGGACGTGTGCACGCCAGAGGCGCTGGAGCGCAACCCGGCACTGGTGTGGAAGTTCTACTCCGAGCGTCGAGCTTCCTGCGCCAAGGCCGAACCCAACCGGGCGCACGTGGCCCTGGCGGAGCTGGAGTCCAAACTTGGTGACCGCTTCTTTCTCTGCACCCAGAATGTCGACGACCTTCATGAGCGGGCCGGCTCCGTTCATCTTGTACATATGCACGGAGAATTGGCGAAGTCCCGCTGCGAAGCGGAGTGCGGCCGGCCGCCTGTCGAGGATCGCGCCGTTTATGGCAGCATCGACGAGGTGCCCCACTGTACGTGCGGCGCTCGTTTGCGCCCCCACATCGTGTTCTTCGGCGAGATACCGCTCGAGATGGGCCGCATCGAACGCGAGATCGGCAAAGCCACGGTCATGGTCGTGGTGGGCACGTCGGGCTCGGTGTATCCGGCAGCCAATTTCGTCAACTGGGCTCGCCACGCCGGCGCTCGCACCATCTATATCGGTCCCGAGCGACCGCTGAATGCAGCGTCGTTTTCAGACATTGTCGAGGGCAAAGCGGGCGAAGTGATGCCGGGGCTGTTTGAAGTCGCGCGCGGTTAGTCAGAAGCGGAGCTGGCAGAGTAGTAAGTCGAGTTGGCGAACGCGGAATCCCAGGTCTCAGAAACGAGACCTGGGGCACCCAGCTGTGCTCTAGAAATGGAACCGGTAGCGCAACTCCGCCGAAACCATGCGTGGATCGTTGTAGTGGAAGCCGCCGATGGTCACCGAGTTGTCGAGCAGCACACGATGATCGGTAACGTTGATGACGTTCACTGCGACCTTCCAGTTTTCTCCGAAGCTGTGGCCCGCGGAAATATCAAAGGTCGTGTGCACGGGCAGGTAGGGGCCGTTGTACGGACCCTGATCCGCACCTGCCAGCCCATTGACGAAGCCCGAGCCGTAGTAGACGTTGGTCGAAAACCACGAGTGCAGCGGCAGGATTGCATTGAATCCCGTATTCAGCGTATGGCGCTGGTCGTGATCGACGGGAGTATAAGAAAAGTCCGGCGGATTGCAGGCCTCGTCGCCCGGAAGGCTGCACGTGAATCCACCAATGATGGCGCCGCGCTGCTCTGCAATCTGATTCGCGTAGGTGAGGTGGAACTGCCCCATGCGGAAAAGCTGCGGCGAGCGCAGCGTCATTTCCCACGAGCGGACCAGGGCGCCATCCACGGCGATCGGGAAGTACATGTTGGATTCGCCCAGGTTGGAGTGGTCGAGGAAGTTGTTGACGCGGCTCTTGAAATTGGCGACATCGAGGAACCAGCCCTTGAACGGGATCTGAATGCCGAATTGATGCTCTTCGTCGCGCTCGGAGGGCAGGGGCGTAAAGGTGTTCTCGCCCGAGGGGAGGTTGGATGCGTAGTTGAGCACCGACGAGGAGACAGTCTGCAACGGAGCGGGCTGGAAGAAGTGGCCGTAGAATCCGCGCAGAACCCAGTGCAGATGCGGGAATCTCAACTGTTGCGCCGATGCGCGGATAGATGGCGGACTCGTTGAGAGTTGCCGCGAAGATCGAGAAGCGCTCGCCGCCGAGGATCGTGACGTAGCGGCCGAGGTGCAGGTGATCGGAGACGTAGAACTCCACCAGGCCGGCAGTCGCGTTGGCGGGAGTGTTGGGTTGCGAAGGAGCGGAACCGTCGTTGACGACGGTGCCGAAGAGGTCGTTTTCGCCGGAGTAGAAGGAGTAGAGCCCGGCGGAGAAGATCATTGTGGGGGAGATCGGCGCGGAAGTCGGCCTGACCACCCGCGTAGTTTGAGTTCTGGTGCCAGGTGGTTGCCACCGGGAAATCGTCGGCGGGCGAGTCGTAGTTCGCCAGGTTGAAATGATAGAAGGGCGCCACGGAGAGGATCGCCTTCGGGTTAAACGTGTGCACCCAGTTGGCGAGCACGAAGGCATCGCGCTCGGTCTGGGTATCGCGCAGGCCATACGACTCGTAATACTGGCTGGCCTGTTCCCAGTCGTCGGGATTGGGGTCGTAAGGAATCTGGAAGAAGTCCTGGCGATATTGGCCACTGAACCGCAACTGGTCGCTCGCGCTCTGATTGCGAATGACGGAGAGGAAGGCGCTCTGCGAGTTTGTGGCGTCGTGATAGATCTCCGGCACCGGAGTGGCCAGGCCATAGTTGGAGCGGCCGCCCGTGAGACTGGCGTACCAGGCAGTCGCGGCAGAATGATCGCCGAGCGAGAGTTGGGCTTCGCCTGAGTACAGGTTTCCGGCGGAGAGCGCGCAGCTTCGGCCTGGCGGCTGAATTCGAAACCATTGCGGGGCACGACGTTGAAAGCGCCGTAGGTGCGGTCGCCCACGTCGGCCGAGTAGCTGCCGCGCTGCAACTTCCAGGGAGTCGATATCCTTGGGATCGATCTGCGGGCCGACGTTGGACGCGATCTTCATGTTGGGAATGGAGACGCCATCGAGCAGCCAACTGGTCTGATGGCCGCCGCGCATGTGCAGCATGTCGTGGGTCATGTAGGCCCCCGGCACGAAGTCGGTAATCATCTGCATGCCCAGGGTGCGGCTGGCGCCGGGTGTGCTTTCGATGTCGGCGCGCGTGATGAGCGTGGTGGGAGTCGCCGAGTCCGTGGCCGGAGTGCTGTTTTCGAGGCCCACCACCTTGACAGTTTGATTCGCGGACGCCACGTTCAGCGCGATGTGCACCACGGGGTTGGTGCCTGACGCAACACTGATCGGTTCACTGAACGTCTCGAAGCCGGTGGAAGCGACCTCAAGCTGGTACAGGCCCAGCGGCGCCTCGGGCAGATCGAATTCTCCGGTGATGTCGGTGTCGGAATGCAGCGAGAACTGCGAATTGATGGCTTTCAGGGAGACATGCGCACCCGCAACCGGCCGATGCTGTGGATCGTGAACTACGCCGTGCACGGTTGCGAAAACCGTGGCTCGAGCGTGGAGAGATGAGGCAACAAGAACAGCAGTGACAAAACAAGAAGAAAGGCGCATAGCAGCGTCGGACCTCTAGGGAAACCGGCGAGGCGGAGCGGACGTTGTTACCGGGGCATCTGCCCAGCACGTACGCTCTCGCGTTGACGCCACCGGATCGAGCCTCTGAGGAGATTGCAATCATGCGCACCCGGGCAGGTTAAAACCTGCAAAAGTGTTCATGTCGAACCTGGGCTAAACGATCCGGAAAGGATTCAGGAGAGGGACGGAGAAGGAGGGCCCCGGTCGGCTTGCGTGCGAAGCTGGCCCATGCGGGCGGCATCCCGGCTGGCGCCGGATGCGTATATATCGACGACCGGCGCAGCGCCGGCGGGTCCAACGGCCGGTGTGAAGGCCGCTGTTGTCGCCGCGGCCACGGTCGCGGGAAACTGCGGGCAGCGGGACGAAGCATTGAACGACGGGCCTGAATCTGCGCTTTGGGAAGCGCTGTTATCTGCGTCCGCGCAGTGGTGCGCTCCATGACGCCGGCAGCAGAGCGGGAGGCGCGCCTCGTCGATCCCGGGCAGGACAGCCGCAAACGGCCCCAGCCAGAGAAGGAGAATCAGCGAAATGGAGAGTGCGCGCCGCATTTGCCCTATCGCGTAGAAGTATCGTGCCATCAAAATACAAACTCGACAATCCCTAAATGTTGGTCGGGTATGATCGAGTCATAGCCTAATTTCATACGCTCATTTCGAGGGTACGACTTTGTCAGAGGTCAATGTGTCTAGTCCGCCGCAACCGTTACCGGCTCCCACCGCCCAGGAATCGCAGGGGATCAAGCCTCTGCGCATCGGCATCTTCGGCTTCGGCACCGTGGGCAGTTCCGTGGCGCGCATCCTGGCCGAATCCAGGCCGGAAGGGCTGGAATTGACCCACGTATTCAACCGGGGGGTGGCCCGCAAGCGCGTCGACTGGACCGGCGGCGCCGTGGAATGGACCGAGGATTACGAGGCGGTGCTGCGGTCCGACGTTGACGTCGTGGTGGAACTCGTGGGCGGCCTGGACCCGGCCGGCACCTGGGTGCGCCGGGCCCTCGAATCGGGCAAAAGCGTGGTTACGGCGAACAAGAAGCTGATCGCTTTCCACGGCGTGGAACTGGAGAAGCTGGCTGCGGCCAGGGGCGGACACCTTAAATATGGGGCCGCCGTGGCCGGGGGCATCCCCGTGATCCCGGGACTGGAGCAGGGCCTGGCCGGCGACCGGATCGAACGCCTCGAAGGCATCCTGAACGGCACCTGCAACTTCATTCTCAGCAAGATGGAGGAGGGCGCCGAGTTTGCGGCGGTGCTGGCGGAGGCGCAGGCCAAGGGGTACGCGGAAGCCGATCCCACCGAGGACGTAGGCGGTTTCGATGCCCGCGCCAAGCTGGCGATTCTCATGCGCCTGGCGCTGCGGGTCGAAGTCAACCCCGAGGAAATTGTGCCCCGGTCGATCACCTCGATATCCGCCGTGGATTTCAGCTATGCGCAGTACCTTGGGTACACCATCCGCCAGGTATCGCGCGCCCAGAAGAGCGATGGAACCGTCGCGGCGACGGTCGGCCCCATGCTCGTCGATCAGCGGTCGCCGCTGGCGTGGTCGCGGGGGACCGAAAACATGGTGATCGCCAGCGGTCACTACGGCGGCAACGTCGTCTTCTCCGGTCATGGCGCCGGAGGGCATCCCACCGCGGTCGCGGTGGTCAGCGATCTCCTCGCCCTGGCGCATCGCTCGCGGCGGGTCGAGATTCCGTCCGCGCCGGCCACGGTGGCGGCGGAATTCGAAGTGCCGCACTACATCCGATTCCTGGTCGACGACCGGCCGGGCATCGTGGCCGAGATCACCGGTTCGCTGGCCCGGGAGCGTATCAACATTCGTGCCATCGTGCAAAAGCCGGGCTTTCCCCAGCATGCACTGCCGTTTGTGGTTACCGTGGAGCCGTGCCGGTCTTCGGCGCTGCACCGGGCTCTCGAACGGATCCAGACGATGGAGTGCCTGCTCGAGCCTCCGCTCGATTTGCAGATGCTGGAATGAACGCAGGGACAGGATAGGGACCAGGGACTAGGGACCAGGGACTAGAAGCATAGATCAGCGGGGGTTGGAGTGATCGACACGATTTATCGATGTGAGATTTGCGGCGAGGAGTCCGAACGTCCGGTGCGGTGGGTGGTCATTCATTGCAGCGACGAGAAACTGACGGTTTTCAAGTGGACCCAGGAGGCCGCCGATACTCCGCGGCGCTCGTCATTACTGCGGCGAGGCCCATGCGCAGGTATATATCAGCCGCTGGTTCGAATCGTACTGCGGAAAATGATTTTGCTGCGCCACCCTCATTTTCCGGGGGTCAGCTTGCAGCAGTCGCCGGCCGCGGCGGGTTCATTGGCCCCGGCGTCGAGAACCACCTTCCAGTTTCCGTCGGGCTGTTTCCGCCAGATGGTCATGAATCGTCCCGTCGTCGTGACCGGATTGCCATTGGCGTCCTTGCTGTGGCCTTCAAAGTGGCCCCATGTATACCCCATGTCTCCGGAAGGCCCCATCACCGCGTCCGTCGGGGTCCAGGTGAGCTGGTAGGCCTTGGGCGACCAGTTGGCGGATTTGGCGATCGCCACGCGCCCGATCTTCGGCGCCTCGCCATTGCCCAGGGCGACCCCGTCGTCGGCAAACCAGTCGGCGAAGGCGGCCCCGCCGCGCTCCAGCACATCCTTGGCAAAACGGGCTTCGAGATCGAAGAGCAGGATCTTTCCGTTGTTCACGGTGGGATCGGAAAGCGGATTGGGCGCCGCCGAGGGCGCCACCGGCTCCAGCGACTGCGCCCGGGCGGCCCGTCCGGCCGCCGCGGCCAGCGTTCCGGTCACGACGATGGTGCAGAGAACGCACTTGAATGAAACAGGCATGGCAAACTTCCCCAGTCCCCTGGCAGTGGTCTATAGGCTCATCCTACAACCGATCGGGTGGGGTTCGCTGCGACCCGCGATACATGGGACTATCGATCCAGCTCAAACGTAGGGCTCTCGCAGTTGCACAGGCGAAGCGGTCTTTCGGACGCGCAGGTTAATCAGCTCCACAAAAACCGAGAAGCCCATCGCAAAGTAGATATAGCCCTTGGGAATATGCATGCCGAGCCCTTCGCCGACCAGCGAAATGCCAATCAGCAGTAAAAACGACAGGGCCAGGACTTTCACCGTCGGATGGCGATTCACGAAGGCGCTGATGGGCCCCGCCGAAAACATCATGACGCAGACGGCCAGGATCACCGCTATCACCATGATGATGATTTCCTCTGCCATGCCGACGGCGGTAATGACTGAATCCAGCGAAAAGACGACGTCCAACACCGCGATCTGAGTAATGACAGCGGCAAATGTCGGTCGAACTCGCGCCGAACTGCGGCCTTCTTCGCCTTCCAGACGGTCATGAATTTCAGTCGTCGCCTTCGCGAGCAGAAACAGGCCACCGCCCATCAGGATGAGGTCCCGTCCAGAGATGGAGCGCCCCAGGACAACAAAGAGCGGAGCCGTCAGCCGGATGATCCAGACAATTGACAGCAAAAGGAGGACGCGCATCCCCATCGCGACCAGCAGTCCGATCCTCCGTGCCGCGCCCTGCTGAGAGGCTGGAAGCTTGCTCGACAGAATCGAAATGAAGATGACGTTATCGACGCCGAGCACGATCTCAAGGAACGTCAACGTAATGAGCGCAATCAGACCGGAAGAAGTGAACAAGGCATCCATCGTGACCGACCTTCTCAGGAACTGAGTTGGATATTAAGGCCCGGGGCCACCTCCTTCAATCAATTGGGTCACCCTCTTCCGCATATTGGGCTCCTCTCCGCGGGAAGTACAACCGCAGATGTTTCGACTCCAGTCGCCGTGGCGACTTTCGCTCAACATGACAGCTTCTTGGGAAGTTTCGAGCGAATTCCCAACCCGCCGGTTGACGTTTCGTCAACACTGGGGCTCTCGCGGACGCCCGGGCGGCTGCTCGATCAGCTGTCCCGGAGAGCGACCATGGGATCGATACGCGTTGCTCTGTCGCGCGGGCAGGAGGCAGGCGACGGCCGAGGCGAAAAGGAATACGGCCGCGATGACCGCGAGGACGGAGGGGTCGCGCAAGCTGCTCTGGGTCCAGCGATGGACGGAATCGCTGAGGCCGATGCTGAGGAGGATGCCGAGGACAAGTCCCATGCCGGTGGTTCGGGCGGTTGAGGCCAGGGTGAGCAGGAGAACATTCCACTGCGGGGCGCCGAGGGCCGTGCGGATACCGAATTCGCGGGTTCGCTGCTCGACCGAGTAGGCCACGACGCTGGCCAGGCCGATGGCGGCGAGACCGAGGGCTACGAAGGAAAAGACGGCGAAGAGCACGGCGATGAAGCGCTCGTGCGCCCAGGTGAACATGGAAAGATACTCGTCCATCGAGTAGACGAAGCTGACGGCCTGGTTTTGATTGAGGGCGCGGATATTGGTGCTGAGGTCGTGGAGAAGCGCGGTGGGATTGCCGGTGGTGCGAATGAGAATGTCCATTGCCCTGCGTGGCGAAGATGGTGGAGGGGACATAGGCCTGGGGAAGGATGGGACGGTGCAAGCCGTCGTTGCGCACATCGCCGACGACGCCGATGACCTGGTAGGGCTGGTCCATGTTGGGGGCGCGAAGCAGCGTGGACGGAACCTGCGAAAGCTCGGTGGGGAGAATCTGTCTTCCGATGGGATCGGAGTTGGGGAAGTAGCGCTGGGCGAAGGTCTTGCTGATGACGGCGAAGTGCGCTCCGCGAAGCGACTTCCTCGCGCGTGAAGGTTCGTCCTTCGAGAAGAGGGATGCGGAGGACGGAGAAGTATTCGGAGCTGACCAGGTAAAGTCCGCTTTTGCGGCCGCTGTCGAGAGCGCTGCCGATGACTTGTATGGGCTGGCGCCAGTTGTTGTCGGGCGGAAGGCCTACTCCGGAGATCGCGGCGTCGGTCACTCCAGGCGTGGTTTTGATCTTCTCGATGAGCGCGTCGTAGTAGTTCACCCTCTCCTGCCAGGCCGGGAACGATTTCTCCGGGCAGGTCGATCCGGAGCGTGAGTATGTGATGGCTGTCGAATCCGAGCGGGGCAGCGTAAGCCTCGAGGAAGTTGCGCATGGAGGCGCCGGCGCCGGCGAGCATGAGGACGGTGAGCGCGGTCTGTCCGACGATGAGGACGGCGCGGGTTCGCGCCCCGCGAGAAGTCGTGCTGCGGGAGCCGGCGGACTGGACCATCTGGCCGATGTGGGGACTGGAAAACTGCAAGGCGGGGGAGAGGCCGGCGAGGATTCCAATGACGACCGAGACGGCGGTGCTGAAGAGAAGAACCGGTATGTTCAGCGTGATGACGACTTCATGCGGAATGGAGTACTCGGGGATCAGGCCGGTGATGAGCCGTATGGCGCCATAGGCAAAGGCCATGCCCAGCGCGCCGCCGGTGACGGACAGGATCACCGCCTCGGTAAGCAGTTGCCGCACGATGCGGGAGCGGGAGGCACCCAGGGCGAGGCGGGTTGCGAGCTCCTGCAGGCGGGCGGTTCCGCGGGCGAGCATGAGGATGGAGACGTTGCCGCAGCCGATGAGAAGCAGGAGGGCGACGGCGACAAAGAGCAGAATCAGGGTGCCTTTGAACTGGCCGAGTATCCAGTCGTTCAGGGTCTCGACCTTGATGCGATAGCCGTCGCGCGGCAGGAGCGATGGTTCCGCGTGGCCGACCTGTTCGACGAAGCTGGTCAGTTCGCCCGCGAGCAGCATCGGTTGAGACACCGGGGCGGAGGCGTATCAGGGTCTGGAAGCGGCTCCTGGGGTCCATGCCTGCCGGCATGGGCACGTACACTTCGGAATCATGCCAGGTGAAGCGGGGACCGACGACGCCAATGACGGTGTATTTCTGGTGGTTGAGTTCGAGGACCTTGCCGAGGACGTCGGGACTGGAGGCGAAGTGGGTCTTCCAGAACGGGTAGCTGATGACGGCTACAGGGGGAGGAGCTACACCCTCGGGAGCTTCGGCCGCGGTAAAGACCCGGCCCATGAGCGGAGGCGCGTCCAGGAATTGAAGGCCGTTGCCGGTCATCTCCAGTACCTTGACCGACTGCGGTATCTCGCCATCGGTGGCGACCATGCTTGCATCGTTCTGCGCGAAGACGGCTTCGACCGATTTGGCCTGGCGAAGCTGGTCGACTTCAGCGAGGGTAAGGGGAATGTCGCCGCCGCGGCCTTGCTTGTTCTGAATGGTGATGAAAGCGATGCGATCGGCGTTGCGATAGGGGTAGGGGTCGATCAGGACTCCGTAGAGGACGCTGTAGACGGCTGCGGTGGCTCCGATGCCGAGCGCCATGGAAAGAATCGCGGTGAGGGCGTAGACGCGATGCCTGGTGAGCTGCCTGAGAGCAAAGGAAATGTCTCGGAACATCCGGAACTGGAACATGATGCCTCCACCCTCCGGGCAAACCTCCGGATCACGAGGGTTCGAGGCAATCAGACTGCCAATTGAGCGTGGACGAAGTCCAGTGAAATCAGAGCTGCGGGCGGGAAAGGTCATTGCTTGGTGCCCGGCAGATGCGTGGGTGCGTTCAGATACGGACAGTTCATTCGTCACGCAGCAGGATGAGCGGATCGGCGGCCAGTGCGCGCCGGGCCGGAATCCAGGTGGCGAAAAGTCCAAGCAGGAGCATGAAAAGAACGACCCCGCCCAGCACCACCGGGTCGCGGGGCGTGGCCTGGTACACGATGAACGACAGGACCTTTGTGGCGGCCAAACCCAAAAGCAGTCCTGCCACCGATCCGACCGCAAGCAGGCGCAAAGCCCGGCCGAGCGCGGCGCTCAGAACCTGGCTTCGGCCTGCTCCCAGGGCAATGCGAATGCCGAGTTCCCGCAGCCGCTTGCTCACCGAATAGGCTGCCATTCCGAAGATCCCGGTGACCGCGAGCATCGCGCCCAGAATCCCCAGCACCCCCAGCGCCAGGGATGCTGCGCGCGGCGCAAAGAGGGCCGTATCCAGTTCCTTCGTCCACGTGTTCACGGTGAACGGCAACCCGGTGTTCAGTTCGCGCAAAGTCTGCTGGACAGCAGTGCCGAGCTCCGCCGTGTCGCGATTGGAACGAACAATGAACCATGTGTAGCTTGACGGCGATTGAAGGATGGGGAAGAACATTGCGGGCTGCGGATCTTCGCTCAGGGTCCGATATTTCCCATCGCCCACCACACCCACTACCTGGATCCGGGTACCGCCCCAGATCTTGAAGGCCCTGCCTACGGCGCTGGCTTCCGAACCGAACATCTTGCGGGCAAACTCCTGATTCACGACCGCAATCCGCGGCGCGTGCGCGTCGTCATCCCAGGTGAAACTGCGCCCGAGCAGGAGAGGAGTTGCGGCCGCGTCGAAGATAGCCCGGCGAGACCTCGTACTGCATGGCGTCGGTGGCGATATTGGAGGGCCGGTAATCGGTTGTGCTGTCGGAAAAAACCGACGCATCCGCCCAGCCCACATTGAGTGGAACCCGGTCAGCGTATCCGGCCGCGGTGACGCCGGGAACGCGCGCCAGAGCATCGAGGATCCGGCGCTGCATGGCCGTCGCCTGCTCTCCGTGATACCCGCCCATGCCTACATCCGTGTTGACCTGGATCGCATGCTCGGGAATGAACCCGAAGTTGCTGTGCAGCGACCGCACCATGCCCCGCACCGAGACCAGCGATGAAGTCACCAGCACGGCGCAAACGGCGATCTGGCCCACCAGCAGACACATCGCGCAGCATGAGGCGGCTTCCGGCGGCTGCGATGGAGGCGCCTGCTTTCATGGTCTGATATGGGTCCGCCTTCATCACCTGGCGCACCGGCACAAGGCCGAAGAGCAGCCCGCTCACAATGGCGAGGACCAGCGCCAGCGCGTAGGTGTGCCAGTCCGGATTCACCGGCACGTTGACGGGGAAATCGGGGATCGGCTGCCAGGCGCTCAATGCGCGCAAAAGCGGGATGGTCGCCGCCACGCCCACCGCGGCACCGGCGAGCGGCTATCAGCATGGCCTCCACCAGCATCTGGCGCAGAACGCGGGTGCGGCTCGATCCGAGGGCCAGGCGGACAGCGATTTCACGGCCGCGGTCCGCGGCGCGGGAAGCGAACAGACTGCCGAGGTTCGTGCAGGCCGCGAGCAGGATCAGGCCCGAAAGCAGCATCAGGCCGGCGACGAAGGCGCGCACCGGCCCGCCGAGCATGTCCCCAACCCACCCGGGTTTGGCGAGTGAAAACGTGGTTCCGTCGTCTTCGCGCGGATAGGCCTTGGAGAGCCAGGCTCCGACATTGTTGAGATCGGCCGTTGCCTGGGCCGGGGTTACGCCGGGGCGCAGGCGGCCCACCAGCCACATGCCCCGCTGTCCGCGCGAGGCCAGGCTGTCGGAACCCTCGATCTGCTGGACGTTGACCTTGGGCGCCCACACCTGGGGCGCAAAGAACAACTCCGTGCCGCGAAACTCGGGCGGGGCCACGCCGAGAATCGTGTAGGCATACCGGTTGAGTTGAACCACCCGGCCCACGACGCTTCGATCGCCCTGAAAATGGCTTTGCCAATAGCCGTAGCTGAGCACAAGGAACGGCGCGCTGTTCGGTCCATGTTCGTCGGAGTCATGGAAAAAGCGTCCGAGCCAGGGCTGAATGCCCAGCGCGTCGAAGTAATTGCCGCTGGTTTCGTACAGCCACACCTGCTCTGGGGCGCCGTCGGTGTTGAGCCCGGCGGGCGCGATCTCGTAGGCGACAAGCCCATCAAAGGCCCGGTTCCGGTCGCGCAGGTCGACGTAGTCGGGGTACGAATTCGATGGGGACCGATCCTTGCCCCGCTCAATCATGAAGAGGTTCTGTGCTTGCGGGACATTGAGGGGTCGCAGAACCAGGGCGTTCAAAAGACTGAACACTACGGCGTTGGCGCCGATGCCCAAGGCGAGGGTCAATATGGCCACGCACGGTAAACCCCGGCGACTTGCGCAGCATCCGCAACCCGAAGCGGATATCCTGGAGGACGCTTTCGACGGTCTGCCCGCCGGTCGCCTCATGGCACTCGACCTTGTAGCGCTCATATCCACCGAACTCGATGCGGGCGCGGCGTTGCGCCTCCCTGCGCGGAATGCCAGTGCGTTCGAGGTCATCGGCGCGGAGTTGGATGTGGGAGCGGAGCTCGTCGTCCATTTCGCGATCGAGACGCGGGCGGTGAAACACGGCGGATGCGGCGGAAGCGATGGAACGCAACAGTTTCATAGGCCCTCCGGCTCGCCGTAACCGTGCAAAGAACCAAGGGAGACCGCGCGACGAATGAGGAGGTCGAACGTGCCGGGGAGAAGCTGAGGTCGGATCGTCAAGGCGCCCCTCCTAAACTGATTAGGAGTATGAGAAATTTTCTCCTAAGCTGTCAAGGAGAAAAACGGTTCGAGGTTCCAGCTTTCCGCTGCCGCGACACAGGGTTAGGGTTCCCAAGCCGGGTCTCCCGGAGGCCGATAGATCACCGCCCCAGGTCCAACCGGAACGGTCCTGCAAACGTCTAATTTTCAGCGCGAAAAGGTGCGCGCGATTATACTTAAGGTTGGCCACCCGGTAGGGGAAGTCCCCGGCAAGAACGGGGCTTTTTTCTTTGATTCCCCGGCATTGATCCCGGGAGAGGATATACATGGGAGCATTGCTGGACACCATACAATCCCCCGCCGATGTCAAACGCCTGAGCTTCACTGAACTGGCGGACCTGGCGGAAGAAATCCGCACATTTCTCATTCAAACGCTGTCGAAGACGGGCGGCCACCTGGGTCCCAACCTGGGTGTGGTCGAGCTGACACTGGCGTTGCACTACGTCTTCAACACGCCCCAGGACAAATTTGTCTTCGATGTCAGCCACCAGGTGTATACGCACAAGATTCTGACCGGGCGCCGGGAACGTCTTGGAACCATCCGGCAGCCGGGCGGCCTGAACGGCTTCGCTCTGCGCACCGAATGCGAGCACGACTGCTACGGCGCGGGCCACGCTGGAACCGCGCTGTCGGCGGCGCTGGGCATGGCGGTCGGCGCGCGATCTTGCCGGCGGTACCGAAAACGTCATCGCGGTAGCCGGCGACGCCGCATTCACCAACGGCATTTCGTTTGAGGCGCTCAACAATATTGCCGAACAGACCAATCGCCTCATCGTCGTGCTCAACGACAACGAGTGGTCCATCGATCGCAACGTGGGCGCGATTGCGCGCTACTTCCATCGCATTGTCACCAACGAGCACTACCAGTCGCTGCACAACTCCGCGAAGAAGATCGTGCAGAAGATCGGCGGCAAGACGGCGGTGAACGTGCTGCGGCGCGCCGAAGAGGCGGCCAAGGGCATGCTCTGGCCTTCGATGCTTTTCGAGGAGTTCGGCCTGGAGTACTTCGGGCCCATCGACGGACACAACCTGCCCCAGTTGATCGAGACATTCAAGTTCCTGAAGGCGGCCGACAGGCCGGTGCTGTTGCACGTGCTCACGCAAAAGGGCCGCGGTTTTCAGCCGGCGCTCGATCTGCAGAAGAAATTCCATGGCCTGGGACCGTACGATCCTGAAACCGGCAACACAAGGCCGGCCGGACTGGCGACCTATGCGGAATCTTTCGCGAACACACTCGCCGAACTGGCGAACAAGGATGAACGCATCGTGGCCATCACCGCGGCCATGCCCAACGGGACCGGGCTCGACCTCTTCCGGCCCCATCATCCCAAGCGCTACTTCGACGTGGGCATCGCCGAAGAACACGCGGTCATCTTCGCCGCGGGCATGGCCACGCGCGGCTATCGTCCGGTGTGCGCCATCTATTCCACGTTTTTGCAGCGCGCCTTCGATCCCATCGTGCACGACGTGGCGCTGCAACAGCTGCCCGTGGTCTTCTGCATGGATCGCGCCGGGCTCTCGGGCGACGACGGACCGACGCATCACGGCGTGTTCGACATCGCTTATCTTCGCGGCATTCCGGGCATGGTGCTGATGGCCCCCAAGGACGAAGACGAACTTGCGGACATGATGAAGACCGCTCTTCAACTTCCCGGGCCCAGCGCCATCCGTTATCCGCGCGGCGCGGTGGTGGGCGTGGCGCGCAAGCCGGAGCCGGAGGTATTGCCCGTCGGCAAAGCCGAAGTTTTGGCCGATGGCTCGGATGTTGCCGTGCTCGGCCTCGGCCCGATGACGTCGATGGCATGGGAGCTGGCCGGAAGACTGGAGCGCGACGGCTACTCCGCGGCGGTCATCAATCCGCGTTTCATCAAGCCCCTCGATCGCGAGATGATCGAAACATATGCGCGCCGCGTTGCCGCCTTCGTCACATTTGAAGATCACGTGAAAATGGGCGGCTTCGGTTCCGCGGTTCTTGAAGCTCTCGAAGAGATCGGCAGCAAGGTTCCGGTGGTGCGCATCGGCTGGCCCGATCAATTTATCGAGCACGGCAAGATCGACGATCTGCGCGCCAGGCACGGGGTCACCGTGGATGAAGCCCAGGCGCAGCTGACGCCGCTGCTCGCACGCCGCCAGCGGCGTACCCTGGTGGCGAGTTAGCTGCGAGTTAGCAGGGTTCCTGCATCTTAGTCGGAGACGCTCGCTCGGTTCGCTCGACAAGGTGTCCTGGGAGACGAGCCTCGTCACATGGCTGCCGTTCTTCGCTGTGCGACAATCCTCAGAAGACTGATTTCACTATGGGACTTGTTCGTATTCTCCTGCTGTGGTTTGGCGGGACGGTTTTTTCCTCGGTTCTGGCGTGGTCGCAGGCGACGCCGCCTGTGGCTCCGGTTCCGCTGGTCCTGGCCGGCGGAACGATCATCGATGTGACCGACTGGGGCCGTTCCGCGAAAGACCAGCAAGACGCGATCGTGATCGTGCAGAATGGCCGCATCACCGATGTGGGGCCGCGCGCAGCGATTCCTATTCCCAAAGGCGCGCGCGTGATCGACTGCACAGGCAAGTTCATCGTGCCCGGACTGATCGATGGCTTCGCGGGCATGAGCAGCCAGGGTGAAGCCAATGCCAACCTCTACATGGGCGTGACCACGGTGGTTGCCAGTTCGGATGACCGCCGCGGACACGTCGACCTCGCCGCCAATCCCACGCCGCATATCTACATTCTGGATTCAGTCGGCACCAAGGACGACTGGAGCCTGTTGATCGGCCACCCGGAATGGACTGAGAAGCTGCGCGAAAACGGCCACGCCGTGGAATTGAGCCCTGAAGATACCGCGCGTCAACTCGCCGACACTGCCAAGCTCGGCACGCGCGTGGCGTGGCTGGGACACAATCTGACCGCGGCGAATACGCAGTGGATCATTGCACGCGCCCACCAGGTGGGGATGGTGACGTACGGCGAATTCGTTTCCACTCCCTACAAGGTTGGCATGGAAGCGGGCGTGGATGCCCTTCTGCACATGGGCCGGTACGAACTGGGCGTGATTCCGGATGAGTTTCAGGCGCCACTGGTCGAAGATCCAGAAGGATCTGCGGCGACGACCGCATACGACTACATAGAGCATCTGCCGCCCGGCGATGCGCACTTGCGCGAATACGCCCATTTTCTGGCCTGGCATCATGCGGCCCTGATGCCAACCTTCAGCCTCTTTTACCTGCGCCTGCCGGGGCATCGCAATTTGTGGACAGAGCCGGTCGCAAAACTGCTCGATCCGTCGCATATGTTCAATCCTTCCGATCCGGCGACTGGGGAAATGATCTATCCCCTGCCCACCTGGGCACGCCACCTGCCCGGAATGACCACGCGCTGGATGGAAACCAATCTGCAAAAAAAAGCGGAGCTGTCGGCGATGCGCTTGTGGCGGATCGATCAGACTATTTTCGCCGCCTATCCGCACTACCTTGCGGCTTCCGGAGCGCCTGTTTTCGGGACCATGGCGGGCATCTCGATGCATACCGAGCTCGAGATGATGGTGCGGGTTGGTCTGTCGGCGCGTGAAGCTCTGGCGACCGCTACGAACAATTACGCCATCCAGTTCAACTGGAACGAACTGGGCCTGGTCGCGCCGGGTCGCCGCGCCGATATCCTGGTGCTGGATGCCGATCCCACCATGAGCATCTGGAATGTGCGCCGCATCTCCACGCTGATCGTGGACGGCAATGTTATCGACCGCGAAGCGCTGCTGAATCTGAAGAAGTGAAGAAGGGCCGCTGTTGGCCTTTACGGCTCCAGCAGGATCTTGCCGGTCGTCTTTCTTGACTCCAGATCTGTCTGCGCCTGTGCCGCGTCGGTCAGTGAATACACATGCTCCGTGCGCAGCTTGAGGTCGCCCTTGGCGGCCCAGCCGAGCACGTCTCCAGCGCGCCATTCGAGTTCCGCGCGCGTGGCCACGTAGTGCCAGAGCGTGGGGCGGGTGACGAACAACGATCCCTTGCCGCTGAGCTGGATGAGATCGAAGGGAGGCACCGGCCCGCTGGAGCCGCCAAACAAGGCCAGCAGCCCACGCGGCCGCAACGAGTTGAGGCTGCCCTCGAATGTTGTTTTGCCGACGGAATCGTAAACCACGTCGACGCCTTTGCCGCCAGTGAGACGCTTGACCTCGGTTTCGAAATTCTGTTCCGTATAGAGGATTACGTCGGAGGCTCCAGCCTCGCGCGACAGTTCGGCCTTGGCCTCGGTGGAAACGGTGGTGATGACCCGCGCTCCCTGCCGGCACGCCATCTGCGTGAGCAGCAGGCCGACGCCGCCCGCGCCCGCATGCACAAGTGCTGTTTCGCCGGACTTGAGCGGATAGGTGGAGTGGGCGAGATAGTGAGCGGTCATTCCCTGCAACATCGCGGCCGCGGCTTTTTCGGGACTCAGGCCGGCGGGCACTTTCACCAGTTGCGCGGCGGGCACCAGCGCGTATTCAGCGTAGCTGCCCAGCACCGACACCGAGGCCACCGCATCCCCGGGCTTGAAACCGTTGACGCCCGAACCAAGCTCTTCGACAGTGCCTGCGGCTTCGCTGCCGGGGATCAGCGGCAGCGCTGCCTTGTATGTGCCCTTGCGGAAGTAGATCTCGATGAAGTTGACGCCGATGGCTTCAATGCGGATCAGCACCTGGCCGGGTCCCGGCACAGGAATAGGCAATTCGGCCAGCTCTAGAACGTCCGGCCCACCCGTTGCACGAATCTGGATCGCTTTCATGACAGGTGCAAGGATGCACTGAAAGGGTTGGGTACTGCAAGTGAAACAGGGACTGAGGGACTAGGGACTGAGGGACTAGGAACTGAGGGACTAGGCGTGATCTAGTCCGCTGGTCCCTTAGTCCCTAGTCCCTGCTTTTTAAGTCCCTGCTTTTAGTAGTTCCGGTCGGTCCGATCTGTCAGCATGCTTGGTTCTTCCGGAAGGCGCAGGCGTACGAGGCGATCGACGGCATACGGCGTGCGCTGCTGGCTGGTGTAGTAGTGACGCACCTGCAGCTCGCCCAGAAGGCCGATGGCGAGCATCTGGATTCCGGCCACGATCAGCACTCCGGCGATCACGAACATCGGTCCGTGCTCGTCCATCACGCTCTGGTGGGGATGCATGGCCTTGAGCACCAGCAGCATAAACGAGATGATGCTTCCGGCCAGGATGCCCAGCGCGCCGAAGCTGCCGAAGAAGTGCAGCGGGCGGCTCATGTACTTGAGCAGGAACCGGATCGTCAGCAGGTCGAAGAACACGCGGAAGGTGCGGCCGATGCCGTAGTGGCTCTTGCCGCGTTCGCGCATCACGTTCTTGATCGGAATCTCGCAGATCGACGCGCCATACCAGCTCGCCAGCGCGGGGATGAAGCGGTGCATTTCGCCGTAGAGCGGAATGTTCTGGATGACTTCGCGGCGATAGGCCTTGAAGGTGGTGCCGAAGTCGTGAATATCGACGCCCGACAGCTTGGCCATCAGCCAGTTGGCGCAGCGCGAAGGAAAGCGGCGCATGACGAAGTTGTCGATGCGCTCCTTGCGCCAGCCGGAGACCACGTCGTAGCCCTCTTCGAGCTTCTCGAGAAAGTTGGGAATCTCGTTGGGATCGTGCTGCAGGTCGCCGTCCATGGAAAGGATGAACTCGCCCGAGGCGTGGTCAAAGCCGGCGGCCAGTGCCGAAGTCTGGCCGAAGTTGCGGCGCAGTTTGACGACGAGAACGCGGCTGTCGACCGCGGCGATTTCTTCCAGCAGCTTGTAGGAGCGGTCACTGGAGCCGTCGTCGACGAGAACCAGTTCAAAGCTCTCGCCGACCTGCTCCATGATTTGTTTCAGGCGCGCATAGAGGGCAGTCACGTTCTCTTCTTCATTGTGGAACGGGACAACGATTGAAAATTTCGGCATACAAATATTATAGATGCGGGGCGGAGTAAAAAGTGAGCAAAAGATTGAGGGCGCAGGGACTTGGGATGACGCCGGACTGATTCGCGGTGGGATAGCGCCGCTTAGCGGTCAAGCTCGTCGAGCATTCCCTGCATTTCACTGAGAGCATGGCGGTTGTCGGTCCGCGCGGCGCAGCTGATTCCCGACTTCAGGCGCGCAATGGCTTCGGCGGTGCGCCCGTGCTTGGCCAGTGTCTGCGCGGCCATGAAATAGCCGGCGGTGTAGTCGGTATCGAGGTCCAGCAGCTTGTCGAACTCGGCAATCGCGGCGTCTATTTCGCCCCGGTTCGCGAGTTCCACGGCAATGCCATAGCGGGCAAAGCTGTTTTTTGGGTCCAGCGCGAGAATCTCTTTTAATCCTGCGATCTTGTCTACAGTACTCATCGATTGAAGAGCCTCACCCGGGAAGGATTTGCGTATTTCAGGGCGATTGCCGAAACTGGAAAGGTGTGCCCCGATCGATCGGCCCCCGCCGTCTCCATTGTAGCTGGAAGGACGCATCGCGTGCTTCAGTTTGATGAAGGCGGTATGAAGAGCCCGGATATGAGCCCTGATATGAACCGAAATACGAGGCCCGATTCGGTCCCTCACGAGTCGGCGGGGACAGACGGAGCGAGCAAGACATGAGTTCCACCGAAACCATTATGGCGCCAAGACTGGTCACCGATTCGCAGTCGGAAATGACCGAAATCATCCTGCCCAACGACGCCAATACGCTTGGCAACCTGCTGGGCGGACGCCTGATGCACTTCATCGACCTGACCGGCGCCATGGCCGCTTACCGGCACTCGCGGACGCACGTGGTGACCGCGGCGATGGATCACATCGACTTCATCCAGCCGGTCCATGTGGGCGACCTGCTCATTCTCAAATCGAGCGTGAACCGGGCGTTTTCAACATCCATGGAAGTGGGCGTGAAGATCTGGGTGGAACACCCGCAAACCGGATCGTTGCTGCACGTCGCCAGCGCCTACCTGGTCTTCGTGGCGATCGATGTAAAAGGGCGGCGCGTGCGGGTGCCGGAACTGAAGCCGGTGACCGCCGATGAGCAGCGGCGCTATGAAGGCGCGCTGCGCCGCCGCGAGTATCGCGAAGCGGAGGCAGCGCGGCGCAAACAGGCCGAGCAGGCGTATGCGGCGCAGAAGGAAGCGGAGCTGGCGAAATCGTAAACCGATCCAGAAAGATAGAAAAGGAGCAGCGAATACTATGGCGCATTCTCATGCCATGCCTTCGCCCGTGGCGTTGCCGGGCGTTTCAAAGATCATCGCCATCGGCTCAGGCAAGGGCGGGGTGGGCAAAACCACCGTCGCCGTCAACATTGCCATTGCGCTCTCGAAGCTGGGCCAGCGCGTGGGCCTCATTGACGCCGACGTCTACGGGCCCAACGTGCCGATGATGATGGGCTCGTCGCAGCAGCCCGTCGTCGGCCCCGGCAACCAGATCATCCCCAACCTGACCCACGGCATCAAGACCATCTCCATCGGTTATATCTCTCCCGGCGACAAGCCGATGGTCATGCGCGGGCCGATGCTGCACCAGATCATTCGCCAGTTTCTGCAGCAGGTGGACTGGGGCGAGCTCGACTATCTCATCGTCGATCTTCCTCCTGGAACAGGCGACGTGGTCATTTCATTGGTGCAGACGGTGCCATTGACAGGGGCCGTGGTCGTCTCCACTCCCAGCGACGTGAGCCTGCAGGACGCGCGCAAGGCACTCGAAATGTTCGGCCAGGTGAATGTCGAGGTGCTGGGCATCGTCGAGAACATGAGCCACTTCACCTGCCCCCATTGCCACCACGAAATCGACATCTTTTCCAAGGGCGGCGCGGAACGCACGGCAAAGCAGTTCAACGTTCCGTTCCTGGGTTCGATCGAGTTGGTGCCGGCCATTCGCGAGGGCGGAGACCGCGGCCTGCCGGTGGCGCTTGCCGGTCCCAAGAGCCCGCAGGCGGCGGAGTTCTACGCTGTGGCGCAAAAGCTGATGGAGCGCGCCGAAGCCGCGGCCGCCGCCAGCAGCGATGTGATCGAGATCAGCTAGAAAGAACGGAAGGAGACAATTGCAGAAGAAGTATTTGGATGACCCCTGTGCCGTTCGGCAGGGGCTCCAGCGCTTTCCCCACAACGGCCCCAAGCATCCGGCTCCTGTCGGTTCCTTTCATTGCATGACCAGGAATTGAAGAAGTGACCAGCAGATCACCACCTGGACCGGACCGTTTTCGGCGGTAACCTTGCACGGAACGATGCCCACGACCGCGAGGGGGATTTCGTTGCCTGGTGCCGATTCGTCTATTTTGCGGGTGGTGCCAGCATTCCCGGCTTTGTGGAGTAGATCCCCGCGACCAGCGTCGAGTAAGGCTGCTGTGCCAGGGCCACGTGGCGGTTGGCAGTTGGGTCTATTACAAGCAAGTCTCCGGCTGCGTACTTGCTTCGATCTCCTGTCGCAGCCATCGACTCGGCAAAGTCGGCGCCGCTGGGTTGGAAGCCGCCGTCCGCGAAGACTCGTCCCGTGCCGTCAACACGAAAGACGCTTTTGTCGTCGTTTTGACCCACATGCCCGACGATGATATTGCCAGCAGCGCGATTCAGGAAATAGCCGGCAGTTCCGTCAGGGCTGAACGTCTCACCAAAGAAAGCCACCGCGCTGCCGGTGCTGGCTGTAGCTGTTCCCCGTGTGGCATACGAGAATCCGAAATCGGCTGAATTTGTCAATCCGATCACACCGCCGCCGCCACCACCTGTCGAGCTCGTGTAGTTTCCGAGCACACCGTTTCCTGGCTGCCGTAGGCCTCGCCGTTGATTCCGATCCCGCCTACTGGAGAGCTTGAGACGCCGTAAACGGCACCTGAGAATTGTCCGCAGCCGACTCAACCCACATCGTGATGGGGTTGTATCCGACCGGGCCAACCGGGTTGCTGCTAAAAATGTGAAGGGGCACTATCGGAGTTGTCGTGCGATACCGATGTTCCCATTCGGCGATTGAAAGATCGTTGAGTTGCTCAAGCGATGCGTGCCTGAGAACTTGGCAATGAAGTTCGGAGTCTCTCCGCAACCCGTCGTCTGAGCGAGGCTGCACAGCAACAAACGTGCACAAGATCAGAATCGCGATGCAGTTGTGTTTCATAGAACCATCCTTAGCTTCAAATTTTCCAGAGAGCATGAAGCCAATAAATGAGGGGCGTGCCATGATAAGCGGGAATGCAATGGGGAACTCGAGCCGAGGATTGCGCGGGATTCAGCAAAGGAGTATGCGTGCGGTGCTGGAGTTCTGTCAACAGACCTGGGTCGAATGCATCAGGTAATCTCTGATTAGCAAGGGGAGAAACAGGATTGTCTGACTTGAAAAGCGACTTCTCATTCGAACGGTCGAACCGGACGATTTTGCCAAATGGAAACCGCTCTGGGACGGCTACAACGCGTTCTACGGCCGCAAAGATGAAACGCGCTGCCGGAGGAGTATCACCGCGAGAACGTGGGCGCGATTCTTCGACGCATACGAACCGGTGCACGCGCTGGTGGCGGACCAGAAAGGTCAACTGCTCGGCCTCGTGCACTACATTTTTCATCGCAGCACGATCGCGCCGACGACGAATTGCTATCTACAGGATTTGTTCACGCTGGAATCGGCGCGAGGCCGGGGAGTAGGGCGGGCGTTAATCGAGGAAGTCTACCGGCGCGCACAAATTGCGGGATCGAGCCGGGTCTACTGGCACACCCATGAGACCAATGCGACCGCGATGCAGCTATACGACAAGGTAGCGGAGAATTCCGGATTCGTGGTGTATCGGAAAATGCTCGAATAACCGGCCACGCTCGGCCCAAGCGGTCGTTGACCGCGGCCACGGCGAATCCAGTTGACTTTTCCATATGTTGAATGCTACATAGGGTAGGTCGACCGGTTTCTTATGCTCGAACTCCGCCGTGTTTCCAAGCATTTCTCCGGGATACCCGCCGTGGATGACGTCAGCTTCGCTGCCCGTCCGGGCGAGGTCACCGGATATCTCGGCCCCAACGGCTCGGGCAAGTCCACCACCATGAAGATGATCACCGGCCTCATCGAGAGGACCTACGGCGAGATCCTCTTCGAGGGCAAGCCGATTGAAGAGGACCTCATCAGCTACAAGCGGCGAATGGGCTATGTGCCCGAGGAGCCGTACCTCTACAACCATCTGTCCGGGGCGGAATACCTCACCATGGTCGCGCAATTGCGCGATCTGCCCGCCCGGGAAACCTCCGAGCGCATCGACGGCCTGCTTCGCCTGCTCTCATTGTTTGATGATCGCCACGCGTCCATTTCCGGGTACTCCAAGGGGATGCGCCAGAAGATCCTGATCGCGGCGGCGCTGATGCACAATCCCGACCTGGTACTGCTCGACGAGCCTTTCTCCGGCCTCGACGTGGGATCGGCATTGGTTCTTCGCAGCCTGATTCAGGAACTCGCCCGCCGCGGCAAGGTTGTGCTGTTCAGCTCCCACGAACTGGACACAGTGGAGCGCGTCTGCTCGCACGTCGTCATTCTTCATCGCGCCAAGATCGTCGCGGACGATTCCATCGCAGCCCTGCGCAGCATGACCGAACTGCCCACCCTCGAAGAGATCTTCTCGCAGTTGGCGGTCGAGCAGGATACCGCTTCGATCGCCCAACATTTCGCGGATCTCATCCATGCGTGAATTGGTGCGAAGACTACATCGCCCGCCTTCCCCTGCGGTATCCGCGTGCTCTATCGCCAGTTCCTTCTGCGCGTCATCGACCTCGAGGCTCTTTCGATCGAAGCCGATATTCCCCGCTTCCTGGGCCAGTTTGCCGGCGTGCTGATGATGATCAGCCTGATCCAGGCGCTGGGCACGCTCATGTTTCCTCCGCCCCCGGCACTCTACTGGCACGTGGAACAGTCGGCTGTCTCCAACATGATGCTGGTCATCGGTCTTGTCGCTGTCCTTACCTGGGACAACACCTTCCCCGACCGGCGGGATGCCATGATTCTCGGTCCCTTGCCGGTGAAGCCGGGCACCATTCTGGCGGCCAAAATAACGGCGTCTGCAAGCCTTCTCGGTGTCGCGATCCTGGCTCTCAACTTTGCATCGAGCGGCTCCCGTTCACTGGTCTTTGGAGGAGCCGCAGGCTTGGCCGGAGTCCTCCGTTACTTCGTGTCTTATTGGTTCACCATGGTCGCCGCGGCGGCGTTCCTCTATGGCGCCGTGCTTACCATTCAAGGCACGACCGCACATTTCCTGCCGCGACGTCTATTCCTTCGCGTCTCAGCCTTCCTTCAACTGGCGGCATTCGGTGTTTTTCTCGTCGCCTACTTTCTCGCGCCTTATGTCGACACCCCGGCGCAACTGGGCGCGCTTAACAGTCGCTCTCCGATGGCAGCCTCACCCGTCACGTTGTTTTTTGCGCTGCTCAATCAGTGCAACGGCTCATTGCCCGCCGGAGCTCTCTGGCTGGCCCACCGCGCCTGGAT
Organism: uncultured Acidobacteriota bacterium; assembly: GCA_963812485.1. GTDB lineage: Bacteria > Acidobacteriota > Terriglobia > Terriglobales > Acidobacteriaceae > Telmatobacter. The sequence goes on from CAWEVD010000001.1 coordinate 141,060, forward strand.
CGCGTTGGCCTGCGCCGTCGCCGGGGCAACGGTTTCGTTGCTTGTCTGTTATCTGCGCACCATGCGCAAGACCGTGGAAGAACCCGACCTGGTTCCGGGAGGCCGCGCCGTCCGCTGGATGCCGAAGTTGGGCGGCTCTCTCCAATCAGCTGTGCTCCTCTTCACCCTCCGCTCGCTGCGGCGTAGTCGCCAGCACCGTGTAGTGCTTGCTCTTTTTCTTTCCATCGCCCTTGCGTTTGCGCTTCATCTTCTGCGCCAGGCGCCGCGTTGGGGAGCCACCACCCCCATGTCAACCGATTTTGCCATGTCGACTTTGTGGATCCTGGTTTTCTCGGTTCTTGCCTTTCGCGCGGTGTTTCCACTTCCCATCTCTCTGACCGCGAACTGGGTCCTGCGCATCACCCAGCTCCGTCCGCCGCAACAATACATCGCTGCCGTGTGGCGATCGCTGCTGCTTCTGGCGGTGCTTCCGGCCTGGCTCGCGGCGGTCTCGTTGTCGCTTCCGTATCGGCCTTTTCCGCAGGCTGCGGCACACCTGGCCGTACTTCTGGCGTTGGGATTCATCTTTGCCGATCTCTCCCTGATCGGCTTCTACAAGATTCCTTTCACCTGCTCCTATGTGCCCGGCAAATCGAATTTTCAATTCCTGTTCTGGACAGGGCTGGGCGTCTTCATACTTCTGTTGGTGTTCATGCTGCAGATCGAATATCCCGCCCTGCACAGCCCAAAACAATCCGCATATCTTCTGCTGGTTCTCGGCGCCGCGGCCATCGTCCTTCGCATCTTCAACCACCGGCAAGCGAAATCCGCGGTTCTCTATTTCGAAGAACCTGCTCAGGAAATCATCATCATGCTGGGGCTCATGCAAGCCCAGCCGCCCGCTCCGATTGCCGGAAAAACTGATAGGCCGGATCTGGTTCTGACCAATTGCTATTCGAGCAAGTCTACAGCCTCGCTCAAATAGCGGATCGACAAAATTTACCGCCAGTGGCCTTCAACCAGGACCCAGCCGCCGCTGCGATGGACCCAGGCATGCGGAACCCAAACTGCGCCCGCACGAGGCGGACGACCCAGTGACCGGCCACCCAGATATAGCGCGTGCCGTTCCATCGCTGATAGCCGGGGATCCAGATGAATCCCGCCTGCGGAGGCGCGCCGTAACGTTCCACAACGGGCGGCGGCGGGGCAACCTTGACGTAAACCTGCGCAAACGACAGCGCAGGAAGCAGCGTAAATGTCAGCAAGGCAGTGAGCACGATCTTTCTCATAAACGGGAGACCCTCCAGGGTCGACAGACGCCCCTCATCCGGGAACGTTCTGGCCGTATGGCAGTATCAACGTAGATTTGCGCGATTAGTTGTGACGCAGGATGCGCTTGTCTTGTAGAGTTCCACCCTATACGCGCATCGACGCCGCGGCTTCAATTTCCTCCGTCAAGGCTTCCGACGCGGTGATACAAGCGCCTCGATTCACATCGTGATGGGTGACAAGACGAATTGCATCGGGGCCGACTGTGCTGGCCAGAATGCCGCGCGCCTTGAGCCGTGCGACCAGGTCCGCCGCCGTCAATGTGCCCGTCAGACGGAAAATCACGATGTTGGTTTCGACCGCATCGAGATCGATGGAAACACCTTCCATGTGCGACAGCGCCTCGGCCAGCAGCCGTGCGTTGGCATGGTCTTCATGAAGCCGCGCTGGCATCTGCTCCAGTGCCACCAGCCCGGCCGCGGCCAGCACACCGGCCTGGCGCATGCCGCCGCCAAGGGCCTTGCGATAGATGCGCGCCTGCTCCATCAGGTCCGCCGAGCCGACCAGCATGGAACCGACCGGCGCGCCCAATCCCTTCGACAGGCAGAACATCACGGTGTCGAATCCGCGCGTCAGAGTCTTGACGTCGACGCTCAGTGCCGTGGCCGCATTGAAGATACGCGCTCCATCGAGATGCACAGGAAGCTTGCGCTCTTTCGCGTTTTCCCAGATCTCTTCCATCACGTTGAGCGGCGTGCAACGCCCGCCGGCAAGGTTGGCCGTGTTCTCAATCTCGATCAGGCCCGTGGCAGCGCGAAAACTGCTCCGGCCATAGATGACCGGCTCGATGTCCTTCCAGGTCAGTGTGCCGGTCTCGGTTGCGACTGCGCGAATGAGGCAGCCGGAAAACACGGCCGCCGTGGCCATCTCCCAATCGAGGATGTGGGAGCGCGATTCGCAGATGATTTCCTGCCCCGGTTGCGTGTGAAGGCGAAGAGCGATCTGGTTGCCCATGGTTCCGGTGGGAACAAAGAGCGCGGCTTCGCGGCCGAAGCGGGCCGCGGCCCGGCTCTCCAGCAGGTTGACCGTGGGATCCTCACCATAGACGTCGTCGCCTACTTCGGCGGCAGCCATGGCGGCGCGCATCTCCGGCGTGGGGCGGGTCACGGTGTCCGAACGTAAATCAATGATCTCTGCCAATGGCGGTTCCCTCGCGAAAAGTTCTCAGTTCAAGGATTTAGTTCACAGTAAAAGGCCACAATTGAGAACTGCGAACTCATAACTGTGAACTGCGTTTACGGTATTTGCCCCATGGGCAGTTCCATCACCGGGGACGCTTTGCCGTCCCGGGAGGCATAGGCCCAGAGGCCGTGAAAATTCTGTCGCAGCGACGGCTGAGCCCGCAGAACCGCGCTCAGGACGGCGGTCGCTTCGGTGCGCAAGGCGGCCGGATCGGTCACGCCGGTCGATTCGTAGGTCACGGCCAGGTCGGCCTGGCGCAGCGAGGCATCCAGCCGCACGGAATCGATCTTCCAGGTGCGCGCACCATCGGGCACGGAATACGGGAACGCTTCGGCGGGCGAATCCTTCACCTGCGCCTGTTCCTGGCCCAGCTTTTCGAGGTTGGGCGAGGAAAGAAAGTCCACTGGCACGAGCAGATAGCGGGCAGCCTCGTACGAGAACCAGGAGCTCCACCCCAGGTTGGCCCTGGCGATTTCGCGGGCCCGCTGCCAGTACCAGACGCCGTCATGCCCGTCCAACATACCCGGCCGCAGGAAGAGGCCGCCGATCTTCCATGCATTTCCGTCCAGCCCCATGATGAATGCCAGCTGAGCTGAAACCGCAGGCGCGGGCTGGCCGGGGGTTGAAGAACCCATGACATAGGCCAGGATCAGAGCGTATTTTCCCGGCGGCAGCGAGCGCATGGAGATGGTTACAGTGAGGGAGCCGTTGGCGTTGGAGCAGAAAAACTGCGCGTCGGAAGGACCGGTCAAGGCCGTCGCGTCGAGCAGGTAGAGGGCATTCAGTTGCACCTGGCCTCCCTTGACCAGGGGTGCGCCCTGTTCAACGACCCCGCGAATCCCCTCCCATTGCTGAGCCACGGCGGGCAGCAGGGTGGCCTGCAAGGCCGAGAAGTCCTGCTGAATCACGGCAATGGTCAATTGCTGACCGGCGGAGGCCAGGGTCTCGCGATCCTGTCCGTTCATCTCTCCCTGGGTGGTGCAGTTGGCGGCATGGCCGGCCGCCGGAAGGCCGAGGAACAGGCACAACAGAAGTGCCGGTACAGGATCCGTTCCAGGTCCAACTTCTTCGGCCCCAACGGCTTGCGCTATGGCGCATCGATAAGGCTTCCTCTCCGCCCGGAGCGTCCTCGGGTCCCCAAAAACGTTGGGGTGATCGCCGCTACGAGCGTCCCTGGGTCACTGATAGTCTAGTACACAGGAACGACGCCGTTCCGCGGCGGGAGCCGAGTTTCCATGAGCAGCAACGAACTCCACGTTTCAGCTTTGCGCCCAAGCTCGATCGGTGCGCGGATGTGTTTCGGGCTGGCCACGCTCGCGGCAGGCGCACTGCTGACAGCCCCGATGCTGGTGGCGCAGTCCGCCCCATCGAACGCCGCTCCAACGGAAACGGCCCCAAAATCCACCCATGCGCGCCAAAAGCCCTCCCCGGCCCGTACGCCTGTCCCCCAGGAACAACCCGAGGCGGCGCAGCAGGCACCCGAGCTTCCCCATTGGCCTGCCAATGACTCGCCCGCCAAGCCCACGGTGACCTGGGACAGCCAGGGCTTGAAGATCGATGCCAGCAATGCCAGCCTGCACCAGATCCTGAATGATGTCGCCAGCGCGACGGGCACCAAAATGGAAGGGTTTGGCGCCGATGAGCGTGTTTTCGGTGAATATGGGCCCGGACAGGCGCGCGACGTCCTTTCCCAGCTGCTGCACGGATCGGGATACAACGTGCTGATGATCGGAGACCAGGGCGAAGGAACGCCACGCCAGATCGTGCTGAGCCCACGCAAAGCCGGCGGCCCTCCTGCGTCGGCCAATCGTCCGTCCCAGGACGCGCAGGAGGAGGACGTGCCGGAGCAGCCGGAAGTGGAAGAACAACCACCACCCCAGCAGCCGCTGATCAACGGCCGCCCGCCGATGCCCCCGCAAGGGCCGCCGGGGGTTCCGCGCACCCCGCAACAGGTGCTGCAGGAACTGCAGCAGCGCCAGCAGGAGATGCAGCAGCAACAACAACAGCAACAACCGCAACCGCATTGAGCCGGAAGCGGCCATGACGCGGCGGATTCCGGCAGGCGCCGGCGCGTGTGGCTTGCCGGCGAGGTGCGGGGAGATCGGGCAGTTTTTCATCGGTGTGCCAATGGTTACAACAGCCTTGCGCCCCGATGCGGAATAATGGGTTGGTCGGCTTGTGAGTCCACCTTAATTCCGAGGTAATTCCGGTGAAGCCCCTCCTTTCGCTCCTGTTGCTTTCCACCGCGGCGCTTGCCCAAACCCCCGACAGTCCCCGAATCGTGACTTTCAACCGCGCAGATACGGAACACTGCAAGGTAGCGGTTGTCAGCGGAAAACCGCTGCTCGAAACCACCTATAACGGCACGACCGTGGCCGTTACATTGCCCCAGAACTGGGGCAATGGGGAGTTCTCGGTATATGTCGCGGTCGCCCAGGTCGGGGAAGGCGAAGCGGTGGTCAATCCCAGGGAGATTTCTGCTCTTTACTCCGACCCTGCGCACACCCGCTTCCGCTGGTTCGACAAGGCCCACGATCTGGACACGCTGGCCACCATGCGCGCGGCGGGCATGGCCGGTGGCCCTCCCGCGGGACCCGGCGGTTCCGACTCGCTCGGCAACAGCAACAGCGCCGAACCGCCGCCAACTCACCCCGAAGCAAGGGCCCAGATGGACCCCCATGTGGGCAATCGATCGGAAGAAGAAGCGCGCCAGCTGCAACTGCGGAACGGAACCGGAAGCGCTTCCACACCACCGCCGCTTGATCCGGCACATCCGCCCGTCTTTCTGCGCATCACCACCGTCAAAAAGGGATCGAACGCCTCGGGCTACGTCTTCCTTCGCAGGCCAAAGGGCTCCAAGGTGGAGGTAGCGCCGGCCGCGATGCTCGACGAGATCGACATCCCCGTGAACGGGGTCATCTTCCGTTTTTGATCAGAGCTGCTGTGGTCAGTTTTCGCTCGGGATTTTTGCAGCCTGGTCCACAACCAATACCATCAAGTTTCCTTTGCGGCTTTCGATTTTGAGCCCTAACTGATCTTGCAGCGCCCTCTGCCAGGACGCGAACATGTCGGTACCAAGTTCAGGGTGCATGTCCACGCTGAAGTCAAAAATACCCGGCATTCCCGTTTTGTCGACCACCGGGATCTGGGATGTACTTGCCCGCACCGGTTCGCCGGGATTGTTTGTGGCCGGAATCGATAACTGGACCGTAAGCAGGTCAGCGAACTCGCGAAGATCTCCGTGAAAATGAAATCCGCCCGGTGCACTCGTGGTTTCTCCGCCGCTCACGGGGTGGATTTTGGCGCCGGATTTGTCGACAACAAGCTCATACACGCGCATCTCGCGCGTTTCGCTGTGCTGCTTCAGATTGAACCGCTGGGCAACGAGGCTTTGGAGCATCAGGGCCATTTGTTCTTTCGTGACAACTCCTGATGCTTTCGCGTCGATATCGTACTCGTTCTGGTTAATCCAACTGGGGCCCACTACCTGATTCTGTTGCAGATGGTATGCCTCCGCGAGCAGGCGCTTGAGAGTGACATTTCTTGCGCTGATCCCGGTTGGCTCGTATGTCAATTGGTTGTTGTAGTCCGGCCCGACCGAGTGTTGGCTCTGCTTCACCGAAGCAACGTCAAACGCCGGTACTGTCGTTGAGGCTTGACCGAAGGCCACTGAACTCGAAAGCGCGAGAGAAACAACGAGGGGGAGCACTCGCATTCGTTCAGCATATTCCCCGGCTTACAAGCGGGCAAATTTGCAAGTCAAGCCATCAACGCTGCCACGTGAGGCGGTCTCCATTCAGAAGAATGACCTTACCAGCGCCATCCCGATCGCGCGGGAAATTCACACGCGCATACGCGCCGCCAACCAGAGGTCGATCGATAGACACTGTTGCCAGCGCCCGATTCATCTCGCTCTCTGGGAGCCTTCCCAGGAGAGATCCGAGGGTGGTACTCAGGGGGTGATACAGGTGACGGCCGTTCACCCAGACCGATATCAGCACGCTCACGGCCGAATCTTTGTCAAAAAACATGCATTGAAGCCCAGATGAAGAAGAGGGTGGGCATCCTGTAAGTGTTCCACTCGCAATTCTGTCCGAGGCGTCCCATATTTCGAGCGTTTCCGTTGAGCCCAACAAGACCGGTGACCTTCGCGTATTGTCACTCGTAAGGGTTAACACCATCAGCCTGAGCAGAGAGCTTGCGGCAAAACGGTCGGGCACGGAACGAGGCGAATCGGTTTCGTGATCGAGCGTTTTTCCCAACCCGCGACTCACGATGCCAAGTAAGCGGAGCGCAGAGCCCGATGGATGTCGCTTAACGACTCCGAGGCGCTCACTAAACTCATTTGCACCGCTGGCTGGAACCCGCACTCCCGCCCTGGTTTCGAACCATGCTCGTTCGATCACTAACTGCATCCCCGGAACAAGGTCAACGAATCCCGATCGCCCGAAGGAATAGCCGTAGAGCAGTTCTTCGGAGGCGGGGAGGGGTATGGCCTCCGAAATCTGTTTCAGAACCGCTTGGGGACTCTGGCCCTTCGGAAAGCACCCGGACCGCTGGAGAGCCAGAACGTCGCGTGCGAAGCGCATCCATTCCGACTGGACGTCGATGCTGTCGCTATGGCGCTGCCATCCCTGCACATTGAGCGAAGTAATGACCCAAAGACTGGAGTTCGACGATTTCGCCGGGGCAAGGGAAAAGAAAGTCCCCTTGACAGTGCAATTCACCGCACCCAGGGGATTTGTCGAAGCTTCGTTTCCGGGAAGTTCAAGTTGATACTCTTGAAAGTCGTTGCCTGTTGTGCCCGGCGAGCTTGACGGGACCATGATGGGAAACTCGGCGGGCCCTTCCAATGAGAAGACGCGTTTGTCCAAGGGCACCTTGTGCATGCAGCCAGTGGAGGCAAGCGTTAATGAGCAGATGAGGAAACAGGGGATGCCGACTGCCTTGACTCGGAGGGCTCCCTTGGCACATGAACTCCTGGCGCTCATCTCTGAACCCTCCAATCGTCCAATTTAGACCCCAAGGGTTACCTCATCGCTCCTTTCCGTGCGTTCTGCCGGAGGGACCGCATTACCGCAAGTTCCAGCAAATGGAGTGTTTAGGGCGGGGGTTCGGAGCCGTCGAGCCAGGAATTCCGGCTTCACAACCAGGATCAAATCAAAAATTTAGAGTAAAGTAGCCGCTTCGGGCTGGGTCTTGACGGGAACAGCTTTGCGGCCGCGGGCGCATCATCGCGAATCCCACGCGGAAGATTCCGTAAGCCCCCAGGACGCCAAACGCCATGGAGCCAATCGCCGCACAAACCAGCATCACTAAATTGAATAAGTCAGTCATCTAATCCGCCTTCAACGGAGGACCCGGGGGTATCGACCAAATAAAACAATGTGCCTCGTCTGCGCCCGGCATGCCCGGCGCAGACTGACCTCTCTGCGATTCTCGCAGAAAAGCCCGTTCATTGACCCTTGATTCTATTGACAAATAGAATACCTCTAGAGAGTGAACCAAGCGTAACTCCCCAAAGTAATGTCGCGGGGACCCTTCCCTCTTTTCCCAAAATGGCAATCACGCACATTTCGGTACGCGGGGCGCGCCAGCACAATCTCCAGGATATCAACGTCCGCATCCCCCGCAACACGCTGACGGTGGTCACGGGATTGTCCGGCTCGGGCAAGAGTTCCCTGGCCTTCGACACCATTTATGCCGAGGGGCAAAGGCGGTACGTGGAGACGCTGTCGGCGTACGCGCGCCAGTTCCTCGACCAGATCGAGCGGCCCGACGTGGACTCCATCGAAGGCCTGAGCCCGGCCATCTCCATCGAGCAGAAGACCACCAGCCGCAGCCCGCGATCGACCGTGGGCACGATCACCGAGATCTACGACTATCTGCGCCTGCTGTATGCGTCGGTGGGCACGCCCCACTGCCCGAACTGCGGAAGGCCCATCACCCGCCAGACGGCGGAGCAGATCGTGCAGCGCATCCTGCAACTGGGAACCGGCGAGCGCGTCACGGTGATGGCGCCCATGGTCCGCGGCCGCAAGGGCGAGTTCAAGGAAATGCTCGATCAGCTCGACCAGCAGGGCTTTCGCGCCCGGGTGGACGGCGAGATGCGCGACCTCTCCGAACCCGTGCCCCTCGACCGGCGCAAGAACCACACCATCGAGGCCATCGTCGACCGCATCCTGCTGAAGGCCGAGCCGGCCCCAGCGCTGACGCAGCCGGGGGCGGCAAAGGCGGGAGACCACGAATCGCAGCCGGCTCCGGCGCCGGGAGCCAAGTCGTCAGTCGAGAAGCGGCTGGATGCGGCCGTGTCCAAGGCTTTGCAGATGGCCAACGGCCTGGTGCTGGTCGGGATGTCGGGCGGGGAGGAACAGTTGTTTTCGTCCTCCATGGCCTGCCCCGATTGCGGCCTCGACGTGCCCAAGCTGGAGCCGCGCAGCTTTTCGTTCAACTCCACCTTTGGCGCCTGCCCGGAATGCCACGGCCTGGGATCGCTCTATGACCTCGATCCCGCCAAGGTCATCACCGACTGGTCGAAGCCCTTGCTGGATGGCGGTCTCGGTCCCGGCTCGGCGTCGCAGTACCTCCTCAAGCTCATTCACCTGGCCGCCGAGCGCTACGACATCGACCTGAAGAAACCGTTCGAGGACCTGCCCGCCCGGCAGCAGCACATTCTTGTCTACGGGCCGCCCAAGAACGAAACCTCGCGCACCGGTTTCCACGGCATTCTCAGCTACCTGCGCGACACCATTGAGGAAGCCCGCAGCGACGGCTATCGCGATTACATGATGAATTTCATGTCGGCGACGCCGTGCCCGGTGTGCCGCGGCAAACGCCTGCGCCCCGAATCGCTGGCGGTCAAGATCGGCGGCCTCTCGATTGCCGACTTCACTTCCCTGCCCCTCAATCGCGCCCTCTCCGCGGCCATCAATCTCAAGTTCAACGCCCGCGAAGCACTCGTCGCCGAGCGCATTCGCCGCGAGATCGTCGAGCGGCTGGAGTTCTTGTGCGAAGTGGGCCTCAGCTATCTTTCGCTGGCGCGGAATGCGGCGACGCTCTCGGGCGGCGAAGGCCAGCGGATTCGCCTGGCCACGCAAATCGGGTCGCGGCTGCGCGGCGTGCTGTACGTGCTCGACGAGCCTTCCATCGGCTTGCACCAGCGCGACAACAACCGGCTCATTCACGCGCTCGAACAATTGCGCGACCTGGGCAATACGGTGCTGGTGGTCGAGCACGATGAAGAGACCATTCGCCATGCCGATTATGTGGTCGATCTTGGGCCCGGGGCCGGGCGGCTGGGCGGCCACATCGTCGCCGAGGGAACGCCCGACCAGATCATGTCGTGCCCGCAGTCGCTTACGGGACGCTACTTGTCCGGCACGGCGGGCATCCTGCACCGCGACAAGCCGCGGCCGCTCACCGGAAAATGGCTCGCGGTGAACGGGGCGCGCGAGCACAATCTGCAGGACGTGAACATCCGCATTCCGCTGGGCGTCATGACCGTAGTTACCGGCGTAAGCGGCAGCGGCAAAAGCACGCTGATCAACGACATTCTTTATCGCTCCCTGGCGCAGACGATCTATGGCTCCCGCGAGGACCCGGGAGCGCACGAGTCGCTGACCGGCGCCGAGCAACTCGATAAAGTTATCCGCATCGACCAGTCGCCGATCGGGCGCACGCCGCGATCGAACCCGGCGACTTACACGCAGGTGTTTTCGCCCATCCGCGACTTGTTTGCCATGTTGCCCGAGTCGCGCGAGCGCGGCTACAAGCCGGGGCGATTCAGCTTCAACGTGGCCGGCGGGCGCTGCGAGGCGTGCCAGGGCGACGGCCAGCGCCGCATCGAAATGAACTTCATGCCCGATGTCTACGTGCAGTGCGAAGTGTGCAACGGGCGCCGCTACAACCAGGAAACCCTGGCGGTGAAATTCCACGGCCACTCCATCGCCGACATTCTCGACCTCACCATCGAAGATGCGCTCAACGTGCTGGTAGACGTGCCGCTGGTCAAGCAGAAACTGCAGACGCTGGTGGATGTCGGCCTCGGCTACGTTCACCTGGGCCAAAGCGCGACCACTCTCTCCGGCGGCGAAGCGCAGCGCATGAAACTGGCGCGCGAACTCTCGAAGCGCCAGACCGGCCGCACGTTGTACGTCCTCGACGAACCCACCACCGGATTGCATTTCGACGACGTGCGCAAGCTGCTTGAGGTGCTGCACAGGCTGGCCGATCTCGGCAACACGGTGATCATCATCGAGCACAACCTCGACGTGATTCGCAATGCGGACTGGATCATCGACCTGGGCCCGGAAGGCGGCGAGGATGGAGGACGGCTGGTGGCCGAAGGGCGGCCAGTAAAAGTGGCGGCAACACCGGAGTCGTATACGGGACAGTTTCTCAAGCGCTACTACGCATCCAGCAACGGACATCTCGAACCGATCGAGCCGGAAGAAGAGGGCGCGGAGCCGGCCATCGTTTCGGGCGCCGCATTCCCTCCCAACGGTTCCGATCCCGGCGGGACGGCTGCGGGATCCGAATCGACTCCCAAAAAACGCGCACGGCGCAACGGCGCCAACGGCAGCGGAACCAGCGCAAAGAAGTCCACGAAGCGTAGACAGCCGGTGCGCTCATGAGCGGTTTTCCAGATCCCGTTCCCGGCGAAGCGGAGAGAGAAGCCGGGCAGCGGGAGATGGATGAGGCGCTTGCAAGCGGATCCGTTCCTCAACTCCCGGCGCCGGCATCCGTGATCGTTCCACTCGAGGCGGAAGGCGCGCCACACGAGGCGGCTGAACTGGACAGCGCGCCGGAATTCGCCGCGCCGATGGTTGTGCAGGACGACATTCCGCCCCCCGAAGAGTCCCTGTTTGCGCGCTATGAATTCATACCGCCCCGGCCGGCGGTCCAACGCATTCCCAATTTCGGCCATTTTGTCGTCTTCCTCCTGCTGGCCGTCGGCGGATATCTCAGCTCCGGCCTGGTTATCCTCGCAGCAGTGCACCAGCACCTGTTCGGGGTCGCGACCTTCAAGCAGGCCGAAGAGGAAATCCATTACCGCCTGGGCAGCCAGGCCGCGTGGTATCTCATCACCCTGTTTTTTTGTGTATGGGTCTTTCCGCTCCTGTGGCAACGCAGTTTTTTCGATGGACTGGAGTGGCGCGCCTCTGCCGCGCTGCGCCAGCGCTGGCGTCTTTTCGGCGCGGCCCTCGCTTGCTTCGGGGTGGCCATTATCGACGAGATTCTTCTCCCGGGGCCGACCAATACCCCCATCGATCAGACCTTTCGCATGCCCGGCGCGGTGTGGCTGCTGTTCTTTTTCGGAGTCACGCTGGCGCCGCTGATCGAGGAGATCGCCTATCGCGGATTCCTGCTGCCTGCTTTGTGCACGGCCTACGACTGGGTTGTGGAACAGATTACCGGCTCGCTGGCGCCCCGCGTGGATACCAATGGCCGGCCGCGCTGGTCCTTGCCCGCGATGATGGTCGCTTCCGTCGTCAGCAGCATTCCCTTCGCGCTGATGCACGGCGACCAGACGGCGTATTCGCTGGGGCCGTTTCTGCTCCTGGTGTGCGTGAGCCTGGTGTTGTCGTGGGTGCGGCTGGGCATGCGATCGCTCGCCGCCAGCGTGCTGGTGCATTCGAGCTATAACCTGCTGCTGTTCTCGCTGATGTTTCTCGGCACCGGCGGATTCAAACACCTGGACAAAATGTAAGGCAGGCAAGCAACTGGCAGCCTGTCTTTCTACAATCGCACTGATGCCCACTTCCACGCACGCTCAGCAATTGCTCGCGCTTCTCGCCCGCACCAGTTTTCGCCTCGGCCAGTTCAAGCTTTCTTCAGGCGGCACCAGCGACTACTACATCGATTGCCGCACCACCACGCTGCACGCCGAGGGCGGCCGCCTCACGGGAGAGGCGATTCTCGAACTCCTCGCGGAACGCGGCATCGATGCCGAGGCAGTCGGCGGGCTGACCATGGGCGCCGATCCCATCGTCTCCAACGTGGCCACGGCCAGCGCCTGGCGCGCAGTGGCGCATCCGGGCGCGCCGCTGCTGCACGGCTTCCTGGTGCGCAAAGCCGAAAAATCCCATGGAACCGGCCGCCGCATCGAGGGCTTCTGCCGCGAGGGGGCGCGGGTTGTGATTGTGGATGACGTGTGCACCACGGGAGCCTCGACCATCACAGCCATCGAAGCCGCGCGCGAGGCGGGCATGATCGTCGCCGCCGTGGTGTGCATCGTGGAACGGGAAGAAGCCAACGGCCGCCCGGCCGTGGAGGCCGCGGCTCAGAGCGCACCGTTCCTGCGCCTGTTTTCAGCCAATGAAGTCCGCGCGGAACACGTGCGGCAACTGGACGCGAAGCAACCTGAGTGCGCCGTGAAGATCCGGCCAGCTAGCTTCGCGGTCTCCCACCTTTCGCAGAAGAAAGCGAAAGGACGGGGCACGGAGCATTTGTTTCTTAAAGAACGATGGCCCCGGTGAACGCCGGGGCCATGTTTCTTTCAGGCGAGAGTCTATAACGGTCTAATCTAATTTATTTAACTAAAACTTATGTTCATCCCACGGGCGTGACCGGCGGCGCGGAACTGTCGGTCGAATTCGACAGCAGCCGAATCTCAACGCGGCGATTCTGCTTGCGACCTTCCTCAGTGGTGTTCGGAGCCACTTCCTTGTCCTTGCCAATCCCGATCAGGTAAAAGCGGCGGGCAGGAACGTTGTACTTCGTGGCCAGGTACTGCACCACCGAATCCGCGCGGCGTTCGCTGAGGCCATAGTTGTACTCGGCTGATCCGATTGAGTCGGTTCCGCCCGTGACCTCGAGGATGTAGGTCTTGGCAGAGCCCAGTTGCTGGGCAAAACCATCGAGTTGTTGCTTGGTGTCTTTGGTTAAATCGGCTTTGTTGAAACCGAAGTTGACGGTAACATTTGCCAGGGGCTTGTAGCTATCCAGATTCTTGATCACGCTATCCAGAGAGTCGGCGCGATGGACGGCATCGTTGGCTGCGGTTTCCGCGTCGCCGGCTGCCTTGCTTGCGTTCTGAGCATTCTGGGTGGCGCCGTCGGCCGCGCCCTGGGCCGTCTTGATGCCGGCCTGCGCGCGATCGTCCACGTCGTGAAGGGCACGATTATTGGCAGCCGTCTTTTCATCCAGCTGATTGGTGTGGTCGACCAGGGGCGCCGTCTGCGTTCTCACGTAGTTCTTGGTGGTACAACCTGTAATACTCGCTAAAGCCAAGGCCGCCGCACATAACCCAAATCCAGTTTTCATCATCCTTTTCATCTCCTATCACCGGCCTTTGAGGGGCCAATCTCTCTGGCCACACCCCGGCGCAGTCATCCCTGTCTGCCCAAGTGGGATGCATCCCAAGGACCAAACGGGCGGTTAAAACATAAGTGCAACAATTTGAGTTAGTTACGCTTTAGACAGTCGGCTACCGATCCCACCCCGACCATGTAAACTTTACCGGAGCGCAGTAAGGTTTGCTTGAATCTCGCCGGGCCGCGCCTTTACCCCCGACCCGCTAATCTAATAATTGAAGCCGCCAACGTCCCGAATGGATCTCCACGAGAAAATCCGCGTTTTGCCGACCCAGCCGGGCGTCTACCTCTACAAAAATGCCGATGGGGAAGTCATATACGTCGGCAAGGCCAAAAACCTGCGTTCGCGGGTTCGCTCCTATCTTCTGGAGGCCTCCCAGGCAAACGCGAAAACCGGCTCCCTGATGCGCGAAGCCGTGGATATCGATTACATCCTGGTGGCCAATGAGCACGAGGCGCTGGCGCTTGAAAACAACCTGATCAAGCAGCGCAAGCCGCGCTTCAACATCCTGCTCCGGGACGACAAGACCTATCCGTATGTGAAGCTGACCCTCAATGAGCGCTATCCCAAGGTGCTGGTGACCCGCCGGCTGCGCAAGGACGGCGGCGCCTACTATGGGCCCTACTTCCCCGGCAACCTCGCGTATCGCGTGGCGGAGCTGATCCATCGCAGCTTTCTGCTGCCCAGCTGCAAGGTGGACTTGTCGCGCTCTCACCCCCGCGCCTGCCTCGAGTACTACATTCACCGCTGCCTGGGGCCGTGCGTCGAAGGACTCACGACACCCGAGGCCTACAAGCAAGCCGTGCGCGACGCGCAACTCTTTCTCGAAGGACGACAGGGAGAGTTGGAACGAGCATTGACGGCGCGCATGATGGCCGCCGCGGGAGCAGAGCAGTTTGAGGCCGCGGCACGATTGCGCGACCAGCTCACCACCGTTCACCAACTGCAGGAAAAGCAGCGCATCGCCACCGCCGAGCAGGACGACGATGCCGACGTCTTCGGGTACCACTTCGAAGCCGGCAGCCTGGCCGTCAACCTGTTCCACATGCGCGGCGGCAAAATCGTGGACCGCCGCGAGTTCTTCTGGGAAGACCTGCCGGAGTTGCTTGAAGACAGGGAACAGACGATCAGAGATCAGAGATCGCAGGGATCAGGGGGCACCGAACAGCCTAAAGGGATCGGGAATCAAGGTTTCGATGCAGGCGAAGTTTTCTCGGCTCTGCTCAAGCAGCTCTACATCGACCAGCCCTACGTGCCGCGCACCATCCTGGTGCCGGTGGATTTCGCCGACCGCGAGGCCCTGGCCACTCTGCTGAGCGAACACGCCGGCCGTCGCATCGAGCTGGCCGTTCCCAGGCGCGGAGAAAAGCGTTCGCTCGTCGACCTTGCCGGCCAGAACGCAAAGCAGTCCTACATCCAGCGCTTTCGCGTGCTCGAGCCATCGCGCAAGGCCATTCAGGAAGCGCTGGCCGACGTCCTGATGCTGCCCGAACTGCCGCGCCGCATCGAGTGTTTCGACATCTCGCACATCCAGGGCGCGGAGACGGTGGCGTCCCTGGTGGTGTGGGAGGACGGCAAGATGAACAAGTCGGCTTATCGCAAGTTCAAGGTGATGACGGTGCTGGGCGTCGACGATTTCGCTTCGATGCGCGAGGTGGTCTATCGCCGCTATCGCCGCCTCAAGGAAGAGCAACAAGCCCATGCCTTCCCTGGTGCTGATCGACGGAGGCCTGGGGCAGCTGCATGCGGCAGCCGACGCGCTGGAAGAGCTGGGATTCACTGCCCAGCCGCTGGCCTCCATCGCCAAGCGCGAAGAAGTGATTTACCTCTACGGCAACGAAGGGGAGCCCGTGGTGCTCGATCGCCGCTCGCCGGTGCTGCATCTCATCCAGCTCATTCGCGACGAGAGCCACCGCTTCGCCGTGGGCTATCATCGCCAGCGGCGGGCCATGCGCGACCGCGATTCCGAGTTGCTCAATATTCCCGGGGTGGGGACGCTCACCCGGCAGCGCCTGCTGGCCCACTTCGGCAGCCTGCGCGACGTGCAGCAGGCCACTGCGGAATCCTTGGCCTCGGTCGTCCCGCGCAAAACCGCGGACACGATCTGGCGGCACTTCCATCAGGAGCAACCCGCGGAGTCTTCGTAGCCGGGGAGCATTGGAAAGCTCAGAAGAAGTGGCGCTCCCCGAGAGGCCCACCTCGTTTGCGACCGTGCCACGACTGAAGTTTCGAAAACTTTCGTTTTCAACCTTCCGGGACCGGGGAACAACCCGGCCGCTCGCGAGGCGCATCCCCCCTTCTGCGAGTTACAAGCCGGCTCGAACTTCGAAGGCTGCGCATGTAAGAAAAATTCGGCAAGTTTGGGAGACGAAACCATGAAACAGACATCGACACGCCTGGGATGGCTCGCACTGGGTGCAGTGCTCCTTGTCGGACTGCTGGCCCTGGCGGGCTGCGGGCATCCGGACGACAAACAGGCGGTTTACAACGCACTCAACGGCCACGACCTGAGCACCATTGAAGTTTTTCAGGACAGGCGCAAGGGCGAGATCACCCTTCGCGGAATTGTTGCCGGCCCGGATATGAAAGCCAGCGCGGAAACGCTTGCCCAGCAGGCTGCCCCGGGGTACACGATCAAAAACCAGATCCAGGTACAGTCGGCCGGACTGGAGGACCTGGAGAAGTCGGCGCAGAAAAACGCCAGCCTCGACAGCGCCATTGAAGACAATTTCAGAGCATCCATCAAGACCAGCAAGAAACTGGAGCAGCAGAAGATCCAGTACTCGGCTGACAATGGCACTCTCTATCTGAAGGGAACGGTGAATTCGGAGAAAGAGAAGCAAGAGGCAGAAGATCTGGCCAAGAAAGTGCCGCAGGTTCAGCACGTGGTGAATGACCTCACGGTCAAGCCCAGTTAGCATTCGCTGCAATCGACGAGGGCTCCGCGCGGAGAAAAGGGCGTCTCAAGCGGGGCTCTCGGGCGGCATTATCCTTGCGCGGTTTGATCGCCGCATCCCGGCTTGCATCCCAGATAACTGGGTTGTCACCCGGCGTGGGCCGCCGGATGATCGATCAGCGTGAACTCGCTGTCGCACGAAGGGCAATAATGGGGTTGTCCGTCGGTGACGCTGACCACGTGCACGCCGCAGCACGGGCATTTGCCCTGGTGTTCTCCCATACCCATCAGCGGGCCGGCGAGCGGTGAAACCAGGCCCGCGATGATCATCGGAATCCCCAGAATTGCGCCCAGGCCGGTGAGGCACAACAAGGTTCCGAAGATGATCAGAACCGGGGCCATCACCACTCCAAAAAACAATCCACCAAATGCGCCGGGCATGGAACTCTTCTCGTGTTCTGAACTTTGGGCGTTCATAGGGTACCGCTCCTCACCGGTAAAGCATGGAACAACCCCGGCGGTGGCCTGGAGAAATACACCCGGAGGCCTGCCTCTGCGGCGCGCCCCTTGCTCCGGCGCCTGCACGGGATCGTCTGCAGTCCGGAAGTCTAGTCTGAATAAAACAGCGTTGCCGGTGACAGGCGTCACGGTCGGGCATTATCGTTGACAAGTCGTAGACCACATTGTCTAATGAGCTTCCCATGAAACCGGGTGCCTAACTGAAAGCTACCCTGAAGTGCTCCCATTCAGGCGGCGCCATTTCTTCCCTGCTTACCGTTCTTCTTTGATCAAGGAGTCGCATGAGCAACATCAACGGCAAGGTCTATGCGATGAATGCCATCACCCCCATGAAGCCATGGAAGACCCTGGTGGTGAAAGGATTCTTCCTTTTGCTGAGACTTGTGAAGCCGCTGCAGAAGGATTTGATCAACCTCTCCTTCATCGAATTCGCACGCTGGGTGGTGATCCCGCGCAGCCGATTCCCCTATGTCGGCCACGGGCAGGTGAAGGATGAAATGAAGTATGACTATCTGCTGTTTTTCAGCAACTTCAATGGAACGTGGAACCAATATATCGACGCATTTGCGGATGTGCTCGGCAGCAAGTTGAACCTGATCTGGCGATGGAGCGAAAAGTTTCCCGGATCGAATCCTGTCACTGGTTTCAAGGAATACATCGCCAAGGTGCAATTCGACACCGACTATTACTACACCGCCTATCCCCAGGCCACCGCGAATGACTTGAAATCGGCTCACATCGTGCAGGCGTCGCTTGATGATCTTGTCCAGCGCGCGCGTAGCTGCAGTCCCGCCGAGTTCAGCACGGCCTATCTCAACTTTGTCATTCAGGTGCAGGGCCACCTCGGTGAAACCGGTGAGGCTCCAATCGTTTTCTAGGTGACGACCCATCTATGCCGAATCAAAACGGTAGTGTTTACGGACTTACGATTCTCTCGCCTATCATCGACGATGAGAAGGCCACGCCATCGCATGACCTGCAGATCCGCAAATATCTCGCCACCTTGCCCACCGGCCCGGAAAGCCCGTTCGCGCAGGCTCCCGGAACGCACCTGGCCCGGCTCGTGGTGATGGACGATGTCATCTTCGTCGGCTACCCCGCTATCGAAGAACATCTGCAGTCGAAGTACCTTGTGTTTGAAACGAACTGCGACGCCGATCTGGACGAATATCTAAGTGGACTCGTGAAGGCGGTTCCAGAACACCTCGACGCGATCTGGAGTCACTGCATCGGATATCCGGGCGCGGCCAATCCCAGAGCATTCATCGATTACATGAAAGCCTGTCAGCTTGAAACCACTTTGTTCTTTGCGGCGGTCAATGACAAGTCCGTCCCCGTGACCCTTCGCGCGCTCCAGACGCAGCGCGCCGTCACCGACTTCATTGCCAATCACCAGGGCATGGAGCCGGCACGGCTTCAGGCGGAATTCCTCGAGTTCGTTGGCAAGCTGGAATCCGAGCCGGTTCCGAAACCGGGCACCATGGGTCCGCAACGCGCACTCAAGACTGGCGGGCGAAATGAGTAAGCTCAACGAAACCGATATTCAAGGCTTTGTTCTGCGCGGTTACAACCTTCCTTTTGCGCGTTATGTTTTTCTGCATTTCGAAGACGCGGCGCGCGCACGCGCGCTGATTGGCCGTTTGCTTCCGATCATCACGACCGGGCAGCGCTGGGACCATGGAAAGCCGCAGAGAACGGTGAATATCGCATTCACGCACCGCGGACTTGCCGCGCTCGAGCTCCCGTTGGCGACGCTGCTGAGCTTCCCGGTCGAATTTCAGCAGGGCATGAAGAGCCGCGCCGCCATTCTGGGCGACACCGGGCTCAACTCTCCCGAGCATTGGGATGAGCTGTGGCACGAGAACCGCGTCCATGCCTGGGTCGCCATCAACGGTCAGTCAATCGCCGCGATCGAGGCAAGCAGCGCGTCGCTTCGATCTTTGATTCAGGAGACGGCCGGTGCTGTCGAACTGGGATCGCAGGATGCCGCCGCGATTATGGATGCCGGAAAGGCAACAACGCGCGAGCACTTTGGATTCACCGATGGATTTGGCAATCCCGATTACCTGGGCGTGGAACGAACCACGCAGCCGGGCCAGGGCAAGCTGATGCCGGACGGCACATGGGCTCCGCTGGCCACGGGTGAGCTTCTGCTTGGCTATGCCGATGAAGCAGGCGAGTTGCCGGTTGCGCCGATCCCGCACATCCTGGCCACCAATGGGACATTCATGGTGTATCGCAAGCTCCATCAGAATGTGGGGACCTTCCGGGCTTACCTCAAGGAACAGTCCGAACGATATGGAGGCGGCGAGGAAAAGTTGGCCGCCAAGTTTATCGGGCGCTGGCGCGATGGAACCCCGCTTGAGCTTTCGCCGGACAAGCCGGATCCATCGATCGTCCAGGATCCGAACCGAAATGTGAATTTCACTTACGGCTCTGACCCCGAGGGAACGCGTTGTCCCATCGGCGCTCACGTTCGCCGCGTTCATCCCCGCGACGCCTTTGGCTTCAATGGGAGACTGATCAATCGGCGGCGCATGACTCGTCGCGGACTTACCTACGGACGTCCCGTAGCGCCGAATGAGCCGGCCTCTGACCGCGAGGAGCGCGGCGTCATTTTTATGGCTCTCAATGCCAGTCTTTCCCGCCAGTTCGAATTCGTTCAACAGCAGTGGATCGAGTACGGCAACGACGCGCACCAGGGGAACGACAAAGACATGCTCATGGGAAACCACGGCGGACAGGGCAAGTTCGTGGTGCAGGGCGATACCACCGCGACGAACCCGCCATTCATTTGCAGCCATCTGCCCAATTTTGTCGAGTTGCGCGGCGGAGACTACTTCTTCCTGCCCAGCATCACCGCGTTGGGAATGATCGCGATGGGCCTTGTCGATCCCCGCTGATCAATGGCGCTGGGCGCACCGCGAATCCAGACTCTTCGCGTATGAGGTGGAAATCATTCGGTGCCGTGCTAACCTCTCTTAACGCATGAGCCAGACGGTCTCTCCCCAGGTGAATCAAACCCCCGCCGACCTGCCGCGCGTGCTGGGCGCGAGCCAGGCGATGGCCATCGTCGTCGGCACCATTATCGGCAGCGGCATTTTTCTTGTTCCCCGCGAGATGATGCGGGACGTCGGCTCGTCTTCGCTGGTTTACCTGGCATGGATCGTCGGCGGCCTGCTCTCGCTCTTCGGGGCGATGACGTACGCCGAACTGGGAGCCATGCTGCCCTACGCGGGCGGCGAGTATGTCTACCTGCGCGGCGCTTACGGCGACACGCCCGCTTTCCTCTACATGTGGACGTGGTTCGCCGTGGCCAAGCCGGCCTCGATCGCCGCCGTGACCAGCGGCCTGGCCAGAACCCTGGGCGTGTTTCCGGCCTTTCATTGGCTCGGCGCGTCGCTTCCCGGCCCGTTTCCGCTGCTCTGGTCGCAGGTGTTTGCCATCGCGGTCACCTGGTTCATGACCGGGCTGAATTACCTGGGCATCAAGAAGGCCGGCGATTTCCAGCTTGTCTTCACGGTGCTCAAGGGCATCCTGATCCTGATCGTGGCCGCTCTTTGCTTTGCTTCGGCAACCGGCTCGTGGGCCAACTTCACCACTTCGGTTCCGCACGCGGTGGGCGGGATCAACGGCTTCATGGCGGCCCTGATTGCCACGCTTGTGGGCCTACGATGGCTGGAACGATCTGACCATGGTGGCCGGCGAGGTGCGCCGTCCCGAGCGCAGCCTGCCCTTCGCCCTCATCGGCGGCCTGTTCGTCGTAGGCATACTGTTCATGGCCACCAATGCCGCCATCCAGTACATCCTGCCCGCGGCCCAGATCGCCGCCAGCGAGCGGCCGGCGGTCGCGGCGCTGTCGGTCGTCGCGGGACCGCGCGGGGCCGGATTCGTCGCGGCCGCCATGGCGCTCAGCATCTTTGTCACCCTGAACGGGACGGTCATGTCGGGAGCGCGCATTCCGTTTGCCGCGGCGCGCGACCGGCTCTTCTTCCCCCAGTTTGCGCACATCCATCCCCGCTTCCAGTCCCCTT
Source organism: uncultured Acidobacteriota bacterium (assembly GCA_963812485.1). Lineage (GTDB taxonomy): Bacteria > Acidobacteriota > Terriglobia > Terriglobales > Acidobacteriaceae > Telmatobacter. The sequence continues at coordinate 162,315 of CAWEVD010000001.1, forward strand.
CCACCTCGCTGGTCGTGCAGGGGCTTCTGTCCACGGTGCTGCTGCTCTTTCTGAGCCAGTTCCAGCAGCACTTCGAACTGGCGGTGTTCGCGGAGTGGCTTTTCTACATGCTCACGGCGACCACGGTGTTCGTCTATCGCCGGCGCCATCCCGAGTATGCGCGGCCCTACCGGGTGTGGGGGTATCCGCTGCTGCCCGCAATCTTCGTTGTGTGCGCCGCTGCCGTGCTGGTCTCCAGTTATGCCTCCAACCTGGAGGGCTCGCTGCTGGGAACTGCCCTCATCCTGCTCGGCTTGCCGGTGCTGTGGTTGGTGCGGCGGAGATATGGTGCTTCGCGCCCGGCTAACCAGGGCCGCTGACAGTTTCGGACCGCAAGGTCACCGATTCCGCATCCTGTCACAAACCCGATTCATCTGACACCTATGCCGAATCAAGAAATGATGGAAAGACCTTCTCCCACGCTTCGAAATCGATCCGGCAGAGCACAGCGCTGGCACGCGCGTCCGTCGCGCACCCCCTCGACAACCCCATCTGGAATTCGCTCCACACCGAGCACAGGTCGTTCGCGGTCTCCAATGCGCTGGCCCGGCGCTATCCCGCCGCGATCGGCCCGCTCAGCGGAATCGCGCGCCAGTCCGCGGCCAATTATGAGGCTCTGCGCGAGCTGGCGGGGCCCGGCGGAGTGGTCGTCCTGTTCTGCCAGGAGCAGCCGGCGCCGCCGCCGGGCTGGACACTCATTCGCGGCGGCGTGCTTTCCCAGATGGTCTGCGCTCAACCCGCGGATCCCGTTCCCATGACGCTCACCCGCGGCGAAGAATTCCGCCCCCTCACGGCCGCCGATGTGCCCGCCATGGTCGAACTGGCCGAGTTGACCGAGCCGGGCCCCTTTCGCGAGCGGACCATCGAACTCGGCCCGTTCTTCGGCATCTTCCAGTCGGGACGCTTGCTGGCCATGGCCGGGGAGCGGACGCATCTGCCCCAGTTCGTCGAAGTGAGCGCGGTGTGCACGCATCCCGATGCGCGCGGCCGCGGCTATGCGCGCATGCTGATCGCAACCGTGATGGACGAGATCCGGCAGCGCGGCAAGACGCCCTTCCTGCATAGCTTCGCGGACAATTACTCGGCCATCCGCGTGTACGAGAGCCTGGGGTTCACGCTGCGGCGCAACCTGGAGCTGGCAGTGCTGAAGAACGACGGCTGAGGTCTCACGGCGGCGGTAGGCGTTTCAACTACCATCAGGAAAGGAATGCCTTCCAAGCCCAGGCTCGGCCAGAACTTTCTCCGCGACGCGGAGGCCATTCAGCGCATTGCCAATGCCCTGGGGGACCTCAGCGGCGAAACGGTCGTTGAAATCGGACCGGGGCAAGGCGCGATCACCCGGGCGCTGGCATCGAAAGCGGCCCAGGTCCTGGCCATCGAACTGGATCCAAACCTGGCCGCACACCTGCGAAATCAATTCTCGGCGGAGCGGGTAACGGTGATTCAGGCGGATGTGCTGGGGTTCGACTTTACCGCAGCCTCCAAAACGGCCGGAAAGCGCCTGGTGGTGGCCGGGAACCTGCCCTACTACATCACTTCCCCATCCTGCTGAAACTGGCGGCCAGCCACGCCGCGCTCGATCGCGCCGTCCTGATGGTGCAGCGTGAAGTGGCCGATCGCATCGTCGCCGTGCCGGGAACGCGCGATTACGGGCTTCTGTCCGTAACTGTGCAGATGTACGGGCCGGTCGCGCGCCTGTTTACGCTCCCGCCCTCCGCCTTCTCTCCGCCGCCGGACGTGCACTCGACGGTCTTTCGATGGCGATTTGCTCCGCGTTTTGCTGAATTGGGAGTTGAAGAGGCGGGATTCCTGCGGTTCGCGCGGCAAGTGTTCGCACAGAAGCGCAAAACCCTGGCCAACAACCTTCGCGCTGCCGGCTATGAACCCGCCGACGTCCAGACCGCACTTGGCGGCCGCTTCGATTGCTGCGCAGGCCCGCGCCGAGGAATTGTCGCTGGAGAAACTTGCTGCGCTCTGGGTTTCCCTGCCCACAGAAAAGGCCGCTTCAGCTGATGAAGCGGCCGATCCGCGCAGAGAGCGTTAGCTTAGCGATGCGGGCCGCCCCCGCTGGGGTGTGCGCCGCCGCCACCTCCCGCGCTGGGAGCCGGGTGGCTGGCTGGCGGCGGAGGGGGTGGAGCCGTATGGACGGGCGCCGCCGGATGGTAGACCTGTGGCGGAGGCGTGTAGGTACTGCCACTCGGCCTCGATGGAGGCGGCGCGTAGATGTTGCCGCTCGGCCGGGGCGCGGAGGCTATACGTGTTGCCCGGGTGGGCCGGCACGGCAATGGCCCGCGGACCGCTCTGCATTCCCGATCTGCCGTTATACGAAGAGCGCAGGCACGTTCGGCGCATTGTGCGTCGGGCCCACCGGCGCGAAACGATCGTAGGGCTCGCGTGTCGGCTGAATCGGCTTTAACGGGTGAACGATGTTCCCGGCAATCATCACCGAGCCGCTGCGATCCCGAGGCGCCGGAGAGATATTTCCCGCGAGCGTGCGGCGATCGACAACGACCATCGGCGCCGGACCAGGTCGTCCCGCCACCATCGGCCGCGGATTGTATGGATGCGGGTCGAACGGGATAACGATAACTGTGCGGCGCGACGCCGATATTGATGACAAACACGCCGCCCCCACCGCCCCACCAGGGCGTGCATCCGCCCGGCGCCCAGCCCCACCCGAAGGTGTTGTAGTAGTTCCAGGCTCCGCACTGATACGGCAGGTATCCCCACGGATATCCGGAAATCCAGGTGTAGCCATAGGACGGGCGTACTCATCCAGTAGCCGTTGCCATAGGGGTCCCAGCCCTGCGTCGCTGCCTCATTCGGCGACCAGACATAGCCCTGGTCGGGAACGTTGTACCAGTTGCCGTTGGCGTCAAGGTCGCTCCAGGCAGGATTGTTGCTGTCGGGCTGGTCGTTGGTGGCCGCGGTGCGGCCGGCAGACGCAGAGGTCAGAGCCTGATCGCGATCGGAATTCCAGGTATCCCAGGAGTCGGGTTCGATGGATTCCGACAGGTTGTAGTTGTTGGGATCGTTGGCGTTCAAAGCAACGCTTTCGCCTCCATGCAAGTCGAGGGCGGCGGAGGAGCCTACTTCCAGGTGGGCATTGCCCGAGAACACGGCGACCTCGCCCGGGGCCTTGTCCAGGCTGATCCGGATCACCGTAAACCCGCCGGCGGTCACCACGGTGTCGCCAAAACGAATTTGCACGCGGTTCGAGTCATTGTCGCCCTGGAGCTCAAAATAACCCAGGCCGCTGTTGAGTTGCAGTTCCGCGTCGCGGTCGCTTGTGCCTGACCCGCGCAGCAACGCCAGAGTCAGCGAACTCTGGGGCGAAATCCTGGCCACGCTGCCGTCCTCAAACTGGATTTCCGCCCGTCCGTCATTCCCGGTATTGATGGTGGTTCCTTCAAACAGGGGCGTATTGGCCACCGCCTGGTCGGCCAGAGGCTGGTTCCCCTGGGACAGATGCACTTCCCCCTCGACATTGCTGAGCCGGACGGCGCGAGACGCCTGCGAAGCATCGCTGTCTTCTGCCCTCAGACTTGGAGCAAGCGCCAGCGTTCCCAAAACCAGCGCCGCCAACCCCAGAATTCCCGTTCCGTGCCGAACCAAAGCCTTGTTCATTCGTTTCATGGGGCCCACCCCCTTGCCGTGCTTCGTAAAACCCCAACTACATAGATAAGACACTCCAAGTGCACGAAAAGTCGCGGCTTGGACCGACTCCCCGCATGCGTTTATTCATCGGCCCGGGCGAGCAGCGCCTTGGCCCTCTTCCGAACCCGCTCCATCACCGCCGGATCCTCCGAAAGGCGCTCCAGAATGTCCCGAATGGAGCAGATCTGCTGCGCCCGCCCGTCGCCGGCCGCTTCCTGCACATTCTGGATCTCCTGGTCCAGGCCGAGGGGATCGTGCTGCAGCAGGGCTTCGAGCCGCGCTCCCTCGATGATGGTGGTGGCCACGGCGACCAGCGAGTCCCCGAGTGACTGGATGTCGGCATCCCGCGAATAATTGAATTCGCAGGAGCCCTCGCCCTCGGGACCGGTATAGGTCAACTTCTTCGTGCCCTGGAACGCCACCTTCAAGTGGCTTTCGCATCCGGAGTTGAACAACTTGTGCCGGTGGGCCACCTGCGAAGGCGCGTTCGGCAAATTTCGCGGTCAGCTGGATGTCGCGATTGATATTCGGCGGCTCGAGGACTTTGAAATCCTGCGCCGCAGCATTCGCCTCGCACGGACTGAAAGTGGCCGCTGCCGTCGGGGTCGAAACTCGAGCGTCCACTGCGATGGGGTCAGGCCGGGATTGGAGAAGTCGACGCGGAACATCGGACCCTCGTCCCCCATGTGCGGGCATCGCGAATGCCGCAGCGGCAAGCGCCAGGACCAGAGCCTTCATCGGCCCGCTCCCTGGAGCGCAAGCGTCTGCGCGGTGTGGATGTGGCAGATGGCGATGGCCAGCGCGTCGGCTGCATCCGCCGGTTGGGGCACTTGGGGAAGCTCCAGCAGCCGCGCCACCATGAACTGCACCTGCTCCTTGCTGGCCAGACCGTAGCCCACAACGCTCGACTTGATCCGCAAGGGCGCGTATTCGGCAATCGGGAAGCCGCTGGCAGGCGGCCGCCAGCAAGGCCACCCCGCGCACCTGGCCCAGCTTGAGCGCCGACTTGGCATTGACCGAGTAAAAGACCTCTTCGATTGCCACCGCGTCGGGCCGCCAGCGCTCCAGTTCGGCGGTCAGTTCCCGATAGACCTGCTCCAGGCGCTCGGGGAGAGATTTGGTCTTCGAAAGCCGGATTTCCCCCATGGCGATCGCAGATCAATCGTGGCTGGCGGTCGGTCTCGCAGGTTTCCACCACTCCGTAGCCCGTAATTTCCGTGCCACAATCGATCCCGAAAACCCGCATGGGGGCAAGTTTACCGCAGTTAGGCCTGCGCCTGAAGAGGGAATGAGCTGCGGGGTTATCGATATCAAAATCCCCTTTGCGGAAAGCCACGGAGATTGCGACCGCGTTTTTTCGGGGTTCGGGCAGATTCCGGTTGGAAACTGTCCCTTCCAATAGCGTTGACTGTCATTTTTGCGAGTTGCATCTCTCGGTCGGCCGTCCTACCTTCATTTCGGGCCAGTTCGGTCTGCAAAGGGAGCAAACCATGATCAGGACCTTCGCCAAACAGCTTTTGTCAGTTGGGTTATCCCTCCTGCTCGTCCTTACCACTCTGCAATGGGAAGCGGGGGCCCAGCAACCGGCGCCCAGCTGGATCGACGCCGGAGCGCTGCCCCACTATCGGCCAACGATTTGCAGCAATTGGTCGCGCCCATCGCGTTGTATCCCGACGCCCTGGTAGCCCAGGTTCTTGGCGCCGCGACATTTCCCGACCAGGTAGAGGCTGCGGCCGGATGGCTTCAGCAGAATAAGCAGCTCACCGGCAATGACCTGATGAAGGCCGTGGACAAGCAGCCATGGGATCCGAGCGTGAAAGCGCTCACCCAGTTTCCTTCGGTCATGGATAACCTGGCCAAGAACCTGAGCTGGACTTCGTCGTTGGGAGAGGCCTATCACAACCAGGCCGCCGATGTGATGGCGGCGGTCCAGGTTCTGCGGGCCCAGGCAAAAGCGGCCGGAAATCTCAAGTCGGGCTCGCAGATCACGGTGGTGCAGGAGTCGCCCCAAGTCATCGTGATTGCACCCGCCAATCCGCAAGTCGTCTACGTCCCGCAATACAACCCGACCGTCGTCTACGGGTATCCCTACCAGCCGCCGGGTTACTCGCACCGGGACATCGTGGCCGCCAGCGTACTGGCGTTTGGCGTCGGCATCGCCGTTGGCGCGGCGATCAACAACAGTTGCTGCGGATGGGGCTATAGCTCCTGGAACTGCAACTGGCACAGCACAACCGTGGTGTATCGCGGCGGCTCATACTACGGCAACGCCGCCTGGCACGGCGGCTACTACGGATCCAGCGCCACCGCCTATGGTCCCAACGGCGTCGCGCACGCGGGCAACGGCTACAACCCGTCAACCGGGACTTACGCCCGCGGCGCGTCGGCGAGCAACGCCTACGGAAGCGCGGCCGCCGGCCAGGCCTACAACCCCCGCACCGGGGCGTCCGCCTCCACGGTTCAGGGCTCGAACGCCTACGGGAGCGCCGGAGCCTCGACGTGTCAGCAAGAACGGCAACGACCACCAATACCCAGCATCAGTCGAACGCGTACGGGACCACTGCATCTGGATCAAACATCGAACGGCGGCAAGGCTGCTGCCTCGTCGGGCGTGAACGGCAACTATGGCGCCGCCCAGACGGCAAATGGCGACAAGTACGCGGCGGCCAACGGCAATACCTACAAGAACACCGGGAGCGGGTGGTCGCAAACCTCGGGAACCCCGAGCAACAAGAACTATTCTTCTCAGGCCAGCTCCGCTGAGTCCAAGGGATGGGGGGAGGCCAGCAAAAATCCGGCTCATCGGCCTTTGGCGGAGGCGGAGGCGGCGGGTGGCAATCCAGGTCGGAGAGTGCTCGCGGCGCCGCAAGCCGCGGCGGGGGCGGCCGTCGCCGGTGAACCGGCGACACAGCCCGCGAACAGAATTCGTTACCCAATCGCGCCGCTCAAGAATGCCGCGGCCAAACTTTCTGGAGGGATCCGATGTCACGCAAGCTCCTCAAAATTGAAGTTGCAAGCCGCCTTGTACTTCTGGCGCTGGTGATTCCGCTTGCCTCGTGCCACAAGACCGAAACCGCCTTCGGGACCCAAAACGTTTGCCACACCGGAGGAAGCGGGTGATGCGATCATTGCCTGCGGCGAAGTCCGGCAATCAAGACGAGCTCATGGCCATCTTCGGTCCCGAAGCCAAAGCAAATCCTCGTCTCCGGCGATCCGGTGCAGGACAAGAACACTTCAGCAGCCTTCACGACGGGGTACAGCGTGATGCACCGCTGGCGCAAGATGAAGGATGGCGCCCAAACCCTCCTGGTGGGGGCCGACAATTTCCCTTTCCCCATTCCGCTCAAGAAAGAACGCCAGCGGACAGTGGTTCTTTGACACCGCGGCCGGAAAAGACGAGATCCTCAATCGCCGTATCGGCCGCAACGAACTGGCCGTGATCGACGTTTGCAATGCCGCTGGTCGACGCCGAGGGCCAGTACCATTCGCAGCCGCACGATGGCGCAGCCAAGGGGCAATTCGCGCTCAAATTCATCAGCGACCCCGGCAAGCAGAACGGCCTGTACTGGAAGTCGGACAACGGCCAGCCCGAGAGCCCTCTCGGCCCGCAGGTGACCCAGGCAGCCGCCGAAGGATATAGCAAGAATGCCAGCGGGCCCACGCCGTTCCACGGCTATTTCTTCAAAATGCTGACCGGACAGAGCGCCAAGGCGCCCGGCGGCGCGAAGGACTACGTAGTCGACGGAAAGATGGTTGGCGGATTCGCCTTCGTTGCTTATCCGGCGGACTACGGCGATTCAGGGATCATGACCTTCATCATCAATCAGGATGGGTTGCTCCTGCAGAAGGACCTGGGAGCAAACACCGCCCAGGTCGCCTCCGCCATGACCACCTACGATCCCGATACCGGGTGGGATCCGATTCCCGAGCCCCCGGGACCGCAATAGGCAAGCCCGCAACCGAATCTCGGCCCGAGGGAGCCCTCGGGCTACGAGAGTCAGTGCTTTCTCCATCTGCGGTTGGACCTGTTTGTAACCCGCCGGCACCTCAAAGTGCGAGGCATCGACAGGATCCGACGAGAACTTGGAGGTCGTGGTCTGCGATTCCATCAGAATGGCGGCCGTGGGTGGAGGAGTCTGCCGCATTCTGGTTGGAATTCTGATTGGCGGGCGGCGGATCGTTCTTGCTGCTCTTGTGGCCGAAACCTCCCAGGCCGAAGTGGCTGGTCAGGGCCGAGGCGGCACTCTGTTTGGCCACGTCGCCGGCGCTGGGCATGGCAGGGGTGGTGTCGGGGGGCAGCGGCGCTTCAGAAGCAGCGGGCAATGGCTGTCCATTGGCGGTCGTACCCATGCGCATGATCTGCATTACCGGCACTCCCTCAAGCTTTTGCATCTCTTTGCCCATATCCTCCAGGGCCTGGCCGGCGCCCGGATTCTGAGGCAGCATCTTGCCCATGTCCATGCCCACGACCGGCCATCTCCGGCCCCATTTTCTCGGCCATCCGCTTGTAGAAATCGCGCACCTGGTCGTATCCCGGGATCTGCCGGCACCATCCACATGTCATTGGTGATCGCCATGGAGCCGGTCTGCTGCGTCTTCTGGTCGGTCGCATTCATGGTCATGGTGAGAATGGCTTCTTTTGAATCCAGGCCGCTGATCTGCTTCTCGGCCCCGGTCTTGCGCACTTTCACGTCGAAGCTCATCTTGACGTCGTTGGCATCGGGATTGGGCGGCGGGAGCACTATTCGCGTGTTCGGCCTGTCTCTTCTGCATCTCCTGCCGGGCCTGCTGCATCTGCTGCCGCATCTGCTCGAACGTCATCACCGTGTAGGTATGTTTCAGCGTATCGACGATGAGTGATGGTCTCTTTATCGAGATCGATGATCTCGATGCTGTCGGTAGAGACCTTGGCCATGCGGTTGTCCTTGATGTAGACGGTGGAGACAACCGGTTCGCCGGCTTTCCGCGCCTGCGAACTGAAGGCGCCCGCCATTTTCATCATGCTCATCATCGAGCCGCCGGTGATCTGGGTGGTTTCCTGGTAGGTATAGTCAGCAAACAGGAATGAGGGTATCGCCAGGGTGAGGGTCAGAACGGCGAACCTGCAGGAACTGGACACACGCATGAATTTCCTCCGGAGGGTGCACTGGAAGCTGATATTGGCTTCGAATGGCAGAGAGGCAAGTTTTCGGTTGGATCTGTGATGTCGCTGATGAGCCATGGATGTCATCTTGTTATCGAACATCCGAAAGACGAGTCTGAGCGCGGGGCCCTTTGTGTAGTGCGATCCGGGGGCGGATCGTTACACGGGAACATAGTAACGATTTCTTAAAACTAAGGATAGGGTATTCGGCGAAGGCGGGAAATGCCGCAGATATCGGGCACCTGTTCAAGAGTCGAGGAAATTGGCCGAAGGCCAGAACGTGGTCTTTCAAAAGATCGAACGTCTCAAGTTCGGAGATAGGTAATTTGCATTTTGGCGCGCTCAAGCGCGCCAAAATGTTGCCGGGCCTCTATTGGCACACAAAGCTGGTGTAAACGTGGGCATTCGCAAAGTCCGGCGGGTTAGTGACGAAGGATCGGCCGTCAGGATCAAAAAGTCCGATGATGTGAAAGCGACGGGGCCGGTCGCGGTGCACGAAACCGGAGCGCCATTGGCGGCCGTCACGCACGCACTGAAGGGCAGTTGGAAATACCCCTGCGACCGAAAGATCGGTGGTCGTGGTAATACCGATGGTCGCCTGCGAAGTGTTTGCGGCGCCAATCACCGTAACCTTTAGATTCGTCGCCGTACAGTCCTGCGGAACCGGGATACCGGCAGCTTCGCTGGCCTGAGGGCTGAAGTAATCCTGCGCGGTGCTCAGGCCCGCTGGGAGAACCGAGCATGATCGAGTAGGCCGAAGACGGCAGCCGTCATATTTGCCGCCCAAACTTGCCCGCCCGCCGCGCCGGCCGGTCCTTGTTGCCCTGCTACGCCCTGGGGGCCTGCAGGGCCGATCGGGCCTGCGGGACCTTGCGGTCCAGCGAGACCAGCGGCCCTGTGCGCCCGCCGGTCCCTGTTGCCCCGCTATACCCTGGGGCCCTGTGGGACCGGTCGGGCCGGCGGGACCTTGCGGTCCAGCGGCGCCGGCCGGTCCCGGTGTGCCCGAAGAACCATTCAACTCCACCAGCAACTCCGGCTCATGACTGTTGAGAGTCGATTCCTTGGAGTCAAACGAAAACACCCCGGCATTTCCGGCGACCGCCAGGGCGAGCCCATCATTGGCGATGGTATCTGCGAGCCATTTCTGAACCAGTTGCGTCACGTCGAGCAACAAGAACTGGCCGTTGCTGGCCGTGGTGATTGAGACAGGATTGCCACCGGTCGCCGAAGGCCCGATGACCGGCGCATTCGCTGGCCGTCAGCTGTGATTCTGTCCACGGCGAATCGATTTCATACGCATCGAGTGTGCCGGCTTGACCTACGGAATCCACGTAAAGGCGCAACACTGCCTTGCTCACGCTGGCATTCGCCGGAAAAGCCGACAGGTTGAACTGGAGGTAAGACGTCGCGCCTTTCTCCACCAGGAGAATGGGATACGCGCCGAAATTCTTGCTGGGCTGAGCGGAGTAGCTGAAGGTGTCGTAAGTCGGTGGTGCCTGGGCGAGAACAGCCACAGGGGCGAAGAGCGAAGCTGACCAGAGCATCGCGGATTGCACAGTCTTTCTCATTAGTTCAATCCCTTTCATTTTTCAGGTTTTCGGATGGGCTCGGGCGGCTCTCAGGAAATCCAATTGCGGAGCAAAGAGTGGTGGCCTCTTTTTCGTGATTGCGCCTTCATTCTTAATAGCGACAAAGAGACGCAGGTTTTCTCACCGATATGAAAAGGTCCGAAAGTGACAGATGAAAGGGAATGAAACAGAGGGCACCGGCTGCATGCCGCTGAGGCCGCGTGAAATTACGAATGGCCTCAAGCCAGGGAGCCCGGATGCTACGAGCAGAAGAGGGGAGGAGAAGACAGTACGGTGTGCCCGTTTGCGGCAGAGTTGCCAGCGGCATGAGACGGTGTTGGGCGGATCCTTGCCAAGCCGGGAGTAACAGATCGAAACTTAGCCGCAATCACCTGAGACTTCCAGGCGCGGTCACGCGCCGCGGCGACTGGTTTTCGCTGCCCCCAAAAAAAAGAAGGAGGGTCATCGTGGTGGCGATGAGCCCTCCCTGAAAAGGAAGGTACAGCCCTGTGAAAAAGCAAAGAACTCGGGAATGCCGGTTTTAACGGCCCTGGGACAGGCGGGTGGGATCGTAGCCGCGTTCCCGCGTTGCCGCTCCAGCGAGGAAGTGGTCCGCGCGCCGTACTGAATGGATTTCAGGGTGTGGCCATTGCCGGACTGATCAAACTTGAGGGCGACATGCGAGTCGTTGGGGGAGGGATCGCCAGGGACAAGCACCGCGGAAAAGGTCTTGGACGCGTCCATGGACTTGAGCGTCACGATGTTGTGAAAGGTGTCCTTTGAAATCGAGTAGAGGCCGGCAGGCATGCTTTGTCCTGCGACGGTGAAGCTGAAGGGAACATTTAGGGTTGTTTCCGCCTTGGCAGCGTGGGTGACAAGGGCGCCCGCGGTGAGAACGATCGCCGCCAGAATGGATTTGAATCGCATGTGTGTGACCTCCGCGCTACAGAGGACACATTAGCGATCCACAAAAATGAAGGTGTTAAGTTTCCGTCCAGAAATCGTCAAACTTTTTCGGTCGCTCCGTGCAACGCGCTTGACGCCTGCATGGACTCGCGCACGGCCACCAGGTCGGAACGGATTTCCCGCGCCACCCCGGCTTCTACGTCGCTCAGGTTTTCGGCAGCCCGCAATGCGTGCTCGAGCAGCGCCGCGGCTTCGCCATGGGCGCGCCGCTGCCGCGCCTGCCAGGCCGCCGAGCGAAGAACGCTGGCGGCCCGGGACCAGTTGCCCGCGGCTTCATAGTGCATGGCCATTTCCTGCGCCACGTTGGCTTCCCGCCCGGCGAAAAGTTCGCCCAGCCGCTCCGCGATGCGGGTATGCCTGCGCGCCCGCCGCGATGCCGACTGCCGCTGGTAGAGAACTTCGCGATAGAGGCCGTGGGCGAACACATAGAATGCCGAGCGCGTGCCGTCGGGCAGCTCGTCCTGGCCGGCGCGGCGAACAAAATACAGCCGGTGCGCCAGTTCGTCGCAGGCTTCTTCGGTTTCGGGCGTGTCTTCTTCCAGCGCCGCCGCCACCGCCCAGGCCGGAAACGCCACGTTGATCAGGCTTCCCGCCTCGAGCAGGCGCTGGTCGTCGGGGCTCAATCGCTCAATTTCCAGCTCGATCATCTGCGACAACTCGTCAGGCAGGTCCGGATCCATGTCGAGGAATGGCGTGCGCTGCTTCCGGCGCCCCGCCTGATCCGTTCCCTCGCGCACCAGGTAGCGCTGCGTGATAAGATGCTCGAGCATGGCGATGACAAAGAGGGGGTTGCCTTCCGAGCGGTTGTAGACATGAACTCGTCGAGGCCCGGCGGGAAGGTCATCCTGCTTGAGTTCCCGCATCAACAATTGGCCCACCGCCTGCCGGTCCAGGGGCTGCAGTTCCAGTTCAACTCCCAGGCGGCGCATCACCAGGTCCTGCTTGAGGCGTTTCAACGGCTGATCGGCTGAGCCATCCTGGGCCCGGCACGTCGCCAGAACCATCAGTCGGGCCGGCGTCCGGCGCCGCGCCAACGCCGAAATCAACCCCAGCGTGGACTCGTCGGCCCAGTGCAGGTCTTCAAATACCAGGAGCAGCGGCTTTTCGATCGGCAAGTTCTTCCAGCGCCGCGCACAGTTCGCCGGGCAGGCGCTCCGTCCCCGCATGAGGCAGCGGATGCGCGGAGCCGTTTCCGCGGCATCAGCCCCAGCGCGGGAAGCCACAGCGGCGCCATCCGCGCCAGGATGCGGCAGGCTCGTTCGCCATCGGGCGAGGCGCAGAGTTGGCTCAGGGCCTCCATCACCGGGTAGTACTCTTCTTTCCTGCCCATGGCCTCCACGCACTGGCCGCGCGCGATCGATGGCCGGTGCCGAAGCCGGCCTCGCGCAGAAATGCATCCACCAGCGCGGTCTTGCCGATGCCCGCTCCTCCGGCGACGAAGACGACCTGCCGCTGCCCGGCGGCCGCCAGTTCCAACAGGGCGCGCAAGCGGCACATCTCTTCGTCGCGGTCGACAAATGGCCGGCGAGGCGGGAGCGGATATCGCGTTCGGGATCGAGGCGTCGGAGCGACGCTGCGCTTCGGGCCTCTGCCCCTTCAACCACCGCGGCCACAAAACAATAGCCGCGCTTGGGAAGGGTCTGGATGAAGCGCGGCGCTCCCGCGTCGTCGCCCAGGACCTTGCGCAGTTCGAGCATGTAGGTCCGCAGCACCTGGGGCTGGACATAGGTCTCCGGCCACAGCGCATCGAGCAGTTCGTCGTGGGTAATCAGCCGGCCGGGATTCTCGACCAGGTAGCGCAGAATGGCAAACGGCTTGGGAGGCAGAGCGATCTGCGCTCCGCTTTGCCAGAGGCATTCGTTCGACGTATCCAGTCGAAAGGAATCAAACTGCTTCATCTCAGCGGACCCTCGGGCAAAATGGGGTTCGACTTACTGTATGCAAGCGGCGTTCCAGAGTCGGATCGGGCGCCTGTCAGTCATATGTGCAGCTGTCTTTGCGGTAATAGCGAGAACAGCGTCGCATCCGGCTGCGGCTCGCTGCGTTCACTATTGGACGCGGGTGTCCGCGACGAGCACCAGAAAAAGCGTCGCTCGGCAGCCGGAATGTGACGAACGGCGATCGGGTCAACGACGCTCGCCATGAAACAACAACGGCCCGGGAATCGTCCCAGGCCGCTGCCGGTGAACTGTTGGGATTGGACTAAGGCCATCGCGCTGCCGCGAGTGCCAGGGCCCGGCGGTTGAATCGCCGCTGGGGACTTACATGGGGTCTGGGGCGCGATGCCCTAGGCCTCAGTCACCTCACGTAAGAAACTACTGAAACATTCAATCTGCATTCGCTGGATCAACCTCCTTTCCCGTGTACAAGCCAAGGTACGCGGAGAGGGAGGCGAGTCAAGATTGGCCCGAGAATTACGCCAGCGCGGCGTTCATGTTGTCGATGGCTTCGTCGACTTCCTGCGTGCTCTTGAATCCGACAGTGGCGCAATCGATGCCGGCGTTGCGGAAGGCGAAGTTCATGGCCGCCAGGCGGTCTTCGTGGCTGGTGAATTTGCCGTCGCCCACCAGCTTCATGCTGATCACGCCCATGCCCTGCTTCTTCACCTGCTTCACATGCTGCACCACTTCCGGCACATTGCCGGGGTTGTCGTCGTCGGGAACCGGGCCGTCCATGCGCGTGCCGTTGTGGTTCATGCGGATCATGGCGACCTCGAGCCACTTGTTGCCGGGCACCTGGCGCAGGGCGGGCAGGCCGTGCACCGAGGCGCCGCGCTTGAGGATGATCTTCTTCTCCTGCGCTTCGTCGATGCCGTCCTGCCAGCGCTGCGTACTCCGCAACCCAGTCGCGCGTGTGCTGCCAGTGCAGAAGCATGATGTCGAAGTACTCGGTCTGCGAGTTCTTGCGCATCTCGTCGAAGCGCACGTGCGGATCGCCGCCGTGGTAGGTGGTCACCTTGGTCATGAGCTGGTAGCTGTCGCGCGGAAGGCCTTTGAGAGCTTCGCCCAGCATGGCCGGGGTCATGTAGGCCTCGGCGGTCTCAAAGAAGCGGATGCCGCGGTCGTAGGCGTAGCGGACCAGCTTGGTGAATTCGGCCTGGCCCAGCGCGTATTGCACGTGGCCGTTGTTGCTGCCGGTGCCGAAGGCGAGGCGCGTGACCTGCAGGCCGGAGTTGCCCAGCGTGACCATGTCGGTCGCGGTGCGCGCGTGCCGCGCAGGGCAGCGGCCGACGCTGGCCAGGGTTCCCGCGGCGATGCCGGTCTTGATGAAGTCTCGTCTTGAGTAGCCATTCATTGAAACCTCCGGGGAATGGCTCGAGTAAAGCCATTTGCCGGAATGGTACCACGGTCCCGCATGGCGCGCGTTGGAACGCTGGCGATCGGGGCCGAAATTTTCCTGTTGACACGCGGCCATCGGTTCGTGGTAACTTACCGTAAGTGGATGCTTACCTACAAGCCGGACTGGATGCCCTGGGCGACGCCACCCGCATGGCGATCTTTCAAAAGCTGTCGGGCGGGCCGATCGCCGTGAACGAACTGGCGCGCATGTTGCCGGTGAGCCGGCCGGCGGTTTCGCAGCACCTGCGGGTGCTGAAGGATGCGGGACTGGTGACGGACACGAAGGCCGGAACCCGCCGGCTGTACCAGCTGGACCCGGAAGGCGTGGCCCGGCTGCGCGCTCATTTCGACCAGATGTGGACCCGGGCGATGAGCGCATTTCAAGCGGCCGCAGAAGAAACCAGCGACTGGAGGAAAGCATGGCAAACACAATCGAAGAAGCCGTCGTTCGTAAAAGCGTGCGCGTCCAGGCCCCGGTGGAGCGCGCCTTCTCCGTGTTCGTGGAGCAGATGGAGACCTGGTGGCCGGCCACGCACCACATCGGCAAGACTCCGTTCGAGGCGATCTTCGTGGAGCCGCGCGTGGGCGGGCGGTGGTACGAACGAAACGCCGAGGGCAGGCTGTGCGACTGGGGCACGGTGCTGGCGTGGGATCCGCCGCATCGCGTGCGCCTTCTCCTGGCATGTGGACCCGGGCACGACACCCCGGACTGGAAGTTTGACCCCGACATGGCCAAGGCGAGCGAGGTGGAGATACGTTTCTCCGCCGACGGCCCGGGGCCACGCTGGTCGAGCTGGAACACAGCAAGCTGGAGCGCCACGGCGAAGGATACGAGCAGTTGCGCGCGCTCTTCGATGGTCCCGGCGCCTGGAGCGGCATCCTGGAAGAGTTTGCCAAGAGGATCGAAAGCCAAGCCGACCAGCGCCTGAACTGCCGGTTCCCGGTTCATGGCGCCACCACTGCTCCGTGCCCCATCCTTGCGCTTTTTTTCTCGCAAGGGTGGGAGACCACGATACTTCGACCACTCTCAGAATCGACAGGACAATTCGATGAAGCCGTACTGTTTCTGCGCATTGCATCGGTGCTGACGCTGATCCATTCGGTACTGCACACATCGGCGGTGTCTTTGGCAAGCCCGCGCCGGGCCTGGCCGCGGCCACACTCGCCATCATGAAGGCAAACGAATTTGACGTGATGGGCGTGACCCGCAGCTACTGTCGACTTCCTCAGAGGAATGGGACTCGCAGTCACCGTCTTCCTGACCGTCGAAGCCATCGTCTTCTGGCAACTTGGCACGCTCGCCAAAACGGATGCGGTCGCGGTTGCGGCCAATCCTGGCTTCGTTTCTCGTTGCCTATCTTGCCATGGCGTGAATTCCTACACGTATATCTTCTTCGGGCCGGTGATCGCGGAGATCCTGATCGCGGCGTGCCTTGGAATGGCGATCTTCACTGCCAAAGCTGCCGAACCTGGTCGGCCGGCAAGTTCGCCGCCGGCCGCATTTAGACCCGGCATCGCCGGCTTGCTTGACTCGCGCGCCCGAACCGAAAGACTCTCACTCGTCGCAACAGGCGCGATGTATACTGGGCCCCCGCAGCATAGCTCGTGGGCGCGCATACAACCGATCGTTCCCGGAGGTGAAAGAGCAAGTGAGCCCGACTGACGTCTATGACAAGCGAGAGTCTCGCCACGAGGAGAAGCTTCCTGAGTGGCACGGCGGCCGCGATGGCCGTCGGATTCGCAGGATCCTCGTGACGTCCGAATGCAGCGGCGGCCGATGCGACCGGGCCGAACGTGCTCGGGCCACGGCCAGGCTATTCGCCGCAAATCGGCACGTTCGTCTCGCAACTGACGTGGATGCGGGAAGAAAACGGCGTGCTGAATTACACCAAGGGGCTGACGCAGGCCGATCTGGACGTACCTGTTCGACGCCAACGCCAACACCATCGGCGCGCTGATGCTCCACCTGGCGGCCACAGAGACCTACTACGGGATGAACACCTTCGACGGCATGAAGTGGGGTAGCTGGTCAGATGAGGTCAAGAAGAAGTGGGACGCGGCGATGGACCTCGGCGACGCGGGGCGAAAGGACATCAAGGGGCACGACCGCGACTACTACGTTGGGATTCTTCACGAAGTGCGCGAGAAGACCCTGGCCGAGTTCAAAAAGAAAGATGATGCGTGGCTGATGGCCGCGAACAAGGACCCGGACTGGGGCCTTGCGAACAATCTGCCAAGTGGTTTCACGTCTGCGAGCACGAATCCCATCACAGCGGGCAGATCGCCATGCTGCGAAAGCGCCTGCCGGGCGCAAAACCGACCGCAGGCTGCGTTACTCCCGTTCCCTGATTCGATCCCCACTCACTGTTCCCTGTTCCCTGTTCCCTGTTCCCTGTTTTTCACCAGCTATGCAGCCACTCCTCGTCGCGGCCGATGCGCACCGGAGTGTTAAACAGCTCGCTCAGCTTCGGCGCGGTGAGCAGTTCTTCGCGCGGGCCGTCGCCGACGATGCGGCCGTCGCGCATCAGGATGATGCGCTCGATCTCGGGCAGAATGTCGCCCAGGTGATGCGTCACCAGGACCAGGCCGGTGCCTTCGGCGGCCAGGCGGCGCAGGGTCTCGCGCAGTTCGCGCTGGGCGGCAAGGTCGAGCGCGTTGGATGGCTCATCGAGCAGCAGTTGACGCGGCCGGTGCACCAGCGCCCGCGCAATCAGGATGCGGCGTTTTTCGCCGGCCGACATTTCGCCCACCAGTTGCTCGCGCAAGATGCGAGGCTTCCATGCGCTCCAGGGCCTCCACGGCGCGCTCGCGCATTTCCTCGGTGACGTGCAGATTGGGCCACAGCGTGGACGCCGAAAAGAAGCCCGCGATGACGGCGTCGAGGCCGGTGGTGACCGCCGTGCGCTCGCCCGGCAATCGGTGCCCGTGAGCCCGAAGCGACGACGCCGAAGTGCTTGCGCAGTTGCGTCAGGTCCCAGCGCTCGCGGCCAAAGATGCGCACCCGCATGCCCGGCTGCACGATGGGATAGATCTGGCAGGTCATGGTAAAGATCAGCGTGGATTTGCCGCAGCCGTTGGGGCCGAGGATGGCCACGTGTTCGCCGGCGCGGATGTTGAGATTGACGTCGTGCAGCACGATGCGATCGCCGCGCGCCACGTTCACGTTTTCCAATTCCAGAAAATGAGTGCTCGCCGATCGTTGCGGGTGCGTTCGTTCGCGTCTCCGTCATCCATCCCCCACCTGCTAGATTAAAGGGTTGAACCCATCGATCCACCCCGGAACCGCATGAGCGACATTTCCCAATTTCTGATTCCCAAGGGCTTCCGTTTCGGCGCAACCAAGGCGGGACTGAAGGCCAGCGGCCGCACCGACTTTGCGCTGATCGTGGCCGACGCGCCGGCCAACGCCGCCGCCGCATTTACCGCCAACCGCGTGAAGGCCGCGCCGCTGCTGGTGGACCAGGAGCACCTGCGCGGCAACCGGCGGCAAAGTGCGCGTGGTGGCGATCAACGCCGGCAACGCCAACTGCGCCGCGGGCCAGGCCGGGCTCGATGCCGCGCGCGCCACCTGCGAGGCCGCCGCCCAGCGTGTTCGGCTGCAGTCCGGCGGAAGTGTTTCCTTCGTCGACGGGAATCATCGGCGTGCCGCTGCCGGCGGAAAAGCTGATCGCGGCGCTGCCCGAGCTTGTCGGCCGCATCGGCGCGGAGTCGGATCATTTTCAGGAGGTGGCCGAGGCGATCATGACCACCGACACGGTGGAGAAGACCGCGTTTGCGCGCCTGGAAGTCGACGGCCGGGAGATTCGAATCGCCGCGACCTGCAAGGGCTCGGGCATGATTCATCCGCAACTGGTGCCGCACGCCACCATGCTGGTGTACGTGATGACCGATGCCGCGGCGACGCCCGCGGTGCTGGACGGCTATCTGCGCAAGGCGATCGAGGTGAGTTTCAATCGCATCTCGGTCGACGGCGATACGTCGACCAACGACACCGTGCTGCTGCTGGCGTCGGGCGCAAGCGGCGTCACGATCGAAGCCGGACGACTCCGGGTTTGCCGGCTGCGCTGACCGAGGTGTGCACTTCGCTGGCGCGGCAGATCGTCGCCGACGGCGAAGGCATTACGCATGTCGTGGAACTGCGCATCGACGGAGCCGCGACCGACGCCGATGCGCTGAAGGTGGCCAAGGCGATTGCGCATTCGCCGCTGGTGAAGACGGCGTGGGCGGGATGCGATCCCAACTGGGGAAGGCTGGTGGCGGCCATCGGATACTCGGGAGCGGAGATCGATCCCGAGCGCATCGACATCTGGTTCGGCGAGCAGCGCATTTGCCGCAACGGCGGGCGGGCCGCGGAGTTCGACGAGGCGGCCGCGCACGCCTATCTGCGCCAGGACGGAGTTCTCCATCTCGCATCGATCTGAATCAGGGCGCCGGGGTCCTGCGTCTTCTGGACCACCGACCTGACCGCCGAGTACGTGCACATCAATGCGGACTACTCGACCTAGCTCGAATGCATGCATCGACTTGCTCAGGGCTTCTTGGTCGAAGCCGTCTGCGGATAGGCGTGCTCAACAGCCGCTTTTAGCTGCGCAATCAACGGCACGGCCGGAGCATCCAGTCCACCGTCCTGTTCGC
The DNA here is from genome assembly GCA_963812485.1 of uncultured Acidobacteriota bacterium. Lineage (GTDB taxonomy): Bacteria > Acidobacteriota > Terriglobia > Terriglobales > Acidobacteriaceae > Telmatobacter. Next base: position 181,661 of record CAWEVD010000001.1, read on the forward strand.
GAGACCAGACTGTTCCCGTCAGCTTGCCGTCATTCTGAATGTAGATGCGCAGAATATCCACATCAGGGCCCACTTCCCCGCCCGCGCCAACCTCTGCGCTGCGGCCGCCCTGGATGATCGGTCCGCCGCTGGAATCCGGATTCGGAGCCTGCCCCGGCTGCGTCCGCGTTCCGCCGGAGACTCCCCCGTGAAGCTGCGCGCCGGCCAATCGTGCCTTGCGCACCACGATCACCAGGTCAGCCTCGTTGCGATTGAGGGCAATGGCATACCGGTTCCACGCGCGAATGCTGTCCTGCACGTCGCTGATGGCCTGGCGGTCTTCAGGAGGGTACAAACCCGGCTTGAGAATATCTCCATCCACCGCCTCTACATACACGTAACGTGCGTTCTGGAAAACCGCCGGCACATCCGGCTTCTTGGGCTTGCTTTGCGCTAAGGTGACAATAAGAAAACAGACCATAAGTGGAGCAGCCAGTTTCAAAGCTTTCATGCCAGCACCTCGCAGGAACGGAAACTCCCAGTGGCCGAAACCAGGGCCGATCGTAGTTTCGGGACAGGACCTTGTCAATTTCCGTCATGGCTTAGACGTCTGACCACCCGGGTCCGTTTACAATCGCAGCAACTGCAGCGTCGCAAAGGGGTATCGGAGGAAGATGGGCAGCAACAGCAAAGAGAAGGACAAGGACCGGAAGACTGCGCTCACAAAGGACACAGACAGCCTCCTGAGGGGTTTTCGCTGATATCCGATGAGAAGCTGATTGCGCTCTACGCGAATCTGCTCAAGTGCCGCATGGTCGAGCAGCGCCTGGCGAATGGCGGCGGCGCGAACCGGAACGACTCATCGTCTCGAGGCCATGAGGCGGGAACGGTGGGAGTCGCGATCGATTTGAGTTCTGATGACGCGATGTGTTCCCCGGATCATGGGATCGTAACCGGCTTCCAAAAGGATCCGCCCATCGAGGCCATTCTGCTGTTGTCCGGCGCGCACGGATTGACGGGCCGATTTCAGTTCCGGATCGCAGTCCCATTCTTTGAACGGCAACGGCGCGGCTCCCGGTATGGCAAGCCGGACTCACACCCAGGCAGCCATCGGGGCCGCCCTGGCCAGCAAGACCAGGAAGAATGGCGGGATCGCGGTAGTCTTTGGCGACAACGCCGCCTCGGAATTGTGGAAGGAAGCGCTCCACATCGCCAGCCTCCACGGGCTGCCCATGATTTTCGTCAACCGTGAGCATCGCAAGCGAAGCCCGGCGGCTCGGACCCGGGAAACCGAAAACGAATCAGCCCGCCAACCCCGAAACACCCTGGTTCCCCGACATTGTCGTCGACAGCAACGACGTCGTGGCCGTCTATCGCGTTGCGAACGAGGCCATATCCCGAGCACGGCTAGGCCGCGGGCCCACTTTGATCGAGTGCCAGCCATTTCGTCTTAAAGGAATGACGACGGGCGACGGAGAACAAGAGCGGCAATGGTCGACACGCGCTTGACCCTATTTCCAATATGGAAACCTATCTGCGCCGCAAAGGCTTATTTCAACGCCATCTGAGAAACGATATTTTGGCCGGGTTTACAAAGGAGTTGGATGCGACGCTCTCAAACGGCGGCATTTCGCGTCTAAAGCGTTGAAGTGCGCAGCCGTCCGGTCCTTGACGATCGCTAGCTGGTGCCGTTCCCCGGACCAGCTCGTCGGCCTCATTTTGCCTCGACACCGGATGGTAAAGTTGGGATATGTGGTTAAGCCCTAGGAAGGCTGGTATTTCTATACTCGAACGAATTGTCTTAGTCGCTGGATTTCTACTGGTAGGTGCCGCCAACCTCGCGGCTGAGCAACCGGAGTCCGCGCAACCTTTCACATTTGAGCCGGCCGGGGCCGGCGCTGGCGCTCAGGGATCGATGGGCGGTCCTCCGGCGCCTGCTTGCGAGCCCGCCATCATGGGTTCGCCATTTGTCACCGTCGATAGCTGGGTTTATCCCGCGATGATGCGCCTCTACGGAATGGGCTATGTGGATCACGTGTTCCTGGGCATGCGGCCGTGGACTCGGCAAAGCATCAACCATATGCTGGAGGACACTGCGGCCCGCATCGAGGATGCCGACTCCAGTCCGCTCAATGATCAGGCCGAGGAATTGTATGAAGCGCTGGCCCACGAGTTACGCAACGAGATGGCCGGTCCGTGCCTGGCATTGAAGGGAAACACGCGCGTGGAGTCGGTTTATTCGCTTTCGCGGGTCATGACCGGCACGCCGCTGCGCGACAGTTTTCATATGGGCTCGACCGTCGTCAACGATTATGGGCGGCCCTACGCAAACGGGTTCAACAACTACACGGGAGCCAGCGCCTACGCCATCGCCGGCCGATTCACGCTCTACGCGCGCGGCGAGTTTCAATACGCGCCCTCCGTCCACCGGCTACTCGCCGGCAGTGGCACAGTCCCTGTCTACGAACGATCACGTCCCATATATCAACCCCGTCACCGGCCTTCCCTTTAACCAGGCGACCATTCCGGCGGGAAACATCTCTTCCACCGCTACCATGCGCTGGATGGAACTTTATGCCTCGTACCATGTCCTCAACCACGAAATATCCTTCGGTAAACAGGACAATTGGATGGGCCCAGGCCTGGGCGCCGGATTCGCCTATTCCAATAACGCCGAGAATATCTACTCGTTCAATATCAACCGCGTCGAGCCTTTGCGGATTCCCTGGCTGTCCTATATCACCGGTCCCTTCCGCTACGAATTCCTGATCGGATCGTTGAAGGGTACACCCATAGTCGGGCGCCAAGTAACGCGCCGTGGGTCCATGTTGAGAAGGTAAGCTTCAAGCCGACCGAAAACCTGGAATTCGGCTTCGAGCGCACCGTCATCTGGGGCGGTAAAGGCCACGTGCCGATCACGATTCACTCCTTCCTGAAGAGCTTCTTCAGTCTCTCGGGGGTCAGCGAGCAGAGAAGTTCAGCCGCGAAGATCCGGGCGCACGCTTCGGCGCATTCGATTTCTCGTACCGGCTTCCCTGGGTTCGCAACTGGTTCACACTGTATGCCGATGGCGAAGTCCACGACGACGTTTCGCCGATCGACGCACCCCGCCGCGCCTCGTGGCGTCCGGGGCTGTATCTTTCCCATATGCCTGGAGTGCCTGCGCTCGATATGCGCGTGGAAGGCTGTCTATACCGATCCTCCCGTGTCAACCAGCAACGGCGGCAAATTCATGTACTGGGAGGTGGTGCAGGTGCAGGGTTACACCAACAAAGGCCAGTTGTTTGGTGACTGGATGGGCCGCGAGGGCAAGGGCGGCCAGGCCTGGCTCACTTATCACCTGAGCGGAAACGAATGGCTCCAGGTAAGGTACCGCAATCAGAAAACCGCCAAGGATTTCATTCACGATGGCGCATGGAATACGGAACGACCCTGAACAACATCACCTTTGAGGCCGTCAAGCGCCTCACCCCCAACTTTGAAATCAACGGAAACTTTACTTTCGAGCATTACAAAGCGCCCATGTATCTTACGAATCAACAGACAGTAACAACGACTAACATCCAACTTACCTGGTATCCGGACCGCAAGGTTAGTTTCTAACTTCGAAACTCTTACTTGGCCCGCGGATGCGTCTTGTCGTAGACCTGGGTCAACTGGGCGGTGGTGAGTTGGGTGTAGCGCTGCGTGGTCGAGAGGCGCTCGTGGCCAAGAAGCTCCTGAATCGCCCGTAAGTCTGCGCCCTCCTCGAGCAGGTGGGTTCCGAAGGCGTGACGCAGGGTATGCGGATGCACATCCGAGGGAAGGCCGCGAAGCATGGCCACCCGCTTGACGATGCGGCCCACACTGCGGGTTGTAAGGCGCGCTTCTCCGCCGGACTTGTCGAGCCCCCGCATTTGGAGATTGATGAACAGGGCCGGGGTGGTGCGCCGCTTCGGAGCAGGCATGCCGGCAGCCAGCCGCGCGGTTCGTTCCGCGAGGTATCCTCGGAGCGCCTGCGCGGCCGCGTCTCCAAGGGGCACGTAGCGCTGCTTCTTGCCCTTGCCGCGCACCAGGATCACTTCCTGCGCCCAATAGATGTCTTTGAGATCGAGCGCCGTCAGTTCACCATTCCGTATCCCGCATCCGTAGAGCAACTCCAGAATCGCCTTGTCGCGCGCCGGCCAGCTCGCGGCGTCCTCCCCTACGGTGTCGACCACGCGATTCATCTGTTCGATTGAAGGCACGCGCGGCAGATGCTTGGGAAGCCGTGGCGTGGACACCAGCGAAGCCACGTTCTGCTCCACGCGTCCGGTTCGCGCCAGCCACTTGAACCAGCCCCGAATGGCCGCCAGTGCCCGCGCCGTCGATGCCTTGGACAAACCGCGGTCATACAGCGTTCCCAGATAGCCGCGAATGTGGGTGTGCTCGATCCGAGCCGGAGATTGCGCTTCGCCGTAATGTTTCACGATGAAGGAAGCGAAGCCTGTCAGTTCGCGTTCATAGGCGCGCAGCGTGTGAGCCGAGGCGGCGCGCTCGTTGGCCAGCACGCGCAAATATTCCGCGACGAGTTGGCCGAGCGTCGGCGCGTCGGGAGATTCGGGGTCGCGTGCCGTCCCGGTGCTCATGCCGATTCCGGGCCTGAATCCGGCGGCGGCGAGGACGGGTTGAGCGTCGGGTTCTCCCGCTCCTTCGGTGGGACGCGGACCAGCGGGAAACTCGACCACGTTTGCGGCGCGCATTGTCGCGCGGGGGTGGTGCTGGCGATGCACGGCTTTCAGTCGGCCCAGGGCAAGATGGGTGTACACCTGCGTGGTTGAGATGTCGGCATGGCCCAGCAGAAGCTGCACGCTGCGCAGGTCGGCGCCATGTTCCACCATGTGCGTGGCGCAACTGTGCCGCAGCGTGTGCGGGCTGGCGGAACTGTCGGCAAGTTTCACCAGGTGCCAAACCCACTGCCGGGTCAGCGGCATGCCGCGCAACGACAGAAACATGCGCGAGGGCTCGCCGCGAGACGGCTGGCCTTTGCGTGCCGTGCTGATACGGGCGAGGTGGGGGCGCCCTTCGGACAGATAGGTTTCGAGCGCTTCGAGCGCGGCTCGCCCCAGGGGCACGATGCGCTCCTTGTCGCCCTTGCCGCGCACCTGCACACGGCCCGCATCGAGAGCCAGGTCGCTGGTGTTGAGCGAGGTGACTTCGGAAACCCGCAGCCCTCCGGCGTAAAGCAATTCCAGAATGGCCCGGTCACGCAGGGCCGTCGCCCGCGCCTGCGGATGATTGGCAGCCATCGCCGCCCTCTCCAGCATTTCCGCCACCTCCGGCTCCGCCAGGGACTTGGGCAGCACTCGCCAGGCCTTGGGAGACTCGATGTTGACGGTGGGGTCGTGGCGGATCCGCCGGTCGAGCAAAAGCCACTTGTAAAACCCGCGCAGGCAACTCAATTTGCGCGCCGCCGAACGGGAATCGATGCCATGGTGGCGCAGATGCTCGAGGAAGCCGGCCACATCCTGCTGGGTGGCCTGCATCAGCACGCCATGCCGGGTTTCAAGGTACTCGGCAAAGGTCCTCAGGTCGCCCAGGTAGGCCTCGCAGGTGAGAGGACGCAGCCCTTTCTCCACCCGCAAATATGACTGGTAATCCTTAAGGAGCGGCAGATTGGCGGTCGGAGTCCACAGGTCGATTATGTGCGCCTTGCGGCCCCGGCCGGCTCGACTGCTGCGATCGCTGAACCTCGTTCGCAACGAATCAACTTCAGCAATATCTTTGACTATCGAAAAAATCAGGACTTTCCCAGCAGCCTTTGGATGGCCGACTCCATGGCGCCGAGGTCGGCCTCGCCCTTGTATCGGGCGCGAACGATGCCCTGGCGGTCGATCAGGTAGGTCACTGGGAGTCCTAGAACTCCGCCATAGAGAAGGCCGATCTCCTCGTCGCCCATCACGACGGGATAATTCACGCCGCGCTTGCGCACCAGGGATGCAACAGGAGCCGAATCGTCATCCATGGAGACGCCGATGATCTGGAGGCCGTCGGCCGCATATTTCGATTGCCAGCCGATAAACCGGGGTATTTCTATCTGGCACGGAGCGCACCACGTGGCCCAGAAGTTGAGCAGCACCACCCGGCCGCGCAGGGCCGCCAGATCGACCGGGCGGCCGGCGAGATCGGTTCGGACAAATTCCGGCGCCGTCTTGTTCAGGAGCGGGTCGGGCTTCGGCGGCGCGGCGTAGAGGACACCGATGGCGAGGGCCAGGAGAACCGCCGAGCGGGCTGTGCGCTTGAGAGTCAACGTCGGAATACGCAGGTCCATATTACCGGTTTGCTCAAGAGGGAAGTTCCAGGGCAACCTCCCGCGCTGGCCGGTCGCAATCAAATATGTATAAAAGTGACCAGACCTGCCCGGAACCGGCGATTCATACTTCTGATGATCAGAGCCTTCCCTGAAAACTGCACAGCGCGGCGCCCGGGGCATCCGCCTCAAACGATTTCACATGCGGGCGAGACGAGAATTCAATCACAATCCCTTACCGCCCTTTGAAAAGCGAAGGAACGGAAACAGCAGGATCCTGCTCGCGATCGGGGGCACAGTGAATTCAAACCTCAAAAAAGACGCTCCAGCCACGGAATCCGGAAACGGCACGGCGAGCCGTCAATCTCAGGAAGTCCTCATCGGTTGAATTGTTCGCCACCGGCATCGTCGGCCTTGACGACATTCTCGGCGGGGGCCTGGCTCGCAATCACCTGTATCTGATCGAAGGCGATCCGGGGACGGGGAAGACCACGATCGCGATGCAATTCCTCATGGAAGGCACTCGCCGCGGACAGAAGGGCCTCTACGTCACTCTTTCCGAATCGAAGATCGAACTTCTCGAAATCGCGGAGTCCACGGCTGGTCGCTCGACGGAATCGAAGTTTTTGAGCTGGCTCCGGATGAGAGGCAGCTTAAGCCGGAGGCGCAGTACACGGTCTTCAATCCTTCCGAGATCGAACTGGCTGATACCGTAAACGCCGTGCTTTCTGAAGTCGATCGGCTGCAACCCGCGCGGGTGGTGTTTGATTCTCTCTCTGAGTTGCGCCTGCTGGCCCGCGATTCTCTTCGTTATCGCCGGCAGATCCTTGGCTTGAAGCAATATCTTTTCGGGTCGCAAATGCACCGTGCTGTTGCTCGACGATCGCACCGCCGAAGGTCACGATCTGCAACTCCAGAGCATCGCGCACGGCGTGATCCTGATGGAAAGCGTAGAGCGGGAGTACGGCATCAAAAGGCGCCGGCTGGAAGTGAAGAAACTGCGCGGCTCGCGGTTCCGCGAAGGCTTCCACGACTACACCATCAAGCGGGGCGGGGTCGAAGTCTATCCACGCCTCGTGGCCTCGGAACACTTCTTTACGTTTCAGCCCACCCAGCTTAAGAGCGGCCTCGCGGCGCTTGACACCTTGCTGGGCGGAGGTCTTGACAGCGGCACCAGCACGCTTCTTCTGGGGCCCGCCGGCTGCGGAAAGTCAACCATCGCGGTTCGTTACGCGGTGTCTGCCGTCGAGCAGGGTGGCACTGCGGCGCTTTTTGCCTTCGATGAGACTTTGGCGACTCTCGTGATCCGGGGGAAAGGCCTGGGGTTGGACATCAAGAAACACGTTGACTCCGGGAAACTCTCCCTTCGCCAGGTCGATGCAGCGGAACTTTCGCCCGGTCAATTGGTTCACGAGATCAGGCACCTGGTAGAAGAGCAGGATCTGAGGCTGCTGATCATCGACAGCCTGAACGGTTTTCTCAATGCCATGCCCGGCGAAAAATTCCTCGCCATGCAACTCCACGAGTTGCTTGGCCTACCTGAGCCAGAAGGGCATTACGACGTTGATGACAGTTGCCCAACATGGTTTCGTGGGAACAAACATCGATACTCCGGTGGATGTGAGCTACCTGGCAGACACCGTCCTCTTGTTTCGCTACTTCGAAGCGGCGGGCGAGGTGCGGCAGGCGCTTTCGGTCATCAAGAAGCGCAGCGGAGAACATGAACGCACCATCCGCGAACTGGTGATGAAGAACGGAGCAATTGTCGTCGGAGCCCCGCTCACGGAATTCGAAGGCGTGCTAACCGGCGCTCCCAGTTATCGCGGCGAGATGGGAAGCCTTCAAGGATCCAAGCCGCTTGCAAGGCCTTATAGAAGATGACCAGCCCGGAAGATGAGCTCCGAGTTCTGGTGGTTGCTCCCACCGGGCGAGACGGCCAGCTGATATGCAGTCTTCTTGCCAGCAAGAGCATCTCGTGCGTTCCAGTACCTTCCGCGGTCACGGCTCGGATCGAAGCGATAAAGGAGACAGGAGCGGTGATTCTGGCGGAGGAGGTTCTCAGCCTCGCCGCCATCGACGAGTGGGCGGAGCTGATCGCTGAACAACCCTCATGGTCCGATCTTCCCGTCATCCTCCTCACCGCTGGTGGGGAAGTTAACCAGGAAAGCCAAAGGAAGATGCTCGCTCGGCAGCCTCTCGGAAACCTGGTGTTGCTGGAGCGGCCCGTTCGGCCCGAGACGTTCGTCAGCACCGTCCAGGCTGCACTGCGCAGTCGTCGCCGGCAATACCAGATGAGAGACTACCTGGCCCGGCGGCATGTGGTGGAAGAGGCACTGCGTAGATCGGAAAAACTCGCGGTGGTCGGGCGCCTCGCCGCAAGCATGGCCCATGAGATCAATAATCCGCTCGCGGCGGTTACCAATCTGCTCTACCTGATTGGGGCCTCGACCACGCTGGAGGAGTCGAAAACGTACGCAGAGATTGCTGCGAGCGAACTCGCGCGTGTATCCGAAATCACGATCCAGACTCTAAGGTTCTACCGGGAGCCGGTCAAGCCAACCAGCGTGCAGATATCTGAAATCGTAGAGTCGGCCCTTGCGCTCTACCGACCGAGATTGAACTCGGCCGAGATCGCCGTTGAGAGAGATTTCCGCGAGAGTTCTCCTATTATGGCCAAGGCCGGTGAGCTCCGGCAGTTAACCCTGAATCTGATCGGGAATGCCATGGATGCCATAGGCCGCGAGGGCACATTGAAGATCCGGGTAAGCAATTCGCGTGAACATAGCAACGGATCACGCCATGGCATTCGTTTGACTGTCGCGGATAGCGGATCGGGGATTCAGCCAGCCATCAGGGCTACACTCTTCGACCCATTTGTCAGCACAAAAGGGGATACAGGCACCGGCCTCGGTCTCTGGGTGAGCTCTGAGATTGTCCGTAGACATGGCGGAACGATCCAGGTAAAGAGCAGGGCGCGGTCCAAATCCACGGGGACAGTCTTTTCGGTCTTTCTTCCGTTGTTATTCCACGTTGGTGCGAATCCGGCAGTTCCCGACATCCGCACCGACGCGGACGCGAGAGCTGCCCAGCGTATTGCCTGGTATCAAAGCTGGGCAGTCCGTTACCTGCTGAATCAGCAACGGAGGCCCGCTCCCCTCTTCCGTGAGCGCTCGCGCGGAGCTGCTAGCGAGCATAATCTTCCGGTTTGACGGCGAGAGAATCCGGAGGGAAGGTTGCGGGGTCCGACCCGAGGTGGAGGTTGGGAGTATCGCCCATGATCACTTCCAGTGTGCCTCCGTTGGCGATGTCGGCGTGACGGAACCAGACCTGGTTCAGGGGCTGGCCGTTGAAGACGGATGCTCTGGACGTACTTGTTCTCATGCGAGGTGTTGCGGGCAATGATGACGAAGTCCTTGCCATTCTTGAGATGAATGGTCGCCTTATCGAATACGGGACTGCCCACGTCGTAGGTGGGAATGCCCGGGGTGACGGGATAGAAGCCCAGCATCGAGAAGACCACGAAGGCGCTCATGCCGCCCCCATCCTCATCTCCGGGAATGCCATGGAGCGTATCCGGGAAGAAGGATTCGAGCAGCATGCGGACACGCTTTTGAGTCTTCCAGGGCGCGCCGAGCCGGTTGTAGATGTAGGGAATCGCGAGGCTCGGTTCATTGCCCATCGAGAACTGGCCGACCATCGAGGTCGAATCGGGGAATTTCGCCTGGAACTCATACTTCGAGCGGCCTAGCGGCTCGCGGAAGAGTTGATCCAGGTTGCCTTCGGCCTTTGCGGTGCCGCCCATCAGGGTGAACAAGCCGTTGAAGTCCTGGGCGACATCCCACGTATAGGTGTAGCCGTTGTTCTCGTCGTAATAATCGCGTCCCCCCATGCCGCCGCCGAACTTGGGGTCGAGCGGCTCGATCCACTGACCGTTGTCGTCTTTCGGCCACATCAGTTCCTTGTCGGCTCGAAACAGATTCTTGTAATTGGCAGCCTTGCCGAGGAAGAGCTTTTCGTCTTCCGGCTTGTTCAGGACGCGCGCGAGCTGCGCGATTTCCCAATCGTCGAGACTGTTTTCGAGAGTGACTGGAACGGGCTGGCGCTTCTCAAAGGGATGGACACGGGGGTCCGTTTCTTTTTCCCCGGGGCGAAGAGCCGGCATGTAACCATGGGCGGCGTAGAAGTCGTCGAGCGGGCCCTTGGGACCAAGCCGCCACGGAAGAAGCGTGTCGCGCAGGGACCGGTTGCGGATGCCATCGTATGCGGTTGCGAAGATCGAAATTGCGCACGCCCTTGAACCATGCGTCGGCGAACCAGGGTGCGGAATGATTGCCGTTCATGCAGGCGAGGTTTCCCGCGGCGATGGCGAACGTGGGCATGATGCCTGACTGTTGATACATGCGGACGTAGGACTGGATCTTGTCTGCCTGCACGTCGGGATTGAGCAGGGTCTGGAGCGGCTCGAGCGCGCGGAAGGTATCCCATAACCAGTTGTCGACATAGAACGGGCGCGGGTCGCGATGCACCTTGCGGTCGAAGGCGCTGTAGTACTGGCCATCTTCGCTGATATTGATCATCCGCTCGAAGCAGCGATAGAGCGCGGTGTAGAACACTTTGCGCTGCGCTTCGGTACCGCCTTCGACAGCGATGCGGCCGAGCGTCTCGTTCCAACGCGTCCGGGCGGCCTCCTTTACGCGATCGAATCCCCACTCCGGAATTTCATGGCGAAGGTTCTTCTCCGCCTGCCCTACGCTGATGAATGAAACACCGTATCGAAATTCGAGCACTGTTCCCTGCCCGGTTGCGACCAGGCGATCCTTACCGCTCGTCTTCTCGGCGTTGAACTGCACCGGTGCGCTGAATTCTCCGTAAATGTAGGCCTGCAAGTCACCCACAACTTCTTCACCAGTCACTGCGCCGTTTTCTTCCGCATGCAAGGTGCCCGGCTGACGGTTCGCCAGCACCAGAGAGGCGTTTCCCCTGGGAAACGTAAATCGGAAATAGCCGCACCGTTCTGTGGGAGAAAACTCGGTCTGAATCAGCGAATCGTCAAAGCGCGTCGAGTAGTAGTAGGGCGTGGTCTTTTCCTGGTCGTAGGCTGCCGGAGCTCCGTCTTTGCCGGGCATGATGCTGAACAGCTCGGGCTGGCGATGGGAACTGATGGTCAGAGGAAAAGATTCGATGCGATCGTCCATCGCGTCGCCGCGAATCGGATAGACGCGGACCATGCTGTTGGGCAGGTACACGGCAGGCCGCGTCGGCTCCAGAAGGATTCCTACATTGCCGATCGTCGGGGTAACATACTCAACCTGCGCAGAGGCGCTGGCCGGAAAACAGCCAGAGAGGACCAGGAGGGCTATTTTGAGGATTTCAGAGAAGTAGCTGTTCTTCATCGCGCTTCGGAAAATATCCAAGTGGGCACCATTTCGTGGGCTGCGGCCGTGAGCCAAATCATATCCCTACCGGATTTTACTGTTACGGAGGCGGCCGGTCGCGGAAGTGGGTGACATCCCTTTGGGTCGGGCAGAACAACAGATCCGAAGCAAGCAGGGAGTGACGCGCATCACCAGCCAGCAAAGCGGCTCAATGAAGACGGTCTAGTTAGGAGATCCTGCAAGGCGGTCTTTCTCCCTGGAATCGGCCCAAAAGATGCCGCCCGCTCCCAACGCGCGGTTGCCACCCCAAACGGGAAAGTGATCAAATGAGTCATGTCCCAACAGTCTGGTTCTGAAGACACCCTGCACCCTCGTTCGTTCAATCGCCGCAACTTCCTGAAGGCTGCCGGATCGGCCGCGATCCTCCCGGCAGTTCTTCCCGCCTTCGCCGGCCAGAGTCCGGGAACCTCGGCCAACAACAACATCAATCTTGGTGTGATCGGCATGGGCTGGCAGGGGCCGGGCAATACGGAGTCGTTCCTGGCGTCGCCGGACTGCCAGGTGATCGCAGCATGCGATATTGATGCCAATCATCTGCAGGCCGCGGTCAAGATGGTGAACGACTATTACGGCAACGAGGATTGCAAGGCCTACCACGATTACCGGGAACTGCTTGCCCGCGACGACATCGATGCGGTGATGATCGCCGTGCCCGATCATTGGCATGAGATCGTCGCGACCGAAGCCGCACGGCGCAAGAAAGACGTTTACGGCGAAAAACCCCTCGCGAAAACCATCGCCGAACAGCAATCCATCGTTCGCGCGGTCCAGCAGAACGGCATTATCTGGCAGATGGGCTCATGGCAGCGCTCGGTTCCGACCTTTCACAAGGCCGCGGAAATCGTCCGAAACGGGCTCATCGGCACGGTGACCCACGTGGAAGTCGGCCTGCCGGGCGGCAATTCGGATTTTGACGACGTTCAAAAAGAGGCGCTGGCCAAGCTCGCTGCGCAGGGGCAAAATGTCGCGAGCCTGGAGCAGGTCCAGCAGGGCACGAAGGCCTGGGATCTGCTGGTCTCCGATCCCCCGAAAGAATTGGATTACGAGACATGGGTCGGTCCATCCAGGATGGAGCCTTACATCCGGGCGCGCTCTCACAAATCCTGGCGCTGGAATTACAACACCGGCGGCGGCGAGCTGCTGGACTGGATCGGCCATCATTGCGACATTGCGCACTGGGGCCTGGATTTCGATCATTCCGGCCCGTCGGAGGTTGAAGGCAGCGGCGAGCTTCCGCCAGCCAAAGCGGTATGGAACACCGCGCCCACGTACCGGTTTGAATTGAAATATCCGCAAGGCGTGACCATGACCATCGCGGGCGGTCACCCCGACATCAAGACCGGGGTCAAATGGATCGGCACGCGAAGGCTGGGTGTGGGTCGATCGCGAAGGATTTGACGCCTCGAATCCCGCCTGGAAACAGGGCAAATCCCTGCCCAGAGAACTGCGCAAGGTGAAGCTCTACACCTCTGCCAATCACCAGCAGAATTTCCTGGACTGCGTACGAACCCGCCAATCAACGGTGACGCCGGTCGAAGTTGGACATCACTCGGCGATTCCCGGGCACCTTTGCCTGATCTCCATGCTTACGGGAAGAAAAATCCGCTGGGACGTGAAGGAAGAAAAGATCATCGGTGATCCCGAAGCCAGCAAGCTGATGACCCGCGAATACCGGGCGCCCTGGAAGATGAGCTAAAGGCTTTTTTGCCGGAGCGCGATTCGTTGTTTCCGCCATGGCGGAAGCTTCTTTTAAACTTTTGCCATTCAACCTTGGCATGGACCGGGGAGACATGACTGATTCAACTGAAACAACGCTGAATCCTGCCCGCAAAGTGAATTGGGATTTTACCTATGCCTTTCTGGCTTTGCGCCTGTGGCTCGGCGCTCGCGCCCTGTTTGTGGGCATTGAGAAATTTGGCGCCTATAAATCCGTGGCCATGCCGCTCATCGATCCCGAGACCGGCCAGCCGGATGCGAGCGGGGTGATGGTCAATGTGAACATCAAGTCCTATGCGCTGGCCAATTACGCCGGCATCCCCGCCGCGCTCAGAGACAAGTTCGCCCATCAGCCGCTGTTGCCGAAATTCGCCTTGGTGGCGTTCGACAAAATGCTTGGCCCGGCATTCATTCTCACCGGAATCATGCTCCTGATTGGCCTGGGCACTCGCCTGTCGCTGCTCGCCCAGGCCGCGCTTTTTATCGCCCTGACCGTCGGCCTGGTGATGATCGATCAGTCGGACGGCGTCGCCTGGCTGGGCATTCATATCGGCCTGGTCGCGGGGGCGTTTCTGCTCGTCGAACACAACAGATTTGCGGTCCTCAAAAAATGGTAAATCCCTTCCTGAACCGTCGAGAATTCATCGGCGCGACCGCCGTCGCCGGCGCTGGCCTGTTGTTGGACGGCTGCAAGTCCGATACCGCCCAACAAGGCGCGGCTGTCCACAAATCCTCGTTGAACACCATCAATATCGCCCTCGTCGGTTATGGCGAGGAAGGCAAGGTATTGCTGGAATCCCTTCTGAATATCGAGGGCGTCCGGCTTGTGGCGCTTTGCGATATCTGGGATTACCACCTCAACGAAGGCGGGCGTTACCTGCAGAAACTCGGCAACCAGGTCCGCACCTACGAAGATTTTGAGGACATGCTTGCCAAGGAAAAAGACCTGCAGGCGGTCTTGATCGCTACGCCGGATTTCTGCCATGCGCCGATGACCAACACATGCCTGAAAGCCGGCCTGCATGTGTATTGCGAAAAAATGATGAGCAACACCATCGACGGAGCGCGCTCCATGGTCAAGACCATGCGCGAAACCGGAAAGCTGTTGCAGATCGGTCATCAGCGGCGCAGCAACCCGCGCTATCTTTTCACCATGAACCGGCTGCTGCATGAGGCGCAGTTCTGCGGCCGCCTGACGGCAGTGCAGGGGCAATGGAACCGGGCGGTGAAGGAAGACTTCGGCTGGCCCAAGAAATACGAGATTCCCGCCGGCACGCTGGCCAAGTACGGCTATAAAGACATGCACCAGTACCGCAACTGGCGCTGGTACAAGGGACTCGGCGGCGGGCCGTTGTCCGATCTCGGCGCGCATCAGATCGACATTTTCAACTGGTGGCTGGGCACGCCGCCGAAGTCGGTTATCGGCAGCGGCGGACTGGATTACTACAGCAACCACGACTGGTATGACAACGCGATGGTCATTTACGAGTTTCCGCTGGCCCAGGGCGTGGCCCGCGCTTTATACCAGGTTCAGACCACCACCAGCGCCGGCGGCGGTTATTTTGAGATGTTCATGGGCGACGAAGGCACCATCAAGATGTCTGAAGATCCCTCCCTTTGCGCGATTTACCGCGAGGCTCGCGCCACCGAGGTTTCATGGGACGATCTGGTTCAGAAGGGCTATGTCCGCGGCAAGGCTGCCCCCGCGGAGGACGCCGCGAAAGTGGACGTGCGCGAAACCGCACAGCTGGCGGAGTATGAAATTCCGGTGTTCTTCAACAAGCCGCCCCATCAGCCGCACCTGGAGAACTTTTTCAACGCCATCCGCGGCACGGCAAAATTGAATTGCCCCGGCGATGAAGCTTTCACCAGCGAATACACGATTCATAAAGCCAACGACGCCGTTGCCGCGCAGACCAGAATTGCCATCACCGCCGAAGAAGTGAGAGCTTGAATAGATGATGAGAAGCCTTTCCACGAATTTTTTCGTTTTGCCAGTTCTGCTTGTCGCAACCGCCGCGCTTGCGCAGGACAAGGTCGTTTTGAAGACCCAACTGCCGCCGCCTCTGTTTGTGGGAACGCCTGCGCCCCTCAATGTGCCCAACCTTGAGCCCCCGACAAAAGGCAAGCGCCCCGACTTTATGGTTCCCGCCGGCACCATCAACCTCGCCAAGGGCAAGAAGGTCACCTCCAGCGACAGCAATCCCAATGTTGGAACGCTGGATATGGTTGACGACGGAGACAAGGACGGCAACGAAGGCTCCTGGGTCGAACTCGGGCCCGGCAAGCAATGGGTGCAGATCGATCTGGCGAAGAAAGCGGATATCTACGCGGTCCTCATCTGGCATTTTCATGCCCAGGCGCGCGTGTATCGCGATGTTGTGGTGCAGGTTTCCGATGATCCCACGTTCAAGTCCGGCGTGACGACCATTTTCAACAATGACTTTTCCAACGAAATCGGCGTCGGCGCAGGCAAGGATTTGAATTACATCGAGACATATCAGGGCAAGCTGATCGATGCCAAGGACGCGAAGGGGCGCTATGTTCGTCTGTACAGCAACGGGAACACGTCCAACAAATTGAACCACTACATCGAGGTTGAAGTGTGGGGCAAGCCTGCCGTGTGACCGCCCCCATCGACAACTCCGATCTGCCTGCCGATCTGGCCCAGGTTGTTCTCGATGATCGGAACAGATCGCCCGAAAGCATTCCGCCCTTCCTCCGCGGTGGGCTCGCTGGGCTGCTTTTCTCCTTATCGCGCTTCTCGGACTTCTCCTCCGCCTGCCGCAATTGGGTGAGCGGCCCATGCACACCGATGAAGCCGTCAACGCATACATCATCGGACAATTGCTGGCTGGTCAACCGTTCACCTACGATCCGGTGGACCGCCACGGTCCAGCATTAGCCGCATTCGCCCTGCCGGTTGCCAAAATCCAGGGTGCAAAGGTGTTTTCCGACCTCACGGAATCGGAACTGCGCCTGACAGATGTTCTCGCCGGAAGTGTCACGATCCTCCTGTTTGGCGCGGCGGTCGAAATGTTTGGCTTCATGCCCTGCCTGATCGCCGCGCTGCTGTTTGCCGGCGCTCCCCTGCCCGTTTACTACGATCGATACTTCATTCATGAGTCCATCTTTGCCGCCGCTACGTTTGGACTGATTCTGTCCGGTTGGCGCGCTTGTCAGAGGCACTCCGCCGGGCATGCCGCGCTGGCGGGCGCCTGCGCCGCGCTGATGCTCGCATGCAAGGAGACCGCCGTTCTTCATTTCTTCGCGCTGGCCGGCGCCGCATTCGTCTTCTGGCGCTGGAATCTGCGCGGAAAGAGCCCCTGCCGGTTTGTGGCAGCCCAAAGCGGCCCTGGCCGCGGCTGCTGCTTTCCTGCTGCTTGGCGTGATGCTCTTCACCTGGTTTGGCAGTAACTGGAATGCGCTGCCCGCGTTGTTGCACGCAGGGCCCGATCTTCTTGCGCGAGCCCGCGGTGAAGGCCATCAGGCACCCTTCTGGTATTACTTCCAGCTTCTAACCCGCGGCTGGTCAGGCGGAGTTATCTTCACCCTCGCCTGCATAGGCTTTTTCCTGACCGTGAAAAAGCGAAGCCCTTCGCCCTACGGCTTTCTGGCGTTCTATTCCCTTCTCCTCGGTGTGATCTACAGCCTGATTCCATACAAGACGCCGTGGCTGGCCCTGATTTCCTGGCTGCCGATCGCCCTGTTCGCGGGTCTGGCGGTCGAGTCGCTCTGGCGCATGCCGGCGAAGTCTCCCTCTTTTCGCATCGCGATTCGCGCCGTTTGCATCCTTGGGGGAACTGTAGCCGCGGGGCTGATCGCCCACGATACGCGGCAGCGCGTCTTTGTCCATCCTGCCGACGAAGCCAATCCGTATGCCTATGCCCACACCTCGGAAGATTTGCTCGGCCTGCCTGCGGAGATCGAAAGGCTGGCCCGCCAGAATGCCATCGCGGCGCCGCGCATCGCCGTGATTGCCGCCGATCCCTGGCCGTTGCCGTGGTATCTGCGGCACGTTGCCGAAGTCGGATTCTGGCAGCCAGGCCAGCAACCGGGGAAGGCGGATTTTTACATCACCTCCACCGAAGCTGCCGACCAATACGCGGAACAGCTCAAGGATTTTCGCCCGGAATTCTTCGGAGTCCGGCCCGGTGTGCTGATCATTTTGTGGTCGCCTGCGCCGAAATGAAATCCCATGGCTGACATCTACCAATTGAATCATCGCGCCATGGCGACTCACTTCGAGGTGCGCATCGCCGATGAAGAAAGAACGTATGCCGCGCAGGCTGCGCAGGCCGCGGTCGATCTTCTGGATAAGCTGGAATCGCACTTAAGCCGCTTTCGCGCCAACAGCGACATAGCGCAGATCGCTCAGCTCGCGCCCGGCGAGAAGATGCGCCTGAGCGAGCCGGCCTTTGCCTGCCTCGAAATCGCAAAGAAAATGGAGTTGGCCACGCGCGGCGCGTTTTCGGCCACGGCCGCTGCCATGCAAACCCAAACCTCTTTGCCGCAGTGGCATTTACTGCCGCAGGAGCTTGCCATTCAATGCGAGAGCGGGCGGTTGCAATTCGATCTGGGCGCCATCGGCAAGGGGTTTGCGCTCGACCGGATGGCGGAGCTGCTGCGTAGCTGGGATTGCCCCTCGTTCTTGCTGGTTGCGGGCGGCAGCAGCATTCTGGCGGGCGATCCGCCGAAGGACACCGCCGGCTGGTCGTGCGGCCTGGGGGATGACCATGCACCGCAGCGATTCTTTCTGACGCACACTTCCTTGAGCGGATCGGGGCTGGCGGTCAAGGGAAATCATATTCTCGATCCGCGCACCGGCCAGCCGGCCTTGCGGCAAAGCCGTGCCTGGGCCCTGGCCGATACCGCGGCTGAATCGGACGCGCTCTCGACGGCATGCATGGTTTTGAGCGAGCCGGAACTGGAAGAAGTGCTCGCGCAGGATCCCTCGTGGCTGTTTTTTCTCGAGACTGACAAGGCCGCCCGACCGCTTGGACGCCGCCCACTACCGCCGCAAGCCTGATTTCTTCCTGCCGGACTCGCAGGCCATACAACACTCGGTGAGGCGGATATAATTTCTGCCGCAGCATTTTCGCGCGAGAGGTCTTGATGCTTTCATCAACAAATCTCTGGATGAGCTTTGCCGGGCTTCTCTATCTTGTCGTCGGAGTCTTTCTGCTTCGTAAAGAGATCAGTGCGGCTCGCGGCTGGGACAAGCTCATCATCCTGGGCTGTGTCTTCTACGCCGTTCCGCTCGCGATATTCGCGCCCGAGCATTTCCGCGGCCCCGAGTTTGTCCAGAATATGGTCCCGTCGTGGATGCCGGGGCACCGGTTCTGGGCGTATTTTGTCGGATGCGCGCTGCTCGCGGCAGCGACCAGTCTTACGCTGCAGAAAGCTCGTGCGCTTGTCGTCCACCCTGCTCGGAACGATGTTCACTCTGTTTGTTTGCATGCTTTATATACCCTTTGTGGTCGCGCATCCTAAAGATCGATTCTCGTGGACCATCGCGCTGAGAGATCTATCTTTTGCCGCAGGCGCATGGGCGCTCGCGGGACTGCAACGTCGCGCCTCATCGCCGCAACTATCGAATTGGATGGTTTCGTTTGGGCGCTTCGTCCTGGCGATTGCGGCGATCTTTTTTGGCATAGAACATTTTCTTCATCCTGAGTTTGCGCCGGGCGTGCCTTTGGAAAAGGTAATGCCCTCATGGGTTCCCTTCCCCACCGTGTGGGGATACCTCGCAGGAGCGATTCTGCTGGCGGCTGGAATTGCCCTGGCCCTGAACAAACAATCGCGGCGAGCCGCGGCCTCGATCGGCGCGCTAATGATCGTGCTGACCGTGTTCCCATATCTGTTCATTTTGGTCTTCGCCCGCGGCGGAGCAGAGATCAACGAAGCGCTGAATTACGTCGCGGATACATGGCTCTACGCCGGAGCAGCGCTCCTGCTGGCATCGGCATTGCCGCGCGATCCTGATCGCAGGCAGAGAACGTAGCGGGACTGGCCGGCGGATTTATCCACGTACTTCAGTAGCGATCGAAGGTCGGGGACATCACGTCTCGCGAGGCCGGAGGCTTGGGCGAAAGGCACGCAAATGCCGCTTGGAGTTGTAGATGGACCAGCGCGGGACACGTCGAGACGCCGACAACTTTGTCCTTCAAGTGCGGCAAGGTCATGAATGTGCGACAAAGACGCTTCCCTGCCCTTTGCATATTCCGGCTCCCGCGAGGGCTGTGCGGGCACTAACCAACGTCCGACGTTGATGTATTCCAGCTAGTTGCGAAAGCTATTGAAAAGCGCGGCCAAAAGGTTTTTCAACGACTTATGACCGCGTGGGGATGATAGCAGCAGCCTCTAACTCAATAGCGCGCGGAAACAGGATGTTGTTCTCCAGGTGAATGTGCTGGTGGAGGTCCTGCTCGAATTCCTTCAGGCCGCCATAATACGCGTGAAAGGTTGGGCAAGCGTCGGGGGGCGAAGTGAAGTTCCCGCTGAGTGTGCGAATTTCCGCAAGGAGAGTTCCGGCCGCGTCATGTTCCTGCGTCATCATCGCAATCGGATTGGCCACCGTCCCGAAGCAGCTGCGTGGTTTGGGTGATCCAGTAGCGATCGATTTCTCGAGATCAGCGATGTAGGGGAACAGAACCGCTTCTTCCTTCGCCAAATGGTGCATCAGTTCTTCCTCGAGTTGTGCAAGTGTCACTGCTATCAGCGGCAACTCGCTCATTGTTGAACCATGACGGTTGACAACCTTCTGGGCGAGCGCCGCCAGCCGTGGCAGCTCCCGCTTTACATACGCGTGGTGCGTTGCGATGATGTGGGCGATCAGGCTCTCCAGGGACTTTGCCGACCAGTTTTCAGCATTATCCTGCGGCGCCCGCGAAGCATCTTCGAGTGCGGCGATCACGGCGTCGATTTCAAGGTTCCCTGCATAACATGCCTCAGCCAGTGGTCTCCGGCCTCCGCAGCAGTAGTCGATTCCAAATTGTTCAAAGACACGGATTGAAGACGGTTGTTCCAGTGCGATTTCGCGAACGGTTTGTGTGGTCAATGGCATATCGATCACCTCGAACTCGAGCATAGGGCGAGCGCGGGAGTGGCCACAGCGACTTTGGTCACTCGGAATCTCAGAAAGTGGCGGAATTCCTTCGCTCTAATGGGTGTGCCTTAAGTCGCTGTGATGACCTCGAACGGCATTCAGGAACCAACACTCAGATATAAGAACCGCATCTTTACCTCGGGCGCGGTGGCATGGCCTGAGGTCGTGCACGTCGCTGATCAGAACTTCGCCCCCGTAATTGCTGCCGCCCTTCAGGCTCCTGGCCACGCGAAAGACGGGTCGCACGAAGAGATCACCGTTGGTTTCGGCCACAATGCGGTGCCTGCCTGATTTATTGCGGCCAGGACGGAGCTCCGCTTTGTCCTGGCCGCTTCACTTTCAAAGTATGCTTGGCGCTCAGGAACCGACGAGTGTTGCGAGATGGGAACATTGACAGCAGTAGCAATTGAGGAGCCAGGAAAGAAGAAACTTGTTCGCAGGCTCGGCCCCGACGATTCGCAAAAGACAAGGCGGATTGTTCGATGGCTGTTTGTCGCTCTGAACGCAGGCTTGGAATTCACTTTCTTCTCTGGGTTCGATTCTGTGAACGCGGTGGTCAGGGGCTAGATGTGCATCGATTGCGGTTCGGGTTACTTTCTGCGGAACCGAAACTCAGTCCCGATAGCAGCGATAGCCTGGTGGTCCAGCACTTGGCTGGCACGAGCGAAGATGATCGTTTCCTCGACGACAATATGGTCGGAATAAAGTTGTTTGAGCCGTTGGGTCTGTGATTTCAATTGAACTGCGGCAGTCGATGTCAATTCACCAGAGGCGAGCCAGACTGAATAGATCTGTTCGACCGAAACGTGCAAATCATTTGCTTCGCGATGATCGCTTTCCAGTCTGTCAATTTCAGCAAAGGAACCGGCATCCGATTCGCGTAGCCTGGGAAACAGCGATTCTTCTTCATCTGCCGTGTGGCGTTGTCCGCCGGTGCGGAAATATTTGAGGGCCGCTTTCACCGCGTCGCTCTCTTCGGTAGTCAGGCTGCGGCGATGCGCGCGGTCGACCACTGCGCAGAGAATTCCCAGGAAGCTCTCAATCCTTCTATGGCAGTCTTTCAGCATGCCTATGGGATCATCGAATCCGCTATCGGGCTTTGCGCCAATCTGAATCGCCATTGCATCCCTCATTCCCTTTCATTTGATTGTCGCTCAGCCGCCGACGATCACGCTCTCAAGCGCCCTGGAGCACATGGAGTGTCGTTGCTTGCCTCGTCTGAAGAGCCGGCTGCACATAGCCCTTCGGGATGTAAGAACAGCATGGCTCTTCTCCATACGGATTCCTGGTGAGGGCGTAGGCGCGGGCACGTGAGCCACCGCAGATCTCTTTGAACTCGCACGCCCCGCACTTACCCTCAAGCTTTGATGTATCACGCAGGTTCCTGAACAGTGGAGACTCCCGGTAAATGGTTGCCAACTCTTCAGTCCGAATGCTGCCCGCCGAGTGCGGCATGAACCCGCTAGGGAAGACGTCGCCAGTGTGGGAGATAAAGACGAAGCCCTTTCCATCATTTAGCCCGCGGGGCGCGCGTCCGATAGCATCCTCGGCTTTCTCGTGGTTGGTGGCGGAGGCGAATCCGTTTTTCCGTTCAACAACTCGCTGTTGCAGCATGAATCGTCTGTAGTGCTGTGCCTCGGTAGTCTTGATATCGAAAGTCGCCGTCTTCGACAAACTGTAAATCTTGGCAAAGACCGCTTCGAATTCATCCGCACTCAATAAGTCGTTTAGCTTTCCGCGTCCCGTGGGAACCAGGAAGAATACACTCCAAAGCGTGATTTTCAACTTCTCCATCAGCGCAACGATCTCATCGATCTCGCTGATGTTCCGGCGGCTGAAAGTTGTATTGATCTGGACGGGGAGGCCAATTCCATTCGCCCAACGAATCACATCGAGTGTGCGTGCGAACGACCCGCTCATACCGCGGAAGGCATCGTGCGTATCGGCGCTCGCACCGTCCATGCTCACTGCGAGCCTGGCCAGCCCCGCCTCTTTCAGACGAACCACGACGTTACGTGTGAGAAGCGGTGTCGCACTTGGCGTCAGCGACACGCGCACACCGATGGAGCGGGCATGACCGATCAGCTCAAATAGGTCGGGCCGCTTGATCGGGTCGCCTCCCGTGAGGACAAAGACGGGAACTTTAAACGCGGCGATCTGGTCGATCAGATGTTTGCCTTCATCCGTGCTGAGTTCCATGGGGTGCCGGTCTGGCTGCGCAGAGGCGCGACAGTGCACGCAGGCTAAGTCGCACGCCTGGGTTACTTCCCAAATCGCGATGAATGGGCGCTCGTCGAAATCGATTGTGTTGATCTGCGGATTCATGAATCCATCAGACAACGTCAACCAATCGAATGCAGTGACCAAAGTCTCAGGCTGATAGAATTCGCTGGGTGAGCACCGAACGCACCGATCTGGCAACCGCACTTGGCAAAACCGCCCTTCTATCGAGCCTTTCTCCGGCCGAGTTGCAAACTCTTGCTCTTCGAACAGTGCGCAAGTTATTCAGTTCGGGAGAGTTGCTGTTCTCAGAGGGTGAGCCATGTAACGGGCTACATATCATCGCGCGGGGCAAGGTTCGCATTTTCAAGACTTCCGTGAATGGCCGCGAACAGGTGCTTGCCGTGAACGTGCCCGGCGAAACCGTGGCGGAATTGCCGGTTTTTGACGGAGGTTCATTCCCGGCCTCCGCTTCAGCAGTTGAGGAAACAGAGATTGCCTTCATCTCACGGCGAGATTTCCAGGCGTATTGCATGGAGCATCCCGAGGTTTCGCTCAAAGTGCTGAAAGTTGTCGGGGCTCGGCTACGCCGCCTGGTTGGCATCATTGAGGAACTTTCCTTCACGACCATTCGCCAACGGTTGATTGCAGTCCTGGTCAAGCTCGCTCGAAATGACGGTAAGAAGACCGAACGAGGAATCGAGTTTCAACTTCCCGGAACCCACCAGGAACTCGCTAATCAGCTCGGAACTGTGCGCGAATTGATTTCCCGAAACTTGATGCGCCTGCAGGCGGAGGGGCTTCTCGACGTGGATGCGCGCCAGATCGTTGTGAAAGACATGAAGGGGTTAAGCGTCCTTCTTGAGGCATCGTCTTAATCGCCAGGGCTCCGAGTGACATAAGTTACTGCGGCAGATTTTGCCTCCCGCTACGGTAGGTAGTGGAGAGTGCATTATGTATCCCTCGACCCAGTCCATCCGAGACATCGTCAAGTCTCACCCTTCAGCCATCAACGTTTTCGAGCGTTTTGATATCGATCTCTGCTCCCGAGCCGACAGCTCACTGGAGCAGGCATGCGCAGAACTGCAGCTGTCCGTCGATCAGGTGCTCGAAAAACTCGCCAGGGCACAGAGCGCGGAACCCGGTGCAATGGCACCTGATCCCGCGGACCTGTCATTGACTCAGTTAATTCAACATATCGTTCGTGTCCATCATCAGAAGGTTCGGCAGGAACTACCCCGGCTAGTGGAGATGGCCCGCAAGGTCGCAGCGAAACGAAGCGATCGGGCGCCGGAACTGGGCCGAGTCGTGGCGTTGCTTGAAGAACTCCATTCCGATCTGCTGGCCCACATTCAGAAGGAGGAGCAGGTTCTGTTTCCATTCATTGCGCAAATGGATCAGGATTTGATCGTCAACCTTCCTGCTGGTCACGCGTGTTTCCGCTCGGTCTCATTCCCAATTTTCATGATGGAACAGGAGCACGAATCCTGCAGCCACATTATGGAGACACTTCGCGAGATCACTTCTGGCTTTGAACCGCCTCAATGGGCATGCATCACGCACAGCGCGCTGTTTGCCGGCGTTCGCGATTTCGGAGCCGACCTCAAGCAGCATGTGCATCTTGAAAACGACGTGCTCTTCCCGCGCACCATTCAGATGGAAGCCGAACTGAACAAGAGAGGATAGTCATGAATGCCACAGGCCAATTTGAAGTATTGCCTGCACAAAGTGCAAGCCTGATGTCCCTGGAAAAGCAAAAGAGCCTGATACTCCGCGCCTGGATTCTGAGCGGCCTGTTCTTTATGGCGCTCCCCGGAACCCTTCTGGGTTTCTCGAACCTGATGGCGATAAGCACGAACCATGGGCTCGGAAGTCTGCCGGCCGCGTGGATGGAAGGCCACGGTCATGCGCAAATCTTCGGTTGGATCGGAAGCTTCATTCTTGGAATCGGCTTTTACTCACAGCCGGCACGGGGCCGCTCCACGTTTTGGGTCTCACTGAGCTGTTTCGTTCTGTGGACTCTCGGGGTCGCCATGCGCTGGTTTGCAAATATTTACGGATGGCACTGGCGGACTCTGCTGCCAATCTCGGCGGGCTTTGAACTGATTGCGGTGCTTCTCTTCCTTTCGGCTGCCTCCCACCACAAACCGCCTGAACAGAGTAGCCCAAAGAAACAGGGTATGGAACTCTGGATGGTCTCGGTATTGTTGGGAACCGCGGCTCTTGCATGCGCGGTGATTTTTAATTTCGTCGAGTGCGTTCGACTCGGGATTGAAGGCGGACTTCGCTCGTTTCCCCACTCGCTCGATCAGAAGTATCTTGTGCTGCTTGGGTGGGGATTCGTTGTACCCGTGGTCTGGGGTTTCGCAGCACGATGGCTGCCTGCGTTTCTTGCAATCCCGAAACCCAGTGTCGGTTGGTTTTCGATCGCCTTGTGCCTCATCGGTGCGGGAGTCGGATTCGGAGTGAGCGGTTTACCCAAGCCGGCAACAATCTTGTTTGCCTCTTGCTCGATCGCCATTCTTTTTGCGCTGCATCTATCAGAACGCTCTCAAGGGCGCCCCAAGACTCAGGGCATCCATCCGAGTTTCCCTGCATTCATCCGGTTGGCCTTCTCGTGGCTGATCGTGGCAGGATCGATGAGTGTATGGGCCGCGTTTGCAGACATGCACGGCGGTATATGGGGTGCGTCACGTCATGCACTGACGGTAGGCTTTGCAGCGACGATGGTCTTTGCCGTTGGACCTCGTATACTGCCGCACTTCGCTGGAATCCATAACATCTTCAGCAAGCGTCTGATGTTCCTGAGCCTCATATTGCTCCAGTCCGGATGCCTCCTGCGCGTGTCTTCTGAGCCCCTCGCTTATGAAGGCTTTCTTACCCTCGCGTGGAAGGTACTGCCAGTATCTGGAATGCTGGAATTGAGTGGTGTACTTTTGTTCGCAACAAACCTCGTACTCACGTTTGTGCTGGGCCGATCAGCTTTTACCGCCAAGGATCTCAATCAGCCTGCGACGGCATGATCACAGGTTCGCATCTCCAGCGAAGATTCAGTGTCCTTGCGAGCTACTCTCCGGTCTCTGATTCTCCGGCCGGATGCAACCAGTCATACGTTGCGCCGAGCCACGACCGCGCGGTGTCGGACTCCGAAACATGAGGGACCAAGGCCCACAAGCCGATAAGTGCCAGCCCTACCAGGTTTGGAAACAGCAATGGAGCCATCGGCGGGGCGCCGTTCACGAGCTTATCAAAGACATTGTGGCCGGGCTCAACAAGGTTGGCGCGCATGTGGAACCAGAATCCAAGTACGCCTACAAACGCCTGCCCCATCATCACAACCAGGCAAAGATCGAGGAAGCGGCGCGTGACTGTCAATATCAGAGGAATGATCAGGAATCCGGTTGCGAACGCGGATGAAATTACCGGGATCCATTCCGTGCGCGCAAAAAAGCCGTTCGATGCGTGATCGGTAAGGGACAGAACGAAATTACCGAAGAATCCTCCTAATGCCAGCAGAATCACCCACCGTGCCCATTCCATACTGCGAGCGGCGACCATGCGGTTCATCAGCAGCAGGAACCCAAGACCGGAATAAGCGAGCGGTGCGGCGAAGGGCGCTGCATAGGTGAGGCTCTTCAGCGTTCGATCGAGAAAGAACCGGCTTTCGAGATGATAGAGAACGCCCCCGAGCCCTACAAGAACAGAGAGCCATCCAACCGCGTATCCAACATCGCGCCAGGGCGCCCCGAAGCCCCAGATCCAAAGCAAGGCGATTATGCAGGCCAATACGGCTGGCGCTCCAATCGAGAAATACAACGGTATATACTCCGCCGCCTTTTGAAAATGATTGACGGAGTGTGCGATGAAAATGTCCGCGGCAAGGATAGCCAGGTTCAAAGTCACGAACAGTTCTACCCAGAGTCGCGGATCGTGGCCCCATCGAAGACGTGGATCGGCGACGATTTTCCGAATTGGCGAGAGAAGCCTACTTATGTGCATGTTCTCTCCGCAATTCATCGGCATCATGCTGCAGCTCGACCGTCTTGGATAAAAGCTCGTAGTTACCGTGCCACTGCACAAAGTCGGCTCCGCCCATGAAGGCACCATGCTTCGAAGTCCGGCCATCGTAGTGCCAGAGATTGAAGTAGGTGAAGTCGATGGTGTGCGTAAATGGCGGACCGGAGAGCGAGCCATCCTTGTGAAGGTCATCCATGATCGCCTTGGCGGCCAGGATCTTCGCGTTGGTACTTTCAACAACCTGCTGGCCCTGGTCGTAAACGCGGTCAACAAGAGCCTGGGTATGGCATTGCGTGCAAACCTGCTTCATGTTGATCTGGGCTTGCAGGTAGTTCGGACGGTGGGTGGTGATCGCGTCGGCAAGGTACCAGCCGAGCCGGTCGGATGGATTATGCGTCACCTTGAGCCCGTTGATGCCACTCATGTGGCAAGTTGCGCATGTGGGCACGAACATATCTCGCGTCGTAAGCGTGCGTGGATCGGCATCAAGCTTCAGCAGGTTGCGCTGGGCGGCAAACATCACACCGTGCTTTGACTCGTTGTAAATCTCGATCTGCGAGTGATCGGGACCCATGTGACACTGGCCGCATGTACTGGGTAAGCGTGCCAGTTGCACTGAACTCGTGTGGCGCGAATGGCATTGCGTGCAAGTTCCAATCGTACCGTCGTCGTTGGGCTTGCCAACTGCATGGCATTGCTCGCAACCGGAAGTGGCTGCAGGATGGCCTTCCGGAAGAACGAGGGGGTTCGGTGGCCGCTTCGTGCCTCCCGGTTGGAACTGCTCGCTGAACGAGACCTGTTCTGGACTGAGGCCTTTTTCTCCGTGAACCGCGGCCCAACTCGGCGCGGCATGGCGGCTTCGCAAGAATTCCTGATAGATGCCTTCGTGACAGGAACGGCAGTTGCCGGCGGTCAGGTGAGCGGCGATGGTGAATCCGTGGTGATCCACTTTTTGCTGATTTGGACCGGGCTGGTGGCAGTCCAGACAGTTGATGCCCTTCTTGGCATGGGCGCTCATCTCGTACTCGTGCACTACGGAGTACTGGAGGCGCGCATGGCACTCCGCGCATTTGCCTGACGCACGAACGAAGTCTGCTGTCGGCTGAGCCGTTTCTACACTCGGACGATGCCGATTGATAAGGAAGGCGGACACGATCAGCGCGAACGCGATGACGACGGCGAGAAACACTGAGCGAAACGACATAGGCCGAACTCCTATGAGAACTGGACTGGCATACCACGCTGAAGATTCAATTTGTGCGGGACGGGCAGTGGTAACTTTATCAGGCCAACCGGACAATCCGCATCAACCCGCTGCAAACCGAAAGGTAGCCTATCCCAAAATATGCGAGAGTCCATCTCCTTCCTGTGACTTAAGTCCCTGCAACCGAAACTGCTGGCCGCTAGGGTGGTTCTAGCGCGGCATTATTTGCGCGATTCATCCGCAATTCGTCAAGGAGACGTCATGTCTTACAAACGTTACTGGGTGGCCCTGGCCATCGTCATCATCGGATCATTTGCCGTGCTTGGTGGAGTCGGCAGGAAAATGATCAGCGAAGCTCCTCCCATTCCGGATGTGTATTCCGCGAGTGGGCAGCTTCTTTTCACCGGCAGTTCCATCACAGACGGTCAGGGTGTCTGGCAATCCATCGGCGGCCAGGAGATCGGTACCGTCTGGGGCCACGGTGCATACGTCGCACCTGACTGGAGTGCGGACTGGCTGCACCGGGAATCAGAAGTACTGCTCGACAACTGGGCTGTCAGAGACGGCGCAGCCAATTTCGCCACACTAGGACTCGATCAGCAGGCCGTCCTCAAGGCGCGCCTCATCCGCGAGATTCGCACGAACACTTACGACCCCACACGGAATAGAGTCATCCTGAGCGACGACCGGGTAGCCGCATTCGAACAGCTCTCGGCTTATTACACAGATGTCTTTGCTACTGGCCGGTCCGAATACGCCATTCCAGGCGGAGCACTGACTGACGCCGCAAAGCAGCATCAACTGGCGGCATTCTTCTGGTGGACCGCGTGGGCCTGTGGAACGGACCGCCCGGGCTCTGATTCGACTTATACAAATAATTGGCCTCATGAATCACTGATAGGCAATGTCCCGACATCGGGAGCCGTTCTCTGGAGCGTTCTCAGCTTCGTTGGCTTGCTGGCTGGAATTGGCGGCCTGGTGTGGTGGTACGCATCGCAGGAAAAGGAACTCGTTCACGGTCCCTATCCTGAACGCGATCCGTTCCTGGCTTTGAAGCCGACTCCGTCTCAGCGCGCGACCCTCAAATATTTCTACGTCGTGGTGATTCTCTGGGGCGTTCAGATTCTCATGGGCGTTCTGACAGCTCACTACGGAGTCGAGGGACAATCGTTTTTCGGATTCCCGCTCGCCAAGTATCTGCCCTACGCTGTGACGCGCACCTGGCATCTCCAGATCGCTATTTTCTGGATTGCGACCTCGTGGTTGGCAACGGGCCTTTACGTTGGCCCCGCTGTCAGTGGCCATGAGCCGAAGTACCAACGGTTAGGAGTCAATGCACTTTTCGGTGCACTGATTCTCGTTGTTGGTGGATCGCTTGCCGGCGAGTGGCTCGGCATCCAACAGCGTCTCGGAAACATGTGGTTCTGGTTCGGCAGCCAGGGCTATGAATATGTCGACCTGGGACGATTCTGGCAGATCCTGTTGTTCATCGGCCTTGTTCTTTGGCTGGTCCTGATGGTTGCATCCCTCAAGCCCGCCCTTGTTCGCAAGAGCGAGGATCGGTCGCTTCTGACTCTGTTTCTTATCTCGAGCGTCGCCATTCCGCTCTTCTATTCAGCTGGCCTGATGTACGGTCAGCGCAGCCATCTCGTAACGGCGGAATACTGGCGCTGGTGGGTAGTTCACCTCTGGGTTGAAGGCTTCTTCGAAGTGTTTGCAACCGTCGTGATCGGATTCCTCTTCACCCGGCTCAAGCTGATTGAGATTCGCACCGCAACCAAAGCAGCTCTGTTCTCGACAACCATCTTCCTTTCCGGCGGAATTGTTGGCACCTTCCATCACCTGTATTTCGCCGGTGCTACTCCTGCCGTCATTGGCCTTGGCGCCATCTTCAGTGCGTTTGAGGTTGTACCGCTGACGCTGATCGGCTATGAAGCGTGGGAGAACATCCGCCTTGCGCAACCAACGAAGAAATCACAGTGGATTGCCAACTATAAGTGGCCCATCTACTTCTTCGTTGCAGTCGCCTTCTGGAATCTGGTCGGAGCCGGCCTGTTCGGCTTCCTCATCAACCCGCCCATCTCCCTTTACTACGTCCAGGGACTCAACCTTACTCCCGTCCATGGCCACACGGCCCTGTTCGGTGTCTATGGAATGCTTGGACTTGGACTCACCCTCTTCTGCCTGCGCGCCCTCAACCCCGGTCGCAAATGGAAGCAGGGACCGCTGAGGCTGTCATTCTGGTCGCTCAACCTGGGACTTATCTTCATGGTCATACTCAGCATGCTGCCAGTGGGGCTGTTGCAGGCCTGGGCATCCATCGAAAAGGGTACCTGGTATGCGCGTTCTGCTGAGTTCATGCAGTCCGGCACCATGCAGACGCTGCGCTGGATGCGTGTTCCAGGAGACATTCTCTTCTCAATCGGAGCTGTTCTCTTCGCCTGGTTTGTCCTTGGACTTCTGACTGGTCACTCGTACAGCGACGCCCGAGCAGTCAAAAACGACGAGGAGGTAGCCGAATTCGCAGGTCGATAATAATCGCAACCACACTTGCGGCGCTCGCGGGAGATCAGCTATTTCCCGCGAATGCCGCAAGGGATTGCCGGCCCCATCGAGATACCCGTACTGGATCTCACGAACTCTGCCCAGCCGTTCTTATCGTCTGCGGCCGCCTATTCTCACCGAAGCATGCCGCCAGCTGTTGCCGTCAGCGTAATTGGACTCAGACCATACGTCGGCAGTGTATTTAAGGTGATGGTCTGTCATCCCACGGGGTTCACGCCGGTCCCTGTGGCCTGCACGGTCCTGCCAATTTCGGCCAAGATTCGTTTTCCGGCAGGATGTTTAGATTGATGATGGGAGGCGCTCATGGATTAACTCCTGACCTTTCTAGGAGGTAATCGATTTATGGTGGGCAGTGAGGGACTCGAACCCCCGACTTCCTGCTTGTAAGGCAGGCGCTCTAACCAACTGAGCTAACCGCCCACGATTGGCGGGAGGCCGGAAACGGCCTTCTGCCATCATAACAGCGTGCAACTGTCCCATCATGCCAACCTCATCTCCGCGCAGGGGCTCAGGTTGCCCATCATCGTGCAAGCGGGCTGGGTTGATAGACTCACCCGGTGAGCCGATTGATTGTGAATGCCGACGACTTCGGCCTGACCGCGGGTGTCAACCGCGCCATCATTGAACTTCACCAGGCGGGCGTGCTGTCGAGCACCACCCTCATGGCCAGGGCCGCGGCGACCGGCGAGGCCATCGCCATGGCGCGGGCGACGCCAACCCTGGGAGTCGGCTGCCATGTGGTGCTCGTGGACGGCGATCCGGTGCTCCCGCCGGGCGATATTGCCAGCCTCATCGACCAAAAGACGGGCCGTTTTCCCGTCAGTCTGAGCGTTTTCCTCACCCGCCTTTTCGCCGGCCGGATTCGACCCGCCGAAATCGAAGCCGAAGCCGGTGCGCAGATTGCCCGCCTCCAGGACAGCGGCTTGCGTCTCACCCACATCGACACGCACAAGCACACCCACATGTTCCCGCCCGTCCTGCGGCCGGTGCTGCGCGCTGCCCGTGCGGCCGGCATTCGCGCGGTGCGCAATCCCTTTGAACCCGAATGGGCCGTGCGAGCCACTCCGCGTGCTTCGTGGATGCGTGCCGGTGAGGTTATTGCGTTGCGGCGGCTGGGACCCTATTTTCGCCGGTTGATTGCCCGGGAGAAGTTCGCGACCACCGATGGAACGATCGCCGTGGTCGGCACCGGCACACTCGACTCCGACACGGTGCGCTCGCTTCTGGGTGAACTGCCCGAAGGCACCTGGGAACTCGTGACTCACCCCGGATACAACGATGCCGATCTGGACAGGATTCGCACCCGCCTGCGGGCGTCGCGTGAAATCGAGCGCCAGGCGCTGGCTACACTGAAAGATTTTCCCGCCATCGACCTCATCTCATTTGGCGATTTGTTCTCTCCCACTTAGCTGCATCTTCCCGCCCACCGCCAACGTCCAAGTCAATGGCAACTGTCGAAACGACCAAAATCGACTTAAGGCGTTCCCAGTCGGTCTCGAATTCTCTTACGTGGTGGCCCGGTATCGGCGAGTCATGCTGGGAAGGTTTACCGCCGACGCTTTGTGTCGACGCGCTTGGCGGCCACATTGCTCGCCGATGGGGCGCCTTGCTTCGCCATCTGCGCCCGCCCCGCCTTGGTCATCAAGCGCGATTGTTCGTACATCTCGATCCACTTCTCGCTCGAAATCGTCGAGATCAGCTTGCCAATCGCTTCGAGCGGCAAATCGTCCGGCGACTCGAAATGAACGCAACACTTCCCCATGTCGAGCTTCTTCCCCGTCGCCTTGAACGCCGCCTTTAGCTGCTCGAGGTGGCTCGCACTCCAAAACGCGCCCATCAGGTAGAGCGAGCAATAGTTCTTCTGCGACGAGAGAGCGACGTAGCAGATCGGCTGCTTGTTGTAAGTGTCTGGATATCGAGACAGGGGGATCGTCCAGCCGATCGTGCCCCAGACAAGGCACTCATCGTATCCGCGCGGAATGTGCTTGTTCACGAGTGCGCGCACCGTCGCGATCGTCTTCGCACGATCGGCGGGGAGTGTGGCGATGTATTGCGCTGGCGTCTTAACGTTCGATGATGGTTTCATGGATTCGTCGTCTTCCGGAACGAAGTGTATCCGCAAACCTTCACCATTGAAGGATAAACTGGGCGTCGCGAGCGGGTGGTGGGTGATGCGGAATTTTCGGGTGGCCCCCTGCCGGCCCGGCAAACCAGCCAGGCGGGACGGGAGAAAACATGGCAAACTGAAGCATCGACGGTGATCCTCCCGGAATGTTGGCGCACGCCAAAGGAAGGAGGAGACGAGATCGTATCCCGGTAACTACTCAAACTTTATCGCGTGGAGCAGGCAGAACTTGTGCTTCTCCCCCTGATCGTCCAAAACCACGAACGACTGACCGTCGCGATAGAACTTCATCTGTTCGTGGGCGATGTGATCGTGGCCAGTCAGGACGATAAACTGATGCCAGTCCGGTCCGCCTGTGAGTTCCTGTAACGAATATCTGTATCTTCCTGTGTCCACAACTACCGTGTTCGATTTGCGATTGGTCGGCGCAGCAAGAGCGCCACTGCCAACTTGCCCGCTGCACTCACCCATCGGACTAGAGCCAATAATCTGAGAGATGACCGTGGCGGTTTCCCATTGGTGCGACTCTTCGGCCACTACAACAGCAGACGCGATCAGGATGAAAAGACCGAAGGCAACCTGGACTGGACTGCGTTTCATATTGGCGCCCCCTCAAAGATAGGTGCTTTCGCGTGCAACCGCCGATCTGGAAAAAGGATAATGACAGCGGACGCTCAAAGGCAACCAGCAGCCCTGTCTTGCCAACCGCGCGAGCGGTTCGGAGTTTCGTTCATCACAAAACGTCGCGGTCGGATCGTGGCCGATGCGGACATTCCCCCTAGGTAATGTCTGGAATGGCAGTGATACTGTTCGTGCTCGAGGCGTCTCTGATGCAGCCTGGCTGGACCGGACTAACTGGATCGGCCTGTGGATGACATGGCGTTTGCATAACACCTATCGACCGAAACTGAGCCGCAGTCACCGAGAAAGCTTTTGGTCACACTCCGCAACGCCGGCGTCCACATTGCATTTCGAATATAACTTACGAGCCTCTTGCCAGAGCGCTTTGGATCCGCTACTCTTGGCGCTTGATTCGCTCACCAAGGCTAAACCTCTGAGCGTATTGGCCAAATCAAGCGCCGCTGATTCGCCAAGCTGGCGGTAGATCCCCTCGGCTTCACGGTAAAGTGGTTCGGCCTCCACAACCTTACCCATTTCCCTAAGTATGTCCGCCTCGTGCCGAAGCGCGTACGCCAGCCTGTCCCGCAGCCCCAATTCCCGATATAGCACCACCGCGTTTGCGTAGTGATGACCCGCGGCTTCCAAATTGCCGATGCCACGCTCGGCCTGCGCCAGACCGCTAAGTGCCTCGGCCAAAGAAGGTCGATCGGCCTCTATCGCAGCCTTCCGTACCGCTTCAATGAAGACAGCACGGGAGTCAGCTAGTCGATCCTCTCGACGCGCCTGGTATCCCCGAGCGAACAGGTCTTTAAAAGTCTCAGCCACCGTACGGTTAGCTTATCAGTCACATCGAAAACGGACTTCGGCTCATCTCAAATCGAATTGCGAACGAAGATCCGCACGAATAGAATGATCAGCCTATGCTGTCGCGCCGCGGATTTCTAACCGGAATGCTCGCCAGTGGATTGGCTCGATCGCTGAGGCTTAGCATTTCTTCCGAAAACCCACATTCAATTAAGCCGGTTCAGTTTGATGTTCCCGAAAGAGCTTGCGATTGCCACGTCCACGTTTTTGGTGATGCAAGTCGGTTCCCATTCGCAGCATCGCGCACCTACACACCGGAATCCGCATCCGCAGCGGAATTGTTGGCGGTACACCGGGCTCTGCACATCAGTCGCGTAGTGATCGTGCAGCCGAGCGTCTATGGCACCGACAATTCCTGCACACTTGACGCCATGAAGCAATACGGGGCAGGGGCCCGGGGAATTGCGGTCCTGCCAAGTGCGATTCCGTCAACCACACTCGACAACATGGAGCGCGCAGGCATTCGCGGTGTGAGGATCAATTTGGGAACCGCGGGAGATACGAATCTTGGCGATGCACGACATCGCCTCGAGTCCGCAATTGAGCAAATTCAAGGTCGCAAGTGGCATGTACAGGTTTACGCTGCCTTGCCGGTGATTGCGGGACTGAGCGACCTCGTATTGGCGTCTCCAGTCCCGGTGGTATTTGACCACTTTGGCGGAGCCCAAGGCGCTGCCGGCCTTCACCAGCCGGGTTTTGACAAACTCCTACAGTGCGTCGGAAGCGGGAAGGGATACGTTAAAATTTCGGGAGCATATCGCGCTTCAAGCAGCGCCCCTGATTATCCCGACGTCGCGCCGTTGGCGCGCGCGCTGATCACGGCAAATCCTCAACGGATTCTGTGGGGTTCGGACTGGCCGCATCCTGACACCGGCTCTGGTCGCAAGCCGAGCGATGTTTCTCCGCTGCTTCGCGTTGACGACGGTCACCTCCTTAACCTGCTAGCGGCGTGGGTTCCAGATGAGACCTTGCGTAAGACCATCCTGGTCGATAATCCCGCAACTCTCTACGCTTTTTGAGTCACATTTCCGGCGTGCCGCGTGATTGAAAAAATTAGGTTTATGGAGTGGCCCCCTCGGCTGAGACAACCAAATAAGAGACGCATCTTGCCGTGGAAGTCTTATGGCCGAGCTGGGAAGTGCTTCAAACCATCTCACTCATCGATTGAATGAGTCCCCGAATGTACCCATAGCAAAAGGCAAACGACTGGAGAGAAGCAGGATCATTTACCGCCAGCGGCACATGGTCCGGCATCAGCATATATTCGTAGCCTATCTCTTTGTATACTTTGATCGCCTTCACAAAATCTATGTCGCCTTCGTCCGGGAAGACTTCGGTAAAGTCATCGCGGTGTCCGCGGATATTGCGAAAATGCACGTTGAAGATCTTCTTGCGTGTACCGAAATAGCGGATTACATCGAAAATCTCGACGCCCGGGTTCCCGAGATCTTCCGAGATCGTTCCCTGGCAGAAGTTCAGGCCATGATATGGGCTCTCCTGAATCGTGATGAACTTCTTCAGTCCGTCCACTGTGCCGAGCACTCGATTGACTCCCTGGTAGCCCTCTGGTGGAACGCCCGGATCCTGCGGATGGCAGGCCATCCGTATTTTGTACTCATTCGCCACCGGAATCACGCGGTCGAGAAAGTAAGTGATCCGCTCCCAGAATTGATCTCCATTAACCACGCCGGCCCGTGTGAGTGGTTTCGCGGGATGAGCCTCAGAAAGCCTCCACTGGTGGTAAAGAGCGTCTCCGCGTCCGGGCACGCGCCCCGTCCGTAATACACCCAGAATACTCATGTTGTATTTAATGCTGGGAATGCCCGCCAGCGAACAGTTGCGGATAAACGTCTGCATCTGCTCGATATCGCGGTCGCGCTCCGGGCTTTCCGCCAGCATAATGGCCGGATGCTTTTCCGCATCGATAAAGCTCGATTCGAGAAATGGGGGCGCCGTACAATCGATACTGATCCCATACTTACCGGCCATGTCAATCATCCCCTTCAGCTCCTCCACGGTCGCATAGAGGCGGTCGCCATCAATCTGCGGGTAGCCGCAGACGTTGCGTACGCCATACCGGGCCAGGTAGGCAAGGTGCGTATCATTCGTAGGCGATGTCTGGTCACCAAGCTTCATCCGCACCGACGGAGAACGTGGATCTGCGCTCGTAGACTTGCTTGATGCGTTGCCTGCAACCGCGAATCCGACAACGCTCGTGGCCTTAAGAAACTCTCTACGATTCATGGGTTCGATTCCTCCGGTGGTTGCCTTCTTCAAGTTGAGCTGGCCGACCCAACCCCCGCTGGGACGCAGTCAAAGCACCTGCAGCAGGCGGCGCCTAATTCCCAACTGGAAGTTCGATCCCGAACGGCTCTGCATGGTGCGATGATGAAAAGCGAGGCGCAACAATACAACGCATGACCGCTTCCCTCCCACCCCGCTATATTCGCATGCATCCCAGCGACAACGTCGCAGTCGTTGTCAACCCGGACGGACTGGCGGCCGGCAGTCGTTTTCCTTGCGGCCTCAAACTGAGGGAGGCGGTGCCCGAGGCGCACAAGGTTGCCCTGGGCGATCTGGCTCGGGGCGACGCCATCGTTCGCTACGGCGTAGTGATTGGCTACGCGAATCGCGCCATACCGCGCGGCAGTTGGGTACATGAAGACCTGGTCACGCCGCCCGCCGCGCCGGCGCTCAATGCCTGCCCACTCGCGACCGCTGTTCCTGCTCCGCTACCGAAACTGGACGGATTCACATTTGAAGGCTTTCGCAACGCCGACGGCTCGGTCGGGACCAAAAACATTCTCGGCATCAGCACGACAGTGCAATGCGTGGCCGCCACAGTGGACTACGCTGTCAGGCGCATCAAAGCTGAAATCCTGCCGCGCTATCCCAACGTAGACGACGTCGTCGCCATTACTCATCCTTACGGCTGCGGCGTCGCCATCGATGCTCCGGGCGCTGCCATTCCCATTCGTACGCTGCGCAATCTGAGCCTCCATCCCAACTTCGGCGGCGAACTGTTGCTCGTCAGCCTTGGATGCGAAAAGCTGCAGCCCTCGCGCCTCATGCCAGCGTCTTTCCTGCCCGTTCTTGAGGACGAGCCTTCAATCTCCGTCATGCAGGAGGCGCAACACGGCTTCGGCGAAATCGTGCACCACATCATGTCGCTTGCGGAAAGGAAGCTGCAGAGGCTCAACCAGCGCCGCCGTGAGCCATGTCCCGCGGCGGATCTCGTCGTCGGTTTGCAGTGCGGCGGCTCCGACGCACTTTCGGGAGTGACCGCAAACCCCGCAGTGGGGTTCGCCGCCGACCTGTTTGTCCGCGCGGGCGCAACCGTGATGTTTTCCGAGGTGACCGAGGTTCGCGATGCTGCACATCTTCTCACCGCCCGCGCCGCCACGCCCGAGATCGCGCGCGCTCTTCTTCGTGAGATGAGGTGGTTCGACGAATACCTGCGGCTTGGCGGCGCCGATCGTTCAGCCAATCCTACGCCCGGCAACAAAAAAGGCGGCCTGGCAAATGTGGTTGAGAAAGCGATGGGCTCGATCGCCAAGGCCGGCAGCACCGCGATCATGTCCGTGGCCGGACCAGGCGAACGCGTCACGCAAAAGGGCCTCGTCTTCGCGGCCACCCCGGCCAGCGATTTTATCTGCGGCACGCTGCAACTCGCGGCATCGATGAACGTACACGTCTTCACGACCGGGCGCGGCACCCCCTACGGACTTGCCATGGCGCCGGTCATCAAGGTTTCCACCAACAGCGGGCTCGCTGCGCGCTGGCACGATCTCATCGACATCGACGCCGGCCGCATCGCAACGGGCGATGCCACGGTTGAAGAAGTCGGCTGGGAGATCTTTCGCTTTGTCCTCGAAGCGGCCAGCGGTCGAAAGAAAACCTGGGCCGACCATTGGGGCCTGCACAACCAGTTCGTTCTCTTCAATCCCGGGCCGGTCACGTAGCGGGAGTGCGGCTAGCGGGGTAGTGCCCCTCTCGCTGATCACCCTCGATATTCAAACTCCTCATCTGTCAGCCCGCGCATCGTGGATTTGATCACGGTGCGATTCGGCGACGAGTGTCGCCGTGGGCGACCGCGGTGGATCGAACAAGACCGGAAAGACACGATGACACGGACCGATATTTCCCAGTGCGCGATACGTGTTTCCGGTTAAATGCCCTGAATTTCCTTTATAGTTCTCCTGCGGCCTGTCGGCCCTTCCCGAGATCTTGACCATGAGTAGAGTGACTCCCGCTGAATTGGCAAGCAAAATTTCCGCTGGCCTGCTTTCCTTCCCGGTGACACATTTTGGCCAGAACGGCGACTTTCGCCGCGACAAATATCGGCAGCATATCGGCTGGATGCTTGAAAACGGTCCCGCAGCGCTGTTCGCCGCCGGGGGAACCGGCGAGTTCTTTTCGCTGACGTCGGCCGAGTATTCAGAAGTCGTGTCCGCTGCTGTTCTTGAGACTGCCGGGCGCGTACCCGTGGTGGCGGGCTGTGGCTATGGAACGCGCACCGCAATCGAATTCGCACGCGCCGCTGAAGCTGCCGGCGCGGACGGATTGCTTCTGTTTCCCCCGTACCTGGTCAACGCGGATTCCGCGGGTCTGATTGCACATGCAAGAGCTGTGTGCAACTCCACCGATCTCGGAGTGGTCTTTTACAACCGTGACAATGCTGTCCTGGCAGAATCATCTTTGGAACAACTGTGCGGGTTGTGTCCGAACCTGATCGGACTCAAAGACGGGCACGGTGACCTCGAACTGATGACGCGGATCTGCACACGCCTTGGGAATCGTCTGGTCTATATCGGCGGCTTGCCCACGGCTGAAACTTTCGCGCTGCCGTATCTCGAGATCGGCGTCAGCACGTATTCTTCAGCGATCTTCAACTTCCTTCCCGGTTTCGCTCAATCCTTCTATGCCGCGGTCCGGCGACGCGATCACGCGACGGTGTTCGAGATGCTGCGTGACTTCGTTCTGCCCTACATTGCGATTCGCAATCGCCGCAAAGGCTACGCGGTGTCGATAGTGAAGGCCGGCCTGAGAGCCGTTGGCCGCGATCCGGGTCCTGTGCGCGCGCCGCTCACCGATCTGGCCCCAGGAGAGTTTGAAGAACTGAAGAGCCTCATCGCGGATCGGAACTGAATCGAAAACGAGACCTGCATGCAGACGGCGAAGATAACCCACGTCCGATACATGATCGTGCTCATGCTGTTCATCGCAAGCACGTTCAGCTATGGCGATCGAGTGGTTCTGTCGATTGCCGCATCGGATATTACTCGTGATCTTCATCTCGATCCTCTGCGCCTCGGCTACCTGCTGTCGGCATTTGGCTGGGCCTACGCATTGGCGCAGTTGCCCGCAGGCAGCCTTCTGGACCGGTTCGGCTCAAAGCGCGTGTATGGCATTAGCATCGTGTGCTGGTCGATCTGCGCGCTTTTGTCGGGGCTTGTGGGATTTGCTCCCGTTGCAGTTGCGTTCACTCTCCTGTGCGCTTTGCGATTCCTTTCCGGTTTGGCCCAGGCGCCCGTCTTCCCCGGCAATGGGCGCATTGTGGCGGCATGGTTTCCAACCACCGAACGAGGCCGGGCTTCCTCGATCTTCAACTCTTCGCAATATTTTTCTCTGGTGGTGTTTGCGCCCGTAATGGGCTGGATTGCGAGCGAATTCGGCTGGAAGCAGTGCTTCTGGTTTGCCGGCATCATCGGCCTGATGCTTGCGAGTAGTTTGGTTTCGCGCGATTCATGGCGTCCAATCTCACCCATGGATCAGCCGCGCCGAAGTCGAGCTGATCGAGCGTGGCGGAGGGCTGGCGAGCCTCGACGCCGCGGGACAAGCGCGCGCCAATACTCTGACCTGGCCGGCGGTGCGATGGCTTCTGAGCAACCGCATGCTGGCCGGTATTTACTTAGGGCAATATTGCATCACGACCCTCACCTGGTTTTTTCTCACCTGGTTCCCGGTTTACCTGGGCCAGACACGGCACATCTCCATCGTGAAAGTCGGCTTTTTGGCTGCATTTCCCGCTCTCTGCGGCTTCGCCGGGGGCATTCTGGGAGGCGCTGTCTCAGACCGATTGCTGCGTGCGGGCCATTCGCTGACATTCGCGCGAAAAGCACCCATCGTTGCCGGCATGCTTTTGGCCACCACGATGGTTGCCTGTAACGCAGTTCATACCAGCCTCGGTGTCACGCTTCTCATGTCCCTTGCTTTTTTCGGCAAAGGCTTCGGCGCGCTGGGATGGACCGTTATCTCCGACACATCGCCCAGAAGCCTGGTTGGAGTGAACGGTGGCCTGTTCAATCTCATCGGCAATCTTGCGGGAGTGACCACGCCCATCGTGATTGGCCTCATTGTCAAACGTACCGGCTCCTTCAACTACGCGCTTGTCTTTGTTGCAGCAACGGCACTCCTCGCCATCGTTGCCTATCTTCCCATCGTCGGGGAAATCAAACGCCTGGAAGCGCCGCAAAATCTGATCCCTGGAGCAGGTGCTTGAACTTGCCACTGACATCCGCGGATACGCCTATGGTCACGAGCATGCGTGTGATTCCGGTTGCTGGCCTGGACAGCATGCTTCTGAACCTCAGCGGCGCACACAGCCCCTTCTTCACGCGGAACCTCGTTCTGCTTGAGGACAATGCCGGCCATATCGGGATGGGCGAAGTGCCGGGCGGCGAGGCCATTCGCGCGATTCTCGAGGCGTGCACGGACTTGGTTGTCGGCCGCAGGATTGGTGACCGCGAGCAAGTACTGGAAGTGGTCTATCGGCGTTTTGGCAGCCTCGACAAAGAGGGCCGCGGTTCACAAACCTACGATCAGCGCACCACAGTGCATGCAGCAACGGCGCTTGAATCGGCGCTCCTCGATCTGCTCGGACAACACATCGAAGTCCCCGTTGCAGCTCTGCTCGGGGAAGGTCAGCAGCGGACTCGCGTTGACGTGCTTGGATACCTGTTTTTCGTCGGCGACCGGAAGCATACCCCGCTCGCATTTCGCGCCGAGCCGGAAGCGACGGATCCATGGCTCGGCTTGCGCAACGAGGAGACCCTGACGATCCCCGCGCTTCTTCGGCTTGCCGAGGCGGCGCGGGATCGCTACGGTTTTCGCGATTTCAAATTGAAGGGCGGTGTCTTTACGGGTGCGTTCGAAATGGAGGCGATCGTAGCGCTCGCCGAGAGGTTTCCGAACGCGCGCGTCACAATTGATCCGAATGGAGCATGGAGCCTCGCAGAGGCGATCGAACTTTGTCGCGGAAAGCAGTCCGTGCTGGCATATGCCGAAGATCCCTGCGGCGGCGAGGATGGATACTCCGGCCGGGAGATCATGGCGGAGTTTCGGCAAGAGACAGGCATACCGACGGCGACCAACATGGTGGCGACGGACTGGAGGCAGCTGCGTCACGCCGCACGGTTAGGCGCCGTCGACATTCTGCTTGCCGATCCGCATTTCTGGACCATGGCAGGCTCAGTTCGTGCATCGGCGTTCTGCCGTGACCACGGGATGACGTGGGGCTCCCATTCCAATAATCACTTCGATGTGTCCCTGGCCATGTTCACTCATGTTGCAGCGGCCGCCCTGGGACAAGTCACAGCCGTCGACACCCATTGGATCTGGCAAGACGGACAGCGGTTAACCCGCGAACCGTTGCGCATTGCCGGTGGCTCGATCGAGGTGCCCATTCGACCCGGCCTTGGCATAGAGCCCGACATGACGCAGATTGAACACGCGCATCAGCTCTATCGGAGTGTTGGTATGGCGGGTCGCGATGACGCGGCAGCGATGCAGTTTCTCGTCCCTGGTTGGTCATATGACCCAAAGAAGCCTTGCCTCGTTCGCGCTTTGTGAAATCGCACTTCTCAGACGGGCCGACGCGAAAAGCTTCTATTTATCAGGTCGAGATGAGAGTGCGTGTCCGGCTGGAATTGTTATTGCCGCAGGGGCTGCGCCGCAACCATCCTCAGCGCTTTCCAA
The DNA here is from genome assembly GCA_963812485.1 of uncultured Acidobacteriota bacterium. Taxonomy (GTDB): domain Bacteria; phylum Acidobacteriota; class Terriglobia; order Terriglobales; family Acidobacteriaceae; genus Telmatobacter. The sequence goes on from CAWEVD010000001.1 coordinate 223,760, forward strand.
CATATCGTTCTTTGTGTTTGGCATCTGCCTTTTCGGAACAAACTGTTGCGAAAGTCCGCGCCTGTCTGCTGGTCGTCAAATAAATTTCGATTCGATGCAGGAATTCCGCCGGGAGTGTCGCGTTAGCCAGTGAAGGCAGAAAACCGCAGCCATCATGGCGCCTGTCATTGACTGAAGCTCAAGGAGATCCTCAATGAAACGCAATCTGAAGCAGTGGGCGGCTAAGGCCGCGCACATGTTGTTGTACGCGACAGCAATGTCCGTGCCGGTGAGCGCGCAGCAGGCGCCTCCCAGCGCCGACACGTTTACGCTGAACACGGCGCCAAAGACCAACTACGGCCAATCTCCTCTGCTCGCCGTCACCAGCGGAGCAAGCACGTTCATCCAGTTCAACCTGTCGGAACTCCCCCCAAACGCCACTGTTTCCAAGGCAACGCTGCGGCTCTACGTAGATGCTGTTACGGGCGCGGGCACTTTTGATGTCTACGAGGTCAACACGCCGTGGACCGAGGGAGGACTGAACTTCACCAATGCTCCGGCGCCGGGATTGTCGGCGACGGGCAGCAAGCCGGTTTCTATCTCCTCGGCCAGTGGCAACCAGTTTGTCCTGGTGGATATCACGACGCTGGTGCAGGACTGGGTGAACGGAACGGTAGCCAACAACGGAATCGCACTTAAGCTGACTTCCTCCACCGGGGGTGTGTCGTTTGACAGCAAGGAATCCCCGCTGACGAGCCACGAGCCGGAACTCGAGATCACGCTCGCCACCGCTGGTCCTGCAGGACCTCAGGGGCCCCAAGGACCAACCGGCGCAACCGGCCAGGCCGGGCCCGCCGGTCCGCAGGGTCTGCCCGGCAACCTGACCCCCGGCTCGCCCTACTACTTACAGAACGGCACCACGACCCAGACCGGCGCCAGTTTCAACATCGACGGTAACGGCACGGTGGGCGGCACCCTTAGCGGCAACGCAGTGAATTCGGCCAGCGGCTTCCAGATCGCGGGCAAAACCATGTTCAACGTCAATCCCGCCATCGAGAACATCGCCATCGGCGACGGAGCCGGCAACTCCTCGGCAACCGGCGGCCAGAGCCAGTCCATCGGCGATGGGAGCGGCGCCAGCCTCACCGCGGGCAATGCCGATGTTTTTATAGGAAGTGCTGCCGGCTATAACACCACTACCGGTAATGGCGATGTGTACATCGGCTTCACTTCCGGCGCTAATTCCACCACAGGAGCCTATAACACCTTCGTCGGGGGAGAGACCGGCCTGGCGAACACTACCGGAACCTACAACACCTACCTGGGTTTCAGTGCCGGTGCGAACGACACAAGCGGACAAGGCAATACGTTTCTGGGGGACTTTGCCGGACAAAACAACACGACGGGGAGTTCTGACATTTACATCGGCAGTCCGGGTTTGAACAATGAGAACGCCGCCATTCGCATCGGCTCCAACCAGCAGGCCACCTATATCGCCGGCATCTACGGCGTCACCACCGCCAGCGGTGTGCCGATCTACATCGACAGCACCGGCCATCTGGGTACGGGCGGCAACACGAACGGCTACCCGATCGGCGGCAAGACCATCTTCAATGCCAACCCGGCGATCGAGAACATCTCCATCGGAGATGGAGCCGGAAACGCGTCGGCGACTGGCGGTTCAAACCAGATCATCGGCGACCAGAGCGGCGCAAGCCTCACCTCAGGCAACGCCGACGTGTTCATGGGCAGCTCGGCTGGAAGGGCAACCACAACCGGCAATGGTGATGTGTATATTGGTGTCACTTCCGGCGCCAATTCCACTACAGGAGCCTATAACACCTTCGTCGGGGGTGAGACCGGTTCGGCGAACACTACTGGAAACTACAACACCTATCTGGGGTTCAGGGCCGGTGTGAACGACACAAACGGAATAGGAAATACCTTTCTCGGGGACTTTGCCGGAACAAACAACAATACGGGGAGTTCTGACATTTACATCGGCAATCCGGGTTTGGATAATGAGAATACCACCATCCGCATCGGCTCCAACCAGCAGGCCGCCTATATCGCCGGCATCTACGGCGTCACCAGCGCCAGCGGCGTGCCGGTCTTCGTCAATTCCAACGGACAGCTCGGCACGCAAACCTCTTCGCGGCGCTACAAGGAAGAGATCCGTGAAATGGGCGACGCCACCGCGTCCCTCATGAAGTTGCGTCCGGTGACGTTCTACTACAAGCACGAGTACGACAACGGGCCGCGGACCATGCAGTATGGCCTGATCGCCGAGGAGGTGGCCAAGGTCTTCCCGGAACTGGTGGCCTACAACCCGGACGGCTCGCCCTACACAGTGCGCTATCAGTTCCTGTCGAGCATGCTGCTGAACGAAGTCCAGAAGCAGTATCACCGTTCGCAGCAACAGGCCGATGTGATCGAGGCGCAGCAGCAGCAAATCAAGGAACTCGAGGAGAGGTTGACGCGGATAGAAAAGATCCTGTCCTCTGGCGTGGTAAACGGCGCTGACCGGTCCATGGAGCTGCAAGGGATGTGGAGAGGATCCGCCCGGCGGGAAGCAATCGGATCGCCTCAGTAAGCCGTGGGGAAGGAAATGGGGCTGCATCGCTTCGGGTTGCTGGAGCGATGCAGCCCCATTTTGCTTTAAACCAGAGCTCAATGGAAATCCCGGATGAGAATCGCCGTGTGCGTCGTATTGCCGCGGGTGCAAAGCAGGCGCCCATCGCGGGACCAGGCGAAGCTGATCAACTCGTCCCGGTCGAAGTGCGTAATCTGTACCGGCGGTCCGCCCGTGAGTGCCTGGCGCCAGATGTTGCCGGCTCCGTTCACGCTCATCACGAAGTCGAGACCTTTGCCATCGGGGCTCCACGCGATCGACGTTCCATCCCGGTATGAAGGCGGAAAGGTGGTGAAGCCTCCATTCCCGTCGATCCTGGTCACCGCCAGAAGAGCCTTCGATACGCGCGGGTCCTTCCCCGGGAAATGGATACAGGCGATCTGCTTGCCGTCCGGCGAAACGCTGGGAATAGAGGTGGGCTGCTGTGTCACCTGGACAGCTTCGCCGCCATCAATGGGGACGCGCCACAAGGTCGGTTCGCCGCCGATCCCCGGAGTCCAATCGGCAAATGACGCGTAGATCACGCTTTTGCCGTCAGGGCTTACCGCCGGATGTACGTCGTGCCGGCCGTGTGTTAATTGCATCGGTTCGGTGCCGTCGCTCCGGATACGCCAGATATGCGCTTCTCGCTGTTGGTACACGATATAGCGTCCATCGCTGGTCGCGCCGGGCTCATCCTTGTCTAGCGGCGATGAAGTCAGACGCTGCGGATTGGCGCCGTTGGCATCCATCCGCCAGATATTGCGAAAGCCGTCCGCGGGATCGGTATAGAGGATCTTTCCATCGGGGGTCCATCGCCACCGAGGTCCGCCGAGACGGAAGAGGCGCGGCGCTTACGCGATCGAAGCGCAAGTTGTCGTTGCCGTCGGCCGCCCAGATCGTCAGGGCGGTCTGGCTTTGAACAGTGACCATCGACTTGCCGTCCCCGGTGATCGAGACGCGCCCGTAATGACTCAGGTCGTTGGTCAGCCTGGTCGCCTCGCCCGTGTCGCGCCGCACCATCCAGAGTTGAAGCAGATCTCCCGCAGAAACTGCGGTGACAATGAGCGCGTCTCCGGGCGCAGCCCACGCCAGTCCGCGCGGTATCCATTGCTGCGAGCCAATGATTTTTTGCGCCGGATGGCGCAGGTTTATTTCGACGAGCCGGAACCTGCTGATGCCCTCACTCGTGACCTCGCCCGCAAAGCATGCAATCGATTTTCCATCAGGCGCCCAGGCCACGCTCTCCTCGTCGAAGAACCGCGGCCGGCGCACGGTCTGCAATGCGAACTCGCTGCTGCCGTCCACGTTGCTCACCACCAGCGAAGCTTCCCAAGTGGACGGTGTCAGGCGCACAAAAGCGACCTGCTTCCCGTCCGGCGACAAGGTTGCGGCTCCGCTCAAGTTCCCCGCCACGTGTTCAGGTGCGCCGCCTTTCACGGACACACGAACCAATTCGCCAATGCCGTCATTTGCGATCCGCCGATAGTAAAGATAAGAATTGTCCGGCGAAAACATGATTCCCGACACATTGCCTTGCTCTTCCGGGATTGCGATGAGCTCGTTGGAAGCGGAAGTTTCCCGCAGGTGAATCGTTTGCCTGTCGCCGTTTCCGATAACGTAGGCGAGCAGCTTTCCATCGCGCGCGATGGCGACATCCGACACGTCTCCCCTTGTCGCAAGCGGGGTCATGCTCATGGAACTGAACGGCGGGCCCGGCTGCCGCCGCGAGGGCCTGAGGAGGAATACGCCAACCATGGCGACCAGCAACAGCGCAGCGGATAGACCGAGAGCCCATGGCATGATCCGAGGCCGCGAGTTCTTTTCCGTTTTCCGGAGACGATTCAGATCTTCCTGAAGCGCACCAGCGGACGGATATCGATCGGCCGGATCCTTCGCCAGGCAGCGTCGCACAATCCGCTCGAATTCCGCCGGCACTGCCCGCGTATTCTGCGACAGCGGCGCGGGGTCATACGTGAGAATCGCCGCCAGCACATCGGAAGGCGTGGCCCCGGTGAAAGGCGCCGACCCGGTGAGCATTTCGTAGAGGACCACCCCCATGCTGAAAAGGTCGCTGCGTCCATCCACTTGCAGACCACGCGCCTGCTCCGGAGACATGTACCTTGCCGTGCCGAGAATCATTCCGCGCCGCGTAAGCCCGGTGGAAAGATGTTGACCGGATCTGACCTCCTCGTCGGTGAAGCGCGCAATCCCGAAGTCAACGATCTTCACCGTTCCGTCAGAACGGATCATGATGTTCTCCGGCTTGATATCGCGATGAACGATGCCTGCGGCGTGCGCGGCACCCAGGCCGGCCGCAATCTGGAGAGCGATGTCGGTCGTCGCTTCCACCCCGAAAGGCCCGGAACCCAGTGCCTCCCTCACGGTTTTGCCGCGAATGTATTCCTGGGCGATGAACTGGCGGCCCTCGAACTCGCCGATATCAAAAATCGTGACCAGGTTACTGTGGCTCAGAGACGATGCGGCGCGGGCCTCCTGGCGAAACCTGCGCGCCTGGTCGGAGTCCCCGGCCAGTTCCCGCGACAGGAATTTGAGGGCAACATCGCGTCCCAGTTCCTGATCCTGCGCCAGCCATACTTCGCCGATACCGCCCGCACCCAGACGCGATTTCACGAGGTATCGGCCCATCTGGCGTCCTGCCTTCGATGGCTCGCCATTGGCCTCTGCCATATCGCGGGCCCAGGCCTCGAAGGCCGGCTTTTCCAGGAAGTCGCCGGCCGAATCATATCCGCGCAGCAAAGCGTTCACCTGCTCCAGCAACTCCTGGTCGCTGCCGCAGGCGCGCAGCAGAAAATCGGATCTGTGCGATCCCTCGAGCTTCAATGCGGCTTCGGCCAGTGCGTCGATCTGCCGATAACGTTCAGCGTTCATCGAGCCATTCCGAAGTTTCCTGGGGACCGGTGCGATTCAGTTGTGTATACAACCAGGCTTTGGCGGCCTTCCAGTCGCGCAGGACCGTCGCCGGCGAGAGATTCAGCACTGCCGCGGTTTCCTCGATGCTCATCCCGCCGAAATAGCGCATCTCGACCACCCGGCTCCGGCGCGGATCGAGTGTAGCCAACTCGTTCAGGGCATCGTCCAGTGCGACGAACTCTTCAGCCCGAGAAGAGGACAGCGCGGGAGCATCGTCCAGCGGGACCGTCAGGGCTTCTCCGCCGCGCTTTACCCGCAGGCGCGAGCGCGCCGCATCCACCAGTATGCGGCGCATCTGCTGGCTGGAAACAGCGAAGAAGTGGGCGCGATCCTGCCACTTGACCCCTGGGCTGGAAACCAGCTTCATGTAGGCTTCATGGACCAGCGCAGTGGTCTGCAGGATGTGGCCTTCCGATTCGCGGAACATGTGCCGGCGGGCGATGCGCTTCAATTCCGCATACACCAGCGGCACCAGGCGCTCGAACGCATCCTGGTCTCCGCCGCCCCACGCAGCCAGGAGTTCAGTGATGTCCTGTGATCCGGGAGTATCCAAGGAGACTCTCCGCCCGACGCCCCGCGGCAAGCTATGTAATCCCAAAAGGATACTGTAAGTTCACTCATTCTGTGCTGAAAATTCAGAACAACTTGATCTTGGATCAACGTTCCGTGTGATATTGGTTAGGCGCGCCGGGCGTGGGGGCATAATCGGCGACCTGCGCTCCTACGACATGCGCCCGCGTCAATGCGGAGGTGAGGTTGATGCCGGTTCCGGAGACTTGGGCGCCCGCGGCGTGCGCATGAGCGAGCGGCGCTTTGAAGGTGAGGGAGCCGCCGCCAAATCTCCTGATGGACGCGATAACCGCCGTCTCGGCGTTCGCTCCTGTGTCAATCGTGACGGTCTCATCCGCGCGAAAGCCAATCGCGGAGGCGACAGGGATGATGGTCGCACCCGCGGCGGTGGCGGCGGCAGCCGTGGTCGCACCGGCCGTGCCCACCGTGGCGATAGCCGCGGTCTCGCCGGCAGCGCCCGTATCGATGGTGATCGTCTGGCCGGGCTTGAAACCTTCCACGCTCTCCACCTTGATATTGGTCGCGCCGGTAGCCGTGGCGACGGACAGGGTAGCGGCGGCCTGGGTTAAGAAATCGCCGCAGTTGCTGTCGGTGTCGGCGCCATCGGGGAAGCGGCCCGCGCTGGTATTGGTTCGCGCGGCTGCAATGCTGCGCCCAAAGTTCATGGCCGCGCCAGGAGCAGGCGCATGACAGCCACTTTGCTCGGATCCGGAAGCTGCCTGGTAGCCCTCGGCAGCCCACGGATCGACCAGGCCGCCGTAATTGAGGCTGTCGACGACCAGGCCGGAGCCATCGCGCAGCACCATGCTTCCCTCTCTGAGGGAAATGGTGCGTTCAAAGAAAGGAACGTTCGAGGTGAGCTCAGGGCCGCCGAACCACTGGTTGGGTTCCGGCGTGCCCTGGTAGCCGGCGGTCTTGACGGCGGCGTCATGCACCACCGCGTTGATCGGGTGCTCCTTGGCGAGCGGACTGTCGAGCGTGACACCGGTGCCCAGCGCCTGGACAGGCTCGTTGCTCGAGTGGGCAAAGGCGGTCGCCGGCTCGAAGGTGATTCCCGTTCCTCGATTGCTAAAGGGCAAGTTTTCTGCATGGTTGAATTGGAGCGGGGAGGCAAGCTCGAGACCGGTGCCCTTAACTACCACTCCCTCGGCGTCTCCATGCGCTTTCTCGAGGGCGGGGGTAAAGTCGATACCGGCGCCAGTGGGACTGGAGTTGCCGATGGCGGTGACGGTAACGGTTTGATGGTTCACGGACGTGCCGATGCTGATCTTGTCGCCAACGGCGAAGCCGCTCGCGTTGCGGACATTGATGTGGGTGACGCCGGCGGGTGCGCTCACAGAGAGATTCGTATGGTGCGCCGGAGTGCCGACGCGCGTGATCGTGACGGTCTCGATGCCATGCCCGACGCTGACGATGTCGAGCCGGATCTTGTCACCGACAGAGATGTCGTCGGTGGAGGTCACCTGAAGGTTGGTGGCGCCGGCGGGTGCGTCCACCGCCAGGTAGGCTTGCGTGCCGGATTTTCCGACGGCGGTGACGGTGGCCACCTCGTATTGTTCCTGTGTGCTTGCGACAGCGGGGTTAGTAGCGCCGTAGCCGACGGCGATCTTCTCGCCAACCACGAAGCCGGACGTGCTCATGACGGGCACATTGGTGGAGCCGGCAGGGATGGTGATGATCGGACCGTCAGGAAGAGGCTGCCAGAGAGTCGTAGTGTTGCTGGCGGGCGTTCCCACCTTCACGATCTTGCGGGTCTCCACGCTGGCGCCGGTGTCGATGGTGACCGCATCGCCGACCGACATGCCGGTCGTGCTCCGGACGTGGATGGTGGTATCGCTGGCTCTCGCGGGAACAGCCAGTCCAGAGTTGGAGAGGCCAAGCAGGTAAAAGCCGCGGGGCGCGAGCTTTGTTCCGTCCGGGATCTTCACTGGTGGAGAAGATGGCCAACTGAGCGGTGCGCTGGGTGAGCGTCCAGTTGGAGATGTCGACTTGTTCGGCGCCGGCGTTGTAGAGCTCGATGAACGAGTCGGTGGAGTTTGGACCGGAACCGATGCGGAATTCGTTGATCTTGATCGGACTGACGCTGCGCACTTTCCCCGCGGTTCTCTCGGATTGCGTGCTGCCGTTCGCCTTGTTTGTCCAGGAGGCGTTCGCGACCAGGTCGCCGTTGAAGGCCGCTGGCCCCGAAGTCATCTTGAAAGTTGCGCTCACGCTGGCACCCGGCGCGACCGGCTCTGCAAATGTCCTGGACGTCTCGGTGCTGCCCGAAACGACGGAGGTCCACTGGCTGAGCGGCACGGAGATACTCAACTTGACGTTGGCGGCGGGCGCGCCCGTGGTATTGGTGAAGGTCACCGTGGTGTCTTGCGAGGATCCCGGAGAGAAAGTTTGGAGTCCAGGCGGATTCGCGAATGCCGAGGCCGGCGCCAGGCTCAGCCGCGGCACGTCGTAACGCGCAGCCACGATGTTGGCCTGCACCTGCTGGTCGGTTGCGTCGCTCGGAAAAGTGCCGGCGGCCGTCATCGCGCCTTCATAGAACGTGCCCTGCGAAGCGTTGCTGTTGTCGCCGCCGTTGCCGAGCAGGATGGCTCCCTGCTTGCGCATTGGATCGTATGTGGAGTTGACGCGCTGCCCATCGAACATCACCGACAGGGCACCCCGCTGCGAATCGCCGCCCAGAGAGGTCCATCGATGCGGTTCGCCCTTGGCCATCGCGGTCACGAATCGCCAGGGGATGCTTGGCAGGTTGGGGCAGCCTTTCGAACCGTCCTGATTTACGCAGCCGACGAGATTGTTCTCCTGGTCGGTCATGATCCACGGGCCGTGGCCGCTTCCACTAAACCAGGGTGTGGCGTTGCCGAAGTAAGCGGTTTCCATGGTGCCGTTGTCATCGTCGCGGCTGTCGATTTCAGCGTTGCCGTAGTCGAAGCAGCAACCGTCGTTGAAGTGGTGGCCGTTGACGACCCAGTACTGGCCCTCGGCCTGGTCGTCGACCGCGGTGCCCCTGGGGTCGTCGGTGCGTAGGCCCATGCCCGGCTCGATAAAGACGCCGTAGGCCTTGTGACCCATGATCGTTATCGGCGCCATGTCGGCCAGCGGGAGATTGTTGAACCCGCCCAACGCGGGGCCGCTGAATCCGCCGCGGGGGGCCTGAGTGAGGTCGTTGTGCTTCGGGGATTGGTCGTAGATCGTGGTGATCCAGCAGTAGGTGTTGGCGCAGAACGCGTCCTGCGCGGCAGCATCGGCGTATCCTCCTGCATCCGGAACCGGCGATGCGACGGGCTGAACCACGCTAATATCCAGGGCCTTGCCGTCGGACTGACGCAGAACCTGGTAGAGCGGACCGTTGTAGGAGCCATACAGAGCGCGCGTGGTACTGTGGGCAGCTACGCAGGGAGCGCCGGCGGTAGCGTAAATGTCGCACGGGCCTTCCGGTCTGGGCGGAGCAACATTCGCCCCAGCCCCGGCCTGTTGCGCTGTCGTCGACGTAGCGCCAATCAGAGCAAGAGCCAGCGCGACGACCGAGACTGCGATATGGATCCTGATTTTCATGCTCATCCTGTCTCAATTAGCGAATTGTGGGTTTTCGAAGTGAGCGTACTCTTCCCTCGGCCACAAGCTGTTATACCCCTTCGAACCGTGCTTCGGGAATACGTTTACCGTGACTTGCCGCAAATGGATGGGGGTAGGGATTGCCAAAGCCGTGCGATCGGCACACGGGTTGGCCGAACCTCATATGTGACACTAGCTACGTCCGGTTTCGCCCTATGACTAAACGCAATCGACGGGAGTTTTTGCACGGAGCAGGTGGCGCACTTGCCGGTGCTGCTGGCTTTCCTTTTCTCCGGAATTCCGTCGGCGCTGTCGCCTCAACAGCATCGTTAGCCGCCACAGCCTCCGATCGGAAACCTGGCGCTGCGTCCAAACCTTCGCGAAATACCAAAAAAATCCGAGGCGTCATGGTCGACGCTGCACGTGTTCCAGAGGCCTTGGACTACTACCGCCGGGTGATCGACTTTTGTGCTGACTGGCAGCTGAATGCGATTCACTTCCGCCTTGCCGATGATCAGGGAACTGCGTTTCGCTTTAATTCGGTTCCTGGTCTATTCACCCATGACCATGCATTTACGCCTGATCAGTTCGTTGATCTGGAGCGCTTTGCTTCCACTCGCGGCGTCGACCTGATTCCAGAACTCGAATCCTTCGGACACACCGGTTTCATTACTCGCTCCGCGACCTATGCGCATCTGCTCGATACCACTCGCGACAGTTCATCCGAATTCACAGGCATCATCCCCGTCCACCCTGAGACATTGCAGCTCTTTGCAATGCTCTATCATGAAATCGCCGAGGTCTTCCCGTCTGCTTACCTTCACGGTGGATGCGACGAAGTCAATTGGGGCGGGTCCGCTCTCTCGCAACAGGCTTTGCGGTCAAAATCCCGCGCGCAAATCTGGGCAGAATACCTGAATGCCCTGAGCCACATCGCCGAAGGTCTGGGAAAACAATTCATTGTCTGGGGCGATTTCGTTCTTCACAAGGAACCGGAGATCCTGAAAGGCCTCAACAAAAACATCATCGTAATGGATTGGAACTACTGGGATACAAGTGCAGACAAATTTCATGATGCGCTGCAGCAAGTGAAGAATAACGGCTCGCGAGCCATCGGCGCGCCCGGCCTGATCAGCTATCGGTGGGGTGCGCGGCCCGGCGCTGACCAGCTACGTAACATCGACGCCTTCGCTCAGGCCTATCTGGAAAACGACGACCCGGGATCCCTTGGCGTGATTCTTGCGAACTGGGTCCCTAGCCGCTACGTGCAGAACTCGATATGGGATGGATTCGCCTACGCAGCTGTAGCTTTCAATGAAGGAGCTGCAGCCGCGCAAAAATCAGCGTTCCGCCGTTTCGTCGAGCGGCACTATCAGGCCGAATGGAATAAGGACTGGGGTGAAGCGTTCCAACTGATCTATGATGCCGCTCCTGGATTCGGCGAGCGTGGAGTATCCGCCGGGCTGGGCCTCCATATGCCGGTTCCGTGGAGCACAGACGCAGAACTTCAGGCCTCACTCAAGAGGCGCGCGCCAGCCTCAAATCCCTTCGTACCCCTTCAAGCTTTGCTGGAATCACTGCGATCGTCCGTTCACGTCAACCACTCCGATTTCCAGGCCTTCGCACTCTGCGTTGAATATCTTGGGAGTGTTTTCTGGCGCGAATCGATGATCCGGGAACATGCCGGCAAAGGTCCTGTCGATCGAGCGGACGCTGTTGCCCTGATTGGGGAGATTGCTGCGCGCGATCATCAACTTGCTGCTGCTCTCTCAAAGGATTGGGACGACGGCCGGTTCCCGGACTCTTCGGCAAAGACAAAGCCACTCTTCGGAATGCAGCCCAAAGACCAACTGGTTTTCCAATTCACCCGGGCCGCGGCGTATTCGGCAATCCTTGCGCAGAATCCGGATCGCTTCGTTCACCTCTTGCAATCGTCTGGTCTAACTTCGATTCCTTCCCTCGCTTTGCCCATTGGATCCGCTTGACAGGCTCGTCTTCCAATCCGCTTGCCGTTCACGTCGCCTCCTCGCGATCCGCGATGGGCGCGCGTGCTGCCGCCGACATTGCATCCGAAATTCGTGCGCTCCTTGCAAATCAAGAGGGCGTCCGCATCATGTTTGCCGCCGCGCCAAGTCAATCCGAGATGCTGCACTCCCTCACCCAGGCATCTGGCGTTGAGTGGTCGCGCGTCTCGGGCTTCCACATGGATGAATACCTGGATCTTGCTGCCGCCGCGCCGCAACGCTTCGGAGCCTGGCTGCGCCGAACCATCTTTGACCACCTGCCGTTCGGCGCAGTCCACCTGATCGAGGCTGGCGACGACCCGAACCAAATCGCATCCGACTATGCAGCCAAACTCAACGCTGCTCCCATCGACATCGTGTGCTGCGGTGTTGGCGTCAACGGACATCTTGCCTTCAATGATCCCCCCGCCGATTTCAACGACCCACTCACTGTGAAAGTCGTCGCACTCGATGTGCGAAGCCGCCAACAGCAAGTCGATGACAAATGTTTCGCTTCTATCCAGGAGGTCCCGACTCATGCTGTCACGGCAACCATTCCTGCGCTCCTCGCCGCTCGCACCATTTTCTGCACCGTACCCGGACCGCAGAAGACCCATGCCATTCGCAACATGCTCGAGCAACCCATTACATCGCTGTGCCCGGCCACTGCGCTCCGTCTTCATCCGCGGTGCACGCTCTACCTCGATCACAACTCCGCTGGCGAGGTTTCTCTTGAGGGCTACCGCCAGGTATAAATGCCGCACCAAATTAATCGCGGACAATAACTCACTGGGAGCATGGCGCGGCAACGCTCCAAATGATGTAAGTTTCTTCGTGCAGATAACTCCTTGGAGCGAGCATGATGCGACTTTCCATCCGATCGGCGAGGCTACAGCTCAGCTCATTCACAATGGCAGACGCCGAAGACGTATTTTATTGCATCACTCCAAGCGTGGCTCGCTATATGCGTTGGGAGCCACCGAAATCGCTAAGCGAGTACAAAGCGAGCCGCCAGGCACGACTGTAGGCTGATGATGGGTCAGACCTCTCCCTCGTTGTGAGACGCAATGACACGATGGAATGTTTTGGCATCGCGGGCCTCGATGGAGTGGATCAACCGACACCGGAACTGGGCATTTGGCTCAAGGAAGCAGTGCACGGCCAGGGCTATGGCTTGGAAGCCGTGAGAACGGTTGCGGAGTGGGCGGCTCGGAATCTGGGAAAGAAGCAATTCCTTTACCCCGTGGCAGTCGAAAACGTCAGTAGCAGACGTATCGCCGAGAAGCTCAACGGCCAGATCATCGGAAAGCGAACAAACGCAAAATATGAATCTGTCGTCTATCGAATCCCCGCCCCTGCGCAATAGCTGGACATTCACGCACGGCGCTACTTCGAACCTGCTGCTTGACCTTCTACATCTGGTGATGTATAGGTAGAAGCCATAGGTATGAAGAAAACAGACGACAGGTTTGACCTCCCGCAAGGCACGCTCGACCTTCTCATCATGAGGGTCGTTGCGCTTGGACCCATTCACGGCTATGCCATCGCGCAAAGAATCCAGCAGATCTCGCGCGACGCACTCCAGGTCCAGCAGGGATCCCTCTATCCCGCGCTCCATCGCCTCGAATATAAGAAAGTTCCTCAGCTCTCGCTGGAAGCCCTCCGAGACAGGCCGGGAAGCCAAGTTCTACGAGCTCACTTCCAAGGGACGAACTCATCTCAAGGTTGAAACCGAAAACTGGACGCGCCTGACCGACGTGGTGAGCCTCATTCTCGAGGGAACCCTGGAGGGAATCTGATGGGCTGGTTGCGGAGACTTTTCTTTCGCGAACGATTAGAGGCCGATCTGGATAAAGAGCTGCGCTTCCACTTCGAATATCAGGTCGCCGACAAAGTTCGTTCCGGCATACCGGAGAGCGAAGCCCGTCGGCTCACACGAATCGAGTTCGGCGGGATCGAGCAGATTAAGGAAGACTGCCGCGAGCGACGCGGAACCATGGGTCTTGAGTCGCTACTGCAGGATGTTCGCTACGCCCTTCGCCAGTTGCGCAAAGCACCGGGCTTTACGCTGACGGCGGTGCTGACTCTGGCGCTGGGCATCGGCGCAACCACGGCGATCTTCACGCTCGTGCAGCAGGTGATGTTGCAATCGCTGCCGGTCGCCAGACCGGATCAGCTTTGGCGCATCGGAGACCAGCACCGTTGCTGCAACTGGTTTGGATACAGCCAGGATGGCGACGACGAACCGAGCGATTGGAGTCTCTTTCCGTGGGAGGCATACAAGCTATTCCGCGCAAACACGGCGGGATTCCAGGATCTGGCGGCGCTCGCAGGCGGGTAACACGGCACTGGCAGTGCGGCGCGCTGGCTCATCGGGACCGCCGGACACTGCCAATGGCCAGTATGTCTCCGGCAATTTTTTTGAGACCCTGGGTGTATCCGCGTGGCGCGGCAGACTGTTGGTCGACGCCGACGACCAGGAAGGCGCGCCCCCGGTCGCGGTGATGAGCTTCCATGCCTGGCAGGAGAAGTACGGCTCCGATCCTTCGGTGGTGGGATCCACATACCAGATCAACGGTCGTGCGTTCACGATCATCGGTGTGGCCCCGGCAGGTTTCATTGGGGCGAAGATGGTGAGACTGGGGCATGCCGGATATCTGGATTCCGCTGACGGCCGAGCCCTTGATGTTCGGAACAACGGCGCGAATTAAAAACACGCGCGTCGATTGGCTGGACTTGATCGGACGTGTGCGCCCCGGAACAAATCCGAAGACACTGCAAGCGCAGCTTCAGAGCGAATTGCACGGCTGGCTGGCCAGCCACCTGGCGGACATGAATCCGCAGGAAAAGGCCGTGTGGCAAAAGCAGACGTTGCGCGTCTCGCCGGGCGGCTGGCGGTTTCTCCGGTTTGCGCAGGGATTACAGCGAGGGCCTGCTGCTGCTCATGATCACGGCTTGCTGCGTGCTGCTGGTGGCCTGCGCCAACATCGCCAACTTGCTGCTGGCCCGCGGGCTGAGGAACCGGCAGCAAGACGGCGGTGCGCGTAGCGCTGGGTGCGTCGCGCGGACGCCTGGTGAGGAACGCGCTGCTCGAAAGCGTTGCGCTGTCTCTGATCGGCGGCGCGGCCGGTGTGGCTGTGGCCTGGGCGGGGGCACGGCTGATCCTTTACCTCGCTTTCGATATGCGGAACAAAGCACCTGGATTCCGGTGCAGGCTTCGCCCTCCACCCCGGTTCTGCTCTTCGCGCTTGGAGTTTCTGTGCTTACCGGAGTGATCTTCGGGATTGCGCCTGCGTGGATGACCTCGCACGCCGAGCCGGTGGAGGCGCTGCGCGGCGCCCACCGTGAGGTGGGAGGCGGCCGTCATTGGGCGCAGAAGGCGCTGGTCATTGCGCAGGCGGCGGTATCGCTGGTGCTGCTAAGCGCGGCTGCGATGCTTGGGCGGCAGCCTGCGCAATCTGGAGCACCAGAACTTCGGGTTCGATCCGAGTGGCCGCTATCTGGTTTACATCAATAGCCCTCTGCTGTCGAACCATAAGCAGGAGCAACTGGTCCCGCTCTTCCGTGAGATTCAGGATCGGCTCAGCGCCATTCCCGGGGTGCGCGGCGTCAGCGCCGCGACCTATGCGCCGATGTCCGGCGATCAGTGGGGCCACGACATTCGGATTCAGGGCAAACCAGAGCCCGGCCCGAAGGACGATGTATCCGCCGACTGGACCCGCATAACGCCCGGGTTCTTCGATACGATCGGCGCCCGAATGCTGGCGGGCCGCACCATCAACGAAGATGACAATGGGAATACGCGGCACGTGGCCGTCATCAACGAAGCCTTTGCCAGGAAGTTTTTTGGGAATCAGAATCCCATCGGCCAGCACTTCGGTCCTGGTCCCATGAAGAATGCGGGAACCTATGAGATTGTCGGCGTCGTCCAGAATATCCATTACGTGAGCTGGGGATTCAGAGATCCGGCCCGGGCTATGTACTACATCCCCGAGGCGCAGACCGTCCACTTCGATCAGCCGGATATCCAGAGCTGACGAGCTTTGGTCGCAGAACCTCTACAACATCGTGATCTGGGCGCCGGGGCATCCGGCGAACATGCTCATGCAGGTGAAGAAGGCGCTGGCCGAAGTCGATCCGAATCTGGTGATCTATGACGTTCAACCGTATTCGAGAGTGATTCAGGGAACATTCGACCAGCAGAATATGATCGCCAGCCTTACCTGGCTGTTTGGCGCGGTTGGCCTTGTGCTGGCGGCGGTTGGCCTCTATGGCGTAACCGCCTATGGAGTTGAGCAACGCACGAGCGAGATTGGCGTGCGCATGGCGCTCGGGGCCGATCGCGGTTCGGTGGTGGCTATGGTGCTGCGCGGAGCGTTCTGGCAGGTGGGCATCGGATTGGCGATCGGGATTCCGGCGGCAATTGGAGCGGGATATCTCATGTCGAGCCAACTCTTCGGAGTCACGCCGTGGAATCCCTTGCTGTTGGCAGGTGCGACCCTGCTTCTTGGATTGGCGGCGCTGGTGGCTGCGGTGATCCCCGCGCAAAGAGCGGCAAGCACCAACCCTATGCAGGCACTGCGCAGCGAATGATCCAAACGGGAGTAATCCAGATCAACTGCAGGCAGAGAATTTCAATGAAGAGGCGTTCGGCCACGACCGCGACAGGCGGTCTGGTTGCACCCGCAGGCACGCAAGCCGAGCGTCGGTCCTCATCCAGAGTATTCGCTGAGGGGCGAAGCCCGATCCGTTTGAAGCTCTTCGATATGCTGCAAATTCGGCGGGCACCCGAGTTCGGCGAAAATACAAGGGCGGCCCGCCTCCGGTTCGAGTGGGCCGCCTGAATGCGTCTGAGGTTTGCAGACAACCTAGTTAGCATTGCCGAACGACGCCGCCAACGTCTGCCCGGGATTGAGGTTTACCGTGATGCATGGTTTGCCGTACATGGGATTGATGGCCGGAGGATTGGTGCTGTGCCAACCGCCCGGAAGCACCTCGCACAGCGTGTAAACATTGGCCTGAAGATTTGACAAAGAGATGGAGCCGTTGTAACTGACGACGCCGCTGGCCACCGGAACCGCGGGGTTCAAGTAGAGTTGCATCGTCCAGCCGCGAAGATATGGTTCGTTCAGCTGGCGCTGGCCATCGCCATTGAGATCGTTGAAGGCACTGGCGTTGATCTGGCCTGGAAGTTCATCGACGAAGGTGCACGTGTAGCTGGCGCCATCCGTCAACGCGATCTGCAAACTGTTCTGGTTGAGATTGACGGACACACCTGCGCCCGCATTGCAAACGATATTGCTCATCAGCCAGGGCGTGGGCAACGCTTCCTTGATTGACCAGGTTCCCGCAGGCACTTCAAAGGTCATGCTCGCAGGGTTAGAGCCTCCCAGCGTGAACTTTCCCAGCGTGCTGCTGAAGGAAAAGGCCGACGAGCTCTGCGGCTGCGTGCTCAGCGCGATGGTGATAGTGCCGAAGTTCGGCTTCACCGTAATCGTCACAGTTGCGGGAGCACTCTGCGATTGACCGTCCGCCGCCACGTAAGTAAAGCTGTCCGTTCCATAGAACCCCGGGTTCGGTGTATAGATGAACGACCCGTCGAGGTGGTTTTGCAGCGTACCATTGGCAGGCCCTGTCTTGAGGATAGCCGTGAGGGAATTGCCGTCTGCATCGGTGTCGTTGGCGAGCATGCCCTGCGCGGCATTCACCGTCAGCACCTGTCCTTCGACAATCGTGTAGCTGTCGGCCGTCGCCACCGGCGGCGTATTGCTCGACGTTACGTTAAATGTCACCGAGGCGGTGTTGGAGATATGCACGCCATCCCAAAGCGTGTAGATCACCGAGTCCTGTCCGGTGAAGCCAGGGTTGGGCGTGTAGAAGAGCGCGCCGTTGCTTACGAAGCTGATGGTGCCGTTGGCTGGGGACGAAGCGCTGTAAACACTCAGCGGCAATCCGTCGGGTGACACGTCATTTGCCATCACACCGGGCGCGGATAAAACGAAGGTGCGGCCCTCCACTGCCGCATAGGCGTCGTTGTTGGCGATGGGCGTGCGCAACTCGTACGCGCCAATATCGCAAGCCGCGCCTTGTGGCCGGGGAACGCCTCGCTGGTCATCCACCACGGTTCCGAAGGAGCAGTTACCCGCGTCAATCGCAGCGCTGCCTGGCAACGGGGCTTGCGTCGCGGTTGTGCCGGGCGCGTTCAGTTGCAAAGGTCCGAGGTTGATGTTGGCGTTGTTGTTAACATCGGTTGGATCGGTTAGCCCGCAGCTATTGTCACTGGCAAGATTGTGCCCTACCGAGATCGAGACGACCCCGCTGCAATTCGGTACGCCGGCGGGTGCGCTCAGGATCGAATTCCCTATGCTTACTTCGCTCCCGCTCAGGAGGTCAATGGAAGGATTGGACGTCGCATCGTCTACCACCGTGCTGTTCACCAGGGACATGATGGCGCCGGGGTATACAGCAAGGTTGGCGATTGCGCCCGTGTTTCCACTCATGGTTGAATTCACCAGCGAGACCAGTCCACCCTGGACAACGATCCCTCCGACATAACCGTCATTTGCCGTAATAGTGCTGTCAATCAGATCGGTTTCGCCGCTGGTATTCCATACACCCGCGCCCAAACCACCGAAAACCCCAAGGTTATCGCTGATCGTACTCCGCACCGCCTTCGCCACGCCTCCGCCGTTGATAATACCCTCGGCGTTGCCGGTGATCAGGCTGTCGCTCACGGTCAGGTAGCCGAAAACTCCGAAGCCCGGGCCTTCGGCGTTCTGCACCGTCGCGCCCTGCAGATTCACCGTCGCGCCCGCATCAACATACAGCACAAAATCTTGACGTCCTGCGTCCAGGATGGTCTTTCCCGCTCCCGCGCCTTGCAGCGTAAGCGTCATGTTTTTGCCGATTTCCACGCTAACGGGGTAGGTTCCTGCAGCGATGGTGATGGTGTCGCCGCTGCTGGCAACGGCCACAGCGGCGGCAACACTGGTCTGGTTGCAGCCGCTGGCGCACACACTGATGGTAGCGGCGCGCGCGATCGCGGGGCTGGTCATGGTTAACAGGCAAATTGCTGCCGCTATTCGTGCTTGCCATCGCCCCGGAAGGGCGATTTTGGTTGAGGGTGTTGGCCTGAGGGCGAAGCGGCCCATGTGGCCGATCACAGAACATTGGTTGCGTATCAAGCGGTTCACGAAATTCACTCCAATTCAAGTAATCGAGTTGGAGCGCGGGTCATGCCTCTGTGCGTTGCGATGATTCCTGCTCCGGTTAGATACGCGACGTCGTCTCGCGAATACTTGCATCAAGTTCCGAATTTTGAGATTTCTTTCCGCTCTGAAAGGAGAGGCCTCTGGAAGGAAGCGCGTCGCCAGCTATGCTTTACGGGGCTGGTGTGACCAGACCGGTGTGTAATTTCTCTATAAGCGGGGATAGGGCCTGAAGTCCCACTCGCATTCAAAATCCCCTCATCAAGTCCACAGGTCTACAGGATCTATTCGGGATGTTTTGCATCGCCCACGATTGGATGCAGGTGGTATGCTCCGCAGCATGATTCGGAGGAGTTGCATGTCTCAACCTGCCAACAAAGACTGCGTCAGACGCCACTTTGAGGAACTTTGGAATCACGGAACGGTCGAAAAGATAGGCGAATTCTTCTCTCCGGAGTTTTCCAATTTCGGCGTGAAAGGGCACGACTTTAGTCATGCCGTAAAGCGCCCCAGGACTGCTGGGCTTTGGCCCCTGAGGCGTGTCTTCCGAAATTTCCGCATAGGCGGTGATCCAACCGCGACCCAAAGTGGGAGTGTTATTAGGCTGCATCGCTGGAAGAATGAGTTGCTCATTATGCTGAGGCGGCGCTTACAGAGATTCAGACGCATTGCCAACTTCCAGAACCAATAACTTGGTCTTATAGCCTCAAGCCAGTGTGCTTCGTTCGTTCCACCAAGCTCGAACGAGGAGGACGGACAGACCTGCATGAACCGCGACGGCTGGCCACAGGAGAATGCCGACCCCACCGTTGACCCCAACAAATGCAAGATACAGCATGGCGAGCGTGCTGTAAGTCGACATTCCGAGGAATGGGCGGACCGTGTTGCTGTCCGGCCAACAAGCCACGACCAACCCAATCAGGGCGATGCCTGCGAACCGACTTATCCATACACTAGGACCGGCGATTTCGGCGCCAAACAATAGCCGGATCACGATGGGGGGATAGTGCCGGTGAACTTGAATGGAACATCGTAGCGATACTTCAGCAGCGCAACGCCGGTGCGCGTGTCCTGCCCGACGTCGAAGGTTTCGTCCTCTGGGAAGGTGATTGGAGTGCAATGTTCCATGGAATTTCTGGCCACTTCCTTGCCGTCCACCAAGAGCACGCCTGTCCCTCCCTTGCCGAAGCCTGGACCATCGGACTTGAAGTCGAAAACGATGGTGTGCTTGCCCGCGCCCAACGCAGGCCCATCCCATGTCGTCCGCTTGATATTGAGCAAGTTATAAATGAAGACGGGTTTGCCTCTGCCTGGACCAATCCAGCCCGTGGCAAACACGACAACCACTCCGAGCAGGCCTAAGAGCGATACGCCATAGCCGAACCGCATCTTCCAGCTTGACCATTTTCTGTATTGACCGAGGCAGATGAGAAGCAGTCCTAAGACGAAGACCACGAGCCCAATTCTTCTAAAGAACCTCTCGTGAGACCACCAATTGAAACTTGGGCTGAGGTACAGGCCGTAGCCGCCGAAACGTCCGCCGTCTGTGACGATCATGCCTTGCGCACCACCCTTGGGAATCTCGACCTCGGCAGTAATGGTGTACGACTTGTTCAGGATGCTGGGTGCGCCGCTGTTGGGCACGCCAGTGAGTACTCCTGAGTAAGTGAAGACCTTTCTTCCACCGGTGAGATTCGGTCTCGCCGCATTCCAGCGCGAGGAGCGAGGAGTTGTCGAGCGGCAGGACGTCATTCTTCTTTGCCTCGGCGTAGAAGACGTCCTGCATCTGCTTGAGCTTGTCGGGCATTTGGGCAGCCAGATCATTGGACTCGGTGGGATCCTCGCGCGACGTTGTAGAGTTCCCACTTATACCCGGTGAGTATGTCAGGCGGCGACGCGGTGCTCAGTTCCCAGGGAGTGGTAGCCGGGGTTGTCGCAGCGACCCAACCATCGTTGTAGATAGCGCGATTGCCGAGCATCTCAAAATATTGAGTGGTGCGCCTGGACGGGGCATTGGCGTTCGCCTTGTCCCATGTGTACACCATGCTCACGCCGTCCATTGGGCGCTGCTTGATGCCGTTAATCGAATCCGGCGCCGGGATGCCGGCGGCTTCAAGGATCGTGGGAGTGATGTCAATGAGGTGGTGAAACTGGCGGCGGATGCCTCCCACATCGTTGATGTGGCCGGGCCACGAGATCGCCACGCCCTGAGCGGTGCCGCCATAGTGCGACGCCACCTGCTTGGTCCACTTGAAGGGCGTGTCCATCGCCCACGACCAGCCAGCGGCAAAGTGCGGGAAGGTCTTGTCGGATCCCCAGAACGGATACCAGAGCAACTGATCCTTGACCGGCACGGCGATGCCATTGAAAGTCGTGAACTCATTCGGTGTGCCGTTGAGCATGCCTTCGGGCTCGCGCCGTTATCGCCGCTGATGTAGATGATCAAGGTGTTGTCGAGTTGCCCCAAGTCCTCGACTGCCTGGATGACCCGGCCGATCTCATGATCGGTGTACGCGAGATAGGCGCCGTAGACGTCGGCTTGCTTGATAAAGAGCTTCTTCTCATCCACGCTAAGGGAATCCCATTGCGGCAGTTCTTTCGGCCAGTCGGTCAGCTTAGCGTTCTCGGGCATGATGCCCATCCGTTTCTGATTGGCGAAGATGGTGTCGCGCAGTTTGTTCCAGCCGCCGTCGAAGAGATGCATGTCGCTGATCTTCTTGATCCACTCCGGCGTGGGATGATGTGGCGAGTGCGTGCCACCCGGTACGTAATAGACAAGGAACGGCTTGTCGGGCGCGATTTCCTTGAGCTGCTTCATGTACTGGATCGCCTCGTCTGCCATCGCTGTGGTCAGATTCCAGCCCGGATGGCCCTCGAAGGGATAGATGGCTGTCGTATTGCGGTGCAGGTCCGGCTGCCACTGGCTGGTGTCGCCGCCGACAAAGCCATAGAAGTACTCGAAGCCCATGCCGTTCGGCCATTGATCGAAGGGCCCGGCCTCGGTCGCCTGATAGAAGGGAGTGTTGTGATCCTTGCCGAACCACGAGGTCGCGTAACCGTTCTGCTTCAGGATTTCGCCGATGGTGCCGTTCTCCTTCCGGATAACCGAGTCGTAGCCCGGGAATCCAGTCGCGATTTCGCCCACCACACCGAAGCCAGCCACGTGGTGGTTGCGGCCGGTGATCAACGCAGCGCGCGAGGGCGAGCACAGCGAGGTGGAGTGGAAATTGGTGTAACGCAGTCCGTTTTTTGCGATTCGATCCATTGCGGGGGTCGGTACGACGCCGCCGAAGGTACCCGGTGCGCCGAAACCGCACGTCGTCCGTCATGATGAGCAGAACGTTGGGCGCGCCCTTTGGCGGCACGACGCGCGGCGCCCACCAAGGCTTCGACTCCGAGGCCCTCTCTTTGATCACGCCGCCGAACTGCGGATCGGGCGGCGGAAGCTGTTTCCCGCTGAGAGTCGTAGTGGCCGTGGGGGAGCCGGGCTCGCCGGTAGTCTGTGGGGCGGAAGCTGATAATGCGGTCGTGCAGAGGAAGGCGGCGGTGGCGAATGCACCTAATCCCGAAATCGAGGTGGCAACGATCTTTTCTTGCTTCGTCATGGTGCCTCCCGAGCCCCTTGGGCGCAATTTCGCCTATCGCATCTAGCGAAGGACCTCGGTCATTCGCCTCCATCATGCATGGCGTGATGCACAGTACGGGACAGTGAGCAAAACACTACTCGGTGGCAACGATAGTGGATACTCCTAGAAATACTTGCGACGCCGGCTAGATTGGCTTCCAGTGGGCAATCGAGATTGTGGACTCGCACGCCAGTTCCGACGGTACCGCAGATCGAATCATCAGCCGCAATATCACGGGCGAATCACGGCGGTAGAGCGTCAAATCGGGATAGGAGAACTTACCGCACATCAGATTCGATTGGGTTCGATATGCGATCTCCGGTGGGATTGTGGGCGATACAGAAGTTTGGCGCGCCAAACCATGGTGGCTCCAAGACCGCCAGATTGATCAAAGGTCCATACTTATCGGCACCGCCGGACGCGCAAAAAGCAAGCGTTGACGTTAGGCTCTACAGAGAGCCAGTTCATTCCGGCGGCGCGCGCCTGCGCCACGAGAAGCCGATCAAAAGGATTCCTGTGTTAGCCGGGGAAGAGCATCGACGCCAACCGAATGTTCCGCGGTATGCGGCAGCAAAGGACCGTACTGGCCGGCAAAATCGACCGTATTCAGCAGTTGACCGAACGTCACCGCGGGAACAATTCGAATTGCAGGATTGCGATCTTCGGCGCCACCATGGCATGCTCCGGATCCGTAAGCAGCGTCACTGTGATCTGATCGAATTTCCGCAGCGCTGGGCGGGGCGGGACCGCAAAGCGCAGAGTCTCAAAAAGCGGCGGGGGCCTGAATAAAGCAACCTGCCGGCCTTCCAACTGTTTTTCTCCGAGGTAGAGCGTCGCCTTGTTGGGCGACTCCGAATCGCCCAGCACGACCCCAAGCGAAACATCACCGCTCATCGCATCCCGGTTCTCGATCTCCACGTCGAGTTCGCCGCAGCGCGCCAGGCGAACCGGACCCACCAGCCGCTCGTGCGCTTCCATCATCAGCGGAAACGAATTATTGGAGTTGATGTTCACCCCCAGCGGAGTTCCATGCGCCTGGTGCGCCGTTCGCCCAGGCTGTGTCTCAGGCGGCTGGAAGTACCAGTAGGCCCCGTCAAACCGAATGACCATGGGGTGTGCCTTTTCGAGCCCCAGGTAATTGCTCGGATTCGGAATCGGCGGAATCAACTGCTTCTTCTGCGGGAACGGCCACAGGATCACGCTTTCATAACCTCCCGTCCCCACCACGGATTCGCCTCGCGTGCCGCGCTTCGTATGCTGGCTCGACGCGTCTCCGTTATCCGCGGCTAGTGCTCCGTTTCGTTCTCCCTCTCTGTGTGCAATTCCCAGCACCAGGGCCCAGGCCGTAATCAGAATCGCGGCGACAGCCGTTCGTGTCAGCCTCCACACCGCGTTTCGCCTCGCCCGGTTCCCTGCTTCCTCGCGAGCCGGCACAATTCGGTTCCAGGCGAAGACGAACGCCGCCGTCGCGCACAGGGCGCCCGCAACTAAATGCGAGTGGTCATGCTGCGCGTACGCGGCGGCATAAATGCATCCGGAAATGACATACCCATGCGTTTCCTGCGGCAAGGTTCGCAGTGTTTCGCCAAACAGTTCTCTCTCTTCCGTACCCGCCGGATCCGGTTCAACCGGTATCGCGATCCCCCGCCGCAAGCCAGCCCCCAGCACCGCCCCGCACACCGCTCCGATCAGTAGCGTAGCGGCCGAATCCTGGGTTGAAAGCAGCACCCCCGCCGGCACCCACACCCACCCCGTCGCGCAGATCAGTGAAAACGCGCGAAACGAAATCGGAGAACTCAATCGGTAGGGATTGGAAGAGGCGCGCCAGTAAAAATAAGCTCCCGCAACTCCTGCGACCGCACCCAGGACCACGTACAGCGCCGCCCGCATCAGCAGCGCCGCCGGCGAAGGAACCCGCGCTTCCGGCAACCGGCACAACAGCACCGCCGCAATGGTTGCATTCACCAGCCCCGCGCTAACGAAGAAGCCCACAAAACCCCGGACGCTGGACGCATCCGCAGCAGCGAAACTTTTCGGCCCCGCGCCTGGCATCCGGGTTCCGGAGTCCCTCGAGTCCATGCTTCTCCGCTGACCTGGCTTTGTCTTGTGCGCCCCCCGAGCACTTGCATTTGCGGGGCTTACATTCTTTGACTCCGCGAGCCCGAAAGATGTTCCCGAATCTCCACAATTTGCAGCGCATGCCGCCGTGGATGAAGCGCCATCAGCAGCAGCATCTCGTAGCAGTTCAGCCGGAAAACTCATTTACAAACTGCATCGTCTCTCGCCGCGCCGCATGGAACTGTGTAGGACCACACAGAAGCGCCGTGTAATCACGCACGGGCAACCATGTAGTGACCTCTATTCCGTTCAAAGCGCAGCCCGCCTACTCTCCAGATACAGACCTTCGCATTGCCGCCCAGACGCAGGCAGTCGAGCCGCGCAGGTCACATCTATCACCTGTCAATGGGAAGAGGGGTCATTGTGAAAGCCGTGAATTCATTGGTTTCCCGCGCCCTGTTCGGCCTTGGAGCAGTTCTCTCCTTCTTGTGGCCGCTGGCACTGGGCGCACAGTCCGCCACAGCCACAACGGCTGCACGCGTGCCGGAGATCACCAGCAAATCCACCGGCAACGGTGCGGCCACCATTCACATCGGTCTGCCGCCGGGCGTCGAGACGGATGGAATCCAGATAGTCCTCAACGGAAAAAACGTTGCAGAACGCTTTGAGGGCTCCACCTGTGGCAAGGGCACCTGCGAAGACGCCACGCTGTCAGCGGTAGATGGTCTGCGGGAAGAGAAGAACGTCCTTGCTGTCATCGCCAAAGGTGGAGTCAGTGGACGCCTGCGCTTCGACAACCGCACAGCCGGAACCCCCGCCCCGGCTTCGATTGTCGCGACGAGCCTGCTTTCATCTCCGGATAAGGCCCAGGCCACCATCACCGATGTGCCGCCGCCCATTCTCGAACCGACAGTCACCGTGCGCACCGCCTACACCGGCGGCTGGAATGGAGCGATCGATGCGGCGCATCCCTGGCTGACGGTCGGGAACCAGTACTTCCCGAATGTGCAGCCGGCTAACTGCGGGCCATCGGGATCGCCGACGGGACGCTACCTTGTCATCGTTCTCGACCGGCAAACGTTGCAGGAGAAGACCTCCGCACCAGAGTCATCTCCGCAATGCTTCGGAGATGCGGGTTCGATGAAGACCTACCTCACCAGCCTGGATAGCGGCGACCTGGTGATAGCGGGCACGACGTTTGAGCACGATGCCGACGCCAATCTCGATTTCACACCCATCGGCGGCAACCTGCACTCCGGAAAGCCGGGCGACAGCGGCTATCCTGCGGGCATTCTCGCCATTGGAGCAGGCGGCGCGACGACAGGTTCGGCCTACGAGGGCTATTACGTGCACGACGACGGGTCCGAGCCGGTGCTTCCCTTCGCCTACGGCACGGCGCAGGAGGACGCGTACGGAAACTACAACTTCCAGTCGTCGGAGGTGGTGGAGTACACGGTTTCGCCGAACGACCCGGGCTTTCTGACCTCCAACAAGACAACCGCGATCAATATCGCCGTGCCGGCGCAGTTCCCGAGCAGCAACCCTGCGGTGACCAGCTATACATATACCCCGCCAACCGGCGATAACGGCTACTGGCTGCTGACTGTGTCGCGTTATTCGCTGGCCACGTACCCCTACAGCTGTGCGCAGGGCTCGACTTCATCCGATGGGCATACGATCTACATCCCGAACTGCGGGACCTTCTACCCGACGGGCAGCTCCGATACTACTACCTCCCAGAATGCATACGCGCAGCTTGCGCACGACCTTGGCAACATTAACTCCTGGCAGCTTGCCTTTCTCACCACTGTCGGACAGGCGGCCTACGGAGGTTCCAACAACAGCATGTGGAACGTGGCCGGATGGACGGGCTACGGCACGACTACGAACGCATTCACCGCGTTTTCCAAGGCGCTGGACGCACTGAACGGAAGCTCGCGGTTGACACAATCGCTGATTTCTCCCACTTCCGCCTATACATTGATCACCTCCAACGGAATCGGGGGCCCGTTGAACGGCAACGCGGTGGAATCGACGACGGTTCTTTCGGCGCAGGGACAAACGGGGCTGGTGCACGGCATTCTGCAGCGCAATCTCAACGGCTTATTCCTGCCGCAGCAGACGAACCAGGAGACGGTGCCGACATTCACCCTGAAGGGCGGCATCAACAGCCCCGAGTTCAAGCTGACTGAAGCTGCACAGGCTCCGCCCGTAGACTGGCCGTCGAACAGCGCCACGACGAAGCTCTCCGGCGCAGATTCGATCAACGGGCAGATTGCGGCCTACCGCTACTTCAGTTATGTGCTGCTCAAGAATGTGTATCTGCCCAACATCACCGGGGACCACCTTGACGATATCCACTACTTCTTCCCCAGTTCGCTGAACACTTCCGTCAACTATCACTTCTACGATCCGAAGCAGATCCTGTGGCCCGGCCTGCCAAACAACTTCGGCCCTTACGTAAAGCCTTGCTACTCGGTGAGCGGCGACGGGTTGACCTGCACTGTCTACCTCTTCTCCAACAGCGATCCCGTTGTTTTCACCCAGAACGACTTCGTCGCCATGCGGACGCAAATCTCGACCGAGATCCATTACCTGACCGACACGCTGCAATACCTGGTCACGGGTTCGACGAATATGAAGGACATCATCTCCGGGGGCAACTCGAACGTTGGGCTGGCACTAACGGGCGCGGCGGCGACGATTCTCGGGTCAAAGCTGGTGCCGGTGCCGCCGACCACGCAGGTTACGACGAGTTGGCAGAGCATCCTGTCGATGATCAGCGGCGTGGCGTCGCTGGCCTCGGCTGTTCCGGGACTGGGCGAGATCGCCGGTATCGCTGAGCTTGGCACCAACGCGGCCAAGATCTTCGGCGGCGGCTCGAGTGCGGTCGGGGGCATCCTCGGCATCGCATCCGGCGCAGGGGGTATCAGCTCTTCCGTGACAAGCTCCACGCTGCCGAGCGCGTTCTCTAAGTTCGCCACAACCGTCGGCGATCTCGCCAACGGCAGCATGCAGGACCAGCTCAGCATCGGCTTTGACACGATGACGGACAGTATTGCCTCGGACTGGGGCCGGCTGTCGACGATCGGACCGATGGTGATGGATACCAGCAACACCACGTTCTTCGCGCCAAACCAGGTGGAGCAGAGCATATCGGTGGCGGCGCTGACGCAGGCGGCCTCGCGC
Organism: uncultured Acidobacteriota bacterium; assembly: GCA_963812485.1. Taxonomy (GTDB): domain Bacteria; phylum Acidobacteriota; class Terriglobia; order Terriglobales; family Acidobacteriaceae; genus Telmatobacter. Next base: position 251,490 of record CAWEVD010000001.1, read on the forward strand.
AGCTTCTATCTTGCCCTCATGCCGAGCTTCTACAAGATCCACTATTGGCCCGGCGTCTTTGGCGATGCCAGCACGCCGACGAAGAATATGCCCGACATGGGCTATCAGACAAACGATGAAAGCTTTTACTACTGCAGCGCCTACTATCTCAATCCGCAGCAGAACAGCGCTGACACGTTCAACGGGTTGGGAACTATTACGCCCTACGCGAGCGTCTATTATCCGTCACTCATGGGGACTCCGGAGTACTTTGACAAAGACCACTCTCCAACCCCCGTTGACTACTACGTCATCGCCGGGGCAACCACCGGAGCCGGATCGGACGATCCGCAGATCCAGGTCATCGATGAGTCGCTTGCGGCGAACCTCTTCTCAACTTCTGGGTTGAACCTGCCGATCGACGAGTTCGTGCACAAGAACGGGCCAATGTCGGGCGTTTGGGCGGATGCTTCGCAGACGAATCCGGCATCGCATCGCAACCCGACCGTCTGCAATGCCAATTGGTTCCCGAATGCCAGTGCGGATCCCGACAGCGGCATAATTGGCGGCCAGGGGAATTCGGATCCCGGTATTGACACGCAGACTACCCTGTCGGCGCCGGCCTCGGTAGTGGAGGGGACGGGAGCGGTGCTGACTGCGACAATCACGGCAAACAAGACGCCGCTGACCGTCAGTCAGGTCTATTTTCTGGACAACGGACAAATCGTCAGCACGATCCCGGTGGACAAGACGGGAACTGCAACGGTGACCTGGTCGAACCTCACCCTGGGCGATCACAAAATCCAGGCGAAGTTCGTGGCCACGGGCGACTACAACACATCGTCTTCTGCGGTCGCGACGCTGGGAGCGTATTCGGCGGCGCCCGACCTGAGCCTGTCACTGGGGGCCACGTCGGTGTCCCTCAGCGGCGACGCTTCCTCGTCGGTCAACCTGCAGGCGAACTCGCTCTATGGCCTGGCTGGAACGCTGAGCTTCTCCTGCACGGGACTTCCGGCTGATGTGAATTGCGCTTTCAAACCGCAATCTGTGCCGATCACCGGCAATGGCAGTGCAACCTCTGTGCTTACGATTGCCCGCACACAGGTGCAGTCGGCGGGGATTTCGTCTCTGCGGAGCTGGCTTGCGCTGGTGCTCATGCCCGCATCGTTCCTGATGCTGTGGATGGTGCGCAAGCACGGGGTTGTAATTCGTGGCATGGTGGCACTCCTGCTGTTGGCCGCAGTCACCGTCGGCGGGGTCGCCGGCTGCGGCGGAAGCAGTTCTCCTAAGGTCACCGCACCCACCGGGCCTCAGACCATCCTCGTCAATGCAACTACCGGTACCGTCACAAAGACTGTTCCGCTCACGCTCAATCTGCAATAGGTACTCGCCCCTTCGCGCAGGTGAAGGGGCGACGAGAAACTCATTGATCAAAAGGATAACCACCATGAAAACAACGTCGTCTTTGCCACAGCTCTTAGTCTTCTGCTCACCTCTCATCCCGGGAAAGTACTTGGAAAGGAAAACAGTCTTGAAGAAGAGTCGATTCGTTCTCTCCTCTTTTGGCGTCATGGCGCTCGGTTCCATCATGGCAGCGGCGCAGGCCCCTGTGGTCAGCATCGACGCCCAGCAGCACGGCGAACTGGCCCAGGCACAGAGCAATCTGGTGCAGGCATACTCCGACGTGGTTCAGGCACAACGGAATAACTTTTCGCATCTGGGCGGACATGCGCAACGTGCAAAAGATCTCATCAGCCAGGCCAATGAGGAGCTTCGCCTGGCAGCCGATCGAGCAGACGCGAATGAACGCCGGCAATCTCCCGATGCAACATCCGCTCAACCCTCGCCTGCAGCCCAGGCAGTGAGCGCGGCTCCGGTGGTGACTCCTGACGTCGTCCGGAGATTGGACCATATATGCCTACAGCGTGACCCGGCCCGGCAGTTCATTGAAGACTGTTCATCTCGTTCAGCAGGGCAACATCCTTACCGGCGCCTTTCATGGTCCAAACCAGCATGGCAAGCTCCAGGGCTGGATCAGCGGCAATGAGATTGAGTTCAGCACCGATACTCGCAATATTCTTACTTTCCACGGCAGCGTCATCGGCAGCTCAATGTCTGGCATGTGGGGGTTTGACGGGCTGCAGGCTCCGTGGAAGGCCGAGCGCACCCAGTGAGGTACTGTCTGTCAAGCATGCCAGCTGAACACATCGCATTCGATCCGTCCGACTAAGTTAAATCGCCGCTCCAACTTCTCTCGGTCTGATAACCGCGAAGTCGGTGGTCGCAAGCCTGACCGCCCAAGAAGATTGCAGCCTGCGCTCTGTTACGGGCGTGTGGTTCCACACAACATCGATGTAACACCTCACGGCGCGTTGTGTAGGGACCTCTATATCTATCGCGTAATCAGTTGCATACTCTCAAATCACGTCATGAATACCGTATCGGCGGCAGTCATGGCCCGAGGCGGCCCTCCCCTCCTGAGGAGCAACAGGACAGCTCGGAAATTGCCGCTCCCCGAAGTTAATTGGAAAGGAAAAGGATTGTGAAAAGAGCTTTCATTGCGGTTCTTCCCTTGGCTCTGCTGCTTTGCGAACCATGCATGCAGGGAGCAGTTGCCGACACACCCGATTCAACACAGGCCCCCTCGCACTTTGTGGGGCTGGATACAACAAAGTCGGGATCGCCGGACACCTCGATGGCTGTAACCATTCAAAGCGTTTCTTCAACGCACACACCCGGCGCACCGGCTGGAACGCTTCTTAGCGTTCCGAATCCCGGTGGCCCTCTCCTCATCTCGGTCGGTCCTTATCTCACGCAGGAGATGCTGCAGTCCCTTGGGACCGGAGCAAGAGTTGAGGTCACGGGAAAAATGCTCGATGTCCATGGGCAGAACTACTTCTTCGCGCGCCAGCTGGTTGTGGAAGGCCAGCAAATTGTGATTCGTAACAACAACGGTTCGCTTGTCCGCCACCTGTCGCATCCGCGTGCGAACTCCCGGACCTCGAGAAATGGAGAACTCCAGTGAGAACCCGCTATCTTGCCCCATTGTTCTCTACGCTTGTAGCCATTACCCTGGCCGCGTGTGGCGGCGGTGGCTCAACCCCACCACCCCCGACGACCGCGATCTCTTTCGGCACTGCGCCGCCAGCCTCGCTTGCCACTGGAGCAAAGTCGAACATTTCCGCGGTCGTGAGTAACGACAGTACGAATGCCGGTGTCAGCCTGGAGTATCAGCTTGTGGCAGTTCCGCGTGTGGTTCCATTGCTCCCGCGACCTCGGCGAGCGGCGCATCTGTTACCTATACCGCGCCAAGTTCCCCTTCGCCTGCCAGCGTCACCATCACGCCAGGGCGGTTACAGATACAACCAAGTCCGTCTCTGCGTCCGTTACCATTACAGGCCCGCAGCCCATCTCAGTTTCATTTGCCAGTGCGCCACCGACGTCGCTGGTCGTGAATACTACGGCATCTGTCGCTGCTACGGTAGCAAATGACCCAAAGAATGCCGGCGTGACTTGGTCACTGAACTGCGGCAGTTCGTCGTGCGGCTCCATCAGCCCCACAACATCCGCAAGCGGCGCATCAGTAACCTACACCGCGCCCAGTGCCGTCCCCTCGCCGGCGACAGTGACGATTACCGCAACATCGGTCACCGATACGACCAAAGTCGGTTGCCGGAACAGTCACGATCACGACAGCTCCTCCTCCGGTCCTTGCCGACGGAACCTATGTCTATCACCTCTCCGGGCAGGATAACTACAACAACTACTATGTCGCAGGAGCCTTCACTATCAAGAACGGCATCATCACCGGTGGTGAGCAGGATTCGAGCGACGGCGACCAATCCGCCTACAGTCCACTCGTTCCGTCCGGATCCAGCATCTCGCAGACGGGCAATGCCATTGAAGTCGTTCTTGCGACAGCCGACACTTCATTCGGCGTCAACGGCGTTTTGACCCTGCATGGCACGCCGGTTTCAAGCACGCGTGTCCTGGTCTCGGAGTTTGATTCGTTCGCAGCTGCAACCGGCTCCATCGACCTGCAGACCAGCGCGGCTCCTCTTGCTGGGGGATACGCCTTTGTAGTTAACGGTGTTGACGATGCTGGAAACCAGCTCGCCATCGGTGGCGTGATTGAACTTCACGGAGGGTCGCTCTCAACCGCCACCAGCGTTTTTGACTACAACGACGGGGGTACGATCCTCCTTGCGCAGAGCTTTGCTTCCGGTACCGCCACCGCGCCTGACTCCTTTGGTCGAGTCACGGCCACGCTCACTCCCAGCCAGGCCTCGGGAGTCTCGCCCTTCATCCTCGAGGGTTACGTCTCAGGCAATACGGTTCAGCTTGTTGAGGATGGATCAAACGACTCGTTGAATGCCGATCTCGGGGGCACCGCGCTGGCCCAGGGCGGCAACGCCGGCCAGTTCAGCGCTTCGTCCATCCAAAACGCAACGTACGTATACAGCGCCGAAGGTCAGGATACGAACGGCCCTCTGGGCCTGGGCGGAGCGTTTGTCTTCGCGCCGGGTGGTACGGCCACTGGTCTGATGGTCTTCAATGACCTCGCCAACAACAACGGAAATAGCTTCAGCGGTGCCTCTTACAGGGTTGATACCAGTGGGCGCGTATCGATCTGGAACATCATCCCTTCCAGCATGCCGGATATCAGCCTGGCATTCGAGCTTTATCTGGATGGCAACGGTAACGGACTTGTGCTGGGTGCCGACAACATCCAGCAGACCGGCGGCCTGGCCTATCTGCAGAATGGCCGGAGCGACTACGAAGGCAACTACGCGATCAACGTTCGTGGATTCCTGAACGGGCCAAACTATGAGCAGCCCTACGGTGCGGTCGGTCCCGTAACGATTGCAACAGACAACATAACAGGGTCCACGGAATACACATCCCAGGATCTGAATCTGAGGCCGTCGCCCGCGCTAACTCCGTTTGATAACTACGCGAACGTCAGCCTCACCGGCACGGAGGACATGACAAACGGCCTGTTCCATCTCAATGGACTCAACTCGCTTAGCTTCAGCGGAACAAGCGGCTTCGGCATCTACCCCGTCGACGCGAATCGCGTCCTGGCGATCGAGGTGGATGATGGTGCTACCGGAATCCTTATGCTGGAAAGCACAAGCCAACTTCAATCGCACTAGAAAACTACATCAGGGCGGCCGGTGCATAAGCGCCGGTCCGCCCGGGTGATCAGGTCCTGGGAGAAAATCAGTGATTATCCTCATCGTGGAAGACAACGCCGCGATCCGTCGACTGATAAGGCGTACGGTAAAGCACCTCGCGAGCGAGATCCACGAATGCGCCGATGGAGCCGATGCCCTCGACGCATACGCTCAATACAACCCCGATATCGTTTTCATGGACGTCCGTATGCCCCGCATGGACGGCCTCACGGCAACAAGGCTAATCCGGAAGCACTATCCACAAGCGCGCATTGTCATCGTCACGGACTATGAGATGGATGAATTGAAGAGCGCGGCCCTCGAAGCCGGCGCCCAGGGATACGCCCTTAAAGACAACCTGTGTGCGCTTGAGGAATACATCTCCGATATCGATGCAAAGTAGCCGCATGGCAAACTCAGATCAGCTTTCCCTTGTGCTGCACCGCAAAGCGAAGCAGCGCGTTTGCCCCTTCGATCTTGAGCTTTCGGCAGATGTTGGTCCGATGGTTCTCAACGGTCCGATAATGAATCGACAGTTCATTCCCGATCTCTTTACTGGACAAGCCTTCAGCGATCAGTTGAAGAATTCGCCTTTCCGATGCTGTCAGATCGCGGATCAGCGAGTTCTGCGAGGATTCGCCGGATGAGTCAGGCCCGGCCAGCAACTGAACAGCAATTGTGGAGCTCACGTATGTCTTTCCCGACACCACCGTCCTTACGGCCACGACGATTTCCTGCATTGCGCTGTCTTTCACGAGATAGCCTTTGCCGCCGGCCGAAAGAACTGCCCGCACAATGTCTTCGTCCTGATGAAAGGAGAGGAAGATCATCTGCGTGTCCAGTTGAAGCCGCCTCACCTCTTTTGCCACGCCAAGGCCATCCAGCCTGGGCATATCGATGTCGAGAATGGCCAGCTGCGGCTTATGCTTCCTGATCAGATCCAGCGCCTCAACTCCATCGCCTGCCTCAGCGATGACCTTGAGGGATGGATCTTCTTCTATGCTGGTCTTCAATCCCCGTCGCACCACCGGGTGGTCGTCTGCCAGCAGAATGCGAATTTCGTCAGCCACCAGAAGTTCTCTCCCATCATCCCTCAAGGCCACCCAACGGTCCGGCCTTCGCAGAGTCTATGTACGCGAACTAAAGCCAGCTAGAATCGAACTGATACAACGGGGTCACGCTGGACACAAGCCTAGGTTCACGAGGGTCGTCACCTGCGGTCGCTTAGAACGATATCATGCCCCGCGGGCGCGCCTTACCCTTGCTGCGGCTATTATTGCCTGTTTCGTTTTCATTCCACCAGGTCGCGCACAATTCCGGGCCACCCATTGGGATGCGGACGCCGGATTGCCTCAGAACATTGTGCGCGGAATCGTTCAGATGCCCGATGGCTATCTCTGGATTGCCACGCTGAATGGCGTCGCACGTTTCGACGGTGTCCGCTTTACCACCTTCGACAAAAGCAATACCCGAGGTATTACTACAAACCGGTTCGCCGCAATCGCGGAGGGCGCCAACGGCGATCTCTGGCTGGATGCGGAGAATGGCGCACTCACGCAATACCATCACGGAGAATTCCACACCCTCGATGCCTCCGAAGGTATATCTCCATCCTCGGTCCACGGCATTACGTCCGACAGGGCCGGCAATGTTTGGATCCTCAGCAACGGCAAAATACTCAAGTGGGATAATGCGGCCAACAAGTTCAAGCCGATCGACGATGGCGGCGCTCTTTCCTACAAGTCACTTGTCTGGGTCGGGACGGGATTCTGGGCCGTGCAGGGAAAAGTGCTTACCTGCTTTGTGCATGGCCGTTTTTTGCACTATGAATTGCCCCCCAATGTACCTCTGACGGACATTCACAATGTGGCGGTGGGTGCTGATGGCGCCGTGTGGCTCGCGCTGCCGAATGCCCGGATGGCCCGATTCCTCAGTAACAAATGGCTCCTGGCGTCCAATTCGGTCGAGATGCCATTTGCTGATCCCACTCGAAGTTCGTGGAAGGCGATCATCACGAGCCGGCTTGAGCGAATTCTCGAGCTGCCGTCTGGTGGGTTCCCAAGCGGGATTTCTTACAACACGATCGTTGAGGACAACGAACACGATGTCTGGGTTGGCGCCGAGGGCCAGGGCCTCTATCGCATCGAAAGACAGACCATCCATACATATTCAGAAGCCGAGGGGCTTGCGGGCGCCAAGGTCTATCCCGTCTTGGCGGCAAAGAATGGCGACGTTTGGATAGGTACCTGGCCAGCAGGACTCACGCAGTTTCACCAGGGTGCGATCCGAACCTACACTCTGCGGGAAGGCGTTCCGGGGCTGATAACTGCGTTGGCCGAAAGCCACAACGGCGATCTCTGGATCGGAACTCACAATGGCCTCGCCGTCTTGTCGCACGGTAAGATACAGCCCGAACCAAACCTGCCCAAAGCGTTTCCGGTCATCCAGGCCATTTTTGAGACACAGGACGGGACCCTCCTGCTGGGCACTCCGGACGGAGTCTACCGTTACAATCCCGTCAGCCGCGAGGGTTCCTGGTTTCAACCGCATCCGGGCGTCTCTCTCGGCGATGTTCGCGTAATCATTCGTGGCAAAAATGGCGACCTCTGGCTGGGCGGATATAGCGGCCTTACTCGCATCCAGAACGGCGACCTGACCCAATGGACGGAGCAGAACGGTCTGCCAAGTAACAGCGTGCGCGCTATCTACGAAGATCCGCAGGGCGTGATCTGGGTTGGAACCTACGACGGTGGACTGGGCAGACTGGCAAACGGCCGGTGGACTCATTACACCGAGGCGAACGGTCTTTTTGACAACGGCGTTTTCCAGATTCTTGAAGACTCGCATGCCAACCTGTGGATGAGCTCAAACCGTGGGGTCTTCCGCGTCAGCAAGAAGCAGCTCAACGACTACGCCGAGGGCAAAGACAGCACGCTTATCTCCGTCTCCTATGGACGCAACGACGGCATGCTCAACACCGAGTGCAACGGGGGATCGTGGCCGGCTGGTGCGATTGATAAGCAGGGCAGACTGTGGTTTCCCACCCAGGATGGTGTTGCCGTCGTAGAGCCGAATCTCGTTCCAGTCAGCCAGCAATCTCCCAGAATCGCCATCGAGTCGGTTTTAGTCGACCACAATCCTTCGGATCTCGAGAGACCGGTCAGAGTCGATACTGGCCAGGAGAGTCTCGAGATCAAGTACACGGCGCTCAGCTTCTACCGGCCTGATCAGATTGTGTTTCGCTACAAGATGGATGGCCTCGATACCAAATGGCAAAACGTCGGCTATCGCCGCACCGCCTATTTCTCGCATATGCCGCCGGGCAACTACACATTCCGCCTTATGGCAGCCAACAGCGACGGCGTCTGGAGCGAGGCAAGAGGTCTTCCCATCACTGTCCTGCCACCCTTCTACCTCACCCCCTGGTTCCTGGTCGCGACCTTGCTCGTGCTCGGCGGCCTGCTCTATGCGCTCTGGAGCTACCGCATCAGCCAACTGCGCAAAACACAGGCTGCACAGCAGGCTTTCTCGCAGGAGCTCATCTACTCACAGGAGAGCGAGCGACGCCGTATTTCGGCCGAGTTACACGACAGCCTCGGGCAAAGACTCATTCTCATCAAGAATCACGCGCTCTTTTTACTGCGCCCTGGTGCGGAAAAACTCAGCGACGTGGAGCGAAAACAGACAATCGAAGACATCAGCGATGAGGCTGCGCACGCCATCGAAGAGACGCGAACTATCTCCTACAACCTCCGTCCGTTCCAGCTCGACCGGCTCGGTCTTACCAAGGCCATCGAATCGCTTGTGCGTTCCGCCTCCCGCGCGACCCAAATCAAATTCACAACGCAGCTGGATGAGATCGATGACAGCTTTCCTGAGGATTTACGCATCAATTTTTATCGCATCGTCCAGGAAGCGGCGAATAACATCATCAAGCACTCCAATGCAACTGAAGCCGACATTGTCGTCAAGAAGAACGAGGATCGTGTCCTGCTTTCGATCCGCGACAACGGCAACGGCCTCGCGTTGGAGCCGAAGAGCGTACCACCGGTCGGCAAAGGCGGTTTCGGGCTCACAGGAATTAAAGAGCGTGCCGCTGTTCTCGGCGGAACGGTCAGGATGCATAGCTCGCCAGGTTTCGGAACCCTTCTAAGCTGCGACTTCGATCTCACGAAGCACAAGCGGCCGTGACGAAGGGTAATCCGCGCGTCTGGGGCAATGAGTACCTCGACCCCTCCAAGCCGCTCCATATTGTTCGAAGCAAAAGCGGCGAACAACGCGGCGGTTCCAAGTGAAAAAGATGCACTCGATCATCTGGTCAAAACCCGCTGGCCGAGGGGCGTTCGCTGCGTGGCGTGGCGTGCGATCAAACAGAAGAGATTCACCGCATGCCTCGGTTCCCACCATCATCTCTCCGACGCCCTGAAGGCTGAGTCGGGATCCTGTAGGATTGAATACGGAATTTGGAACGTCCTACAACTTTTGGAAAGCATAACCTTGCCGTTTGGCGGGCTTATGCGTCTTTTCGCACAACAACCTACCTAAAGGCACGACGGAGCCTCATGCGCATTGGAATTACCTGCTATCCCACGTACGGCGGTTCGGGTGTTGTGGCGACAGAGCTCGGCATCGAGTTATCCACCCTTGGACACGAAATCCATTTCATCTCCTATTCACAGCCGTTTCGCCTCAGCGGGCGGGACGGCGGCGTGTTCTATCACGAGGTGCCGGTTTCGAGTTATCCGCTCTTTGAGTTCCCTCCCTACGATCTGGCCCTGGCTTCGCGCATGGCCGAGGTGGCGGAGCTCTACGAACTCGATTTGCTGCACGTGCATTACGCAATTCCCCACTCGGTGAGCGCCCTGCTTGCTCGCCAGATGCTTGCCGCGCGCGGAAGGCGGCTGCCCTTTGTCACCACGCTGCACGGCACCGATATCACCCTTGTCGGACTCGACCGGAGCTATCTCCCCATCACCCGCTACTCCATCCAGGAGAGCGACGGCGTGACCAGCATCTCGCAATACCTCAAGGACAAGACGCTCGAAGACTTCGGCATCACCCGCGACATCGCGGTCATTCCCAATTTTGTCAATTGCGATGTGTACAGCCCGGTGCGCGATGAGGCAGCGCGCTGCGAGGCTCGGAAGAAGCTCGTAGGCACCGACGACGAGCCCATCCTGATTCACCTGTCGAACTTCAGGCCGGTGAAGCGCGTGGTGGACGTGGTTAAGGTCTTCGCGCAAGTGGCGCGCGCCATGCCCGCGCAACTCGTCCTCGTTGGCGACGGCCCCGATCGCTCGGCGGCAGAATGGCTGACGCACGATCTTGGCCTGCAGGGACGCGTCCATTTTCTGGGAAAGCAGGATCGCGTGAATGAATTGCTGCCGCTGGCCGACCTGATGGTAATGCCCAGCCAGCTTGAGTCGTTCGGGCTTGCGGCACTGGAGGCGATGGCCTGCAAGGTTCCGTGCATCGCCACGCGCGTGGGCGGCGTATCTGAGCTCATCGATCACGATGAGACCGGCCTGCTGTTCGCGGTGGGCGACGTCGACGGAATGGCGCAGGGAGCGATAGGCCTGCTCCAGGATCGGGATCGGTTGCAGCAGATGCGCGACACCGCTCGCCGCGCAGCGCAAAAGCGTTTCTGCTCCACGCTGGTGCTGCCGCAATACGTGAAATATTACGAGTCGGTGCTGGGGAAAGCCGGCTGATTCGCCGGCGCCGTGGACTCGACAGGAACGCGTCGGGGTCCAGTCTGTTTCCGTTTCAAAGCGCGGAGCGATGCCAAGTCGCCGCCAGAAGTCCCCCACCAGGGCCACGGTTTCGGCACTGGTCCTCGGTGTTACGCGAAGAAGAATCTCCGAGCCGGGGCTCTCCGCCAGTCCGCGGGCTTCGGCAACAATGGCGACGCATTTATCCGGGCGATAGGTGCAGGCCGCAAGATCCGTGATCGAGAGCCGAGTGGTGGGCGTCGCCAGCACCGTGCGCGGCGGGGCCATGCGGTCCAGCAGCCACAGAATCTCGAGTTTCGATTCGAGTTCATCGGGTACGCAGTCAATGGCAAGATCTGCTTCCCGAACCGCGTCCTCAATGCTGGACACGAAACCCACCCGCGCCTCATCGACCAGGTTGAGAGGGGCTGAGTTGCCGCCGGATGTACTCCTGCGCGTGGTGCAGGTTCGAGGGCATCACGTCTTCGAGAAGTACGCGATACCCCGCGCGTGCAGCGGCGAGCGCAAGCCAGCGGCCCAGCGGACCGGCTCCGATAATAGCGGTTGTCAGCAAACAGGACTTACTCAAGCAGGGCCTTGGCAACATCCTCGGCGTTCGGCTTGGAGCGCTTGAGGTGCTCGCTCACACGGGCGCGCTCCTCTGCTGAAAGGGTGGGAACAAAAGCCAACACCCGGCGCAGGGTCACAGCAACGTCGTCAATGTAATTCATCAGGCGGATGGCTTCTCCGGAAAGCGGCATGGCGGAATCCCTCACGAAACTTGATTTCTAACCCATTGTAGGCGTTAAGGTTTAGGCCGGGAAAGTCGGGCCGTCCTGCCGGCTCGTATTGATCGCGAATTCCGGCTGCGTCGCACATATCGGGACGAAGTCGTTTGGAATTCCACAGAGATACCCTTTCTCACCCGAAACAGGATACGGCCTCAGTGCATTCCCGTGCATCCCTCCTTGTGTGCAGGAGTGTCTCTCATGCCAAATTCATCCATTCTTATCATCGGGGCCGGACCCACCGGCATGACCGCAGCCATTGAACTCAAGCGGGCAGGCTTTGATGTCCGCATCATCGACAAGTCGGATCACATGGCCCAGCACTCGCAGGCGCTGGTGGTACAGGCCAGGACGTTGGAGCAATTCCAGAGATATGGCATCGCCGACGAAGCCGTCGCGCGCGGCCGCAAACTGCACGGGGCGCAATTCTTTAGCGAAGGCAAACAGATCCTGTCGATCAACTTCGATGACCTCGCCAGCCGCTACCCGTTTCTTCTGTTTCTGCCCCAGTCCGAAACCGAAGCGCTGCTCAATGCCCACATGGAGCAACTGGGAGTGAAGACCGAGCGCCGGGTTGAGTTGGAATCGCTCATTCAGGACGATTGCAGCGTTCGCGTTTCACTCCGCCACCCCGACGGCAACCTGGAGGATCTCCGGGTGCGGTGGGTGATTGGCTGCGACGGAGCCCACAGCGCGGTTCGCGAAAAAACCGGTACCCCGTTTGAGGGCGGCGGCGTGGGGCTTTCGTTCTTCCTGGGCGACCTGGTCCTCGACGGTCCGGATGCGCCGGAGAGCGACCTCGCCATTCACGTTCATCACGGCGACGTTGTGTTTTTAGGAAGACTGAATGACAGGCTTGTCCGCATGATCGTGGCGCTCCATTCGCAGCAAGACCAGGAAACCATTGGCGACATGACGATCGACGACCTGCAGCGCGCTGCGGACCAGGTGGGCGTGCGCGTGAAGATTCATTCTGCGGAGTGGATGACCCCATTCCACGTCAACGATCGCCAGGCCCGACAGCTATCGCATTGGAAACGTCTTTCTCGCCGGAGACGCTTCTCACATTCATTCCCCCGTGGGCGGACAGGGGATGAACACGGGGATTCAGGATGTGGCCAACCTCGCTTATAAACTGGCTGCCGTGGCTCGCGGAGCGGACGAGTCGCTGTTGGACAGTTACGAGGAAGAGCGCGGCGAGGTCGGCAAAGCGCTGCTTCGCTTCACCGAGCGCGGCCTGAAGATGGCGACGACCACGAATTCCCTGCTGGAGCAGGTACGCAATGTTCTCGCCCCCGTGATTGCAGGCCTGAAACCCATCCAGAATGCGGTGACTGGCTTCATCTCTGAAACCGCGATCGAATATCGTGCCTCCTCCGTCGTGGTCGACCACGGCGGCGATGGAGACCTCAGAGCAGGCGACCGGCTGCCCGATCTTACGCTCCACTATCCCGGCGAAAAGATCACCCTGCTGCGCGACTGGACCCATGCCCGGCACCTCGTCCTTGTCATCAACGGATCCGATGCCGAAGTCGACCAGGTGCGGTTGAATATACCCGAGGCAGAGGTCATTCCTCTTCACCTTCCCCAACTTGACGATGAAGGCATCAACCTTCTGGGAATCACAAAGAAGATTGTCATCGTCCGTCCGGATGGATACGTCGGATTCCGCGGACCCATCGGACGGAAGCAGGAATGGCTCGCCTACGCACGACAGGACGCCCTTCTGCCCCAGGCCATTAGAATGGCCGCATGAGCGATCCGGCAATCAATCACGCCGGCGCGTCTTAGTGCGATGGCCGCCGGCCAAGGAACGCGTGAGCTCACGCTCTTGCCCGACGATTGCCAGCGGCGGATGATTTCATAAACGATCACCGTCGCATACGTCACCGCGCACCATATGCACACTTCTTCGATGGGCAGCCGGCTCCATGCCGTGATGTAAATGCCTGTCATTTGCGCGTCCTGAAATCCCCACCAGCCATAAGGCAGAGCCAGGGTGGCTTCCCACAACAGGCTGATCAGAAGAATCAGTAAGAACGTCAAGCCAAAGGCTCGCCAGTTGATGACCGGCAGCGCGGATGGAAACAGCAATGCCGATGGCCCGAGCGCTCCCGCAACCAGGAATACAAAATAGCCGGGGAAGCCGGGCGTGCTCACGAAGAGGTAGCGGAAGAGGATTGCAGCGGCAATCAGCACCGCACCCAGAATCATCGATCGCGGATGGAAGCGCAGCAGCCGGTCGAAGCTGATGCGCTCGGCTGCGTCCACGGGAACGCTGTAAGCGGCGAGCCAGTATTCATCGAGCCATATATAGATGAGCAGCACAGCGACGAATCCCGTGAAGTAGAAAAGATATTCCTCGACGGGCACGCCGCCGCCCAGCGCGGGAGCCTTGATGCCCAGAGTGGCATTCGGATTGGGAAACACAAAAAATGCATGCGCGAAAAAGAAATCGAGGGCGACACCCAGCGGAAACAACAGCGCGATGGTGCGCACGAACGACTTCTTCGAGATGTGCACTTCCTCCTTCGGCACAAACCAGATACTGATAGCAAGGATCGGCACGACGAAGAGAAGCAGGCTGATCGTGTACCCGTAGGGCGTAAGGTTCTGCGTGGCAGCGACAGTCGGGGAAACGCGCGCCGTGTGCAGCGTGAGCGCGGCCGGCACTGCAATCATGATCAGGATTCCAATCACCAGCTGAAAGCTCGTTTTCGGCGATGGAGGCTGGATGCGAACCGCCATGATTCGTCCTTCGTTCGAGAGTGAGGGAACTATAGCACCGGCCACGTCCTGGATTGTGGAGAAACATCACATAAGCATTCGTTATCGAATCCCAAAAATGAATAACATTGCCGAATGTACCCAAAACCCCGACACTGGTTTTGACACAGGAGGATACTCATTTGACCCAGACCTGGGATCCAGAGGCATATGGGCGCGACGGAGCTTTTGTGCATGGTTTGGCCGGCGGGGTGGTGGAGTGGCTCGCGGCCGGGCCGGGCGAGCGGATTCTCGACCTGGGATGCGGCGACGGCCAGTTGACCGCACGTCTCGCGGCAACCGGCGCCGATGTTGTTGGCATGGACGCCTCGGAAGCGATGGTGGCAGCGGCCCGGGCTCGCGGCATCGCCGCGGATGTGGCCAGTGCCGAGAGTCTGCCCTATCCCGATGCGTCCTTCGATGCCGTGTTCTCGAATGCCGTTCTGCATTGGGTTCGCAACCACGACGCCATGATGGCCGAGGTTCGCCGCGTATTGAAGCCGGGCAGTCGCTTCGTAGCGGAGATGGGCGGCCACGGCAACGTTGCGGCCATTCACGTGGCGCTAAGGGCCGTACTGGAGCGGCATGGGTTCGGCGGCGCGGAGGACGGGGTGAACTACTACCCGACGCCCGATGGATATCGGCGCCGCCTCGAGCAGCATGGGTTCAGCGTCGAGCGCATGTCGCTGATCCCACGCCCGACTCCCCTTGGAAAAGGTGGCATGGCCGGATGGTTGCATACCTTTCGCCGCGGCGTGCTGGACGGTCTCCCGCAGGATGTAAGCGCCGTCGTGGTCGACGAGTGTTGCAGCCTGCTGGCGACCGCGCTCCGCGATGAAGATGGGAATTGGGTGGCCGACTATGTGCGGCTCAGGTTTGTGGCGCGGGCTTAACAAGACAAGGCTTGAGCGTAAACGATTACACGCAGTCGAGTGAGAACCGGATGTGCTCACGCAATTGCACCGGATAAGTGGCGAATAACATATATCTCAACAAACTTACAAATAATCCTGATAAATGCTTGCGTTTTTCTTCTAAGTTGTGGCAAAGTACTAAGTGCGTAGGAGAACGCGCCCGATGATCAAATCAACGCAAAATTCGATGCGTAGGCTGGGACGGCTTCCAATAGCCGGTACCGGTCGCCGGGCGTGGTTCGTCGATCATCTCTGAGCTATTTGCTTCCTCCTACGCGAATCGCACACAAACCCGGTATTAGGACTAGAGCGACACAATACGCTTTCGCGCTCTGATGTCCTGCTCGATCAACTGACTAGCCCGAGTGGCGAAGAGGCCAGGTACATCGTCTGTCAACGGTACAGTCCTGTCCTCGCTTGTTCCCTCGGGATAACTTGCTTGACTAAGTGCGCCCTCTTGCCGCTGCGAAAGTGATCTCGCAGCGTTGAGGATGGGTTTGTGTTCACAATGACTGATAAGTTAGCGCCGGTGGCGATAGGGGAGAGTTACTTCCACTGCCTGACGAACAGCGCAGGGTTCAGGGGAGCCCTGCCGGAACGCTCACTTTGCGGGTCGCCGCAGAGCAGAGGTTCCGAACTCTCATCGCTCATTCCCCGGCGTAGTTTGATCCAATGCTTTTTTTTGAATTCCACCCTGGCCGGTGGCGTAGGTTACGGATACTTCGAAACCGTTGGTCGTGGGTTCGATTCCCGCCCGGGGAACTCCCGGTAGCTCAGTGGCAGAGCAGCGGAAAACTCCGTCGCCGCCTTGTTCCCCGGCCAATCACCTTCCGGCGTGCCCGGATTAGAAAGTAACTGTTATGGGCAAGCTTTACGTGAAGAACGGAACACCGGTGGGTGAAACTCACCTGTGCAAACACTGCAACTGGGGCCAGTATATGACCGGCTATCGTGAAACCGAGGTGCTTGTCATCTGCACCAACTCCAACCCCGCGCGCGTGGTGCCGTTTGTTGTGCACCAGTGCACGGAATATCAGGATCGCAACCGACCCGATTTCGACCAGATGGAGAAACTGGCGATTCACGTCCACGCCAATGGCCATCGCAACCCGACTCCCGGATTTCGCGGAAGCGGATTTGCAACGGTCCCCGTGGTCGTCGACGACGAAGATGAGGGCGAGGACGAAGTCGCGCGCCTCTTCTAACCACAACCATTTCATCTGCCGGTGGCGCAGGGCACGGATACTTCAATGGTAGAGCGCCGTGAAAGCGGAGGTGCAGGTTCGATTCCTGCCGTTGACGACTGGGTCAGCGTAGCTCAGCAAATCACCGCTCCCGATTTTTCCCCGGCAGACTTGTTTGATGTCTCTCGGAAAGGAGGCCGAAAGTGCGATTGAATATTTTGAAGTTGAGTCATCTTGCAGAGCGGCGCGTCTTCGAGCCGCGCACCCACGAGGGCGCAAGGGCTGCAAAGATCACGCCTGAGCAGGCGCTGCGGCGCTCGGTTCTCTCCTGCATGCTGTGGGAGGACGAGTTCTACGAGGACGGCGAGCAGATTGCCGGACGCATCCGGCTGCTCGTTCCCTTCGTTGCCGCGGAGAAGGTAGCGGCGCTGGCAGTCGAAGCGCGCGAGCGGATGAAGCTGCGTCACGCTCCCCTGTTGCTGGTGCGCGAAATGGCACGCCACGCCACGCACCGTCAGCTTGTCGGCGAGACGCTGGCGCGCGTCATTCAGCGTGCCGATGAACTGGCGGAGTTCGTAGCCATCTACTGGGCCGGCGGGCGTCAGCCGCTCTCCGCGCAGGTGAAGAAGGGGCTTGCCGAAGCGTTCTCGAAGTTCGACGAGTACGCGCTGGCCAAGTACGATCGGGCGGGCGCGGTGCGTCTGCGCGACGTTCTCTTCCTCTCCCACGCGCGGCCGCTGGACGAGGCGCAGGCTGCCCTCTGGAAGCGGCTGGCCGACAACGAGCTCGCCACGCCCGACACCTGGGAGGTTGCACTTTCGGCTGCGGGCCGCGGCGACAGCAGCAAACGCGCCGTCTGGGAACGCCTGCTCGCCGAGCGGAAGCTCGGTGCGCTCGCCCTGCTCCGCAATCTGCGCAACCTCAATGAGGCCGGCGTGGCCGAGGAACTGGTCCTCAGCGCGTTGGCAACCATGAAAGTGGATCGCGTGTTGCCGTTCCGCTTCCTGGCTGCGGCACGCAATGCTCCGCAGTGGGAGGACGCGCTCGAGCAGGCGATGTTTCGCGCTCTCGATGGGCGCGGAACTCGGCTGGCCGGACACACCGTCCTGCTGGTCGACGTCTCAGGGTCAATGGAGGTGAAACTGTCGCAGCGCTCGGAGATGCGGCGTTCCGATGCCGCCTATGGCCTCGCCATCCTGTTGCGCGAGATTGCGGAGAAGGTCTCGATTTACACCTTCTCGGATCACGCGCAACTGGTGCCCTCACGGCGCGGCATGGCGCTTCGCGACGCGCTCGATAAGAGCCAGCCGCACGGCGCAACCTACCTGGGTCGGGCCCTTGCGAGCGTCGAGAGCCAGTGGCGGACCGGATACGACCGGCTGGTCGTGATTACCGACGAGCAGGCCCACGATCACGTCGGCTCGGCGAGCGGAAAGGGATACGTGATCAACGTGGCCAGTAACCGCAACGGCGTGGGCTACGGCGAGTGGACGCACGTCGATGGCTGGAGCGAGGCCGTGGTGGATTACATTGCTGAACTCGAGCGAGGCGATGCGGCGGCCTGACCGGCTAAAGCCGATCCTGAACCAGGGGGACGCGCACAACACGTGTGCGCGTCCCCCCATTTTGCTTAATCAGTCAATTCCAGTGTCTTGGTCCGGAAGAGCAACCCCGCCACGATTCCCCCCAGGCTCGGAATCAGCAGGAACACCCACACCTGCGCCAGCGCCTGCCCGCCCACAAACAGGGCCGGTCCCAGGCTGCGCGCCGGGTTGACGCTCGTGCCGGTGATGCGAATCCCCAACAGGTGAATGGCCACCAGCATGATGCCTATCCCCAGACCCGCAAATCCGGGCGCCGCCGCCTTCTGTGTCGAGCCCAGGATGACAATGACAAAGATCAGGGTGGCAATGAATTCGAAGGCGATGGCCGCTCCCATGCCATATTCGGCCTGGTACCCCGGTCCCCAGCCGTTCTGGCCCAACCCGCTCTTGGCGATGTCGTATCCAGCGCCGATGCCGCCGGCAATGATCGAAAGCAGCCCTGCTGCGACGATCGCTCCCACGCACTGCGCCACGATGTAGCCGGCTAGTTCGGCGGTTTTCATGCGACCCGCAACCCAAACACCGAGGCTCACAGCGGGGTTGATGTGGCAGCCGGAGATCGGTCCGATCCCATACGCGGCGCCAATCAGGGCGAAACCGAAAGCCATCGCAATCCCTACAACCCCCACCTTGT
Organism: uncultured Acidobacteriota bacterium; assembly: GCA_963812485.1. Taxonomy (GTDB): domain Bacteria; phylum Acidobacteriota; class Terriglobia; order Terriglobales; family Acidobacteriaceae; genus Telmatobacter. The sequence goes on from CAWEVD010000001.1 coordinate 270,247, forward strand.
CACCGGCGACGACCGCGGTCCCACAGCCAAAGAGCACCAGGATAAAGGTGCCCACCATTTCAGCGAGGTATTTCTTCACGTTTCCTCCCTTATTCCTTCGGCCCGGCCTTCCGAGGCACGAGATCCCGGGCGTACGGATCAACAGTACCGGCGCCCTGGAGACGAAGGGAACTGTGAGTTTTGTTAGTTTTCTCGCCGGAAAATACGCTCGAAGTTTACCTGGGTGTGCGGAGTGAGAATTGATTTTTTTCACAATCTGGCATTTTCCACGCCGAATTCGACCGTCTCTCAAAACAGATCGGTTACGCTTGCGCGCGCGGATCATCTAACCAAGGGACGACTGGCGTGGAGGTCACAAATCGTTGTCTCGCCTGCATATGCACATGCCGAAGCACCTGCACCTGCCAAAGCTCGAACGCAAGCCGGAGCTTGACGCCCTGCGCGGTTTGTTCCTGGTATGGATGACGCTCACCCATCTGCCCACCCGGTTTGCCGATTTCGTCAACCAGCCATTGGGGTTTGTCTCGTCGGCCGAAGGTTTCGTGTTTATCTCCGCCCTGCTCGTGGGCCGGCTCTATATCCGCGATCTCGTCCAGAATCCTGCCAACGTGCGTGCGCGCCTGTGGAAGCGCTCGCTCAAGATTTATGCCTATCACCTGCTGATGCTGGCGCTCGCCTTCACCGTGGTGGCGGGCTTTGCGGTCCACACGCACAAAGCGGCGCTCACCAACTTGCTTACCTTCTATCTGGCCCACCCCGCGCTCGCGATTCTCGGCTCAGTGCTGTTGCTCTATTGCCCCCCGCTCCTCGACATTCTGCCCATGTACGTGACCTTCCTGTTCTTCACTCCCGTGGTGCTGTCCGCGGCGGTGCGCTGGGGCTGGAAGTGGATCCTGGCAGTCAGCGGGCTGATCTGGCTGATGGCCCAGTATGGACTCCGCGACGTGGTCCATTCCTGGGTGGTTCAAGTGACCCACTTGAAAATTCCCCTCCAGGAATCCGGCGCCTTCAACCTGTTCGCCTGGCAAGGCGTTTGGATCGTCGGTTTGTGGCTGGGGGCAAGGTCAGCCACGCAAACCGAAGTATTCCGCAAAGTTCCCGGATGGCTGGCGGCCCTTTCGGCCGCGGCCTGCCTGTTCTTCATCGGCGTCCGATTCGGCTGGCTGGGGCCGCACCTCACCCAGCAGGCGCTCGGCCTGAAGGTTGACAAGTGGCAGATCGGTCCCTTGCGCGTGATTAACCTGGTGGCGTTCACGACTATTGTTTACTGGGCGCGGAAGTACCTGGCAAAGCTGGTGTCGATCGAGCCCTTTCTCACCCTGGGCAAGGCTTCGCTCAAAGTCTTCTGCGCGCATATCTTCTTTGTCTTCGCGGGACTGGCCCTCCTTTATGGAGATTTCAATGCGGACGGCCTCGATCAGTTGCATGGAATTCCCGCCATAGCTCTGCTGGCCATTACATTCACAGCCCTCATTGTTGTGGCCGCAAACGAAGTGAAGAAGAAGCATGCCGAGCGCGACCGTCGAAAGCAGGAACAGCTGCGCACCCGCGAGGCTGATTCCGGCGGACCCCGCGATGCCGCGGCCATGGACTCTGCCGTCGGCCTCGACCTGGAATCGGCCGCGCCGGGGGCCGTGTGCCAACCCGCGGTGGTTACGGCGGGGGCCAAGACCGGTACATGAGCACCGGTACATGAACCCGGTCCGCCGGCGGCAGCGAATCTCAAGCCGTGCGCACCCCAAATCAGCGCGGGCGAATTAACCGTACGTTTGCAATTTGTTTGCCTGAATGCAGTAGTCTGTTAACGATTCCGTGCGGCCACAAGTAGCTGAATTCGAACCGCCGACGGGCGAGGCAGACCGGTTGAGCCAATCCGTATTTGTGCTGGAAGACGACGCAGATATTTCGCGCCTTGTGCAGCATCACCTGGAAGCGGCAGGGTTTACCGTCCGGCCGTACCTCACTCCAACCAACCTGATTCCCGACGCCGAGCGCCAGCCGCCCGCCCTCTTCCTGCTCGACATCATGGTGCCGGGAGGCGACGGCCTCGACGTGTGCCGCCGTCTGCGCGCAAACAGTGCGCTCTCGACGATTCCCATCATCTTTCTCACCGCGCGCGCCGGTGAAAATGACCGCGTCCTCGGCCTTGAACTGGGAGCCGACGACTACATCACCAAGCCCTTTGCCACCCGCGAACTGGTGGCTCGCGTCAAGGCGGTGCTGCGCCGGTTTGAGCGGCCGACATCGCCGTCGGTGATCCGGTTTGAAGAAGTGATCATCGACGCCAACGCCATGCAGCTCACCGTGCGCGGGACTTTGACCACCACCACGGCCACCGAATTCCGCCTCCTGGACTACCTGGCTCGTCATCCCGGCCGCGTCTACAGCCGCGACCATCTGCTCGATGCGGTCTGGGGCGATGCCCGGTTTGTCACTCCGCGGTCCGTCGATGTCTACGTGCGCCGCATCCGTGAGAAGATCGAAATCGATCCGGAAAACCCGCGCTACCTGAAGACCGTGCGCGGCGCAGGCTACCGTTTTGAGATACCCAAAACGGATTAGCGCCGGGCCGGATCGGCTCGCACGCGTACCATGCGTATGCCGGTCCTCACCGGCTGGGAGCGGAATTCTTTGACCCGCAAAGTGTTCTTCAAGCTGATGGGACTGTTTGTCCTTCTGCTCGTGTTTCAAACCGTGGTCCTGGAAGTCGTGTTGCGCCGTCTCACCGCGCAGGCCGGAGCGGACGCGGTGCACTCTCTGGGGTTCCAGGCCTTCTGGTCGGGACTGATCGCGCTGGCGGTCGCGCTCCCTCTGGCCGCGTGGGTGGCCTCGCGCGTCACCAGCCGGTTGCAACGCGTGGTCGATTTTGCCCGCGAGATCGCCGAGGGCGATTTGGATGCCCGGCTCGACCCGGCGTCGGACGATGAACTCATGGCCATGGAAGCGGCTTTGAACCTCACCGCCGAGCGCCTCGGCAAGAGTTTTGCCGAGATTGAGAGCCGCCGCCAGGAACTGGCCGCCATGCTCGATTCCATGCAGGAGGCGGTGGTCGCCATTACTCCGGAGGGCTTCGCGCGCTGGTCGAACGCCGTCATGCAGCGGGTGGCCGGCGCGCAGATTCGCGTGGGGCGCCCCCTGGTGCATTCGGTGCGCGATCCCGATCTGCTGGCCTGCGTGCGCGGCGCCCTCGAGAACGGGGAAGTGAGCACCGGCCGCGCCAGTTCGCTGGCTCCCGGCCGCATCTTCGAGGTCAATGCCGCTCCCCTGCCCTCGGGCGGCGCCATCGCCGTTCTCCACGATGTCACCCGGATCGAAACCGCCGAACGATCCCGCCGCGAGTTCATCGCCAACGTCAGCCACGAACTCCGCACGCCCCTCACGTCGATTCAGGGCTACGTCGAAACTCTCGTGGAAGATCCCGCCTGCAGCCCCGAAACCAGCCGCGAGTTTCTCGGCGTCATTCAGAAAAACGCCAGCCGCATGAATCGCCTCACCGAAGACCTTCTGGCGCTGGCCAGCGTCGAGAGTCCCGATTACAAGCTGGCCAGCCACCCTGTCCGCGCATCGGCGCTGGTTCTGGATGCCATCGAATCGCTGGGTGGCCTGGTCGTCGATTCCGGTGTGGAACTGGAGTCGGCCGGCGCGCCCGACGCGCTGGTGATGGCGGACGCCGATGCCATGAACCAGGTGTTCGGCAACCTGATCGAGAACGCCCTGAAATATGGGAAGACAGGAAAGCGGATCCGCGTCGGCGCGCGATCGCTCGAACACGAAGTCGAATTCTGCGTGCAGGACTTCGGGCCGGGCATTGCCTCTGAGCACCTCGACCGAATATTCGAGCGCTTCTACCGCGTCGACAAAGCACGTTCCCGCGAATCGGGCGGGACCGGCCTGGGCCTGGCAATCGTCAAGCACATCATCCAGGCCCACGGCGGCAACATTCGAGCCGAAAGCGAACTCGGCGCCGGCGCATCGTTCTACTTCACCCTGCCCCTGGCCATCGAAGTTCAGCCCGCGCTGAAGTGACGATGTCGCCAGCCAGTATCTATGTTCTGGCCACCGCGCGAGGGAACCGGTTATCCCACACTGTCAGGACGTGCAGCCGAAAGAGACTCGGCACACAGAGCAGCACGAATGCGAATGACCGTTCGTACTCTTGCCGCAGTTTCAGCAACTTCGCCAGCGTCCAGCTTCCACCCAGCCGGGAGTCGAAGAATGCGACTTCTTCCTCCAGCGGAGCCGTCCTCAGGTGATAGCAGAAATAGCAACTGTGCAGCGAGTGCTTGAGCGCGCCCATCGCATACACGGTTGCGTCGGGGAGCACCGGGAACGCGGCTGCGCTCAACACGACCAAGCCCGTCAATCGGAACAGTGCCTTGAACACGTCGAGACGTCGGAGGGAAGGCAAAGGCACAAGGCTCAGCAGGTCTTCGCCCCAGACAGTCTTGGCCGAAACAATCACGCTCGCAAAAAACGTGCGTTCAACGAAGATTTCTTCCGCCACCCGCAGGCCAAAAACCCTCGCTACGTTCCCCGAAATAAGATCGCTCCGGGTGCAAAAAAAACAGGAGTGCGTGTGCCCCCCGGCGTGATCAGCAAACTTCTCCAGCGGGTTCTTTGACCGGCTCTCGGGCAATCGAAAACCGTGCAAGATTTCGAGATCTGTCACTGCGCGGCGAAGGAGGCGCCTACCCTCTTGGGATGTTTCGTCGGGGATCACGATAATGAGATCGACGTCGGATGACTCCGAGAAGGCGCCGCTCGCTGCGCTGCCGAAGAGAATCACGCTGACAAGAGAAGTCACATCGTCGACGTGCAATTGCGCGACTTCGTCCAGATACTGCCGAACGCGATTTGCCATCCTCCGCCTGCACCCCGTGCACGATCCGGTGAACTTCCTGGATACGCTGCATGGTCATGAACTGTGCCCATGCTTGCTCCGCGGTTCGAATCAATGAACCGGGGCGCGAATACACCGATGGGCACGATAACATACTCCGCACTGCGGGTTAAGGCGAAATAAGACTTTTGCCTTGACATCGGCTGACGCAGGGGCGTTAGATATCGGTGCTGAACTGCATCGCTCTCCCTGAGCCGCACAAGAAAATCGTTTGATTTCCCCAATTCGAGATTAGTACAGAATTCAGATCGGCGTCCCCGATCCGTTTACGAGATCAAATCTGAGCTCACTTCGGAGGCATTTGTGATGCTAAGAAAAGTAGTGTGTCCTGTAATATTCCTGGGCGCGCTTCTGGTCGGTGCCTATCCCTCTCTTGCGCAAGGAATCTTTGGAACTCTCACAGGAGTTGTCTCCGACCCCTCGGGCGGCGTGGTTCCGAATGTGAAGATCACGCTGCGAGATTCAACCTCGGGTTCCACGCGAGATACAACCACAAACGGTGGTGGGTACTACACCTTTGCCTCTGTGCCGGTCGGTACATACGACCTAACGGCGGAAGCGCCTAATTTTCGCATATACAAGGCCGTTGACATCAGTCTCGGCGGCGGCGAAAGCCGCAATGTGAATGTGCAGCTTCAGGTGGGTGCGGCGGGCGAGACAGTTACGGTTAGCGCCGAAAATGCATCCCTTGCTGTAACCGACTCGGGCGAGAAGTCTTTCTCCCTGGAAACCGAACAACTGGAGAACTTTACGCAGGTCGGAAGCAACGCTGCGGAATACATCAAGATCGTTCCCGGATTCGGCATTCAGAATGGAACCTCGAACAAGTCAAATTACAACGGACAGACGATCGGGATTAATGCCAACGGCGATTCCGGGAGCCAGAGCCCGTTGAACGCCGCCTACAGCTACAACGGGCTTCCGACAAATTCTCTCGACATCACGGCCGACGGCGCGCACGTCTCCGATCCTGGCTGTAACTGCGATACGCCGGTAAATCCAAACTCGGACTTCGTACAGGAATTCAAAGTCCTGACCTCGAATTTCAGCGCCGAGGAACAAAAAGGCCCCATCGTCATCACCTCGGTGACCAAGGCGGGCGGCTCGAGCTTTCACGGCAGCGGTTTCTTCTCCGCACGCAACCACAGCCTGAATGCCAACGACTGGCTCAACAACAACAGCGGCGTTCAGCAGCCGGCGAACTCGTATTACTATCCCGGCGGCGCCATCGGGGGCCCGGTGCTGATTCCCGGCACGGGACTGAACAAGAACCGCGACAAGCTTTTCTTCTTTACGGGATACGAGTATTACCACCAGACGCTGGACACGGGATTGCTGCGAGCCACGGTCCCGACCCAGGAGCTACTGTCGGGCGACTTTTCGCCCGCTTCCGTAGCTGCGGAAGGAAACATAACCGCATCGGGCAAGGCCCCGGGCCAGATCAATTCCGCCGGTATGGCAGCGTTCGGAGGTACACAGATTCCGATGTGCACCGGTACTCCAAACGGCAAGTGCATCGACCCGAGCATGCTCGCCCTGGCCAAGCTGTATCCTGCGCCGAACAAGGATCCGAACGCCACCGGTGGTTATAACTACGTGCAGTCGGAGATCTTCAACCAGAACAATCGGCAATGGGTAGTTCGCAGCGACTGGAACGTCAGCGACAGCACCAAGGTGTTCGTGCGCTACAACTACCAGCGAGAGGTTCAGCAGTTCCCGGTTGGTCTCTGGTGGCGGAACGGCGACCAGGTCCCCTATCCAACGCCGATTGAGGGCCGCAACCGCTCGGATTCTGTATCCGGCACCATCACTCACGTCTTCAACGCGAGCATGACCAACGAGACGGTGGTGGCATACACGTTTGTTGGATTCCCCAACGTGTTCAGCGATCCCTCCAAGGTAGACCGCGGCAAGGTGGGCTACGGCTACCAGGGTCTATTCAAGAATGGCGTCGCGCAGATTCCGTCGTTTGGACAATACGGCCCCAGCGAAGCGGCCTTCGTATTCAATCCTGGCGGATTCGAGGCCGGCGGAGCCACGTCCGGCTTGTATGCGAACAAGTACATGCCCAGCGGCAGCGACACGCTCACGAAAGTACTGAAGGGTCACACCCTGAAGGTGGGCGGCTTCTACGAATGGATCAAGAATGCACAGCCGGCCAACAACAACACCAATGGCCTTATCCAGGTTTCCGCCGGCAATTCGTTCAGTTATGGAAACGAGTACGCCGACCTGCTGACCGGAAACATGGCGAATTACGGCGAAACCAACTTTAACCGTATCAATTCCATTAACTACACCACTTGGGAATTCTTCGCACAGGATTCGTGGAAGATTACCCGAAAGTTGACCCTGGAACTTGGAATGCGCTTCAGCCATTTCACCCCATGGATTGACGGCCTGGGCTACGGGTACTCGATCTTCGACCAGTCGCAATACAATTCAACTTGCGCCAGCTCGCCCACGTTCTGCGGATTTGAGTGGCACGCCAAAAACGCGGCGGTTCCGGTGGGAGGCTTCCCGACCCGGGCGCTGTTCTATCAGCCACGCATCGGGGCGGCGTATGACGTGTTCGGCGTGGGCAAGACTGTTCTCCGCGGCGGGTGGGGACGTTTCTACTATCACTCCGGGCAGTTCACCAGCGGGCTGGACGCATCGGCGGGCGTGGCCAGCGCTGGCTTGTCGCCCACCAATTGGGTGGGAGGGCCGGGTTGCCCGACGAACCCCGCGGATGGAGCGCCGCTGTTCGCGGTCAACCTTTCCTGCATCAATCTGGCTTCGACTCCCTCGTCGCCGGCCGCCGTCGACAGCAAGGATGACATGCAGCCGTACACCGATAGCTGGAGCGTAACTGTCGACCAGGCAACTCCCTGGCAGGGCTTGCTGGAGGCGGCGTACGTGGGCAATCGCAGCCGCGATCTGCAGAACACTTTCGGCGGCGCGGGAGGCAACATCAACCTGGTGCCGGCAGGTGCGATGTTTACTGCCAGCAATCCGGGAACTGCCAACGCTGACAAGTACCGTCCTCTGCAGGGATATGGCGATCTGAACCTTGCAACCAACAACCTCTACAGCAACTACAACGCGCTGCAAGTCAGCTGGGCACGCCACGCCGGGCTCTACACAATTCAGACCAACTACACGTGGCAGAAGGCCCTTGGCATTGTCGCGCCCACGATCGATCCCTTCGATCTCCACGCCAATTATGGCATCCTGCCCTCCGATCGCCGCCAACTGTTCAACATCGCGTACTCCATCGATCTCGGCAACCGTGTGCATTCAAATGCGTTTGTCAACGGGGCGCTGAACGGATGGCAGTTCTCGGGGATCATACAGGCCCAGAGCGGCGCCAATATCACGTATGGCGGCAATTACAACCCGAATAATCCCGCCAACTCAAACTACAATATGTCGCTGAGTTGCGTCCCGACGCCGCAGGAAATGGCTGCAGGCATTACGTGCGCGCAATCCGCGGCCATCATTCCGGGGTCGATAAAGCGTCACCAATCCCAACCGGGATCCCGATCAACAATCAATCGATCCTGGGAACCAACGGGGCGCAATTGAGTCCGCTTGTGACGTGCAATCCAACCTCGAAGAACGGATCGCATGTATACGCGAACTCCAGTTGCTTCGCGGCGCCCACCACCCCGGGACAAAACGGCCCCCCGTTGATTCCCGTCTCTTATGGTCCGGCATTCGCCAATGCGGACCTGGCGGTGTTCAAGAATTTCAATATAAAGGAGACAATGAAACTCCAGTTCCGGGTGCAGGCTTACAACTTCCTCAACCACCCGTTATACTCGTTCCCAACCGGAAGTAACCTGACCCTGCAGTTCACCCAGGATCCGGTTACGGAACAGATCACGCAGGCCAACACCAACTTCGCCACGACGACCCAGAAGCAGGGCCAGCGGATTATGGAGCTTGCAGCCAAGTTCTACTTCTAGGGTCGAGCGCACGTCAAGAAGGCGAACGGCGGGGTCAGCGTACCCCGTCGTTCGTGCCTTCGGGATCAAGCGAAATCATGCGGAAGTTGTTATCTCATTCTTCTCCTCATCCTGCCTCTCGCGACGCTTGCGCAGTCAGCGCAGGAACTGGTGCAGGATGCGCAGCAAAAGCACCGATCAGGCGATCTGGCGGGCGCGGCCGCCGAGTACAGGCAGTTTCTCCAGATGTACCCCGAAGCAACTGCAATCCATTCCAACCTGGGCGCCGCACTTGCCGGCCTGGGCCGTTTTGAGGAGGCCATCGCCGAATACAAGATCGCCCTCCGTCAATCTCCTACCCTCGCCGAGGCCCGGCTCAATCTCGCGCTTTGCTACTACAAGATGGGCAAAATCGAGGATGCAGCAAAGGAACTCGAGAAGGTCCATACGGAGAAGCCCGATAACCGGCAGGCTCTGCTTCTGCTCGCCGACTGTTACATGCAATTGGGTCGGGAGAGCGACGTCATCCGCGTTCTCGAGCCCGAAGCACCGAAATATCCCGACGACCTCGGCATCTCCTATCTCCTCGGAACAGCTTTGATTCGCCAGAAGCGCGTGGCTGAAGGTCAGGTACTGGTCGACCGCATCCTGCGCAACGGGGACTCGGCCGAGGCGCACCTGATGCTGGGCACGGCGAAAATGGGCGTGCAGGACTACGCCGGCGCACGCGATGAATTCTCCAAAGCGATTGCTTTGAACCCCAATCTTCCCGAAGTGCATGTTCTCTATGCCAATGCGCTGATGTTTACCGGCGACTCCGATCTCTCGGCAAAGGAGTTCAAGGCGGGTCTGCAACAGGATCCTTACAACTTCGAGGCCAACCTGCAACTGGGAGCCCTGGCCAAGCAGGAACAGAATTACGCGCTGGCGCGGAAGTACTTCGAACGCGCCGGCGACACTAGGCCCGGAGACCCGGGCGTGCGGTATCAGCTGGCACTGCTGGCGGTGGAAGATGGCACGCTCGACAAAGCGCGTGAGATGTTGGAAGCGCTCGTGACGGACTCGCCGCAGTTTCTTGAAGCGCACGTCTCCCTCGCCCAGGTCTATTTCCGCCTCAAGCGGACCGATGACGGAAAACGGGAGCGCGCCATCGTGTTGAGATTGACGGCGGAAGCGCAGGCCAGGCAGCCCGGGGTCAAGCCGAACGAGGATAAGGTGCAGTGATCCTTGTCCGATATTTCACAACGACGCTCACTCGGGAACTCAGGTTGGGGGTTAAGCTCGTTGCGCCGCTCCTGTGCGTCGCTGCTTCGGTGGCTGGAGCTCAAGGAAACGCTTCCTGCGCGAAGTGCCACGCCGAAGCCCGATCACAGCCGTCCACAAACATGGCGCGCGCGCTTGAAACGGTCGAGGAGTGCCGCATCCTCATCGACCATCCTCTTCTGACCGGATCATTCGGAAAGTACTCCTATCGCATCGAGCGAAAGGGCGACCAAAGCATCTACTCCGTCACCGATGGGGCGGCCACAATCACCATTCCCGTTCGCTGGGCGATGGGCGCCAGCTCCGCCATGGGACAGACTTACATCCTGGAGAAGGATGGTCAGTTGTTCGAGAGTCGCATGAGCTGGTTTCGCGAATTGAATGGCCTTGGTCCCACGCTGGGCGGCGGAAACTCACTCCCTGCCGACCTTGGCGAAGCCGCCGGACGGTTGATGAGTCACGAGGACAAGTTGAGCTGTTTTGGTTGTCACGCGACGAATGCGGCGGCAGGGAGGGAACTGACGCTGGACAAAATGACGCCCGGAGTGCAATGCGACCATTGTCATCAGGCCACGGCCGCCCACCTGGCTGCAATGGCGCGCAACAGCGGCCTGCCCACCGTTCCGCCCGGCTTGACCAGCCTGCAAAATCTGTCTGCCGAGCAGGTGTCCAACTTCTGCGGTCAGTGTCACCGTACCTGGGCCGAAATCGCCATGCAAGCGAGGCCGGGCATTGCCAATGTGCGGTTCCAGCCGTATCGTCTCACGGAGAGTAAATGCTACGATCCGGACGATACGCGCATCAGTTGTCTCGCTTGTCACGACCCGCATACCGAGGCAAGTGCGAAACCGGTGGACTACGATGCCAGGTGCCAGGCGTGCCACGCGGGCGGAAAAGTGAAAGCAAAGGCCTGCCCGGTGTCAAAAAGCCGCTGCGTTTCCTGTCATATGCCTAAAATTGATTTACCCGGCGCGCACTACAGGTTCTCGGACCATCGCATCCGGATCGTAAAACCCAATGAACCCTACCCCGGTTAGACGAAGCCTCAAAGTTGCACAGAATGAATCTCGACGCAGCGAAAATCGGCTGCATCGGCCAAAATGGCGGGATCGCGCATGAATCATTCCCGACGTCGCTTTATGCGACTCAGCATGGCAGGGGCGGTGGCAAAGCTCCTGAAGATTCCGGCATGGTCCCAGGCGTCGCGACACGACCCGCTGTTCATTGAAGTGCCGCCGTCCGCCTCCGGCATTCATTGGATTCATGAAAACGCGGTGTCAGAGAGCCACTTCCTGCCGGAAGCGCTCGGGCCGGGCTGTGCTTTTCTCGATTACGACAATGACGGCTGGATGGACATTTTTCTCGTCAACAGCGGTCCCAGCGACTTCTGGAAGCCCTCCAAACCGGTTCGCAACGCCCTGTACAAGAACAATCGCGATGGATCGTTCACCGACGTCACCGAGAAGGCCGGGGTCTGCGGATCGCAGTTCGGAATGGGGGTCGCGGTTGGAGATTACGACAATGACGGCTGGCCCGATCTCTTTGTGACGGCGTACGGGCACTGCACTCTTTACAAGAACAACCACGACGGCACGTTCACGGATGTGACGAACCATGCCGGTGTGGCCACTCCGGGTTGGACGACAAGCGCGGTCTGGTTCGATTACGACAACGACGGACGGCTCGATTTATTCGTTTGCAGTTTCGTCGACTACTCGGGAGTACGCAAGCTGCAATGCGGGAACAATCAGCTCGGAAAGAATTACTACTGTGTCCCGCGGGTTTTCAGCCCTTCCGCAAGTTTTCTGTACCACAACAACGGCGACGGCACGTTTACCGAAGTGAGCAAGGGTACCGATATTGCGACCGCTCTCGGCAAGGGACTTGGCGTGGTGGCCACGGACATCAACAATGACGGTCGCATGGACCTCTTCGTCGCCAACGACACGGTGCAGAATTTTCTCTTTGTGAACCGCGGTCCCGGACCCGACGGCCGCTGGAAATGGGACGAGATCGCGTTGCAGGCCGGAGTCGGCTTCAGCGCCAACGGACGTACGCGCTCAGGCATGGGTGTCGATGCGGCCGACCTCGATGGAGACGGATGGCAGGATCTGTTCGTCTCCAACGTGGATCACGAGATGTATTCGACCTACATCAACAACAAGGACGAATCGTTTCACGATGCGTCAGAGAAACTGGGCATAGCGCGCGACACAAGGCTGATGAGCGGCTGGGGAGTGAAGTATTTCGATTACGACAACGATGGCCTCGTGGATCTGCTGCTTGCGAACGGACATCCTGACGACATGATCGATGCCTACTCCATGCAGGTAAAGCATGAGGAACCGTTTCTGCTCTACCGCCAGGATGAAACCGGCAAGTTGCAAAACGTGAGCCAGGCAGCCGGGCCCGCATTTCAGAAGGACTTCTCGGCTCGAGGGCTTGCCGTGGGCGACTACAACAATGACGGGTCACTGGATGTAGTGATTGGTATTAACGGCGGTCCTCCCGTTCTTCTCAAAAACAACGCCGCAAGCGGAAACAACTGGCTGGGATTGAAACTTGAGGGGGTCGCCTGCAATCGCGATGCAATCGGCGCGCGCATTGTCTGGAAAGCCGGCGGCAAGACGAGATCGCGTCTGAAGAACAATGGCGGAAGTTACCTGTCATCCCATGACCCGCGCGAAATCCTCGGCATCGGATCGGCCGCGCGCATCGACGAACTGGAGATTCACTGGCCGGCGCCCAGCAAGCACGTCGAGAAGCTCACCAACCTTGCTCCTAATCACTATGTGCGCATCGTTGAGGGCAAGGGCCTGATTTGATTTCTTCTCTCATTTGGCAATTGCACCGGCCGATGTCGGGCGGCAAAGTGCAATTGCGAAGACCGGTTCAAAGGCGCAGTTCATTCAATGCGCAAGGCCCGCACCGGGTCGATGGAGGCCGCGCGCCGCGCCGGAATGATGCCGGCGATGGCAGCCGCAAGCACCAGCACTCCAATGGCAATCGTCATGACCGGCACATTCACGCTGGAGATCTCAAAAAGCTGCGACTTGACGTACCGGACGCAGAAGATTGCCACCGGGATGCCGATAGCGAGGCCTGCGGCGGTCTGCAGCATGGCTCCGCGCATGACCGTTCCGATGACGCGGCTGCGCGCAGCACCCAGTGCCATGCGGATGCCGATCTCCGGCGTGCGGCGGACGACCGTATAAGCCGTAACCCCATAAAGACCGATGGCGGCGAGCAGCAGCGCCAGCAGGCCAAAGAGAGAAGTGAGGCGCGCGATCAGCCGCTCCTCGATGAATCGATCGTCAATCTGCTGCTGGAATGTCTGGAATTTTACGATGGTGAGGTTCGGGTTGATGCTGGCCAGGGTGTCAGCGACGATCTTTTCAAAGCCGGGAACAGGGCGGCTGGTCTGGATCACCAGCGCTCCTGCGAACATGGACAGATCGTGTTCGAGCGAGTTACCGGGGTCGGGGTCGTGGGCGTTGCCGGCGCGCTGGGTGAGGGGCAGAAAGTACATGGCGTGGTTCTTCCAGTAGACGCTGGTGTAGGTGGTGTCTTCCACCACGCCGACGATTTCATGGGCTCCATCCAGGCCGGCCTGGCCGGGCCCGGAAAAGCCAAAGCGGTGGCCGATGGGGTTGCGGTTGCCGAAGAACAGCTTGGCGAATTCCTGGTTGACGACGGCGACGGGCGGCGCATTCAGCGTGTCCTGCGAAGTGAAGCCGCGACCCATGACGACGTGGGTGCCGACGGAGTCGAAGTACTCCGCGGTGCCTTTCACCCAGGATGCGCCTTTATTGATGTCCGGCTCGCCCTGAACCTTAACGCCCGATCCCCAATTGTTCTGTTCCATCGGCGTATAGGTAGCGAGGCCGACTTTGACAACGCCGGGCATGGCGTGAAAGCGGTCGACGATGCTCTGGTAGAGGGGCTCGACCTCTGTGTTCTTGTAGCCGGCCGCTTGCGGATTGATGTGGGCGATATAGCGGTTCGTTGCATTCAGCTTCATGTCCACGTTCTGGGCCTTGTTCAGGCTCTGCGCAAAGAGGCCCGCGGCAACCAGCAGCACCAGGGAGAGCGCGGCCTGCAGGACAACCAGCGCGCGCTGCAGCAAGGATGCTCCGTGGGCGGTCGTACGCGTGTTGCTGCGCAGGGATTCAGCGGGCTGCGTGCGGGCGGCCATCAGCGCCGGCGCAAGTCCGAAGAGGACGCCCGTAAGGAGCGAAAGCGCAAAGGCAAAGCCGATGACCATGGGCGAAGGCGAAGCAGTGATCGGCATGTTGTGCTGGTTGGGAAAGGCGAGCGCCAGCAGCGCGTGCGCTCCGAGATAAGAAACGGCCAGGCCGAGCAGGCCGCCCATGCCGGAGAGAAGAACGCTTTCCGTAAGAAGCTGGCGCACGATGCGGCTGCGCTGCGCGCCCAGGGCGGAGCGGATGGAAAGCTCCGCGCGGCGGCTCATGCCCCGCACCAGCAGCAGGTTGGCGATATTGGCGCAGGCGACCAGAAGGACCAGCGCGGCGATCCATAGCAGCAGCCTCAGGTGGTCCTTGTAACCGTCCTGCATGTTCTGGATACCGCCGCCGCCGGGCGTGAGCACGACATGGGTCAGCGGGAGAGCCTTCTGGGCGCGCTGATCGGAAAATGTCTTGAGGGTCGCAAACTGCTGCTTGAGCAGCGTGGTGGCCTTCGCCTGGAGGGTGGGCAGAGAAGTTCCCGGCTTCACGCGACCGATGATGTAGGCCCACTGAACGTCGGGATCGGTGAAGTAGGGTGCGCCGCTGACGTCATCCATTGAATTCATGGGAAGGAAGTACTTGGGCGGATTGGTATCGATGCGGTCGCCGTAAAATCCCTTGGGCGCCACACCAATGATGGTGGCCGGCTTGGTATTGATATAAAACGCGCTTCCCACCACGCTGGGATCGCCTGCATAATCCTGCTGCCATGCGTCATAGCTCATCACGGCGGTAACGGGTGCGCCCTTCTGGTCGTCGGTATCCACAAAGAGGCGGCCCGCAGCCGGAGATAGACCAAAGACGCGGAAGTAGCTGCCGGAGACGAAGGTCGCGGTAACGGACTTCGCTACCGTCTGGGGTCCGGCGCGGCGGACGGTAAGGGGCCGCCAGGCGTAGCCGGATTCCATTGCGGCCAGTTCTTCGAACTCCGGCAGGCTCTTCCTGAACATGTAATAGGTGTCGGTGGAAAAAAGCGAATAGTCCCCTTTGTCGTCCCAGCCGCTGTTGACGCAGCAGTTGTCTGTGTCGCCGATGCGGACGAGGGTTTTGGGATCTGTGACCGGCAGGTTATGGAGCAGGATGGCATTGACCAGCGTGAAGATGGCCGAGTTGGCACCGATGCCGAGCGCGAGCGTGAGCAGCACGGTAACGGTGAACCCCGGTGTCTTCCGCAATTGGCGGAATGCATAACCCAGATCCTGCAGCAGAACTCCCATCGGCTAACCTCCACACACGTCGACTTGCACCTGCAGAAAGCATGTCGCGTACCATAGGAATTCTGCTCTCGCCGTTGAAATCATTAGGTTAGCGATCTTGAAGATCGCGGACATGCGTTCACAACTGTGAAAGAGTGTTCGAAGTCGGACGCTTTGCGGCAGGCATCTGCGAGGACTTAACAATTCCGAAACGCCTGCCCCACCACGGCAATCCGCAAATGGTTTTCCAGCGACCGTGTCACTCTTCGAACCCAGGTGTGCGTAAGGCTTGTTTCCAGGCGGGCTTTCCGTCAGTGCACGTGAATCTCGCCGGAGCCGGTTTGCACGCGGACCAGGGGACCCCCGCCATTGATATTGCCCTTGGTGTGGTGGCGATCGAGCGAACCCTGCACCAGCATTTCGTGATCCGTGATCACAGAGCCCGAGCCCGTGGAAGCATCGAGGGTGAGCGGCGCGTTACCGGACCAGATTTCGATATTCCCCGATCCGGTCTCCAGGGTCCACGGCGCGGAGGGCGTGCCCGTAGCCTTAATATCACCCGAGCCAGTCCGGGCACGGAAACTGCCGTGAACGTCCTTGATCTCGATGTTGCCCGATCCCGTCTCCGCCTGCACATCTCCTTCGCCGGTCTGTTCCGCCGTGATATTTCCGGATCCGGTTTTCACAATGAATGGTCCCTGCAAGCTGGTCGCGGTGATATCGCCTGAGCCGGTTTCGAGCTTGGCGTTCTGTCCAACGCCATCATCGTCTATATTGCCTGATCCCGAAGTGGCGACAAGAAGCGTTCCAGCGGGAGCCTCGATCTGGTAATCGATGCTGATTCCCTTCCAGTGCTCTTCATGTTGCTGGCCGACGCGAATCGCGTTGCCGGTCTGTTCAATCGGAGGATTCGCTGCGATTTCGCGAGCCTGTTCTTCGCTGCCATCACGATTGACATGGATCTCGCCGTGAATGCGGATCTGATTGCCGGTACCCCGGGTGAGATGGATATTGCCTGCCCCGGTTGAGACCATCAATTGCGCTTCACCGTTGACTGAAAGCGTCCGGTCGAACGGCGTCGAGCTATGCGACTCGGTTTCGGCCGCGACCGCAGGCACAGCGTCCGGTTCGGTTGCATCCGCCACCAACCGCAGCGTGCTTGCAGTAACGGCCGCAGGTTGAGGCACTGCGACGGCAGCAGGAGCCGCCAATTTGGCAGATGGAGCGATCCGAATTGCGGGTGCTGATTGCGGTGTGGATGCGGCCTGCACTCGCACCATTACTGTTGCGGCAAAGCACGCAATCGGCACCAGCACAACAGCGGCAAGTGCGCGACGGCTGCCGGCAAACGAGCGGCGAAATGCATGATCATCGAGCAAACGCTCGATGCGGCGGCTAAGACTTCCGGGACGTGCCATCGGGACTCCTACCGCGGCGGAGCGTGGCGCCGCCGCGAATTCAAGAAGGATTTGGGCATAAGACGTGCGACTTTCGGCTTGTTCGATCCCCGCGCGGTCGCTGATGGCCTCGGCAAGATCTGCAAGTTCTTTCTTCAGCCACCAGCCCAATGGGCTGAACCAGACCAGTGAAGCGTACAGGCCGGCGAGGACCTGGAGATAAAAGTCGCCCTGGCGGATGTGGGAGCTCTCGTGAGCGATCACAATTCGAAGTTTCTCCGGATCCCAGGTCTTGTAATCAGCAGGAAGCAGGATGCCAGAACCGATCGTTAGGGGTGAAGAGACTCTGGGACTGGCGCGTAGAGGCAGCGAGGCGGAGCCGCAGGACATCGTGTGTGGGGGAATTGGGGTGGCAGTGAACCAAAGGCGGAGCGTCACAGCCAGTCCAAGAATAAGTCTCAGAAAGAGCACTGCGGCCCCCACAAGATAGAGCGACAAAGCCACCACCGAAGGCGAGACCGCGACTCGGCTCGGCTGTGGCAAACCCTGCGTGTCTTCACCGCGGCGCGCCGAATAGGTGATGGGCGCTGCTGGCACCGCAGCCTGCTGCCGGTGGGAAGGGGCGGACTGGGTTTCTTTGCCAGGTCGAGTGCTCGCGGTCTCTGGCGCAGAGCCTTCGGACTGTTCACCCTGGGCCGATTTGCCTTGCGGAACGGCCCACGCGTTCGGCTGAGGCATACGCCCTGACGGGTTCTTGGCAAGGATCCGTGCCTGTAACTCTTGCAAGCAGGGTCATCGGATGCGCAGGGATCACGATGCTCGCGCTTTCCGGCAGAAGCTGCCACCGCCCAACCGTCGGCAACAGCCACGGCATCGCCAGCGCGGCAGTCAGCACAAGGCCCCAGGCCGCCTTTTGCGCGACAACATTGTGGATCCGGAAGATGCGCAGGCCAACTGCGACCACCATGCCTACGAGGATTGACCGGAGAGCTGCTTCGATGAGGACCGGAATCATTGAACCCCCTTCCTAGCGGTTGGACCGGTTTTCTGCGCTGTAGCGATGCGTTCGGCAAGGCGCTGGAGCTCGGCGTGACCGAGCATTCGGGAATCGACCATCCCAACCAGCAACGCCTCTATCGATCCTTCGCAGAACCAATCAACGATGCGTTTGACCGCGCGCCCCGCTACCCGCTGCCGCGATTGAGCTGGGCTGTAAATGAAAGCGCGGTCATCGATGCTGTGCGCCAGGTAGCCTTTCTCTTCAAGGCGGCGCAACACCGTGCGAACCGTCGAACTTTTCAGACGACGATCCAGTTGTTCGCGGACCTGGTCGGCGGTGACTGATCCGCCGCGCCATACGATGAGCAAAATGCTTCGTTCCAATTCGCCCAGCTCGGCAGGATCGTGGCTCGCCTTGGTGCTACCCGTCATAGTGTTACCGACTGTAACACATAAGGTGGGTAGGAGCGCAAGTCAATTTATCTTTCGATTTTTAAGATCGGCCTTCGCCCACCTCGCTGTTGCCGAATTGTGAAACCACCTCCCGGGCGCCTCCGCAGACAGTACGTCGTAGCAAGCTTGCCCTTCGATAACCCTCACCCGTCCGAAGACGCCAGCCCGTTCCCGTGATGACTTGATGACATCCGGCTGACGGCAACATGACATTCGTGGGGCGCAGATTCACTAGGCTGAACATTAACGAGACATTCTGCCCGGAAGGGCGGCTTTCTCAGGTGCAGTGATCCTATGTCGGTCCAAGAATCTGGAGAGAAGATGACACATTGCGACGTCCCGAGACTGCGACCTTTGACTCGGCAAGATTCATCGAGATTGAATTGGCATAATTCTGAGGCGCAAGGTGCGCTCGTGGGTCAATCTGCACTTCTCGCGGGACTCTCCCCACAGCAATGCAGTGAGATCTTTGCGTATGCCAGAATCACGAAGTTTGCTCGCAACGAGAGACTCTTCGCTCAAGATCAGCCGATCCACAAGTTAATCATGATTAAAACCGGCAGCGTGAAACTCACGCAGCTGACCCCTGATGGGAAAGAAGTGATTCTGTGGCTGAACGGTCCCGGAGACGCAGTGGGGATGCATGCGGATGTGGATGGCAGCAACCACAGTTGTTCTGCGCACGCGATGGAACGGTGCCAGGTCTTCGTCTGGGAGTCCTACCTCCTGCAGATGCTCATCTCTCGATATCCGCAGATTCAGATCAATCTGGGTAGAATTCTCGCCGGCCGCTTGAGCGAACTTGAGGAGCGGTTCTGTGAGATCGCGAGCGAGCGGGTTCCCAAGCGGCTGGCGCTGGTTTTGATCAGGCTCCTCAAATCGGTCGGAAAGGAAAGCCGCGAAGGGGTTGACGTGGTGATCACGCGCGAAGAACTTGCGCAAATGACGGGCACCACGCTATTCACTATCAGTCGCACTCTGTCGAAGTGGGCTAATTTCGGATTCATCGTCCCACGGCGAGAGGGCGTTGTGATCACTGATCCAGATCGCCTGAGGCGGCATGCGGGGCTCGATGAGCCGGATCCGGCAGATTGCCGCCGCCAACGCGGTACAGGCCATACGCATGTTGTTCCCCGGCGAACCCACAGCACGCAATAGGCCCCGGGGTTGTCTCCGCGCCTGCGCCGGTTTGGTGAGGTCATCGGGCTGCGGACGGCGCATGCGCCGCCCGCAATCTGCAATTGAGCTCAGGCCGCGCTTTTTCCTGCTGCCTTCATGTCCACGGTGCGCACGCGGAAGTGGCTCATCTTGATCGAAAGCGCGCGTTCGATCTTGCGCAAATCGTTGCGCTCCGCCGGTCCGGCAAAGGTCGAAGCGATACCTTTCGCCGACGCACGCCCGGTACGCCCCACCCGATGGACAAAATCCTCGGCCACCTTGGGAATATCGAAGTTGACCACGTGAGCCACGTTGGCCACATCGATGCCGCGTGCGGCCACATCGGTAGCTACGAGCACACGGTGCCTTCCCTCGGAGAAGCTGCGCAGGGCATGGTTGCGTTGGAATTGCGAACGGTCGCCGTGAATCTGGATCGCCGCATGCCCGGATCGGGCCAACCGCTTGGCTACCCGGTCGGCGCCATGCTTGGTGCGCACAAAAACCAGAAAGCTGCCTTTCTCGCCATTCAGCAAATGCTCCAGAAGCTCCTGCTTTTTGTCCGCATCCACGTCGAAGGCCCGAAGTTCCACGTTTTCGGTCGGCTTCATCACCGAGCCGATTTCGATGCGCACCGGGTCTTTGATATAAGTGCGCACCACTTCCTTGACCTTGCCTTCGAGCGTGGCCGAGTAGCATAGCGTCTGGCGCTCGCCAGGGGTCATGGCCGCGATGCGCCGGATGGCCGGCTCGAAGCCCATATCCAGCATCCGGTCCACCTCGTCCAGCACCAGGATCCTGATCCCGGAGAGCTTGACCAGTTTGCGCTTGAGGAAGTCCTCGAGCCGCCCCGGCGTGGCCACGATCACCCGCGCGCCCTGGCGAATCGCCTGGAGTTGCGTGCTCTCCGACATTCCGCCCACCACCAGCGCTGCGGTCTGCTCATGGCTCGAACGGATGGCGCGGAAGGCCTTCTCCACCTGCATGGCCAATTCACGCGTGGGCAGAACGATCAGCGCCTGCGCGCCGCGTCCTTCCGCCTTTTGCAGCATTTCCACGATGGGAATTAAGAAACTGAGTGTCTTGCCGGTTCCGGTCTGCGCCGTGGCCAGCACGTCGCGCCCTTTAAGCGCGGGAGGAATCGCCTCCGCCTGCACCGGCGTGGGCGTCTTGAATTGGTTGGCATCGAGCTTGGCCAGCAAGGACTTGGAAAGGGAAAACTGTGAAAACTGAGTCGTCAAAATAGACAAATTTCCTTTAGGTTCCGCGAGCCTCGATTTCAGAGAGGCCTGCAAACGGAACCGGACACAGAGGCGCGGAAACCCATCAATGGGCGCGAGCCTGCTTCAAACATTTGCGCAAGGAAGAACCGAAAACGTCCCAGGGACTGGCGGCAAGCATTCAAACTGATAAATGCCCGCGGCCCGGAACTGACCCACGCTACACGAAAACGCCACTCGGCACGCTGCCGACCGGCACCCTGCCTCCGCGCAATTCCTTGCGCAGTCCCGAAATCATTGCCAATCCACTTTGGACGACAAACCTGCTCTGTTTTCCTGCCCTTTTCTCAGGCCAGGAGATGAGCCACACCCGGGAGGGGGACTTAAAGGTTACGCTGTAGGGGCTTGGGGAAATCTGTGCGGGGCCGAGTTGCCTTCAGAAGACAAAGCGCCGCTCACGTCCAAATCACTGAGCGCAAATACATTGTAGCATGCTTTCGATATTTGCTCGCATAGCCTGCCGTGCATCAGGCCGGCCGGCCGGCTTCCACCAACATCGCACCAGCCCGAAACAATTCCAGGGAAATCAAGACTCGGTCTGTGCTATCCTCCCCGCGTGCATTCCATTTCCCCGGTCCAGGTCCAATCAACTCCGGTCCAGTCAACCCCGCGGCATACGGCCCTCGTCCGCATAACCCACTGGATCACCGTCATTTCATTCTGTGCGCTTCTCCTCACCGGCGCTGAAATCGTGATCTCGCATCCCCGCTTCTATTGGGGCGAAACGGGCAACTCCGGAACTCCCGCCTTGTTCACCATCCCCATCCCCGCATCCAGGGACACTGTCCCCACCGGCTACGGCTTCGTGATGCCCGACCAGAATGGCTGGAGCCGCTATCTCCACTTCGAGGCGGCCTGGGTTCTGGTTATCACCGGACTGGTCTACTTAGTCGCGGGCCTCCTGACCCGCCACTTCTCGCGCAACCTGTTCCCCGCGCCCGCCGATCGAAAGTGGCAGGCCTTCCGCGACGTGCTCGCTAAAGGTCTGCGCCGCGCGCCGCCCGATGCACCAGAAAGCCGCGCCTACAACGCAGTCCAGCGCACCACGTATCTGTTGGTCATCTTCGTTCTGTTTCCCCTCGTCATCTGGACGGGCCTGGCCTTGTCTCCTGCTTTCAATTCCGCAGTACCGGCGGCCGTCAACATTCTCGGAGGCCGGCAATCCGCGCGCACCCTGCATTTCTTCGTGTCCGGATTTCTCGTCTTATTTCTCATCGTCCACGTGGCGATGATTGTTCTCGCCGGATTCTGGAATCGCACCCGGGCCATGATCACCGGACGTGTCGCAGTACCCTCCGTACCCTCCGTACCATTGGAGCGCCCATGAGCAACATCTCCCGCCGCAAGCTCATCACCACCGGTCTCGTCGCAACGGCAGGCGTAGCGGGTCTCGCCGCCGCCGGCCCCCTTGCCCGCCGTTATGGCCTTATCCCGCCCGATAGCAATGGAGTGTGGGGCCCCGGCGAAACGCTGACCTACGCTGCCCAGCGGCTTCTCACCACGCACTCACTGGCGCGCGAATTCCCTCGCAGCATGATTTCCGAAAGACCCTTCGGCAACGAAACCGCCCCGCCGAGCGATGAGTTCAAGCGCCACCAGGCCGCCGGATTTGCTGACTGGCGCCTGTCAGTCGACGGCATGGTCTCCCATCCCGCATCGCTTTCGCTCTCCGACCTCAAGAGTCTTCCCGTCCACAGCCAGATCACCGAGGTGGTGTGCGAAGAAGGCTGGTCGTATATTGCCGAGTGGATCGGAACTCCGCTCGTCAACGTGCTCGACGCCGTCGGAGTCCTGCCCCAGGCCCGCTACATCGTTTACTTTTCCATCGAGCCCGACTGGTGGGAAAGCATCGACATGGCCGACGCCCTGCATCCTCAGACTTTCCTCACCATGGGAATGAACGACGGCGATCTTCCCGTGCGCTTCGGCGGCCCGCTCCGCCTCCGCGTGCCTCGCCAGCTGGGCTACAAGAGCGTCAAGTACATCACCCGTATCACGGCCACCGACTCCCTCAAGCGCTTCGGCAAAGGCCTCGGCTCCGCGTCCCCCGAAGCCGGCTACGCGTGGTACGCCGGCATCTGATACCCGCCGCGGCGCATGCTGAATTTGCGCCGCACTCGATCCATGCCAGACAGGAGCTACTCTTCTGAATCTTCGTTGCCGCCCGGGCATTCGGCTTCCTGGATCGTGATAACGAAGACATAGGTATTGCCGGATGTGGTGTCAGAATATGCCAGATACGCTTTTCCAGACCGTACCGTTGGATACAGATTGAGAGGTCCGTGCGGGCATACTGGACCTGAGGGCAACTCAGGCTTGAAACTTCCATCGGGCGCATGCAGGCAATAGCCCGGATCTTTGATCGTGAGATCAAGGAAGTCTTTGCCGTCCGACGATACACAAACGTGGAAAACAGATTTCAGTTTGTTGGCACCGCCGCCGCCTGGCGGCAATTGGATCTTACCCATCGCCTTCTCCTTCTTACTGTTTCAGATTGCTAATCACCGTGCACCGGGAGTTTGAACCGCGGTCAACAATCGAATCCTGAATTTCCGGATCTTCACTTAGGCTTCTGAACCTCGCTGTCTGAATTGCATGGACCTACCTGGATCGTGATAACGACGAGATAGAGGTCCTTGGTCGGAATGTCAAAATACGCCAAATACGCCATCCCGGCGCTCACCGTTGGGTACAGAATGAGAGTTTGCTTGTCTAGTTTCCCTGAGGGCAGTTCAGGGTTGAAGTATCCATCCGGTGTATGCACGAAATAGCCCGGATCATCGACATCGATTTCCAGGCTGTCTCCACCAGTGGAAGAAACACAAGTCGTGATCACGGATCCTCCGTGGTCCGCGGTTGGTGGCAAATGAATCTTACTCATCGTCCTCTCCTTCTTGCTATTCAGGAATGCGAATCATCATGCCCCGGGAGTCTTGAACCGCGGATCGCGAATCAGATCCTGAATTTCCGGATCTTCACTTAGACTGGATCTGCTCATTCCACTTTTCAAAGCGTGCTGGAGAGTTTGGATCGCTCGGGTTCGGTCACCCAGCAATTCATAGGCGTCTGCAATCTGTGAGAGAACATACTGATTGTCCGGCGACAAAGCAAGCGCAATATTGATTCTTTCCACAGCTCTCTCCCGGGCGCCGTTCTTGGCATACAAAGCGCCCAGTTTCGCCTGCGCCGCGCCGTCTTGCGAATTAAGCTCGAGCCTTCGTTCCAATATCTCGATGGTCTTTGCGCGGGCCGCATTTGCTTTTTGGTTGTCTTTCAGCCACTCATAACCGGCAATCAGGTTATCCCACACCTGGTAGCTCTGGTCATTGAGCTTCAGTGCCTTTTCAGTCGCGGTAACCGACTCCGCGAATCGGCGTTGCTGCATGTACAAAAACCCGAGGTTTGAGTAGGCGGCAAACGTTGGGCTCAATTCAATCGATCGTTTAAGAGCTTTTTCAGCCTTATCCAGCATCTCCGGGTCGTCGAAATCCATGTACGCCAGCGCCAGGTTCGCATACGACCACGCGTTGTCCGGAGTCAATTCCAGCGACCGGTTGAACTGCGTAATCGCGTCCCGCGGGCGTCCGATGTCCTCATAGAAGTTGCCAAGATCGTTATATCCCTTCCAGTCGTTCGGTCTCAGGGCGGCGGCCTTGATATAGAAAGCTTCCGCATCCTCATTCCGTCCCGCCCTCTTGTATGAGTTGGCAATTCCTGAGAGTGCCTCCGCGTCTCGTGGGTCAAGGCTTATGGCCCGCTGAAATTCCTGAATGGCAAGATCATGGTTCCCGGTCAATTCGTGAATCTGACCAAGAGCGACGTATGTCGCGGCTATCCGATCATCCAGGCGAACGGCCCTCTTCCCATTCTCTTCCGCGACGTGAAGCCAATGGCTGTCTGAAGTCATCAGGTATTTAGTTGTGTAGACCTGCGCCAGCCGGGCGTAGCCAAGGGCAAAGCTCGGGTCGGTCTTCAGGGCCTTCTGGAGAGATGTGATCGCCAACTCGAGATTTCCGGGCCTGTCATTCCGCTCGAAGTAACCAATCCCGGCCAGGTAGTCTTCATAGGCAGCGTGAGTTGAAGGTTCAGCGCCGCCTTGCGCTGATTCGCCGTTGACTGAGATATTCATCAGCCTTCCAAGACGAATCACCGCCTCGTCTTCCATAGAGGCGAGGTCGCCGGTCTGGGTGCCGACATCCACATACCCGATTTCGCGCATTTTCCTTGGATCAATCAGGGTCAATTTGAGGCGCGCTGCACCACCATCGCGTTCGAAGCTTCCCGTGACCACAATCGTCGCGCCAAACTCTTTCCAGGCGCCGGGGGGGTCATGGACTTTCCGGCGACGAACTTCGCTGGCGGGAACAACCCACAGAGAGGCGTTCGATGTATCAAGATTCGAAAGTTTGCCCGAGAGCGATTCCACCAGCCCGTCCCCGACCACCGCGGTCTGCTCGTTGCTCCCCATGATTTCAAGCGGTAGCACCGCTACGTGTTTCTCATGACTGGAGAGAAGCATGCCCCGCACTCTCTCGCGCACTCCGGGAATAAACAACAGGCACATCAGGATTGAAATGATGCCGAACCCTGAGATAAGCGCCCGGAACCAACGGCTCGTGAGCGTCTCCGTGCGCAGCCGTTTTCCCCGTAATGCATCGGCCAACTCAGCCGCCGAGTGATAGCGCTGGCCGGGTTCGAATTCGAGGCACTTGCCAACCACCGCATCCCAGCGGTGCGGCACCGCATGGTTGATCGACGACACAGGCTCCGGGCGCTTGCCCCGCAGCACTGCCGCACCGAGCGCATTTGCGGCCGCAAACGGGTGCGTTCCCGTGGTCATCTCGTAGAGCACAATGCCCAGGGCGTAAATATCTGTCTCCGCAGTGGCAGCCCTGCCCTCAAACTGTTCCGGAGCCATAAATTCGGGCGTGCCAAGTACCGCGCCTGGCAGAGTAAGACCGGTCTCAGCCATTTCGCTTGGAGCCGCAACTTCGCGCGCCAACCCAAAATCCATGATGACCGCACGTGTGACGCCACCACGATCCGCGAGCATGATGTTCCGGCTTTTCAGATCGCGATGAATGATCCCTGCATCATGCATCGTGCTCAGCCCGGCGCAAAGGTCCAGGGCAATCGCTTCGGCTTCACGCCAGCCTGGCGGCCCGCCCTGCAGCTTTTCAGCAAGAGTGATGCCCTTCAGGAGTTCCATCGTCAGGAAAGCTCCCCCGGACAGACCGTCATCCCCTTTTGGTACGAACAACTCATGAATGCGACATATGTTTGGCCCGCTCAGCCGTCGAGCGAACTGGACTTCTTTCTTGAATCGCGCAATGATGGCGTCGTTCCTTGCAATCTCAGGCCGAATCGTCTTCAGCGCTACGGTTTGCTGTAACTCGGTGTCGAACGCCTCGTAGACATCGCCCATGCCGCCGCTACCCAGCATGCGAACGATCTTGAACCGATCGAGAATCACATCGCCGTCGTGCAAGGTCGTGGAGTTGGAGGTGGAAACCCAATTCCCCGCTCCAGACCGCAACGGCTCCGTCGGTTCCCCCGCGCTACTCATGGGCCTCCACAAAGGCCGTAAACTCTCGACCCCATCCCAGGTCCCCACCCCATACCTCGGCGGAGAACATCCGTAGTTCGCACGAGGATATCTCCTCCGCGTCATCGAATAGCGTGCTGAGCCGGGCCCAAAGTTCCGGTGTCATGATGCCCACCAGTTCCAGTTTCAGATTTGTTGAGGTCCTTGCCGGAGTGACGTCCACCAACAGGTAATGCAGATCCCTGCCGGGCATCAGGCAGAACGTAAAGCAGACATTCGTTCCTACGATTGTCTTCCCCCCAATTGGAGTGGGAGATCGGTCTTATGGCAATTGGAACTTAGTCCAATCAAAGATTGTTCGGCAGCACGGGCAAGAAACTTTGGCCAAGAATACACACAGCGGTTGAGAGAAGGAAGGAAATTGTTCCGTGTCTTTGATTTCCTGTATCTGACATCCGCGGGAACACGCCGACAACGTCCAGCCCATGGCTGTGGTAGATGGGTGAGCCTGGTACCGTCGCGAGCTGCAGGAAATTACCGCCGGAAATGACACAATGAATCGGG
The DNA here is from genome assembly GCA_963812485.1 of uncultured Acidobacteriota bacterium. GTDB lineage: Bacteria > Acidobacteriota > Terriglobia > Terriglobales > Acidobacteriaceae > Telmatobacter. The sequence goes on from CAWEVD010000001.1 coordinate 297,175, forward strand.
GATCAGGCCTGCAAACTTTGGCAAACGGGAAATGACAGATGGTTCTAAGCAGAAGCGTTGACGTCGCAAATGACCGTTCAGAAGCCGGAAAACCGGGGTTCAGGACACAAATAATTCGCGGAGTTAAGCTTTTAAATCATTCTATTGGTTACGGTTACATCTTTTGGATCGGCACAAAAAGCATACCCTCACCCCTCGCTATTTTCCGGTGTAACTGTGAAGGACTCCTTAACTAGGTTAATAATCAATTATTTGCAGGCGATGCTTTCACAGCTTCACAGATTCTGCGTGGCTGTGCAACTGCGTGGGCGCCCGTAAGTCATCCCGCAGCAATGATTTACGTCGCCAACTCTCACGTAATCCGTGAAGCTGCGCGGCTGTGAACAGGAAGCGCCTGATTCATCCGCGTTTGCAGGCCATTAGATTTGCGAAACAGTTAGCGGGCTGAGCACGTAATTGCTGATATTGCTGACGATGGCCTCGTAGGCGTACTTCGGATCTGACGAAAGCTTCTTCCAGTCCGGGTTATTGCGGAAAGCATCCCAGTGCACATCCATGGCCGCGGCATCGGGAACGCTCAACATATAAGTAAGGTTGGGCATGCGCGGCCCCACGATCGTGTCGCCGAAGAACACCAGGTTAAAACCCGCTGCCTTGAAGATGTCGAATTCGCCGTTGTTGAACATCTCCACCTTCCGCACGTGGTCCCGATAGCTGGGGCTTTCATACGTACGCATCTGATAGATGCGTTTCGCCTTGGTGGCCGCGGACGGTGGCGGCGTCACCTGCGGCCAGCCTTCAAACGCAGCCAGGAGCGAATACTCCACGCGCAGGAACGCCGGGTTGGCGGCCGGCGCGCTCCAGAACGGCTCGGCCGTCTTCAGAAACTCGGAATCCTTCGCCAGATCGAGATCGAGCGTGGCCAGCGCTTCGACAGACGGCCCGGGAATCAGCACGTACACCTGCGGCGTCTCCGGCCCGAAATCCAGGTGGAACGCCCCGATCGGGCCCATGCCGCGACGAGTGAGCGCCGGAATGAGAGCCTCGCCAATGTAGCGCTCCGCCAGGCCGGTCTGCGGCGCGGGCGCCACTTCGCTCTGCAGCGTATAGCGCCGGATCTGGTAAAACTCCCGCCCCCGCGCGGCAGCCGCCTGCGCCTGGGCGGTTCGAGTAGCAGCGAGAGCTGAAGTGGCTAGCGAAGCGGCAAGAAACTGGCGGCGATGCATGGGTCCTCCAAAATCTAGTGGCCCCGAGGCCACTTGGCGAAGCCGGTCCATCCTAACCGGTGCGGCTACTCTTCCCCAATGTCTTCGTTCCACACTTCGGGAAATTTCGCGATATAGGACTCGAGCAGTTCCCGGCAATCGCGGTTGTCGAGGTCAATCACCTTCACCCCGTTTTCGCGCAACCAGTCCAGTCCTCCGGCAAAGGTTCGGCTTTCGCCGACCACCAGCGTGCCGATGCGAAATTGACGGATCAACCCGCTGCAATACCAGCACGGCGCCAGGGTGGTCACCATGACCTTGTCACGATAGCTGCGCTGCCGGCCGGCGCGCCGGAAGGCGTCGGTCTCGCCGTGAATGCTGGGATCGCCCTGCTGAACCCGCCGGTTGTGACCCCGGCTTATCAGTTCCCCCGCCGTCGTAAACAGGGCCGCCCCGATGGGTATACCCCCCTCGTCGAAGCCCAGCCGCGCCTCTTCGAGCGCCACCGCCAACATGTTTTCGTAAAGGCCCATTGCTCGATCAATGCCCTTTCCTGTCCAGCATAATGGAAGTCACCGGTCCCGCCAGGCTAAAGTTCCGCGCGAGTAACCTGGCGTAACTTATTGCGTCAACAGCAAATACGGATTTGTAATATACGTGTGCTACGGCAATGAACGTTGACTTTGAGCGCACTTGAAAGGCTACGGTGGATGTATGCAGGATTCAGGATTCACTATTCGCACCATGGCAGAACGATGCGGTATGACCGCGCACACGCTGCGCTACTATGAGCGTGTGGGGCTGATTCAACCGGTAGGCCGGGCACGCAACGGTCACCGCCGCTACTCCGAGGCCGATGCGGCCTGGCTCCACTTTTTGCATTGCATGCGCGCCACCAGCATGCCCATTCGAGAGATGCAGCGTTATGCCGCGATGCGCGCGATGGGGCAATCCACTCTTGAGCAGCGGCGCCAACTGCTCGAAGATCACCAGGCAGTCATTGCAGGAAAAATAGCTGCGCTCGAACGGGCCCACTCTCTCTTGACCCACAAGATCACGAACTATCGCAAGATCGAGGAGCGCACCCGCATTCCCAACCCGGCACTCACGGAGCCGGAGGTCGACCGCTCGTTCGCGGCCGCCAGTTAGCTGGCAGCTAAAGGCGGCCCGAGTACGTGCCGGGGGAAGTGTCGATGGTCAGTCTTTGAAACTTTCGGGCATTGATCCAAGTCGATTCGGCAGGTGGTTCCGCATCGAGCCGCCCTCGGATTGACGGCATGAAACCTTTGCGCGACGACCTGTTCCTATCCGTGAACAATTTCCGTTAGGATAGGCACGACGGCACTTATGCGGCGGCCTCGAGCCGCCGCTCCAAGATGTTTCTTCCCTGCTTCCCCACATGCTTCGCAGGGAAATGAAGAACAACCGCTTTGCTCCGGCCTGAAAAATCGAATCGCGCGAGAACGAACCGCCCCGAGGAGGTCCCTGTGGCAGACTCATCCGACCTGCGCTTCAAGCATCTACGACCGCCAACTCAACAAAATTCGACCGCGGAACTCGGCCCCGATCAACAGCAACTCGATCTGGAGCCGCTGAATCCCGAGGAGCCCAAAGGCCGTTTCAGCCGCCGGTCGTTTCTGTCGGGATTGGGAGCGACCGGCTTTCTGGCCGGGGCGGCTCCGCTGGTCCAGGCAGCCCCTTCTGTTGCGCCGGCTCCGTCTGACGCCGCCGCGATCGACGGATCGGACGCAGTCAGTCTGCGGGTGAACGGCAAGGAGTATAACCTCGGCCCACTCGACCCCCGCGCCACGCTTCTCGACACTCTGCGCGAACGCATCCATCTCACCGGCACCAAGAAGGGCTGCGATCACGGCCAGTGCGGCGCCTGCACCGTTCACATCAATGGCCGCCGCGTGAACAGCTGCCTGACCTTCGCGGTGATGCACGAAGGCGACGAGATCATCACCATCGAGGGTCTGGGCCAGCCCGGCAACCTGCACCCGATGCAGGCGGCCTTCGTGGAGCACGACGGCTACCAGTGCGGCTACTGCACCAGCGGTCAGATCATGAGCGCGGTCGCCCTGCTCAAGGAGCCCATCGGCCCCAGCGACGAAGACATCAAGCACGCCATGGCCGGCAACATCTGCCGCTGCGGCGCTTATACCAACATTGTTGCGGCCGTCCGCCAGGTGCGGGCAGCGCGGGCCTGAACCGGCGCAGACCTGAACGGAGGAACCCATGCAGACCTTTAACTACGTCAAGGCCGCCAGCATCGACAAGGCACTGGGCGCGGCCAATGGAGCCAAGTTCATCGCCGGCGGCACCACGCTCGTCGACCTGATGAAGCTGAGCGTCGAAACCCCATCCGGGTTGGTCGACATTAATATCCTGCCTTTGGACAAGATCGAGCCGCTGCCGAACGGAGGCCTGCGCATCGGCGCCATGGTTCGCAATTCCGACCTGGCCTGGAACGCCGAAGTGCAGAAGAACTACGCCGTTCTGTCGCAGGCGATTCTGTCCGGCGCTTCGCCGCAGTTGCGCAACATGGCCACCACCGGCGGCAACCTGCTGCAGCGCACGCGCTGCGCCTACTTCCGCGAGCCGAGCGCGGGCACGTCCGGGCGGCTACGGCTGCAACAAGCGCACCCCGGGTACGGGCTGCGCGGCGCTCGAGGGCTTCCATCGCACGCATGCCGTTCTCGGCACCAGCGATCAGTGCATCGCGACGCATCCTTCGGACATGTGCGTGGCCATGGCGGCGCTTGAGGCCACGATCCTGGTCGAAGGGCCGAAGGGCAAGCGGACCATTCCGTTTGCAGACTTCCACAAGCTGCCCGGCGACACGCCGCAAATCGAGAATGCTCTCGAGCCCGGCGAACTGATCACCTATGTCGATCTGCCCAAGCCCATCGAAGGCGCGAAGAGCGTCTATCTGAAGCTGCGCGACCGCGCCAGCTATGAGTTCGCGCTGGCTTCGGCTGCCGTGGTCGCCAAGGTGGAAGGCGGACACATCCGCTACGTTCGCGTGGCCATGGGCGGCGTCGGAACGAAGCCCTGGCGCTCGCACGAAGCTGAAGCCGCACTGATGGGCAAGGCAGTCGATGCAGCACATTTCCGTACCGCGGCCGAGGCGGCGCTGGAAGACGCAAAACCGCGCACCGATAACGCATTCAAGGTAGAACTGGCCAGGCGTTGCCTCGTTCGCACGTTGAAGCTCGCAACGGCATAGATCGAAACCTGGGTGCCCCACGTCTCGATTCTGAGACGTGGGATGTCACTTCGACTGTAGATCGAAACTGAAGGAGTTAATCATGGCGACGGCCAATCTTCCTCAAGGTGCCGACATCATCGGCGCGGCGGTGCCGCGCATCGACGGCCCCCTCAAGACGACCGGGACCGCGCGTTACTCAGCCGATCACGATTTTCCCGAATCTCGCCCATGCGGTGGCGGTGCAGAGCACCATCGGCAAAGGGCGCATTCGTTCGCTCGATGCGAGCACTGCCGAAAGAATGCCCGGCGTGCTGCTCGTTCTCCATCACGGCAATCTCGAGAACGTCTATCGTACCTTCCCGCACCAGCAGGACGGCAGCATGGCCGAGACGCGGCCCCCGTTTGAAGACGACAACATTTACTACTGGGGTCAATACGTCGCAACGGTCGTGGCCGAAACCCTGGAGCAGGCCAGGGCCGCAGCCAACGCGGTGCGCGTGGAGTACGAGGCAGAAACGCCTGACGTGCGTCCGGATCTGAGCGCTGCTTTCACGGGTCCGCGCGAAAGCAGCTGGAAGCGTGGCGACCCCGATCAGGCGCTTGGTTCGGCTCCGGTTGTGGTGGATGAGACCTATGTGACTCCCGATCGAAATTCACAATCCCATGGAGATGCACGGCACCGTTGCCGTGTGGGACGGCGAGAACCTGACGCTTTATGACTCCTCACAAGGCGTGGTAAGCCATCGCACCGTGATGTCAGAGGTGCTGGGCATTCCCCGTGAAAACGTGCGCACGATTTCGCGCTTTATCGGCTCGGGATTCGGTGGCAAGCTTTCCCCGTGGCCGCAGGCGACCCTGGCGGCGGCGGCGGCGCGCAAGCTGAATCGCCCCGTCAAGCTGAGCGTCGACCGGCGCATGATGTTTTCCAACACCGGCCATCGCCCGCGGACCCAGCAGCGCATCCGCCTGGGAGCGACGCAGGACGGAAAGCTCACCGCCATCCGCCATGACTTTCTCTCCGAGACCTCGCAGCTCGATGATTTCGTCGAGCACTGCGGCGAACAGACGCCATTCATTTACAGCTGCCCCAATCTTGAAGTCACCACCGGCATGGTTCGCCGCAACGTGGGCGCGCCGGCGCCCATGCGCGGCCCCGGCGCCGTCCCTGGCTTGTTTGCCCTCGAGTCGGCCATGAATGAGTTGGCGGACAAGCTCAAAATGGACCCGCTCGAATTGCGCTACAAGAATGACGCTGAACGAGACGAGGGAAAGAATCTTCCTTTCTCGTCGCGCCACCTGAAGGAGTGCTACCAGACCGGCGCCGAAAAAATCGGCTGGAAGAACCGCACGCCCGAAGTCGGATCGATGAAGCGCAACGGCAAGGTGATTGGCTGGGGCGTGGGCGGCGCATCCTGGGCGGCGGCGCGCGTTCCCTGCACGGCGAGTGTCGAGCTTTGCCCGAATGGCCGCGTTTGCGTGCGCTGCGCCACCCAGGATATCGGCACGGGCACCTACACCCTCTTTGCCCAGGTCGCGCATGCGAAGACCGGCGTTCCACTCGATCGCATCGATGTCTTTCTCGGCGACACATCCTTGCCCGACGGCCCTACGTCCGGCGGTTCGATGGTCACAAGTGCGATTCTGCCCGCCGCCACGGGCGCTGTGAACCAGGCCGTTTCGCGGCTCCTCAACATTGCGACTCTCCTACCCAGTTCGCCTTTCCACGGCGCGCATCCGGATTCGCTGACCCTCGCGCAAGGGCGCATTCAAACCAAAAACGGGACGCAGCAGGCGAAGGTTGTTGGCGCGGCCTATCATTCCGGCGGAGACCTCACCGCCAACGGCCTGCCTTTCGAGGAAGTCCTGCGCCTGGCCAACCTGAGCGGCATCACCGCCATGGGCAAGACCTTTCCTTCGTTCGAAGATCCCAAGGCCAAGGAGTATTCATTGCACTCCTTCGGCGCGCACTTTGCCGAGGTGGAGTGGGAGCCGGAGATTGCGCGCCTGCGCGTGAGCCGCATCTTCTCCATCTTCGATTGCGGACGCATCATCAATAAAGGAGCCGGAACCAATCAAATCCTCGGCGCGGCGGTGATGGGCGTGGGTATGAGCCTGTTTGAGGAGACCATCCACGATCCGCGCACCGGGCAGCCGATCAACAACAACTTTGCCGACTACATCGTGCCGACCTGCGCCGATCTGCCCGATCTGGACGTGACGTTCCTCGATTATCCCGACCTGATCGTCAATGAATATGGCGCGCGCGGCATCGGCGAAATCGGCATGGCAGGCGTGGCTCCGGCCATCACAGCGGCCGTGTATCACGCCACCGGCGTCCGCGTGCGTGAGCTGCCGATCCGCATTGAAGACCTGCTGAAGTCGACGGTGCTTTCAGCTTGAGACAGAATCAGAAAGGGAACGCATGAGCACGACATCGGTTTCTGCTTCGGCTTCAATCATCGGCAATCCAACCCCTCGCATCGACGGGCCGCTAAAGACCACCGGCGCCGCCGAATACGCGGCCGATTTTCATTTTGACCGCATGGCGCACGCCGTCCCTGTTTGTGCATCGATCGCGAGCGGACGCATCGCCGGCCTGGATACATCGGCTGCGGAAAAGATGCCCGGCGTCCTGCTCGTCCTTCATCACGGCAACATCGGGCCGCTGTATCGCACTGTTCCCGGAGATGACAACGCGACCAACAGCGAAGTTCGCTCCCCTTTCGAAGACGAAGTGATCCGCCATTGGGGCCAGTACGTCGCGGTTGTGATCGCAGAAACTCTGGAGCAGGCTACGGCCGCGGCAGCAACGGTCAAGGTGGAGTACGAAAAGGAACCCGCCCTGGTGCATCCTGCGCTTGGCGATTACGACGGCAAGCGCAAATCCGTCTCGAAGCGCGGCGATCCCGATGCGGCGTTTGCCTCTGCGCCGGTCAAAGTCGACCAGACTTACATCACGCCCATCGAAACGCACAATCCCATCGAGTTGCACGCCTCGGTCGTCGTGTGGGATGGCGATCGTGTCACGCTCTACGAGACCTCGCAGGGCGTTGTGAACCACCGCGTCGTCATGGCGCAGGTCCTGGGTTTGCCGGTCGAAAACGTCCGCGTCGTGACGCGTTTTCTCGGATCTGGCTTCGGCGGCAAGCTCTTTCCCTGGCCGCACGCCGCCATGGCCGCGGTCGCCGCGCGCAAGCTCGACCGTCCGGTCAAGCTGAGTCTCAACCGCCGCATGATGTTCTCCAATGTGGGCTATCGTCCCCGCACCGAGCAGCACATCAAGCTGGGCGCAAGCAAGGAAGGCAAGCTGCTGGCGCTGCGCCACGACTATCTGAACGTCACTTCGCTGCTCGACGACTTCGACGAAGGCTGCGGCGAGGCCACGCCTTACCTCTACAGCGTTGCCAACCTCGAAGTGACCGGGGCCCAGCCGCGCCGCAACTTCGGAGCGCCCATGTGGATGCGCGGGCCTGGCGCGGTTCCCGGCCTGTATGCGCTCGAATCGGGAATGAATGAGCTGGCCGACGCCCTGAGCATGGACCCCCTGCAGTTGCGCCTGCTCAACGACGCCGACAAGGACGAGAGCGACAAGAATAAACCGTTCTCGTCGCGCCATCTGAAAGAGTGCTACGAAACCGGCGCGAAGAAATTCGGGTGGGAGAAGCGCACGCCCGGTATCGGATCGATGCGGCGCGAGGGCAAGATCCTGGGCTGGGGACTCGCCGGCGCAAGCTGGGTGGCGATGCGCCTGCCGTGCACGGCGACCGTCGAGTTCTGCGCCAACGGACGCCTCTGCGTGCGCTGCGCCACCCAGGACATCGGCACCGGCACTTACACGATCTTCGCCCAGGTACTGCACGAAAAGACCGGTGTGCCGCTCGATCGCATCGATGTAATCATCGGTGACAGCGGGCTTCCGAGTGGACCCATGTCGGGCGGTTCGCTCGTAACCGGCTCAGTGCTGAATGCCATCGCTGCGGGCGCAGACGGCGCCATCAAGCGGCTGCAACAGGTCGCCGCATCGACCGCAGGTTCGCCCTACCATGAGGCCGCGCTGGAGACGATCGCGTTCACAGGCGGCCGCCTGCACAAGAAAGATCAGCCTCCGGCGGACGGAATTTACTTTGCAGACATCCTGCAGATGGCGCGTCTCAATGGGCTCAGCGCCGAAGGCAAGACGGTGCCTACGTGGGAAGATCCCAAGGCCAAAGACGTTCTCCCTGCATTCGTACGGCGCGCAATTCGTCGAGGTGGAGTGGGAACCGGAGATCGCGCGACTGCGCGTAAGCCGCGTCGTCACCGTGATTGACGCCGGCCGCATCATCAATCCCAAGGCCGCTGCCAACCAGGTCGCCGGAGCGGTCGTGATGGGAGTGGGCATGGGACTGCTTGAGGAGACTATCTACGATCAGCGCACCGGCCAGCCCATCAACGGCAGCTTCGCCGACTACCTCGTTGCCACCTGCGCCGATGCGCCCGAGATCGACGTGACCTTCCTCGACTATCCCGATCCGGCCATGGGTGAATATGGCGCGCGCGGCGTGGGCGAAATCGGCCTGGCTGGGGTAGCTGCCGCCATCACGGCCGCTGTCTATCACGCCACTGGGATCCGCGTGCGCGAGTTGCCGGTGCGCATCGAAGACCTGTTGCCAGTCTAAAATACTGGAAGCATAGCAATACCAGAGAATGACCGATCTCGAACACATTCTGCCCCTGTGGAACGAACTGGAAGCATCAGGGGCTGACTACGTGCTGGCCACCGTCGTGGCCGTCGAGGGCTCAAGCTATCGCCGGCCTGGCGCGCGTATGCTGCTGGCCCAGGATGGACGCCGCGCCGGCACCGTCAGCGGCGGATGCCTTGAAGCGGAAGTGGCCAAACGGGCCTGGTGGCTCAGCCAGGATGGGCCCGTGGTCGAGCGCTATTCCACTCTCGAAGACGACGGCGATCTCCCCTACGGTTCCGGCTGCGGCGGTGTGGTCTACATTCTGCTGGAACGACGTAAAACCGCCAGCCCGTTACTCCATGCCCTGAAGTCCGCCTTCGACGTACGCAAGCCATCTGGCCATCGCCGCGGTTCTCGAAGGACCGCACATGGCGCAAGCGAGCGTTTGCGACGCTGCGGCCTCCAGTTGGAAGTTCAACGAGCGATCCAATCAGTGACATATTGCTTCAGGAGTTGGCCGAGGAAGCGCTGGAACGTCGGACGTCGTTCGAACAAAAAATACAGATCGATGGAAAGGCGACTCGCGCCTGGGTGGATTATCGTGCCGCGCGCCCGGGCCTCTGGATCTTCGGCGCCGGGGACGATGCCAGGCCGCTGGTTCGCCTGGCTCGCGAACTGGGCTGGTTCGTCGCCGTGGCCGACGGGCGTTCGCACCTTGCGACGCAAAGCCGGTTCCCCACAGCAGATGAAGTTCGGTCATTGACCATCAGCGAATTGCCCGGCTCCGCGAAGGATGCCTTTCCAGTGTTGCCCACCGACGCCGCTGTGCTGCTGACCCACAGCTTCGAGCAGGACTCTCATATCCTGGCCGCGCTACTGAACGACGACCATGAATTTCCCTGCGCCTATGTGGGTGTGCTGGGTCCGCAACGGCGCACGCGCGAGGCACTGGCTGAGGCGGCACGGCTCCGCGCTATAACGCCGGAGGCCGATCGAATTGAAGGCTGGCTCGCGCAACTCCATGCGCCCACCGGCATCGACCTGGGAGCCGATACCTCGGCGTCCATCGCGCTTTCCATCCTGGCCGAGATCCAGCAGACCCTGAACGCGGCAACGGCGCTTCCCCTGCGCCAGGTGCGCGCGACCAAGGTGCCTGTGTCGCAGGATTGAATCAAGCCAGAGCTGGGGCAGTGAGGTGAGCCTCGACCACCTCCAGGAATTTCGCCAGCCACGCCGGATGTGCCGGCCATGCCGGCCCGGTGACGAAATTGCCGTCCACGACCGCACCGGTGATGTCGACCTTCACAAAGGTCCCACCCGCAAGTTCCACTTCGGGCGCGCAAGCCGGGTAGGCATTCACCTTGCGCCCCTTCAGCACTCCAGCGGCCGCGAGCAGTTGCGGCCCATGGCACAAAGCAGCAATCGGCTTCCCCGCTTTATCGAAATGCCGCACGATGTCGAGCACCTTCTCGTTCAGGCGCAGGTACTCGGGAGCGCGGCCACCCGGAACCACAAGCGCATCGTAATCCGCTGCCTTGATGTCGTCGAAGGTCGCATTCAGGGTGAAATTGTGGCCGCGTTTTTCAGAGTAGGTTTGATCGCCCTCGAAGTCGTGGATGGCCGTCCGCACCTGTTCACCCTTCTTTTTCCCGGGGCAGACAGCATCGACGGTGTGGCCGACCATTTGCAAGGCCTGGAAGGGGACCATGATCTCGTAGTCTTCAACAAAATCGCCGGCGAGCAGCAACAGCTTTGCAGGTTTCATCGAGTTTTCTCCATTTGGAAGGTTCCTGCGCCCGAGCGCGTGCATGCCCTAACCGACACGCCCAGCCACCGATTTTAGTTTCAAGAGACCACCAGATCGCAAAGAACCGTCAGCAAACTGGATGACACGGATGCAGCTCAATTCTGCCCTCGTAGACCGCAGAACGCTGGCGCCATTCACTGGGAATGCCTGAGTCGGATCATTCCCAAAAAAGTGTACAATACCGGCACTCCATGGGAAAAGGAACCAGCCTCCATGCTTGTTTCGCAGGCTAGCCAAACGCGGGATCTGGTTCTCAGCTCCTTCCCTGCCGAGGACCGTGACAACCCGGATGTTCAGTCCCTCGCTTCCCTCCTCGAGAATTTCCTCGCGGCCCCGGATCTAGCGGCACGGCTGAACGGATTCGTCGAACTAAAAGCATGGTCGACAACCGGGCATCGCTGGCGGCCCGACCGTCGTCTTGATCGCCTCGAAGCTCTTCTCTCGCTGGTCGAATCCCAGACTGAGATCCGCTCCGCTTTCCAGCAGACCGTCGGGCAGATACTCGCCGAGATGCACTCCGTCGAGTTGTTCGCCGAGGCCGGCCTTCATCCCCGGGAAGGCTTGTGGTCGGATGCCGCACGCCGTCTCACCCAACGCATTCTCCCTTCGGCTCGCGACGATTCCGATCTTTCCCGGCTGGCACTTCGGCTGTACCCCACCGCGAAGTCCATCGACCGTCTGATCGAGCAACCCGACACGAATTTCGAGCGCATCGCGCGCTTGCTTTCCCCGGTGGAGGACACGTCCGCCTGGAGCCGCCAAAATGACGACCTGCGGCAGGCCTTCCTGCTGTTAGGGGTCCACGTCGCAGGCTTGGGGCTCTCTCCAGGGCTGCGAGCCCGGAGCCGTGCGGTCCACATCGAAGACTCGCCCTTTTACACGCTTCATCAGTCCTCCGTCGGACTGGTTCATCACAATGGCACTTCCGTTGCTCTCGATGCATGGCGTACTCATGTGCAGAGCGTTCGCCGCGAACTCCAGTGTGTTCACATGCGCATGGAGGACACCGGCGTCAGCACCGCACTGATCTTCGACATACGTACCATTGAACACGCACTCATCCGCATGGAGTGCATCACCGAAGTTCTTTTCGTAGCGGAGCCTCACGAGCACATTCAGGCTGTCAAACGCCTCCTTGACGATGTGATGAATTCCACTCGCGATGACCTCAGCCTGATCGCCCTCTTTCGTGACAACACCGCATTACTGGCGCGCAAAGTCGTCGAACGCACAGGGAAGACCGGCGAGCACTACATTGCCAATACACGCAAGGAATACAGGATCATCTGGTGGGCATCTCTCGGCGGCGGCCTGGTAACTGTATTGACGGCCGCCGTAAAGATGCGCATTGTGGAGGCCCCTCTTCCTCCATTTCTCGAGGGCATAGTCGCGGGGACAAATTATGCAGCCAGCTTCATCCTGTTGCAGCACCTTCATCTCGCCCTGGCGACCAAGCAGCCGTCCGTCACAGCAGCCACGTTTGCCGGAATCGTCCGCACTACCCATGGCCAGGAGCGCCTGGACAAACTGGCCGACTTGATCAGCCGCATTTGCCGAAGCCAATTGGCGTCGGCGGCGGGCAATCTGATTGCCGTCTGCCTGGGTTGCGTGGCTTTCGCTAAACTGTGGGCACTCGTTGTCCTCGAGACCATACCTGGAAATCCACAGCGCCGAACACGTCTATCAAACCCTTGATCCCCTCGGCTCCGGGACCGCGATCTACGCCGCGATCACCGGCGTCATTCTCTGGGTTTCCGCCCTGGCCGGAGGATGGTTCGAGAACTTCGCCACCTTTAATCGCATTCCTGCCGCCATCGCCCAGCACCCCCTTGGCCGAAGGATCGGTCAGGATCGAATGAAGCGACTTGCAGAATTCGTGGACAGGAACATCTCTGGTTGGATCACGTGTATTGTTCTTGGCTACTTGCTTGGCTTCACTCCTGCCGTCGGAGGGTTCTTCGGTATCCCGCTTGACGTGCGTCATGTCACTCTCTCGACTGGCACACTCGCTCTGGCGGCAGCCAGCTTTGGCCGAGATTGGCTGCACAGTGGTTGGTTCGTGCGCACGCTTTACGGGATCGCCATCACATTTGTGCTCAACCTTGGGGTAAGCTTTTCCATCGCTGCGTCAGTAGCGATGCAGGCGTACGAAGTGTCCAGAGCCGATCGCTGGCAGGTGATTCGTTATACATTGAAAACTCTCTTCAGGTCGCCGCGCCGCTTTCTGTTGCCGCCGCGGAATGACCCTGCCCCGGACACTGCTTCCACCCAGGAGTCAAGCCCGGAATAGGTTTGCTTCCCGACGTGGCAAAGATTCCTGGCTACTCTTGTAACCTAGAATTGCCCATGGCGTCTTCCTCCTCTTCGCTGGAAAAACTCAATGCGCGCATCATCGCGTGCGAGCGATGTTCGCGGCTGCGCGCCCACTGCGAGCAGGTAGCCAGCGTCCGTCGCCGCGCCTACACTGATTGGGAGTACTGGGGCCGCCCTGTCCCATCCTTTGGTGACCCCGGCGCGCGGGTGCTGATTCTGGGCCTGGCACCCGGCGCCCACGGATCGAACCGTACCGGCCGTCCGTTTACCGGCGACGGCTCCGGCGACTTTCTCTACCCCGTTCTCCATGAGGCAGGATTCGCATCGCAACCGCTTGCCGTCTCGCGCGACGACCAGATGAAACTGAGCGGGCTGTGGATCACCGCCGTCGTTCGTTGCGCCCCTCCGGGAAACAAACCCACTCCGGAAGAGCAGCGCAATTGCGCTCCCTGGCTGGACGAGGAGTTGCGCCTGTTAAAAAACCTGCGGGTCGTGGTCTGCCTGGGGCGCATTGCCTTTGACGGGCTGCTTGCCTGGGCCAAAAGAGAGGGCCACTTAACTTCGCGCTCAGACTACCGGTTTGCTCACGGCGCCGAGTACACTCTTCCCAACGGCTTGATCGTCATCGCCAGTTATCATCCGTCGTTGCAAAACACGAACACCGGCAAGCTGACGCGGCCGATGTTCCTCGCCGTCTTCAAGCGCGCGCGGCATCTCGCGGGCTTGGACTCGGGCACCGGGTAAATAGTGAGGGAAAGCATGGCCAAGCTTGGGCATAACATCATTCCGGCAGCGGTATTGCTGCTGTCCTGTTTCGCACCCTGGAAAGGAGCCTGTGCGCAAACCATGAAATCCGATCACTGGTCGCCCGCCGAACTGCTTGAACGCGCAAAACACTTGCAGCAACTGGCCGCCGAGAAGGGCTCCGCCAGCGAGACTCTCGAAAAGTACCCGCATCATTACACCATGCTCGCGTTCAGAAACCGTAACGGCGGAGGCGAAGTGCACCAGAATTTCGCCGACCTGTTCTATATCCTCGACGGGCATGCCACGGTGGTCACGGGCGGCGAGGTGATCGATCCAAAATCGACAGGCCCGGGTGAAACCCTTGGCACATCCGTAAAAGGTGGCTCGCAACAGGAGGTGAAGGCCGGCGACGTGGTCCACATTCCTGCCGGCATGCCCCACCAGATGCTGGTGCCCGAAGGCGAAACAGTCACTTATTTTGTGGTGAAGGTCGAAGAGACTCGCTGAAGCTGCCCGAATCCGGCGTCTACCTCAGGAAGGAACGACCGGCCGCATTTCCGGAGTTGAATGCGGCTGAGTCTGTAGCGTGAAGTCGATTCAATGCGTCGAGTATGAGCCGCATGGCACCGGCGTGCGGCAAGGAGACAAAGCATGCTGAAGGGAATCTCGAAATACATCAGCCCGGAGCTTTTAGTCGGTGCTGCACGAAATGGGACACGGAGACGAGATCATCCTGGCCGACGCGCATTTCCCGGGCCACTCCATCGGCCCCAGGGTGATTCGGGCCGACGGCATTCCCATCCAAGACCTTCTCGATGGCATCCTGCCCCTCTTTGAGTTGGACTCCTACGCGCCTCCTCTTGTGATGATGGAGGTTGTTCCCGGTGACAGGCTCGATCCTGCAGTTGAAATGGACTATATGGACACGATCCGGAGGCACGCAGCTGCCGCACCAGTTCCGCAGCGCATTGACCGCCAAGCCTTTTACGCTCGCGCCAAGGGAGCATTCGCTATCGTCATGACGGGTGAACTGCGAAAGTACGGCAACCTGCTTTTGAAAAAGGGGGTGACACCGATCGCGTAGCTGAAATCGGATGGATGTCACATGATTCGGCCGGGCGGCACGTCGCGATTCACATCCCTCCGTTATCTTGCCGGTACGGCTCTCGGACGTCATCGCCTGATATTTGGCGACTGCGATCTCGAGATTGAATTGCATTCCGTCGTTCCCCAGGGCGCCGCCGAGTTGGGATTTCCGGATCATCGCAAGGACTTGTGGGTTCATCCCCACAAGCCATAGTCGATTGCTGTGCTCACGCGCTCGCTTCTCGGCGTCCGTCAATGTTTTTAGAGCGGTGTACTCGATGTCGGGAACTCCGCTCATGTCTATCGCCACAATTCTGGGCTTGTGCTGGTCGATCAACGGTCTCATCTTGTTCGCAATCTGTCCGGCATTGGCAAAGAAGATCCGCCCCTCAACTCGAATCAGCAACAAACCCGGGAACTCCTCGTCTTGAGGGTTCTCCTTCGAACGCGCCCGAAAGACATTGGTGCCCCGTTTGCGCCCGAGGATGTACACAGGCGGATCAGCAACCTGGTAAGCGAGTGCAAACAGAGAGACAATGATCGCGACAAGAATGCCTTTGAGTGTTCCGACGAGAACAACCCCGGCAAAGGCAACTAGTGCCCAGATGAACTCAGTGCGGCGGACGCTGAGAATGGCGCGGAATTCCGCGGGCTTGATGAGGCCGATCGAGTAGACGACGACCACCGCCGCGAGGGTGGCTTGCGGCATGAGCGCAATCATGGGAGCCAGTAGCAGCATCACGACCAGGGTGATTCCCGCAGTAACAAGTTCTGACATCTGACTGCGCGCACCAGCGAGACGGTTGACGGCGGTCTGCGTGGTTCCACCGCCGCCGGGCATTGCGCCGAGGAATGCACCCCCGGCATTGGCCAATCCTGTGGCCAGTAGTTCGCGATTAGCCTGCGGAACGGGCTCATCGTTTCGTGCGAATGCGCGACCAGCCGCGATGGTCTCGGTGAAACTCATCAGGGCAATGCCCAGCGCGCCCGGCCACAGTGTCTCCGCCAGCGAAAGATCCGGAACGGTCAGGGAGGGCAGCCCCTGCGGAATGTGGCCCACGAGTTCGACCCCGTGCGCATGCAGGTTGAGCAGGTAGGCGCCCGTGATACCGAGACCGACCGCGAAGAGGGGAGCAGGGAGCTTGGGCGCGAAGTGCTCAATTCCAACGAGGATCACAATCATTGCGATTCCGACAGCGAGAGTGATCAGGGAGGTGTCGGGAAGATGCCGAACCAGAGAGATCTGGGTCCGGAAGAAGCCGCTCTTCGCAAAGTGAATTCCCAATAACTTCGGAATCTGGTCCAGAACGATGACGAGTCCGATGCCTGCCTTGAATCCGACGAGGACGGGCTCAGAGATGAAATTGGCCACAAAGCCAAGCCGCAGGATCGAGGCAAGGACGAGCATCGCTCCGACCAGGAGTGTCAAAGTGGCGCATGCGGCGAGCAAGCTTGCGGGATCTGCTCCAGGGACTGCTTCGCCCAACTCGGCGGCGGCCAGAATTGAAATCGTGGTGGTCGTGGTTACGCTGAGGACCCGCGAGGTACCCAGCACGGCATAAATGACCATGGGCAGAAATGCGGTATAGAGGCCGACCTGAACCGGAAGTCCGGCGATGGTGGCGTAGGCCATTGCCTTGGGGATGATGACGGCGGCGGTTGTCACGCCAGCAACTACATCAGACCGAAGCCAGTCTTTGCGGTAAGAACTCAGCCAGTTCGGCAGCATATAATACGCCATCTCGCCCCTTTTCTCCGGTGTCACGTCTTGACTCGCAAGGGGATTGCAGGGAAACAATCTACGCGTAGTCAGACCTCACGTGACTGTTAGCGTCAAAACGTCCGCCTCCGGGTGCGCCTGGTGCCGAAGCCCGTTGGGAATAAAGAAGCCTAGCATAATTGGGCATGAATCGGGTCCGAGTTGAGGAGGGGAGTTCGCTCCATCCTCGCCGGTCCCGCGACGGTCTGCCTTCACAGTTCCGCTCTCAGTTCCTCGTAAAACTACGGCTCCTCCCCAAGGCACTAGGAGTTTTACCAGTAGATGCGCCCATTGAGGCTTCCTAGACTTTCAGTAGAATTCGACCAATCCGTCCAGTTCATGTAATCCTCAGCTTTGCTGGTCGACACTCGATGGCTCCATGACGCGCGTGAATTGCAACTCACCGCAGGGCGACAGAAGGAATGGGAAATTCACTATGACAATCAGACCCTCGCAATTTGGACTCTGCAAGTACATCATGCGGAGCTTTGTTGCCATTTTGTGTTCCCTCTTAATCTCTCCGGGTGATGCGCTTTGGGCTGCTCCGCCGCAACAGGATGCGGCGGCTGCCGCTGCGCCAGCAGACGAGGCGGCAGCAAAGCTCCCGGCGGACCAACTCGATTCGCTGGTTGCGCCCATAGCGCTTTACCCCGATCCACTGCTCAGCCAGGCGCTCATGGCTTCCACATACCCGCTCGAGATCATCCAGTTGCAGCAGTGGCTTGCGAAGAATGCGACTCTCAAGGACAAAGCACTGGCGGACGCGGTGGCGAAACAGCCTTGGGATCCGAGCGTCCAGCAAATGGCTGGGACACCCGATTTGGTGAAGCAGCTGGCTGACAACATCAAGTGGACGACCGACCTGGGCAATGCCTTCCTGGCGCAGCAGGGCGATGTGATGGACGCGGTTCAGCGCATGCGCGCCAAGGCAAAGGATAACGGAAGCCTCCAGTCCAGCGAGCAGCAAAAGGTCGAGACGCAGGTTGTTGAGAACAAAAATGTGATCGTGATTCAGCCCTCCAATCCGGAGGTAGTGTACGTGCCGAGTTACAACCCGACAGTCGTGTACGGCCCGCCGGTGTATCCCTACCCGCCGGTCTATTATCCCCCGCCCCCTCCTCCGGGAGCCTATGTCGCCACCGCGGCAATTTCTTTCGGCGTGGGCATGATGATGGGGGCATTCTGGAGCGGCGGTTCTTGCTGTGGAGCCAGTTGGGGCGGGAACAACAACGTCTACATCAACCACAACAACAACTTCGTTAATAATTCCAATCGAAATACAAATATCAACGGCGGCAATCGCAACAATATTAACGGCGGCAACACGATTAACGGTGGCAACCGAAACAATGGGAACGGCAACTGGCAGCACAATCCCGCAGCACCGCGGCGGTGCGCCCTATGGAGACCGAGGCACGGCCAACAAGTACGGCGGGAGCGCGCGCGGCGATAGCGCCCGCGGGAATGCGGGCAGTGGCAACCGCGGTGCTTCCGCTGGAAACATGGATCGGAGCGGAGCGGGTGCGGCAATCGTGGCGGTTCGCCGTCGGCTGGAAATATGGATCGGGGCGCAGCGGGCGGCGGCAATCGCGGCAGTTCGCCCTCCGCAGGAACGATGGATCGCGGCGGCGGAGCCGGCGGTGGGGATAAAGTGGGAAACCGCAGTGTCCCGAAGTCTAGCTCTGGCGGCGCTTTCGGTGGAGGCAGCGGCAGTTCAGCTCGTGCCACCAGTTCGCGCGGGTCTTCGAGCATGGGCGGATCCAGAGGCGGCGGGGGCGGACGTTCCGGCGGCGGACGGCGCAGGTAGCCAACGAGAATGGACGCGAAGCACATGACCCCGAAAGGATTGAAGACGATGAGACACACGCTTCTGACATTTGCATTGGGTATCTCGGTTCTGAATCTCTCCTCCGTCACGGCGCAGACGCAGCCTGACGCCGGCGCCCCGGCGAAGCCTATCGTCCAGATGACGTTCTCTTCACCGCAAGCGGCTGTTGAGGTGCTCATCAAGGCGACCGGGGATTACGATGTTCCCACACTCATGCAGATCTTCGGTCCTTCGGGAGAGGACTTCATCTCCTCAGCGGATCCCGTTCGGGACAAGAACGCGAGCATCGCGTTTGCGGACCTTGCCCGCAAAAAGAACTCGATCCAAACGGATCCGGCGAAAAAAGACCGGGCAATTCTTGTGGTCGGTGATGACGACTTTCCGTTCCCCGTCCCGCTGGTGAAGAAGAGCGGAAAGTGGCACTTCGACTCCGCCGCAGGACGTAACGAGATACTGTATCGGCGCATCGGCGCCAACGAACTGGATGCGATACAGGTTTGCCGCGGCTATGTCGAGGCACAACGCCAATACGCTTTGACCATCCATGACGATTCCGGCGTCAATCAATACGCGCAAAGGCTTATCAGCACTCCCGGGAAACAGGACGGTCTGTACTGGCAGAACGCCGACGGAACACCTGGAGGCTCGGTCAGTGAAGCGGTTGCCAAAGGCCCTCGCGGAAGGCTACACACTGGAGAAGAACACTGCCTACCATGGCTACTATTTCAAGATTCTGAAAGGCCAGGGACCTGATGCGCCTTTGGGCAGCCTGGACTACGTGATACAGGGTGCCATGATCGGAGGCTTCGCCCTTGTAGCTGTGCCGGCCGAATACCGCGTGACCGGCGTCAAGACGTTCATGGTCGGCCCGAACGGAGTCGTCTACCAGAAAGACCTGGGACCGACTCGCTGAAGATCGCAAAAGACATGGAGCTCTACAACCCCGACAAAACATGGCATGAGACGGACGACCAGTGGCCCGCCGACTGCGATTGTGATGGCAACACTGCTGAGTAGCAGGATTCCACGATGGGGATGTGGAAGCGTCGCTGCGTGTGAGCCTGTCGGGTCGGCAGAAAGCGAGATAAGGTGGCCTTGCTCGCCACGCTTGCCTCACTTAACCCCAACGGCGAACCGCGGCTAATACTTCTCCGGCACGAAATTCCGTCCCTTGAGAGGCTTCTGATCGTCATACTGATCCTTGGTCTTTCGCCGCGGCAGTTTGACATTCTCGTGTGGTACTTCCTTGTAGGGAATGAGACTTAGAAGGTGAGTGATGCAATTGAGGCGCGCTCTCTTTTTATCATCGGAACGAATGAGGTTCCACGGAGATTCTTTGGTATCCGTTGCTTCCAGCATCAGGTCGCGCGCGCGCGAATATTCATACCAGCGCTTATAGGATTCCACGTCCATGGGGCTGAGCTTCCACTGCCGGACCGGATCCTTGATGCGCTGCTCAAAGCGACGCTCTTGTTCCTGCTGACAGACTTCCAGCCAGTACTTGATGAGGATAATACCGGATTCCCGGATCTGGTTTTCAAACATCGGAACTAGCTGGAGGAATCGGTCATGCTGCTCCTTGGAGCAAAAGCCCATCACGTATTCCACACCGGCTCGGTTATACCAGCTGCGATCGAAGATCACGATCTCACCGGCCGCCGGGAAATGGTGGATGTAACGCTGGATATACATCTGGCTCTTTTCGCGGTCCGAGGGCGCCGGAAGCGCCACTAATCGGAATACGCGCGGACTCACGCGTTCCGTAAGGGCGCGAATCGTGCCGCCCTTGCCCGCCGCGTCACGGCCTTCGAACACCACGATGACGCGCGCACCCGTATGCTTCACCCAATCCTGCAATTTGCATAGTTCTGCCTGCAGGCGGCGCAATTCCTGTTCGTATTCCTTGTTGGTCAGGCCGTCGCTGTGCTTTGCACTTTTTGGTTCGTTCTTCGCCACCGCGATCACGCTTTCAAGAAAGGTGAATTGTTAAAGCTCCCACCCACCACCCAATGCTCTATAGAGCTGGACATAATTCTGAAGCTCCGATGTTCCAGGCTTGAGCAAGCGCCAACTCCGAATCGAAGTACTGCTGTTGCGTCACCAGCACTTCGAGGAAGCTCGTTGCGCCTCCCTCAAATCGCACATTCGCCAGGCGCGCCGTCTCATAGTAGGTGGCCGTTTGTTCCTGAATCTTTGCCCGGTACTTGCGCGACTGCGCATAGCCTACCAGGCTGTTGGAAACATCCTCGACAGCCAGTTGCACGGACTGTTTGTACTCGAGTTCAGCCTCATCCCGCTTGGCCCACGCGAGGTTGTAATTGGAACGAATCCGGCCTCCCTCGTAGAGCGGCTGCGCAACCGCCGCCGCCAACGTCCAGAACGTCGCCGGCCCTTGCAGGAAGCTGGTGATCGCGGTGCTCTGCGCGCCGAATGAAGCGGTGAGCGGGAATTGCGGGAAGAAATCCGCCTTTGCCACGCCCACGTTCGCATTGGCGGCAACCAGGAGCATCTCCGCCTGGCGCACATCCGGCCGCCGTTCCAACAATGTGGATGGAATCCCGGTGGGAACTTCCGGCATATGCGGCTGCTCGGTAAGGGCGATCCCGCGCGCGATTGGCCCCGGATTCTTGCCCAGAAGAATGCTTATCGCATTCTCTGTCTGCTCAATGGACTGTTTGAGACTGATAATCTGGGCCTCCGCCTGCTCCACCAGCAGCTGGGCCTGAAGCACGTCGGTCTCGGCGCTCTCTCCCCCCTTGAACTTGATGGTATTCAGTTTCAGCATATCCTGATCCGCGGCCAGAGTTTTCTCGGAATATTCGAGCTGGGTATCGAACTGGCGCAAGTTGAAGTAAGAACTTGCGACATTGGAAACCAGGGTGGTCCGCACGACTTCCTGTCCATTTTGACTGGCCACCAGGTCTGCCCGAGCCGCTTCGCTGGCTCTTCGATATTTTCCCCAGAAATCGATGATGTACGCGGCCTGAAGCCCGAGCGTGTCGAAAGTTGGCGCACCCGGGAATTGGCTTGACTGCACCCATTGAATGCTTCCGTTTGCGCCAAGAGAGGGCAGCTGATCTGCGCGGGTTATACCAACAATGGCTTCCGCCTGCACCACACGAGTTGCGGCAATGCGGATATCGTAGTTGTTGGCGAGTGCTTCGCGGATGAGGTCTGCCAGTACCTTGTCCTGGAACACCGTCCAGAACTTCATCTCACCGAAAGCCTCGCCCGGAGGTTGGGGGGCCGCATCGGGCGCAAGTCCCCGATATTGGTCCGGCGTGGTCACCGTGGGCCGATTGTAGTTAGGCCCCACCCGGCAGCTACAAAGCGACAGCAACAACACGGATGCGGCCAATAATCGAATCCGGATCATGCGTGCGCTCCTTTCGCATCCTCGGCAGCTTTGGGCTCCGGCTTTTCGCCGAGGCCTAACCAGTGCCCGAGCTTCTCAATCACGACGAACGAAACGGGGATGAAGAAGATGGCCAGAAGCGAGGCGGCCAGCATACCGCCAATCACTACCGTTCCCAGCACCTGTCGTGATATGCCTCCCGCCCCTTTCGCCGTCCACAGCGGGACGCACCCGAGGATGAAGGCGAACGCGGTCATCAGAATAGGTCTGAGCCTCAATTTGGCGCCCGTTAATGCCGCCTCGACCAGAGGTTTGCCCTTGTCGTATTCCATCTTGGCGAATTCGACAATGAGAATTGCGTTCTTCGCCGCCAGGCCGATCAGCATCACCAGTCCGATCTGCGCATAGACATCGTTTTCCAGGTGACGGAGATACAGCGCCAGAAACGCGCCAAAGACCGCAATCGGGGTTCCCAGCAAAACCGCCAGCGGCAACGTCCAGCTCTCATACTGCGCAGCCATGATGAGGAAGACGATGAAGAATGCCAGGGCAAAAACCACGGCCGGGCTCACGCCCTGGGCCGCCTTCTTTTCCTGGTACGACATTCCCATGTAGTCGAAGCCCATTTCCGAGGGCATCGTCTGCTTGAACGTATCCTCCAAAGCGGCAATCGCCTGGCCGGAACTGAAGCCGGGAGCGGTGGACGCATTCAATTGCACAGACTGGAACTGATTGAAGCGCATGGTGAACCCGGGGCCGCTGCGAGGTTCAATTCCAGTGACGGTGCTTAACGGGACCATCTCTCCTGTCGTGTTCTTGACGTAGAACTTGCCCAGGTTGTTGGCGTCGGTGCGATACTCGCCGTCCGCCTGGACGTACACCTGCCACTGTCGCCCGAAGCGGTTGAAGTAATTCACCAGCGCCCCGCCCATGAATGCCTGCAGGGTCTGATACACGTTTCCGAGATTGACTTGCTGGGTCAGCACTTTAGCTTTGTCGACCGTCACGCCCACCTGGGGAACGCCGAACAGCGCCGTGGTGGTAACACTGGCTAGTTCGGGACGCTTGCGCGCCGCCGCCAAAAACGTTTGCAGGTTCCCGGTGAGGAATGAGAGGTCCTTGCCGGATCGGTCCTGCAGAATGAACGTCACGCCTCCGGATGTGCCGACGCCCGGGATGGCAGGCGGCGGAAACGAGAACGCAATGCCGGTAGTTATCGTCGAAAGCGCCCGGTTGATGTTGCGCTTGATTGTGTCGTAACTCAGTTCCGGCGTTTTACGCTCTTCCCACGGCTTGAAGCTTACGAAGAAAAATGCGTTGAACGTGCTGTTCACGCCGCTCAGCATGTTGTATCCCACCACGGTGCTGACATGCTCGACGCCTGGTACTTTCAGCATCAGATCCTCAGCCTGCTTGGCGGCCTCCGACGTTCTCTGTAACGAGGAAGCATCGGGGAGTTGGATACCGGCGTAGACAAAGCCCTGGTCTTCATCAGGAAGGAAGCTCGTCGGTATCTTCCCGCCGAACCATCCCGCCGCCAGGGAGAGAACCAGCAAAAGGACGAACGCAAAAAACGACTTTCGAATCAGGTGATCGCAAGTAGTCACGTAGGCATCCGTGGCTCGGCCAAAGACCTTGTTGAACCACCGGAAGAAAATCGCCAGGGGGCCGCGGCCCTGCTTGCGCGGCCTCAACAACATTGCCGAGAGCGCCGGACTTAGCGTTAATGCGTTGAATGCCGAGAAGATGACAGAAACGGCAATGGTGACCGCGAATTGTTGATACATCCTGCCGGTAATTCCGGGAATGAACGCGGTGGGGATAAACACCGCGGA
Organism: uncultured Acidobacteriota bacterium; assembly: GCA_963812485.1. GTDB lineage: Bacteria > Acidobacteriota > Terriglobia > Terriglobales > Acidobacteriaceae > Telmatobacter. Next base: position 320,985 of record CAWEVD010000001.1, read on the forward strand.
GAGGATCAGTGCGATGGCAACGACAGGTCCGGATACCTCCTCCATTGCTTTGACGGTCGCCTCTTTCGGCGATAATCCATGTTCGATGTGGTGCTCGACAGCTTCCACCACCACAATCGCATCGTCGACCACCAATCCAATGGCAAGCACCAACCCGAATAGCGACAGCGTATTGATAGAGAATCCAAGCATCGGAAACAGGATGAAGGTGCCCACGAGTGAAACCGGAACCGCCAGCAATGGAATGAGAGTGGCACGCCAGCCCTGCAAAAAGATGAAGACGACCAGGATCACCAGCGCAATGGCTTCGAACAGAGTGTGTTCGATTTCCTTCAAACCCTCGGTGACTGCAAGTGTCGTATCCAGCGGAATGACATAATCGAGGCCTTCCGGGAACCGGGTCTTAGCCTCCTCCATCAGCGCTCGTACACCCTGGGCGGTCTTCACCGCATTGGTTCCAGGAAGCTGATAAATCGCGAGCAGGGCGGCCGGCTTTCCATTAAGACGGCCTTGAAGAGCGTATGTCTGCGCGCCCAGCTCGATTCTCGAGACATCCTTCAGGCGAAGAATGCCCCCACTGGGATCAGCCCGGACGATGATCTGCCCAAATTCCTCAGCGGAGGGCAGGCGGCCGGGAGCGCGTACCGTGTAGGTGAAGTCTTGTCCCGGCGGCACCGGTTCGCTGCCGATTTGCCCGCCAGGATTTACGGTGTTCTGGGTCTGGATCGCGTTTGTGATTTCCGGGACCGTGATTGCAAGGCTCGCCAGCTTGTCGGGATTAACCCAGCACCGCATCGCGTACTGACCGGCGCCGAATACCGTCACCGATGCCACACCGGGAACACGCGTCAGGGCATCATTGATATTGATGATGCCGTAGTTGGCCAGGAAGATATTGTCGTAGGCATTCGTGGGCGAATAGAGCGCAACCAGCATCAACGGTGCGGACGTTGACTTCTGAACTGTGACGCCGTATTGAACCACCGAGCTGGGAAGCTGCGAGTTCGCCTGGTTGGAACGCATCTGGGACAGGATCTGGTCGGTATTCGTTTCCGTGGCGATATCGAAGTTGATGGTAAGCTTCATCGATCCGTCACTGCCGTTCAACGAATACATATACTGCATGTTGTCGACGCCGGCCATCTGCTGCTCGATGGGCGTAGCCACGGATTGCGCTACGGTTTCAGCATCGGCGCCGAGATAAGTCGTATTGACCTGAATTTCCGGCGGCGCGATTTTTGGAAATTGTGCCGTAGGAAGGCTTAGCATCGCTACGACGCCCGTAAGGACCATCAGAATAGAGATGACCATCGCCACGATGGGCCGATTAATGAAAAATTTAGACACGGTTACCTGCCTTCGGCGGCTGCCGTTTGTGCGTATGGCTCGACATTGACGGTAACTCCGTTACGCACCTTCTGGAATCCTTCGGCGACCACCTTTTCACCGGCTTTCAATCCATCGGTGATCACCCAATTGTTGCCAACCCGCTCGCCCACCTTGACGGGCCGGAAGCTCGCCTTGTTATCGGCGCCCACCACCACAACCTGGTAGTCAGACTGGACTTCAATAACCGCGATTTGGGGAACGAGGAGAGCGCCCTTGTTGTCTCCGGTCTTGATGCGCACTCGTCCGAATCCACCGGGCCGCAGAACCGCTTGGGGATTTGAGAATTCCGCCGCAAGCTGAATCGTTCCGGTTTGCGAACTTACCTCACGATTGACGAGGATGATGCGTCCCTTGCTGGGATAGACCGTCTCATTCGCCTGAATGTATTCCACCGCCTGGGGCCCCGCGCCGGGCTTTCCGGCAAGCACCGAGGCAATTTTGTCGGCAACCCGCAAATAAGCATCCTCGCTGATCGAGAAGTAGGCCCGAATCGGATTTAGCTTGGAGATGGTGGTCATCTTGGTGCTGGGACCAACCAGGTCACCCACCTGGGCGTTAGCCACGCCGGCGATGCCGTCGAGAGGGGAATACACTTTCGTCCAGTCAAGATTGAGCTTGGCTTGCTCGATCATCGCCTTGGCGGCGTCCACCTGCGCTTTGCCGGAGGCGACAGCGGCGTTATCGTTATCGAGCTGCTTCTTGGGAATTGCATTCTGCGCCACCAGGGGTTCGTCGCGAGCCTGATCGGTTTCGGACCCTGACAGGTTGGCCTGCGCGACCGCCAGTTGTGCCTGGGACTGTTGGAGGCTGGCTTCAAACGGGCGGGGATCGATTTCAAAAAGAAGCTGCCCCGTCTTGACCGGATAGCCCTCCTGGTAGTTCCGGTTCAGCACATATCCCTGCACTTTGGGCGTTATCTGGGCGTTGGTATCGCCGTTCAACTGCGCGACCCACTCGTTGTATATGGGGACATCTTGTTGAATCACGTCAACGACCTTGACGGTTGGAGGCGCGGGAGGCGGCGGGGCCTCCTTCTTCTCGCAGCCCCCCAACAGGAGCAGTGGCAAGCAGCATAACAAGGCTTGGCGGAAAAGCATGCTCCGCCCGCGGAATAAGCTGTTTTGACTTGCGAAGGGAATTTCCATGAATACACCCCGCTCCTCGGCAGGCTTTGACCTACGGCATCGAAGAAGATTCAAGATGGTTTTAGGCCACTTGGGGCCTTGACTGCCACTAGCAACATTCCTAGTTGAGATCTGTAAGGGCTTTGGGCGGCAAAATCGAGCCTTCCCATCCAGATCGAGACTCGGCCCCCTTCGAGGCCCGCCGTCGGGAGGTGGACGACTTTGAGGTTTGCTCAGGTCAACAACGAGACGATGATCGTGCCCCACGTCGTCAGCAGGATATGGCCGATCGCGACGGTGTACGAATAACCAAGCGTGGCGATGGGGCTGTCCGACTTTTCCTGAACCGCTGCGACTCCCGCAATCATCGTCTGCGCACCGGCAACTCCTCCGAGCAATTGAACCGGATCGAGCCGAAGGACATACCGCCCAAACAAGATGCCCGAAATCAAAGGGACAAGCGTCACTACGATTCCGCCCAAAAAGAGCAGGTAACCGGACTCTTTGACCGCGCTGACGAAGATCGGGCCCGCTTTGAGTCCAATCATGGCGACAAATGCCGCCAGGCCGATGGACCGCATGAAAAGAATCGCGGCGTCCGGAATTCTCGCAAACCATGGACGGGTGGACCGCCCCCAGCCCACAGCCAAACCCGCCAGCAGAGTTCCGACGCTGGTGCCCAGGCTAATGCGAAGGCCCCCGATGGGAAACGTGATCGTGGCTCCGACCATCACCCCGATACAGATCGCAATACCCAATACGCCGATGTCACTGTCTTCGTTCGGGGGTATGATCCTGCCGATAATGGGCGCCAGTTTCTGGACATTGCTTTCGGGCCCGATGACATGCAGGGTGTCGCCGCGCTCGACTTCGACGTTCAACCCCACTGGGAGGGATTCCCCTCCCCGGGTCATCCCGCGCAGCATCACGCCCCGTCCCTCTTCGACAGTGTCCACAAGTTGCTGCAGAGTTTTGCCGACGATGTCGCGGCTGGTCACGTACAAGTCATACGAAGCTACCGGGATTTCGAGCAGTTCCGGATCGGCGGTTTCGGCCGACAGAGGTCCCAGTATCGTCACCAGCGCCTCTGTTCGTCCAAGCACGGCCAATGTGTCGCCCGCCTCGATCACGGTTTCCGGGGTGGCAGAAAGAATCTCTCCCCTGCGTCGGATCCTCTCCACAAAGAGGCGGGCTTCAGTCACCGATTTTTCGGCTGCGTCAACCGTCTTGCCCACAACCGGAGAATTGGGCTTGACGGTGTAGGCGCGCAAACCGAAGGGCCGCCAGCCCGAAGTGATTCCCAGCCTGGCGTGCTGGATTCCCAGCTTCTTCTCTTCTTTCTTTGATTCCGTCAAGGAGATCAATGCCGAGCAGCCGGGGGCCCAGGGTGCCACAACACCAGATCACTCCGATGGTCCCGAAGATATAGCAGATCGCATCGGCAACGGCAATGTGCCCGACCCACAGCTCTTTCTGTTCCTCCGAAATCCCCAGTCCCCGAATCGCCTCGCTGGCGGTACCGATTGCGGGAGACTCAGTGAGGGCCCCGGACAGCATTCCAGCCGAATACCCCACATCAAGTTTGAGAATTCGTGCCATGGCATACGCCGCCAGCAGACCAACGACAGGGACGAAGACGGCGAGGACGGCCCACCGCCATCCGTCTCCCTTGAGATTGCGAAAGAAGCTTGGCCCTACGGAATAGCCGATGCCAAACAGGAACAACAGAAACAGCATCGACTTAGCCTGGTCGGACACCGGAACATGAAAGAGGTTGCCAATGAAGATGCCGGCAAGCAACGACGCCGTGACAACGCCGAGCCCGAAGCCGCGAAACTTCAACCGGCCAAGAAAGTACCCAATCCCAACCGCGAGATAGACCGCCATTTCGGGATACTTTTCGAACAGCTTCGCCAGCCACTCCATTCAGTCTCCTCGCTACAATCGTTCCCGAGACCGCGTCCAGCTTTCGAAGCTCACTCATGTTCTTCGATCAGCATCGCAAAGTTCGACAGTGTCAAAGAACCCGGGCAACACGACATCGCATGAACTGCAGCCGATGAGGGCTGCCGGCGTTGTACGCTGATGCTTCAGTAATCATGATCGAAGCAACAGCATACTCGCCGGCAACCCTCTCGTCAGACTCCGGTACTCAATCGCCCACCGGTGTTGGAGCTGCGCGTTTGGCTTCGTCGTGCTGCTTCTTTGAGGCTTCAAACGCATGCCGATAGCCTCTTGCAATTGACCGGACGCCGCGCCCTATCTCTTCATAGGCTTCATCGTCCAGATTGGCCAACGACACGCGCAACGACCAGTCGGGGCCCTCGAAACCACTGCCGTTCAGCAATACGATTCCGTGGTCCTCCGCCAACCGGAACGCAAGGTCAAGTGGGTGAACATTCTTCTTCAGATACTCGACCGCATCCTTGCCGATGTTCTTGTTTGCCCAGAACTCGAAGTCAATCAAGCCGTAGTAGGCATCGTAGTTCGGGTTCGCAGGAACCTCCAGGCCGAGTCCGTCAAGTATCGCGTACAGACGGCGATATACGATCTCCCGGCATGCCGTCTGGTAACGCTTCTCGGTATCCATCAGCTCGACCAGCGAGAACATGCTCATCATGACCTGCTGCGGGAGGGACAAACCGGCCGTGTGATTCAGCGCCACATCGCGGCTGTCGGCGACGATGCGATCGATGAATTTGAGCTTGCGCGGCTCGAGTGTGATGGGCCCGTAACGTTTGTCGAGCGCCTTGAGATCAGCATCCTTCAATTTGGCGATCTTCTCATCGTAGATGTTCTCTTCGTGGACTGCGATGACCCCCAGGCGCCAACCGGTGCAGCCGAAGTACTTCGAGTAGGAATAGACGCCGATTGTGTTGTGGGGCAGTTCGCCGAGCAGCGACCGGAACCCCGGAACGAACGTTCCGTAGACATCATCGGTGAGCAAGCATGAGGTCAGGACGCTTGGTCTTGACCAGGTTGGCGATTTTCGCGATGGATTCGGCGCTAAGTGCCATGCCGGTTGGGTTGCCGGGATTGACGACGAAGAAAGCCTTGATCTTGGGATCCTCGAGCTTTTTGATTTCATCGTCCGTGGGCTGGAAACGATTCTCCTGCGGAGACCGAATCGTGACCATCTTCAGGTCATAGTCCTCAAGATGCGTCATTTCAAGATAGGGCGTAAAGATCGGCGTTCCCAGGGCGATCGTGTCACCGGGCAGAAGCAGGCGGTTTGCCTTCAGTGATTTGAAGAGGTAGCACATGGCGGCTGTGCCACCCTCAACAGCGTAGAGGTCAAACTTGCCCGCCGGTCTTGGCTCTCCGCACATGGCCCACATCAGGTACTCGTGCGTGATGCGTTCGTTGTGGACGAGCATGCGATCGGGAACAGGATAGTTGTCACCGATAATCGAGTCGACGAGTTCGTGTACGAAGGCATCCGGCTCGAACCCGAAGGCTTTCACGGCAAATGGGACCATCTCTGCCAGGAATGAGGCGCCGGGCATGTCAGAGTGTTTCGCCAGCCACGTCTCGAGACGGCCTGCGATCCCGCGGGCCTTCGGCATCCCGCCCAGGCCGGCGGGATCTTCCATGACTCGCTTGCTCTCCGTGATCGCAAACTGTCCGAGGAGGAAATAGCCTTCGCGCGGAGTAGTCGCAATCCAGTTGGGGTTTCCGCGGCCGGCGTTGAGAAAGGCCGACTGCGTTGTTTTCGAAGTCTTCTTGGCCAGCTTAATGAGCTCATCCTTGATCTCGAACGGGCTGAGCTGCTCAAACGTCTGGAGGTTCATAACATCCATAAACTGTCTCCTTGTTCAATCAAAAAGGTTGCTAACTCAAGAAGCAGGATGAGCACCATGCCCCAGATGGTGAGAAACGTGTTGCCGACCGCGTAGGTCACCGTGTAACCAAGCGCCGGAACCTGGCTCTTTCCCAGGTCGCACACCAGGCCAAGCGAAGCTGTGGTCGTGCGCGCGCCGGATACAATGCCGAGGGTCAACGCATCATGGAAGCGGAAAATGTACTTGGCAACGAACATGCCAAGAATCAGCGGCACCGTGGTTGCCACGGCACCCCACAGGAACAGGCCAGCGCCCTGCGTCTTCAAGCCCGTTCACAAATCCCGGTCCAGCGGAGATGCCGACGATAGCGATGAAGATGTTCAGGCCGACGGAGTTCATGAACCAGACGGTCGACGAGGGGATCCGGCCGAACATCGGCCGCACGGACCGGAACCACCCGGCTACGAGTCCGGCGATGAGCGCTCCGCCCGCGGTGGAAAGCGTAAGGGGCACGCCGCCGATTTTCAGCACCAGGGCGCCGATCAGCGCCCCAACCGTGATGCTGGCGCCGATGAACGCGACATCAGCGACATCGGTCTGGCGATCCGCCACACCCAACGCCTTGGTAACCGCGGTCGTGTCCTGGGTGCGGCCAACCACGTTAAGAATGTCACCGCGATAGATCTTTGTGTTGGGCAGGATGGGAATCGAAGTGGCGACCGCGCCCCGAGTGATCTTTCTCAGAAACACTCCCCGCGCCGCCGGGAGCCCGGCAAGCTCAGCGAGTGTCTTGCCATCCACTTCCTTGCTGGTCACGTAAACATCGACGCCCTCGACCGGCATGCTCAGCAATTCGGGATCGTTAACTTCCTTGGGAGTGGGAAGATCACCGGTGGGGGTGCCGCCACGGGCGGCCACAACTGCGGCTGCAACATCCTTGGCTCCGGATCCAAGAACCTTGACGATCACGTCGCGGGCCCCCACAACCGCCACAACTTCGCGTTCGTGAAGCACCGTGTCTGCGGTTGCCTCTTCGATGGTGCCATTCGCCCGCCGCACGCGCAGGATAAAAACGCGGGAGTCTGGAATCATTGCCTCCGCTTCCGCGGCGCGCAGACCAACGGCTACCCCGCCGGGCTGCACTTCGAAAGCCCGCGCTTCAAAGTTGTGCCACGCCGATCCGGCGCCGCCAAGTTCCTTCTGGCCGCCGCCTTGTTTCTGCTCGTATTCCTTGCAGGCAGCGGGCAGGTTGATGCGCAGCAACACCGGACCAAGAAGGGCGATGACCAGGGCCGATCCAACCGTGCCGAACATATAGGTAACGGCATAGGCGATCGGCATCGAATCCAACATCGCCTTGGCCTGTTCGGGCGCTAATCCCAGCCGGTTGATGGCATCCGTCGAGAGGCCCATGGCCGCGGAGATCGTCTGCGACCCGGAATAGAGTCCCGCCGCATAGCCCAGGTCGTAGCCCGCAACTTTCGCAATTGCTACCGGAATTCCCAGGCAGAAGGCACATTGGACTGCTGCGAAAATCGCCTGCGGCAGGCCGTCTTTGGCCACGCCGCGCACAAACTGCGGACCCGACCCCGTAGCCGACTGCGAACAGGAACATGAGAAACACAAAGGCCTTGAGAGGCTGTGAAACCGTGATCCCGAGCTGTCCGATCAGGACACCCGCAAGCAACGTGGCGGTGACGGATCCAAGCCCGATGCCTTTGAAGGTGAACTTGCCGAAGTAGTAGCCGAGGGCGAGAACCAGAAAGATCGCGATCTCCGGGTACTGTCGGAGCGTGTCTGCGAACCATGTAAACATTGTTCTTCTCCGCTATCTGTTGAGTTCAAACCTGTTTCTCATCCGAATGCGTGGCGCAGCGGAGGCGGACTTTTCTCGCCGGCCGCCCACCGCTACGCGCACCCTGAATTCAGGAACCAGAATTGCTATGCGTGCGCCAGCTCAGGCTTCGGCTTTTGTTCCGCGCCCTTGTTTTTCGCGCCTTTGCTCTTGATCGAAGACAGGAACGACGGCTTGAGCAACTTCAACCCCAGCCCTGCTTCATACCCGTGAATCTCCTTCACGTCCAGCTTGCGCATGAATTCGATGGTCTCGGCGTTGATCACCTGGCCGGGAACCATGATTGGGAATCCCGGCGGATAAGGAATGACGAAGTTGGCGGAAACCAGCTCCGGTCCGCTCTTGAGGCGCTTGTCGATTTCCGGGCTCGCCAGTTTGACGTGCTCGCATTGTTCTTCTCGGTACGCGCCGAAGAAAGCCGTGCGCATATCGCCTTCGCTTGTACCGCTCTTGGCATTTTCACGGAAACTGTCGTGGAAGCAACTGAAGTTGGGTAGATTGGGCACGTCGTGCATGAGCGAGCGAACGCGCGCCGCAAATGCCTCCCGTTCCGCTTTTCCACCCTGGGCGAGCCTCTTCTCGATCTTCTGAGAAATCGTCACCAGGACCTTCATCAGCTGAGCGATATCGCTTCGAGTGTTGTTGATGTTGGTCTGCAGCAGCACGCTGTTGCGCGACGTCTTGTTGAGCTGAATGTCGTATTCGGCGGCGAGCAGGTTCTTGAATTGGGTACCGTCGAATCCGGCCGAACCGCACACCAGCGTAAGGCGAGTCACATCCAGGGCGAACTCATCTTCACGCAGGGCCTTGACTGCCGTCGTCCAGTTCGCGCCCGGCGAAAGGTAGTCCACGAACCCTGTGTTCCTGAATTCAGCCGGAATCAGATCATCCGCCCCCAGAACACGGAAATACTTCGAGACCAGCGGGTGCGTGTTGACTTCATGCCTCACGTCCAGCGCCAACTGCATCGCACGGTTCACCAGTTCATAGCCTTCGAGTTCCATCTGGCGGCGCGCCACATCGATGGAGGCAATGATCTGAAGATTCGGCGATGTGGAAGCGTGCGTGAATACCGCCTCGTGGAACTGCTCCTCCACGGTGTGATAGTCCTGGTCCTTCACCAGCACCATCGATCCCTGCCGCAGGCACGACATGGACTTGTGCGTCGAGTTGGTCTGATAGACGCGCATGTGCACTTTATCCGGATTCGCCAGCAGGCGGGTCTCCAGAATTTTCTTATTGGCGGGATCCAGATCCTCGCCCAGTTTCTTGGCCTGCTCCTGATACGCAGCACGATAAGCCGGGTCGGCAAACTTCTTTTCGAGGATCGCGGCAGCCCCCATTGCGGTGCGCCGGCGATAGAAGGGGCTCCATCGAGCAAATCCAAACCACGCTTCATCCCACAGGAAGATGAGATCGGGTTTGATGGCGAGGCATTCCTCCATCACCCGCTCGACGTTGTAGATGTGGCCGTCGAACGTGCAGTTCGTCAGTACCAGCATCCTTGCGCGATCGAGCTTCCCTTCAGCCTTCAAGTCAAGCAGCGCCTTTTTGATGGTCCGCAGCGGGACCGCGCCATACATCGAGTACTGGGTGAGCGGATACGCCTCAACGTAGAGTGGAAGCGCTCCGGTAAGCACCGCTCCATAGTGGTGTGACTTGTGACAGTTGCGATCCACCAGCACAATGTCGCCCGGAGCCAGCAGCGCCTGCTCCACCATCTTGTTCGACGTCGAAGTGCCGTTAGTCACAAAGAACACGTGATCTGCCCCGAAGGCGCGGGCAGCGTAGTCCTGCGCAACCTTGATGTTTCCTGTCGGCTCGAGCAGGCTGTCCAATCCGCCCGTGGTCGCGGACGATTCGGCGAGAAACAGGTTCATCCCGTAGAACTCGCCCATGTCGCGTATCCAGTTCGATTTGAATATCGACTTGCCTCTGGCGACGGGCAACGCATGGAAGGTGCCGATCGGCCTTTGCGCGTACACCTGGAGATTGTCGAAATAAGGCGTGGAATACCTGTCCGCGATGCCGTCCAGAATGCTCAGGTGGATCTCCAGCGGTTCCTCGACCTGGTAGAAGATTCGCCGCACACAGGCGGCATCAGCACTTCCAGCCGTTTTCTCCACTTCCCGATCGGAGAGAACGTACATATCCAGTTCCGGCCGGATCAGCTTCAGTGCTTGCGCGAGCGTCAACCCTCGAATCAGCGACGTCGCCTCAATGCCGGTCGCGCTCAGGTACGAAGTCAGGAACTCGCGGAGGAGCGGATTGTTGTGCTGGGATGCCATCGGCACGTCGTCGTAGATGACAACCGCTTCCACACTCCCATTCAGAATCACGGCCAGGATTGCGTCCTCAAAACTGCCCACGAACACTGGTTCATAGACAAACTTGTCCTGCGGCCTGCGCAGTTTGCGAAGTTCCTGCGCGAGTTCTCTCCACAACGCCTGGCGGGCGGGACTGACAAACAGCACTTCGAAATAAGGACGATGTGCGGCTTTCTGTTCTCCCCCCACCGGCAATCGGTCACCCAGGTTGGTGAGACCCTCCTCTTCTTTGTCCCAATCACCGACATTAGCGCGATAGGAATGAGTGATAATCGCCGTGCTGATGGTGCGGGCCAGCCGCACGGTGCCAGTCACGTCCCCTGACGTGGCGCGCTCAATCAGAAGATTGAGCAGGGCCGGTCCTGGATAGGCGTAGTAATCCTCCCACTGGCGCAGTTCCTCCAGGCTCTTGACCACGCGCGCGCCGTTGGCGTCGCCCGCCCCGGCTTGTTTCGCTGACATCTCCCATTCCCGTGCCTGCTGCAAAAGTGTGCGCCACCGGTCATATCTCGCTTCGGTGCCGGTGAAGAAACGATCGACTTGGGGAACTGCTGCATTGCTCATAAACCTAAATCCTTTCGCATGTTTGTGGCGCGAGGTCCGACACTACTATTTCTTCGTGTCCGCGTTCTTGATGAAGTTGTACTTGGCGCTGAATATGAAGCGCGTATCGTCGGCACTGGCCCTGTTTTGCTGCACCAGCCAGCCGTACAAAATTTCCGTGCCCACGTTCAGGGAGCCGAATGGGTTCCAGATGATGTTGGCGGCGCCGTAATTGCTCTGGTGATACGAGGAAGCAGATTCAAGATTCGTGTTCTCGGTCTGGGCGAAACCATACACGGCGGACGAACGAAGCTTCTTCGCCCAGTAGTGCTGGTACCCTCCGTAAATCGCCGTGATCGGCACGGCCTCGAGATGCGGGCTTGCAGGGTCTGCGGGCTGGGCATCGATACCCAGGCCCGAAGTATCGTTCACGTATCGTTCCATGCCGGCGCCATACGCTGCCTGATACACAAAAGTGTCTGCGCCAAAAAGCTTCTGTGCCCCGGTCAGGTTGATGCCCCAGCCAAATACCGAGCCATGGTCCCCATTCGGCAGATAGGCCGCAACGTCACGAAACAGTGCGGAGAGCTGGTAGTGCCCGCTTGTATACTCCTGGCGGAACTTGATCGCCGCATCCGGAGTCGGACTGTTGGGCAGCGCGTTGAATTGGGGCGTGGTGAACGAAACATCCGAGGACGCTTTCTCGACCGAGAAACTCAGGCTGGTTTCCTCGCCGATCGGGGCGGTGTACCGGAACTGAGGATTGCGGATGGATACCTGGCTGTTCGGCCCCTGAAAATCGAGGGTATCCGGCCCGGAATCGGGATCCATGAAATTTGAGAAAGTCAGCCCGAGCAGGCCGTTTTTGACCTGCGCATAGGCATGCCTCAGACGCGGCGTCGTTGCGTTGGTCCCAAACATGTCGGTCTCGATAAAGAACCGTACGCTCGTCGACTTGACCGGAATCAGGAAGTCGAGATTGAGGCGGGTGGGGCGTACCGAGATCGTGGTATTGTTCACGGTCGACGGTGTGGGGATCGGGAAAGTGGATGGAATAAAGCTGTCAACGTTGCCAGGCGGTTTCAGATCATAGATGAAGTCGGTCTTGAAATACCCGCCGATCCGCAGCAGCGTCTGCGTTCCCGGAAGGCGGAAATAGCCGGGATACCGAGGATCCAGTGGGGCATTATCAATGCGCGGCGCGGCAATCTGATCCTGGGAGTCGGTCTGATAGCTCGCGGTAGCCGGACTTACCTGGCGCGCGGGCACTACCTTCAATTCCGCCGCCTGGGCTGCGCCGCCTTCCTCTTGCGCGGTGGCAGTAACGGTCGTTGTCGGAGCGGCCGACGGGGTAGTAGTCACGACAGACGTAGCGCGATTCGCTCCGCTTGACAGTTCCAGTATCTGCGCCTGCATCTTTTGCATTTGCGCCTTCATGTCATCTAGCTGCTTCTGAAGAGCCTGTATTTTGTCGGCGTCCTGGATGTTGGACTGGGATCGAAGTTTTGCCGGAATGATCGCAAGAAGCGCGAGGAGAAACATCGAAATCGATGCTCTAGCGAGGGTCATGTTCTTCTCCAGGTCGTCAAAAGGTCAGTCTCTCGTTGCGAAACATACCCCTTGGTCCAGGCAGAGGAAACTAGGAATAAGCCTAGTTTGGGATTCCAAAGTTGCCAGCGGGGTGCTCATAATTCGCGGCCGATAGCGAAGGCCGCGGTCGAACAGCTGCACCGCCCCGCGGGGGTTGTTTGACCGCCGCATGAAAACACGGTCTGCCAGCCGACACAGATGATTGGCGTGGGTTACTGCAATTTCTGCTAGTTCTCGGCCCATTGGGCTCAGTGCTACGGTGATTTCCGGGCGATAATACTCATTCCTTTTGACTTACGCCGCCGGTTGAGGCATTTCAGTGGAAAGCGTATGAATGCAGTTTGCACGCAGATTCCGCGAATCTCCGGCGAGGGCGCATTCCGCTCATGCCGGAACCGTGCTGCCCGTAGGAAATGCAAATTTCTTCACGATATCGTCGCTCTGTCTTTGCTTCTTGTTGCAACTTTGTGGTGCTTTTGGGGATCTGTCGCCGAAGCCCGAGTTCCGTCTCGCAAGAATGTGCCACTCATCTCTGAAGTAGGAAACTCCGATCCCGCCACCCAGGTGCTGGCCCCGGAACTCCAGACATTTTTGGAAGGGCTCATTTACAAGTATTCCAGGCACAAATTAGACGCCCTTGTAGCTATGGGGCTGGAACCCATTCAGCCCCTCGCAGCGTTGCCAATGGCTCCAGGTTTTTTCATGTTCGACTTGAAGCGGTTGAAACGATGGCACGTCCGAGAGGCAAGTCTTTCTCGAGGTAGCACCTTTATGTTTTGGGAGCAGTCGCTTTGGGAGGGTCATCGCCGTTCCATCATTGCTATTGCGTTCGTTGTGACAATCCTTTTTGTTCTGGCCGTCTATGCCTGGTTTAAGACACGGCAGCTCCAGTTAGCGAAGAATTCTCTGATTAAGCTGAGTGGCATGCTGATCGACTCGGAGGAGAAGGAACGTCGTCGCCTCGCGTCGGAACTGCACGACGATTTCAGTCAGCGGATGGCGCTGCTTTCTATTGGTTTGGAGACCGTGGAAGAAATGATTACGCGGGAACCTCACCGGGCATGCCAGAAGATACATGAGCTTATCGATTCAGCCAGTGAGATCGGCGCCGATCTTCACACCGTATCTCATCGTCTGCACTCTTCCACTTTGGAGCGGCTGGGGCTGGTGCCCGGCGTGAGCTCTTTCTGTAAGGAATTTGCCGCACAGCAAGGCGTCCAGGTTGAATTCCTTCATGGCAACATCGGGCGAAACATCTCCCCGGACATTGCGCTCTGCCTGTTTCGTATTGTCCAGGAGGCGCTTCGCAACGTGAAGAAACACAGTGGTGCTACTCAAGCTCAGGTCACTTTAAAGGTTGAAGCTAAAACTCTGCGTCTCTCGGTTCGAGACCAGGGAATCGGCTTCGAAATGAATTTCAACGATTGCAAGGGCTTGGGTTTGTTAAGCATGGCAGAACGTTGTCGATTGCACGGTGGAGAACTCAAGATCATCTCGAGACCTCACAAAGGAACAACCGTTGACGCGCGGTTGCCGCTCCAATCCCGGCCTGAAGAGATGATGCATGTGACAGAAGCAAGAGAGACCGCGCGCGAGAAAGAGTCAACCTCTCGCTTGGCGGGAGGAGGTAGACGAGGATGACAACCGCCGGCACGCTCCCCAACGAACTGGATCAGAAAGCTCCTCCGCGTCCACGCTTTCTTATTGCAGATGATCACGCGATTCTTGCCGACGCGCTTCGCCTGCTTCTCGAACCGAAGTATGAGGTAGTCGGAGTGATATCCGACGGCCGAGCGCTTGTTACCGCAGCTCACCAACTCAATCCGGATCTAATCATTGTCGACATCGGAATGCCACTGCTGAATGGATTGGACGCCGCGCAACGCATCAGGGAACATCTTCCGGAGGTCAAGATTGTCTTCCTTACCATGCAGGACGATCCCAACCTCGCCGCTGCAGCTTCTCAACTCGGAAAGATTGGATTTGTTCTAAAGCAACAGGCTGCCACGGAATTACTAATGGCAATCGATTCCTTGTTGCATGGAAAATCGTACATTACCCCGAGGCTCAGAACCGCGGATTGGGTCGAGGTGAAGTCGCGTGCGCGACAATACGCGAAGGAGTTAACATCGCGGCAAAAAGATATCGTTCAAATGGCCGCGGAGGGCCGTCAAATTAAAGAAATCGCTGCACATCTCCAACTAAGTCAGAAGACAGTCCAGTTTCACAAATATCACATCATGCAACAATACAACCTGAAGAATAATGCCGATCTGGTCTTATTCGCATTTAAGCAACGGCTGATAATGCTTGATGCTGAGCCTTCGGGTGGTCCGCACATGCTTAGGACTCTCCTGTCCTAGGCGTTTTCCTAGTTGTGACCAAATACAGCTCATCCATAATATCCCTCCCAGTTGCTCTCGAAGGAGTCGGTTTCATGCGACGGGTTTGGAATGCCCGGCTGGCTATTGCCGACCAGCACGTCTCGTGGCGGAGAGCCGCAAATGACTTCTGTCGTCCGCCATTTGCTTGCAGCCGGGCAGAGCAGGAGCCAAACCACAGCTGTTTGTTCAAGCTCGAAATATACGGCCTTGGTTTAATTGGAGAGATTGAGTGAGTCGCCCTCGCGTGTTGCTGGCGGATGACCATCAAGCTTTGCTCGAGCGCACGACAGCCCTTTTGAGTTTTTCATACGAAATAGTAGGAGCCGTCAGCAACGGTCAAGAGTTGGTGAAAGAAGCAATTCGGCTGAACCCGGACGTCATCGTGCTCGATATAACGATGCCATTCATAGATGGGATCGAAGCAGCTCGTAAATTGCGAGAAATAGGGCTTTCCGCAAAATTGGTATTTCTGACGATCCACAACGAAGACGAATTTGTCAGAGCGTGTTTTGACGAGGGCGGGCAGGGCTACGTGCTAAAAGCCCACATGAAAACACATCTTGTTCGGGCTATTGAAGCGGCCCTGACGGGTTGCACATTCGTCTCATCGGCGCCCGCCCATAGAACTAATCGAGAAAATTATCACGACGCGTGATGCCGGGTTGCCACACGTCCGATGCGCAGCCTTCAAGGAGGGAAACGCTTGCGGCAGCGATTGGGTTTGACCGGTTGCGATCTCCGGGCTATAAAGATTGCCGACAGCAGAGGAGGAGGTCGCCTCTCCTCGGCAATGAAACCTGTTGGTTTCAAACCCTAGGTCGGCCAGTTGGTAATATGGAGCGGGAGACCGGGATCGAACCGGCGACATTCAGCTTGGGAAGCTGACGTTCTACCACTGAACTACTCCCGCTTCCTTTTGATAATCAACTACTTGCTTGTTTATCCAAAGACCATCGACACTCTTCAACCCGCGACAGAGGTGGGATGAAAGTCAGTCGTGATCCCTGTCAGCATGGTTGTTTCCGCAAAGTTCCGCGCGTTCCGGTCCAGCATGGTTCCGCTATTAAACATACAGTGTCAGGCGGGTCCCGTAAACTTTGAGTTCGAACATTGGACGCGGCTAAATTCCTCCGCCGGACATCTCCTCGATCATTTTGCAATTTGCGAGCCTGCCCGATCGCGCCAATGGCCGCGCGTGAAATCGGGAAACTTCATCGGTGCGCTCCCGTTCTCCACCGACGCCCGGCTCAACGGACCCGGAGCCGACCACGCCGCCGCATCGTAGACATCCATATCGGGAACAAGACCCTCGCGCATGCACTGCAGCAGCCGGTACAGCATGATGTAATCCATGCCGCCGTGGCCGCCGATCTTTTTGGCAATCTCGCCTTCCTGTGCCCACAGCGGATGCTGGTACTGCTTGAACTTGTCGAGCGATCCCCACGCCTCCTCGCCGCCCTGGCCGTCGAAGTAAATGCGAGGCGGATAGTCAGCGAAGACTCCCTTGGTTCCACCGATCACATTCAGCCGATCGTAGGGACGCGGATTGGAAGTGTCGTGCTTGAGCGTGATGTTGAGCCCGTTGGCGGTTTTGATAAGTGAGGTATTCAGGTCGCCGGTAATGTAACGCTCGGCCCAGCGCGGATCTGAATCGGCAACGTGGGCCTTCCGGTACTCGTCGAGTCCACGCTGGGGTGAACTCATGGAAACCATGTAATCGAAGCGATCGCCGCGCTGGATGCTCATGTAGTTAGCGACGGGCCCGAGGCCATGCGTGGGATAGAGATTGCCGTTGAAGCGCGTGTGAAAGTCACGGCGCCACAGGCCCTCGCCTTTGGCGGAAAACAACTCGTCGCGCAGATCATGAAGGTACGCGCCCTCCCCATAAAGGAGATCGCCAAATAAACCGGCATGGACCATGCGGAGCACGGTGGTTTCGTTGGCGCCATAGCAGCAGTTCTCCAGCATGATGCAGTGGCGGCGGGTCTGCTCCGATGTATCGACGAGCTTCCAGCAATCCTCAATGTTGGTAGCGGCGGGGACTTCGACGGCGGCGTGCTTGCCATGTTTCATGGCCGCTACGGCCATCTCCACGTGCCAATCCCACGGCGTCGCGATGATGACCAGGTCGAGATCCTCCCGGGCCACGAGCGCTTCAAAATGATGAGTACCGTTGGTATAGAGTTCGGGAGAGTTCTGCCCTGCCTTCACGACCAGAGACTGTGCATGCTCGGCCTTCTCGCGAACGACGTCGCAAAGCGCCAGCACCTTCGCGTCGGCTCCAAGCAGGTTTTCGAGCAGGTTGGTACCCCGCCCTCCCGTACCGATGAGGCCGATGCGCGGATTGCCCGCCGCGAACGGCATATCCATCACGCTGGCTGCGTGCGGCTCCGGCCCATCGTCGACAGACGATTCTGCATGCAACTGCGTGATACCCACGCCGAGCGCGGTGGCGGCGCCAATGCGGAGAAAATCCCGGCGGGAAGGCTGACCTATCGAATCGAACATTTCATTCTTCATCTTGGACTCTTCCTTCCTTTGGGGTGATGCAAGTATGCCGGCTCGCCCCGGCCAACATGATATCGGATCACGATGCTGCCGCCCGAACGACGTCCGCCGGGGTTATAGCAGACATTCCTGCTCGCATGCCTTTCAAAGAATATTCTTCCGCGGAGTTAAGAAATACTGTAAACTCCTGATTCTATGGTGGTGCGCGGCTTGAGACCGTCTTGAACTCAAGATCGTGCGCTGGAGGAGTCAACAGATGGCGCGTCCTTATTGGTCGGGGCAGATCCAGATTTCCCTTGTACAGTTCGGGGTGAGCCTCTATACGGCCACGGAGAGCAAGAGCCAGATCAGCTTTCACCAGATCAGCCGCAGCACCGGCGAGCGGATCCGCCACCAGAAGGTGTTGCAGAGCGCCGCTGAAAACGAGGAGTCGGCCTCAGCCGTGGGAAAAGACGACATCGTAAAGGGCTACGAGTACAGCAAGGGCCAGTACGTCCTTATCGAGCCCAGCGAGTTGGAGAACCTGCGTGTGCCATCGAAGCACACCATCGCCGTTTCGCAATTCATCGACATGGCGGACTTGAACCCCGAATACGTGGAAAAACCCTACTTCGTCGTTCCCGAAAACGACGCCCAGGCCGAGGCGTTTGCCGTGGTCCGGGAGGCGCTGGTTAAATCCGGCAAGGCCGCCATCGGCAAAGTCTCCTTCTCCGGCCGCGAACATATCGTCGCCGTGGCGCCGGCGAGCGGCGACAACCGCGGCATGATGGGCTACACGCTCCGCTTTCCGAACGAGCTTCGCAACGCGGCAGAATACTTCCGCGATATCAAGGAGACGGCCATCAACGAAGATGCGCTTGAAATGGCCGAAGCGTTGATCGCGAAGAAATCAGCCAAATTTGATCTCAGCAAATTCGAGGATGGCTACGAAGTTGCCGTCCGCGAACTGGTCGAAGCCAAGATCAAGCATCTGCCCATTCCCGTCGACGAAGCCCCCAAGCCACGCCCCAGCAATGTCGTCAATCTGATGGACGCGCTCCGCAAGAGCATCGGCTCAGAGACTCCCGCCCCCGAGCCTGCAAAGAAGCCGCCGCTAGAGCGAGATCGACACTCCAGCCAAGGGGATTGGCCTGATCAAGTCACCGGCCAAGACTGCAGCCCGGCGCAAATCCGCTTAGTTGTATGGAGCAGTTATGTCAGGCTTGATGGGTTTCGGATTATTGGGGATTGGTTTCGCGGGCTGAACGCCGAATTCGTTGGTCAGATCATTGATCGCGTGAAACAAGGCCATCGCCAGCGGAGCTGCGTCCGCCGATTTCAGGTCACCGCCCTCATTCACAAATTGTTGCACTCGCTGCCTGATCGCATCTAGCCAGGCAAGCTTTTCTTGTACGTTCGCCAAGGCTACCTCCAAAACTACAGGGCTGACTTTTACATGGACGCGGGAAAGCGCCGCTGGTTTACCTGCGAGCAAATCGAACGTATCCTGCCGCCTGGAGAATCATGTTAACTTGCCGGCCCTCCCGGCACGCCCTTGAGCATTGTCGTACAATGGCAGCGCCTTCGGAATACGTTTCCCGGGTCGGCCAAAATCCCGGCTCAGGAACGTCCGCAACCGGAGAATTCAACTTGCACTTCCAGGGATGGAGCCCAGATGAAGGTTTTCGTTCGTACCCTTGCGTGGCTGCCTATAATCGCCTGCATGTCGATATCGCAGGCCGGCGCCCAGGCTGTTACTGAAATCGGCGGCCAGAAGATCGTCACCCTGACCCGCAAGGCCACAAGCACCACAAAACCCGAGTTTACCAGCATCACTATCCTTCCCGGCCGCGGCATGGAAATCCAGCAGATCACGGCGAACTTTCCGGGCAAGGGCAGTATCGATGTGCTTGCCTCGCCTGACCTTGCCGGGTCGGCCAAGATGCTGGACCAGGACGATAATGCCAACGGCGACCTGGGCTATCGCCTCGGCTCGGTGTTCCTGGTTCCCTACCCCAATCGAATTCGCGGCCAGCTGTCGGCGGATGGCAAGACGCTCACGACCGAGTGGAAAGGCCACACCCTCACGCTGCCGGCAAATAACATTGGCAAGAATCCGGGCGCCGAGCGTCACGCCATGCACGGCCTGATCCTCAAGGCCAAAACCGACAATGTCAGCGTGAAGAATATCTCCGGCGGACAAGAAGTAACAGGCGTCATCCATGCCGGCGACTTCGGAGGTCATTGGCTGTCGAAGACCGACCTCGACTTCACCATCACCCTTACGGCCGATGCTGTCGATGCCACCATCGTCGCCCGCAATGTCGGGAGCGAAGCCGAACCGATCGCCATTGGCTGGCACCCCTATTTCGCGTTTCCCTCCGGCGACCGAACCCAGGCCCGCCTTCACATACCGGGATCGCAACTCGCCGAAGTCGACGGCTACGATAATGTCTTCCCGAGCGGAAAGCTGATACCGGTGGATGGCACGCGCTATGACCTGCGCGCACCCGACGGTGTGCCCCTGGGTAGCAATTTCTTCGACGACAATTGGAGCAAGCTGGAGTGGAAAAATGGCGAGGTCACAGTCAAAGTCATCGATCCCGCCGCTCACTACGGCGTCGATATTATCGGACTTTCGAAGGAAATCAAGACCATCCAGGCCTACGCGCCCCCGACACAGAAATTTGTAGCCGTCGAACACCAGTACAACTTCGCCAACCCGTTCGGAAAGGAATGGAACGGAATGGACACAGGCATGGTGACGCTGAAGCCGGGACAGAACACAAAGTGGCATGTGCGCCTGCACGTTTTTGTGCCGTAGACGGGCAGAGCCGTTCACCGCGCAAAGCGTGAGCCGGAATCCTCAATCCGGCAGCTTCGTAAGCCGCACGGTCTTTCCCGGTGCGTGCCGATTCCCGCGCCGCATCCAGGATCTGCATCACGATCACGTTGGTGTCGAGTGCGCTCAGGTCTCCCTTGGCCGCGATCTGGCCGCGCATCACGGCGACAAGGTACCCGAGTGACGTGCTTTCATCCAACGGCAGCGGAGCGGCAGTCGAGCTCTGCTCCGTCTTTTCGTGCGCCAGCCGCGTGCGCAGGCCATCGGCAGCAACCGTGATCACATAACCGGTCGCACCGTACACTTCCATGTCCTTGCGGCTGAACGGCCACACCCACGAGCCCTGGATCACCGCCTGAGCCGTGGGGTACTTGCAGGACGATCGTGGAGTCGTCGTCCACCTTGGGATAGATCTCGGGCTTGTCGTGGTTCACCACCGCCGTGACCGACTCCGGAGTTGCTCCGTGCATGAGCCAGGTCATGAGATCGACCCCATAGCAACCGAAGTCGTAAAGCGCGCCCGCGCCGTTCTCAGCCGGATCGGTGAGCCAGCTTAGAAACTCGGGACTGACGCCAATCTCCTTCGGGCCCTCGTGGCCGTCGTGTACCACGACACGGCGAATCGGCCCCAGGTGTCCTTTCTCGACTTCGTCGAACGCAGCGCGGTTGCTCGGGTACCAAGTCGTCTCGTAATTCACCAGGACCTGAATGTGCCGGTCGCGCGCCACGCGGCGAATGGCCAGCGCATCGTCGACCGAAATCGTGAGCGGCTTCTCCACCATCACCGCCAGGCCATACTTGCCCGCGGTCTCGATAGCCTTGCGATGGCCGGCAATCGACGTATAGACCAGGAGCGCCTGCGGGTGCCGGGCCTCGATCATGGCCTCGGTCGTGGGAAAGAAAAGATCGTGCGCCAGTGAGTTCTTCTTTTCGTACTTGGCCACCAGGGCGGCATTCGCTTCCGCAATGCCCACCAGTTGCACCTCATGGTGCTGGGGCAATTGGGCAAGAAACCCGGCCACGTGATCATGCACCAGGCCTACGATCGCCACGCGCAGCGGAGGCTGTTGCTCCTGAGCCAGACAAGAAGACCCGGCGGCTGTCATCATCCCTATCATCAACCAACGTCCCAATCGAAGTGCGCTGCGAACCAGAACCTGCGGCATGGTCACCCGGATTTCTCCCTGGCCCCCGATTCTACTCTGCCGCCCTGCCCGGACCCGGACCGAAGCAACCGGGGTGTTTCCGGTCCCATCCTTGCCTTATACACAGCGCTGCCGCTGCAACGGAGACATCCATGCATATGCGATCTTCCCTGCTGATCCTGGTCATTTCCTGCATACTCTCAGCGGCCATTACGTCATCGGCCGCGTCCTTGCGTAATCACGATGCCTTCTTCGGATACAGCCGCACCGGCTCCGACGCCTTCTATCCCAATACCGGCGGCCTCAATGGCTGGGAGGCCGCCCTGCACATTCACCTGTATCCATTCCTGGGAGTCGAAGGCGACGTCGCCCACTACGGTCTTGGGGCAAGCTCTCCGGTACCACGGACCACGACAGTGCTGGTGGGGCCGCGAGTCAGCGTCAAGGCCCTCGGCATCAATCTGTTCGCACACGGGTTGTTGGGTGGGGAGCACTCGGCCAACAATTCCAGCAATCTTCCCATCTCCGGTGGATCGTTCGCGTACGATCTGGGCGGCGGCATCGATCTTCCCCTCCTTCCCTTCTTTGCCTGGAGATTTTCCGCCGACCGCATCGACGCGCCCTCCCAGTCTCCCAGTGGAGGAGACCACGCCCGCTTCAACACCGGCCTGGTTTTCCGATTCTGAAACCCGGAGGCGCCGGAGACGTCTGAGTTCCGCGGTGGTGACAATTCCGGTTCCAAGGTCAATTCCCGGGCCGCGTGTAATCCCGATGCCGGCGCTGCCGTCCATCCCCGTGGATGAAACCCAATTACCGCTGTCCTTGCTGCGGATTCCGGACGCTCGATGCGCCGTGCACGCTCTTGTTGTGCCCCGTGTGCTGGTGGGAGGATGACGGTCAGGAAGACGAAGACGCCGGCGACGTCCACCTGACCGTCAACGGCTCGCTCAGCCTGTCGGAGGCGCGGATGCATTACCGCGAGTGCGGCGCATCCCATCCGCGATTCGTGCCGCACGTGCGCCAACCTCTTGAACATGAACTGTAATCGGCCCAGTCCAGGGGGTAACGTGCCTTTCGCTACCCGCTGCCCCTTTCACGTCACCGGCCCGGTTTGACCCTGCATAGTAAACCCTCTTACCATGAGATAGGTGATTTCCCCAGCCACGCGGACCCCGGTGGCCCCGCGCTCGTGCTGCGGTGTCCGGATGTGGAAATAAATGGCGCCATGGCGCCTGGAAGGCAATGCTCTTGAGTTCTGTCGATACCATCGAAAACAATTCCGAACCCACCCCCGCCGATGCCGCGCACACACACGAAGGCCCTGACCACGAGCATGCCCACGAACATCCGCACGAACACGCCCATGGGCCCGTCCTGAACCCCGACTGCACCCGCGAACTGGTCCTCGACGTTCCCGCCGAAGAGGTATCAAAGTCGTTCAGCAGCGTCACGCGCAATTATCAGAAGCATGCCAAGATTCCCGGCTTCCGCCCCGGCAAAGTTCCTGAAGCCGTCGTCAAGCGCCGCTTCTGCCAACGAGATCCGCAAGGAAGTGATCGACGGCCTCTTGCCCGAGCGCTTCAACCAGGCGGTGCGCGACCTGGGCGTGGCCCCGTGGGCCAGCCCCAGGTGACGGAGCTGACCGTCGAAGACGGGACCCCGCTGCACGTGAAGGCGGTGTTCGAGTACATTCCCGCCTTCTCCATCGAAGGCTACCAGGACGTCACCGTTCCCAAGCCGTCCGTCGAAATCACCGAAGAGGAGTTCAAGCAGGAACTCGACCAGCTGCGCGAATCGCGCGCCACCATCGAGCCTGTGGAAGAAGATCGCGCCCTCGTCGACGGCGACTGGGCGCAGATCACCTACACGGGCAACGATCGAAGGCGAGCCCGAAGCCGCTCCGGTGGCCGGCGAAGACACGCTGGTCGAAATCGGCGGCAAGGACACCGTGGAGGCATTCACCACGGCCCTGCGTGGCGCCAAGCCCGGCCAGGACTGAAGTCGCGGCAGACTATCCGGCCGATTATCCCGAAGCGCAAGCTGGCCGGCAAAACCGTCGACTACGACATCGAAGTAAAGGGAATCAAGAAGCGCACCCTGCCCGAGCTGAACGACGAATTCGCCAAGGAAATTGGCGCGTACGAGAACCTTGCCGACCTGGAAAATCGCGTCCGCGAGCACCTGGCCAACCGCAAGCGCCGCAGCGTCGAGGGCGAAACCAAAGACAAGCTCTTTGCGGCCCTCATCGAGCGTTTCCCGTTCCCCGTTCCCGAGTCTCTGGTGCAGGAGCAGATTGACGCTCGCCTGGAGCGCGGATTGCGGGCCCTGGCTGCCCAGGGCATGGATACCGAGCAGATGCGCAAGCTGGACTTCGCGCCGCCTGCGCGCCGCCCAGCGCGACAGCGCCGTCGCCGAGGTGAAAACCACGCTGCTGCTGGAGCGAATTGCCCACGAAGAAAATGTAACCGTCAGCGACGAGGAAATGGATCGCGAGATTCAAATCGCCGCGATCCAGTCGCGCGAGCCGGTGGATAGCCCTGAAAGTGCGATTGACGCAGGACGGCGGTATGGCTAGAATCCGGGAACAACTGAGACGCGAGAAAACCGCGCATCTCCTGTACGAACGACTGCCCGCCTGACCGCAGGCCGGCAGCAGTTGCCGCGCATTCCGGCCGAAGTTGAACATCGGACTGTGCGGATTGCCACTAACGGGAGCAAGCGAGCTCCCTTAAGGACGAGCGAGAAGAAGACAAAATGGCATTGGTTCCCATGGTGGTTGAGCAGACGAGCCGGGGCGAGCGCGCCTACGACATTTACTCCCGTCTGCTTCGCGACAACATCATCTTTCTTGGTACGCCCATCGACGACCAGGTGGCCAATCTCATCGTCGCCCAGATGCTGTTTCTTTCCGGGCGAGGATCCGGAAAAGGACGTTCAGCTTTACATCAATTCGCCCGGGCGGCTCCATTACCGCCGGTCTGGCCATTTACGACACCATGCAGTTCATCAAGAACAACGTTGTGACCTATTGCATCGGGCAGGCGGCCAGCATGGGCGCATTCTTCTTTTGGCGGGCACCAAGGGCAAGCGATTTGCGCTGCCCAACTCGCGCATTCTGATCCATCAGCCTTCGATGGGCGGGCTCAGCGGCCAGGCCACGGACATCGACATTCATGCGCGCGAAATTCTGCGCATCCGCGAAATCACCAACAACCTGATGGCGCAAGCACACCGGCCAGCCGCTGGACCGCATCGAGCGCGACGTCGAGCGCGACTTCATCATGAACTCGCAGCAAGCCAAGGAATACGGCATCATCGACGAAATCATTGACCGGCCCCGCACGTAGGGACAGCCCGCAACGGGCGGAATTCAAACGAGCAGGCATCCAAGGGAGTAGGCCAACCATGAAAACGCGCACGGGACCTGAAGAAGCATTGCGCTGCTCGTTCTGCCACAAATCGCAGGACGCCGTCGCCAAATTGATCTCGTCGCCCAGCGACTATCCCCGGGCCTACATCTGCGATGAATGCGTCGCGGTCTGCAACTCGATTCTCGAGGACGACCGCGGCGATGCCGCATCCCGCCACTACCGCCGGCCATCTGCCCAAGCCGCAGGAAGTGAAGAGCTTTCTCGACGACTACGTCATCGGCCAGGACCAGACCAAGAAGAAGCTCGCCGTCGCCGTCTACAACCACTACAAGCGCATCCAGATGAACCGCATGCGCAACAACGAAGTGGAACTGGCCAAGTCCAACATCCTGCTCATCGGCCCCACCGGCTCCGGCAAGACGCTGCTGGCCCACACCCTGGCCAAGATGCTCGATGTGCCCTTCGCCATCGTGGACGCCACCACGCTGACCGAAGCCGGCTACGTCGGCGAGGACGTCGAGAACATCATCCTCAAGCTGCTGCAGGCCGCCGACGGCGACGTGACCCGCGCCCAGCAGGGCATCATCTACATCGACGAAATCGACAAGATCGGCCGCAAGGACGAGAACCCCTCCATCACCCGCGACGTCTCCGGCGAAGGCGTGCAGCAGGCGCTGCTCAAGATTCTCGAAGGCACGGTGGCCAACGTTCCTCCGCAGGGCGGCCGCAAGCATCCCCACCAGGAATTCACCGCTGTCGACACCACCAACATTCTCTTCATCTGCGGCGGAGCCTTCGTCGGCCTGGAGCGCGTGGTCGGCCGCCGCGTCGGCAAGAAGGCGCTTGGCTTCAAAGCCGTCGACGCCGAGGCGGATGCGGCGACCACCCGCAACCATCGCGATACCGAACTGCTGCGCAAGACCGAGCCGCAGGACCTGATCAAGTACGGCCTGATTCCGGAATTCGTCGGCCGCCTGCCCGTGATGGGCATTCTCGACGAACTGGACGAAGCCGCCCTGATCGAGATTCTCACCAAGCCGCGCAACGCCATCCTCAAGCAGTATCAGCGCCTGTTTGAGTACGAAAATGTCCGCCTGCACTTCACCGCAGGACGCCTCCGCCGCCGTGGCCCGCGAGGCGCTGGCCCGCAAGGTGGGCGCGCGCGGCCTGCGCATGATTCTCGAAGAGCTGATGCTCGACCTGATGTACCACCTGCCCAACAACAAGCGCGTCCGCGATCTCGAGATCACCAGCGAGATGGTCGAGCGACGCGACCTGTCGCTGTGCCTGCTCGAAAAAGCCGGCTGATCGCGCTCCGCATTGCAATGGTTGAAATCCGATCCGGGTCTTGATTTCAAGACCCGGATTTGCTTTTGGGGTCGCGGAGCGCTAAGAATGCTGGTGCCACTGACGACCTCGGCAGCCCTAAGGAACTGATGGGGAAATAGTTCGCCCTGAATCACCGAACCGTCGCGTCGGGGATCCCCTGGGCCCTGGCGCGACCCGTTTCAGGGTCGTGACGCTTTCGTACTCCCGCCGAAGCAAGCCGCAACCCCATTCCGCTGTACAATCCAAAACATGAGCCGTCTTATCCGACCCGCAGCCGGAGCCTGTCTCGCGCGTCTAAAACCCTTGGTGTCCTTATGACTACATCCCGCGACAAGTCCGAGCCGCGTAAATTGCCCATGATGCCCATCCGGGACATGGTGATCTTTCCCTACATGATGACCCCCTTCGTCGTGGGCCGCGAGTCGAGCGTGCGCGCCCTCGAAGAGGCTCTCAACGGCGACCGCAAGATCTTTCTCGCCACCCAGCATGACGCCTCCATCGACGAGCCCAAGGCCAAGGAAATCTACCAGGTCGGCTCCATCTGCAACATCGTGCAGAGCGTCAAAATGCCCGATGGCAACATCAAGGTTCTGGTTGAAGGCGTGGAGCGCGCCAAGTCCACCGACGTCAACGACCGCGACGGCTTCTTCGTCGCCACCGTGCGCACCGGCAAAACCCAGTTCGAGATGACGCCGGCCGTCGAGCAGCTCATGCAGCGCGTCACCGGCCTCTTTGAGCAGTACGTCAAGCTCCAGCAGTCGCTCAACTACGAGACCATCATCGCCACCGTGCGGATGGATGAGCCGGCCAAGCTTTCCGACATCATCGCGGCGAATCTCCAGCTCGGCATCGAGGAAAAGCAGGAACTGCTCGGCATCTTCGATCCCGCCGCGCGCCTGGCCCGCATCGCCGACGTGCTCGATGTCGAAATCGAAAAGCTCGACCTCGACCGCAACATCCAGTCGCGCGTGAAGCGCCAGATGGAGCGCGCGCAGAAAGAGTACTACCTCAACGAAAAGATCAAGGCCATCCAGAAGGAACTGGGCCGCGGCGAGAAGAGCGAGTTCGACGAGCTGCGCAAGAAGATCGAAGCCGCCGGCATGCCCAAGGAAGTCCTCGAGAAGGCCATCCAGGAGCTCAAGAAGCTCGAAGCCATGCCGCCCATGTCGGCCGAGTCCACGGTGAGCCGCAACTACATCGACTGGCTGCTCGCCGTGCCGTGGAAGAAGCGCTCCAAGGAAACCCGCTCCATCGAGTACGCCGAAAAAGTCCTCAACGAAGACCACTACGGCCTCGAGAAGATCAAGGACCGCATCCTCGAATTCCTGGCCGTCCGCCAGCTCGTGAAGAACCCCAAGGGCTCCATCCTCTGCTTCGCCGGCCCTCCGGGCGTGGGCAAGACCTCGCTCGGCATGTCCATCGCCAAGGCTACGGGCCGCAAGTTCGTCCGCCTGTCTCTCGGCGGCGTGCGCGATGAAGCCGAAATTCGCGGCCATCGCCGCACCTACATCGGCGCCCTGCCCGGCCAGATCATCCAGCACATGAAGCGCGCCGGGACCAAGAATCCCGTCTTCCTCCTCGACGAAGTCGACAAGATGGCTTCCGATTTCCGCGGCGACCCGGCATCGGCGCTGCTTGAAGTCCTGGATCCGGAGCAGAACACGAGCTTCCAGGATCACTATCTCGACGTCGATTACGACCTCTCGCAGGTGCTGTTCATCGCCACCGCCAACGTGACTGCACACCATTCCCGCGGCGCTGCAGGACCGCATGGAGATTCTCCGCCTGCAGGGCTATACCGAGCACGAAAAACTCGAAATCGCCAAGCAATACCTGGTGAAGAAACAGCGCGAGCAGACTGGCCTGAGCGAAAAAAACATCATCTTCAAGGACGATGCAATCCTCGAGATCATCCGCTATTACACCCGCGAAGCCGGCGTCCGTAACCTGGAGCGCGAGATCGGCAACGTCTGCCGCAAGGTGGCTCGCAAAGTCGTGAAAACCGGCGCCAAGCACAAGGAAGAGCTTACCGGTGCCAACATCCACGAATTTCTGGGCGTCGCGAGGTTCCGCGATTCCGAGGCGCACGAGAAGAGTGAAGTCGGGCTGGTCACCGGCCTTGCCTGGACTGAAGTCGGCGGCTCGCATCCTTACCACCGAGGTGCAGGTGCTCGACGGCAAGGGCAAGCTCACCATCACCGGCCAGCTCGGCGATGTGATGCAGGAATCGGCGCAAGCCGCGCTCAGCTACATTCGCGGCAAGGCGCAGGTTCTGGGGCTCTCGCGCGAGTTCTATCGCAACATCGACCTCCACCTGCACGTTCCCGAAGGCGCGATCCCCAAGGATGGCCCCTCGGCCGGCATCACCATGGCGACGGCCCTGGCCAGCGCCCTGGCCAAGATTCCCGTGCGCCGCGATATCGCCATGACCGGCGAAATCACGCTGCGCGGCAAGGTGCTGCCGATCGGCGGATTGAAAGAGAAGCTACTGGCCGCACTGCGCGCCGGCATCTTCGAAGCCATTCTGCCCCGCGGCAACGAAAAGGATCTCGCCGAGCTCCCCGACAACATCAAGAACTCGATGAAGCTCCACTTCGTCGACCAGATGGATGAAGTGCTGGCGCTCGCGCTCGAAAGCCCGCTTCCGGCACCGGTTCCCGCCGAGGCCGAAGTGCTCGCGACCGTGCCCCCGAGCCCCGAAGTGACCACCGGCCAGGTCGCGCACCAGTAAAGTTGGACATAGGTTGCCCCGCCTCCGGCGCAGTTTCATGCGCCGGAGGCGGGATACTCACTTCTTCAACGACGCAACAAAGTTCAGCGCTTCTCCGAACAGCTTTCGGTCTTTCATATAATCGCCCGGGCTGCTGTAGCGCAACAGGACCCACTCGCGCATCGTCTTTGTACCCATCACCAGAAACGAGGCATCGCGGATTTCCACCAGTTGGGCAATGCGGGCCTCCGGAAGCTTCATCGCCACGCCTTCGGGGCGGGTGAAGGCGAAGATCTTTGT
>CAWEVD010000002.1:0-134896 GCA_963812485.1 uncultured Acidobacteriota bacterium
CGTGAGGGTTGGTTGGCGCCCCGATATGCCTCCGCAGCCGACTTTAGTAGACTCAACGGCAGGATGCTAGAAGCCCGCCACCCGATTCTCCGCCTCCGTTTCGCATTCACATTTCCCGCTCTTGCGGCCGCACTGGCGGCTGGCTCCGTTCTGCCGGCGCTCGCGCAGGGAACCCATCTTTGGACACAGACGCGCCTCGAAGACTTTGAGAAAGGCACTCCCCAAGGAGTTGCGATTTCGAGCGATGGACACCTTCGCGAAGGCCCAGTTCTCAAAGAGGCTCTGACTACTCCTTCGACCTTCGTCTGGTCCCTCGCGGTGGACAAGAAAGGCGTGGCGTACCTGGGAACCGGATCGCCAGCCACAATTGAGCGCGTAGGCGCGGACGGGAAGCCATTCACGCTGTTTGAAACCCGCGACCTGACCGTGCAGGCAATGCAGTTCGGCCCGGATGGGGCGCTATATGCCGCCACCATGCCCAGCGGCAAGGTGTACAAGCTGAAAGCCGATGCCGCGGCCAAACAGGACGAATCGAATGCCGCCGTGATCTTCGATCTCTCCAAAGTCGCGGGAGACAAGGAAGAGAAAACCAAGACGGAGGCCAAGCCGGATGATGACAAGGACCCCGACCGCAAGGATGCGAAGACCCATTACATCTGGGATCTGAGGTTTGACTCGCAGGGCAGGCTCTACATCGCCACCGGCGGCCCCGGGGCCGTATATCGCGTCGACCCGGCAAAGCCGGCCACGGCGCAGGAGCCATTCTTCAAGAGCGACGAACAGCACATCCGCTCCCTGGCCTGGGACGCGAAGGGAAACCTGATCGCTGGCTCCGACGGCAGCGGGCTGGTGTATCGCATCAACCCGGAGGGAAAGGGGTATGTGCTGTTCGAGGCGCCCCGGCGCGAGATTACGTCTGTGGCGGTCGGCGCTAATGGCACCATCTACGCCGCGAGCGTGGGCGACAAGAGCCGCAACCCGCTGCCTCCGCTGCCCGTTCAGGGCGCCGGGATGGTGACGTTCACAGTGGTGCAACCGGGATCGCTGCAGGTAGCCAACCAGAGCGTCTCGGCACCCGAAGGAACCGAGATCTACGCCATCCAGGAAGGTCAGGCTCCGCGCAAGCTCTGGACCGGCAAGGATGAAGTTGTCTACGCGCTGGCGGCACGCGCGGATGGTTTGCTGGCACTCACCGGGAACCGGGGACGGATCTTCCGCATCGACGATGATGGCACGTACGCCGACATTGCCCATCTCGACGCGCAACAGGGCCTGAGCCTGGCCGTGGAGGAGAAGCCGGGAGCGAACAAAGACATCTTCGTGGGCACCGGCAATACCGGCAAGCTATACACGATCGACTCCGAGGACAAGCACGAGTATGCCAGCGACGTGCTGGACGCGGGCGCATTCGCGCGCTTCGGCCGCGTAGAGATCGATCCAGGATCAAGCGGCTTCGAGATCATGACCCGTTCTGGAAACGTGGAACAACCGGTTCGCGGCTGGTCGGAGTGGGAGCCGCTCAAGGGCGATGCCGTGGCGTCTCCCCCGGGGCGGTTTCTGCAGTGGAAGGCCGTGCTGCATCGGGGAGGAGATTTACGCGGAGTGGGCGTGAATTATCTGCCGGTGAACTCCGCGCCGGTGATCGACGAGCTCATGGTGGTGCCGGGGGCGCGGCTGAACCCGCAGAACCAGGGCACGCCACAACAACAGACGGTAAACATCACGTTTCCTTCCGCCAACCAGGGTTCTGCGTTTGAACCCCCGGCCAGCGCCAATCCCCTGCCGGCGATGAAAGACAAAACCGCCATCACCGCGCGGTGGGCGGCGCACGATGATAACGGCGACGACCTGACCTTTGCGCTTTACCTGCGCGGGGACAATGAGAACGTGTGGCGGCTGCTCAAGGACGGAGTCACGGAGAAGGCGTACACGTTCGACGCCTCGCTGCTGCCCGACGGCGGCTACGAGGTGAAGGTTGTGGCCTCCGACGCTCCGTCGCATAGCCCGGGTGAGGCACTCACCAGTTCGAAGGAGAGCGAGCGGTTCGAGGTGGATACGACGCCGCCGGTAGTCAACAACCTCAAAGCGGTGGAAGAGAATGCGCCGTGTCCGCAGACGCCCTGCTCCAGGCCAGTGCTGGTCACGTTTGAAGCCGAAGACGCCGTGTCGCCGATCGCGCACGCCGAATACTCGCTCGATGCGGGTCCGTGGCAATACATCGAGCCGGTGGGCGGATTATCGGATTCGAAGCAGGAACATTACGAGGTGCACATCCCCACGTCCGCACTCACCGCCAAGGCCGGCGAACACTTGCTGACTGTGCGCGCCTACGACCGGCACGACAACGTGGGGCTGGCCAAAACCGTGTTCGGGACCGCGTCCGGTTCCGCCGCGAAGTAGGCTGCATGCGCTTCGAATTGTTTGTGGCGGCGCGCTACCTGAGGGCGAAGCGCCGCCAGGCTGTCGTGGGCGTGGTGACTTCGATTTCGGTGGCCGGGGTGGCGGCCGGGGTCGCAGCGTTGATCATCGCCCTGGCGATCACCAACGGGATGCAGCGCGACCTGCAGGATCGGCTGCTGGGCTCAACGGCCCACGTGCAGTTGCAACGGGTCGAAAGGGACGGCATTCGCGACTGGCGGCCTCTGCTGGAGCGGCTGAGGAAACTGCCCCATGTGACCGCGGCTTCGCCCGGGCTTTACGAGCAGGTGCTGGTGGCGCGCGGGGCGCGGGATGGCGGGGCACTGATCGAGGGCATTCTTCCCGACATGGAGCTGACCGTCAGTGACCTGCTGAAGACGGCCACGCCCGGGTCAGTGGAGGCTCTTCAGCCACAGCCCGGGCCTGTCTCCGAGTCCAACGCGGACCTGCCGCCAATTCTTCTTGGGAAAGACCTGGCCGAAACCGTCGGCGCCGTGGTCGGCGACAAGGTTACTTTGATCAGTCCGCAGGGGGAATTGACTCCGTACGGCGTGATTCCCAAGTGGACGCCGTTCCGGCTGGCGGGCATCTTCCA
Organism: uncultured Acidobacteriota bacterium; assembly: GCA_963812485.1. Lineage (GTDB taxonomy): Bacteria > Acidobacteriota > Terriglobia > Terriglobales > Acidobacteriaceae > Telmatobacter. Next base: position 3,014 of record CAWEVD010000002.1, read on the forward strand.
TTCCGGCTTTTATCAGTACGATTCGGCGATGGGTTTCGTGCGGCTGGCCGATTCGCAGCGGCTCTTCCACGAGCCCGATCTGCTTTCGGTGATCAGCTTCAAGGTGGACGATCTCAACCGGGCCCCGGAGATCGGGCGGGAGATCGAACAGGCGGCCGGCAAGGGATTTCAGACCACCAACTGGATGGAGGAAAACCGCGAGTTGTTCAAGGCGCTCAAGCTCGAGCAGTATGTCACGTTCATCGTGATCGGCCTGATCGTGACCGTGGCGGCGCTCAACATCCTGATCGCGCTCACCATGATGGTGATGGAGAAGACGCGCGACATCGCGGTGATGATGAGTTACGGGGTGGAACCTTCCCAGGTGCGGCGCATTTTTCTACTGCAGGGCCTGTTGATCAGCCTGGTTGGAACCGTGATTGGGCTGGCACTGGGATACCTGGCGGCATGGGCCGGCGGGCACTATCGCATTCCGCTGTCAGCCGACGTCTACTCGATCGATACTCTGCCGTTCGCGCCCCGCCTGCTGGACGGCGTCATCGTATCCGCCGTGGCCATCGGGATTTCCCTGCTGGCGACGCTCTATCCTTCCCAGGCCGCTGCCCGCATTCTGCCCGCAGAAGCGCTGCGTTACGAATAGCGCGCCGGGGAAGCGACGGAAAATGGCCGGGTAGAAACAGCGCTGCCGGATTACTGAATCTGGGGAACGAACTCGCCCAACGCGGCGGCAGCCCGGTTGTGCAGTTCTTCGGTGTACCAGCTGGGTGCGTAGTCTTGCAATAATTCAAACAGCTCGCGGAGGACCGCATTGCCGCTCGCTGGTTTGCGTTGATCCATGGAAATAATGGTTCTACTGTTTACGGTATTCCGAGCCCAACTATCCATGTTCAAATATCCTTTCGCTAATCGATATGTCCGCATTCGGAAGTAAGAGATACAGGGATATCTTGCTTACCTTGTTTCCGGACCTCCCGGACTGACCTCTCAAGATTGATTGCTGGACGTAACCATCGTGGCAGGACTTTCACGTTACCGATAGGTAACCTAGGTAACTAGAATGATTTTACATCGGTTTACCGGTGGAAAACTCAATACAACCATTGGTGGAACGGGCTTTATTTTTCGGGTACAGGCTCCTGCAACGACGGGGCCAGATAAAAAACAAAACTACTTCCCACAAGAAAGCGGAAACAAAAGCCAACCAACAATCGTGGGGAATGTAACAAAAAATCCTGTTTCAGGCGATTTTTTGGCTCGTAACGCATTTGTATTCAGTGGAAAATCTCTTAAAAGCGAAAGAAAAGCGAATCTACATAGGGGGTGGGGGGGGTGCCTTTAGGGGTCCGGACCGGGCGGATGGCTGACATATTGAACCGGGGACACTCTGACACTGCGACGAAGGCATATTGGGAACTCCAACTCCAGCTTGCGGCATGAGGTGGTAATTTCCGGCAAACCCCAACAAAAAATCCTTTCCCGAGCCAAAGAGGATCTGTCACTGCCTCGGATGCGCCGCCCGATGGGTTGGTGAGTGACTCGGCGATGTGCACATTGAGGCAGTTGCTGAGGATCGCTGGAGTGAACGGCGTTTTTCATTACTAATCGGCCCGTTTGGCGGCATAAATTATTCGCAATGAGTGAGTTGGCCTTGTCCTCGTCAACCGAAAGAGGGAAGTTACTCCAAAGGCAGTTTCGGATCACTTCCTGTTTGCCGCGATCTGACAACCGTCCGCAAATCACGATTCGTCGCACGTCGCCGCCGACCTTGATGGTGTGCCCCGTCGCTTTGAGTTTTCTCCTCTTGAGCAACCACCCATTCGTTGGCCCGTTAACGGTAGTCGCTGTCACAGCAACGTATTTAACTGGAGTATATTTTCCGGGCAAGTAGAGTCTCCGAGAGGAGGTATCTATGAACGGGACACGAATCGAGCCACCAACATCAGAAGAGAAGGAAGCCGGGAGCTTAGAATCAACTGATCGGCCTCAGCCGAAGGAGAGCTAGCAGGGGAAATCAAAATTCGTAAACCTCTCGCGTGGTGGGGGCCGCACGGCATCGCTGGAGGAAGACAATGACTACGCGGCAAGGTACCCCTTTCGCAGCAGCCAGGACGGGTCAAATCAGAATGGCCCTATCGGCGGCAACTCTGTCACTGCTAATCGCGTTGATCACAATCCGGGCCGGCGCCCAGACTCAAATTACCGTGCCTGGGAACGCCTCTGGTATTTTCGGTAATCAGCATGATCGGTACGTCTCTGGTATTTTCGATAATCACTATGATCTACATGTCCCGTTTGTTCCGGCGATTACGGTTAACGGACCGGCGACCATCAAGATCTCCTATGTCGCTGGGACGGTGACAGGCATTGGCGGAGTCGACACCGGTCCGAACGGTGTGCCCTGGGACACTCACAGAAACCAAAGCCCGCTGCAAGAGAAAGATGGAATCGCAGGAGGCAGGATCCCCAACCTGGACGCGCTGATTGGGGCTTTCGTCTGCAAAGGCAGATCCGATTCTCCGAAATTTAGCGCCATCGATGGTACTAAGGGCGTGGTTCGTGTCGGAATAGTTCCTGAAGCGCTCTTTTTCGTCGGCGAGGGTATCACCTACGAGGCGAAAGAGGCCGGAACGCTTTATCTCGGAATTAACGATTGGACGGTGAGCGACAACGGGGGTGGGTTTGTCGTCGACGTGACGGTCCTTCCAAAGCCCTATGACGCGGCGGCGCAGTTTTCGGGGACCGACAATCCCAATGGCGTGTGGAGCTATGGGTGCACGCAGAGCCTGGGTGCGGCCTTCCAGTTGACGCAGCCAAATACCCCGCAACCGGGTTTGTACCAATGGGGACTAAACCCTTGTCCCGTGCAACTAGGCTACAACTCGACTAACGCGAGCATCACCAGGGGGACCGTCCTCATTCCATCGCATACCATGGTCTTTGGTCCCGGCCAGCAGGACCAAAATGCAGTACTGCGCTTTACGGCTCCCGCGAGTGGCAATTACAAGGTGCAAGCAGTGTTCTGGGGCGACGATTTCGTAGGGCCAACGACCACCGATGTTCACGTGCTGCACAACGGAGTCGGGCTTTACACAGGCGAAGTAACGGGTTTCGGGCGGCCGTCGAGCGATCAGTCCTTTACGACGACGATTTCAGTGGCGGCGGGGGACACGATCGATTTCGCGGTGGGGTACGGGACGGATGGCAATTATTTCTATGACAACACCGGTTTCTCGGCAGTGATTACGCCGCAGGACTAATTCCGGCTTGACCGATCAGGTCAGGAGATGAGGTGGGGGAAAATCACGATTCGTCGCGTATCAACGCTTTGATTTTTCTCGGGCCTTTTAACAGGCCCGAGATCGTGTATCTCGCAAACGGCCCCGGCAAAAACATTTCAATTCTCAAATCTGAGGCACCACACTGTCGAGAATCGTCATATGCTGCCCGGTAGAGCGGATGCCTACGCTTGACTGCGTGACAAGCAATGTTGTGCCGAGTTGCAGTTGGGAGCCCGACAAGTCGCCAACCGGGCCTTTGACCATCATCATTTCCAAGCATGACCAGCGAATCGTGGTTTCTCCGCAATGGTGTCGAGATTGGCCGTAGTGTGGCCGAGATCAATGATGACGAATCCCGGATCTCACGTCATCAGCTGACCTCGCGGCGCTGATGGCAAGACCCACTGGATCTATGTGGGTCTGCCCGGCCACGACGACGATAAAGGCCGCGAACTCGACGAGGCCACGATCAACCGGGTTCAACATGCCGCGAGGCTTCATTGAGGCGATCAGCCCAGCACGATACTCTTGAGAACCGAGGTGCTGTTGCGTTACTTTCTGTCCCATGACATTCAAGGGAGCAACAGGCTGGCGTCAGTGGTGGTGATGTGATTGGCGGCACCGCCTTCCACCACAACGGTGGCCGCCCGTCACGAATCGCATAGCGTGAGCCAACCTCACATTATCCCCAAGTCGCTGATCGAACGCCGATCAGTCCCCAAATGTCGGCCAGTGATCAGGATAAACATCCTTCTTGACAGCGCTTCAAATCGGTGGCTATACTCCCGGCGCTTGAGTAAATCGAATTAGTTCTGCCCAAGCAGTGTGCGGCCATCCAGCAAGACCGAGAGGCTGCTTCGGGTAACCATCAAAAACAAAGGAGTTGTGTCCCATGCTTTGCCTGGTCAGAGAGTGCAGGAGATCCCTGCTTAAAAATCGGGTCGCGCCAGCTGTTGCAGCGGCGTTGGTGTGGGCGTGTTTCTGTGCCGCGAATGCGAGCGCGCAGACGGTGGCAACCTACAGTTTTGAGGACGCGAACGGCGGACGGGTGGTCTTCGTTCAACGGCGCCACGACGCCGGTGGCCTCAAACGCCGCGGCCTATGCCGGGTCCTACAGCCTTCTGACCACTACCGGAAGCAGCGGCGCGGGCGGTCCTTCGATTGCGGTGAGCGGCGTGCTGCTGGCGGGCGCCCAATACACCATCACGGGCTACGTGATGCTGACCAGCGGCGAAGCCGCGACCAATGCGAATTTCACCATCAAGCGGAGCGACCCGAGCTGCTCCGGCGGGACATGCTATGACACGATCGGCAGCTACCAGGTGCCGGTTTCGAGCACCGGATGGGCGCAGATCGGGGGGACCTACACGGCGAGCACGACGGAGACGGGCCTGGTGCTGTATGCGCAGCTGGTGGGAGCCACGACCGCGCAGTCGTTTTACCTCGACGACGTGGTGATCACCGAGACTGCGCCTCCTCCGGGCGGCACACCGGTGGCGACTTACACGTTCGCTGACGGAGGACTGGACGGCTGGGCGCCGTTCGGCTCGGTCACGCTGACCAACGCGGCGCCGCCGGTCCTCGATCCCAGCAGCAACCCGCGCAGCCTGCTCACCACCAACCGGACGGCAACGTACATGGGGCCGAGCCTGAATCTGCTGAGCGTGAACAACGTGGTGGCGGGAGCGACGTACCAGGTGAGCGCGTACGTTCTGCTGGCGGCTGCGGACGCGGCCAATCCGACCGTAACCATGTCGACCAAGACGGCCGACTGCGCTACCACTGGAGCGTATGCGAACATCGCCACGTCGGCGGCGCTGTCGAATACTGCGTGGACCAAGGTGCAGGGGACGTTCAGCTTCAGCGATCTGCCCGGGCCGCCTACGAGCCTTACGCTCTATTTCCAATCGAGCAGCGCAACGGATTCGTTCTACATCAGCAACGTGGTGATCGGCGAACTGGCGCCGGCGCCGCCGAACATGAGCCAGCAGGACAACACCGGCATCACCACCAACTTTGAAGATGGCGGGCTGGATGGGTGGAGTTCGCGCTCGGGCAGTTCGTCGGTCACCAACAGCACCGCGGCGGCGCACACCGGCACGCACAGCCTGCTGACTACGGGGCGCATCGCCAACTGGGACGGGCCCTCGATCAGCGTGAGCAACAAGATGTACAACGGCTCGGTGTACAACGTCAGCGGCTGGGTGCTGCTGACGCCGGCCGATGGATCGAGCCACGTAATCAACGTGAGCCTGCAGACAACACTGAGCGGCAACACGAGTTATCCCAGCGTGACAGGGTATCCCGGAGTGACCGTGGCTGCGGACGGAGCCTGGCACCAGGTCAGCGTGACTGGCTATAACATGGCCAGCGCGTATGACCCGGGCGCCGCGACTCTCTACTTCCAGACCGTGCCCGCGTCGGGCAATGACCTGGTGTCGTTCTACATCGACGACTTCCAGCTGACCTACGTTCCGCCGCCGACGATTCAGGCGGATATCCCGTCGATCTTCGAGACGCTGGCTGACTACTTCCCGGTCGGCGCGGCGGTGGATATGACCGACATCTCCGGCCCGCATGCGCAGTTGCTGACGAAGCACTTCGACAGCATCACGTCGGGCAACGACATGAAGTGGAGTTCGGTGGAAAGCACGAAGGGCAGCTTCAACTACACCAACGCGGACGCCCAGGCCGGCCTCGCTGTCTGCGCCGGCATGCGCATACGCGGGCACAACCTGGTGTGGGCAACGGGCGCGCAAACGCCGTCGTATGCCACGGGCGACGGAACCAATTCGCCCGCCAACCAGGCCGTGGTGACCGCCAACATCCAGGAACACATTCAGAACGAGGTGCAGCACTTCGGCAGCAAGGTGTATGCGTGGGACGTGGTGAATGAGCCGCTCGATCCGAGCCAGCCCGATTGCCTGGTGCATGGGCCGTTCTACAACGTGCTGGGCAAGAGTTACATCGACGTCGCGTTGCAGGCTGCGCGGCAGTATCGCACCGCCGGGGACCAAGTTGTTCATCAACGACTACAGCACCGCCGATCCCAACCGGCTGGCCTGCCTGGTCCATGTGGTCCGCGATCTTCGCTCGCGCGGGATCCCGATCGATGGCGTAGGGCATGAGATGCACAACGCCATCAACTATCCGTCAGTTACAGGCGATGGTGAATGCGATCGAGACCGTGGCGGACAAATTCCCGGAGATCGAGCAGCAGGTCACCGAGCTGGATATGAGCGTGTACAACGCCGGCGACACGACGTCGAATTACGGCAACGCGATTCCTCCCGCGGTGCTGGCCGAACAGGGATGGCTATACAAGAATTACTTCGACGCTTTCCGGAGGTTGAAGGGCAAGCTCAGCGCGGTCACGTTCTGGGGCATGGCCGATGACGATACATGGCTGGACAGCTTCCCGGTGGTGCGTACGGATTATCCGCTGCCGTTCGATCACGGCCTGCAGGCGAAGCCCGCGTACTGGGGCGTGGTGGATGAGACCAAGCTGCCCGGCTACGGAATGAAGTTCTCTGCTTCGATGAGCGCCGGGACAGGCAACACGCGGACCGTAACCATTACCGCGACCAATGGAGTTGTCGGTCCCGCCTACGCGACCCAGATCACCGGGTTTTCGCTGAAGCAGGACTCCGGTCCTCCGTGCACGCCGACGGTGACGGCGCCAGGGGCTTTTCCGATCATGCTGGGGGACATCGCGCCGGGTGCGTCTGCGAGCGCGTCGTTCACCATCCGGATTGTCGGATGCAATCCAAACTCGGAGTTTGTTCTCAAAGCTCCGTGGAGTTCGGCAACGTATAACACCGGCACGTTTGTGATGGAGACCAACTTCAGGAGGGACGAATAAGAGATTGCATCACCTGAGGGATCATCGCGCTGCCACGTCGATGGGGGCGGCGCAATGATCCCGGATCCTGTTCAGTTGCGGTAACCGTTGTTTGTGATCATCGAACATCGCGGGCTAACAGCGGGACTTCGCAGGAAACCATCCGCGCAATACTCCAGCAACCCGATCATGATGCTCCTCCGTATACCAGACAGGGCTATAGTCTTCAAGCAATTGAAATAGCTCCTGAAGCGCAGCCGTGGTTCGTGTGTGCTGATCGATAAAGGTCACATTGTCCTTGACCGTTTCCGGCAGTTCCGCTCGTGTTGGATTCACAGATCCCTCCCCGTTTCGACGAAGTCGTCCCCCGCCCCAGTCCCAGGCCTCGAGGGGGAATCGAGGAACTTGAACCCGGAAGCAACCCATCGGCCGACTCGTGCCGGGGATGGGCCGCAATCGAATGACATCACAGAAGTTCCTTACGGAATTCTGAAGTGTTTCTGACGTTTCCCCGTCGCTTCGAGTACATCCTGAGTCTGGTTGCGATACATTGTTGATGGTGAGCCACTTACCTCCTAGGTTCACCTCTCGCTCCTATGCGGATCCTGCTCATTGAAGACGAAAACAAGCTCGCGGCAGCAATTGCGCAGGGTCTGGAAGGAAATGGCTATCAGGTGGTCTCCGCTCACTCCGGCGAAGCCGGCTTCAAGCACCTCAACGGACCGCCATTTGATCTGATTCTCGTCGACCTGATGTTGCCGGGATTGAGCGGGCTCGAGTTTTTGCGGGAACTGAGGAGGAACGGTCACAGGACGCCGGTTCTTATCCTGACTTCGAAGGGATCGATCGACGATCGCGTGCGAGGCCTGGATGCCGGCGCCGACGATTACCTCCTCAAGCCCTTCGCCTTTCCAGAGTTGCTGGCTCGTGTCCGGGCTCTGCATCGCCGTGCCAATCCCGACTCGCCTTCGATGCTGCAGGTTGGAGATTTGAAGATGGATCTCCGGGGCCACACCGTCGCGCGTGGCGACACGGTGCTCGAACTTACCGGGCGAGAATTTGAGTTGCTCGAATATCTGCTCGTCAATCGTGGCACCGTCGTTTCCCGAGAAATGCTGGCCAGAGACGTTTGGAAGGTCACAGTACGATACACCTCGCTGGATAATGTGATTGACGTACACATCGCGCGCATCCGGCGCAAAATCGACGACCCCTTTTCGGTAAAGCTCTTGCACACCGTTCGCGGAGTTGGATTCGTCCTCCGCCAGGCCGAGGAGATTTAGTTGCGCGTGCGACCTACCTACATCCGCTATCGGCTTATGTTCGGGAATGTCGCGATCTTCAGCCTTGGGCTCGCTGTCTAGATGGGCGGCCGAGGCACATGGCGGCCAGATCGCATTGGGATCCTATCCCGGGAGGGTTTCGATCTTCACATTGACCCGACCGGTAATGGTGAATGGTCCTGGCTCGAGCCGGACTCCCCGTGACGAGGATTCGGGGCCCAGAGTCGAACCGCCCGCGGCCCGAAGCGTCATTGGGGGGTGATGATTCCTCCCAGGGCATGACGGCGCGGCAGAACGATGCCGCGGTGGTCGACTTCGGGGGGAGGCACACCGGGGATCTTCGATTCGTGCAAGGCAGGGCGATCAGTCAAAGCTCCGCCGCAGGCCGGGCACCAGTCGGCGTCCTGGTTGACGGCGAGGACAGCGTGGCAATGGGTACAAATCCGCTCCATGAGGCAAGATTACTCGAAGCGCATGGATCAGGTGGATCCGAATGGCGTGGGCGGGCGTCGGGCGAGATCAGGCGGCTGGCTTGATCTGGCGCGCGATCCCTGCGGCCCAGCCATCGATTTCGGTCCAGTCGCGGACGTCGGTCGCCGGTATCTTTGCCAAGGGGAGCCCCGGCAGGCGCACGACAAGGCTGAAGGGAAACGGCAGGGTCTTCGGGTTCCATCTCCCCCCGAAGACATGAACGTCGGCAGGACAGAACCAGTCATAACGGCTCAACTGCCTTACGGCCTGATGCCGTGCGGCCTCGAAGTCACCGGGATTGGTCCGGGTTGGACCGAGGACAAAGCACCACGGCTTCAGGATTTCGAGGGCGCCACGGTGGCGGGCGAGGAAACTGTGGAACTCCTTCGGAAACCGGCCCATATACAAAGGAGCGCCAAGGATGACGGCGGTCATTCTCGGAACCGAGTCCACCTTGCTCATCGGAGCGACGTTGACGGCCAGTCCTGACTTGCGCATGGAGGCGCCTATCGCGTGGGCGACCTCGGCGGTCGAACCACAGCGAGTTGAATAAGCAACGAACACGGATGCCAGCATGGGTGCACCCTCCCCGTTTCGCTATTGTGCGCCGAGTATACCGCTGCGGATTGTGCACGGAGTCACATAAGTACGCGCTGGTAACGAGTGGTCGCGGCCGGTGTCGGACCTCTGCTTATTGCGCGGGTGTGTCCCCTGCCGGCGGCCGGTACACTGGACACATGCATCCCCCGGTTCGCCTGGTGGCGATCGACATGGACGGAACCCTTCTGCCGACATTTGGGCAGAAACTGAGCCGCCGCAGCGTGCAGGCTGTCCTGGCGGCGCAGGCGGCCGGCATCACTGTGGCGGTGGCGACAGGCCGCCGCACGGCTTACACCGCGCCGCTGCTGGAAGGTCTGGGCCTGCGAGCGGACACGCCCCTCATCACGTCGAATGGAGCAGTGACTCGAACCCTGGGCGGCGAGTCGATCGACCGGTGCCAGTTGGAGGCACGGGTGGCGCGGGGCATCTGCGGGCTGCTGCGCCGGTTCGGAACGGTGGTTTTCACCTTCGACCGGCCGGGCAAGGGCGAACTTGTGCTGGAGGATCTCGAACAGGCCCACAAGCGCATCGAGGTGTGGGTCGAGGCGAATCGGAATGCCATCGAGGTCGTCCGGCCGCTGGAACTGGCATTGGGCGATGGAGATGACCCGATCCAGGGCATGGTAACGGGTGGGCTGGAACGGATGAAAGAGGCGGAACGGGCTCTCAAGGCGAGCGAAATGCACGGATTCTGCGAATGTATTCGAACTGAGTATCCGGCGCGGGATTTGTCGATACTGGACCTGCTTCCGCCGGGAGTCTCGAAGGGCTGGGCGCTGGAGCGGCTGGCGAAACGGCTGGGCGTGGATCGCAAGGAAACCATGGCCATCGGCGACAACTGGAACGACGTCGATATGCTGGAGTGGGCGGGCCAGGCAGTGCTGATGAGCAACGCCGCGCACGAGTTACGGACCATGGCGAAGATGCGGGGATGGAAGCAGGCGCCCCCCAATGACGAGGATGGGGTGGCTGTGGTCCTGGAGAAGGAAGTGGCCCGGCTGGCGGCCTCGACCCGGACATAGTCAGGACAAAACGTTGCGCCCGGGCGGGTGGCGTACCGGCAATTTTGAAGTCTGCTTGCGCTTTGGCAAAGTGATGGGGACAGATTTTTGTACACTCGGTGGCAGGGATCGGTGTCTGGAATCGATCGGGCGTGAAAAGAATTCATTGCGACCCTTGGCACAATTCGTAATCGCGGCGGGCGCTTTGACGGCGACGGTTCTGCCCCTGCGCGCTGCGGAACAGATCACTCTGCGCAACGGATTTGAAATCACCTGCAACCACCATGGCACGGCTAACAGACGGGTGCGACTGTACATGGAAAAGGGCAACGAGAGCTACATCGAAGTGGCCCCGGGAGATATCGCGTCGGTGGAACATATTCCCGACCCGCCGCCTCCGCCGAGTCCTGATCCTTCCCCGGCTCCCGCTCCGGTCTCCGATCTTCGGAGCGACGTCAAGCTGAGCCCCGCGGATCTGAATGAGATGCTGGCCAAGGCAGGCCACGAACACAACGTGGACATGGATCTGCTGGCCAGCGTGGTCAAGGCTGAGAGCGGCGGAAATGCGCGCGCCGTGAGCCGGGCCGGTGCTCAGGGACTGATGCAACTGATGCCCGCCACCGCGGCTGACCTGGGCGTCTCGGACAGCTTCAAGCCGGAACAGAACGTGCGCGGCGGGTCGACCTACCTGGACGAGTTGCTGACGCGCTACCACGACAACCTCGCGCTGGCGCTGGCGGCCTACAACGCAGGCCCCGCCGCGGTGGACAAGTACAACGGCATTCCTCCCTATCGCGAGACCAAGCTGTACGTGGCGCGCGTGATCCACGAGTTCAACCGGCGGGTGAAAGCGCGCGAAGCGCAGACACGGCGAGATGCTGAGAACCGGCGGGTTGTTGCAATGTCCGCTCCCCAGGGAAACTAGTTTGAAGTAGCCCTTTTTAATCTTTACAACTTTGTACTCAGGAAGACGTCCCGCAACGGCTAAAGCCGCGGTCATTTTTGAGCCCTTATGGCACGACTGAAGTCGTGCGCTTTGAGAAGAGCCCTTATGGCACGACTGAAGTCGTGCGCTTTCAGAACGCTGTGGGCTGCTCTTACGCTGGACCGCGCGGTAGACTGAATGGGGCCGCACCGCGCGGACGGGAGACTTCTTGAGTAAGTGGCAGTGGATTGTGGGGCTGGTGGTCCTGGCCGCCCTGATCGGGCTGGTGTTGTGGGGCCGGCAGCGCATTCATTTTGACTTTGTGCATTTCTGGTCGCAGTTCGCGAGCGCGGATTGGCGCAAGATGGTTATTGCGCTGGGCTGTATTTATGCGGGATACGTGCTCCGGTCGGCGCGCTGGGCCATGCTTCTTCGCCATAATCAACGGGTTCCGCTGCTTTCGCTCATCGGGACGCAGGTGATCGGATTCACAGGCGTAGCACTCATCGGGCGGGTAGCCGACCTGGTACGGCCTTACCTGGTGGCCAAGAAGACCGGACTTCCGCTCTCCTCCCAGATCGCCGTGTACGTTGTCGAACGCCTGTTCGACATGGGGTCGATGGCACTGATTTTTTCGATTGCCCTTGTAAGCGTGCCCCAAGCCGACCTTCTCAAGGCGATCGACCGGTCGGCGATGCTCTCCTACATGTTCCACCACGAGTCGCCATGGTTAGGCCTGTTTGTCTTCCGCTATAGCGGCCTGATTCTCACCCTGTTCGGGGCCCTGTTCCTGGCCGCCGTGCGCTGGAGCGGCGAGGTCCTCGCGCACTTCTTCGAGCATTCCCTGGGACTGATTTCGAAGCGGGCCGGTCGCGCCGCCGGAGCCAAGATCCGGGCCTTTCACGCCGGCCTCGACACGATGCGTTCGTTCGGTGACTTCGCCGCCACCGCTTCCCTCTCTCTCGTGATGTGGGGCCTGATCACGACGGCCTATCTCGAGGTCATGCGCGCCTTCGTGGCCAGCCCGTTGCTGGCCACCATCAGCTTCAGCAAATGCGTATTGCTGATGGTGGTGAGCGGCGGCGCGAGCGTGATTCAGTTGCCGGTCCTGGGCTGGTTCTCGCAGATCGGCATTGTGGCCGCGGCTATCGCGGGGTTCTTTGGCGTACCGGTGGAACCGGCAACCGCATGTGCGGCGGCGCTGCTGCTTATCACCTTCCTGGGGATCGTCCCGGTGGGCCTGGTGTGGGCGCAGATTGAAAACGTAAGCCTGCGCAAGATTGCCGCCCAGAGCGAACACGCGGAAGAGGACCTGGCGGATGACAAGGTGCCGGGGAACGCGCTGAACTGAGCCGGGCCCGATGTTGGGTTCGTGCTATCCCACCCTGGCAACGCTTAACGGCGCGGCGGGAATGGGGCAGGCACGCGGCCATGTCATTGACCCTCGTCGGGAGCCAATGTGTATCCCATCTGACCCACAGACGAGAATGTCTCTGAATCCTCGGGGATTCTTTCCGGCGTGAGCGGCGAGGGTATGGGTGAGGAGTAGCGGATCACTTCCGGACACACCGCGCCGCCGGTCAGGAGCATGCTCATGGCCTGTTCCATGGTGAGATCGGTTTCGGTGATCATCCCAACGGGAACAAATTGAAGGTAAGCCGAGGAAGGGTTGATCGCCTGGGGCACCAGGACGGCCCCCAGCGGCGCGCCGGTGGTGGCATCGGCGATCATGTGGGTGAGGAAGCCGATCGACTTCTGCCCGGCGATGGGAAAGTCGATCAGGACCACCCGGTGGCCGGTCTGGTTTTTGCTGGTGAGCGTCTCCAGCAGCTGCCGCACGGAGGCGTAGACCTTGTTGACCAAAGGCAGCCGTTCCAGCGAAGTCTCGAAGAGGGCAAACATCTGGCGCCCAACGACCTCCGACATCGCTCGACCGACAAGGTAGAAAAGGGCGATCGTGAGCACCACAGCCAGCCCATACTGGAACCATCGCTGGTTTATCCAGCTGTCGGCTGCGAACGGCAGAGCCAGAAGTTTGACCAGCGGCAATCCCGCGTTGGCCAGGACCCCCACTATGAAGGTAAAGACGAGCCAAGTGATGAAGAGGGGACCCGCGGTAATTACGCCGCGGAGGATGTTTCGCTGCAAGCTATGCAAAACACGGGATTGATCAGAATTCACGCACAACTCCTGAAAAGATGATAGTTTCCTCCCCGCCCCCGCATTCCGGTTTCCCGCAGGAATTGGCCGGGATGGGCAATTCGGTTGGATGCATCCCGGCGGCGCGGCCCACGCCCTCGGGTTCAAAAGACGCAGCTCAAACGCCCAATTTCGCGAAACTAAAGCAAACTGTCCACTTTGCGGAAATCCCCTATATATTGAATGGGGAACTACATGCATGGCTGAGGCGGAACAATACGACGGGAGAGATCTCGGTCTCGAGGAAGACAGCCGGCGCGGGACGGGTCGCAACGGCTCGGGCCGTTCGGAGGCGAAGCCCCCGCAGAACCTGCGCGAAGCGGTACGGCGGGCGAGCGGATCGCCTCTGCCCATGGGTACCACGGGAAGATCGCCGCTTCCGATCGGACTGGGAGAGAGTCCTGCGGCTCGCAGCTTCGGTCCCGCCCCCGGGCCGCGCCCTGAGCATGACCGGGCAGACGGACGCCGACCATTCGTCGGGGATGCAGTGGGCCATGGGCATGATGAAGCAGGCTGTTCCGTTTGTGCAGCGGCTGCTTCCGCTGTTAGACGGGCAGATCGGCACGGCGGTAGCGAACCTGCTGGCCTCGCGCCCCCATCCCCCTGCACCGCGGGTGGATCTCGAACCGATTGAGCATCGGCTGTCAGAACTGCAGCTTCAGCAGCACGACTTCAAAGACCAGCTTGTCGACCAGAACGCTTCGCTCAAGCGGGTTGAAGACCATTTAGAGATGGTGCGGGAAGCTACGGACCGCAACACTCTCGAGCAACAGGAACTTATAGAAGACCTCAAGACCATGGGCAGCCGGGTCAACCTGTTTGCCCTTTCGTTCCTGGTGCTTCTTGTGCTTTCGATTCTCTTGAACATCGCTTTATTTCTCCATATCTCGCGGGTTCTGCCTTAAGCGGCGCCGGCCGCCAGAGAGACGCGGCCGGGACGCATAAGGTGTCAGATGCGTACATACTAGTCGAATTTTGGCGCTGACCTCTGCCTGAAAACGGGTGTAAGGTTATGACAACTAACCATCTCTCATGACTGCGTCACCGAAGCGAACGGCAACGCCGGGGAGCGGCTACGAGCTGGAGCGGACGACCGACATGCTGAAGAGTCCGAGAGCCCGAACCGGGCTGCTTTGAGGAGTGGGATGCTGGGTCGGCCAAGCGGAGAAGTGATATTGTGACGGATTCTTCCTCCCAGTCGGGGCGAGGGGCCATTTCCAAAATCTGGTCCTCGATCAGCACCGTGGTGCTCATCGCCGCGGCAGGGACCGTCGTTGCGCGCATGGTGGCCGGACCGCGCTATGACGGACTCCTGATCGTCGTGGCCGGAGCGGCGGCAATTCTCCTTGCCTTGCGGATTCCTCGCGGCCAGAGCAACCCGATCGCGCCGGAGCTGAGGCCACAGGAGCCACTCCAGCGCATTTTTGACTCCGCCGGGACCATGCTGATCGCGATCAGCACGGATGGTTCGATCACCCACATGAATCCGGCCGCGGAACGCATGCTGGGGTACCACGCCGCGGAACTGGTGGGCTCGCAACGAACGGCTGACATTCTTGCCGCCGGCGAAGCGCCCCGGGTGATCTCCGAGTTGCAAAGGCTGAGCGGAATCGACGCCACGCGAGAGCTCTCGCCCAAGGAACGGCTGTTTGCCCTGATGAATTCGGTGCGGGCGCTTCCTCCCAGCCAGGTTCCGAGTTTCGAAGCCCAGTTCCGCCGCAAGGACGGTACTATCCTGCCGGCGACGCTGCACATTTCAGCCCTGCGCGACGAGGAGGGAGCGATGGAAGGGCTGGTTGTCATGGCCTTCGACCGCAGCGCGACGCTGCGCCAGGAGCAGGCGGCGCGGGAATCGCAGGAGCGCTATCGGGATCTGTTTGAGAATTCGAGCGAAATGATCGCAACCCTGAGCACGGGCGGCCAGTTTCTTTACGCCAACCCGGCCTGGAAGCGCTGTTTCGGGCTGGACAATGCCAGCCTGCTGGCCCTGGACTCGTTCGAGGAGCTGTTCGGGCCAGCGTGTCGCTCGGATGTGACGGCCTTGTTCCGGCGTGCACTGAACGGCGAAATGGTGGACCGGTATCCCCTGCGCAGCTACACCGGTGACGGAAGGGTGCTGGAGTTCGAGCTGAGCCTGAGCCAGCGCCAGAAGGCCGGAAACCCGCTGGCGGTGCGGTGCCTGCTGCGCGATGTGACGCAACAGAGACAGCGAGAGCAGAGGCTGGCGCTGCAACTGGTGGTGAGCCAGATCGTGGCAGAAAACAGCTCCGCCGATGTGGCCGCCATGCGGATTCTCGAAGCACTGTGCGTTTCGCAGGGCTGGGACCTTGCTCTCAAGTGGGAAGTGAATACCGAAGAGCACCTGCTGGAATTCTGCGCCGCGTGGGGCGCTCCGGACCGGGATACCGAGGCCATGATCCAGGAGAGCATGGGCGTGACGCTGGCCAATGGGGTGGGGCTGCCGGGCAGGGTATGGCAGGAGGGACGGCCCATCTGGATGACCGACCTGGCCGCGGCGCCGTCGGGACAACGGATCCGGACCGCGCTGCGGCATTCGATGGTGTCGGGCTGGGCGGTGCCGGTGCGGGTGGGCAACAAGGTGCTGGCGGTGCTGGAGTTTTACTGCCATTTTCTGTTGCGCGAGGACCAGGAGGCCCTGGCGGCGATCGAGACGGTGGGCGCCTCGCTGGGCCAGATGCTGGCGCGATCACGGGAGCGGGGCAGAGCCGAAGAATTGTACCGCCAGCAGGAGATCCTGCTGGACTCGGTGGCGGATGGAATCTGCGGGGTCGACCGTCACGGGATGGTGAGCTTTGCCAATCCGGCAGCCGGGCGGCTGCTGGGCGCCCCGACGGCGGGCCTCACGGGCAAGCCGGTCCACGATCTGCTGCACGGGTCGGCGCGGGCTGGCCTGAGGTGCGGGCAGGACTGCGCCCTGCGCGCTGCCACCGAGCGTCATGTGGCGACGGCCGGCGAAGACACGATTTACCGCATCGATGGTTCTCCGCTGCCCACGGAATACTTCTTTACGCCGATCCTGGACCACGGCCGGTTTTCGGGTTCGGTGCTCAGCTTCCGCGACATCAGCCAGAGATATGCGCTGGACCGGTTGAAGGATGAGTTTATTTCCACGGTCAGCCACGAGTTGCGCACGCCGTTGACTTCCATTCGCGGAGCGCTGGGGCTGCTGTCGTCGGGGATCCTCGGGGAACTTAACGACAAGGCCGCCAACCTGCTGCGCATCGCCACCAGCAACTCCGACCGGCTGGTGCGGCTGATCAACGACATTCTCGACCTGGAGCGGATTCAGAGCGGGCGGGCGCCGATCGCGTTCCGGCCCATCCAGCTCTCGCAGGTGGTGCACCAGGCCATCGACGGCATGCAGCCGGTGGCGGATGCGGCCGGAGTGCAGCTGATCCACGACACGACGCAAGTGGAGATTTCGGGCGATCCCGACCGGCTGCTGCAGGTGATGACCAACCTGCTGTCGAACGCGGTGAAGTTCTCGCCTCCGAATTCGACAGTGTCGGTGATGATGCGGCCCGGGTCAGCGGGAGTCACGCTGTCGGTCATCGACCAGGGCCGCGGCATTCCGGCGGACAAGCTGGAATCCATCTTCGGCCGGTTCCAGCAGGTGGATGCTTCCGACTCGCGCCAGAAGGGCGGCAGCGGCCTGGGCCTGGCCATTTGCCGGACCATCGTGCAGCAACATGCGGGGCGGGTGTGGGCGGAACGCAATCCCGGTGCGCGGCTCGACGTTCCGGGTGTTCCTGCCCTACCAGCAGAGCCCGACCAGCCTCTCTGCCGGTCCCGACGGCGAAGGACAAGGCACGGTGTTGCTGGCCGATGCCAACAGTTCGACGCGGCCCCTGGTGGCGCAGCAGCTCTCCCGGCACGGGTACCGCGTGGTAGAAACCACGTCAGTGGAGCAGACCATGGCTGCGGCGAAGAACGGCGTGGAGGCCATCCTGCTGGATACGTCGCTCGACGGCATGAACGGGTGGGAGATTCTTCCCCTGCTGCGGCGCAAGGATCCGGAGAGCCACATTCCCATCGTGCTGCTGAGCGTGGCCGATGCGGAAGGCGGCGGGGATTTGCCGGCCGACGCGCAAGGGGTGGTCACCAAGCCGGTGGAAGAAGACGCGCTGCTTGCCGAGCTGGCGCGGGTTCTTTGCGGGCAGGGAGAAAAGGCCCGCATTCTGATCGTGGAAGACGATCACGACCTGGCGCGGGTGATCGGGGAGATTTTCTCCCGCGATACCATCGAGGTCCATCTTGCCCACACCCGCCAGGAAGCGCTGGATGCCTGCACCGATTTTCAGCCCCACCTGCTGGTCCTCGACATCGGGTTGCCGGACGGCGACGGATTCAACGTGGTGGACTGGCTGCGGCAGCACGAAACCCTGTCGAACCTTCCGCTCGTCGTCTACTCGGGCCGCGAGCTTGCGGCTGCCGAACGGCGCCAGCTGATCCTGGGCCCGACCCATTTTCTTACCAAGACGCGGGTGCAGCCGCAGCAGCTTGAAGCTTTGGTCTTGACGTTATTGCGCAATTCGCGTCAGATGGAGGAAGCCTCTCCAACCGTTTCGGCTGACCGGCGTCCATAAAGGATGCCCGCAGACTGCTGGATTAATCGCCCGGCCGGCTATTCGCCGTCCGGCTCGTCCGCGGAAACTGCAAGACCGCGCTTTTTAGGAACCATAGATAGTCGTGGGAGATCCTCTATATGTCTCACCGCATTCTTATCATCGATGATGAAGACGATATTCGCGAAGTAGCCGCGCTGAGCCTGGAAACGGTGGCGGGTTGGGAGGTGGCCATGGCCAGCTCCGGAGCCCAGGGATTGGCGCGCGCGGCCGAGTACCGGCCGGACGCCATTCTGCTGGACGTGATGATGCCGGGGATGGACGGGCCGTCGACGTTTCGCGAATTGCGCAAGAACCCGATCACGGCACGGATTCCGGTGTTGCTGCTGACCGCCAAGGTGCAAAGCAACGACCAGCGGCGATTCGCGGACCTGGGGGTGGAGGCGGTGCTGTTCAAGCCATTTGACCCGATGACGCTCTCTTCCCAAATTGCCGGGGTTCTGGGCTGGAGTTAGTTTGGGCGCATGACTGAGCCATCCCAGCAGCCCTCGATGAAGGAAGCCCTCGACCGGCTGTGGAAACAGTTCCTGCCTCAGATCGAGGAGCGCGTGGCGGCGCTGGAGAGCGCCGCCACGGCCCTGGCGGCGGACAGGCTGTCGCACGATCAGCGCGAAGCGGCGCATGCAGCGGCACACAAGCTGGCCGGAGTTCTCGGCACGTTCGGGCTGACCAAGGGAACGATCCTGGCGCGGGAGGCGGAAGCTGCTGTATTCGGGCGAGACTGATCCGGAGGCCGCGCCGCAACTCACCGAGATCGCCAAGCGCTTGAAAGAACTGGTGGCCGGCCGGTCATAAGCGCGACGGCAGACCAACAAATTACACTCATCCTTTGTGGTCAAGAACGATCCATTTGCGCCCCAGCTCGACCTCAACTTTGAGGAGCCGCAACCCACACGCAGAATCTGGCTGGTACGGGATCTCGTGGGAGAGGTTCGCGAGCGCGTGGAGCGGGAGTACGGGGATGTCTGGGTGGAAGGAGAAATCTCCAACTTCCGGCCGGCTCCGTCGGGCCACATGTACTTCACGCTGAAGGACGCGGACGCGCAGTTGCCGGTGGTGTTGTTCCGGCGGCAGGCGCTGTTGCTTCGTTTCCGGCCTGAAGACGGCCTGCACGTACTGGTGCGGGGACGGGTCAGCGTGTACGAGCAGCGCGGCCAGATGCAGCTGGTGGCCGAAACCATGGAGCCCGTCGGCGCGGGTTCGCTGCAGCTGGCGTTTGAGCAGCTGAAGGAAAAACTGAAGGCCGAAGGGCTGTTCGACGCGGCGCGCAAACGGCCGCTGCCGGCGTTCCCGAGAACGGTGGGCATCGTGACGTCTCGAACCGGCGCGGTCATCCAGGATTTCCTGAACATCGTGGGCCGCCGCCACTCGGGGCTGAACGTGCTGCTCTGCGCGGTATCGGTGCAGGGCGAATCTTCCGCCGCCGAGGTGGAAGCGGCGCTGGCGTGCCTGAACGCATCGGGGCTGGCGGATGTGATTGTGCTGGCGCGCGGGGGCGGATCGCTGGAGGACCTGGCTGCCTTCAACAGCGAGCGGGTGGCCCGCGCCATCGTGGCTTCGCGGCTGCCGGTGGTTTCGGCGGTCGGGCACGAAACCGACTTCACGATCGCCGATTTTGTTGCCGATCTGCGGGCGCCCACGCCTTCGGCCGCAGCGGAGCTGATTACCGAGGCGCAGCACAAGATCGCGGAACATCTCGCGCGGCTCAATCACCGCGTGGAGCGCGCGGCGCGGTTCCAGATCCTGCAGGCACGGCAGCGGCTTGCGCGGGTTCCGGCCAGCCGCGCGGAATCGAGGATGGCGAATTTGCTGCACCGGGCGCAACAGAAGCTCGATGAACTGGGTTTTCGCATGGAGACGGCCCTGCGGCATCGGCTTCGCCGCGGCCAGCGCGACGTGACCGAGCTGACGGCGGCGGTGCTGCGTCACGATCCGCGCCGGCAGCTGGCCCATGCGCGGGGACACTTCGACGCTTGCCGCACGCGGCTGGACAGGACGCTTGAACGCATGATGGAAGCCAGGCGAGGACGGCTGACGGCGCTGGAGGCCCAGCTCAATTCCCTTTCGCCCCTCGCGGTTCTCGATCGCGGATATGCGCTGGTGCTGGATGCGAAGGGCGCACTGGTCCGGTCGACACGCCAGGTCACGCCGGGAGACAGCGTGGTTACGCGCTTGAGTGACGGAGCATTTGGGAGCCGGGTGGAGACCGTAAGCCCGGCGCATTCGGAAAGAAATGAGGAGTGCATGATTACTGCAGCTGAACGCAAACTTTTTGGCACGGACGGCATTCGCGGGGTCGCCGGCGAAGTTCCGCTGGATGCGACCACGGTATTCGCGACCGGCCTGGCGCTGGGACACTCGCTGCGCGAGACCGCCGCGGAACCGCGCGTGCTGCTGGGGCGGGATACACGCGAGTCGAGCCCGTGGATAGCAGCCACGCTGGCAGCCGGATTGCGCGAGGCGGGCGCGCGGGTGGAAAGCGCAGGCGTGATCACGACGCCGGGTATTGCCTTCCTGACCCATACGCACGGATTCCATGCGGGCGTGGTGATTTCCGCCTCGCACAATCCATGGCGCGACAATGGCATCAAGCTGTTCGGCGCCGATGGATTCAAGCTTCCCGATGCGGTGGAACTGGCGATCGAAGACGAGATCTTTCATCATGCGGCGCGGGTAGCGACCCCGGATCCGGCAGCTCTGCCTGCGGTGGAGGACAACGCCGCATTGGAGGCCGATTACATTCAGTTCCTGATTGACTGCGTTCCCGAGTTGAATCTCGCCGGGCTGCGCATCGTTGCCGACTGCGCCAACGGCGCGGCTGCCGCGGTGGCGCCGGAGTTGTTCCGGCGGCTGGGAGGCAACGTGACGCTGCTGAACATCTCTCCCAATGGCCGCAACATCAACGACGGCTGCGGAGCCTTGCATCCGAATTGGGTCGCCGGCGAAGTCGTGGCGCGAGGCGCCGACCTGGGACTGACGTTCGATGGCGACGCGGATCGCTGCATGCTGGCCGGCCCGCACGGAAACGTCATCAATGGCGACACGATCCTGCTGATGACGGCGCGCGACCTGAAGAATCGCGGGCTTTTGACGGGCGATGTTGTGGTGGCGACCACCATGTCGAACATGGGACTCGAAGCCGCGCTGAAGCGCTCCGGCATTCGCATGTTGCGCGCGCCGGTCGGGGATCGCTACGTGCTGGAGATGATGCTGAAGCAAAACGCCGCGCTGGGCGGCGAACAGTCGGGGCACATCCTCTTCCCTCACCTGGCGACGACCGGCGATGGATTGCTGACCTCGCTGGTGGTGCTGGATCTGATTTCTCGAAGCGGCAAGAGCATCGATGAACTCACCGCGGACCTGAAGGTGTTTCCGCAGGTGATCATCAACATCAAGGTGCGGGAGAAGAAGCCGCTGGAGGGGATTCCCGCGGTGGCCGCGAAGATTCGCGCCGCCGAAGAGGAATTGAGGGATTCGGGGCGGGTGGTGATTCGCTACTCGGGGACCGAGGCGCTGGCGCGGGTGATGATCGAAGCGGAAAGCGAAGAGGCGATGCGGCGGAACGCAGAGGCGATTGCGGAGGCGATCCGGGCGGAGTTGGGTGTGTAGAGTTGGTTTGCGAGGGCTGTCGTCCGGAGTGCGCAAAGGATCTGCAGTCTGAAGAGAGTGTCCAACGGTGCATCCCTCCTCAGGGGGATGCACCGTTGTTTTACTTCGCGGAAATCATATCGTCGACTTTGAACAGATTGGCCGTAAGGTTGTTCCTGAGCTTGTCGTAGTGTTCAAATGTCGTTCCGATTTCCATGTCGGGGTGAATCTTTTGCCACCGGGTCACGAACTCCGGATCGATCATCGATTTGTTCAGTGCATCCCAGCTCGGATAAACGTCCACGGTGACGCCGTTGATCCTGTTTTCGCTTCCCCGTTGCGGCATCACCAGCACGTTGACAGACCATCCTCGGGTGAGCCCTTCCTTACCCAGCTGTTCGGCGATCGGCTGCCAGGCCTTCTTTTCATAGGCGACCCATTCGTCCACGTCCACCGCTTTCGCTTCGTTCACTACGATATAGTCCCCTTTCTGCATCGACCCCACCGACACATAGTTCTGCCATAGCCCAGTCGAGACCAGCGAGGTCATCGAATCGCGGCGGGCAACCCACTCTTCCGCCGTCATGCTCAGTCCAGCCTTTTTCAGAGCCGGTCCGAGATCCACCATGCCGAACGGCTCCGGGGGCAATCCCGGATAAAACGAAACCACAAAGTAATCGCAGGGACTCGCGCTCCCCGCAGGCGTCACCGCGCGGACCAGGGCCCACGAGCTCAGCCGGCCTGAATCGACAAGCCCCTGGGCGTACTTGTGAAGGTCGCCTTCAGCCCACTTGCGAAACTCCACGCCCTTGTCGGGCTTGGTCTTGATGCACTGCACGGAGTGGAAGCCGGTGGTTGGTGAGGCAGGTTGAGACAGCAGTGGGAACGAAAGCGCAGTCAACGCGACCGCGCCCGCAAGCGTGCGTAGACCTTTCATCGGATCCTCCGGGAAAGATGGAGCTCTCGGCCGTTCCGAACAGACAGCCAGCAATGTTCAGTCGTGAGGTCGCGCACAACACTACAACATGGTTGCCCAAAAGGATACAAAAAAGGATCTTCCCTGCCGCAAACACGAACGCGCATCCAGCCCAGACGGGATGCGCGTTCGGAATATACCTTGGCCGGAATCTCCTTTTTCGGCTCCGAATTCCTCGGGATGTCAACTCCAACTTGAGCTGCCGCTGGTGCTGCGAGGTTCAGCCGCGCAGGCTTTTCGGGCGATGGCTCACCGCGGAGAGTTCATCGTAGAGACTCTGCGGCAATTCCAGCGCCGCGGCGGCGATGTTCTCTTCGACATGCTTGACGGACGATGTGCCGGGAATCGGCAGGATCACTTTCGACCGCTTGAGCAGCCATGCCAGCGCGACCTGGAGCGGAGTCGCGTTCAATTGCTTCGCGGCATTCTCCAGGGCTTCGTTGGCGAAGCGCACCTGCGCCATGGGAGCCCAGGGCATGAAGCCGATGTTGTTCTGCTCGCAGTAATCGACAACAAAATCCCACTCGCGATCGGCGAAGCTGTAGCGGTTCTGCACGGTGACGATGGGCACGATCTTGCGCGCGCGCTCGATGTATTCCTGCGCGACATTGGAAAGCGCGACATGGCGGATCTTGCCCTGTTCGCGAAGTTTCGCGAGCGTTTCCATGGATGCGTCGAACGAGACCGCGGGGTCGGGGATGTGGAGCTGATAGACATCGATGCGTTCGAGGCGCAGGCGCTGGAGGCTGCCTTCGATGGCCTTGGTGAGGTGCTCGGGGCTGGCGTTGTGGGTCCACTGGGCCGGCCCGGGCCGCTCCCACCCGCCCTTGGTGGCGATGACGAGTCCCGCGGGATAGGGGTAGAGGGCTTCGGCGATTAATTCTTCGGACGTGCCGGGGCCATAGGAGTCGGCGGTGTCGATGAGGTTGACGCCGAGTTCGACGGCGCGGCGCAGGGTTGCCAATGCGGCGGGTTTGTCGGCAGGCGGACCCCAGATACCTTTGCCGGTAATGCGCATGGCTCCGTAGCCAAGCCGGTTGACGGTGAGGTCGCCGCCGATGGCGAAGGTGCCTGCGGCTGCCGCGGACATCGCTTGAGTTGTGCTCATGGTATTCACTCCATCATCGTCCTGACGCAATACTATTCTTGTGGGACCACCCTGCCGGGAGTCAACAGAGCCACCTGTATGAATGAGTCCAGATGAACGAGACTGATCGCGATTCCCGAGCCGGACTGCTGCCTGCCACTCAGCACGCGGCGACGGCGGCAGTCGAAAACGCGATCACGCGCGAGAACCCGCAGCCCAATCTGCAGGAATTGACCGTACCACTGCGGCTGTGGCCGGCGATTCTTCTCACGGGCGCGGGTGCGGGGCTGTTGAGCGGGCTGTTGATGAAGCTTCTGCGCCTGGTGCAGCACGTGTGCTTCAACTACCACCAAGGAGATTTCCTGACGGGAGTCGAGGGGGTTTCGGGAAGCCGCCGCGTGATCGTGGTTGCGTGTGCGGGGGTTTTTGCCGGGGTTGTGCTGCTGCTCCGGCGGCGCCTGCCTGACCATGACGGTCCCGATCTGAACGAGGCCATCTGGCATCACTCCGGGCGCCTGCCGCAATGGAAGACTGCGGTGAGCGCGGTGCTGTCGATCATCGTTGTTGGCATGGGCGCGGCGATCGGGCGCGAGGCGGCGCTGAAGAATGCCGGCGGGCTGGCGGGAGACAAGCTTTCGGGCTGGATGCGCCTGACGCCGGAGCAGCGCAAGCTGCTGGTGGCCTGCGGCGCGGGCGCGGGCATGGCCGCGGCCTACAACGTTCCCCTTGGCGGCGCGCTGTTCACGCTTGAGGTGCTGCTGGGCACGGTTTCGATGGCGGCGGCGTTGCCGGCATTTGTCACTGCGTTTCTGGCCACGGCGGTTTCATGGACCATGCTGCCCAATGAACCGACATACCAGCTGCCCTATCTTCCGGCGACGGGTTCACTGCTGCTGTGGGCGCTGCTTTGCGGGCCGTTGATGGGCTATGGAGCAGTGTGGTTCGTGCGCGGATTGCACTGGGCGAAGGATCACAGGCCGAAGGGCTGGGGTGTCGTGGCAATGCCGATGGTGGTATTTCTCGCGCTGGGATTGGCAGCCGTCCGGTTTCCTCAGTTGCTCGGCAATGGAAAGAACGTGGTGCAACTGGCGCTTGATGCGCGCTTCAGCGTGGGGCTGCTGCTGTGGCTGCTGTTTCTTCGCCCGCTGGCGACCATCGCCGTGCTGCGCTCAGGCGTGCCGGGCGGGCTGTTTACGCCGACCATGACATTCGGTGCGCTGCTGGGCGCGACCTTCGGCGAGGCGTGGAGCCACATTTTCGCCGGGGCCGACAAGCGAAGCTGCGCCCTGCTGGGAACGGGAGCGGTGCTGGCCGCGGCGACACAGGCGCCGATTTCGTCGGTGGCTTTCACGCTCGAGCTGACCTACAACGCGAGTACGCTGATGGTTCCGCTGCTGCTGGCGGTGGCGGGGGCGACGTTTACATATTCCCGGTTCGAGACGCGAACGTCGTATTAGATTATGTTGCGGTGTTCTCCCAGGTCTCAGATGCGAGACCTGGGCACCCAATTCCTGGCTACACGTTGGTCATTTCAGGTCGCGCCAGTTGGGGCCGAAGCCCAGGTCGGCAACCAGGGGCACATTGAGCTTGACCACGCCTTCCATCTCGGCGCGGACCAGCTCATCGATTTCTTCGGTCTCGTCGCTGGGAACGTCGAAGAGCAATTCGTCGTGCACCTGGAGAACCATGCGCGTCTTGAGATTGCGCTCCCGGATTTTGCGGTCGAGCGCGATCATGGCCAGCTTGATGAGGTCGGCGGCGGTGCCCTGGAGGGGCGTGTTGACCGCGGTGCGCTCGGCGAATCCGCGCGCATTGGCGTTGCGGCTCTCGATATCGGGAATGGGGCGAAGCCGGCCGAAGAGGGTGCGCACACTGCCTTCGCGGCGCGTGGCTCGAGGGTTTTTTCGATGAAGGCCTGCACGCCCTGGTAACGCGCGAAGTAGCGGTCGATGTAGGAGCGCGCTTCTCCCTGGGGAATGCCGAGCTGGGCGGCGAGCCCGAAGGGAGAAATGCCGTAGACGATGCCGAAGTTGACAGCCTTGGCGCGGTTGCGCGTTTCCTTGCTCATGCTTTCGGCGGGCACTCCGAAGACTTCGCTGGCGGTCAGCGTATGGATATCTTCGCCGGTCTGATAAGCGCGCATCAGCAAGGGGTCGCCGCTGAAGTGCGCGAGCAGGCGCAGTTCGATCTGCGAGTAGTCGGCGGAAAGCAGTTGCGCGCCGGGGGCGGGGATGAATGCGGCGCGGATTTCGCGGCCCAGTTCTGTCTTGATGGGAATGTTCTGCAGGTTGGGATTGATGGAGGAGAGGCGGCCGGTGGACGTGGCGGCGGCCTGAAACGTGGTGTGGACGCGCGAGTCGGAATCGGCCAGCAGAGGCAGGGCGTCTACGTAATTCGACTTGAGCTTGGCGAGATGGCGGTACTCGAGAACGAGGCGCGGGACTTCGTGCTTTTCGGCAAGCGTCTCGAGCACGTCTACCGCGGTGGAAATGGTTTTGCCCTTGCCGTACTTGACCGGAGCGGGCAGGCCCATGTGGTTGAAGAGCACGACGCCGAGCTGCTTGGGGGAATTGATGTTGAAGCGCTCGCCGGCCAGCTCGTAGATGCGCTCGCCGACGCGGTCCAGTTCGGCGGCAAAGCGCGTGGAGAGGCCGGCGAGGACGTGCTTATCGATGCGGACGCCGGCTTGCTCCATGCGATAGAGAACGGGCCCGAGCGGCAAATCGATGTCGGTGTAGACGCTGGTGACGTTGGCTTCGTCGGCGTGTTGGCGAAGGACGCGGCGCGAGGGCCTGCGTAATGGCCGCGGCGGAAGGCAGCGATGCAGGCGGGGCGTGACCATTGCGCGCCGCCACGTCGGCGAGCGTCTGCGATGCATTGGTTGGATTCAGCGCGTACGAAAGCAGCATGGTGTCGTCGATGGGGCCGCGCAATTCGATGCCCAGGCCGTGCAGTACGTGCAGCGCGAACTTGTGGTCGTGGACACGCTTGGGGACCGCGGGGTCTTCAAGCAGCGCGCGCAGCTCGGGCGTGAGCGGAAGGCGCAACGCGATCTCGGCCTCGGCGCAGACGCCTGCGGTGATGACGGATTTCTTCTCTTCGACCGCTTCCACAACATCAAGCAGCGAGAGCGTTCCCTGCCGGTCGCTCTCGGTTTCGACTTCGATTTCAGCTTCAGTGACGGGAGGCGGCGTGGCGTCGAGGGCGAAGGCAGAAACCGTGCTGGCGTGCGGCTGCGTAGAAGGTCGCGGTCTGCTCGGCGGTGGGTTCTTCGATCAGCTCATACTTGATCGACTCGGGCGCCGGCGCAAGTTCCTTGAGCAGCGTCGTGAATTCGAATTCGGTAAACAGTTCGCGGCAGCCTTCGAGATCCGGTTCCCGCGTTTCCATCGCGTGCAGGTCGAGTTCGATGGGCACATGGCAGTCGATGGTGACCAGCTCTTTCGAAAGCAGGATGGTCTCGCGATTCTGCTCCAGCGATTCGCGATAGGTCTTGCGCTTCACTTCCGAAGCGTGATCGAGCACCGCGTCGAGACTGCCGAATTCCTTGATCAGGTCGACGCTGCCCTTGTCGCCGATGCCGGGCGCGCCGGGAATGTTGTCGATGCTGTCGCCGCGCAGCGCCATCACGTCGATCACTTTTTCGGGCGGCACGCCGAGAGTCTCCTCCACCCTGGCGGCATCGAGGACCAGGTTGTCCTTTTGCGGGTTGAGGACTTTCACCTGGCCGTTGACGAGCTGCATCATGTCCTTGTCGCTGGAAACGATGAAGACTGCGTGGCCCGCGTCGGCGGCCTGGCGCGCGAGGGTGCCGATGACGTCGTCGGCTTCGAAGCCTTCCATTTCGAGAATGGGAATGCGGAAGACTTCGAGGGAGCGGCGGATGAATGGGATCTGCTGGCGCAGATCGGGCGGCATGGCTTCGCGCTTGGCCTTGTAGCCTTCGTAGCCCACTTCTTCAAAGCATTGGGTTTTGGAATTCCACTTGCGCAGCGATCCGATGGCCAGGGCGCGCTCGTCGCGAAACACTTTGCCGGACACGTCGAAGACCGCGGCGAAATATTGCGGCTCGAAATCCTGGCGCAGCTTCTTGATCATGTTGGTGAAGACATACGCGGCGGCCGTGGGCAGCCCGGAGCGCGTGGACATGGGCCGGCTGCGCTGCATGGCGTGATAGGCGCGAAAGATGAAGGACATTGCGTCGAGGAGATAGATGGGCGGCTTGGCTGCATCGGGCATCGGTAGTGAGTTTAACAGGGCAGGGACTAGGGACTGAGGGACCAGGGACTAGCTGATGAACATGCAGTCGCCGTAGCTGAAGAAGCGGTAGCGCTGCTCGACGGCGTGGCGGTAGGCGGCGAGGACGGGTTCGCGGCCGGCGAAGGCGCTGACCAGCATGAGCAGGCTCGATTGGGGGAGATGGAAGTTGGTGAGCAGCGCGGAGACGAGACGGAATTGAAAGCCGGGCGAGATGAAGATTTCGGTCGCGCCGGTGTGTGGGATAAGGTCCGCGCCGCCGGCCTCGAGCGCGCAGTGTTCGAGGGTGCGAACCACGGTGGTGCCGACGGCGACGATGCGCCGGCCTTCGCGAACGGCGCGATTGATGGCTTCGGCCGTGGCTGCGGGCAGCGTGTAGCGTTCGCGATGGAGGTGGACGTCCGCAACACGCTCGACACGCAGCGGCGCAAATGTTCCCAGGCCGACATGCAAAGTGACACGCGCGATTTCTACGCCTGCAGCGGTGAGTTCGTCGAGGATTTGCGGAGTGAAGTGAAGGCCGGCGGTGGGAGCGGCAACCGAGCCGCGTTCGCGCGAGTAGACGGTCTGATAGCGTTCGCGATCGGCCGCGGAGTCGTCACGATGAATGTAGGGCGGCAGCGGGATGTGGCCGATGCGATCGAGAGCCGCGAAAAAATCTTCCACCGGCTCGAATTGAAGGAGCCGGTCGCCGAATTCGCCGCGCTCGAGGACTTCGGCTTTCAGTTCGATGGCGCCTGATGGCGATGGAAAGACGAGAATTTCGCCGATGGCGACTTTTCTTCCCGGGCGGACGAGGGCGTGCCAGCGATTGTCGCCGGCCGGCTCGGTGAGCATGACTTCGATGCGGCCGGTGGGCTTTTCCTTTTCGCGGCGAAGCGTGCGGCGGGCATAGAGGCGCGCGGGAATGACGCGGCTGTCGTTGAGCACGAGGAGGTCGCCGGGCTTGAAGCAGCGAGGGAAGATCGGCGAACCGGGAGTCGCGAAGTTCGCCGGTAGCGCGATCCATCACCAGCATGCGGCTCTGGCCTCGCTCGGCGGGCGGCTGCTGCGCAATCAGTTCCTCGGGCAGGTCGAAATCGAAATCCGCAACGCGCAGATCGGTGCTGGTGTCCGGGCCGGTCATCGCGGTACCTGGCCGAAGTAGTCGAGGGCGCGCAGGCGCGCGCGTTCGAGGGCGGCATTCAACTCCTGGCGTTTGGGCTCGAATTGCTCGGGGCAGAGGTCGCGCGGCACCTGCGTCCATTGCGCCCAGCTCACGCAGATGCGCGTGAATGGCTTGGGAATGAGAAAGCGGTCCCAGGAATTCATGACCCAGGCGCGTTCGGGCTGCAGATGAAAGGCGCCGATGGGCGCGCCGGTGAGTTGAGCGAGTTTGATGGGGCCCATCTTGGTTTGATAGATGGGGCCGAGTGGGCCGTCGGCGGTGAAGATGGCGGTGCGGCCGCTCTCGATCACGTCTACGAGGCCCATCAAGCCTTCGCGCGCGCTGCGCGAACTGGAGCCGCGTACGGCGTCGAAGCCGAACATGCGGAGGATGCGGGTGATGAGTTCGCCGTCGAAGCTGCGGCTGATGAGGATGACGGCGCGCGAGCGGCGGAAGTAGATGGTGCAGGGGAGTACGCATTGGTGCCAGAAGCAGTAAATCTCGGCGCCGGCTTTTTGGCCGAACACGACGGGGGTGACGCCGTCTTCCGCGATGACGCGAAAGCGCCAGGTGAGACCGAGAACCCAGAGCAGCGCCCAGACAATACGCGGAACCACGGCCAGGATGAGGCGCTGGGTGAGGGTGAAGCGTGCGACTGGGGTTGGTGGTCACTCAGACGATTTTAGCTGTTAGCTATTGGTTGATAGACGGCAGGGATGGGTTCCTGGTCTCCCACCCTTTTCACGATAAGACTGTGAAAAGGATGCGGCACGGAGATTCTCGCGCTTAGCTGTAGCGGAGCCAGCGGATCAGCTCGGGCAGGGTGGCGCGCTTGCCGTACATCAGGATGCCGACGCGGTAGAGGCGGGACGAGATCCAGAGCACCGCCACAGATGCTGGCGATCATGATGGCGATCGAGGCTGCGAACTGCCAGTAGGGCGGCATTTCCGAACCCAGGCGCAGCATCATGATGATGGGCGCGGTCGCGGGGAAGAGCGATGCGGCCACGGACCACACCGAATTGGGGTCGTTGATGACCAGCCAGATGAGAGAGAAGCTGAGCCAGATGGGGAGCGCGGCCAGCGGGGTGTACATCTGCAGTTCCTGCTCGGTTTCGCAGGAGGCCGCCAGTCCCGCAAAGAGCGATGCGTAGAGAAGGTAGCCGAGCAGGAAGTACACGGGAAACAGAATGCCCTCGACCCAGGAAATGTGAATCGACAGCGTTCCGGAAATCGTAAGCAGGGCCGCCGGGTAGGACAGGATCACCGCGCCCAGTACCACCCAGATCGCGATCTGCGTCAGTCCGACTGCGCCCACGCCGATGAGTTTCCCGGCCAGCATGTCACTCGGCTTTGTAATGGCGAGCATGACTTCGAAGATGCGCGAGGTTTTCTCCTGGATGATGGACCGCGCGACGTTCATGCCGTAGATCATGGTCGTCATGGAGAGCAGCAAAGCCATGATGTATCCCTTGAAGTAAGAGCCGAAACCGCTACTCTTCACTTCTCTTCCCTGTTTGTCGACCTGCAGGGTATCGACCTTGACATCTTTGAGGAGGGCATCGGCTTCGTCCGGACTCATGCCGCGGGAGGTCATGCGTTCCATGGCCACGGCATGGTTGAGCGCGCCGCTCAGGCGGCCGGTGACCACGATGTCGCCCGAGGATTGCGAGGTATAGGTCGCGGAAACCGCGCCATCGGATACTTTAACCCACAACAGTCCATCGACCTGTTTGGAAATCACTTTGTCGACCAGGGCGGGCCGATCGGCCGGGCTGGCGGGAGCGACGAGGTCGACGCTGGTCTTTGCATCCTTGTCATTGACGATTTGGGAGCGAATGGCCTCGGCCAGGGATCGACTGGGGGCGGCGACGATCACATGCTTGCCCACCCCGGATCCGCGTCCGGAAAAGTAGGCCACGCCGATAACCACGGCAAACAGCAGCGGAACGAGAATGGTGGAGACGCGGAAGGCGCGGCCGCGAATCTGTTCGAGGTACTCGCGTTTTGCGACCAGGAAGATGTTACGCATCGGCCTTGTCTCCTACGGTCTGGATGAAGATTTCTTCGAGCGAGGGCTCCACCAGTTCAAAGCGATAGATGGTGGCGACGGCGGCGGCCTGGTGGAGGAGTTTCTGCGCGTCCCCGTGGGGGTGGAGGCGAATCTCGGCATGGCCCGAGAAGTTTTTGGCCGACTCGATCTCGGAACTGTTGAGGAAGGAGGCGTCGCCTTCGAACTCGACGATGACGCGGTTGCGCTCATACCGGGATTTGATCTCGCGCATTCGTCCCTCGAGAACGGCGCGGCCTTTGTTCACCAGGCAGATGGAGTCGCAGAGCTTCTCGACCTGGTCCATGCGATGGGTGGAAAAGAGGATCGCCTTGCCCTGGTCCTTGAGTTCGATCAGGGTGCGCTCGAGCAAGGTGGCATTCACAGGATCGAGGCCGGAGAAGGGTTCATCCATGACGATGAGTCCGGGATCGTGGAGGACCGATCCGATGAACTGGATCTTCTGCTGCATGCCCTTGGAAAGCTCATCGGTCTTTTTGGGAAGCGCGTCGGCGATTTCCATGCGCCGGGCCCAGTCGACGGCACGCTTGCGCGACTCGTCCCTGGCGAGGCCGTGCAGTTCGCCGAAGAAGACGAGTTGATCGAGCACTTTCATTTTCTTGTAGAGGCCGCGCTCTTCGGGCAGATAGCCGACGCGCTCGAGGCTCTTGCGCTCAAAGGGCTTGCCGAAGAGGTTCACCTGGCCGGAGTCGGGCAAGGTGATGCCCATCATCATGCGAATGGAACTGGTCTTCCCGGCGCCGTTGGGACCCAGGAGGCCGAACATCTGGCCGGCTTCGATCGACAGGCTGAGGTTATCGACCGCAACCTTTGCCTCGTAGGCTTTGGTCACTCCAGCGAGCTCGACAACTGGCATGAATTCTCCTGCCGCGGAATCACGAATTTTCAGAGGATCCGGGGAAGCGGACTGCGAGCAGTTTAGCAAAGGGGTCCCGGAGGCACTCGCTCTGTCCTTCGGCTACCTTACGCAGGCGTGCGATGAGCGGTTCCCAAAACCGGAGAGGGGTTGTGTCCCCCACCCTTTTCACGATGGAACTGTGAAAAGGATGGGGCACGGGAATTCATGGGTCGACGATCATCCCGAAATGCGGGACCTTCGGCTTCGCTCAGGGCAGGCTTTCGACTGCCTCTACGCGAACTCTGCTCAGGATGACAGCATAGGTGCTAGACGATCTTCATTTCGTCGGGGTTCCAGTTGATGACCTGGCCGCG
Source organism: uncultured Acidobacteriota bacterium (assembly GCA_963812485.1). Lineage (GTDB taxonomy): Bacteria > Acidobacteriota > Terriglobia > Terriglobales > Acidobacteriaceae > Telmatobacter. The sequence goes on from CAWEVD010000002.1 coordinate 35,596, forward strand.
CTCGATGCTGAGGTTGCTGAGCAGCGCGGCGCCGGCGGCGCGATAGCCGAAGACCGCGTCTTCAACGACCGGCTGCCGTGACCGGACCGAAGCGAAGAAGTTGCGGAAGTGGTCGTAGCTGTCGCTGTAGCCCTTGGGGGTGAGGAACTTTTCCGATCCGCCGAGGGAGGTGCTTCCGGAGTGGGGCGGATATTTCTTGTCGTGCTCGTCTTCGATTTGCTTCTGCATCGCTTCGGGAAAGGTGTCGATGGTGAGGCCGGGATCGTCCTCTCTGGGGACGCGGGTGATGGTAAGCCCATCCCAGCCAATCTCCATGGTTCCCTCGGAGCCGGTGAAGATAAGTCCTTCGCTTTCTTCGCCTCCATCCACAAAGTTCACGCGCAGGCTGAGGTTGAATCCTTCCCGGTAATCGAACAGGCCCAGCACCACATCATTGGCATCGCGGCCATCCTTCCAGAAGCGCAGGGCGCCGGTGGCCATGCCGCGGGTGGGACCGTGCGAGCCGGTGATGAAATGGGTGCCGGAGAAGAGGTGGACGAACAGGTCGCCGGCCACGCCGGAACCGTAGGCCTTCCATTTGCGCCATTGGAAGAAGTGTTCGGCGTTGAAGGGGATCTTCGGGGCGGTGCCGAGAAAGCGCGGCCAGTCGCAGGTATCGGGCGAGGCGTCGGGAGGAACGGTGTAGTCCCACGCGCCCATGGCGGAGTTGCGATCCCAGCGCGCGGTCACCATGTTGAGCTGGCCGATGGCTCCCGAGGCGAGCACTTCCTTGGCCTTGATGTAAATGACGGAGCTGACCCGCTGGCTGCCGATCTGGAGGATGCGTTTGGTGGAGCGCGCGGTTTCGATCATTTCGGGCCCGTCGGAGTAGAGGTGGATCATGGGCTTTTCGCAGTAGACGTCCTTGCCCGCCTTCATGGCGTCGACGGAGGCCTGCTTGTGCCAGTGGTCCGGGGTGCCGATGATGACGGCGTCGATGTCCTTGCGGGCGAGGATTTCGTTGTAGTCGCGGGTGGTGAAGAGGTCGTCGCCCCAGAGCTCTTTGCTGCGGGCGAGGCGGCCGTTGTAGCAGTCGGCCACGGCGACCAGCTTGACGCCGGGCACCTCGACGGCCCGCTTGGTGTCGAACATGCCCTGGCCGCCGGCGCCGATCAGCGCGATCTGGATGTGATCGTTGGCCGCGACCGGCTGCCCGGCCTGGGCCAGTTCGGCTTCCAGTTCAGATTTCGAGGCGCCGAGAAGATGGACTCCGGGCATCAGGGTGGCTGCCGATACGGCTCCGGCAGCGCGCAAAAAACTCCTGCGATTTAGAGCGGACACAAAGCCCTCCAAGGTGTTGCATGATTGCCGCATATAACCATACAGGGGGCAGGTTTCAGGTGTCAGGTTTCAGGAGCCTGGCCGCCTGAACGGAAGACTCGATCCGAAGGGCGCTTGTGGCAACCCGACGATTGTGATGAGGCTCACATTTGGCGCGGCGGAATCAGTGCAAACATTATTTGGAACAATTCATATCCGGTTCTCCACTATTGGCTGCACGTGAGCCATTCCTCACAAGATCGACGCGGAACCGGAGAACCTTTTGTACACTATCGAGGCTCGCCGACCTGAATTTCGGGGAACAGCAAGACCCATTTCTATGTGCCGGACAGGAGTTTTTCATGAAGATGGACGCCGCAGCATTTGTGGCCGACCCGGAGTTGGTCGAGGCGCTCAAGAAGCATGCAACGCAGGTCGACTGCGCAGAAGACCGGCTGCTTTTCAAGCAGGGCGATGCTCCCGTCGGGTTGTATATCTTTTGCGGCGGTGAGGTTTCGTTGACGTTGACGTCGTTGTCTGGCGACGTGGTCATGAGCCTGTCCGTTGATGCCGGCTCGCTCCTGGGCTTGCCCGGCGTCATAGGCAACGTGCCTTACAGCCTGTCGGCCAGAGCGAAGAAGGGGTCCTCGGTGACTTTCGTCAAGCGCGAAGACTTTAACCACCTGATGCTCACGGATCCCTCGGTGTCCGTAGGAATTCTCCGCGTATTGGCGGCCGAGGTTCGCACGGCGCGCATGGCGCTGGTGGAGAGGTAGGAACAAGCCGGGACTTTACCGCGGGGAGTGATCGCGAGCCCTGGTCCCGGAGGAAATTCTTTTAGAATCCGCTCGATTCCGGTTCCGCTGGGGCGCCTTGTTTGTCGCTCCGGCGTTTGTTGTGTCAGGGGATTAAGAGGGCGGCAGCGGATTTGGCAATTCTCTGATTTTCTCTGCCAAATGGACGGCTACTTCATCGGCTAGTTCATCGTTAGTGAAGGCTTGATTATTTTTTTCTACAACTCTCCACTTGAACTGGTCGTCCTCGATGACGGGAATCAGGGACCACGCGCCAGCTTCGCGAAAGTCGGCGTATGTGAGCTGGTCGTTCTCAATTCTCAAGAACTTAATCGTGAAGGACCCTCTTGCTGCGGCAGTCGTTCCGATAAAGCTACCCAACGCCAATTTCTGTCCCACGTAGCAAAACCGCTGCCCTAACACGGATTCCCCGTCAAAACGACCTAAGCTCTGTTTCAGTGCCTCAAACTGTGCGGGTGCCTGCTCCACCGCGGCGCGACGGTCTGCGACTTCCTTTTCGATCTCGCTTTTGAAGCGATTGAATCTCTCTCCCATGCAGGCGCGGTCCCCCGTTTGCGGTCTAGGGGATACCATAACACGGTCCTGATATTTGAGGCCGACCATCAGCAACGTGCCCGCGGGACCTTTCGCTTTCAATCCAGCTCCCCGGGGTGGGCTGAGATCCAATTGATAACATCCAGATTGTGCCCGGACTTGAAACCCAGGTGATGTATGTGCGCGGCGTGGGGCCGCGCGTCGCGGAGATGCTTGCCGCCAAGGACATCCAGACCGCCGAAGATCTGCTCTATCACCTTCCCTTCCGCTACGAAGACCGGCAGAATCCGCGCAGCCTGGACGAGTTGAAGCCGGGCGAGATGGCGAGCGTGATTGCCGAGGTACGAGGGGCCGCCCTGCTGCGAACGCGGCGCATGCCGATTTTCGAGATGACCCTGGGCCAGGGCCGCCTGGCGCTGAAGTGCATGTGGTTCAACGGGACCTACCTGAAGGACCGCTTTCATGCCGGGCAGACGGTGGCGGTGTTCGGGAAAGTGGAACCGTCGCGGTCGACCAGCAACTTCAAAATGATCCAGCCGCAATTCGAGGTTCTGCCCGACGAGGGGGACGACGCCGAAACGCGCCTGCTGGAAGTGGGGCGCATTACGCCGGTATACGAATCGCTGGGCGGGGCGCGGCTGGCTTCGCGATGGCAGCGGAGAGTGATCTTCGATCTGCTTGAAGGAATGCGCGGGGCGGTTCCGGAGTGCCTGCCGGGCGCGATGCTGGCACGGCTGGGCCTTCCCGACCGGGAGACCGCATTGCGGGAAGTGCACTTCCCTCCGGAAGGCACTCCCATGGCGCAACTGCAGGCGGCGGCCACTTCGGCACATCGCCGCCTGATCTTCGAAGAGCTGTTTTTTCTGGAACTGGGCCTGGAGCTGAAACGGCGGCGCATGCGCGAACGGCCGGGGATCGCGTTTGCAACCACGGACAAGGTGCGCGAGGCGATCCGGGAGGTGCTGCCCTTTCATCCCACGGCGGCGCAGAAGCGGACGCTGGGCGAGATCGTCGCCGACATGCGGCAGCCGAGCCCGATGCGCCGCCTGCTGCAGGGGGACGTCGGCTCGGGAAAGACGATTGTGGCGCTGCAGGCCATGCTGGTGGCGATGGAGAACGGCTACCAGGCGGCGTTGATGGCGCCTACCGAGATCCTTGCGACGCAGCATTTCCTGGCGGCGCGCAAGCTGCTGGAGCGGTCGAGCCGGCGCTACCGGATCGTGCTGCTGACGGGATCGCTCGACGAGGATCGCAAGCGCACCAATCGCGGCATGATCAACCGCGGTGAGGCGCACTTGGTGATCGGCACCCATGCGCTGATCGAGGAGAAGGTGGAGTTCGACCGGCTGGGGCTGGTGGTGGTGGACGAGCAGCACCGGTTTGGGGTGCTGCAGCGGTTCCGGCTGATGAAGAAGCCCAACCAGGCCGAGCCCGACGTGCTGGTGATGACGGCGACGCCGATTCCGCGCACCCTGGCGCTGTCGCTCTATGGCGACCTCGATGTGAGCGTTCTGGACGAGCTGCCCCCGGGGCGGACACCGATTGTGACCCGGCGCGTGGCGGACGAGCGGGCCGATGAAGTGTGGGACTTTGTCCGCAAGCAGGTGAAACAAGGGCGGCAGGCGTACATTGTTTACCCGGTGATTGAAGGGACAAAGGACGACCAGCCGGAACTGGATTTCCCGCACGATGAGCCGGAGCCGGGCAGCGAGGCGGCCCCAAAGGCTGCGCGCAAAAGCAAAGCGGCGGAGCTCTTTCCCAAGGCGGCCCCGGAAGCGAATCCGCAGGCGAAGTCGGGACTGAAATCGGCCGTCGAGATGCATGAGAAGCTGCGCTCCGGACCCCTGGCGGGGTTGCGGCTGGGACTGCTGCATGGGCGGCTCGATGCCGACGAGAAGGAAATCATCATGCGGCGCTTCCAGCGCGGCGAGATCGACGTGCTGGTCGCGACCACGGTGATCGAAGTGGGCGTGGACGTGCCCAACGCCACGGTCATGGTGGTGGAACACGCGGAGCGCTTCGGACTGGCGCAGTTGCACCAGTTGCGCGGTCGCGTGGGGCGAGGCGGAGCAAAGAGCTATTGCGTCCTGATGACGGGGCGGCGGATTTCCGAGGTGGGGGAGGAACGTCTGAACGCCATGGTGCGGACGCAGGATGGGTTTGAGCTGGCGGAACTGGACCTGGCCATGCGGGGGCCGGGCGAGTTCTTCGGAACGCGGCAGGCCGGACTGCCGGATTTCCGGGTGGCCAACCTGGTGCGCGACCGGCAATTGCTGGAACTGGCCAAACAGGAGGCGGCGCGGTTTGCGCATGCCAAAACCGGCGAGGGCGAAGGGACGGAAGCCGAGCGGGCGCGGGTGTGGGCGCGGCTGAAAGAGGCGTGGCAGAGGCGGTATGGGCTGGTGGAGGCCGGGTGACGGAGACAGCTTTTAGCTTTTAGCTAACGGATAAGAGCTGAAGGCTGGTGCATCTTTACGCCAGTCCGGAACGGGCTGCATACGCGACCGGCTGGGCGCGAAGGGTTTGAATCTCGAGATCGACGCTGGCGATTTCCGAGGCGCATTCCTGCTGGCGGCTGCGGGTGCACTGGCATAGTTCGGTGAACCGGATGTGGCCGTACTGGCTGAGTTCCAGGCCGGCGGCGATGAGGACGCTGTAGATGTCGAGGCAGGCGTGGCGCTCAAATTCAAACAGCATGCTGACCGTTCCGGAGTCGTTCGCACCGCGGCTCAGAACCCAGCCGCCACAGCCAAGAATGCCGCCCGTGAGGGTCTTTACCAGCCGCGAGGGTTCTTCGACGGAGATGGCTTTCATCTCTAGCGCCCAGGGAACGGGGGAAGATCGTTCTTCGTCGCGTTCTGCCCAGGTGACCCTCATGCCCGCTTTATCGGATGCAGGGCGCAGGGCTTTATGGCTGTTCCGGAGTCGAACGGCGGCTGACTGTCTTTGACACAGCGGACGCGGGGGTTGGCGTTTCGCACACGGTGGTGCGCCGGATGATAGCTTCATAGACAACATGATCGTCGGGTCGGGCATTGATCTGGTGGAGATCAGTCGCATCCAACACTCGTTGGATCGCTTCGGATCGCGGTTTCTCGATCGTGTGTATACCGCGGACGAGCAAGCCTATTGCCTGCGGAAACGGAAGGCAGCGGAAAGCCTGGCGGCCCGGTTTGCGGCCAAGGAAGCAGGCGCAAAGGCCCTGGGAACGGGGATCAGCCGCGGTGTGAACTGGCTGGAGATCGAGGTGATTCGGGAGCCGGGCGGACGGCCGGCGCTTCAGTTCCACGGCCGCGCGGCGGAAGTGGCCCGGCGCCTGGGAGCCCATCGTTCGGCGTTGTCGATCACCCATACGGCGGCGCTCGCCATGGCGAGTGTCGTACTGGAAGACGGCCGCTGAGCTCGCGAGACGGTCTGGTATCCTCAACGCATTGGAACTGAGCGGTTTACCAAAGGAGCAACGTTGCCAAGCCGCAAAGAGATTCAGTGGTCACAACTGAAGGTGGGCGCCCTGGTCATGGTCGCCGTGGCCATACTGATCTTTCTTATCTTTCTCATGTCGGGATCGACGGGCGGCCTGTTCGCACGCAAGCTTGTGCTGCGGACCTATTTTGACAATGCCGGCGGGCTGAAAAGCGGGGCGCCGGTTACGCTGGAGGGCGTGACCATCGGCAACGTGTTGAAGATCAAGGTCGTGCCGTCGCGCAACCCCTTCCCGGTGGAAGTGACCATGCGCATCGCGCAAGAGTTTGCGCGCGAACTGCACACCGATTCCACCACGGTGATCGCCCAGGCCGGGGTTTTGGGCGACAGCTATGTCGACATCACCTCGAAGAACGCGACCGGTCCCCCGCCAGCCGACCGTTCCGAGCTCAAATCGGTCGACGCCCCAAGCATCCAGGAGGTCGTCGCCTCCAGCCAGGAAGGAATCAAGAAGGTCACCGTTCTCGTAGGCAAGTTGGACACATTAATCGATGCCCTGAATTCCAAGCAAGGCACTGCCGGCAAGCTGATCAACGATCCGGCGCTCTATGAAAAGCTCACCCGCGTGACGGGAAATCTGGAGACGATCACGCGCACCATGGCCAGCGGCAAAGGCACGCTGGGAATGCTGATCCATGACGATACGCTCTACAAGCGCGCCGAGTCGGCCATCGACCGTCTCAACAACATCACCGTGGAACTGGATGAAGGCAAAGGCACGGCGGGGAAACTCCTGAAGGACGACACGCTCTACAAGAATCTGAACTCCGCGGTAGCCAACACCAACGAACTTGTAGCCAACATCAATGCCGGCAAGGGAGCCCTGGGCAAGCTCTCCAGGGATCCGGATTTTGCCAACAAGATTGACGAAACAGTGACCAGCCTCGACACGCTGCTGAAGGGCATCAACGAGGGCAAAGGCACGATAGGCCAGTTGGCCCAGAACCGATCGCTCTACGATCACGCCGATCAGACCATGGACCAGGCGCAGCAATTGGTGAAGGCCATTCGCGAAAATCCCAAAAAGTACCTCGTCATTCAGTTGAAAGTCTTCTAGTTCACCGAGAGACATTGACCGACCTGCTTTGGTCTGGTCCTGCTGCAGTGCGCATCCCCGGAGGCCCCTATGCGTATTCCTGTTCTTGCGGTGATAGCAGCGTCCCTGGTTGCGGGAGGACTCGCGATCCGGATTGCCCATTGGCCGGCCCGGGAAGTGAAGGCGGCCCAGGCTACCGCGCCGTCCTATGCCGGCAACGGCGATATGCTGCCTCCGTCGCATTATCGCGAGTGGATCTATCTCACATCGGGGATCGATATGAGCTACAGCCCCAAGGCGATGGGTAAGGGCGGCATGTCGATGTTCGACAATGTCTTCGTCAATCCCGAGGCGTACCGGAGCTTCCTGGCCACGGGCACATGGCCGGACAAGACGGTCATGATTCTCGAAGGCCGGGAGGCGCGGAGCAAGGGCTCGATCAATCAGCGCGGGCATTTCCAGGCCGGGAGGGGTGATGGACCTGGAAGTCCACGTCAAGGACGAGGCGCGGTTCCCGGGCAAGTGGGCGTTCTTCTCCTTCGACGCGCCGGACAAGAACGGAACCCTGATTCCGCAGGGAGCGCCGTGCTACACGTGCCATGCGGAGCATGCCGCGGTGGACACGACGTTTGTCCAGTTCTATCCCACGCTGCTTCCGGTGGCGCAGGAGAAGCACACGCTGAGCGCGGCGTTACTTGAAAGAGAATCCGGAAGCGGCGAAGTAGGAAGTCTCGATTTCCCAGGCCCCAAAGAATCCGGATCCTTCGACTACGCTCAGGACAGGCTCTGAGGCACTTGGCCGGAAACCTGTTGACGCGCAACGCCGGTACCGCGCATCTGGATGCTCAACGCCGTCTGGCGCGAATTCTGCATGTGGCTGAGCGCGGCAATTGCCTGCGCCAATGCCTCTCTTGAATGCGTTTCGAGAGATTTGCCGCAATAGATTGGTGAACAGGTCTGTCTCGCCAGTTCCGGTTCCGCTTGCGGACAAATCCCAAACGCATCCAGCATCAAACCACAATCCCTGCACTCCATCGCCCGTCTCCTCATCCTTTCCTGCCCGCGCGTCTGACTGACGGTTCGCGCGACGATCCGCGAAGGTACCGACGGACACGATCAGCGCATGACTCCGGGCTGGTAAGTTCCGCCAGGTTGCTTGCACGTTTGTAACCATGGCTGTGCCCCAAACATTCCGCAAAAAGCCGGCAGAATTAGATTCTGCAAATGTGCACATTCGACGGGAAGGAAACTTCGCTCCATTCGATCACTGCCGGCGGCCGCGGATCTGACGTCTGTCTACGCCCCGCGAAATGACCGCCAGAACTCGATGAAGCCCTTCAGACGCACCACCTGGAAGTAGTCGCTGGCAACGAAATAGAAAATCGAGACGATGATCCATTCGATATGGAGAGTGCCGGCGCCGACCTGCTCGGCGAAGGGGATGAGAACGGACGAGAACACCATGGCCAGCACCAGCAGCGCCAGCTTGACGATGCCCATTACCAGGTTGATTTCGACCAGCTTGCTGGTGAAGGGCTTCCCTAGCCTTAGGCTCTGACCAAGAGCGGAAAGAGCGGAGCGATTTTCGAGAAGCACGAGCATGGGCGCGATGGCAACCGCCCAGCTGATGAGCGCCCACAGGGTGAAGAAGCCGAGAGTAAAGACGATGACCCAGACGGTATAGCCAACGAGGTCAGGCTCGGCTCCGTTTCCGATGTGTTGATCGGCGGCCCAGCCGATGGAACGAAACCATGCCCAGCAAGTGAAGACCAGAGCCGCCAGCCACGCGGCCTGCAGCGCGATCATGCTGACGGGTCGGAACGGCAGGCCCGGCTCGAGGCGTTTCATCACCAGGTTGCGGCCCAGGGCGGAAACGACAATCCATGCGACTGCCGCCAGCGGGCCAAGCCACACCAGCACGTGCACAACGTGAGGCCGGTAGAGATCCCAGGCATCGGCCAGGCGAACGGCGGAGACCCACGGGTCTTGCAGGTTGACTTTGTCGAGACCCGTGGATTCCGGCGGAAGCTGGGCCAGGATTCTTTGCGCCTGGATCCAGCAGACGAGAAGCACGGGCCCGCCAAAGATCCAGCGCCAGGCCACTTCGAGGGCAGTCAGCGAAGGATGCGCGAAGACCCAGCCCATCTGTCCTACGGCGGACTGGGTGGCGCGGACGGGATCGCGTTGCATGCTACTTGATGACAAGGTTAACCGTCTTGCGCGGCACAACGATGACTTTGACAACCGTCCGGCCGGCTATGCGCGTGATTACTTTCTCATCGGCCAGGGCCGCGGCCTGAACGGTTTCGGAATCCGCGTCCGCGGCGACCCGGACCACCGTGACCAGCTTACCGTTGATCTGTACCGGAATCTCGATCTCGGTTTCTTTCGCGAGTTCGGGATTGCTGCGGGGCCACGGAGCGCGCAGCACCGCGCCTTGCTCACCCAGTTCCTCCCACAACTCGGCAGCGATGTAGGGTGCAAACGGAGCCATCAGCAGAACCAGGGAGCGCAGGAGCTCGCGGACAACGGGAGCGGGGATTTCGCCGGCAGCGAGTTCGGCGTCCGCTGCCTGAAGTTCGTTGACGTACTCCATGACGGCGGCAACGCAGGTGTTGAAGTGCCAGCGGCCTTCGAAATCGTGCGTGATCTTGGCGATGGTCTGGTGGAGTTTGCGCAGCAGGTCTCGACCCGTCTGCGTTTGTGAAGAGTCGGCTTGGGCGCCCCTGGCCTGCGACGCGTATCTCATCACGATGCGATAGACCCGCGCAAGAAAGCGGCTGACTCCGGCGACGCCGTCTTCCTGCCAGTCGAGGTCGCGGTCGGGCGGGGCGGCGAAGAGGGCGTACATACGGGCCGCGTCAGCGCCATAGCGGGCAACCATCTCATCGGGTGAAACGACATTGCCCTTGTTCTTGGACATCTTGGCGCCGTCTTTAAGGACCATGCCCTGGGTGAAGAGGCGGCGGATGGGTTCATCATTGGTGACGAGACCGAGGTCACGCATCACTTTTGTCCAGAAGCGCGAGTAGATGAGGTGCAGAATGGCGTGCTCGACGCCGCCGATGTACTGGTCGATGGGGAACCAGTAGTGCGCGGTGGCGCGATCGAACGGCGCCGTGGAATTCTGCGCGTCGGTGTAGCGGTAGAAGTACCAGCTGGAGTCGACAAAGGTGTCCATGGTGTCGGTTTCGCGGAGGGCCGGGCCACCGCACTTTGGACATGTAACATTCACAAACTCAGGCACGCGTCCCAGTGGCGACCCACCCTGCTGCGTGATCTCGATCTGCTCCGGAAGGATCACGGGCAGCTGATCGTCGGGCACTGGCACGATGCCGTCGCGCTCACAATGAATCATGGGAATAGGCGTGCCCCAGTAGCGCTGACGGCTGACACCCCAATCCTTGAGGCGGAAGGTGACGGTTGGCTCGCCAAAACCACCGCGGGCAGCGACTTCCTGAAAGCGCTTGACAGCCTGTTCGTAGGGCAGCCCGTTGAATTCGCCGGAGTTGATGACGACGCCATCCTTGGTCGTAAAGGGCAGCTCCGGCTCCTCGGCTCCCCCGTCCATATCTTGCCCTGCCGGGGCAATCACGCGGCGGATGGGAATGGCGTACTTCTTCGCAAATTCGAAGTCGCGCTCGTCGTGCGCGGGCACGCTCATGATGGCCCCGGTGCCGTAGTCGAGAAGCACATAGTTGGCGACCCAAATCGGTACAAGCTCGCCACTGTAAGGATTGACGGCGAAGTGGCCGGTGGGCACACCGTGTTTTTCGATCTCGCCGACGTCGCCGGCTTCGCGCGCCTTCTTCTGTTCTTCGATCAGTTCGTTCACCTGCTTGCGAAGGCCAGAGTCGATGGCGGCGAGAGCGGCGACAAGAGGGTATTCGGGCGCGAGCTGGATGCTGGTGGCGCCGAAGATGGTGTCGACGCGGGTGGTGAAAACGCGAATCTTTTCAGTGCGGCCTTCAACCGCGAACTCGACTTCGGTGCCGGTGCTCTTGCCGATCCAGTTGCGCTGCATGGTGCGCACTTTTTCGGGCCAGCCGTCGAGCTTGTCGAGGCCGTCGAGCAGGTCCTGCGCGTAAGCCGTGATGCGCAGGAACCACTGTTCGAGGTCGCGCTGCTCGACCAGCGTATCTTCGTGGCGCCAGCAGCGGCCGTCGATGACCTGTTCGTTGGCCAGCACGGTGCAGCACTCGGGGCACCAGTTGACCTTGCTCTTCTTGCGGTAGACCAGGCCGCGCTCGTACATGCGGAGGAAGAACCACTGGTTCCAGCGATAGTAGTCGGGAAAGCAGGTGGTGACTTCGCGGGACCAGTCAAAGCCCATGCCCAGACGGCCGAACTGCCGCTTCATGCCGGCGATGTTGGCCAGGGTCCACTGGCGGGGCGGGGTGTTGTTCTTGAGCGCGGCGTTCTCGGCGGGCAGTCCGAAGGCATCCCAGCCCATGGGGTGAAGCACGTTGTAGCCGCGCATCCACATGTGACGCGCGAGGGCATCGCCGATGGCATAGTTGCGTACGTGGCCCATGTGAAGCTGGCCGCTCGGATAGGGCAGCATTTCGAGGACGTAGTACTTGGGTTTGCCGCTGTCGATGGGGTCGGCCGCGTACAGTGCGGGATCCTCGGCCCAGCGCTGCTGCCATTTCGGCTCGATTAACGCCGGGTCGTAGCGTTGTTCTTTTTCTTCCGCCATAAACTTCTAGTGTAAACGGAAGGATTCTGGCGTCCTCGACGTCACTGCGGGGCTTGGCGGCACGTGATCTGGTGCAACTCCTCTTCGCTGACGTCGTACCCCTGTGGAGGCTGGAAGATCGACAAGTCCGGTTCGCCCGGAGTGAGACTCACCAATTCGCGCGTGCGTTTGCCGCTGCGCGGATCGTCGTTGATGTCGCGCAGCGCGAAGGGGAACTGGGGAGAAGACCAGTGCTCGTTCACAATCACGATGGGCTCACTATTTCCGACTTCGCCGGCGGGAATGGTAGTCGTCAGCCGTTTTCCCTGGGCTTCGTAGCCCTGAATCGTGGTCGTACCCAGATCTTCCACCACAGGCGTGTGCCGCCGGGCAGGGACGAGAACGCCCCCACCCGGTAAAACCGTGCCCGAGGGCGCAGGCGTGCCAGGTCGAGGGCCGTCGTACCGGGAAATCGTAAAATCGCCGCCATCATTCGACCAGCATCCGCGTTGCTCCTGGGGTGGCAGCTTATAGACCCGAGCCTTCTTCGTCCGCGAGTCCCATTGCGATTGCGTTCCGCCCGCCGGATCATTGACGTTGGTCCGGTTGATGGGGTCTCGGTCTACTCCGAGGACTTGCCCGGCAGTGGAATGCAGGGAACGGCCCGCCGAATCCCGCGCCTCGATTTCCGTGGACTCTCGCGTGATGGTGGTGCCGTTCGCCAGCGTCTGCACGGAGGTGATCTTGAACTCGGCCGTGAAGGGCTGAGGGGCGCGAGGAACTTTGGTTTTGGCAGGCGCCGGCGCGGTCTGGGCAAACCCAACGAAAGCTGAACCGGCAACCGCCAGCGCAGCCACGATACGACACGCGATCCGTGGCATCCCTCACCTCCGGAAAAGAACCTTCGGCGAGACTATAGTAGCGCGGTTTCGAAAAGTCCGATCCCGGGCGCGCGAGAGTTGCCGGCTACTTCTTGGGGCGCGACTCGGGTGGCACCAGGCCGGCGACGCGGTAGTAGACGACGAGTTGCCCATAATGTTCGCCGGAGTGTTCGATGAAATCCCAGGCGAAGTCGCTGAAGCGAGCCTGATTTTTCGAGAACGGATCGATCATCAGATCGCTCATACCGGAATCACCCTTGCTCGCAATGAGCGCGGCTCCATCAGCGAAGGACTTGCGCACGTAGTCAACCACTTCGGCCTTGGTCTTGTAATCGGCGCGCTTCGGGCCGCCTTTGGGAGTCTCGAGTCCCTTGGCGGGATTGATGAAGAAGTAGTTCGCACCGGACGCGTGCAGCAACTGCTCGGCAAAGCTTCGCTGCGCGGGAACGGGCTTGAAATCGTACTTGTCCTCGGGCATATCCTCGGCCATGGCGATGAGCTTTCGGCCGATGTCGTTCCAGGAGTCGAGCAGGACCTTGGAGGGGCTGTCGGGCGGCTTGGGGGCAGCATCCTTGGCCGGCGCCTGGGCATGAGCGGCAATGGCGGCGAACAGCGCGAGTGCGAGAAGAAACGGAGAGGCCTTGAGAAGATTCCGCATGCGACGATTTCCTTTCGATGACATCCTTTCCCCGCAGACTCGCAGTCCGGCGAGGTTGAATCCAGTCATTCGTTACAGGGCGGCTTGATGGATTGCCCAAACGGGATCAGCGCATCCATCTTAGCGCCTGGCTCGAAGGCGCCATATTGAGTGAAGACTTCTACTGAGACTTCTTGACCAGGCGCTTGAGCGCGCGCACATTGCTCTTTTCGTCGCCGTCATCATCGACGGGGGTTTCGGCAATGAAGGCGGAGTGGGCGAAGCGCGGATCGTTGAGGAGGCGGCGAAACGGCTCTTTGCCGATGGTTCCCTTCCCGATGTGCTGATGGCGATCGAGCTTTGAACCCCGGGCAGATTTGGCGTCGTTGCAGTGCCAGACGCGGACCGCGTCGAAGCCGACCGTGGCCTCGATCTGAATCATGGTGTCTTCGTAGCCGTCGGCGGTAACGATGTCGTAGCCGGCGACATGGGTGTGGCAGGTATCGAGACAGACCGCCACCGGCGCGTGGGTGCGCAGAAGCCATACGAGTTCGGCGACCTGGTCGAAGCTGCCGCCGAGACGAAAACTCGGAGCCGGCGGTGTTTTCGATGAGGATGGTGAAGCTGGTGCTTTGCCAGGGGAAGCCGTCGAGGGCGCGTTCGATGGATTCGGCGGCGAGCCTGAGCCCCTCGTGGCGGCTGAGGCCTCTCCATGAGCCGGGATGGAGGACGAGGTAATCGGCGCCGAGGGTGAGCGCGCGCTCGATTTCCTGGCGAAAGCAGGCGACGCTTTTGGTGCGCACCTCTTCGGTCTGGCTGCAGAGGTTGACGAGATAGCTGGTGTGAATCACGAGCGGCGTGATGTCATGCGCGGCCCTCAGTTCGCGCAAGCGGGCAGCCTGCTCGGGGTCCACCGTCGCGGGCGCCACATGCGCGGGCTGGACGAAAACATCTGGAAAGTGTTGGCACCCACCGCGCGGGCGCGCAGAAGCGGCGTTGGAGGCGCCGCCCGCGGTGCCCAGGTGCACGCCAATGCGCTTGATCATGAGATGAGTGTAATGGGCGTTTGTCCGGGCAGCTCGGCGCTGGTTCGGGCCAATCGGGATTTGGCGAAAAAAAAGCGAAAATTCGGTGCTTCCACAGCTCCGCAAGGTATATAACCCTGACATGGGTTTCATTTCTGCGCCTGAGGTGGACGCGTGGCTGCGCGGCGGCGGCGTCGTGGTCGCAGCCAGCGAACGCGCTGCCCGGGCGGTCAAGGCGGCGTTCCATCGCGCCCGCCGCGCGCGAAGGCCTGACGGCGTGGCCCGCGCCCCAGGTTCTGGACTGGATGAGTTTCGCCCGCTCGGCCTGGGCCGATCGCGGTGGAGATGGACTCCTGCTGCTGAACGCCCTGCAGGAGGAGTCGCTTTGGTGCCGCATCATTCGCGACAGCGGACACACCGCGGGATGGACCGAACCTCCTCGCCGGCGCCTCGCCCAACTGGCGATGGAAGCGCACGAACTCCTCTGCGCCCACGCTCCGCACCTGCTTCGACCCGCGGCGCGCAGTGCCTGGCAGCAGGACCATGCAGCCTTCAGTGGCTGGCTGTCGGCATTCGATGATGCCTGTCGCGCCGGCGGCCTGATGAGCGCGAGCCGCGTGCCTTTCGAACTACTGTCGCTGCTCGACGAACCAGGATGGCGGCCGGCCGCCGCTGGTGCTGGCCGGATTTGACCGCCTGTTGCCCATCCAGCAAAAGGTGTTCGACGCGTGGGGTGAATGGCGCTCGATCGCGCCGGGCGAGCCGGCCGAAGCTATCCGCTTCTATGGCGCAGCGAACGAGCAGGCCGAACTGAGTGCCTGCGCGCTCTGGTGCAGCCGTTATCTTGCAGCCGAATCCATCAGCCCGCGTGCTGGTCGTCGCCCACGATGCAAGTCAGCGCCGGGGCGAGATCGAGCGGGCATTCCTG
This sequence comes from uncultured Acidobacteriota bacterium, assembly GCA_963812485.1. Lineage (GTDB taxonomy): Bacteria > Acidobacteriota > Terriglobia > Terriglobales > Acidobacteriaceae > Telmatobacter. The sequence goes on from CAWEVD010000002.1 coordinate 50,912, forward strand.
AAGCCCGGCGTCGGCGCGCAGCCGCTTCGGTTCGAATTCTCACTGGGTGTGCCGCTCCTCGATGTCGGCCTGGCGCGCGCGGCGAGTCTCCTCCTGCGCTGGCTCGACGATGCAATCGAGGAGCACGAAGTGGATTGGCTGCTGGGCAGCGGAACCGGCGCAGCGAACCCCGAGGAAGCCGCGGCCCTGCAGTCGTTCATGCGCGGTTTGCGGCGCAAAGGCCTGCAGCGAACCCGCTGGACCCTGAATGCCTTCGTCCGCCAGCGGTCCGGCTCTGCGGCTCTTCCGAGTGCGTGGGTCGAGCGCATGGCACGCGCGCAAAAACGCCTTGAAGCAACTCCGCAGGGCGCAAAGCCCGCTGGAGTGGGCCGGGCTCGTTCCCCAGTTGCTGGAGACGATCGGCTGGCCGGGACGCACCTCGCCGACGAGTGCGGAATTCCAGGCCATCAGCCGCTGGCAGCAGGCGGTCGATGCATGCGGATCTCTGGGCTTCGACGGCCGCACCATGACGTGGAGCGAATTTCGTTCCACGCTTGAACGCACACTTGCCGAAACGCTCTACGCGGCGGAATCGGAGGATGCTCCGATCCAGATCGCCGGGCCTGCCGAATCCGCGGGGCTTACCGCCGATGCGATCTGGTTCCTGGGCGCAGACGAGGGCGCGTGGCCAGGGAGCGGCAGAACGCACCCGTTGCTTCCGATCGACGTGCAGCGCTCCGCGCGGATGCCGCATGCCTCTCCCCAGCTTGATTGGGAACTGGCCGAGTCCATCACCGCCCGGTTGCTGGCCGCCGCGCCCGAGGTCATCTTCAGCTATGCGCAGCAGAAAGAGGGCCTGGAGACACGCCCGCTCGCGGCTGGTGGCTGCGATCGCCGGCACACCACGGCCGCTGCCCTCCGAGCTTGCGCCCGCCGCGCCAAAGAGCCCCTGACCATCGCCTTTGAGGACCGGGAGCGGATCCCAGTTCCAGCGGCTCCGCGCAACTCTTCCGGCGGCTCGCCTGAAGAAGAGCACTGCGCAACTGAGCCTGTTTGATGATGCGGCCGCACCGCCCGCGGCGATGCAGGTTCACGAGATGCCGGGCGGGTCAAACGTGCTCACGGCCCAATCCCAGTGCGCCTTCAAGGCATTCGCCACAACGCGGCTGGGAGCACAGGATTGGGACCTGGCGGAAGCAGGGCTCACGGCGAGCCAGCGCGGCAAGCTTCTGCACGCCGTGCTTCACGCCGTGTGGGGCGGCCCGACGCATCGTGGCATTCGAACCTTCGCGGAACTCCAGGAATTGGGACCAGATTTGCGGGCGTTCGTCGAAGAACACGTGCAACGCGTGCTGGCGGAAGAGTTGCCGGCCGCGGCGCGGGAACAGATGCAGCCGCGCTATCTCGAGCTTGAAGAGAAGCGTCTCGTCCGCCTCGTGACTGAATGGCTCGAATACGAACGAACGCGTGTGCCTTTCACGGTCGAGGCAACGGAGGAGGATGCGAACCCCACGATTGCCGGACTCACATTGAAGCTGCGGCTCGATCGCCTCGATCGGCTCAACGATGGTTCGCTGCTGGTGATCGATTACAAGTCAGGCAATGTCGCGATCAAGTCCTGGGAACTGCCGCGTCCGGATGATGTTCAACTGCCGCTGTATGCAGCGTTCGGGCTGGATCGCGAAAAGGAAACGGGCGGTTTGGTGTTCGCCAAGGTCCGCACCGGGGATCTTTGTTTCGCAGGCAAAGTGCGTAATGCGGTCGGCACCCTCGACAGCAACCTCACTGCCAAGTCAGGCCTGGTGACGAATCCTCTCACGCCCGAGCAACTGTCCGAATGGAAGGAAGCCATCGAGCAACTGGCGCGCGATTTCCTCGCCGGACGAGCCGACGTCGACCCGCGCGATTATCCCGCGACGTGCGATCGGTGCGGCTTGTATTCGCTGTGCCGCGTGAAAGAGCGCACCGACGAACAGGAACCCGAAGACGAAGAAAATGGATGGGAGGCGGCCGATGAGTAGCCTCACGCGGCCTGCGCCGCCCGATCAGCGCCAGCGCGAGCAGGCCCTCGACGCCGGCCGTTCGATCCTCGTCCAGGCGCCCGCGGGATCGGGCAAGACCGACCTGCTCACGCGCCGGTTTCTGCGCCTGTTGAGCGAGGTCGACGAGCCGGGCCGCATCGTCGCGATTACCTTCACCAAGGCGGCGGCGGCCGAGATGCGCAACCGCATTTTGTCGGAGCTGGAAAAGGCGGCGGCCAGCGATGCGCGGACGCTCGCCGACGACGAGTTCTCGATGGAATTCCTGGCTCGCCGCGCATTGCAGCATTCGCGCGCGCTGGGGTGGGACCTGCTCAAAATGCCGGCGCAGCTTCGCATTTCCACCATCGACTCCTTTTGTTATGAGCTGGCGCTGCAACAGCCGTTGCTCTCAGGATTGGGCGGAGGCCTCGATATCACGGAGCGGCCAGCGGAGTTGTACCACCGCGCCGCGCGCAGAACGCTGGATCAGATCGGCGAGGGCGATTTGTCCGCTGGCGTCTGCCTCGCTTGGTTCAGCCGTCGAGGCGCTGCTCTCGTGGCGCGACAACGGACTGCAGGAAATGGAAGACCTGCTGGTGAAGATGCTCGCGGAGCGCGACCGCTGGATGCAGGAATTCTGGCTGCGCGATTTCGCCGAGATGCGCGAGGCCGACTGGGACGCACTGCGCGCAAGCCTGGAGCGGCCCTTTGCGCGCGCCGTTGCCGAGGCCGTGAACGAACTCGACCAGCTTATCGACGAGGAAACGCGCGATGAGGCGATGGACCTGGCGCGCTTTTCCTGCGGGCAACGCAACAAGTGGCAGCAGTGCAAGCTATTCCAGTTTGCGGGGCTCCCGTGCCAGCCGTTTCGGAACCCCGATGCGTTGGAGGAAGCGCGCCAGGGTTATCTCTGCATGGCGCAAATGCTGCTGACAAATGAAGGAACGCTTTGCAAGCCCAGGTCATTCAACGTCACCCGCGGCTTTCCCGCTGGAGTCGCTCGACGAGAAGCGCAGGATCACGAATCTCGTCGACCGGCTCGAAGCGATCCCGGGCTTTGAAGAAAAACTGAATGCCGTTCGCGACCTGCCGCCGGCGCGCTACCCGGAAGATGACTGGCAGATTGTGCGCGCCTGCTTCACGCTGCTGCGGCGCGCGGCCGCCGAACTGAAGGTGGAATTTGCCGAAGCCGGCGTGGTGGACTTTACCGAAGTATCGCAGATGGCCCAGCGCGTACTCAAAGGCGAAGACGAACTGCCCAGCGATGCGGCAATCGCCATCGCCGACGGCATCCATCACTTGCTGGTGGATGAGTTTCAGGACACCAGCCGCCGCCAGCACAAGCTGATCGGCTCTCTCGTGGCCGCGTGGCCCGAGCCTGAAGGCCGCACCGTCTTCGTCGTCGGCGATCCCATGCAGTCCATCTACTTCTTCCGCGACGCGGATGCCGAGTTGTTCCCGCGCGTGCGCCATGTCGGCCTTGAGTTGCCGACCGGAGATGCGCTCAAGCTCGACTTCGTTCCGCTGTCGTCCAACTTCCGCACCACGCCGAAGCTTGTCGAAAAACTCAATCAGGCATTCAGGCAAATCTTTGCGGTCAGGGACGGAAGCGGCATTGAACTCTCAGAGGCACAACCCGCGCGCGAGGCTGCATCGGATCGCGAACCCCGCTTTCATTTGCACCTGGATTTCATGCCGCAGACGGTGAAAGTCCAATTCGTCCCGCCCCGACGCCTTGCAGCGCAAACAGGAGGCTGCGCAGGTGCGGGAGATGAAGCACCAGGCGCAGACCGATGAGATCGTCGCGCTGATCCGCAGTCACATGGACCGCGTCGAAGCCGCGCGACGCCCGCGGAGAAAAGTATCGGATTGCGGTTCTGGGCCGCACCTACAAAGCTCTCGCTCCGGTCGCGCAGGCGCTGCGCGAAGCGGCGATTCCCTTCCGCGCCGTCGATCTCGAATCACTCAACGACCGGCCCGAAGTCCTCGATGCGCTCGCCCTTGCACGCGCTCTGTTCAATCGTGAAGACCGGGTCGCGTGGCTGGGCGTGTTGCGCGCGCCGTGGTGCGGGCTCTCGCTGTCCGATCTTCACAGGCTCGCGAGCGCCGACGACGCGGAGGTTCTTCGCCGGCCCGTTCCGGAACTGCTCGGCTCCCGTCTCCACCTGCTCAGCAAGGAGGGCCGCGAATCTGCGAAACGAGTGCTCGAGACGATCGAAGCAGCGGCGGACCTTCGCGCCGCGCAGCCGGCAGCCTCCCTTGGCACCTGGCTCGAACAGGTCTGGCTGCGCCTGGGCGGCGCAGACTGCGTGGACGCAACCGGCCGCGCCAACGTCGACCGGCTCTGGGAATGCCTCGACCAGTTGCAGTACGGCGAGCCGGATCTGCTTGGCCGCGGACTCGCCGGCGCGCTTGAACAACTCAAAGCTCAGCCCGATCCCGCCGCTGCCAGCGATTACGGCGTGCAGTTGATGAGCATTCACAAATCGAAAGGGCTGGAGTTTGAAGTGGTCATCGTGCCGGACTTGCAGGCCCCGTGCGGGCGAAACGACTTCAAGCTGCTCTCGTGGCTGGAGCGCGGGCTTGAACACGCCGACGATGGGGGAGGCATCACCGAGTTTCTCGTGGCGCCGCTGCCCTCGAAAGGCACGGAGAGCGGCAAGGCGAAGAGGTGGGTCGATCGGGTTTATCGGCAGCGCGAGTCACAGGAAATGCGGCGCATCCTCTACGTGGCCGCAACGCGCGCGCGGGAAGAGCTGCATTTATTTGCCAGGCCGGCATACAAAGTTGAGCGCGATGGAAGTTTTACGCTTCCCGATCCGCGGGGCACGCTGCTCGCGACGGCCTGGCCGGCTCTCGAAGACGAAGTCCGGCAGCGATTCGAGGAGTGGAAGAACAAGCCGCAAGGAGGCGCAGATTACCGCCATCGCCGCCTCTCATGCGAACAACCTGCTTGTGATGCCGCGGCCCGGACGGCCGGCTGTCGTGCGGCGTCTGCCACCCGATTACCGGCCGCCGGACTCGCCGTTTCCCGCGCTTTCAAATGGCGATTCCGACGTCGCTGCATTGGCCGGCTCGCAACTTTATCGACGCCACGAAGGCGGAGTGCTTTCGCGGTCGCTGGGGAGCGCGGTGCACGCGCTGCTGGAAGAACTGGCGCGGCTCCGCGCGACCTCAGACTGGCCTTCCGCGCGCCTTGCACTCGAACGCATGCGGCCGCGCATCACAAGCCAGTTACGCGGCGGCGGGCGTGGATCAGAAACAGGCCACAAAAATCGCCGGCCAGGCGCTGGACATTGCCATCAACGCCACGCACGATTTGAATGCGCAATGGATTCTGTCGCCGCACGCGGGCGCGGCCAGCGAGGTGCGCTGGGCAGGGATCATCGCCGGGAGTCTGCGCGAGGTTCGCGTCGACCGCATCTTCCGCGCCGCAGGTGTTCCCGTGCGCGGAAGGCGACGATTGCTGGTGGATCATCGATTACAAGACCGCGCACGACGATCGCTCTGATCCGGCGGCAGGCTTTGGCGAAGTTCCGCCCCCTGTTTGCATCGCAGCTAGAGCTCTATGCCCGGGTTCTGCGCAACCTGCACGGCCAGGACGTGGCCGTCCGAGCCGGGTTGTATTATCCACGCATGCTGGCCTTCGACTGGTGGGAGCTGTAACTCAACTCACTAACTCAACTTGTAACTCCCAGTCCGATGGCGCGCATCAGCTTGAGTGCGTTGCTGGTCTGCACGATTCCCGGCTTCAGCTTGTAGTCGAAAACCAATCGATCGCCTTCCAGCCGATCCTCGAAATGGAAATTGGCGGCCCGGTCGCCGAACCGCGGAGGAATCTGGGCCAGGGCAAGGTCGTGGGTGCTGGCCACGCCGACCGCTCGCGTGTTCGAGCAGATGCTCAATCACAAATTGCGCGCCGATGAGGCGGTCGTGGGAGTTGGTGCCGGAGAGCAATTCATCGAGCAGGAACAACACCGGCACGGGGCCTTGCGCCAGATCGGCGATCAGCTTGAGCCGGTGAATCTCCGCGTAGAAGCGGGACATGCCGCCGGCGAGCGAGTCGAGAATGCAGATGGAGGCAGCCACGTTCAGCGGCGACATGCGCAGCCTTCGCGCATGCACGGGGGCGCCACACTGCGCCAGCACCGCGTTGACGCCGATGGCGCGAAGGAACGTGCTCTTGCCGGCCATGTTGGGTCCGCTCAGGAGAATGAGGTGGATCGGCTCGCCCAGCTTCACGTCATTTTCCACGGCATTGCCGGCAGGCAGCAGAGGATGCGCCAGGCCTTCTGCGTCGAACAGCGCAGCGGCGCCTCGCAAACTCCGGAAACACGTGCCGCGGATGCTCGTAAGCGAATGCTGAAAGCGAAGTAAGAGCCTCGAGTTCGCCGGCTGCATCGATCCATCCGCGAATTGCGGGACCAAACTTCTGTTGCCAGCGCTCCGCGACAAAGACCAGTTGCGCGCTCCAGAACGTCACCAGGTCGAGCGGCTTGCGCAAACAGGCTGTGCCGCGACTGAAGCAGATCAACGAGCCGCGCCAGTTTGCCGATGGCCTCCGACGAAGTGATTCCATCGCGCCGCAAGGCCGCCTGAAGGGCGAGCAATCGGGGCGATGCAACCTGTTCCTGCTCGAACAGTCGAAGCACTTCGGCCAGCAGTTGCAGATCCTGCGTGGCGCTCTCGAGCGCGGCCGCTGCCTTTTCGAGCCGCGCGTGCAGGCGATGAGCGTAGGCGAAATTCAGAATCGTCATGAGCAATGCCAGGACGGGCAGGTCCCACAGCGCCCAACCCACAATGCTCAGAATCCAGAGAATAGCAAGAACCGAAACCAGGACGCGGACGTTCCTTTGCGTAAAGACGGGGCTGCTTTCTCCCCAGGCCGACAATGCTTCGGGATGCACGCCGAGGCGCACCGTTTCGCCCGCGGAGAAGAGACGCTCGCGAAACTTGACCCGCGCCCGCAATTCACGGACCGCGGCCTGGCGGGCAAGAACTTCGTCCGGATGCGCGGGCGCGAGCAACCATCGCGCCAGCGTCTCTTCGCCTGCCCGGGTGCGCGCACTGGAGAGATATTCGAACAGCGACGCCGGCCCGAAGAGATCGAGGTCGCGCGCATAGGGATGCGACGGATCGAGAAAGCGCTCTCCTGTCTCGCCGGAACCAGCCCATTGATCGTTCAATCGCGCCAGCCCGCGCTCATAAAACGCAATCGCCCGGGTCCGATAGCGAATCGACGCCAGCAATTTTTCCTGCAGCACGGCCAGCACAATGAACGCGGCGACCGGAGCCGCCAACAGCGCGAAAGCCTCAATGTGGCGCGGCAGGAATAGCGCGGCGACGAGAGTCGCGGCGGCGATGAGGAGCTTTGAGTACCCGAGCAGTCGTTCGCGCCGCTGCTGGGATGCCTGCAACTGGCCGAGGTTGCGGAGTTCTTCGGCGTAGAATTCGGCGGCGCCCCGCGCGTCTTGCTGATCCCTGCCGTCGACTGTGGTCACACAAACAGACTAAACGCCCGCCGATGCGAGTGACTTCGGCGGGTCAGCCGGCTGTCGGCGCCGGGCGGCGCCTTTTCTGGATGCGGCACCTTCTGCTTGGCTGAATTCACGCTCTTGTAGTGGCGTACATCGGCGCCTTTGACCCAGAAGATGACGTCTTCAGCGATGTTGGTGGCGTGGTCGGCGACGCGCTCCAGGCTGCGGCTGATCATGAGGGCATTCAGAGCCTGCGGAGCCAGGTGGCTTTGCTCCTCCATCACCTTGGTGAGCGCCTTGTATGCCGCGCGGTTCATCGCATCTACGGCATCGTCCATGGTGAGCACCGTGCGCGCCATTTCGGCGTCCGCTTCGATGAACGCCTGCAGGCTCTTGCGCACCATCTCGGCAGCCAGCGTCGCCATGCGTGGAATATCGACGGGCAGATCGACGGCGCCCAACTGCTCCATGGTTCGAACCCGCTCGCTGATGCTCTTGGCCGAATCACCCACGCGTTCAAGATCGGCATTGATCTTGATCACGCTGAGGATGAAGCGCAAATCGATTGCAGTGGGCTGCTCCATGGCCAGCAGGTCGAGGGCGGCCTGGTCGATGTCGCGTTCCATGCGATTGATGGCCACCTCGCTGCGACTGACCAGGTCGCAGATGGAAAGATCGCGGACCCGGTACGCTTCAATGGCGCGTTGAATCGCCTGCTCGGCCAATCCGGCCATGACCAGGAGATTCTCCTTCAGATCATCCAGGCTCTGCTGGAACCGTTTGCGTGTCATCCGAACCTGCCCGTAATGTAATCCTCAGTCCGCTTGTCGCTGGGATTGGTAAAGATCTTGTGGGTCGCATCGAACTCAACCATGCGGCCGTTCAGGAAGAATCCCGTCTTCTCCGCTACGCGGGCCGCCTGCTGCATGTTGTGCGTCACAATCACGATAGTGTACTGCGATTTGAGGTCGAAGATCAGGTCCTCGATCTTGGACGTAGAGACGGGATCGAGAGCCGACGCGGGCTCATCCATCAATAGCACCTCGGGATCGACGGCCAGGGCGCGCGCAATACACAAACGCTGCTGCTGTCCGCCGGAGAGGCTGGCGCCCGACTTCTTTCGGAGATCGTCCTTGACTTCTTCCCAGAGGGCGGCATTCTTTAGCGACTTTTCAACAATTTCGTCGAGCGCGCGGCGGTTCGAATAGCCGTTCAGCTTCAGGCCCGAGGCCACATTGTCGTAGATCGACATGGTGGGGAAAGGGTTGGGTCTCTGGAAGACCATGCCTACGCGACGCCGGATCTGCACCGGCTTGGCGTCTTCATAGATATCCAGGTCGCCGATGCGCACCGTGCCGGTGACGCGGGCGATGGGATTGGTTTCGTGCATGCGGTTCAGGCAGCGGACAAACGTGCTCTTTCCGCAGCCCGACGGACCGATCAAGGCGGTGGCCTGGTTCGCAGGGATATGCAGATTGATGTCCTGAAGGGTGTGATTGGTTCCGTACCACGCATTCAGGTTTATGACTTCAATGCCGACGCCCACGTACGCATTTCTCCTTGCAAACCCAAGCTCGTAGTTCTCAGTTCGCAGTTCTTAGTTTGACTCACCCATTTCGGAGCCCACTTCCGATACCGAGAACTGTGAACTGGAACTGCTTTAGCTGGTCCCTTTCAAAACGCCGCGGCTGGTCACGTAGCGCACCAGGGAGACGGCAAGCACGATTAAAGCAATCAACACCAGCGAACCCGCCCAGGCCAGTCGATGCCAGTCATCGTAGGGCGAGAGGGCGAAGACATAAATCTGCAGCGGCAAAGCGGCGATGGGCCGGTCCAGGCTGGTGCTCCAGAAAGCATTGCCCAACACCGTAAAGATCAGCGGCGCCGTTTCGCCGGCCACGCGCGAAAACGCCAGCATGCACCCGGTAATGATGCCCGGCGACGCCGTCTTCACGGTGATGGCGAGCACGGAGCGCCAGTTGGGCACTCCCAACCCTAATGCGGCTTCGCGGATCGCATTGGGCACCATGAGCAGCATCTCTTCGGTGGTCCGCGTAATGGTGGGAATCATCATGATGCCCAGCGCCACACCGCCCGCGAACGCGGAGAAATGACCCGTGAAGGGAAGAAAGCTCACGTGCGGGCTGACGATCAACGCGTAAGCCGCAACCCCCATCACGATGGACGGAACCCCGTTGAGCACATCGGCGGTGAAGCGGATGGCGTTTGCCAGCCGGGTGCCGCGACCAAACTCGGCCAGGAAGACGCCGGCGCCAATTCCCACGGGAATGCCGATCACGCTGGCCAACCCCAGCAGCACAGCCGAGCCAACAATGGCGTTGGCCATGCCACCGCCCGTCTCACCCGGAGGCTTGGGAATCTTGGTGAAGAAGTCCAGGTTAAGAGAACTGGCGCCCTTGTAAACGAGATAAGCGAAGATGGCCAGCAACGGCAGTATCACCAGCACCGTAGCCAGCACGGAAAGAAACGTGACCAGACGATCGGTAAATGCCCGGATCATGCTGCTCGATGATGATTGGCTTGCCGTGTTCACACAACCCTTTCCCAACTTCGTTCAGCATTCCAGGCGCCGTCAGACCACGCGCGCCGGAGCTCCCCTGGTTACCGCCCACACCAGCAGGCGCGCACAGGCATTCACAATAATGGTCACGATAAACAGGGCCAGCCCGATCTCAGTCAGCGCGGAGCGATGCAGGTCGCTGACTGCCTCGGCATACTCGTTGGCGATCACCGCCGCCATCGAGGCCCCGTTGGCGAGGAGCGAATGGTGAATTTCGGGCGTGTTCCCGATGACCATGGTGACGGCCATCGTCTCCCCCAGCGCGCGCCCCAGCCCGAGGATGATCGCGCCCACGATCCCGATGCGGGCGTTGCGCAGAACGCCCATGCGAATCATCTCCCAGCGGGTGGCGCCCAGCGCCAGGACCGCCTCCCGTTGCGAGTGGGGCACGGCTATCATGACTTCGCGCGTGAGCGACGAGATAATGGGCAGGATCATGATGGCCAGGATTACGGCCGCCGAGACAAAGCCCAGCCCGGTGGGATTGTCGTCCGCGAAGAGTCCCGTCCAGCCCAGGTACTTGATCAGCAACGGATTCACATGTTCCCGGAGCAGCGGCACCAGGACGAAGACAGCCCACAATCCGTAAATGATGCTGGGAATGGCCGCCAGAAGCTCGGTGAGAAAAGCCAGGATGTTGCGCAAGGCCAGGGGACACATCTCGGTCAGGAAGATGGCGACCCCCACCGCCAGCGGAACCGCCAGAATCAGGGAAAGGAACGAGGAAACCAGGGTGCCGTAGACAAACGGCAGGGCGCTGAAATGCCCGTTGACCGGATCCCAGTAGATGGGCTGATGGGTCACCGGGTCGAGGTCGGCCCGGAAGAAGAACTGAAAGCCAAACTGGGCCCACGCCAGGTCCGAGCGCTTCAACAGTTCCACGGCGATCAGCAGCACGATCCCGAAGATGCTCAGCCCGCACAGCACCATCAGTCCCTGAAAGATCCGGTCGGCGGTGGCCGAACTGCCGCGCGACAGCAGGTACTTCCGGACGTCCGAGACCTCCCCGGCAGACGAAGGCTTGTCGGGCGGTTTCCTGGCGGCAGATCCGGGGTCTTGCTGAAATTGAACTTGGGAGATTCGAATCTCTGGCACTTGTTCGATCACCTGATCACAGCTATCCGAAAGGCTACCGGGGAAATATGAATGCGAGGTTACAACCTCGCAAAATCAAGCGCATAGAGGCTGGAAAATCCAGCTTTTCCCCGCAAATGCCGCCGCTACCTCGTGGCCCTGCGGTCTTTTCAGATAAGCTGTTGGACTGAATCCAGATAGGTGCTCGCCATGCGTCCATTCCTGTTCCTCTCGCCGATTGTTGCCGTGGTCATGCTTTCGAACCCCTGGGCTTTGAAGGGCCAATCGACGCCCGAAGCGCCCGACCCGCCTAACCGCGAATGGAGCGCCTCGTGGATCACCCATCCGACGGCGCCGTTGCGGGAGCCCATCGTGCTCCACTTCCGGCGGTCGCTGAAGCTCGCGAGCGGTCCCGGCCAGCTACGTGGTCCGGGTGAGCGCCGATAACCGATTCATTCTCTACGTGAACGGCACGCGGGTGGGCGACGGCCCCGCCCGCGGCGACCTTGGCCATTGGCGGTATGAGCGCTTCGATCTGGCGCCGCTGCTCAAGGCCGGCGAAAACCTGATTACCGCAACTGTCTGGAATTGGGGCGTCTACGCCCCCGTTGCCCAGATGAGCGACCGCACGGCGTTTCTGCTGGAGAGCGAGGCCACGGGCGACGCCTCCATCAGCACGCCCGACGGTTGGATGGTGGAGCAGGAGCCGGGCCACCGGGCGCTCGATCGCAGTTCCGTCACGCTGCAGGAGTACTTCGCTTCCGGTCCCGGGGAGGAGATCGATGCGGCAAAGTACGACTGGGGGTGGAATTCTCCGGCGGCGGCTGGGTCGGGCTGGGTTGCGCCGGGCACTCCCATGCGCGACAGCATCTTTCCGGGCGTGAACAAGGCGCATTCCGCCGAAATCACCGGCGACAATTTCTGGGGCCTGGTGCCCGACGGCCTGCCGCACATGGAGTATTCGGCCGACGCAGTCCGGGCGCAGATTGTCCGCATTGATCTCCGAGCGAGCGGACACTGGACTGCACGCTTTCCGGCGAGACTGGTGCTACGGTACCGGCCTGACCAGCCACATCCACCTTCTTCTCGATCGCAAGACCCTCACCACCGCCTACCCCCGCCTCACCGTCTCGGGCGGCAAAGGAGCCAAGATCCGCCTCACCTACTCTGAAGCCCTGTATGACAAGGACAAGCACAAGGGCGACCGCGACGCGGTCGAGGGCCGCCAGGCCATGGGCCTCAACGACAGCTTCCTCCCCGATGGCGGCCAGCATCGCGTCTTTGAGCCGCTCTGGTGGCGGACCTGGCGCTATCTCGACCTCGACATCCAGACCGGCTCCAGCCCGCTCACGCTCGAGTCGCTTACCGCCAACTTCACCGCCTACCCCTTTGAAGAGCGCGCCAAACTGCAGACCGGACAAGCCGATCTCGACAAGATCTGGGACATCAGCTGGCGCACTGCCCGGCTCGACGCCCACGAAACCTACATGGACACGCCCTACTACGAGCAGCTCCAATACATCGGCGATACGCGCATCCAGGCCCTGATCTCCTACACCGTGGGCGGCGACGACCGTCTCGGCCGCCAGGCGCTCGCGGCTTTCGATGATTCGCGTTTCCCCGAAGGGCTGACGCGCAGCCGTTATCCCAGTGCCCTGCCCCAGACCATTCCCACCTTTTCCCTGCTCTGGATCGGCATGTTGCACGACTACTGGATGTACCGGCCCGACCCGGCGCCGGTCCGTTCGTCGCTCGAAGGCACGCGGGCGGTTCTCGGCTGGTTTGGCTCCCATGAGAAGGAGGACGGCCTGCTCGAAAAACTGCCGTGGTGGAGCTTCATCGACTGGGTATCCTCCGGCGAAACACCCACATACGACTCCCACGGCGAGTCGTGCATCACCACGCTCGAATACCTGGGCGCGCTCATCGATGCCGCCGACCTGGAGCAGAACCTGGGCGACTCGGTCATCGCCGGCCGATACCGCGAACGTGCCTCGCGGGTGCGCAGCCGGGCTGTACGGAAAATGCTGGAACGCCGACCGCCAGCTCCTCGCCGACAATCCCGACCAAAAGGTGTTCAGCCAGCAGGCCAACATCCTGGCGGTGCTCTACGACGTCGTTCCCCAAGGGCCGCGAGCAGCAGGTCCTGCGCAAGATGCTGTCCATCGAGCCGGGCACCACGCCGGACGGGGTCCTCAGCGCCTCGTATTATTTCCGCTTCTACCTGGCGCGGGCGCTGGAACACGCCGGCATGGCCGACGAGTACCTCGGCTCCCTTGACCCCTGGCGAAAGCTGCTGCCGCTGCATTTCAGCACCTGGCCCGAGATTCCCGGCGATACCCGCTCCGACTCGCATGCCTGGACCGCGCATCCGATCTACGATCTGCTGACCCTGGTCGCGGGTATCGAGCCTTCCAGTCCCGGCTTTGGAACCGTTCGCATCGCGCCGCACCTCGGAAACCTGACCACGCTCTCGGCCGTCTTTCCCGCACCCCGCAAGGAACGATCGAGGTGAAATATCAGCGCCAGGGATCGGGAATCGAAGCCACCATCACGCTGCCTGCTTCCGTCACAGGCGAGTTTCTTTTTCATGGCCGGAGCGAACCGCTGAGCCCCGGTGTGAACCACATCACAGTCGAATAGTGCTGGAGCGAGGAGGCAGGAATCCGATCAGGCACGGGACAGGAACCTGACCAGACCCTAAAAGTTCGCTGCCTTTAGTAAATCGTGTTACAACTCGATCATGGCCAAGAGCAAGAACTCAACTCCGCCGGGACACGTGAATCTGCGCATGCTTGCGGAGCACCTCGAACTCTCGCAAACCACCGTCTCGCTGGTGCTGAACAATTCTCCGTCGGCCAAGTCCATTCCGGATGAAACCCGCAAGAGGGTGGTCGAGGCCGCGGAGCGGCTCAACTATCGGCCCAATTATTTTGCCCGTTCGCTTCGCCAGAGCCGCTCGATGAGCGTGGGCGTGCTGGCGCCCGACCTGAGCGAAGGCTACTTCACCCGCGTGATGAGCGGCGTGGTGCAGGAACTCACCGCGGCGCACTACTTCTTTTTCACCGCCTGCCATGACTGGAACCCGGAACTGATCGAGAAATATCCGCGCATGCTGGTGGAGCGCGCCGTCGATGGTTTTCTGCTCCTGAATACGACCGCGGATCACATCGAGGTCCCGGTGCCGGTGGTCGCGATTTCAGCCCACAGCCAGGTCGAGAATGTGACCAATATTGTGCTCGACCACCATGCCGCGGTGGAGCAGGCTCTCCGCCATTTGTACGAACTCGGTCATCGCCGCATCGCTTTCATGCGCGGCCCGCAAGCCATTCCCGATTCTGACTTTCGCTGGGACGCGATCCAGGACGTCTCCATCGAAATTGGCCTCCGAATCAATCCGGCTTGCGTGATCCGCATCGACGACGCGGGCTGGTCGATGAAGACCGGTTACCACCCCATGGCGCCCGAAATCGGCTATAAACCGATGCAGGCCCTGCTCGAAAGAAACCGGGACTTCACCGCTGTTTTCTGCTTTAACGACATTGCCGCCATCGGCGCCATTCGTGCCCTGAAGGATGCCGGACTGTCGGTTCCCGGTGACGTGTCGGTGGTCGGCTTCGACGACATTCTCTCGGCCGCCTACGCGACGCCCTCGCTGACCACGGTTCGCCAGCCGTTGCTCGAAATGGGCAAAAAAGGGGCCCAGGTGCTGCTCGAGCGGATCGCCAACCGCGAAGAGCCATACGCTTCGGAGATCACCATGGCACCCGAGTTGGTGGTGCGGGAATCCACGGGGCCGGTTGCGAGTGGAAAGAGCCAGTGACCCATGGTCACCTCGATGGATGGAATGGGGCGGTCCCACCACAGCGAAGCCTCTGTGCAAAATCGGCGTTTTCCGGTTTAGAACCAATAAAACCCGTCAACTTCGGTAACAAGTTGTCACGTTACTTCTGGAGCGTTGCAGTTACTTTGGTTGCACTTTGCCCCGCGATCGCATTCCCCATTTGTGCCAGAGCCAAGCGCATCTAACCTCCTCATACTGAAGAGGCGGGAGTGTACTCCCCCGGTATGGTCTCGTGGACACCATCGTACGCAGCAGCGGAGGAACGATCGCGCGGTCCGAATTTGACGTCATGGACCGCACTGCCGATTCTGCGCTCGATGAACTCACAGAATTTACTGCTGTCCTGAGCGGCGCCGATTACGCCTATATGGGCTGGCTGGATTTCAACCGCCTGTGGTTCAAATCTAGATTTGGATTTGCCGCCGCGGACCAGCCGCGCACCTCGACCGCATGTCAGTTTGTCGTTGAAGACGGGAAGCCGCTGCTGGTTCCCGATGCGGCTTCCGATCCGCGTTTTCCTCCCACGGGAATTGAGCTGCCCGGCGGCAAGCCATGCCGATCGTACGCGGGAATGCCCCTGATCGCCTCCAACCAGCATGTGGTTGGCACGCTCGCGATTGTGGCCCGCAAACCGAATCGCTTCGGCCCGGAACACCTGACTCTGCTTGAAGTGGTGAGCCGCCAGATTATTACCCGGCTGGAGCTATATAGCCGCATCCGCGCGCAGGAGCAGGCGCAGCGAGCCCGGCAGCGGACCGAACGGGCGCTGGCAACTGAACGTTGCTTTGTGGCCACGACGCTCGACGCCATTCCCGCGCTGGTGGTGGTCCTCGACACGGCGGGAAGGGTGGTGCGTTTCAACCAGCCTTGTGCGCAACTGACGGGGCTTGACCCCACGACTTCGGCAGGCCGACCTTTTGTCGAGGCGCTGCTCGAAGCCGATGAACGCCCCTGGGCCGCGGGCAAGATCCGGGATGCCGCCGGAGGCCAGGTTTCGGGCGCCCATGAGAGCGCGTGGCGGGTCGCCGGCGACCTGACCCGACGCGTCAGCTGGACTCTCCGCCCTCTGAACGGCCCCAACGGCGAAATTCAATACCTGATCGTGAGCGGCCAGGACGTCACCGACCAGCGCGAAGCGGAAGAGGCTCTCCTTTCGAGCGAAAACCGCTATCGCGAGGTGGTCGAAAGCAGCCTGGGTTTTGTGTTTACCTGCACCATGGAAGGCAGGCTCACGTCACTCAATGCGTTCACGGCCGAAACTCTGGGCTACCGCATCGAAAGCCTGGCCGGCCGGCCGGTTTCGGAGTTGCTGGATTCAAGCGGGGGAGCGACGTTCCAGGAATGCCTGCGCACGCTCCAGGCCCAGGAAGAATGGCAAGGCAACCTGCCCGTCCGGCGCAGCGACGGCATCTATCGCCGCATTGCATTTCGCGGCCGCCGCATGAAGCTCCATGGGGAGCGGCCCTTCATCCTGATCCACGGTATCGATGTGACGGAACAGCACGAGGCCGAAGAAGCTCTGCACCTCGCCACGCGGCAGCGCGAACTCATTTTGGAATCGGTCGGCGACGGAATCTATGGCATCGACCTCGAAGGCCGGCTGACCTTCATCAATGAGGCCGGTGCGCGACTGCTGGGCTACGACCCGGACGAGTTGACCGGGCGTGAATTCCACCAGGTCATTCATCACAGCCATGCGGATGGAACTCCCTACTCCCGGGCGACCAGCCCGATTTTTATGGGCATGCGCCGGCGGGAATCCACGCGGGTTCGCGATGAGGTCTTCTGGCGCCGCGATGGGTCCAAGTTTCAAGTCGAATACATCGCCAATCCGCTCATCGAAGACGGTCAATTGTCGGGTATGGTGGTCGCTTTCCAGGACGTGTCGGAACGTCGCCGCCTGGAAAAGATGAAGGACGAATTCATCTCCACCGTGAGCCACGAGCTGCGCACGCCACTCACCTCGCTGCGGGCTTCACTCGGCCTGATCTCGTCGGGAGCCCTCGATCGCCGCCCCGAGAAGCAGCGCCAGATGGTGGAGATGGCGATCGGCAACTGCGACCGGCTCGTGCGGCTGGTGAACGATATTCTCGATTTCGAAAAAATGGAGAACGGGCGTCTGCCTCTGAAGCGCGTGGCGATTCAGGCGGTGGATCTGCTTCGCCGCGCCGCCGATGTGGCCCACTCCGTGGCCAGCGCCGCGCATATCAATTTCCAGGTCAACGCCGGACCAGCCACTGTTCTCGCGGACCCGGAACGCACCCTGCAGGTCCTCAACGAGCTGGTCTCGAACGCCATCCGGTTCTCACCGCCCAACACCGCGATCCGTCTCGCTACACAGCCGTCCGCCGAAGGCGAAGTCTGCTTTGTCATTGAGGATGAGGGCCGCGGCATTGCGCCCGAGAAGCTTGAACGCATCTTCGATCGCTTCGAGCAGGGCGACGCGTCGGACTCGCGCGCGCTGGGGGGGACCGGCCTCGGACTCGCGCTCTGCCGCAGCATCATCGAGCAACATGGCGGGCGAATCTGGGCCGAGAGCACTCCCGGAAAAGGCAGCCGCTTTCTCTTCACGCTGCCGGCTGCTGTACCCGAGACGCAGGAAGCTTAAACGCGGCCTCGATTCTCAAGTCCTCACATCTTGTGCCAGGTCATCTCCACTTTCACGGGAATCTCGTTCTTGATGGGCACGGTTAGAAACGAGGGCCGGTCGATCTTGAAATCGGAACACGTTGCGGGAATGGTCCCGGAGATGCGTACGCTATTGCCTTCGGCCACGCGCTGGAACACGACGTGGGAATAGTGGGCGGTCTGGCCCGCAAGCTCGATCTCCAGGTCTGCATCGATGGTCGGCGCAGCGGTCGCCGCCTCCGGAAAACTCGTCCGCACCACCACCATCGGGAATTGCGCCCCGCGCGTGGACTCCAGCATGTGCAGGTCGCGGTTGGTGTCGCCGGAGTCGAACGATTTGACTGGAGCGGCGATCAGGAAGCTGCACTGGCCGGCGTGGCAGGTGCCCTTGCCTTTGGCCGCGTGGCTCACCCCGTCCACCTGGTGCATGGGGTGCGACATGTGATAACTGAGCGTCGACTGATCCAGAACCCATTGCGTGTCCGCCTGGGCTTCCATCGCAACCGGAAGCAACAGGAACGCAAGCAAGAGTCTCAAGTTCATTACTTCTCCCAGAACTTCCAGTGAATCGGCCAGGACACGGCGACGATCGCCGCCCCGTAGGCTGCCGCCGTAATGTACGCCACTGTGCCGTGCTGTGCAGCGATGCCGCTGGGCTTTTCGCCGTTGTTCTCCTGGTTGTAGGCCATCACCCCCAGGATCGGGGTCAGAATCATGCCCGGGCCGTGCACAAAAGCCAGCGCTTCGTGCCAGCGAATGCCGCCGTGCTTCTTGTTGCCGGGCACCCGCGGCGCGGCGATTGCAAAGTAAGCACTCGTGAAGTAGAGGGCGGTCGTCACGCCTCCCAGGGCCGCATGCACATCAAGGTTGGCCGTGGTGGGCTCCTTGATGGTTTCTCCGTTCTTGCCTTTGGCCTTCGCCATGGGGCCGGTGATCACGGCGGCGGTCATTGGAATGGTCGTAATGAGGCCTAGTGTTTGATGGATCTTCAGCATGCGCGTGCGCTTTTCGAGCGTGGCCTGCAACTGTGCGTTCGCCTGCGTCTGCTGCGACGAGAATCCCAGGTCTTCGAGCGAAGGCGAAGCCGGGGCTGGCGGGGGCGCGCTGGTCGGCGCGTTGGGCAGTTCCTGCGCGGGCTTCTGTTGCTCCGGCGCGGCCGTCAACAACAGATCGAGGGTCTGATGCGCAACATTGGTGATCGTAACTTTGATGGTCTTTGAACTGAGTCCCTCGCCTGACGCGGAAATGGAATAGTCTCCCGGCGCGAGATTGGGGATGGAGTAATTTCCGTCCCCATCGGTGCGAACATTGACGGATACGGATTCGGTCCCGGCCGCCGCCTTGATTGACACGGATGCATTCGGCGATCGGCTTGCCCTTCGCGTCAGTGGCGGTTCCGGAGAGGGTCGCCGTCTGCGCCGCGGCACCGAGGGGAAGCAGAATACACGGCATCAGCAGGCGCAAGGCAAACAGGAGTTTCGGCGCTTTGAGCTGCATGGCAGTTTATCCTCCACGTTCTCTGCGTCGTGCTCAGTGTATTGCTCAGTGTATTTTGATCTCGTGCGGCGTTCGGCATGATAAGAATGAAGTTTCCGTCATCGGGTCGCGCGGGCACAGGGCGAGAAGCAAGCTCCCGGTTGTTCAAAGATCGAAGCGGCGCGAATCTTCGAGCGGGCGCGAAGTGGACAAAGCGCCTCCAACTCCCATCTGACGTAACGCGGGAGCAAATCGAAAGCGCGAGTCGTCCGGTCTCCGGTTTCTCAGTCTGTTGACCGGTTCCCCTTAGTATCCTTCCGGAAAGTCGAGATCGATTCTGCATGGCACTCACGGGAAGTGTTCTCAATCTGCTCTTCGGCAGGCCTCTGGCCACCAGCGAGGAACGCGCCGAGCACATCGGTCCCATCGCGGGAATTCCGATCTTCGGCCTCGATGCATTGAGTTCGGCAGCATACGGGCCGGAGGCCGCGCTGACCCTGCTCATTCCGCTCGGCCTGGCAGGCGTGCATTACATCGTTCCCGTGAGCGGAGCGATTGTCGTCCTGCTGGTCATCGTCTACTTCAGCTACCGGCAGACGATCGAGGCCTATCCGCAGGGTGGCGGATCGTATACCGTGGCTTCAGAAAATCTCGGCGATAGCGCGGGACTGCTGGCCGCGGCGGCGCTGATGATCGACTACATCCTGACCGCGGCGGTGGGCATTTCCGCCGGTGTAGGCGCCTTGATCTCCGCGGTTCCCTCGCTGCAGCCGCACACCCTGCAACTGTGCCTGGGCGTGCTGCTCATCCTGACCATCATCAACATGCGCGGCGTCCACGACACCGGCGTGGTGTTCATGATTCCTACCTACCTGTTCACCGGGACTCTGCTTATCGTGATCGCGGTGGGAGTGTTCGACGCCTTGCATGCAGGCGGTCATCCGCATCCGGTCACGGCTCTGCCACCGGTGCCGGCGGCCACCGCCGCCTTCAGTTTCTGGCTGATCCTCAAAGTATTTTCGTCGGGCTGCACGGCCATGACCGGCGTCGAAGCGGTCAGCAACGGGGTGATGGCGTTCCGCGACCCCACGCGCAAAAACGCCAAGATCACGCTGACCATCATCATCGTGCTGCTGGCGATTCTGCTGATCGGCATTGCGATTCTGTGCCGCGCCTACCACATCGCCGCCACCAATCCCGAGGGGCCCGGCTACGAGAGCGTGCTGTCGATGCTGACGCGCGCGGTGATGGGCCACGGCTGGTTCTACTACCTCACCATTGGTTCGGTCCTGATGGTGCTGGCTCTCTCCGCCAACACCGCGTTTGCCGACTTTCCGCGCCTGACGCGCGCGATCGCGCAAAACAATTTCATGCCCCACATCTTCCTGCTGCGCGGCCGGCGCCTGCTCTACTCCTGGGGAATCTACGTGCTCGTCGCGCTGACCGCGCTGCTGCTGATCATTTTCGGGGGCGTGACCGACCGCCTGATTCCGCTCTACGCCATCGGCGCATTCCTGGCCTTCACGCTGTCGCAGGCGGGGATGGTGATGCACTGGAAGCGCGAGGGCGGCTCACCGGCCCGCATGTTTCTCAATGGCCTGGGCGCGGTGGCCACGGGCATCACCACTCTTGTCGTGCTGGTGGCGAAGTTCGTGGAAGGCGCATGGATCACGGCGCTGCTTGTCGCTGTGATGATCGTGTTCATGCGCGCGGTTCGCCATCACTACAATCACGTCAATAAGGACATCGACCTCGACCGGCCCATCCGTCCCGGCCGATGTCATGGAGCCGGTGGTGGTCGTCCCCATCGACCGCTGGAGCCGGATATCGGAGAAAGCGCTCTCCTTCGCGCTCTCCATGTCCAGTGACATTCGCTGCGTCCACGTCCAGCTCGGCGAGGAGCCGGACGAATTCTGCCGCGATTGGGAGAAAGATATAGCCGCTCCGCTGCGCGATGCGGGCAAGTGCGTCCCCAAACTCGAGATTCTGCAATCGCCCTTCCGCTACATCGTGCAGCCGGTCATCGATTACGTTCTCACCGTTGAGAGGGAATCGAAGTTCCAGAAGATCTGCGTGCTGGTGCCCGAGCTGGTGGTGCGCCACTGGTGGGAGAACCTGCTCCACAACCGGCGCGCCGACCTGCTCAAGGTGGTTCTGCTGGTAAAAGGCAATCGCCGCATCATCGTCATTAATATCCCCTGGTACCTGGACAAGGATTGATCCGCTGTCATTGCATGCACGGGTCGGAATCGTCAATTTGCGGTCGGATTTTGTTGCGCCAGCGCGATTCCCTTTCCCGGCCTTGAACCGTCACAATAGACGGTGGCCCCTTGGAACAGTCTTGGCAGCGCGGCCAGGCTTGCCGGCACTCGTACGATCCGCCTGCGGGTTGGGCGCCGCCTTTTGTCTTCCGTGTGCATGGCGGCGGTCCTCGGATTGCTTGCGCACAGCCCCAGGCTGTGGGCACAGGCCCAGACTGATCCGCCTGCCCCGCATAACCCGACTCCCCGTCGCTGGCGATGCCGGATCCGACAACGCGAGCCAACCTCACCCGCACCGTCGTCCAGGGCGTGGTGAAAAACGCCGCAACGGGCGAGCCGCTTCCCCGCGCCCTGGTGCGCATTGAAGGCGATGCCATGGGCGGGGCGCTGACCGATGGCGACGGCCGGTTTGAAATTTCCGGTGTTCCCATCGGCCCGCAGGCGTTTCAGGTGATCAAGCCCGGTTTTGTGGACCAGCTTCCGAGCGGCATGGCCATGCCGGCGGTCACTGTCAATGGAGGCGGCAACTCCGAGCACAACGTTCGCGTCGCCGTCGACATGCCGGACCTGGTGTTCAACCTCTCTCCCACCAACGCCATCCGCGGCCAGATCTCGCTTTCGACCGGCGACCCGGCGCAAGGGATCGGCGTGATGCTCCTGCGCCGGTCCGTGCAGGATGGCAGAGCCGTATGGCAGACCGCCACCAATGTCAGAACCAACAGCGATGGAGCGTACCGGTTTGCGGGGCTCGCCGACGGCGTTTATGCCATCTTCACCGAGCCGGCCATGGACAACGATGTCCCCGCCAACCTGGTGGAGACGGGGAACGATCGGGCGGTCACGCGGTGGGGCTACCCGAGCCTCTTTTTTCCCGACGCATCCGACCTGGCCGGAGCCGCGAAGATCCAGGTCTCCGGCGGCCAGCAGGCGCAAGCCAATGTTCTGCTCACCGAGGAGCCATTTCACCTGGTGCGCGCGGCAGTCATCGCTCCGGGCGCAGGAACCGCGACGGCTACCGAGATGAACGTGACGGTGACGATTCAGGATGGGCAGGGCCACCAGCTCCCCTACGGCGGCCAATACGATCCGGCCACCCGCAGCGTGCAGGCTTTTCTTCCCGATGGCGCTTATGCGCTCATGGTGACCGCGATCGGGGGGCACGAGCCAATCCAATTCGGGCCCGCCCGCAATCCGCGGCCAAACGCGCCCCAGGGCCCCTCATCGGGCAGCTCGATTTCTCCGTTGCCGGCCGCGCTGTGACCGGTCTCCAGGTGCCGCTCGGCGCGCAACGGAGCAGCACCGTGCAGTTGAGCATGCTCCGCAGCGGACTGCAGGATGCAGCTGCAGACGGCTTTCAGGGCAATCCCCTGGTGGTCATGGTCAGCCAGGCGGGCGGCTGGATTACCGACGGCATGGTCAGCAGTTATGCCGAGGGATACGCCACCGGTCCCATCGAGACAACGTATATGGGCCCGGGGACGTACTGGGTGCACACCACCATTCCCCAGAAAGGCGTTTGCGAAGGTTCGTTCACTGCGGGCGGAGCGAGCCTGGCGCGCGAGCCCCTGGTCATTTCGCCTTCCGGCGCTACGCCGCCTCTCACGCTGAGCCTGCGCGACGACTGCGCCTCGCTTTGGGTGACGCTGCCGCCGGCGGCGGAAACCCCGGAAGCAGGGGAAGAACCCTCCTACACGGTGTACGTCGTTCCCGCTTTTGACTCGACTGCCGACGTGGCGCCCGTTACGCTTCGCCCTTCGTCGGGCGGGATGTTTGCGCTGAGCGGCCTTACCCCAGGCCCATACAAGGTCTTCACCTTCCCGTCCCCGGTCGAGCTCGAGTACCGGAACCCGGAAGCGCTCGCCGCGCTGCCGAACCCCGGCCAGACCGTTACCCTGGAGCCCAATGCAACAGCTCACTTGGAAGTGGAGGTGCCGGGACACTGATGCCATTCCAGCAAATTCCATCAGAACCCATTCGATTGACTCGTGGATCGCTCCTCGTAGCAGTGTTGCTGGGATGCGTGTGCCTGGCGGCGCGGGCCGAGACGGCGCCGCGACCGGCGACAGGCCCGTATCGAATCGCCGGCCGCGTTTTGAACGGAGTTACAGGAGAACCGGTGCGCCGGGCCACGGTTGCGGCCCTGGCGGAAGAGGATCGCGAGATTGTGCGCTCTGTGCAATCGGACGCGGAGGGCCGATTTTCGATCGAGCAGGCTGCCGGCGGGAAAATATCCGCTGACAGCATCCAAGCGCGGATTTCGCGCCGCGTTCTACGACGAGCACGACGAGTTCAACAGTGCGATCGTGACCGGCGAAGGCCAGGACACGGTCAATCTCGAGTTCCGGTTGATGCCAGGCGCAGTGCTGCATGGAGTGGTGACCGCAGATGGTGGCGATCCCGCGGAGAACGCGAGCGTCGTTCTCTTCAAGCGCGAAGCCGGCCCGGCACAGTCGCAGGGACATAGCGAAATCAAGGAAGTGGACGGCGCTACCACCGACGACACGGGCGCCTACGAATTCACCAACCTTGCCGCTGGAGAATATTTCGTGGCCGTCGCAACCTCGCCCTGGTACGCCATGCATCCGCCGATCGGGTCCGCCCGCAGGAACGGGGGCAATGAAAGTTCGCCGCTGGACGTGGCGTACCCCGTCACCTTCTTCGACTCAACCAGCGACGAAGCCTCCGCCACGCCCGTCGTGCTCGCCGCGGGCAGCCGGGAACAGGCGGACATCACCCTGCACGCGGTTCCGGCCCTGCATCTGCAGGTAGCCGCGCCGTTCAAGGCAAACGGCGCCGCCATGGCGCGACCGGAACTCCGCCAGATGATCTTTGGGGTCCAGATCTCCGCCGAAAGCGCCGGATTTATCGATGCAATGCAAAGCGGGGTTGCGGAGTTCAATGGCGTCGCTCCCGGTCGTTACGAACTGGTGCAGGGCGACCCGCCGCGTATCTCTGAGCTGGATGCCACCACCAGCCAGAGCGTCGATCCCAATACGGGTACGCCGGCGGTGAGCGTAAATGGACTTCTGCGGAGCTCGAGCGGCGCCGCCCTTCCCGAGAATGTGACCGTGCTTCTCGAACCGGTGGGGCGCACCCGGGCGACGATTCCCACCAACGCCCACAAAGGCAAGTTCAAATTCGATGCGGTTCCGGCCGGGACGTGGAGTGTCTGGGCATCGAGCCAGGGAAACAACCTGCCCGTGGTCTCCGTCTCGACAAGCGAAACGGCGGTTGCCGGCAATCAGGTCACGGTCAGGGATCGCTCTCTATCGGTGGTGGCAAACGTGAGCCAAACCCTGACGCGCGTCGAAGGCTTTACCCGCAAGGATGGCAAGGGACTGGCCGGCGCCATGATCGTCCTCGTTCCGCGACAGCCATCTGCCTACAGGGCGCTGGTGCGGCGCGATCAGTCGGATTCCGACGGCAGCTTTTCGTTGCGCGATGTGCCCGCCGGCCAGTACACGGTGATCGCCATTGAAGACGGATGGAAACTCGACTGGACCCGGAGAGACAACCTGGCCCGCTTCCTCGCCGGTGGAGTCGCGGTCACCGTTGGCGACCGGCCGGGCGCCGTTGTCTCGCTGTCTCAGCCCGTGGCGGTGCAGGCGCGCTGATGAGAGCTCAGCGCAGTGCATTCCGATTGCGGCCTATTTTCAGGCCGGCGCCCCGGCGCCTACTTCGTGGAAGAGGGGGAGAAAGGATAGTCTATGAAGGTACCTGATCAACGTCACGGCGCTCTCGACAAGACCCACGAGAACAGCAGACAAGTGCGCTCGATGATGAGGAGATTCGCACATTGAAGAGGAAGTGGTTGCTTTCCATTTTGGCCGTGATTCCGGCCGCATTGATTCCGACGGCCATGATGGCCCAGGTTGCCCCCGATCGTCCACCTCGCCCTGAGAGCACAGAGCCCGTATACAAATACTGGGTCTACGGGGGCTACAGTTATACGAGCCTCAACCAGGTCAACCAGTCGCGCTACGGGCTGAGCGGCCTCAATTTTGACGTGAGCCGCGACTGGGGCAAATACTTCGCGCTGACGGCGGACGGCGCTTTCTATTGGTACGCGTTTCGAAGCGGGAATCCCGGCAATCCCTCCGTGAGTATGGTCCTGTTTGGCCCCGAGCTGCATGCGCCCCTGTACGGGAAAGTCGGCGGCTTCTTCCGCGGCATGATCGGCGGCGAGCATACCGGCGGCACCGGGCAGACCCCGCATATCTCCTTCGCCGGCGGCCCCGGAGGCGGGCTGTATTATGCAGTGAATCCGCACTGGGACATTCGCGCTTCAGGCGATTACATCGGCTCGTCGTTCTCGGTGACCAACAATTCGCCGCAACTCGGCAACTCGCCGCATTTGCGCTTTAACGCGCGCGCCGGCATCGGAGCGGTCTACCGGTTCTGATGGGTTGCGGGCGGCTTTGATCGGCCTGCCGCGGTCCGCGGCATGACGTCGTACTTGAGCATGACGATCCCGCTGGGCCGCGTTTTGCTCTCGACCAGCTTGAGCCTGCAGCGCTGGCCTTCGGGAAGCAGCGGCACCCCGCTACCCAGAAGCACCGGCACGACCGCGACGTCGATCCCATCCACCAGCCCCGCATCGAGCAGAAAGCGGAACAACACTCCGCCGCCGCAGAGCCAGATGTCCTTGCCCGGCTCTGCCTTCAGTGCTGCAACCGTTTCGGGTACATTGCCGGCGACGACCGTGACGTCCCTGTGCTGATCGGGAATCAGCGTGGTTGAAACCACCACCGCTTTCATGCCCATGCTCTTCGGCGACATCCCCCGCTCGCGCATGGTGTCGTAGGTGCGTCGGCCCATGACCAGCGTATCGAACTGGCCGTACAGCGCCTTCCAGTCGAAATCCGGATCCATCACGATCCAGTCGTACTCGCCGTTCGGTCCGGCGATGAAGCCGTCCAGGCTCATAGCCACGCTGTAGCGCAATCGCCGCATGATGGCTGCTCCTCGGTTGACGAATCCGATTATCCTTCTTCCGCTTCCCTCAGCTTGGCGATCACGGTGAAATCTTCCAGCGTCGTGGTGTCGCCCTTGATTTCGCCGTGCGTGGCCAGTTCTCTCAACAGGCGGCGCATGATTTTGCCGCTGCGGGTTTTGGGTAGCGACTCGGTAAAGCGGATGTCGTCGGGCCGCGCCAATGAACCGATTTCCTTGGCCACCCACTTGCGCAATTCGTCTTTCAACCCTTCGCTGGGCTCGTGGCCGCTCTCGAGCGTGACGAATGCGGAGATGGCCTGGCCCTTCAACTCGTCGGGCCGTCCCACCACGGCGGCTTCGGCTACCTTGGGGTGGGCCACCAGGGCCGACTCCACTTCCATCGTCCCCAGGCGATGGCCGCTCACGTTGATCACGTCGTCCACCCGGCCCATCAGCCAGAAGTAGCCGTCCGCGTCCATGCGCGCGCCGTCGCCGGTGAAGTAGCAGCCCGGCACGTCGCTCCAATAGGTCTTCTGGTAGCGTTCCGGATCGCCATAGACCGTGCGCGCCATCGAGGGCCACGGCCTCTTCACCACCAGCAAGCCGCCGCTGCCGGCCGGCACCTGCACGCCTTCGCGCGTGACCACCGCGGGCTCGATGCCGAAGAACGGCCGCGTCGCCGAACCCGGCTTGGTGGGCACCGCTCCCGGAATCGGCGCGATCATGATGCTGCCCGTCTCGGTCTGCCACCAGGTGTCGACGATCGGGCAGCGGTTGTGACCGATCTTCTCCCGATACCACATCCACGCTTCGGGATTGATGGGCTCGCCCACCGTGCCCAGCAGGCGCAGCGAATCCAGCTTGTGTTTCTCCACGTGTTCGTTGCCCCACTTGATGAAGGCGCGAATCGCGGTCGGCGCGGTGTAGAAAATGGTGACGCGATGGTCGTCGACGATCTTCCAGAACCGCGAAAAGTCCGGCCAGTTGGGAGCGCCCTCGTACATCAGCACGGTCGCGCCATTCTGCAGCGGGCCATAAACGACGTACGAGTGCCCGGTGACCCATCCGATATCGGCCGTGCACCAGTACACGTCCTCGTCGCGCAGGTCGAAGACATATTTCGACGTCAGGTAGGTCTGCACCGCGTAGCCGCCCGTGGTGTGGACCAGGCCCTTCGGCTTCCCCGTCGTGCCCGACGTGTACAGGATGTAGAGCGGATCTTCCGAATCGAGCGGCTCGGCGGGACAATCGGCCGGCGCATTCGCCACCAGGTCGTGCCACCAGTGGTCGCGGCCCTCCACCATCTGTACCGGAGTGCCGGTGCGGCGATAGACCACCACGTGCTTGACGGTGTGGCAGGCCTTCATCGCTTCGTCGACGGTGCGCTTGAGCTGGATCTCGCCTCCGCGGCGGAAGCTGGTGTCCTGGGTGAGGATGGCCACGCAACCGGAGTCGTTGACGCGGTCGGCGATGGCGTTGGCGGCAAATCCGCCGAAGATCACCGAGTGCACCGCGCCGATGCGCGCACAGGCCAGCAGGGCAATGGCCAGTTCCGGCGTCATTCCCATGTAGACGGCAACGCGGTCGCCCTTTTGGATCCCGAGCGACTTCAGGGCATTGGCGAATTTCTGTACCTCGGCATGCAGTTCGCCATAGGTCAGGCGGCGCACTTCGCCGGGCTCGCCTTCCCAGATCAGGGCGGTCTTGTCGCGCCGCTCGCCGAGGGCGTGGCGATCCACGCAGTTGTAGCTCAGGTTGAGCTTCCCGCCCACAAACCATTTGGCCCAGGGCAGGTTCCATTCGAGGACCTTGTCCCACGGCTTGAACCAATGCAGATCCCCTGCGGCCCTGGCCCAGAAAGCCTCGGGATCCTGGATCGATTCCCTGTACATCTCCTCGTACTGCTCGAGGCTCTTGACGTGCGCTTCGGCGCTGAATTCAGCCGGCGGAGGAAAGACTCGATTTTCGCGAAGAGTGGAATCCAGATCCTGATTTGAAATGGCGGCAACCGGAATGGAAGACATGCGAACGTCCTTTGGGGGAGGCGAAATCGAGAGGGTCCCCAGAGGCGCACCGGACCCGCACCCTTTGAGCGCCCTATCGAAGCCAATGTACCGAGATGGGGCTACGCCCCGCAAGTCGCGTCCCAACTGGGCACCGCGACTTCATCTCAGGATTGGGAGAGGTGTCCCGTTTTCCGGCGGGACGGATGAGTGCTACTTATCGGCGATACCGCTTCTGGTGCCAGATCCAGGCCGTGCGGATGATGTCGTCCAATTGGGTGTAGCGCGGCTTCCATTCCAATTCACGAATCGCCTTGTCCGAGCTGGCAACCAGCACCGCCGGATCGCCCGGGCGCCGCGGGTGCACGTCGGCGGGAATGGGATGCCCGGTCACCCGCCGCGCCGATTCGATGACTTCCCGCACGCTGAATCCTTGCCCGTTGCCGAGGTTGTAGATCAGCCTTCCCTCGAACTCAAGTTTCGCGAGGGCAAGCAGATGCGCGTCGGCCAGATCGGACACGTGAACATAATCACGCACGCAGGTCCCGTCGGGGGTGGGATAGTCCTCGCCGTAAATCCGGATCGAAGCCCGCCGCCCCAGCGCCACGTCGAGCACCAGCGGAATGAGATGGGATTCAGGCTCATGGGCTTCGCCGCGGGTGATGCCGTCCGGCCCTTCCGGCGCTCCAGCCACATTGAAGTAGCGCAGAGACGCGTAGCGCAGTCCGTGGATCTGGTTGAACCATCGCAGCATGTGCTCAAACAGGAGCTTCGATTCCCCGTAGGCGTTGGTGGGCCTGAGGCGAGCTTCCTCGACAATGGGCACCGATTCCGGCTCCCCGTAGACTGCGGCCGTCGATGAAAACACCAAGCCGGCGCGGCCCATGCGCCAGCATGGCCTCGAGCAAGGCCAGACTGGAGGCGGTGTTATTCCGAAAAAAAGTCTCCGGCCGGACCATCGATTCGCCAGCCTCGATAAGAGCCGCAAAATGCAATACCCCCTCGAACGGCTTACCCTGTTCGCGCGCGGATATGAAAAGGTTTTCAAGGAGAGCCCGGTCCGCCAGTTCTCCTTCCACAAAATCCACCCCGGGCGGGAGCAAGTCGCGGCGACCGTGGCTGAGATTGTCGAAGATTACCGCCTGGTGGCCCCGGGATGCGAGGAGTCCGGCGACGGTTCCGCCGATATATCCGGCACCGCCAGTAACCAAAACTTTCACAAAAAGTAATTCCTTTCCAGAACACTTTGGGTTAAACTGAGTCTATAACACCAAACGATAGTCGAACCGGACGCGTCTGATCTGACCACCATAAGTGGCTGGATTTTCGCTTATGCCTATCGATATAGAATTAAAGCGAAGTTTGCTTGACATAGCCCGGTTCAAACTCCGATTTTTCTCTTCTCGCGAAAAAAGGAGTGGAGTGCCTATATGTTCGGCAAACCAATGGTATTGAGTCAATTATGGCGGGACCGGGTACCACACCATGCAACTTTGTACGCATTTAGTTTTTGGTCGTCGTCTTATACACTGGTGGCAACGGTTTGCCGTTTTTCCCCATCCCATTTTCTAGGATTCTTTTCAGTCGGGTTGCGGAGTTGCAAGGAAGGCACGTCTCTTTCCTATTACGTTGAAAGTCAATTGGGACTATCGTTGGGGAAATGGCGGGGTGGCGAACGCGTGCCTCACTCGCTCGAAGCCGTTCTTTGTACGTTTTCCAAAAGGGCTGGAACTCTAGCAAGATTCAGAGGACCACGCTGCTTCACTTGGGGTTTTGCCGCTCCCCGGGATTCCGTCATTGGCCCCTGCCCCACCGATCCGTGTTTATCGGCCCAAAATTGAGGGATATGAGTATGTCGGGAAGTCGTTATTCAGCTAGAGCCAACTTTGATCTGCCGCTGGATCCACCACCCACCAGGACGCCGCCGGTGGAACCACCATCCACCAGGATGGCGGTGAATCGGCCGCAGGTTCGTGCCAACTTTGGTCTCCTCCCTGAACCGGAAAGAAGCTCGGCGTCATTCATCACCAGCGCTGTGGTCAATGTCGCCATCCTTGCGGTGGTGATTTACATCGGGATGACCGCCCGTCGCGTCATTCAGGCCCATCGCTACGAACAGACGGAGTTGATCTTTCCAACCACTCCTCCGCCTCCTCCGTTGAAGATGAAGATGCCTCCGCCGCCCAAGGTGGTGGAAACCCCGAAGCTTCCTGAAGTCAAACTCGATGCGCCCAAGATCAATATGCCGAAGATCGAGAAGAAGCCCGATCTGAAGCCGGTGCAGATGGAAGCCAAGACGGTCCTGCCGACGGTGAAGGCAGCCAAGCCCTCGATTATTCTTGCTCCCCAACCCAAGGCAGCCCTGACCGCCGCCGCACCGGCACAGGTGCCGCAGGCCAAGCCATCGACGGCGCCCGTGCATCTGGGCGAGACTTTCGGCGTAACGCCCAATCCCAACGCCACCCGGCCCGCAACCGTGGCGGCGATCGGCAACCCGTACGGCGGTATGGAAGGACCGGCCGTTGCCCCTCGGGGCGTGGTCGGCTCGGCCGGCATCGGCAATGGAACCAAGTCAGGTTCGAATGCCGGGACGGTAGGCAAGGTGGCATCGGCCGGAATCCCGGGCGGAACCGGCACTTCTGCCACCTACACAGGAGGGAAAGTAGCTTCTGCCGGCATTCCTGCGATACAGGCCGCGGTCGCGCCGACTCCCGCCGTGGCCGCCGTTCCCAAAGCCACCACCCTGGAGGTCATTTCCAAGCCGCCGGTGCAGTACACGAGCGAAGCGCGCGCCCTCCGGGTCCAGGGAGATGTGGTTTTGCGGGTTACATTTACGGCCGCGGGCCAAGTCCTGGTGCAGGGTGTGATTCACGGTCTGGGCCACGGCCTCGACGAAGAGGCTCGACGGGTCGCCGCGCAGATCCGCTTTCATCCCGCCACCAAAAATGGCCAGGCGGTCGACTTAACCACCAATATTACGATTACCTTCCAGTTGGCTTAGGATCAAAGAAGCAGGCAACGGCGGTGAGCATTGGCGGATGGAACAAACTGTGCAAGTCGACCCAACGCAAAACCGGAGATTCGGTATCCCCAGGGCCTCGCATGGCTCCGGTTTCGCCGCAGCACCTATAGATCTAATCAGGAGTTAACATGAATTATCGGAAGATTCCGACGACCTTGCTGCTTATCGCCTTGGGTACGACCTGCGCGTTCGCAAAGAAGGAACCCAAATATGAAGCGGTCCACCCGCTAACGCCGGAGCAGCAAGCTCTGGTCGTGAAGGCGATCGGACAGGAAAAGGTTCTGATCAAGAGCATCCAGCAGCGTACGCCGCTGGTGGAAACTTATATACAGGACACCCGCCCCGACGTAAAGCTCTACCAGGTTCCGGTCGCCGATACCTACATGCTCAGCCGCGTTGATTTCGGGAAGGCCTTTTACGACAAGTCCTACCAACCGCGCACGGCCTCGAAAAAGGATGGATGGTTCAAGGGGTCGTTGGCCTCCATCACTAACCTGACCAAAGCCCTGGGACTGGACACCAAGTTTACCTACAATCCGACCGGCTTCATGCAGATGATGTTCCTCGACCCCTCCGGATTCGATACACAGCACTACCAGTTCAGCTACGTGCGTCGCGAGTTTCTGGGCTCGGTCCGGACGTGGGTGTTCGACGTGCATCCCAAGGTCGCCGGCATGGGCCGCTTTTACGGCCGCGTGTGGATCGAAGATGAGGACGCCAACATTGTCCGCTTTAACGGTACCTTCACACCGCCAACCAACGAAGACTCGTCCAAGTACTATTTCCACTTCGACAGCTGGCGCATGAACGTGCAGCCTGGAATCTGGCTGCCTGTGGCGATCTACGTTGAGGAGAGCCAGCGCACCGAGGGGGACAAGCAGGTTGGCCTGAAGGCCCAGACCCACTTCTGGGGCTACTCGCTCAAGCTGCCCACCCGTGACAGCGAGAACGTGAGCGTCAAGGTGGAAGATGCCGAGGACAAGAGCGACGACTCCCAGGACATGAGCCCTCTGCAGGCCTCGCGTGAATGGGTGACCCAGGCGGAAAACAACGTGATCGATCGCCTCGTCGAGGCAGGCCTGGTTGCGCCCTTGACGCCCAACGGCTTTGAAACCACGGTGCTCGAGCAGATCGTTACCAACCTCGCCGTGCCCAACAACCTGGCCCTAAGCAGCCCCATCCACTGCCGCATCCTGCTCACCAATACGATCGAAACCACGACCGTAGGAAACACCATTCTGCTTAGCAAGGGCCTGATCGACACCATGCCTCGCAACGAAGCGACTATCGCCTCGGTCATCGCCATGGAGGTGGCGCACATTGTGCTCGGCCACCACATCGACACCCGCTACGCCTTCAACGACCGGCTGATGTTCCCTGACGAGTCATCCTTCCAGCGCATCGACATGTATCACACCGATCACGACAACGAGGAAGCAGTAAAGAAGGCTCAGCAGTACCTCGAGGCCTCGATGTACAAGGATCAGCTCCCGACCGCGGGCTTGTTCTGGCTGCAGCTGGCTGACCGCGGACATGTGCTGAAGTCCCTCAACACTCCGAAGTTGGGCGATTCTCTACTCCGCGCCGATGGGACTCCCTGGATGACGCAGCTTGCGCATTCCGCCCCGAAGATCAACTGGGACGACCTGGCGCAGATTCCGGCGTTGCCGCTGGGAAGCTGGCTCAAGACCGATCCGTGGGATGATCGCGTTCACCAGCTGAATGCCAAGCTGTATGCACCCTTGAACCCGCGCGACAAGATGCCGCTCGAGGTCACGCCGATCTACTTCAAGCTGCAGCGTTACAGCGCGACCAATGTGGCGCCCAATAACGCCGCGCCGGCGGAGCAGCCCGCGAGCGGTGGCGATCCCAACAATTCGCCCACGCCGACCGCCACTCCAGGGCCGGGCACCGCACCGCCTTCGGCCGCGCAACCCGCAGTGGGAGATTCCTCGGCTCAACAGCAGCAGCCGCAAACGCCGACCCCGCAGCTCCGCTAGAACTTCTGTCTATTCCATTCAGGCCGGGATGACATCATCGTCCCGGCCAAAAGTTTTTCCCTGTTCCTTTTTCCTGGATGCCGATCGAGGCGAGCACTGGCACTGGACTCAATTCATGACCATGAGACGATCTGCAGTTGTTCTTTTATTAGTTCTTTTTTGCCTGGCGGACTTTGCACACGCACAGGCGGCGGAATCCGCCACGGCCCGCCAGCTCACCATCACCGCTGGCGCGATGGGCTCGGCATTCAATCCCAATGACAGCAACGCGACCGCTTATGTAGGCGGGACGAATTACCTCATGGGACTGGGCACATATGTCGACGTGCGTTTCACCCACTGGTTCCAGCTCGAAGGAGAGGCCCGCTGGCTGCGGTTCAACGAGTATGCCGGTGAGCACCAGGACAATTATTTTCTCGGTCCGAAGATTCCCATCCATCGCTTCGGGCGTGCCAACATCTACGGCAAGGCCATGATCGGCATTGGGAAAATGACATTCCCCTACAATTACGGTTACGGGACGTTCACCGCATTCGCTTACGGAGGCGGGGTGGACTACAAGCTGTCGCAGAAACTCACGCTGCGGCCCATCGATTTCGAATTTCAGCAGTGGCCAACCTGGCTCCCCGGCTCATCCCTGTACCCCTACGGTATCAGCGTGGGGATCGGTTACAGGGTATTCTGACGCGCGTCGTCCTCGTACGATGAGAGGTTCGAGCGGACGTAGACGAGGAACCCTTCGTCGTATCGCATTTCCGGCGATAGGCCGCGCCCTCAATGGGAGATAGACAATCTGACGTCGCGATCATCGGGCAGGCATTGTCTGCCTGGCCCGAAGCCTCCACCTCGATCGCAGGTACCCGGGTTTATTCGTGCCGCAACGCTTCCATCGGCTGCACGCCTGCGGCGCGCCGCGCCGGAATCCAACTTGCGGCCAATGCAACAAATACAAGCAGCAACGCACCGCACGCGAGGCTCGATGGATCCTGGGGTTGCAATCCATACAGCAGCGACTTGACAAGCCGGGTAAGTACAAGCGCGATCACAAGACCGGAGCCGATCCCAAACAAGCCGAGCCAGGAAGCCTCGCCGAGCACCATCGCCAACACTCTTTGCGGCAACGCCCCCAACGCCAGACGAATGCCGATCTCGTTGGTTCTGCGCGCCACGGAGTAAGCCATCACGCCATACACACCGACGCACGCCAGGGCCAGTGCAAGCGCGCCGAACCCGGCTGTCAGCGCCGCGAAGATCCGCTCCTGCTGCATCGTTGCGTCAATCTGCTCGCGCTGCGTGCGCAGGTCCATCAGGGGCAAATCGGGATCGATGGATTGAACGGCCTTGCGCAGGTCGGGAGCAAGACTAGCCGCCTTCAGTCGCGTTCGAATTTCATAGGTCACGCCGTAGTCCAGGTTCGGAGTCTGAATATAGGGCTCAAAGAACATGCCCACCGGTTCCTGCTTCAGGGTCCAGTACCGCATGTCGGCGCAAACTCCCACCACCTCGATCAGGTCGCCCTGCTTGCCTTCGCGGGAATGCCAGTGCGCGAGAAAATGGCGGCCCACCGGATTCACCCCAGGGAAAGCCTGCCGTGCCAGTGCCTGGCTGAGGACCGCTACTTTGGGGGAGGTCGCCGTGTCCCTCGCATCGAACTCGCGTCCGGCAATGATCGGAATGCCCATGGTCTTGAAGTAGCCCGCGCCTACGACATTGTTAGGTGCGGACTGCTCCTTGTTCGAATCCAGCGGCTGGCCCTCGGGTCGAAAATTCGTATTCTCGACGCTGTCGGAGATCAGCGCGACTTCAGACAGCGTGACCGCATCCACGCCCGGCACCGTGCGCAATCGTTCTTCAATCCGTCGATGCAAAGCCAGATCTGCCCCAGGCGGATAGCGCGACTCCGGCTGGTGAATCGCGAACAACAACAGGTGATCGCTCTGAAATCCAGGATCCACATGCGCGACGTTATACAGCGTGCGCATAAAAAGAAATGCGCCGGTCACCAGCACCGTGGAGAGCATCAACTGAAAGGCGACGATAGCCTTTCCACCGAGTCCTTTGCGGCGGCGCGTCGAAGTCTTCGCCGTCTCCTTCAGTCCCGAACTCACTTCGGTGCGCGTCGCAATCCAGGCGGGCGCAATCCCAAAGAGCAGTCCCGTGGCCAGCGTCACAAATGCGGTGAAGGCGAAGATCTTCCAATCGAAAGCGGTATCGAACTGCGCCTGTTCCCAGGGGTTGGATAACAGCGAAGGCAGCGCATTGCGTCCCAGGAACGCAAGCAATAAACCGGCCACCCCTCCAATTGCCGAGAGCAGCATGCTCTCGGTGAGCACTTGGCGCAGGACCCGCGACCGCCCGGCGCCGAGGGCCAGGCGCACGCTCACCTCCCTCTGCCGCGCCGCAGACCGTGCCAGCAACAGGCTGGCAATGTTGGCGCAAGCCAGAAGCAGCACCAGGCCCACCACGGCCATTAAGACCGTGATTGGTTTCCCGAAGAATTGCCGGGTCAAAAACAAACCACGGCTGCCATCTCCCAGCCACAAACGAGGCATCGTGTCTGCGGAGTCCGGCCGCATGGAGGCCTGTACCGCCGCATCGAGCGAAACGTTGAGCGCCGCCTGCGCCTGCTCGTTGGAGACTCCGGGCCGGGTCCGGCCCATGATATTGAGCCACCACATCTCCGGACTGGCTTCGCCGATGAGCGATCCCCCTTTGCCGCCCGGCTCCACCTGAGGTTGAGCGCTGAATGGGAAAAACAAATCCGGCGCAGCCTGTACATTCTTGGCCCCTGTAAATCCACCCGGCGCCACGCCAATGATCGTGACGGGAACCATGTTCACCTTGATGGTCCGGCCGACGACGGAGCGTTGCTGCCATACGCGCGCTGCCAGAACGAAGCGCTGAGCATGGCGACCGGCGGCGCTCCCCAAACATCGTCGGACGGAGAAATGGGACGGCCCAGCTGCGGGCGCACCTGCAATTGCTCAAAGTAGTTTCCGCTGACCAGCTCGCCCTGGACGATCTGCGCCGCGCCATCCACCGTGGCGTTCATCGTACCCACGCCTTTGAAGGCAAACAGGTCCTCAAGCACGCGGTTGTCTCTGCGCAGTTGTTCGAAAACGGGGTAGGAGAACGAAGTGCTACCTATCCCGCCGGGCGTGTCGTCGTTGATGCCCCACGTGTTTGAAACAGCAACATGCTTGTCGCCGACCCAGTGGAAGAGCCGCAGCTGCTCAGGATGCGGAACGTCGAGCCGATCGAGAAGCAGCCGTTTGGCGACGGAAAAGATCGTCGTATTCGCGCCAATGGCAAGCGCCAGCGAGAGTACGGCGAGCGAAGTGAAGCCGGGGCTCTTGAGTAAAATGCGCATACCGTAGCGCAAGTCGGCGACAACTTCATCCCACCAGCGCAGGCCGAGCGAGGCACGCATCTCTTCCTTATGCTTGAGCATTGGTCCGAGGGCGATGCGGGCGCGTCGCGCAGCCTCATCGGACGAAAGTCCCGATCGAATCAGGTCCCGGGTCAGGATCTCGCGATGGCATTCCAGTTCCGACTCCATTCGCTCTTCCAACTCATCACGCCGGAAGACGGCTCGGAACCAGGAGTACAACTGCGAACGGATTCGGGCACCGATTGATGTGAGACTCATGCTCCCTCCGGCGTTGCGCGCAGAATACTCCCAATCAATCCGGCCATCCGGTTCCACTTCTGGGTCTCTCCGGCCAGTCGTTCGCGTCCCGCGCGCGTGAGCTTGTAGTATTTTGCCTTCCGATTGTTGTCGCTCTCGCCCCACTCGCTCGCGATGGCGCCCTGATGCTCCAATCGATACAGTGCGGGGTACAGCGATCCCTGCTGAATCACCAGTTCCTCGCCTGAAAGTTGCTGGATGCGCAACAAGACCCCATAGCCGTGCAGTGGCCCAAGCGAAACCGCCTTCAAGATCAGCAGGTCCAGAGTCCCTTGCAGCAAGTCAATCTGTTTTTCCTGCTTCTCTTTTGCCATCCAGACTCTCCTCGACAATCTAGGAAAGAGAGTATCCCAACTCTCCTAGCGCGTCAAGGAGAGAGAGCGGCGGCACCAAAGTGATTCGACTCGGTTGATTGGCGAGAGCTTACTCGGATCGCAGCGAATTGATGGGATCGACGTTGGCTGCCTTGAGAGCGGGAACGAGGCTGGACAAAACTGTCACGATCCCGAGGAGCAGGGCGGACGCGGCCAGCACCATCGGATCCCAGGGCTTCAGCCCGAAAAGCATGCTGCTCGCCTCGCGCCCGGCCAGCAACGCGAGCACGGTTCCTGCCACAAGCCCAACCAACAGCATCATGACCGCCTCAACGAGCAAACCACCAATCACGCGGCCGCGGCTCGCCCCCAGGGCGATGCGGATTCCGATCTCGCCGCGCCGCTGGGCAAGGAAATACGTCAGCACTCCATACAATCCCACCACCACGAGCAACGCGGCGAGGATACCGAAGAATCCTGACAGCAGGGCCATCATGCGATCGCCGACGAGGTTGTCGCGGATTCCCTGCTCGAAGTCGTAGAACTGCATGATCGTTCCCGCATGCCTCTGTTCGAACATGCGCCGCACAGTCTCCACGGCCGACGCGCGGTCGCGCGCGGCAAACATCATGGCCACGCCTGGTCCCTGCGCGGTCACAGGAAACTGGTCGATGGGCACAAATGCCATCGGCGGCGTTTCATCGCGCAGATCGCCGTACTTCGTATCCGGAATCGTGCCGATAATCTCGTAGGTACGTTCGGGATATTGCGGTTCCGGCCGGACGTGCACATGCTGGCCGATGGGAGATGGCGTACGGATATATCTCCGGATGAAAGTCTGGTTCACGACCAGCACCAGGGGAGCATCGTTGGTGTCAGCGTCGGTGAAGTTGCGGCCGGTCAGCAGCGGAATGCCGAGCGTCGCGAAGTAGCTGGGACTTACGTAAGTGAACTTGCTCGATCCATCCAGCGCATCTACCTGCACATGGTGGCTCCAGCTGCCGCCGCTCAATGGAACATTGGTGGTGGCCGCCACATTCTCAATACCGGGCAGGGCGCGCACGTCCTCCACCAGTTGCCGTTTATAGGCGGCAAGGTTCTCCGGCTTGATCTTCATCGCAGGAAAATTGAAGAACCCGACGCTGATTCCGCTCTCCCGGAAACCCGGATCGACGGTCATCAAATTCCGATAGCTGCGCACAAAGAGCAACGCGCCCACCAGCAGAACCATGGAGACGGCCACCTGCGTGATCACCATTGCTCGCTGAATCGAGAACCGTTCGCGGTTGCCCACAACTCCGCGCTCGCCCGATCTCATCGAGGTGATGGGATTGGCATTGGCGTTGCGCACGGCCGGCAACGTCCCGAAGACGACGCAGGTTGCAACCGAGACCACGGCTGCAAACAGCAACACGCGCCAGTCGGCAACGATGGTCAGATGAATCGAGTTCTGGCTGGTGTTCAACGCATTCACAAGCGCCCGGCTCAGAGGCTGTGCGAGGGCAATGCCGAGCGCGGCGCCGATCATCGCGAGCAAGGCGCTCTCGAGCAGCATCTGTCGCAGCACCCGGCCACGGGACGCGCCAAGGGCCATGCGAATCGCCACCTCGCGCTGTTTGCCGCTGGCCCGCGCCAGCATCAGGTTGGCGAGATTCGCGCAGGCAATCAGCAACACCAGTCCGGTGATGGCAAGCAGAAGCTCCAGCGACCTGTTGTACTCGTTTCGCAGGTAGCTCACCCCCGCTCCAGCCGGATACGCGGCCAGCCGGAATGCCTTGAAGGCCTTGATGGTCTCGGGGCTGTATCCCTCGGGTGCGGTCTTTTCAAAAAGTCCGGGGCTCAGGGCATTGAAGTATTCCGTCGCCTGCTGCAGATTCCAGCCCGGCTTCAGACGGCCCATTACGGAGAATGCAAAGACCTCGCGGCGTGGATTGGGAGGCGTACAAGTGGGATAGGCAAGATCAAACCGGTCCCCCACTACCAGTCCGAAAAACGAGGGCGGCGTCACGCCCAGCACCTGCACTGTCTTGCCCTCGATCATGAGCGTGGAGTTGGCGGTGATCGGCGCTCCGCCCATTTCCGATTTCCAGAAGGCGTAGCTCGCCACCACCTTCGTCAGGTCGCATCCGGCCTCATCCTGGGGCTCGATCAAGCGTCCCTGCCATGGCGGGACGCCGAGCACGTTGAAGAAGTTTCCGCTGACTTCGAGTCCATAGGCACGATGCGAATCGCTCGGCT
The DNA here is from genome assembly GCA_963812485.1 of uncultured Acidobacteriota bacterium. Lineage (GTDB taxonomy): Bacteria > Acidobacteriota > Terriglobia > Terriglobales > Acidobacteriaceae > Telmatobacter. Next base: position 90,453 of record CAWEVD010000002.1, read on the forward strand.
TTCCCAGCAGCATCTCGTCCGTGCGCCAGGCAAAGATGCCGGAGAAAGGATCGTGATGATCCTTCACTTCCTGCCACATGGGAACCGTGAAGTTCCCCAGCATTCCGTTGTTGATTCCGAAACCTCCATTGCCTCCCGCAATCCGAACCTCGGCGAGTTCGGCGGGCTTCATCACCGGCAGGCTGCGCAGACGCACCGCGTCGAGAAGCTCGAAGATCGCGGTGTTTGCCCCGATGCCGAGCGCCAGTGTCGCAACAACAACGACTGAAAAGCCGGGACTCTTTACAAATCCCCGCAACGCAGTTCGCACGATCGCGCACCAGGGTTTCCAGGCCCAGCGCTGCATCCTCTGCGCCCACGCGCTCGCGCGTTGCGGTTGGGCTTCCGAATCGCAGGCGCGCTTCACGAACAGCTTGCTCACGGCTCATGCCCCTGGCCATGTTGTCGTCGATGGCCATCTGCAGGTGTTCCAGCAATTCGGCCTGAATCTCGCGCTCCATGCGCGACCGCCTGCCCAGCATCACAATGCGACGGAGAAGTGCCATCACTCACCTCACGCGAAACGCAGAATTGCGTTGACGCCCTTGACTACCTGCTCCCAGTTCTTTTCGCGGCTGGCGAGTTGTTCCTTGCCCGCCTTGGTGAGCGCGTACCACCTTGCTTTGCGCCCGTAATCGGTCACCGCCCAGGTCGCGCGCACCCAGCCGTTCTGCTCCATGCGGTGGAGTGCGGGATACAGCGAGCCTTCTTCCACGATGATCAGTTCATCGGAGACGCGGCGAAGATGCATGACGATGCCGTACCCGTGCATCGATCCAAGCTGCGAGAGTGTTTTGAGGATGAGCAGATCGAGCGCGCCCTGAAGGTCGTTTTTTGCCATCGTTGCCCTACCCTAGATATCAAGGGTAGGACAACCGTACTCCCGCTCTGACCCTAGACGTCAAGGGGAGAAGAGATGAGGCGAGTCCGATGATATCGGATGATATTTGCCCGGAGGGGCAACGCTGTGCCACAGCGTTTCATCACAACAATTGACGAATTTTCGTTGTCTCCCCGCAAAAACAGGAACAAATGTGGCTTCCGAGCGGACGGTCGGCATCACTCCCTGTCTTGGATTCACACTTTTTTCCTCTGAAAATACCGAGGAGTATACTCGCTCGTCGAGGTGATAGATCATGACGATTCGAAGCCGAATCCTTTCCCCTGTCGTGTACCTGTTGGGTTCGTTGTCCGGTTTAATGCCGTAGACCGCTCGCAAAATCTGGGGCCACAACGACATCCGCTGGCCAAGCTGCAGCGACGCCGAAAGCGCGCCGGCATTCTTGAGCGAGCTGATCGACCACCCGCTTCCGACGGTCCCGCCAGGCTTCCTGCGGTCTGGAGCTTCGACCGATCGCTGAGAATGGCGTCAGACGTTGCATCGGACTTGGCGAGAAGGCCATTCTGATAGTCGATCGCACTGGCGGTCAGGTCTGCCAGGCGCATGTCGTAGACCGTGCCCGGCCCGGGAATGCTCTCCTGGCTGGTGGAATCCGCGAGCGGGGTCAGAGCGGCCGAGCGGTCCAGAACGCGCCGCTCATCGCTCCCAGCGCGGCGCCGAATTCCTGAGCATCGGGAATGACCGAAAGGATCACCGAGGCCGTCGAAAGGATGCCGGCAATCAGGTTCATCTGATCGGACGCGTTGAGTTGATGATCTGAGAATTGGCAGCTGACGGCATCCTTCACGATGGCGTCAGCCACTGCGCTGGCGTCGGCCAGAGCCGTGTCGGTGGTGCCGTTGAGCCGGTCACGGCATGCCGCCATAGCCGTTGGATCCGGTCAAAGTGCCCCTACGCGCTGTCCGCCAGTTGGATCGCGGTCAGGATCTGTTGCTTCATATTGTTGAACTCATCTCCGGTTGCGGGATCCCACGAAGACTGCATCACCGGATTGGTGGCGTGCGGTCCAAGGCGGGTATCAAGGATGCTGTTCAGATTCCGCACCACGTTGGTTTCATCCGTATAGAAGAATCGCAAGTCATAATCAATGTAGCCGGTTCTGATTACGTGAGGATCGGTCAGAAGCTGATAGCTGATGTCGTGAGACGCTGCCAGTTCTCTGGACGTCTCGGTCATCGGCCATTCAACCGGCCCTGTGAACCCAAATGGCCAAAAGTGTAATCGACCGCGGGCGCGAGGATGGGATTACCGTTAAGATCGGTCTTCATCACCATCTGATCTTTGCCCGCAACGTCATACAAGCCCTGATCGTTCTTGGCCAGGAAGCCGTGCACCGCGCCGAGCTGCTTCTGGGCGGAAAAATAGCTCCACGACAGGGCCTGGCTTTGGTTGAAGCTCACGTGTTCGGTGTCGTTGACCGAAACCAGGCTGTAGCCGCAGCCTTTGGAGGCATCGTTGATGTAGATCGGCGAATGGATCATGCCGCCGATATTCTGCAGGGAGTTGGCAAGGTCGCTGGATGCCTGCCCGGCGTTGTCAAACGGGCAGCCGGTGGTGGTAAGGAAAATCAAATTGCGGTTGGTGGTCTGGTTGATCGTGGCAGCCAGGGCCTTGCCCCCGTCGGTGCGGCCATCGAACAGCATGCCGCAGGCCTGCGAACCCGAACCCGAGCAAGCGGTGAAGTTGCCATTGTTATAGCTGTTGACAGGTTGGAGCGCGGTGCGGTCAAAGACCAGCAGCCAGAACTTGTTGCCGCCATTGGAAGGAGGCGTATAGGTGTTCGTTCCAACCTGGATGCTGGCGTTCGTTCCGCTGATCACCTGGAAATCCGTCTCGAGGTCGGGGACAAAATTGTAATTGTTGTTGCTGTCCTGCAGCATCGTTCCAGTCAGGTTGGGGAAGTTCGAGGTCTCGGGATCCAGGGCCACGCGATAGCTCTCATGCGCGGTGCCGGCCGTGGCGCCCTTGACGCCGAGGATGATGTATTGCTGCGTGATGAACCGCGTCCGCCTTGGATAGTCCGTGCCCCCAGCCCGCTTGTATCCAGGCCGGAGAGAGCGGTGTGGTTGGGCGTACTGCACAAAGATGGCCAGTTCCGTATAGTCCAGTGGCGTCCCATCTTGTCTCGGAAATCAGAATTTCACATTGGCTCGTCGTCTGGCAGGTCTCCGTCTCCACCACGGTGGGGACGGACGTCTTCGGCACGATGGCCTGATAGTTGAAGCTCGGCAACCCATAGGGTAGACCACATATTACTGGGAACCATGCTGTAATCCGGGCCGTCGGGATTATTGGGATCTTTCGATTCCGGCAGGGCCGTTTATTTTGCATCGGGTCGTTCACTCCGTTCTGACATCAGGATGGAAATCGGGACCCAGTTGTTTCCGTTGACCCCATTGACATCGGAAATGAAGTGCCACCGAGGTCGGCGTGTAGTAGACCACCTGAACGCCAGCCGTATCGCCCAGCGAGGTCGTGAGATAGAAGCGCGAGCTGCGAACAATCGATGACTCCGTACTTTTTGCCTTGCACCGACGCACGCAGGAGATTCGATCCGTCTGCTCAGACCGTCCTGGGCGCTGACCGTGGCGACCTCGGTGCACGCGCCGTCGTCGCAGGATCGCTTCGAAAACCTGGAAGTGATGTCCTTGCCGTTCAGATTCACTTTCAGGCTGCCGGCGACCGCCTGCCGGCCGAGTTCGATTTTGACCTTGACCGAAGCTGCGCTTGTCAGAGTTCCCTTGTCGGGAGCGACGATCCGAAGCAGCGGCTCTTTTGACTGCGAATCCTGATCGGAACGATCGAAATGTCTCGGTCCCGGATCAGCATCGGGACCGAGAGCTGAGGCCGGCATAGATGCCAGCAGGGTAAGCGCGCAACTGGCGCCTGCGACAATGCGTTTGAATAACGAGAAAGAAGAGTGGCCAGAGCCATGACGAAATTCCTTTCAGAACTTGGGTTGATCAGGCATGAGGGATCGCCCGCGTGCCTATGGATCGCTCGACGCCCGCTCTTGCGCTGCATCCTCGGGCGGGAACGATCTTGAGCGTACTTAGTTCTGTGTCTGAAAAGAATCGGGGTTGCTACACGGGCGGGTGTTTGTCGCTACAGGCGTCGCTCGTGCGGTTCCACACAAGTCAGCCCAGCGCTGGCGCGGCTGGCCTTAGGCATACACGCAGTTATCGAAAGGTATTCCTTGCGAGAGCCGAACAGAGGCACACGGTCCCGCATCTCCCGCGGAGGCGCTCAGGCGATCGCCATCCGACTCATAAGGGCCATTCTCCCTAGTCGAAGGCCCCCATGTTGGAGCGGCCCTTGCGAATCAGCTGGATAGATGGCTTACGCCGGTGAAGGCGAGCCCTCGGGGTGGATTGGACCGCCGCGCGAGCCTTCCGGCTTGAGCACCTGCTGCACGCTGCCGCCGCCATCGCCGGGCGAAGCCAGGATGGAGCGCATCGGTGGCAGTTGCCTGCCCTCGATCAGCATCTTCACTTCCTCGGCGTCGATGGTTTCGCGTTCCAGCAGGGCTGCCGAAATGCGGTGCATCGCGTCCTGGTTGGCGTTGATGATGGTGTACGCCGACTGGTAGGCTTCGTCGATCAGGCGCCGTACCTCGAGATCGATCTGCCGGGCCGTCTCTTCGCTGAAGTCGCGATGCTGCGCGATCTCGCGGCCCAGGAAGATCTGCTCTTCCTTCTTGCCGAAAGTCAGCGGACCGAGCCGGCTCATGCCGTACTCGCAGACCATGCGGCGGGCGAGGTCGGTCGCAGTCTCGATGTCGCTGCCCGCGCCGGTGGACATCTGGTTGAGGAAGATCTCCTCAGCGCATCGCCCGCCGTAGGCCGTCGCCAGGCGCGTTTCAAGGTACTCGCGCGTGTAGTTGTGGCGATCGTCGGGCAGGTAGACGGTCACGCCCAACGCCATCCCGCGGGGGATGATCGTGACCTTGTGAATGGGGTCGGAGTGGTCGCGCAGGTACGACACCAGCGCGTGGCCGGCCTCGTGGTACGCGGTCACCCGCTTCTCTTCGTCGGTCAGCAGCATCGACTTGCGTTCCGCGCCCATCAGGACCTTGTCCTTGGCCAGTTCGAAGTCGTACATCGTGACCTGCTTGCGATTGAGGCGGGCGCCGTTGAGCGCAGCCTCATTCACCATGTTGGCCAGGTCGGCTCCGCTGAAGCCCGGTGTCCCACGCGCCAGCACGTTGAGATTGACGTCATCGGATACCGGAACCTTCTTTACGTGGACGCGAAGCACTTCCTCGCGGCCGCGCACATCAGGCAGGCCCACCACCACGCGGCGGTCAAAGCGGCCGGGGCGCAGCAGCGCGGGATCGAGCACGTCGGGGCGGTTGGTCGCAGCCACAAGAATGACGCCGTCGTTGGACTCGAACCCGTCCATTTCGACGAGCAGCTGGTTCAGCGTCTGTTCGCGCTCGTCGTGACCGCCGCCCAGGCCGGCGCCGCGGTGACGGCCGACAGCATCGATTTCGTCGATGAAGATGATGCAGGGAGCGTTCTTCTTGCCCTGCTCAAACAGGTCGCGGACACGGCTTGCGCCCACGCCCACGAACATCTCCACGAAGTCCGAACCGGAAATCGAGAAGAACGGCACGTTAGCCTCGCCGGCCACCGCGCGCGCCAGCAGGGTCTTGCCGGTTCCGGGAGGTCCGACCAGCAGAACGCCCTTCGGTATCCGGCCGCCCAGCTTCTGGAACTTCTGCGGCTCGCGCAGGTATTCGATGATTTCCTTCAGCTCTTCCTTGGCCTCATCGACGCCGGCCACGTCCTTGAACGTGACCTTCTTCTGCTGCATCGAGAGCAGCCGCGCGCGGCTCTTGCCGAACGACAGCGCCTTGTTGCCCCCGGACTGCATCTGGCGCAGCATGAAGAACCAGATGGCCCCGATCAGCACGAACGGACCGACGTTGAACAGGATGGGCAGCAGCAGGTTGCTCTGCGGGTCCTTCAACGAGAAGTTGACGTGCGCCGCATGCAGTTCCTTGGTCAGCGAATCAGTGCTGGCCGGAATCGTAACGTGGAACTGCTCTTTCGGAGTGGCCTTCAGATGTCCATGCAGTTCCGTGCCCTGAATGGTGACGTCCTGCACCAGCCCCGCTTCGATCTTATCGAGCAGATCGGAGTAGGAGTACTCCGGCTCCTTCCCCATGCCGGCTCCGCGCGAGACAACGCCCCACAGAAGCATCAGGCAAATGAGAATGAAAACCCAGAACATGATCGTCTTGACGGTAGAATTCACCAGGACTCCTCGTTTCCCGGCGGGGGGGAGATTTCGCTGAAAACTCCAGCACCGCCTACTTCATCCTTATAAGTAAGACGCCCGCACCTCAAGTTCCGTCACAGAAAATGCGTGCGTTCCTGATAGCGGACAAGAGTACCCGCCCGCCCGGATGAGCAGTAGCTCTGATTGTACCCCGAAGGAGCAGTGAACGGTACGTGACCAAGGAGGAAAAGAAGAGGCGAATCACGGGTTTGTCCTGGGTCAAGTTCGCGCTGTTCCCAGCTCCCCTGTCAGCCCCCGGCTGCCTCGCTCCCGACGTCCAGGACTGCGACCCGAACCTCGATTCCAGGCTCCGGCTCCAGTTCAACACCCTGCATCCAGATCACCCGTCCGTCCAGTTCCAGCACCGGCCAGTGCGTACGCGCCGAGCCGAAAACTCGAAGCCGTTCGAGGACCTCCTTGACCTTCCGCGGGCCCCCGGAGTGGCGCAGCCGCACCCGATCCCCCGGTTTCCAGGCTCGAAGCACCGCGTTCCGGGCTGTCTCGTTCCGGAAGGGCCGCCGTCGGCCGCAAAACCCACCCGCACCCGAATTCCCCACGCCGGGGCCTCGATCTCCCCCGGAACCTCAAAGCTTACGGCCGGAGCGCCATCCTCAGCTGAATCCGCCCCGCTCCCCACGGTCAGCCGCAGTTCGCGATGGGTTCGCTCGCCCCGCAGACCCTGGGCCAGCTCGCATTTTTGCCCCGCCCGCCCCGCCAGCGCCAGCTTGCGCAGCGACTCTGTCGATTCGAAGTCCGGCGAGGTCCCCAATCGCCCCGCGGCAAGGCGCAGGATCCGCCGCTGCAGCGCGGGAGGCAACTCCGCCAGCCGCGCCACTTCGATCGCGAGGCCATCCCCGGCGGCCCGTCCGCCCCCGCGCACCGGCCGGCCCGGCAAAACGATCTGCGGAGCCAGCCGCTCCAGCTCGGCCGCCCACCACGCTTCCTCGTCCCGTGCCAGCTCTGCCATCTGCGCCAGGTGCGCCCGCAGGCGCGGATTCCAGCCCTCCAACAGGGGCAGCAGTTCGTGCCGGATCCGGTTGCGGGTGAACGTGAGATGACGATTGGAAGAGTCTTCCCGCCAGCTCTGGCCAATCCCGCCCAGATAGGCCTCGATCTCGCTTCGGGTGGTCGCAAGCAGGGGGCGAAGAATGCGGTCCCTCGGGAAACTGCACCACGGGATAAATGCCGGAGAGCCCCTCGGTCCACGCCCCGCGCAGGAACCTGGCCAGCACCGTCTCAGCCTGGTCGTCCAGCGTGTGCGCGGTTGCCACGGCATCCACAACCCCCGAAGCCATCAGTTCCCGAAACCAGCCATAGCGCAGGCGGCGCGCTGCCTCCTCGATCGTTTCCGCGGACTTGCCCGTCCCGGCATCGGCCAAAGCCGCTGCAGCCGTGTCGACCTGCGTTTCGTGAAACAGCAGTCCCAGCCTCTGTGCGAGCTCCCGGCAGAAGTCCCGGTCCGCATCGGCCTCGGCTCCGCGCAAACCGTGATGCAGATGGGCGGCATGGAGCACCAGGCCCAGTTCCCTGCTGCGTTCGGCGAGGATTCGCAGCAGCGCCACGGAATCGGCGCCACCCGAAAGCCCCACGGCGACACGAAGACCCGGTTTGAGCAGTGTGGTATCGATCGAAAGCGTTGGCAGCGGAGCGGGCACGAGAGGATCATAGCGCTCTGTACGGTAGCGCCACAGCCCGCCGCTCGCCATGCTGTATACTCCACCCGGTATGCAGGTGTTTGCGATTCTCCCCGCCGCAGGCCTCGGAACACGGATGGCCGGCCCGCAGCCGAAGCAGTTCCTCACCCTCGATGGGGTTCCCATCCTGATTCACTCGCTGCGCGCCTTTGCCGAGGTCAGACGGGTTACGTCCATTTGGGTGGCGGTGCGCAAGCCGGAGATGGAACGGGTCCAGGGCCAGGTGGCCGATTACGGGTTCAGCGACCGCGTCCAGGTCGTGGAAGGCGGCGACCACCGGCAGGAGTCGGTAGCCCATGCGCTCTCCGCACTGCCGGCCGACCCGGACGACATCGTACTTGTCCACGACGCGGTCCGGCCCCTGATCGACGCCGCCACCATCGAGCGCACCATCGACGCCGTGATTCAACACGGAGCCGCCATCGTCGGCCTGCCCGCCGTCGATACCATCAAGCAGGTGGAGCGGACCGCGCACGGCGCGCTGATTACGTCCACTATTCCACGGGAATTCATTGTTCTGGCCCAGACGCCCCAAGGCTTCCGCTACGGCCTGCTCGAAAGCGCCTTCGCCGAAGCGACGGCCGACGGCTTTGTCGGTACCGACGAGGCGTCCGTCGTCGAGCGCGCCGGCCATCCGGTAGCCGTTGTACACGGGTCTCAGGTTAATCTGAAGATTACTCAACCAGGCGATCTGGAGTTAGCCGAGTTCTACCTGCATCAGCGCATGCCCACTGGGGCCCGGAATCTGGGGTAAGCTGGTTCAGGAACAGGCACGCAAAGAATGGATACACGAATCGGATTTGGCTGGGACTCCCACGCGTTCAAGGCCGGGGTGCCGTTGCGCATCGGCGGCATGACGCTTCAACATCCTGAGGGCCTGGCCGGCCACTCCGATGGCGACGTACTGCTGCACGCCATCACTGACGCGCTATTGGGCTCCATTGCCGCCGGCGACATTGGTACCTTTTTCCCGCCCGGCGACCCGCGCTGGAAAGACGCCGATTCCGCCATCTTCCTCAAGCTCGCTCTCGAAGAGCTCAAGCACGCCGGCTATCAGATCGTGAACATCGACACCACGCTGATCCTGGCCGCCCCCAAAATTTCCCCCATCGCCGGGGAGATGCGCTCCCGGGTCGCGGAACTGCTTCACGTGGACATGGACCAGGTCAGCATCAAGGCGAAGACGCCAGAAGGCCTGGGCCTGGATCACGTCGCGCAATGCCACGCTGTCGCCCTGGTGGAGCGCGCCCTCGACGACGAAGACCTCAAGAGCATGAGCGCCATCGTCGAAAGCCAGCGCCAGCTCGAAGACGTCGTGGACGACTTGCTCTCCTCCGTGCACGGATTGCCGAAGAAGCGCATCGCCCCCGTCTACGACACCGAGGACATCACGTAACGGCAGGGTCAGAGATCAGTGGTCAGAAAGCTGAACCGGATTCCCGCCTCTTCCGGTTCAGCTAATGCTCCAGCGCCCCGTCCTTTTCGCAATCGCACTGCGGAGAGGAGTTGGGACCACGAACTCAGATCGGTTCCCTTCCTGTATCTCCTCAGCATTTCTCGCCGGAGGTTCTTCGAGTGATGAATCTGCGCGTCGCGGCATTTTTAGTCGTCATTCTCTTCGCGCTCCGCGATCTGCCCACTCCCGGGTCAAACTCCCGACTGGCGCACCCCCGCCGAAATCTCCGACTACCGCACCACCCCCGACTACGCCGAAACCGTCGCGTATCTCGAGCGCATCGCCGCCGCCGCGCCCGGCCAGGTCCGCATCGAGAACTTCGGCAAGACCGGCGAAGGCCGCGACCTCAAAATCGTCATCGCCTCCAAGGACGGCGTCTTCGACCCGCCGCCATTCACGCCTCCGGCCGCGCCATTCTCCTGGTGCAAAACTCCATCCACGCCGGAGAAATGGACGGCAAGGATTCGTGCCTGGCGCTGCTCCGGGACATCGTCATCACCAAGACCCGCGCCGCGCTGCTGGATAACGTCGTCTTCGTCTTCATCCCCGTTTACAACATCGATGGCCACGAACGCCGCTCCGCCTACAACCGCATCAACCAGAACGGGCCGGAACTGGCCGGATGGCGCGGCAACGGCACCAACATCAACCTCAACCGCGACTACCAGAAGGCCGACGCGCCCGAGACGCGCGCCTTCCTGAAGATGTTTCATCGCTGGCTGCCCGACTTTTTTGTCGACGATCACGTCACCGACGGAGCCGATTTCCAGTACGACGTGACCTTCAATGAAGACGACACGCCCGATGTGGCGCCGGGCACTGCGCGCTGGCTTCACGAAACCGTGACCCCCGAACTGGAGCGCCAGGTCGACGCCGCCGGCCATCTTGCCTTCCCCACCCTCATCAACCTCAACGACGACACCGATCCCGCCAAAGGCCTGGCCACGCATCAGCAACCCGCCCCGCTTCTCGACCGGCCAGATGATCCTCGAAAACCGTCCCGGGCTTCTGGTCGAGATCCACATGCTCAAGGACTACAAGACCCGCGTCACCGGCAACTACGAGATCCTGCGCGCACTGCTCGAAGTACTGAATCGCGATGCAGCGAAGTTGATCGCCCTGAACCGCGAGGCCGATGCGGCCGCCGCGCAGTTGGGCGCGCACCCCATGGGCAACGAGCGCTTTCCCCTGGCCCTCGAATGGGGCGGCGAGACAACCCCGGTCGTGTTTCGCGGCTACAAGTACACGCGCGCGCTGAGCGAGATTTCAGGGGCCATGTGGATCAGCTACAGCCACGAAACCTGGAACGCCACCTTGCCTCTCGCCACCGGCAGCAAGGTCGTCACCTCGACCACGCCCCCGGCCGCCTACATCATCCCGCCCCAGTGGACACGGGTAATCGAAGTGCTCGGGGCTCACGATATTGCCATGCAGCGCACGACCGCGGCATGGACCGGCAGCGTCGGGCGCTATCGCTGCGGCGGCATGGAGTGGCAGGGTCCGCCCTTCGAGGGCCGGCATCCCATCTTCGCCGGCGAAGGCGCGGGCGCCCAGCCGGGCAAGTTTGGCCAATGCTCCCTGACCCGCGAATCGGTGACGTTCCCAGCCGGCTCGGTCGTGGTCGCGCTCAACCAGCGCCTTTCCAAAGTCGCCATTCACTGGCTCGAACCGGAAGCGCCCGACTCCGCTCTCCGCTGGGGCTTCTTCGACCCCGTCTTTGAACAGCGCGAATACGGCGAAGCCTACGCCCTGGAAAAACTGGCCCGCGAGAACCTTGCCAAAGACCCGGCCCTCAAGGCTGAATTCGAGCACCGCATCCACGCCGATCCCCGCTTCGCCGCCAGCCCCGAGGCGCGCCTGGAGTTCTTTTACGACCGCTCTCCCTGGGGCCTGGCCAACCACGTGGGCGAATACCCCGTCGGCCGGCTGCTGTCTCTCGACGGAGTACCGGTGGAGTAATGCCGGAAAAGCCGCGAGCCAGTTTGTTATTGCCTATTCCCGCCTTTGGTCTTACCTTTGCGTCTAAGTTTCCACTTCAGCCTTGGAGCGTGCCCGATGTTATTTGCTTTATTCCTGCAAACCCTGGATCAGGACCAGATGCAAAAGCTTGCCCCGCTCATCGCGAGCTTCGCAGGCATCATGTTCTTTTTTATGCTGGTCGCCATCACGGTTGTTGTCATCCCCTGCTGGTTCATCTGCAAGAAAGCGGGCTTCTCGCCCTGGCTTTCTCTTCTTTGCCTGGTTCCGTCGCTGGGCACGCTCATCCTTCTGTACATCCTTGCCTTCGCGGACTGGAAAGTCACCCCGGCACCGGTGCCTGCCTGGGCTCCACAACCGCCTTACCCGCCGCAACCGCCGTATCCTCCCCAGGTATAGTCCCGAGGGGAAACTGTTCGGTGGCCCCATCCTGCCGGGTGAGGTTAGGTCTTCGTTCGTGGGGTGATTTAGCATCGAAGAGGACTCTCTCGACGATGCCTCAGGATTCTCTTGTTTCCGCGCTAACTCCACGCGTTCGCTTTGCGCCCTCACCCACCGGCTTTCTGCACGTCGGCAGCGCCCGCACCTTTATTTTCAATTGGCTCTATGCCCGCCACAACCACGGAACCATGGTGTTGCGGCTCGACGACACCGATGTGGAGCGCAACACCGAGGCCAGCGTCCAGTCCATCTTCGAAGGGCTGCGCTGGCTGGGTCTTTCCTGGGACGAAGAGTACAAGCAATCCGAACGGCTCGCCCTTCACCGCTCCGCGGCCCATGCCATCTTTGAAAAAGGCCTCGCCTACCGCGACTTTACCCCCGCCCATACTGCGGACAGCGACGAGACCTCCGCGCAGGGCGCATGGCTCTTCAACCCCGGCGTGCGGGAGCTTTCGCGCGAAGAATCCGACCGCCGCGCAGCTGCCGGTGAACCATTCGCGCTGCGCTATCGCGTCCCCCGCGATGAAAACCGGATCGTGCGCTTCACCGATGGAGTGTACGGGGAGCTGTCCAAACCAGCCGACGATATCGAAGACTTCGCCCTGCTGCGCTCAGACGGAAATCCCACCTACCACCTCTCCTCGTGCGTCGATGACGCCGATCTGCGCATCACGCCAGATCATCCGGGGCCAGGATCACCTCACCAACACCTTCAAGCACGTGCTCATCTTCGAGGGACTGGGAGCCGAGCCGCCGCAGTTCGCGCATCTTCCCCTGCTCGTCGCCCCCGATGGCGCAAAGCTCTCCAAGCGCAAACACGGGCCCGTCGTCAGCGTCACCACCTATCGCGACGCCGGCTTCCTGCCCGAGGCTTTCATCAACTTCCTCTGCCTGCTGGGCTGGTCACCCAAGAACGACCGCGATTTTCTCACGGTCTTGGACGAGATTCACTGCCGCGTTCACGCTCGAAGGCGTCAACCGCGCCAATGCGGTCGTGAATTTCACAGAGGACGATCCCTTCGATCGCCAAGGCCGTGTGGCTCAATGCGGAGCACATCCGCGCCCTGCCGGTCGACAGCTGAGTCGCAGCCTGCAGCCCTTCTTCGAGCAGGCCGGCTTTCATCCAACGCCAGAAAAGATGCTCGCTGTCACCCCGCTGATCCGCGAGCGCATCAAGCTCCTGCGCGATGCTGTCTCCGCCGCCGATTTTTTCTTTCTTGCCGAGTTGGCGCCGTATGACCCGGCCGACCTGATTCCGCAAAAGGGCGATGCAGCCCTGGCGCACCGCGTCCTGCAACAGGCAGAACAGGTCCTCGCCACAACCGCTTTCGATCACGATTCGCTGGACAAGGCATTGCGCGCAGGCTGCCGCTTCGCTCGGCATCAAGGCGGGGCCCATGTTTCAGCCCATCCGGGTCGCGGTCTGCGGGCGCAAAAACGCTCCGCCTCTCTTTGAAACTATGGCAGTCCTCGGCCGCGACGTCTGTCTCGCCCGTATCCGCCAGGCCGAAGCCAGTCTTCAATCGCTTCTCATAAAGTAAGGAATCGCAGCCATGAGCACCTCAAACCCGGAAATTCAGGACGTCCGCACGATCGACAACTTTCTCCGCGATCAGATCGCCGAGGATATGCGCACCAAAAAGTACGGCGACGCAGTCGTGCAGACCCGCTTTCCTCCCGAGCCCAACGGCTACCTCCATATCGGCCACGCCAAGGCCATTGCTCTTGATTTCGGACTGGCGGATGAGTTCGGAGGGAAAACGAACCTGCGCTTCGACGACACCAACCCCGAAAAAGAAGAACAGGAGTACGTCGATTCCATCCAGGCGGACGTCCGCTGGCTCGGCTTCGACTGGGAGCGCCTCTGCTACGCTTCCGACTACTTCGGCCAGCTCTACGAGTGGGCTCTGAAGCTCATCCAGGCTGGAAAAGCTTACGTCGATGATCTCTCCGCCGAGGAGATCCGCCAGCATCGCGGCACCCTCACAGAGCCCGGCAAGGACAGCCCCTACCGCAACCGCTCCGTAGAGGAGAACCTCGACCTGTTTCGCCGCATGAAGGCCGGCGAGTTCCCTGACGGCAGCCGCGTGCTGCGCGCCAAGATCGACATGGCCTCGCCCAACCTCAACATGCGCGACCCGGTCATGTACCGCATCCTCCACGCCACGCACCACCGCACCGGCGACGAGTGGTGCATCTACCCCATGTACGACTACGCCCACGGCCAGTCCGATTCGATCGAGCGCGTCACTCACTCCATGTGCACCCTCGAGTTCGCCGACCACCAGCCGCTCTACCGCTGGTATATCGAGAACCTCGGGATCTTTCCTTCGCAGCAGATCGAATTCGATCGCCTCAACCTCACCTACACGCTGCTCAGCAAGCGCAAGCTGCTGCAGCTGGTGCAGGAAAAGCGCGTCAGCGGCTGGGACGATCCGCGCATGCCCACCCTCTCCGGCATCCGCCGCCGCGGCTTTACGCCCGAAGCCATCCGCACCTTCTGCGCGGCGATCGGCGCCACGCGCACCAATGGGACGACCGATATTGAAATGCTCGAGCACTTTCAGCGCGACGACCTCAACCACCGCGCCAGCCGCGCCATGGCCGTGCTTCGCCCCCTCAAGCTGGTGATCGACAATTATCCCGCCGGCCAGGTGGAGATGGTCGAAGTCGCCAACAATCCCGAAGACCCATCAGCCGGCACGCGCCAGGTGCCCTTCTCCGGCGAGATCTATATTGAGCAGGACGATTTCCGCGAGGTTCCTCCGCCCAAGTACTATCGGCTCTCGCCGGGCAAAGAGGTCCGCCTGCGCAACGCTTATTTCATTACCGCCCAGTCCGTCGTGAAAGACGCCGACGGCAATCTTGTCGAGGTGCACTGTACTTATGATCCGGCCAGCCGCGGCGGCAACTCACCCGACGGCCGCAAGGTCAAGTCGACCATCCACTGGGTCTCGACCACCCACGCCATCTCGGCCGAAATTCGTCTCTACGACAAGCTCTTCACCAGGCCCGATCCCGGCAACCTCGAAGAAGGCGAGAGCTTCCTCGACATTCTCAATCCCAACTCGCTCGAGATCCTCACCGGCGCCAGGCTTGAGCCCTCTCTGGCCAATGCGCAAACTTGAGGACCGCTTCCAGTTCGAGCGCGTCGGCTACTTCTGCCTCGATCCAGACTCGACCCCGGAAAAGCTGGTCTTCAACCGCACCCTGGCCCTCAAAGACTCATGGGCGAAGATCGAGAAGAAATCAGGGGCGTAGGCAGGTGCGGAGCGGGAGAAGATCGCGGCTGGCGCCATCAGGTGATTGTGCTTCAATAAACGTGGCCTAAGCCCCTGACCAGGGTTCTCAAACCCCGTCCGCCGGGGACTTGCATCGACGCCCCAAGAGTATCCCTTCGGCTCCGCCGCCAGCGTTCCGCTGGACCCTATGCCCGCCCACCTGAGCGGTGGTAAGACCCGGGCCTAAAGGCCCCGCATCGAAGCCGATTCATTCAAGGGCCTGAAGGCCCCTGCTCCCTCCCGGAAGCATAAAACACGCAGAAATCCCCCGGTTAAGAATCCGAAGGCCTTGGGAATCGAACACACCGTTGGGATCAGAAGCTCTTTTCATCCAGGCACCGCCGGAGCTTATTCCGCCCCGAAAATCTTCTTGAAGAAATGCCCGATGCTGCCAAAGAATCCGGCTTTCTTTTTCGGGGCCGGAGCGGGGGCGACGGGGACCTGCGACGCAGACGGCGCTGCCGGTGGTGGGCTCGGCTCGCGTCGCCGCCGGCTTCTCGGGGGCAGGATTCGGAGCCGAATAGACCAGGGGCTCATTCAGTGGCTGGGGCGGTTTGGCCGCCGCTTCCGCACTCGGCTGCGGCGCTGGAACAGGCTTGGCCAGCGGCGCCAGTCCCGCGCTTTGCGCCAGCGGAAAATCATTGCTGTCCGGGCGCGGCTCGGGCGGGCACCCGCAGGGCTCCTTCTCCTGGTCCACCACCGCACTGAGGCTGCCGTGCTGGAACATGACCCGCTGCCCCGGCTGCACGCGGTAAGCCCCGCCGTCGAATACGCTCGAGACCACGACATACGGCGCGTTGGCTCCGGGATTGTCGACGCAGGTATCGCCGTGCGGGGCCAGCCGCACCTTCACCTCGGCCGCCCCGGGCCCGCCAATCAGAATGCGGAAGTCGGGGGTGAGCACGATATCCGAATTGCGCCCGGTGGCAAAGCTCGCCTCGACCGCGCCATGGTCGAGAGCCATCATCAGCCCCGGCGCATCCCCCGCCGGCACCGTTGCATCGCTGGCCAGGTGCACGCTGGTCGAAGCGCACACGCGCAGTACGCCGCGGCGCGGAAGCACCACTTCGGTGGTCTTTGTTCCTGCGGTTACAGTGCCGCTGGTGGCGATGATCGCCTTTCCGTCGGCCACGCGCAGGGCCCCGGTGACGGTTCCCGTTGCGTCGATCGGAACAATCGCGATCGGCGCGGCTGCGGCGAGGCTCCCGGCTGGGCTTGCCGCATCCACCGCAGGCGTGGGCGAGGACGTGGGTGTTCCAGTTCCCAAATCCGGGACCTGGGAACGGACTAGGACAGGTGCTGCGATCCCGAAGACAAACAGCCACGCCGTCGCGAATCTGAACGCGCTACGCCGGTTCCCGTCGAAATGTCGGATATGGACAGAAAGCGAAACCCACAGGTCTGCCGATCATCAGGAAAACTACATTGCCATAAAGTTGCGGATCATCTCGCGGCCGCCTTCGGTCAGCACGCTCTCGGGGTGAAACTGAACCCCCTCGACAGGCAGTGTCTTGTGCCGAAGTCCCATGATGACCGACCCGCCGTCCTTCTCCGGCGTTCGCGCCGTGATCGCCAGGTCGCCGGGCAGCGAAGTCTCTTCCACGATCAGCGAGTGATAGCGCGTACACGTCAGCGGTGTCGGGAGCCCCGCAAATACGCCCTTGCCGTCATGGTTCACCGAGCTGGTTTTCCCATGCATCAGGTGTTCGGCCCGGACCACTTTGCCCCCGAACGCCTCGCCGATGGCCTGGTGCCCCAGGCAAACGCCCAGGATCGGCGCTTTCCCGGCCATCTGCCGGATCAGCGGCAACCAGGATTCCGGCCTCCCCGGGCGTGCACGGCCCCGGCGATAGCAGAATCCGCTCCGGCTTCATCGCCTCAACTTCGTCCACCGTGACCTCATCGTTGCGGCGTACTTCGATCTTCGCTCCCAATTCGCCCAGGTACTGGACAAGGTTGTAGGTGAACGAGTCGTAGTTGTCGAGAACGAAGACCATGGTGACCTTCAGTGTAGCGCGCCGGGATTGCATCCGAATGCTCAACTTCGCACGGCGCGGATCTGGTCACTCGGCTGCGTTTCCTCGATAACTGTATTGACAAATGCCAGGGCTTAAAGGAATATATGTCGTATACGACGTATCGTATGCGACGGAGATCGATTTGCATGACTTTCAATGTGAATTCGGCGATCAGCTACATGTGGGAAATCCTCGGCCTGGTCTGGCTGGTTGGCCTGGCCTTTACCAAGCGTACTGTGCATTCCCAGAGTTACGGCACGCGCGCGTTCCACCTTGCGCTCGCTTTGTTGGGGTTCGCTCTCGTGGGCAGCCAATACTTTCGCCAGGGATGGCTTGGCATGCGCTTTCTGCCCGATACCTCCGCGTGGGCAATCATGGGCCTGGCCGTCACGTTGATCGGCTGCCTGTTCGCCATCTGGGCACGCCTGACCCTGGGAGCCAACTGGAGCGGACGAGCAACAGTCAAAGCCGACCATGAACTGATCGTCTCCGGACCGTACGCACTGGCTCGCCACCCCATTTACACAGGCCTGCTCCTGGCCGCCGCGGGAACCGCCCTGGCACGCGGGGAATGGCGCTGCATTCTCGGAATCGTGCTCATCGCGCTGGCCTTTGCCATCAAGATCGGCCAGGAGGAAAAACTTATGCCGCAGACGTTTCCTCATGCGTATCCCCAGTATCGCCAAAGGGTAAAGGCGCTGATCCCCGGCGTGTTCTGACCACGACTCTTCCAGGACCATGCAACCCGGGCCGTTACACTTCCAGAAAAGACCCCATGACTGAACTGTCCCAACCCGCCGACGTTGCCGCGCAGGCACGCCGCCTCGAACGCGACCTGAGCGCCATTCGCCGTGCGCTGCGAAAGCCGCTTGAAGCGGAAGTGGCTCGCGGCGAATTGACCGTGCCGCAGGCCGCCGTGATGCAAACGGTGGTGGCGCACCACGGCATCAGCCTCAAGGACCTGAGCCGCGAAGTCAGCCTGGCGCATTCAACCGTGAGCGGCATCGCCGACCGGCTGGAGAAGCGGGGAATGCTCGAGCGGCGACCCGATCCGGTCGATGGCCGAGTGAGCCGCATCTATCCCACCGCTGTTGTTGTGGAATTCGTACGCGATCGCATCCCGGCGTTAACGTCGGGCCCCCTGGAGAGTGCCCTTGCCCGCGGCACCGTGCAGGAGCGCGCGGCTATCGAGAGCGCCTTGCGCCGTCTGCGCCAACTGCTCGAACAAACTTGACTACTGCGACCTCCAAAGCGCGGTTTCATCTCCGTAACCTCCGGTTTGCATCTCCCCGACCGCTATCTGCAAAACTGGCCATCGATGGTGCTTCACTTTCTCATTCGCGGGCGCGTCCAGGGGGTGGGATTCCGGTGGTACGTCCATCGCGAAGCCAGCGAACTCGACCTGCGCGGCTGGGTGCGCAACACCGAAAGCGGTGACGTGGAAGTGGTCGCCTCGGGGCCCGTCGAAGATCTGGCCGAACTCCGCTCCAGCCTCCGTCGCGGCCCGCGCGGCAGCCGCGTCGACCAGCTGATCGAGCATTACCTCGACGAGAGCGAATCCGCCAATCTCGACTCCTTTCGTATCGAAGGCGCCTGGTAACTGCCGGATTGATCCGCGATCCGTTGAACAATCGGCGCGTTCGTTGTCCTCTTCTATAATCGACAGGGAAGCCGAACCGAAGTCCCGCCCGTTCTGTTCCCGATTTCAACTCATTCATCATTACCAGGAGCGCCCGGAACCATGCCTGAAGCAGCCAAGCCCATCAACGTGGAAGCACTCAAAGCGCTCGTCCGCACGGTTCCGGATTTTCCCAAGCCGGGGATCCTCTTTTACGACATCACCACGCTTCTGAAGGACAAGACCGGATTCGCGCAGCTCATCGACGCATTGGCGGCCCACTACATTGCCCGCAAGATCGACCTTGTGCTGGGCATCGAGGCCCGCGGCTTCATCTTCGGTCCTGCCCTCGCGTACCGCTTGAACGCCGGATTTGTTCCCGTCCGCAAACCGCGCAAGCTGCCCGCCCCGGTGGCCCGCGTGACCTACGATCTCGAATATGGCTCCGACGCGCTGGAAATCCATCTCGACGCCATTGCCCCCGGCCAGCGCGTTGTGCTGGTCGACGATCTGCTGGCCACCGGCGGCACCATGGAAGCGACGGTAAAGCTGGTGAAGCAGCTGGGCGGCGAAATCGCCGGACTGGCTTTTGCCGTGGAACTCGACTTCCTCAAGGGCCGCGACCGCTTCACCGACTACGACGTCTTCAGCCTGCTCCACTACGACGAGTAGGAGCTGACATAGGAGAGGTCGGGCTCGTTCGCTTCCTATTCGCCTGCCATCCGCGCTATTCTCATTCAGTCATGTCTCCGCGTCGAAGGTCCATCCCCGACCTGATTCCATCCCCGACCGCTGTGGAGACCGATCCGTTTGCCGGGTTTCATCCCGTCACGGCGGAGTGGTTCAAAGCGGTTTTTGACGGACCCACGGCTCCGCAGAAGCTGGGCTGGCCGGTCATCGCGCGCGGGGAGAGTGCCCTGATTCTGGCTCCCACCGGCACCGGCAAGACCCTGGCCGCCTTTCTGTGGTGTCTCGACCGCCTCATGCTTCATCCCATGCCGCGCGGGCAGCAGGACGGGACTCGCGTCCTCTATGTCTCTCCGCTGAAAGCGCTGGCCGTGGACGTGGAGCGCAATCTGCGTTCCCCGCTCGCCGGAATCGCCAACATGGCCCGTCGCACGAGGGGTGCCTTTTCGCGAGCCCACCATCAGCGTCCGTACCGGCGACACGCCGCAGAAGGAGCGCGCGCTCTTCCGCCGCCACCCCGCCGACATTCTGATCACAACCCCGGAGTCCCTCTACCTGCTCCTGACGTCGCAGTCAGCTGAGGCCCTGCGCACCGTCGACACCGTCATCATCGACGAGATCCATGCCCTCGTCCCCACCAAGCGCGGCGCCCACCTGGCCTTGAGCCTGGAACGCCTGGAAGCCCTGGTGGACAAGCCGATGCAGCGAATCGGCCTGTCCGCCACCCAACGCCCGCTGGAAGAAGTGGCGCGTTTTCTCGGCGGCGTGGAAATCGATTCAGGCCGCCAAGCAAGTCTTGTTAATCCAGACACATTGAGCGCTATCCTCTGAAGTTTTGATTGAAGCGGAAGACCCTGTGGAAAACTCCCTGGCCGTGCCCTCGTATGGGGCCGATCCTGCGCCTCTCCGCTATCGTCCGGTCACGATAGTGAATGCCTCTGCCCTCAAGAAGTTAAAGCTGAGGATTGAAGTTCCTGTTGAAGACATGGCGCGCCTCAATGCGGTTGAGGAAATCCCCAGCGGACCGGCCTCGCAGGCACCCCGGCGCGTGTCCATCTGGAATGCCATCCACCCCCGGCTCCTGGAGCTGATCCGCGAACGCACTTCGACCATTCTTTTCGTCAACAGCCGGCAGGTGGCGGAGCGGCTGGCCGGCGCCCTGAACGAACTGGCCGGAGAACCCGTCGTCCGCGCGCACCACGGCTCGCTGGCCGCGGCGCAGCGATCCATCATCGAAGAGCAGCTCAAGGCCGGCCAGATCAAAGCACTGTGCGCCACCTCCACGCTCGAGCTGGGCATCGATATGGGCGCCGTCGACCTGGTCATCCAGATCGAAGCTCCGCCTTCGGTGGCCAGCGGCATGCAGCGCATCGGCCGTGCGGGACACTCGGTCGATGCAGTCAGTGAAGGCGTCCTGTTTCCCAAGTACCGGGCCGACCTGGTGGCCTGTGCGGCCGTGACGCGCGCCATGCACGAGGGCCACATCGAGGCCACGCGATATCCGCGCAACCCGCTCGATGTCCTGGCCCAGCAGTTGGTGGCTACCGTCGCAAATCCGCCGCAGAGAGCTTGGCCGGAGCGCCGAACAAAATCCGAAAGCAAGCCGAACAAGCCGATGCCGGAGCCTGGACCCGAAGTCTCGGTCGATGCCCTCTACGACCTGGTACGCCGCGCCGCTCCCTTTGCCGAACTTACCCGTCCGACATTCGAAGGGGTGCTCGACCTGCTCAGCGGGCGCTACCCGTCGGATGAGTTTGCCGAGCTGCGCCCGCGCCTGACCTGGGACCGGATTCGCAATGTGGTCACGGCCCGCGCGGGTGCGGGTCGGCTGGCCATCCTGAACGCCGGCACCATCCCCGACCGAGGGATGTATGGCGTCTTCCTCGCCCACACCGACGGCAAGTCGGTGCGCGTGGGAGAGCTGGATGAGGAGATGGTTTTCGAGAGCCACACCAACGAGACCTTTATCCTCGGCGCCTCGACCTGGCGCATCGTCGATATCACCCATGATCGTGTGCTGGTGGAACCGGCGCCCGGCGAGCCGGGCAAGATGCCGTTCTGGAAAGGGGACGGTCCCGGCCGCCCGCTTGAGTTCGGCCGTCGCATCGGCGCCCTGGTCCGGGAACTGCGCGAGATGCCCGCCGCGGCAGCCATGACCCGCCTTGTCACCGAGCACGATCTCGACCCCGGAGCAGCCGACAATCTGCTCCAGTTCCTGGCCGACCAGCAAGCCGCCACCGGCGCGGTTCCCGATGACCGCACCATCGTGATCGAGCGCTGCCGTGATGAGCTGGGCGACTGGCGTGTGTGTGTCCTCACCCCTTTCGGGAGCCGCATTCACATTCCCTGGGCCATGGCCATCGCATCCCGCATCCGCGCGTCGGGCGGAGCGGACGTGGAGACTATTTGGGGAGACGACGGCTTCGTATTGCGCTTTCCCGATACCGACGCGCCGCCCGATCCGGACTTGTTCCTCGTCGAGTCCGCCGAAGCCAGCGACCTGGTGCTGCGTCAGCTTGGCTCGACGGCGCTGTTTGCGGGCCGCTTCCGCGAGGCCGCAGGGCGGGCGCTGCTGCTGCCGCGCCGCCGCCCCGACGCCCGCTCAGCCCTCTGGCAATTGCGCAAGCGGGCGTACGACCTGCTGACCGTCGCATCGCGCTATCCTTCCTTTCCGCTGCTGCTCGAGACCTATCGCGAGTGCCTGCGCGATGTATTTGACATGCCCGCCCTGCTTGAAACCTTGCGAGCCATTGAGCAGCGCCAGCTCCGCGTACACGTGGTCGATACCCGCAAGCCGTCGCCGTTCGCCTCGTCCCTGCTGTTCAGCTACGTGGCCAACTTCGTCTACGACGGCGACGCGCCCCTGGCCGAGCGCCGCGCGCAGGCGCTTACCATCGACCAGGATCAGCTGCGGGAGATCCTGGGCGAAGCGGATCTGCGCGAACTGCTCGACGCCGACGTGATTGCCGAGGTGGAAGAAACCGCCCAGTGCCTCGCGGAAAACTACCGCGCCCATTCCGCCGACGGCATCCACGACCTTTGCCTTCGCCTTGGCGACCTGTCCCGCGACGAACTTGCCCGGCGCGTTGCGCCGCCCGATCTCGTGCAGCAGGCCGACCGCCTGGTCCGCGCGCGTCGCCTGCTTGAAGTGCGCATCGCCGGCGAACGGCGGCTGATTGCCGCGGAAGACGCGGCCCGGTATCGTGACGCGCTGGGAGTACCCCTGCCGCCGGGACTGCCTGCATCGCTGCTGGAGCCGGTGGCGCACCCGGTGCTGGAACTGGTTCGCCGCTACGCGCGCACGCATGGGCCGTTCACGGTGAAACAAGCGGCGGAACGCTTTGGACTCGACGCTGCCAAGATCGAGGGCGTGTTGCACCAACTGGCCATGGAAGGCCGCGTCCTCGAAGGCGCCTTCCGTCCCGGCGGATCGAACCGCGAGTGGTGCGACGCCGAGATCCTGCGCCAGATCCGCCGCAAGTCGCTGGCCCGCCTCCGCCGTGAAGTGGAGCCGGTGGAGCAGAGCACGCTGGCGCGCTTCCTCACCCATTGGCAGGGGCTGCTGGCGCCGCGGCGGATGGCGCGTGCGCATCTTGACGTCCTGCTCGACGCCATCGAGAGCCTGCAGGGTGCGCCGCTGCCCGCTTCCCTGCTGGAATCGGCGATCCTCCCCGCGCGCGTAGGCGGATACGAGTCGGCGGGGCTCGACACTCTGATTGCCGCCGGAGAAGTGGCCTGGGCCGGCGTAGAGGCCCTGGGCGAGCGCGACGGCCGCATTGCGCTCTTTCTTGCCGACAAGCTGCCGCTGTTGGCGCGGCCGCGCCTCCAGCGCCAGTCAGGAGCCGCTCAGCGAGCGGGAACAAAAGCTGCTTGCGGTGCTCGAATCGAACGGAGCGAGTTTCTTTGACTCGCTGCACCAGGCGGTGGGCGGCGGGTATCCGGGCGAGTCGATCGATGCGCTATGGAGCCTTGTCTGGAGGGGCCTGATCACCAACGACGCTTTGCACGCGCTGCGCGCCTATATCGCCCGGCCGGAGACGGCGCGGACGCCGCGAAGGATTCAGACCGGGGCGGTGTTTCGCTCGCGGCGGACTACGCCGCCCACGGCGCAAGGGCGGTGGGCTCTGCTGCCGGTGCGCGGGCGCAGACGCACCGAGCGCGACCGAGGCCAGCCATGCCCTCGCGCTGCAACTGCTCAATCGCTACGGCGTGCTGATGCGGGAGTCGGTCGCGGCGGAGAATGTGCCGGGCGGGTTCAGCGCCGTCTATGACGTGCTCAAGGCGCTCGAAGAGAGCGGGCGCATTCGCCGCGGCTACTTTGTGGCCGGGCTAGGCGCCACGCAATTCGCGCTTGCCGGCGGCGGTGGACCTGCTGCGCCAGTTGCGCATCGCGCCCGATCCGGAGAAGCCGGAATTCGTGCAACTGGCGGCGGCCGATCCCGCCAATCCCTACGGCTCGGTTCTGCCCTGGCCGGAATTGCCGGTGGCGGAAGAGGATGCCGAGTCCGCTCCGCGGGTGCTCACGCGCGGCGCCTACGCCGAAGTGATCTTGTGCAATGGAAAGCTGATCGCGTGGCTGCGGCGCAACAATCCCAACGTGCTGATTTTCCTGCCTGCCGAGGAGCCGGAGCGAACGCAGATTGCGGCGGGGCTGGCCCACTTTCTCTGGACGCGCGGACAGGAACGGATGCATGGCGGCAGCCGCGAGGGCGTGCTGGTCACGACCATCAACGGCCAGCCGGTCGCCGCGCATCCCATGGCGCGACTTCCTGATGGATGCCGGCTTCCACCCCGGTCCGCTGGGCATGCATCTGCGGCGGGTGCCGCTGCCCATGACGCAAGCCGGGCCGCTGTCCGAAGAGGTCCAGTAAACCGATGCCGGAAGGCGATACCATCTTCCGCACGGCGCGCACCCTGAACCGCGCACTGGCAGGAAAAGCGGTGACCGGTTTTCGCACCACCTTCGCACTGCTGACCCGGTTCGATGACGACACGCCGCTCGCCGGCCAGATCGTCGATCGCGTCGAGTCGCGCGGCAAATGGGTGTTGATCTATTTCTCCGGCGGCGGCATCCTGGCCACGCACATGCTGATGAACGGCAGCTGGCATATCTACCGGCCCGGCGAACGGTGGCAGCAGCCGGCCGTCAATATGCGGATCGTGATCGAGACCAGCGACTTTGTTGCGGTGGGCTTCAGCGTGCCGGTGGCCGAGATATATACAGCGCAGTCGCTGGCGCGCGAGCGGAGAATTCCGCCGGCGACGAGCGATGTGCTCGGCCGCGATTTCGATGCGAGCTCCGCTGTCGAAAGTCTGCTTGCGTTCCGCGATCTCGAGTTGGGCGAAGCGCTGCTGCGGCAGAAAGTGCTGGCCGGGGTGGGCAATGTGTTCAAGTCGGAAATCTGCTTTGTGGCCGGGCTGCATCCGTTTCGCAAAGTCGCTACGCTCACGCGCGAACAGGCGGCCGAAGTGGTTTCGATTGCCCGCCGTCAACTTGGTTCGAACGTGCTGGAGGAGTCAGGAAGACGGGATCGTGACCTATCGCGGGCGGAAACGCCGCACCACGCACAGCGACGATCCCGGCGAGAGCCTGTGGGTTTACGGACGCACGGGCGAGCCGTGCCGGCGCTGCGGTGAACTGATCCGCAGGCGGCTGCAGGGTGGGGATGCGCGCGCCACGTACTGGTGTCCGCATTGCCAGACTATGCCGGATGGCCGCGAGGTGGAGGACTAATCAACGGCCCGCGCGAAATGTTGCTTCACTTCTCAAGCAAAAAGATAAAGAGGGAAACAAAAGGGGATGGACCCCAAGAGCAGATTCAAGTGCATTGGCGATTTGGGCACTCAGTGAGAGTGTGCGGCCTGAGCGGCCCCTCGCAACGCTCCTCGGCGCCCAGGAGCATTGACTAATGCTATCGCGAAGGCTTTGGCTGCTGAAGCGGGATTGCCCTGCTCAAGGAACAACTCTCCCAACTGTTCGCGGGCGGGGATAATCGGCCCGGGAGTCACCGGGAGCTTCTCGATTCCGTCCTCGTCATCGGCGGCGCCGCGCAGGATGACAGCGGCTTCATCGGGTTGATTCGCAGCCTGTGCCGCCCAGGCCATGACTTCGCGCCTCATGATGTCGACTTGGGATGCCCAGTAGCCGTTTCCTGAGGCGCGAAGCCGATCTTCAAGCTGGCGCAATGCCTCGGCTTGTTTGCCGGCCTGTTGGGCGTCGCCGCTTCGGGCGAACCCGAGGCCGCGCGCCCAGACGGCGATGGCAACAACCTGCGGTTGAGCCGACACGGGCGGATCGATGACTTTCTCCGCGTCGCTCCACTGCTGCCGTTCGACGATGTAGCGGATGGGGATGGCCGTGGCAGCATATCCGATTTTGAAATCGCCCATATTCGGATTCTGCATTGCCTTGAGTTGCTGAATCACCCCAGCCGCCTCCTGGTCGCGCCCACTCTGCAGGTAGGCGTAGACCAGGTAGTCCATGGCGTGCAGTTCTTCGCCTATATCGCCCTGCTGGTGTGCGGCGCTTCTCGCGGCAAGATTGGATGCGATGGAATCGTCCCACAGGCCGAGCCTCGTAAAAATATGCGACGGCATGTGCAGCGCATGCGGAGCCGATGGAGCGATGTTGGCATAGGCCCTGGCCGCTGGGAGGCCCCTCGATGCGAGTTCCTGGTTGTCGTAAGCGTGGATGAGGTAATGGGGGATTCCAGGGTGATCGGGAAATTCACGATAGAGCGGTTCCAGCAGATCGGCGGCCTGCTTTTGCCTTCGATGTTCCTTGTCCGATGGAGACGCGTTTGAGATCAGGGCGAGCGCGTAAAAGACCTGGGCCTCAACGTCCTTGGGGTTCGCCGCCGCAAGCTCGTGCATCGCAGTTTCATAGTTCAATGCGCGCGTGCGGTACGGCACGGAAGCATCGTTGAAGACCATGCTGAGCGCGTGGATGAAACCGCGCTCGCGATCGGAGGATTCTTCGAGCATTGTTGCCTGCCTGATTTCCTGCTGGGCGGCGGAAGATATCTGCAGGCGAAGGAGGCAGGTCCCACAGCTGGTGGAAGTGCGTCATCGCGATTCCCCAATGGGCGATCGCGCAGTGAGAATCCTGCGCGGCCACACTTCGGAAGGCTTCTTCTGCGGCCTTGTAGGCGAACGAATGCAGGAGCGCGACCGCACGATTGAATTCCCGTTGTGTTTCAGGGTTGCACGAAGTTGGAAATGACACCGCGCCCAGTTTTTCCGGCGCCGGGTGGTTATGTTCTTCCTGTGCCAGTGGGAACGTCGGGAACAGGAATGCCACAATGAGGACCAGTCGCATCATCTTAGTCGCCGTGAACTTTGAATGACGTTCCGGCCCCAAATTCTACGATGACCGGCGCGGCCGCGTGGAGGTATCTTTCAGATGCCGCCAGCAGACCGATGCACCCATCGACCTGAACCCACCCCGATTCATTGAGTTCCGAGGTGCAAATCAGGCTCGACGAATATTTGCGTTGACATATCCCGAACATGGCTCTACTGTAATTCGTAGTAGTTAGTTCGAATTTGAAGTGGTAATTCGATTTGTTAAGAATTGCGGATGCTCCGGAAAAAGTTCAAAGCCAAAGGCGAATGCGTATCACGCTCATCGGGGGCGGCAGCGGCGGCGTATCCTCGGCGCGGCCGAAAAGCTGTTCGAAGAGCGTGGCATCGACCGCACCACCATGGCCGATGTGATCTCCGCCAGCGAGCTTCGCCCTTCCACGATGTATCAGTACTTCTCGAACAAGGACGACATCGTCTGGGCGATCCTCGGCGAGGTGCTGGAGGAAAGCGCCGCAGGCAGCAAAGAAGATCGTCGAAGGCGCAACGAGCGGGCTGGCCAAGATTACCGCGCTGCTGCATTACATGGCCGATGAGCTTGCCAAGAACCAGGCCAGGATTCGCTTCATGGCGCAGTTCGATGCAATGTACGCCCGGGACTGGCCGGTCGAACGCCTTCTGACGCTGGAAGGCCAAATCCACGATGAGGGCTTCAAGGCCTTCCGCAAACTGATTCGCGAAGGCATCGCTGACGGTTCTCTTCGCTCCGACCTGCATCCCGACCTGACGTTGCACGCGGTGATGAATGCGGTGGTCGGCGGCTCAGCGGCGTCTCGCCTCGTTGGGGAAAAAGGTCGAGCTCGAATATGGACAGCCGATCGACCGGTTGTTCCGGGAAACGATTCGCATCATCGTGCTTGGCCTGCGCGCCACTGAACACTCGAACACCACCGAGCCTGCTGCGCGAGCTGAAAGCTCGCACAAGCACAACCAGAAAGAGGTCTTCATGAAACTGCGTCTGCACATCGTGGTTGCAATCTGCACCGTTCTGCTCTCGCTGGCTCCTGTTTCAATGAATGCAGCAGAGCCGAATGCACCCCGGCTGGAACTGGCGGCAGACTCCGGCTGGAAGTTCCTGCTCGGCGACCCGAGCGGCGCAGAAGCGCCCTCATTCGCAGACACAGCCTGGCGCACGCGTGGACCTGCCACACGACTGGAGTATTGAAAGCCGGCCGGACAAAGATAGTCTCAGCGGCGCCGGCGGGGGCTTTTTTCCCGGCGGCGTGGGCTGGTACCGCAAGACGTTCAGCGCTCCGGCCGAGTGGCGGGGCAAGCGGGTGAGCGTGGAGTTCGACGGGGTGTACAAGGATGCAACCGTATACCTGAACGGCCGCAAGCTGGGAACTCATCCCTACGGATACACGAGCTTCGCCTTCGATCTCACCCCGGGTGTGAATTTCAGCGCCCCGAACGTGCTGGCCGTGCGCGTGGATAACTCCGCACTAGCCCAACAGCCGCTGGTACAGCGGGTCAGGAATCTACCGCCACGTCCGCGTAGTCGTCACCGATCCCACGCATGTGACGCACTGGGGAGTTTTCGTCACAACGCCGAAGGTCACGGACGAGTCGGCGACGGTCTCCATCCAGACCAATGTGGCCAACGAATCGGCCGGATCGGCAGGAATAACGCTGGAGACTACGTTGTACGACGGTGCGGGACTCAAAGCGGGCACAACGGAATCGACCCTGACGATCGCTCCAGGCAAGGAAAAGGAAGTCGCGCAAACGATCACGCTTGCCAAACCTTCGCTGTGGTCGCCTGCTTCGCCCACCATGTACCGAGCGGTTGCGCAGATACGGCATAGGCGGCAAGGTTGTCGACCAGGTCGATGACGCCGTTCGGGATCCGGTCGCTCGCGTGGTCGGCAGACAAGGGGCTGCTTCTAAATGGAAAGCCAGTCAAACTCACGGGCGGCAGCGTCCATCACGACAACGGACCGCTGGGGGCTGCGGCATTCGACCGCGCGGAGGAACGCAAAGTCGAGCTTTTGAAAGCGGCCGGCTACAACGCCGTGCGAACCGCGCACAACCCGCCGTCGCCCGCATTCCTCGATGCATGCGATCGGCTTGGCCTGCTTGTATTGGATGAGCCTTTCGATACATGGAAGGCGAACAAGGTGAAGTTCGATTACGGCCGGGACTTCGACCAATGGTGGAAACGCGATATCTCGTCCATGGTCCTGCGCGATCGCAACCATCCCTCCATTGTCATCTGGGGAATCGGCAACGAGATTCCCGAATTGGAGGTTGAACGAGGCCGGTTGATGGGTAAGCAATTAGCCGATCAGATGCGATCGCTCGACACCACGCGGCCCGCTCACGCTGGCGTTTCCGGGCACCACGACTGCACCAGACGCCGCGGCCGTGTTTTCGCTTCTTGACATTACCGGTTACAACTACAACCTCATTCCGACTTATGCGGAGGATCATCGCCAGTGGCCAAACGCGCATGATGCTGACGACCGAGTCGTTTCCGGCCAAGGCATTTCCGCTGTGGCAAATCAGCGCAGGACAATCCGTATGTGATCGGCGATCTCACGTGGACTGCGATGGACTATCTCGGTGAGTCCGGTATCGGCGCGTGGTCCTATGCCACTCCGGAACAGGCGCAGATTGCAGAGAAGATGATGGGCGCAATGTTCACCACCGCCATCGTGGACAAGATGTTCGTGGGAATGGCCAATGGAGTGGATATGATGGCCGAAATGGCCAAGGGCGCGTCTGATCCGGCCCAGAAAGCGGCGATGGCGGTCATGTTTCACGGGTATCCGTGGCACGCGGCGGCGTGCGGCGATCTTGATTTGACCGGCTACCGGAAGCCGCAGTCCTACTATCGCGACATCCTATGGAACGGCGGTGATCGCGTGTATGCAACCGTCCGTCTCCCCGAACCCGAAGGCAAGAAGATCATCGCGGTGGGATGGGCAACCTATCCCACACTGCCGTCCTGGACCTGGCCGGGACAGGAAGGCAAAGAGTTGCAGGTCGAGGTGTACTCCGGCGCTGAGAAGGTTCGTTTGTTCCTCAACGACAAGCTGATCGGGGAGAAGCTAGCTGGGCGCGATCAGGAATTCAAGGCGACGTTTTCAGTACCCTACGCGCCTGGCACGTTGAGAGCCGTGGGCATGCGGGGAGACCAGGCTGTCGCGGAAAGCGTGCTTGCAACAGCCGGCAATGCGACCACTCTGCGCGTAACTGCCGACCGCACCGAAGTCAAGGCCGACGGACAGGACCTTTCCTTCCTCGTAGTCGAGGCGGTGGATGCTGAGGGGCGTTTGCAGCTCAATGCCGATCAGGAAGTGCAGTTCTCGATCAGCGGACCGGGCGTGATCGCCGCGGTAGGAAACGGCGACGGGCAGGACGACGCCTCGTACCATGGCGATCGGCGCAAGTTGTTTCAAGGGCGCGCACTCGTGGTGGTGCGTACCTCGAGGGAGAGTGGACCGATCACCGTCAAGGCGGCAGTTGCAGGCTTGAGCGACGGATCGGTGACGATCCAGGCAAGCCCGGTTGCCGAGCGCGCGGAACTGCGCTGAGACAATGGGCAGGAAAGGAAGAGCCTCGTCGAGCCCGATGAGGACAATGATATATACCCGCTCTACCCATTTCGTAGGACGAAGAGTAGATCCACTTTCCATCGCCGGACAAGTAAGGTCGAATTATGGCGGAGATGCTTTTGACCAGTTTTCTTGGCTTCCGTTTGGGCACGTCGGCCAGGTGAGCGATAGAGTCCAACGTTTGATGCGGAGTCCTCTTGCTACTGCAACTTCGCGTACTCCGCTTTCGCCTTTTGCAGCACAGGAATGTCCGGGTCCGCGTCTTTCCATAGCGTAAGGAAATCCTGATAGGCCGCCTTGGCCTTGGGGATGTCGCCCTGCAACACATAAGCGCGACCGAGGCCAAGATGGGCAAGCGCTCCAACGGGCGCGTTCACCACAATCCCCCGATGGTCATGGATTTTCTGAAATTCCGCGGCCGCTTCGTTTCCCTTATGCGCAGCGAGATAGGCTTCCCCCCGGACATAAACGGGATAGAGCGCGCCCGAATCACTCAACTCGTACGGCACCGCAGCCTGAAGGATCTCGATGGCCCTGGAAGGATTGTCCTGGCTCAACGCCAGTTGGGCGCGAATGGTTGGAACGTCATAGGACTGAACAAGCGTGTGGTCGGGGAACCGGTTGGCTAAATCATCGGCAAGGATTCTCGCTCGTGCCGCATCACCTCCGAAGGCCAGCGCCAGAGCCGTTAGAGATTGAACACCCCAGCTGTTTGAAAGGCCGAGAGCATCCGTGGCTCGCTCACGGGTTTCGGCTGGATTTCCAAACAGTGCTTCCCGGAGAGCGGCGTCAGCTTCATACCACGCTGCCAACTCCGGCTCTTCGGCCCGTCTGGCCGAAACCACTGCCTGACGGGAAAGATCCCGGGCCCTTCCCAGCCTCCCCGAATAGGCAGCGGTATCCGCCTCCAAGCCTAGCAACCCATCTTCCACTCCCAGCTTGCCCGTAGCCCAGGCCACCTGCTGAGACATTCCCGCCGCATCATTCTGCAAGAAGCGAAGCTGGTACAGAAGGAAGCGTATGGAAGGGGAATCGAACTTTTTCGCCCCCGCCTCTTCGACCGTGGACTGGGCCTCCTTCAGACGATTCAGCCTCAGATAGAAGTTGAGGAGGTCAAAATAACAATCGCCATTGGGGTTGAGGCTGAATTCCTCGAGGGATTCGATAAGGCCCTTATCGTGTTGACCCTGCATACCTGAGACGGCAGTCTCGGCGCTTGCCCGTGCCCAATCCCGCGGATAGCTCTGTGCCCAGAGTTCGTAGACCTGGCGCGCCTTTTCCAGCTCACCGGTGGTCCCCTGATAATAATGAGACTCGATGTAGAACTTCTCCAACTCGCTCACGGGTTGGCGCAGCTCGTAGGCCTTCCGAGTGTTCTCCGCCGCCAAGGTCGGCTCGCCTAGCATTCGATAGCAATTCCCGAGCCTGGCATAGGCTATCGAGAAATTCGGATCGAGGCGGATGGCTCGCTGAAAGAACGGGACGGCGGCAGCCCACTCGCTCCCAGCCGTTGCCTTCCGGCCCAGGCTGTAAGCCTTAAGGGCCTCAAGCGACGTCGTAGTCGCTTGTTCAAGAGGAGTATCAAACTTCTGCACAGTGCCCAGCGACTCGCCCAGCTTGTTCCGCATCTCGGAAGCGGTCTTCCCCAAAGCATCGAGCACATCGTTCTTGTCGCTGGCCTGCGCTTCCGAGCTCGCCAGCGAATCGCCACTCGTGCAGTTGACCGCCTTGAGGGTCAGCAGATAGCGCCTGCCAATTTGGGCAATGGAGCCGTCGAGCACGGCCGCGCTGCCCATCCTCTGGCAAAGTTCCCGCGCTGTCGCTGGGGTAAGTTTTGCATCGGCAGGCTGCCCCATCATCTTCAGTGTCTGCTGGATACGTCCCTCAGAGACAATGCTGAGGAAGGGTGACTGTTCCAGTTGCACTGAGAGTCCCTGCCCCAGCGTCCCGTCAAATACCGGGTCGCCGGTGGAGTTGGCGAAGTCCGCGAGCACAAGCACATCTTTGTCCGTGAGCGGTTTGGCTTGCGTGCGCTCCTGCCAAAGGGAGACCCCGCCAGCCGTCAGAATGAGCGCGACAAGGGCAGCGATCCCATACTTCAGCAGAGGGTTGTGCCTTGGGCTGACGGCGACCGAAATCGCGACCGTTTTCAAGGGCTCAGGATCTTCGCGCGATTCCGTCAATTCATAGGCGGCTTCATGAGCGGCGTCTACCCGGCGTACTTCAGAAACAAGGAACCGATATCCTCGCTTTGGAATTGTCTCAATGTATCGGGGATCGTCAGCGTTATCGCCCAACGCCTCCCTCAGTTTGCCAACCGCCACGCGCAGGCTGCTGTCAAAATCAACGAACGTATCGTCAGGCCAGAGGCGGCTTCGAAGTTCCTCCCGGCTGACTGCCTCTCCGGCGTTTTCGAGGAGCGCGACCAGGAGACGATGAGGTAGCTCCTGCAGCCTTATGCGTCTCCCGTCCTTGAGAAGCTCTCCCGAGGCGGCCTTTACCTCAAACGAGCCGAATTGATAGACAACTCCGGAATCTGTCCGCACACTTTGGCTCCCTAAAGCCATAGAGGGCTGATCACGTCGAGTCTACCACCGTTATAGCGGTTTATGGGTCTGTCCTATCCGCCTGAAGCATTTGAGTTTAGCCGTTAACAAAGGCTTTACGACAAGTTTCTTTGACCTTGATGGCCGCTTGCGTTTTTGATGCCCGTGATGAACCCGGTTGATCGCCCCTTGTGTTCACCGGCCATTTCACAGGAAGTACTTACAAAATGCGAAAGCAGGAGGGACAAATGAAACACATAGCAACCATGGCGCTGATGCTCACTTTCGGTGTCGCAAGCGTTTACGCACAACGTTATCCCGTAAAAATGGCGTATTCGGGAACGTCTGGGGCCAGCGCGATCAATTTACAGCAGCCCGGTGCACAGACTGGAGAAGAGAATTTCGCCGGGAACGGTGCATTGGGACCATTCACCTTTCTTCTTGTAAGCGGCGAGACAATTTCTCCGCAGGAGCCGCCAAGCTCGTGCTCCGGCCCAAATAACGTTTATTTCACCAGGGTGGGCGGCGCCGGCGTGTTTCGCTTCCAGGACGGCAGTCTATTGAAGGTCAATCTCACGCGGGGAGCCGATTGCGTAGATCTCGCGGCTCAACAGGGCCACTGTACTCTGACTCTTCAAATCGCTGGTGGAACCGGCCGTTTCAAAGATGCCTCCGGCACCCTTACGTTGACCGAGACGAACGTCCCGGTCTTGGCCGACGCCTTAAACAACCCCGTCTTTTTTGCGAGTACTGGCGAATTTACGGGAACGGTCTCCGGAGCGGCCAGTCAATAGACGCGATGCGGCGGTGGGCAGGCTCGTGAGCAGCGCCATTCGAACAGGAGATTCGCGCCGCCACATCCTATCGCCGCCGACCTTGTTCTCATATTCAAATGTTGGTAACAGCCCGATTTCGCTCATCGACCCGACCGCAACCTTACTCATCGAGTCCCGCGCCGAGGGCGGCTGCACGAAGTCCCGGCGGCGATGTGCGACTCCGGGCAGCTGCTAGTTGCCGCTCTTGTTGCCGAGGCCGAAGATTTTCTGGAACAGGTTGCGGCGATCGGGGGGGTGGCTGCATGTGTCGGTGGGCGCTGTGCCGTCAAGGAACGCAGCGCTGTACGTGGTGGGGCACGCGCTGTCCGGAAGCAGGTTAGTGATCTTGTCAAGGTCGACGAGTTGCACACCGTCCGGCGGCGTAAAAGGCTTGGTGTCGGAGTACTGTGGCAACTGCACAGCCTTTTTCATGAACTCCGCCCAGATGGGACCCGCAGCGGGGGACCCTTCAATGACGATATTGGTGTAGTCGTCGTTGCCCACCCACACGACGCAGAGCAGGTTGCTGGTGAAGCCCGCAAACCAGGCATCGTGGCTGGAGCCGGTTTTGCCAGCGGCGGGTGCGGTAAAGCCGAGGGAGCGGACCCTGCCTCCGGTTCCGGCATTGAGTACGTTTTCCATCAAGTTGGTGGTCAAATAGGCGACGCGCGGATCGAGCACCTGGCGCGCATTGGGCGTGTAATCGGTCATGACGTCGCCATTGGCGGTGCGAACGCTGGCCAGCATCCACGGATCGAGGTGGACCCCGCCATTGGCGAAGATGGTATAGGCACCGGCCATGTCGAGGGGCGAAGCATCGTAGGAACCAATGGCGACCGAAGGCGTGCCGCGGGCGCTCTTGACCCCGGCATCGCGGCCCAGCGCGGCCACGCGATCGAAGCCAACCATTGACGCCAGGCCGATGGTGGCGTTGTTGAGCGACCATTGCAGGGCATACCGGGCAGTGACCTGGTCGTGATAGTTGTCGTGGTCGTTGCGGGGACTGTATTCCTTATCGCCGACCATGTATGTACTTTGTTCGTCGTTGAGCATCGTAACCGGCGAAAACAGCTTTTCCTGGCCGGGCAATGGAGTGCCCTCAACCGCGGTCTGGAAAGCGGCCGCGTAGACGATGGGCTTGAAGATGGAGCCGGTGGGGCGATGCGCGACGGCGTGGTTCACCTGGCTGTTGCCATAGCTGCGGCCGCCAACCAGGGCCAGCACCTGGCCGGTGTGGGGGTTGAGCGCAACCAGGGCCACTTGCGGATAGGTGATTGGGGCGGCGGTTTCTTTGTGGCGGGCGTGGAGCTTCTCCACCTGCTCGTCGACGACGTGAATGGTTGAGTCGACCGCCGCGGTAGCGACACGCTGCAGGTCGGGGTCGAGAGTGGTATAGATGCGCAGCCCTTCGAGGTTGGAATCGCGCTCGCCGATCTTCTGCAGCAGTTGTTCGTGCACGAGGTCGACGAAGTAAGGCGCCTCGCTGGCGTCGACACTGGCGGTGGAGAGATGGAGCGGCTCGGCCTGGGCGCGTTCCGCCATGTTCTTGGGAATGGCGCCGGTCTCAACCATGGAATCGAGCACCAGGTTGCGGCGCTCGATGGCGCGATCCGGATGGCGGTAGGGCGAAAAGTAATTGGGCCGCTGGATCATGCCCGCCAGCAGGGCGCTCTCGGCGAGATCGAGCTGGCGCACATCTTTTCCGAAATAGGACTGCGCGGCCTCGCCGAAGCCGTTGATCGCAAAGCTGCCGCGCTGCCCGAGGTTGATCTGGTTGGCGTACAGCTCGAAAATCTGCTTCTTGCTGAAGCGGTGCTCCAGCTGAAACGTAATGACGATTTCGATGATCTTGCGCTTGATGCGCTTCTCGGGAGTAAGAAAGAATCCGCGCGCCAGCTGCATGGTGAGGGTGGAGCCGCCCTGCTGCTTCTGGCCGGTGGTCAGGTCGCGGAAGACCGCTTCCATGAGGCGAAAGTAATTGACGCCGCCGTGCTCGAAGAAGCGGCGGTCTTCGACGGCCAGGACCGCCTGGACCAGGTTCTGAGGTATCTCGTCGTAGGTGATGAGGCGGCGCTTGGTGCGGTTGGCGTCTTCGCTGAGGCCGGTGATCAAGACCGGCTCGAGTTCATAGCTGGCCAGCGCCTGGTTGTGATCGTCGGCGATCGACTGAACTACGCCGTTGCTGACGTGGATGGTGGCGCTGTCCTGGGCATGGTAGGACTGCGGGCCAGGATAGACGGTGATCACCCCGTCGCTCTCGCTGTAGGTGCCCATCGGAGAGTCTTTCTGGGTCCCGACGAGCGTGTAGTTGGCCTGGCGGAGTTCTTCGGCGATGACATGGATGGAAAGCTTCTGGCCGGGGCGCACTT
Source organism: uncultured Acidobacteriota bacterium (assembly GCA_963812485.1). Taxonomy (GTDB): domain Bacteria; phylum Acidobacteriota; class Terriglobia; order Terriglobales; family Acidobacteriaceae; genus Telmatobacter. The sequence continues at coordinate 126,497 of CAWEVD010000002.1, forward strand.
CGCGCGGCTCGGCGAAAATCTTGGCCGTGTTCTTGAACAGCGGCTGCTTGAGACGCTCGTCGACGATGTGCTGGTATTTGACGTAGAAGTAGCCGCCGACCGTCAACACGGTGACGGCTGCGGCGGCGACCAGGATAAGCCCGATGCGCAACGCGAGCGAGGCCCAGCTCGCGCGCTGGGTGGGCATCCGGAATTTGATTTTTAATGCCATAGAATACAGCTGTTAGCTATTAGCTCCTGTGCTTCGATCGCGGGTATGACAATAATCGACGATGGGGTTGTTAATCATGCCGCTCAACCTATCCCGCCCTGGCAGAGCTAGAACGTGGCCCGTTTTTTTCAGACCGCTTCCTCGAGCAGATCACTCCTCGGCTACGCGGGCTTTAACTTGCGCGACTATGTCGGCGAGGGCTACGTCGACGCTCTGGCTGATGGCGCGGGTCACCAGTTCTACTTGGCCGCTCGCCGCTTTCTTACCTACATTGATGCGAAAAGGAATGCCGACCAGGTCCGCATCCTTGAATTTGACGCCGGCGCGCTCGTCGCGGTCATCGAGCAGGACGTCGAGGCCGGCGGCTTCCAATTCGGCGGCGAGCTTCTCGCCGGTTTCCTTGAGCATTGCGTCGCCGACGTTGGTCACGGTGACGACTACGGTGAACGGGGCGATCGAAGCCGGCAGCCAGAAGCCGTTGGCATCATTCGATTGTTCGATGGCGGCGGTCAGAATGCGTTCGATGCCGATGCCGTAGCTGCCCATGATCGGCGTCACTTCCTTGCCGTTGGGGTCGAGCACGGTTGCGCCCATTGATTCGGTGTATTGTACGCCCAAGCTTGAAGATGTGGCCCACCTCGACGGCCTTGCCGACGACCAGCTTGCCGCTACAGGGCTCTCCGTTCTTATCGACGGGGCAGGACTCGCCTTCGTTCACGCTGCGGATGTCGGCGCTGACGGTCCATGAGAAATCGCGGCCCGGAACCACGTTGCGGAGGTGGTAGTCGAGCTTGTTGGCGCCGCAGACAAGATTCTTGCGGCCTTCGAGAGACTTGTCGACCACGACAGTGAGGCCTTCGCCGAGCGGCTGGTCATTGTGCTTCAGGCCGACGGGGCCGAGGTAGCCGGCCGGTCCGTTGAAGAACTGCTCGAGTTCCGCCGCCTGCATGGTGCGCAGGTCGGCCGCTCCGAGCACGCCCAGCAGCTTGGTTTCATTCACCTGGTGGTCGCCGCGCAGGAAGGTAGCGACGCCATGCCAGCTGTCCGGGCGTTTTTCCCGCGCCCCGCTTCAGGGCCATGTAGGCAACGCACTTGATGTCGGAGGCGGGCGAGATTTTGAAGAAGGCAGCCACATCGGAAATCGCCGCGCAACCCGGTGTCAGCACCAGTTCCGGGGTACCGTCGCCGGTCGACTCCATCTCGGCGACGGGCTCCAGCCGTGAGATGGCTTTTTCGAGATTGGCCGCGTAGCCGCAGACCGGGCAGCTGGCGATCAGGTCCTCGCCGGCCTCGGTGTAGACCATGAATTCCTGCGACTGCGAGCCGCCCATGGCGCCGGAGTCGGCTTCGACGGCGACGAACTTCAGGCCGCAGCGGGTAAAGATCGCGCGGTAGACCTCGTCGTGCAGGTCGAAGCTCTTGTCGAGGCCGGCGGCGTCGATGTCGAAGGAGTAGGCGTCCTTCATGATGAACTGGCGGACGCGCAGCAGGCCCGACTTGGGGCGCGGCTCGTCGCGAAACTTGGTCTGGATCTGGTACCAGATCTGCGGCAGCTGCTTGTAGCTGCGCAGCTCGCTGCGGGCGATGGTGGTCATGATCTCTTCGTGGGTCATGCCCAGGCAGAGCTCGGCGCCCTTGCGGTCCTTGAGGCGGAACATGTTGTCGCCCATGCCGGTCCAGCGGCCGCTCTCGACCCACGGCTCCTTGGGCAGGATGGCGGGGAGAAAGAACTCCTGGCCGATCTTGTCCATCTCCTCGCGCACGATGGCGATGATCTTGTTGAGCGAGCGCTGGCCGAGGGGCAGGTAGTTGTAAATGCCGGCGCCGAGCTGGCGGATGTAGCCGGCGCGGAGCAGGAACTTGTGGCTGGCCACTTCGGCGTCTGCCGGGGCCTCGCGAAGGGTGGGAATGAAGAGCTTCGACCAACGATGCATAGAAATGGCTTGACGTGCTTTCCCGTCCGAAACCCGGACGCAAAACGATGAAGAGTCAACTCCCATCTTAAATGTTCGCGCGCTCGAGGCCTCCGCCTCCTCTGGGATTCTGACCCGCCCGAGCAGTTGCCACACCTGATAGGAACTTGCCATCGCGTCGCTCTCCGTTGCAGGGCGCCCAAGGGATTGGGGATCCAAAGCAACTTGACGGCTGACCCTCAAGCGCCCCGCACCATGGAGATTGCAACCGGCATGCCACGGCGGTTAGTCCTGAAAACAATGGGGTTGTCGATCGATTGGCCCTTCCGCCCGTGTCATTTAGGACACAGGGGTGTGGAGCGGTGACACGTGGAGGGCCTGTGCGTCGGCGCATTCGCATGCCAATCAGAGAAGGCGGCGCGACATCTCGTGTTCGAACACCGCGGGATCGTTGGGCCACGGCTGCTGAAAGCCGGTGAAGGCGAAGCCGAGGCGCTCGTAAAACAATTGTGCGGAGGGGTTAGTCGAGGTCACCATGAGGCTCATCGTGTTGGCCCCCGCGCCTCGCGCCCATTCCTCTGCCGCTCTGACAAGCAGGGCGCCCACTCCCAGCATGCGATGGGTCGGGGCCGTCCACATCGACACCAGACGTGCTTGCGTTCGATCGCTCTCGTCTAGAAATGAGCCGACAATCCCGCACGCCTCATTCTCGTCCATGGCCAGAAATCCGGCCCCCTTCACGCCGTTCCAGTTTTCCGCGCGCCTGAGCCATTCATCATCGGTGAACTCAGCCTCCCCGGCGTAGGTGGATCCGAAAGCAAAAGGGCTATCCTGAAGCGCCCGAAGGCGAACAGCTTTGAAAACCAGAAAATTCCGGGCTGTGATGGGCACGATAGAAATCATTCAAATCCTGATCAAGATGGAGTGACAGTGTTCCCGCCTGCAGACACTCGTTTCTCTCATTCTCGTCTGCGGCTAAATCAGCTCCACACCCCACAGGTCGTGCAGGTGGACGACACCTTCGACTCTCTGCTCGGCGTCCACCACGACCAGCGAGGTGATCTTGCGCTCTTCGAGGAATGCCAGGGCTTTCGCGGCCAATTCACCCGATGCAATGGTTTTGGGGTGGGGATTCATCGCTTCGCCGGCGGAGCGGGTGAGGGCGGCGCCCCCTTCGCGCTCGAGCAGCCGGCGCAGGTCGCCGTCGCTGATGATGCCGCGCAGCCGGCCATCTTCCTGGACGGTGGTCATGCCCAGCTTCTTCGACGACATTTCGTAAATCACGTCGGTCATCGGCGTCGAGAGAGCGACCCTGGGGATATTTTCGCCGGAGTGCATCAGGTCGCGCACCAGGGCCAGTTGCTTGCCCAGCTTGCCGCCGGGGTGCAATTCGGCGAAATCTTCGGCGCGGAAGCCCTTGCGCAGGCTGACCGCAATGGCGAGCGCGTCGCCCAGGGCGAGCATGGACGTGGTCGAGGCAGTGGGCGCCAGGTTCAGTACGCAGGCCTCGCGTTCCACGCTGCAGTCGAGCGCTACATCGCTGGCCGTGGCGAGGGTCGAGGAGAGATTGCAGCAGAAACTGATCAGGGCATCGCCCTTGCGCTTGAGGGTGGCCAGCAGGCGGAGGATCTCTTCCGTTTCGCCGCTGGCCGAGAGGGCAATGACCACGTCGCCGGGCATGAGTACGCCAAGGTCACCATGGACCGCCTCAGCCGGGTGGAGAAACAGGGCCGGGGAACCAGTGGAACTGAGGGTGGCGGCGATCTTCTGAGCCACAATGCCGCTTTTGCCCATGCCGGTGACAACCACGCGGCCATTCGATTCGCCGCAGCGCAGGATCAACTCGACGGCGCGATCGAAGTCCGGAGCCATCGGACCGTCGAGGCGGCGGGCCAGTGCCAAAAGAGCGGCCGCTTCGGTGCGGACCAATTCAGCCGGAGTAAGGGCCGCGGGCTGCAGGCAGTCCGGATCAGAAGGGCCTTCGCGATCCCTGGGATTCATCGGTTTCTGATGGTAACAGGGTTGGAACCGATTTTGCCCCGACTCCCGCCCGAGCGGACTTGGACGGGGCACCCCATTTTGTAACCTGCGACCGGCTCGTACAATCAAAGAGGAGAGGTCGAACGAGTTGAAGCGAAACACGATTGTCGTCGGGGTTGTTTTGTTGATTCTGGCCACGTTTGCCTGGGCAGGGTGGGCGAACTGGGAGTACCGCAAGCAGGCCGCCGAGCGGCGCCTCGCGAATGCCGCCCAGGGCGAACTGGTTGCCGCCGCAGGCGACGATCAGCAGCCGTCGCTTTCGCCCCTGATCGGCAAGCCGGCGCCGGGGTTCTCGCTCGAGGACCTGAGCGGCAAGAAAGTTTCGCTCGCCGACTACAAGGGCAAGGCCCTGCTGATAAATTTCTGGGCTACCTGGTGCGGGCCATGCAAGATTGAGACCCCGTGGATTGTTGATCTCCGAAACCAATACGCCTCCAAGGGTTTCGAGGTACTGGGGGTTTCAACAGATGACATCGATCGCAGCGACCTGAAAGCATTTGGCGAAGAGAAGAAGGAGATCGCGAGTTTCGTCCAGCAGCATCACATGCCTTACCCGGTACTCATCGACGGCGACACATTGAGCAAGCCCTACGGCGGCCTCGATGCCATGCCGACGTCGTTCTACCTCGATCGATCGGGCAAGATTGTCACGGCGCAGATGGGGATTACTTCGAAGGACGATATCGAGGCGAATATACAAAAGGCGCTGAAAGGCAGCTCTTAGCGGAAGGCTTTAGCTCTTAGTGTCCTGTCTCCAAACTTTGCTCAATAATTGAGCTGTCATCCTGAGCGGAGTTTGGCCGTTTTTGGCCAAACGGAGTCGAAGGATCTGCGGTTCGGGCGCTTCGATTTATGTAATGAACCTCGAAGTCATCACGTTCGCTCAGCTCCGTTGGGAAAGGTTGTTTCGACGTGCTTACCAGATCAAGTGCTTTCTGGATGGTCCTCCTGGCGCTCGGGAGTCTGACGGTTCTCGGGCAGGTTCCTTCGGGAACGGGGCCGACCAGGTCGGGCGCCAAAGCGGAAGCCGTACAGTATCTCTATCCCGAGCAGATCACGGTTCCGGCAGGGAAAGCGGCCCAGGTGGCGATGCATTTCCGGGTGGCAGAGGGACTGCACATCAACTCGCACGCGCCCAAGGACGAGTTCCTGATTCCGACGGAGCTCTCGATTCCGGATTCGTCGGGCGTGCGGCTGGAAGGGGCGGACTACCCGGCCGGGAAGGAATTTGAGCTGCCGGTGGAGCCTGGGACCAAGCTCGTTGTCTATACAGGTGAATTCACGATTCAGGCGCGGATTGTCGCGCAGCCCGGAGATCACATGATGGAGGCCCGGCTCCACTACCAGGCCTGCGATGCGAATGCCTGTCTCCCGCCGAAGACGATTAAGGTTCCGATTGATGTGATTGGGAAGTAGCCGCGGGCTCCCAAGTCTGCTCGTTGATTGGATTCTGATCCCGCCACAAGCGGAGCTTGAACGGGACACCTCGACTACTGGTTCCCGGGAGCCTGTTGATTGCTGGCAGTGGTTGGATTCGCCACCAGGTTCAGCGGTTGCGTGAGCGTGAACAGCAACACAGTACCGGGCTCGAGCTTGGCCTGCGGATGGCTGACGAGAAGGTGCACGGTTACTGCGCCTGCGCCGATCAGGCCACCGGCCAGGGCGCCTGCGGGACCGCCCATGATGGCTCCGGCGGCGGCGCCGATGCCCACGGCCGCGCCGTATTCGATTGATCCCCGCTTGATGCGGGCTTCGGCGCCGATGGTTCCCTCGCGATCAACGCGGGCCTTGGCTCCGGGCGCGCCGGCTACGTAGGCCGTGAGCTTAAAGCTGCTGCCATTGGCAAGAGTCACGGTTTCAGGCCGGAGGCGCATCGAGCCACGGCCGCCCAGTTTGCCGCTGGAAACATCGACAATGTGGCCGTCGATTTGAGCGCCGACGGGAATTAGGACTTGCCCCCCTTCAACAACGTCGCTGGCAACCGTGCCACGGAAGGCGTCTCCCTTGACGCTGTCAAGCGTGGAGAGCCGATCGAGCAGGTGGACGCGGATGGTGGTGCCTTCGCCCAGAACGCCAGGAGGCAGCGGGACGGCCTGGACGATGTCGCTGTCGGGATCGGAAGAGATGACCTTCAGCGTTGTCCGCGTTTGAGGCAGCTCGGGCTGGACGATGCCGACATCCGTGCCCGCATTCGGGTGGGGGAGGGTGATTGGGCGTTCGGCTGAGCCGCCGGCTGCGCATCCATCGGCTTGGCCGCACTCGGCTTTGGCGATGGCTCGGGCTGCGCCGGCGCGGAAGACTCAATGGTGTCGTCGGGCGGAGGTGCGGCCGTTCCGGAGTAGGGGCCGGACGACGGTTGCTGCGCGCACAGGGCGGCAGACGCAAATGCGAAAAGGGCGCACGCCAAGATGGGCCGATTCATCCGAGTCTCCTTGTGGGGGTCTCCTTGGGGCAGGCAAAACGCCTTGATGTTCAAACCCCGCCAGTGACGGAGAGTTTCGCTCGAAGTTCAAAATAGAGGAAATCGAGCGCCGACTCGCCAAGTTCAGGCTATCGCGAAGGACTGCTGTCAAAGGACGCGGGGGAAGAGAAGGTTCCTTGGCAAGCACGTATCAGCGAAGATACCTCCTTCGGGATTGGATTCGCGCTCCCGGCCCGTAGGACGACATCGCGAAGATGGGGCGCCCGGGTTTCGGGAGTTTCAAAATAAATTCTGGTTAAAGCATCGGCCGCGTTTGGCTGTGACCATCGCCACACCGGCGCGAAAGCCCCGGTTTGCTAGAATCCGTAGTGAACTTCAAGCCATTTTCCAAAGCTTATCTAGCTTTTTGAAGCGCAGGACGGAGAGTGAATGCGTAACGTGCAGGAGCTTCTGACAACGATTCAGAGCGCCGCCGGAGGAGCTCTTGCCGTGGATCGCCGTCCCAAACTGAATGACCGGCTGCTGCACCGCATTGCGAGGACAAATATGACTGAAATTATGGAGATCCGGGCGCGCGAGGTATTGGATTCGCGCGGCAATCCTACCGTGGAAGCGGACGTGATTCTGGAGAGCGGCGCGCTGGGCCGTGCGATCGTGCCTTCGGGCGCGTCCACAGGTGAACACGAAGCTGTGGAACTCCGCGACGGGGACAAGAGCCACTACCTGGGCAAGGGCGTGCTGCAGGCCGTGGCCAACGTGGAGACGGTGATTGCGCCGGAACTGGAAGGCATGGACGCCGCCAATCAGCGCCTGATCGACACGACCATGATTGCGCTCGACGGCACGGCCAACAAGGGCAAGCTGGGCGCCAATGCGATCCTGGCGGTGTCGATGGCCTGCGCGCGCGCCGTGGCGCAGACACTGGAGATTCCGCTGTATCGCTACCTGGGCGGCGTGAACGCGAGCATTCTGCCGACGCCGATGCTGAACGTGCTGAACGGCGGCGCGCATGCCGACTCGAACGTGGACTTCCAGGAATTCATGATCATGCCGGTAGGCGCGGAACGTTTTTCGGATGCCCTGCGCTGGTCGGCGGAGACGTTCCACACCCTCAAGGGCGTGCTGAAGAAGAAGGGCTACAACACGGCCGTGGGCGACGAGGGCGGATTCGCTCCTTCGCTGAAGTCGAACAGCGAAGCCATCGAATTGATTCTGGAAGCGATCGAGGCGGCCGGCTACAAGCCCGGCGAACAGATTGCCATCGCGCTTGATCCCGCCTCCAGCGAGTTCTACGACAAGGAAAAAGAGAAGTACGTCTTCAAGAAGAGCGACAAGCGCGAATTGTCGAGCGAAGAGATGGTGGCGTTCTGGGACAACTGGAGTCCGCCAGTATCCCATCGTGTCCCTCGAAGACGGCCTCGCCGAAGACGATTGGGAGGGCTGGAAGCTGCTGACCGACCAGTTGGGCAGCCGCATTCAACTGGTGGGCGACGATCTGTTCGTGACCAACGTCAAGCGCCTGCAGCGCGGCATTGAAGAGGGCGTGGCCAATTCCATCCTGATCAAGGTGAACCAGATCGGCACGCTCACCGAGACATTGGAAGCCATCGACCTGGGCCGCCGCTACGGATACACCTCGGTGATGTCGCATCGCTCGGGCGAAACCGAAGACACGTTCATCGCCGACCTCGCCGTGGCGACCGGCGCGGGCCAGATCAAGACCGGCTCGGTAAGCCGCACCGACCGCATCGCCAAGTACAACCAGTTGCTGCGCATCGAAGAGGAACTGGGCCAGGGTGCGACGTTCCTCGGCC
>CAWEVD010000003.1:0-88922 GCA_963812485.1 uncultured Acidobacteriota bacterium
GTCAGAAGTCGTGGTGCTCGTCCACATAGGTCGCGATGGACTGACCAAGGCCTGGCTTCGAACCATCCTGGGGAGAAGGCGGGTTGGCCTCCTCGGTTTTGGCGCGGAGCTTGGCGACGGCCTGCCAATTGTCCTTGTGAGGATGGTCCGTGATCCAGGGCGGCAGCGGCATGCGCAGATACTCGCTGAGAGCCAGGGCATAGCCTTCGTAGAGGGCGCGCATTTCCTTGAGGCGCTCGAAGGACCGATCGTCGCGGCAGACGCTCACGCCGGTCTGGCACAGGCGTGAATACATCTGCTCGTATCGCTCCGCGGGAAGGCGGTCGGGCGCGTTGTTCAACGGACGGAGCGAGAAAATCTGGGCCAGGTCCACCACGGCGTGACGAGCCATGGCAAAGGTCAGCTGGGCCTGGCGGGCCTCATGGCCGCGAATGCCGGCGATCAGCAGGGCGGAGGTATCGAGGATGGACGTGAGGGCACCGATCCAGCTCTGGTTGGTGTGCTGGGAACGGAAATAGCAGAGGAGAGGATAGGAGATATGGCTCTCCAGCAGTTCCGCCGACCAGCGCTCCCACTCCACGAGCAGCGTGGAAAGGTCGGTCTCCGCGCCGGCGTAGGAATGGCGTCGCAGAAGCTCGGCCGCAGTGGGGGGCGAGCCGGCCCGCGCGTCGAGCAGCGAAATGTTGACCTCGCGCCGGGAGAAAGCGCCGTAGAGCACGGGGAAATACCCCATGACGACGGCCAGAAAGCCGAAGCCGGTGCCGGCTTCTAGGATGATGAGTTCGCGAGAGGGGCGAGTCTGCGGGGTCACGTCCCCGAGCCCGAGGGTAAAGATCGTGGTTCCGCTGACGTAGAGGTCCGTTCGGAAGTCCGGCTTTTGCAGACCGTCATTGAACGGGCTTCCCATGGAGCGATAGATGAGCCCGAAGCCGAGAACCAGGCCCGCGGCCCAGAGCACGAGCAAAAAAATCAGGGACAGAGGGCCATAAAAGCTGAAGGCGGTCTCCCGCTTGCGGACGTCGTGCATGAGGTTAGCCATAAAAACCCAGGGCTTCCAGGTAAGCCCGTAGAAGATGCGGGTGATGCGGAACCGGCCGGTGGCGCGGCGCGGCAGGATGATGGTCTGGAAAGCGTCGAAGAGCACGCCGACCAGCAAAACGATGCCGGCGACCAGGGGCAATACACGCATGAATCACCTCGCACTGCGGGCTTGGATGGGGAAGCAAAGCGCCTGCGGTTCCCTGTATTCTAGCGTTGGCGGGGCGGGCGATGAATGAGTTGGGCAAAGCGCTGCTGGGTCTCGGTCTGCTGCTGGCGGCGATCGGAGCGGTGCTGCTGCTGGCGGGGCGAATCGGTTTGCCGCTGGGCCGGTTGCCGGGTGACATCGCTTATCGCGGAAAGCATGTCTCGGTGTATTTTCCGCTGGGGACATCGATCCTGATCAGCATCGTACTGTCGATTCTCTTCTACCTTTTTTCGCACCTGCGGCGTTAGCCATCTGAGATGCTACTGAGCTGAAAATGACAAACAAGAAGAAGGCATGCCAGACTAAGGTTCTTACGCATTGCGTAGTGAGGAGGCGTCGTCCATATGAAAAAGCGCTTCCTGCTAATACTGGGGATTGCGGCCGCAGTCATTCTTCTTATCTTGATTGCCCTGCCGTTTTTAATCGATGTGGATCGGTTTCGCCCTGAGCTTGAATCCACGGCGAGCCATGCCCTTGATCGGCAAGTAAAACTCGGTCATTTGAGTCTGTCGATCTTTACTGGCAAAGTTGTCGCCGACGATATTGAAGTAGCCGATGACCCGACTTTCAGCAAAGCTGACTTCGTTACAGCGAAATCTATTAGGATAGGCGTCGAGTTGAAGCCTCTCATCTTCTCCAGGCAATTAAATGTCACCGAAGTCATTCTGGAGAGTCCGCAGATCACGATACTCGACGGCGGAAACGGAACGTGGAATTTCTCCAGCCTTGTTGGCGCTTCCCAGAAAAATATAGACCTTTCCCAGGCACAGCCGCGTAGCTTTTCCATCGGTAAATTCAAAGTGGACAACGGAAGACTGAGCGTTAAGAAAGTCGGTAGCCCGGACGAACCGCAGGTCTACGATAACTTCAGCGTTGCATTCACGAATTTCTCAACGACCACAGTATTTCCTTTCGACCTTGAAACAAATCTTCCCGGGGGAGGCAACGCTAGCCTTTCCGGTACCGCTGGTCCAATCAGTGCAATTGACGTCTTCAGCACACCGTTAACTGCGACTCTTAAGTCAACCAACGTTAACATCGCTGCCTTTGGATTGATCAATCCGGCAAGCGGCATCTCCGGAAGGGTCAATGTGGACGAAACACTCCAATCCGATGGAACCAAGGCGATACTGGCCGGCGGGGTCACCGCTTCAGACCTGAAGCTCTTGCCCACAGGGCCTCCGTCGCCCCGTGTTATTTCGATTCGGCACAACGTAGAAGTAGAGCTCGCGACGCATGATGGAACGATCAAGCAAGCAGATATCTCCATAGGCAAAGCGCAGCTGCACGCAACCGGAACCTTCAAAGAAGAACAGAACTTAAGAATGGTAGATTTTCAGTTGAATGGTCCCAAACTGCCCATCGACGAATTACAGGCGATGTTGCCGACGCTCGCCGTCAAGTTGCCTGCAGGCTCTCATCTACAAGGAGGCGAAGCCTCTGTCGCTCTGCGAATCAAAGGCTCCGCCGACGCTTGGGCTATCTCGGGACCTGTCGAAGCAAGCAATTTTACAATGGTCGGATTCAACCTTGCGTCCCAGCTTGGATCCTTCATGGGACTTGCCGGGAAGACGATATCATCTCCCGATACTTCGTTCCGTAGCCTTAGCCTGCGTGTTCAAATGACCAAGGCTGGAATACAGGTTGATGATCTCGAGATCGACGTTCCTTCGGTCGGGAGCTCAACTGGCGCAGGGACGATTAGCCCCACGGGTGATGTGAAGATCTCCATGATGGGGACCCCTGCTGGTGGACTGGCAGGTAGCCTGACAAAGATGGGTGTAGCCGGAGGAGGGGAAAGCGGTACAGTTCCGATCCTTCTCCACGGGACTCTCGACAAACCTGTATATACCATCGACTCAAGTGCCGCTGCTCGTGCGATGAGCGCCCACGCCGTCAAGGGCTTCGTATCAGTCCCCATTCACGCGATCGAAGGACTGTTTAACAAGAAGAAAAGCCAACCAAACAAATGATTTCTGGGTGGGACATGTTGACCGCAAGGCTCATAGGAGGGACGGCAAAACGGCCTTGGAGTAGGACCGATGTCCTAACTGGCTCGGACTTCGCAGTTATAAGTCGGTGGCTCAGAACGACAACACATTATCGGAAGAAAAAAACAGAGGGATTGTTCGTGGCAAAACGCAGCGCGGGGCTGTTGATATACCGCAGGCGGGGCGAGGCTTTGGAAGTGTTCCTGGTGCATCCAGGTGGTCCCTTCTGGGCCAGGAAAGACCCGGGGGCGTGGTCGATCCCGAAGGGGGAGTATGCCGAGGGCGAAGAGCCTCTGGACGCGGCCCGACGCGAATTCACGGAAGAGACTGGCTTCGCCGCTCCGCCCAACGCCATCGCCCTGGGTGAAGTAAAGCAGGCCGGTGGGAAGCTGGTGGTTGCGTGGGCTGCGGAAGGCGACTGCGACCCCGACCGCCTGCAGAGCAATGTCTGCTCCATCGAGTGGCCTCCACGCTCGGGAAAAATGATAGAAATTCCCGAGGTCGATCGCGGCGCATGGTTTACTTTCGAAGCCGCGCGCGAACACATCCTTAAAAGCCAACAGCCGTTTCTGGAGCGGCTGGCCGGGATTCTTGCAGCTTAGACCGTCTCAGACGCGGTCGACTGTCAGCACCGTCTGGTCGTCCTGCGGGCGCGTGCCGGTGCAGAATTGCTCGAGGGCGAGGAAGAGCTCTTCGACGGGATTGAGGGCGCGGAGATAGGGTTCGAGGCTGGCTCCGAACTGCGCGCCTTGCACGTCTTCCGCTTCGGTAATGCCGTCGGTCAAGAGGAGAATGCGGTCGCCGGGTTCAAGCCGGAGCGGAATCCCGTGAAAGCGAACAAACCCAAACATGCCCACGGGCGGGTCACCCTCGGCGATGGTTTCCAGCTGGCCGTTAGCGCGGACGATCAGCGGCGAGACGTGGCCCCCATTCACGAGTTCTATCTGCGGCCCGTCTCCGGCTGACTCGAGAAAGCGCAACGCCGCAAGGGTTACGTACTTTTCACCGGGGGCCCTCTCCACGATGAAACTGTTCAGGCACTGCACGGCGTCGACGAGGGAGGTTCCCGATGTCATCTGGGCGTGAAACATGCCCTGGGCCATGGAGCCGAGGAGCGCAGCGGGAACACCCTTGCCGCACACGTCGCCCACGATCGCCGCAAACCCGCCGGGAACCCGGATCACATCGTAGAAGTCGCCGCCGATGCCAGCGCAGGGGACGGTGCGGGCGTGCAGACGGACATACGGGAATTCGGGCAGATGTTGGGGAATGATCTGGCGCTGAATCGCGGCCGCGATCTCCAGTTCCTTGCGCAGCAGGACAAATTCCCTTTCCGCCTCGCACATGCGCAGATTCTCGAAAAGAGTGGTCGCCTGGCTGGCGATGGCCTCGAGGATCTCCCTGCGGGTGCGGGTGAAATCGTGCGTCGCCGCGCGGCTGTCGAGATAAAGCAGGCCCAGCAGTTGCGAAGAGTTCTGGGAACGGAGGGGAATGGCCACCACGTTGCGAATGGCGCTGAGGATCATGCTCTCGTGGCCGATGGCGCCGGGTTCGAGGGAGTCGGAGAAAATAAACGGGAGCTTGGTTACGGACGCTTCGCGCAGCACCGACTGCGAAACCTGCGAAGGGCTGGGGATGGGGTTTCCGTTGCGCTCTTTTCCGCATTCGAAGCACAGGCTCGCGGCGGAATCGCCGAGGAACACAAACCCGCGTTCGGCGCCCGTGAGGCGGATGGTGTATTCGAGCATGGTGGAGAGCACGTCGGCCCGCGCGCCGTGCTGATAGAGGCTCTGGGCGGCCTTGAGGAACAGGGCCAGCGTGTCGAGATCGGACGGTCCGCTGCCGGAGGGCAGCTTGGTGTAGATGCCGGTCTGGGCGAACTGGGCGATGATCGACCGGGTCGTATTGTCGGCCTCGTTGATTTCAAACAGGAGGGTGTGATCGGGCGTGCCCAGCGCAATTCTGTCATTGGAGCGCAGGCGCGTGGTAGTGATGCGCATGCCGTTGACGTAGGTGCCGTGGCGGCTGCCGGTGTCGCGCACAAAAAAACCATCGGCGTCGCGATCGATCAGCGCATGGGCGCGTGAAATCTCAGGGCTCACAACGCACAGATCGCGCTCCGAACTCCGGCCGAGGGTGAACGGAAAATGGTCGATGGAGACAACGGACGCCGCCTCGTCGGCCGGCGGCTGTAACCATTCGAGCGTCAACCGAGCTTTTACGCCATGTCTCATAGCCGTTGTTCTTTGTGTACTTTTGGCACGTCGCGGGGATTACGCAAACCTGCTGTTGTGTATAGGATAGTACCACTGACCTGCGTCTGCAGCAGGCCAGAACCAGCGCCGCGTGCAACGAGTAACGGGGAGATGCATGAGGCGACGAAGCAGGTTTGGCCTGCGATGAACGAAGATCCGACAATTCCGATCGGCGCGCTCGCCGGGAGGCAGATCGTTCCGGCTGAGCAAGCGGAAGCGCCTGCGGCCGCGGCCACATGGGGCAGTTTTTCTTTGATGGCCCGGGTCGGCTTCGGTGGATTCGGCGAGGTGTACCGGGCGTGGGATCCGCATCTGCAGCGCGAGGTAGCGCTCAAACTTCTGCTGCCGGGCGTGGCCACCGGAGAAGCCGAATACGAGGCCATGTTGCGCGAGGCCCGGGCGCTGGCCTCGGTGCGGCATCCCAATATTGTCCCTGTCTACGGCATCGATCGGCACGATGGCCGGGTGGGCTTCTGGACAGACTTTGTGCGCGGCAAAACGCTTTCTGTGCTGGTGGGAGAACAGGGCACATTCGGCGCGCGCGAGACTGCACTGATTGGCCTCGATGTGGCACGGGCGCTGAGCGCAGTTCACCGCGCCGGGATGCTGCATCGGGACATCAAGGCCGAGAACGTGATGCGCGAAGAAGGCGGACGCATTCTGCTGATGGATTTCGGGCTCACCGCACTGGAGCAGAAGCAGACCAACATTGCGGGCACGCCGAATTACATGGCGCCGGAATTGTTTGAGGGCAGCCGTGCCACAGTAGCCACCGATATCTATGCCATGGGGGTGCTGCTGTATTTTCTGGTGGCAGGCGACTATCCCGCGCGTCTGAGCGGACTGACGACAAGGGAGGCGCTGGATTCGTTTCCTGCGCGCAGGCCGCTGATGGATCTGCGACCCGACCTGCCTGAATCGCTGCTGCGCACGGTGAGCACGGCGATGGAGATGGACCCGGCAAAACGATTCACGAGCGCGGGGCAACTGGCAAGCGCCCTGGCGGAGTCGCTGGGCACGCATGTGCCTGCAGAGGTTTCGACGGCGCCGGAACTGCGGCCGGAAAAGAAGAAGGGCCGCATCTGGATGTACGCCTTCGTCGCGGTGGCGTTGCTGGCCGGTTACCTGGTATGGCCGGGAAACCTGCAGCGGCTCCTGCATCGCCCGCACGGTTCCGACGCGGCACTGTCCGGCACGAGCAGCGACGAATTTACAAAGGCGCAGGACCTGCTGTTGCGTTCGTACAAGGAGTCCAATCTCGCCGAGGCAGTGAAGGGTTTCCAGGCGGTGTTGAAGGCAGATCCGTCCAATGCCCTTGCGGCGGCGCGGCTGGGGGAAGCGTACTTCGCCCAGCATGGCTACAAAGGCGACCCCAAGCTGCTCGACCAAGCCAGGGATTTCTCCAAGCAGGCGATGGCGCTGCGCCCTGAATTGGCCGCCCCCTACATTACTCTGGCGCGTATCGCGGCTTTCGAACGGGACACGGAATTTGCGACGCAGCAAGTGGAAATCGCGTTGAGTCATGAACCGCGCAGTGCCGAGGCACACGCAGCCCACGGTGAGGTGTATGAGGCTCAGAGCTTAATGGATAAAGCCATCACCGAGTACAAGCAAGCCAGCGATCTCGCGCCCGATGACTGGCGCTGGCCGATGTCGCTGGGAGTCGCCTACTTCCGACAAGGCAATCTGCAGGAGTCCATCGCTCAGTTGCAGCACGCCATTGACTTGGATCCGAACAATGCCGAAGCATTTTACGATTTGAGCATCGCGCACCGCCAATCGGGACAGCTGGAGCAGGCGCGCAAGGACCTCGACCAGGCGCTGAAGCTCGATCCGACAGCCAAGAACTATGCCGCCCTCGGTGCACTGCTGCTATTCCAGGGTAACTTCGAAAAGGCGGCGGAGATGGAGCGGAAGGCGATCGAATTGGATCCCAACAACTACATGTCCTACGAAGATCTTGGAGCCGCGTACTCCTGGAGCGGAACCAATCACGACAAGGCAGTGCGAGCTTACCGCAAGGCGATCGAACTGGAGGAAGCCGACCACGCAAAAAGACAGCAACCAGGACGAGTGGCCAGTCTGGCCGATGACTATGCCGCCGTGGGCGATGCCAAAAAGGGCCTGATTCTCGCGCGCCAGGCTCTCGCGCTGGACCCCAATGATCCCACCGTGAACTACAAGACCGGGGAAGCCTTCGAACTGTCAGGCCAGCGGGAAGCCGCGATTCCGCTCATCGCGAAGGCGGTCGCGAACGGGTACAACGTCTACGAATTCGAGCACAGTCCGGAACTCGCGGCTCTTCGCAACGATCCAAAATTTACCGTCGCTCTGAATGCGCTGAAAGCAAAAAAGCAGTAGACGCCGCCGGTGAAGATGCATTAGCGTCGCGTCATGGCACACACAGATATCCAACTCATCGAAAGTGATGGAATCCTTGTCCCCAGCGCCGATTCGGTTCCGGTCGTAAGCGGCGATACGGTTTCGTTCTCGACCTCCGACGGAAGTCCGGCGTTTGCGTTTTTCTCCCCGGACGCAATCTCGGCGCTTTCGCCCCGACCGGCCAGCCCGTTTCCAATTGCGGCGGGCAAAAAAGCCGACTTCACCTTTTCGTCCTCCAAGCCGGGTGCATACAGCGTCTACTTTGGGCTGGCGGGCGGTTCGGCTCCGGGGAAATTCCCGACCGATCGTTCTCAGGTGCTGCGGCTCGAAGTCGATATGTCGATCGCGCCGCCGTTCCCGGGGCCCGGCGACACCATGGGAACAGGGCACGGGGGCTAAAGCGATACGCCTCGCCTTCCGGGCTGATTCGGGCGTGGTTTCCCACCCCGCGACAAAAACAACGACGTCGCGAGGATGGGGGGCCCCGGAAATTGCAGGCGATTACTTCAGGTCGGGGATACGCAACTGCGTGGCCGGATCGCCGAGCACGATGTAGTTGCGCGCATCGTCGCGGGCTATGGTCATTTGCGCCAGCGCGGGGTTGGGCGATGAGTACAAAGAGGCGCCGACAGCAGGACCGGCTGGACTCTGACTCTGCGCCATCGCCAGCTGCGCGGCGCGCGCACTCCACAGGATGCTCAGCGAATCGGCCGCGAGCCCGGCGCGCTTGCCGCCCATCAGCAATTCCAGTGGCGTGCGGACCGCGCCCACCTGCGGCGTCCCATTGGCGTCCTGAAAGGCATAGGGGAACGCCATATCAACGTGTGCAATCATGGCCAGCATTCCCCGGCTCAGCAAAGCCTGAGGCAAGCTGGCGATCATGGGGACGGGAGTGATGTTGACCGGAGTGCAATCCTGCAAGACGTAATACGTGCTCTGGACCGGGCAGCCTCCGCTGAAACACGCGAACAGAAATCCCATGGTACCCTGCAGCTTTGCGTCGGGTGGAATGTCGTCTGCGCAGAATTGATTGTCGGGGCTGGCCGGGGTCTTGGGGATCCACTCCTGGGTGGCGAATGCGCCTTGCAGGCGGCGCTGCGTCTCAGGGTTGGCTGCGGAGTATTCGCACCCATGGGAACCGGTAAAGATCACCGCCGGCGCTCCACCCGGCACGTTGCCGCGGAGGATTTCAATCAGCTGCGTCTTTGTAGCCTTGTCCGCCATAAAAGGGCTCAGATTGAATTGCCGCCGCGCGCCTAGCAGATTCGACGGCGCGAGAAAATCCTCGGAAATTAGACTACAAAGAATGGCTGTGGCCGCATCGCCAAAGTTGCGCGTCACCCAGAGGGCCGCGTTCTTGCTCTGCAGAGGCGTGAAACTCTTGCTTTCGTATTCAACGACCGCCTGGGCGTAGCGCCCATAATCCTCGACGTTGTCGAAGTAAAGACGTCCGACCGCCCACTGCATCTTGAGCAGCGCCTGGAACTCGAACGAGATGCGATCGGGGGAACCGACGATCAACAGATAGAACGGGACCCCGCCCTGGTAGGGATTGACCGGGGCGGTGAGCGAAACGCCCCGCTGCTGGGCCCAGTTCGCGGCTGTCTGGCCGGGAAGCACGCCCGTGGATCCGGAAAAGATCTTGAACAGGGACGGGTCCTGCACCTGGCTTTTGCGCAAATCGATCAGCGGCTGGAGATGCGCCTGGATGGCGGGGTCTGCGTCGGAAGCAAAGAGGATGCCCCAACCGGCCTGGGTCAGATCGTTTGGATCGTCGACGCTATAGTCCGTTCCCAGGTGCTTGGAGTTGGCGATGCGCTGATCGGCGCCGGGAAGGTCGGGCGGGAGCGACGGCACCTCCTGCAACGGAAACGGAGGGACCGCAGTTCCTGCAACAGCATTGACGAGCAGCGGATGAGGCTGGTTTGCATCTGGTGCAGCAGGACTGGCGCTCATGCTTCAATCTCCTTGGGCAGCGCCTCGTTGGCCAATAGGAAAACGGTTGGGAGAACGGTTGCTGCGACTGGCTAAAGTGCTGACTGCAGAAGCGTACCACACGAATGGGCGGGGCATTTCCGGAGACAGAGTCTCTCGCAATGCATTAGCGTAGTCGCATGCATCTCTACCGGAAAACTGCAATTGTGCAGTTTGAGTTATTCAGCGACGCGACTGAGGGCAGTCTTCCCCTGGCCTGCGAGCGCGATTTTGGCGTCATCCTGATCATCGAGGGAGTCACCTATCCGGCGCAGAACTTCCGCTCCCCGATCAACGATGAGCAGTGGCGGCTGTTTTACGCAGGGCTGCGCGACTGCAACAAGAAGCGCGACCAGACTGGTTATCGCGGCGCGGCTTCGATTCGCAGTCTCGCCCATCAGCTCTATGAGAGCCTGGCTGCACTCAGCCCGGCACTGCGCGAATTTCTGGGCCGTGCCGGAGATCAACGGCGCCTCGTCGTCCAGACCAGGCGGCCCGAACTGCACCTGTTGCCCTGGGCGGCAATGATCGACGACGCCGGCGCGTTTCTGGCGGCCGGCGATCTATCCGTGGTGCAGTCATGGGCCGATTTCAGCCTGATGGCGATCACCACCGGCAACGAGCTGATGTTGAAGACCGTGCTAGGCACCGATACCAACCAGGTGACCGCAGCGTCGGTGGCGGCCCTGCCTCGCGAGATCCAAGTGGAAGACGGAACCCGTGATTTCGAGGCCGGCCAGCCTGTCCAGGACGTCGACATCCTTCATCTCGAGGAGCACGGCGATGCGGTCACCAACAGCATCGGCGATGTGTTCGCGGCCACGCTGGCGAATACCTTCGCGGATGTCAGCATCGCCCTTCTCTGGAGCTGCTGCTCGGGAGCGGCCAACTCATGGGGCGAGTCCCCCGCCCTGTGCCTGCACAAGAAAGGCGCGGGCTTTGTGCTCTCCTTTCTGGCCGAGTTGCACAACCTCGATGCGCAGTCGATCTCGGCGGCGTTTTATCGCGAGGTGTTTGGCCCCGCCGCCAGCCGCGATCCAGAAACCGCGCTGGTCCGGATTCGCGCCAACAAGTTTGCCAATGAGTTTCCATACGCGAACTGGGCCTCGATGACGGTGTACATGGCGGCTCCGCTCGACCTGAGCGCACTGCCGCTCAATGGGCCGCGCGTGCCGCAGGCGCAATGGAGCACTGACCAACCGGATGTGCCGGCAAGTTCATGCGCGTGTCTTGAGGTTGCACCCGTAACGGTCGGCGCCGCCGCGCAACCACAACCTGCTGCTCCGACTGCGGACGCTGGTCCCGAGCTGGCCGGTTTGTGGAAGGCCCTGGCTACCACGGTGAGCCAACTGCAGCCGGGACTGAACGAGTTTCACGGCTTCGACAAACTTCCCAACGAAGTCACTGCAAAGCTTCCGGCATCGGTATTCGCGGCGTGGCGGGGCAACGTGATTCGCCTCGACGGGAGCGACGAACCGCTGGCATCCGAAACGCTCAGTGAACTCAACGTTGCGGCCGATGGCAAGCCCACGACCGATGCCGCGGAGCGGCTGGTGTGGTTCTTCAGCAAGATCGCGCGCTATGGTTCGCCGCTCATCGTGTGGACCAATGCGGCGCCGCGGCACCTCGCGTTTCTGCGCACCATCGAGCCCAGTTCGGCTTTAACTTTTCTGTTGATCTACGGACAGCAGCCCCCGCCCACACTCATCGACCTGGTCAATGAAAACCGGCTGGCCGATGCGCAGGCAGCGTGCGCCGCGCTTCCCGACCCATGCAGCGACGATCTGCTGTCAGCAGCCTATTTCGCCTATGCGCGCAACGAACAGACGACCGATGAGGCGGTCCACTACATCCAGCGCCTTTCCAACAAGGCCGAACAGTGGATGCTGATCGCGAACTTTATCAGCCGTCGCAGCGTCATTCCCAATCCCAAGCCGGACTGGATGCTTAACCATCCCAATGGCCGGCTCAACAATCTGCAACAGCAACAATGCCAGGAAGACTGTTTCCGCCAGGTGATCAGCGATCCCGGCGACGAGGCGCCTCTGCGGGAATCGGGACGGGCCAAGCATGAGCTCGGCTACCTGCTGCAATCGCTTCGAAAAACAAGCGTGGCCGAGATGCTATACGGGCAGGCCCTGGCGGATCTCGAAAAATGCCCCGAGAATCAGCACGATTACCGCTGGCATGGAACGCTGGCTCGATTGCTCCGCGATTGGGCGCATCTGCTCGCGCCCATGCCGGAACGGCTGGAGCAGGCGCGCGACCTGCTGTATCGCGCCATGGCCATCCATTCCTTCCACGGTCGAAGGCTGCAGATTGCCTACTGCCTTGATACGGCTGCGCGCATCGCGCTCACCGGGCGACGGTACAGCGAAGCCATCGACAACGCGGTCGACTCGGCGAATCTGTTCGAGATCCTCAACAACTGGCGGGGATGGGCCGAAGCCATGAAGGTGCTGTTCGATTGCCTGGCCGAAACCCGCGAGACGGTGCGCATGCTCAGCCTGGCCGACCTGGCCATCGACAAATTGCAGACTTCGAATCTGCCCCGCGATGAACATGACCGGCTGAGGCACGCATTTGTCTTCGAAAAAGCCAATGCCAACTGGATCGCAGGTAAACTGGCGGAGGCCCGATCGGAGTTGGAGAAGCTGGGGCTGGGATCGGCGGACTCATCGAAACTCGAGTTCGATGCCGAATTTGAACCGGAACTGAGGCGCCTGTGGAGATTTCTGGCTCTCACTCCGCAGACTTGACCCACTCGTATGGATAAATCGATCTCCAATCCGGCCAACGCTGGCCAGCCAGAAGGCACGGCGTTACTCGCGCCCAAGCATGAAGGCGGGTGGGCATTTGCGCATGCGCTGCTCTTCACTGGCCACATGATCGATCAAGCCGGGCGCGCGCATGCTCGCTTTCCCGTATCTGCGGAGAGCCACGCACGCAGCGCGATCCACGACGCCGTCACGGCGATCGCCTGGGCACAGCCGGGCACGACGATTGCCCTAGCTGGAGCGGCAAGCGGGGGCGACCTGCTGTTTCATGAGTGCTGCGAGGAGTTGGGCATTGCGTCGATGGTCCTGCTGGCACTGCCTCGAGATGAATTTGAAGCGGCATCGGTTGCGCCGGCGGGTCCCGAATGGGTGAATCGATATCATGCCCTGCTGGATCGAACCGCCACGGATCGTCTTCACGTGATGGAGAGCGGGGACGGCTTGCTGGAAGGGGCTAGCGACAATGTGTGGCAGCGCGCCAATCTCTGGATGATCGAACAGGCATCGGCGCTGGCTCCGGAGCGTGACTTGCTCGCGCTGTGGGATGGAAAGACGGGCGACGGACCGGGTGGAACCGAGCATTTTCTCCAGGCTGCACGGCAATGCGGGGTTCGAATTTTACCGGTCATTCCGATGGAGGCAATTTCGGCCCAGGCGCGGACGGCGCTTGAGCGGGCGGAAGGATGATTTCGTCGTTCGGGTCGATGAAGAGCAACAAGCCCATGATCTGTTTCCGCTTCACCTTGCGATCTACATAGAGGCGGGCGTCCCCTTCTCCAGGAGCTAGCCTGGGCCAAAAAGCCGCACGTGTAGCGAGATCGCAACTCGAGTAACCGAGAGTTCTGGAACGGCCAATGGGTATCTCAGCCAAGCCAGGGCAACATCACCTGCGACGAGCGAAATATTTTACACGCCAATAGAACGGGAAGGATTAGCTGCTTCTGGCGATTGTGCGGCAATCCACCGCCATTTCCCGCGCGACAAGCCTCTTTACCGGGACTTAATTCTTTCCCGACAGCCATGCAGAATCTGCAGAGCCAATAGCTAAGAGGGCGGTTGCAGACACCTGCGAAAGATTACAAGACTGTCATTTTCGTGTAATGCTGGCGTCCTTTTCGCGCCCGTAGACTTGGGCCCGTTGGCGAAGGTGTGCCACTGCGCCATGCTCATGAATTTCCCTGGAGCGATCCCGAATTGCATTCGCCGATTCCAGGTGGCGCGCGGAAAGAAACCCTTGCAAAAAAGAGGAGAACGACAGATGTCTCGAAATGATCGTCGAATCAATCGTCTGCTCGCCGGCGTGCTGGCGGCAGGTCTGAGTATTCCGGCGCTCGCGCAGTCTGTACCGTTTCCGACGTACAACCCCGGCGAGAACCTGAGCGGGTCGCAGGGCCCGGACTACCCGTCGACCTTACCCCACCCGTGGGTCGTCAGTGACGGCACAATCCTCACCCCCGCCGGCACCCAGGTCTACCTCGGCACCACCACCCGCGCCAAGGCCGTCGCGCTCAACCCCCTTGGCAATCACACCGCCGCTGTCCTGCAAATGGGCGCGCCACAGCCCGTCACCATCTTCAACACCCAGACCGGCGCGGTCCTGCAGAACTTCACATACAGCGGCTACAAAACGGGCAGCGCTACCGGGATCGCCTATACGTCGGATGGCCTGCACTTGCTGTTCAGCCAGGACAGCGGCTACGTTGCCATACGTCACCGTCGATCCGGCGACGGGCCTGATCACATCCAACGTCGCTCGCATCAATGTTCCGCTGGACGCCACCTCACCGCTATCCCCGGATTTGGTAATCTGCCGGTGCTGAATACGGTCAATTGCAATCAGACCGTCACCATGCCGGGGACCGGCGTTGTGATTTCCAGTCCAACGGGGACCACGGGCAGCTACGCGATCCCTTGCGGCGTTCCCGAATCCGGTTCTTATCTCCTGGGACTCGCGGTCTCGCCGGACAACTTGACCGCCTACTCCGTAGCGGACGGTAACAACGAGCTGGCCAAGATCGACCTGAACACGAATACTCTGGTTTCGCAGATCCGTGTCGGGAACGTCCCCCACAGCGTCGTGATCTCCGCGGACGGCAAAACAGCCTACGTCTCCAACGAGGCCGGCCGGATCGCTAAGAAGAACGACTTCCAGCTATACTCCGACGGCACCCCGGTCGTTGCCGAATATCCGACGGGTACCATGGCTGTCGGCACCATTTCCGTGGTCGATCTGTCCTCCTTTACGGTCACCGGCAGCATCACGGTCGGCCATCACCCAACCGGCATGGCGTTCTACGGAAAGTACCTGCTGGTCGCCAACGCCTATGGCGACGACATCTCCGTGATCGACACGACCCGCAACAAAGCGGTGCGGACGATCGACCTTGGACTCCCGATCAGCGTGCCTGGCGACCCCCAGCCGGCATTTGGCGCGGGGCCGAACTCGATCGCCGTCGATGCCACGAACAACATCGCCTACGTCGCGCTTTACAACGCCAACGCAATCGCGGTGGTCGACCTCCGCGATGACGGGAAGCACGAAGATGACGGGAGCTCGGTCTTGGGCATGATCCCGGTCGGCTATGCGCCAAGCTCGGTTGTGCTGGACACGGCGGACAAGGCGCTGCTCGTCGCCAACGACAAGGGCATCGGCACCACGGGGTTCCAGAACACTCCTCCCGAAAATTCAACCACAACCTCACACGGCTCGGCGGCCGGCCTGAACACCCACCAGGACCTTGGCATCGTCAGCATCGTCCCCGTGCCGAACCGCTGGACCCTGGAAGCGATGACGAAGCAGGTCTTCCAGAATAATCACTGGGATCTGACGCAAAACATCCGGTCGGCTGGCGAAGGCAACTCGTGGACGAAGCCGGTTGCAATCCCAGCGCGGATCGGCGAACCCTCGAAAATCAAGCACGTCTTCGTGATCATCCGTGAAAACCGCACCTACGATCAGATCCTGGGCGACGTGACCGCCGGCAATGGCGAGGCCGACCTGGCGGTCTTCGGCTCAACCGGGATCTATGGCAACGTGACGCCCAACGCGCACGCGCTGGTCGAGCGCTTCCCGCTCTTTGACAACTTCTACGACCCGAGCCGGCAATCGGCCGACGGTCACAACTGGATCGTGCAAGCGATGGCGCCCTACTCCGATGACATCCAGTCCCCGGACTGGGACCGCGACTATCCCTCCAACGGCGGCGACGCGATTGCTTATCAAGTTAAGGGCAACCTGTACAACCTGGCGGCCAAGGCCGGTATAAGCGTGAAGAACTACGGCGAGTACATCGAGGAGAACACCTTCAACGTGCCCGGGTGCACCGCGACGGAATACACAGGAAGCTGCGAGCCGAGCTGGCAACAGTTCTACCGCGACACCCAGTGCTTCGATGAAGCGACGTTCGGGTCAAACCCAAACTATGCGTTGCCACAGCCGAGTGACTGCGCAGCCCCCGGGGTCACGGGCGAGACAACACTTAACTTTCAGAACACGATCGGCTCGTACTCCCCGCTTCCGGACGTGATGAAGCCCACGGTCCAGAATTACCCGCAGTTCGATCTGGGCATCCCCGACCAGTACCGTTTCGATATCTGGTATCAGGACTTCCAGAAGGACGTCGGCACAGGGTAGGTGCCCCAGCTGGAATTCTTGTGGATCAGCTCCGACCACACCGGCGGTCCTCCGGTCGCGCAAGCCATGCAGGCCGATAACGACCTGGCCCTTGGACGGTTTGTCGACGCTATCAGCCACAGCCCAGTGTGGAAGGACTCGGCAATCTTCGTCGAGGAAGACGACGCGCAGGACGGCGTTGACCACGTCGACGGTCACCGCAGCCCCGGCTATATCTTCAGCCCCTATGTCAAGCAACAGGTCAACACGGATGGCACAGGTGCTGGGACCGTCGCAGACCACACCTTCTACACGCAGGTAAATTTCACCCGCACGATCGAACAGATTCTCGGTCTGAAGCCCATGAACCAGAATGACCTTGTGGCTTCGCCGATGTACGAGATCTTCACCAGCAATCCGCCCCCGGCGAGCTTCCTGCCTTGGAGCCACGTGCAGAATGACATCCCGCTGGATATGGGCACAGTCGCGAAAATGAAACTGCCGACCAACGACCCCAAGGTCCAGGTTCTGCAGGCTGGCTGGCTCAAGAAGAAGGCGGAGATCTTCCGCGGTAAATATCATATTCCCGATTCCGAAGACCCGGAAATCGTCCGCCACTACAACTGGTATGAGGCGACCGGGTTTGTGGTGCCCTACCCTGGCGAGAAGACGGTTCGACCGGCGAGCGACTTCCACAAACGCTCTCGCACTAAAGCCGACCTCGACGACTAATCTTCGTCCCAAACGCAAGAGCCCTCTCCCCGATGACCAGGGAGAGGGCTTTTTTTCGACGCCTCAAACCCAAAGCCACCGTGGTGCGAGCAAAGCGGCGATCCCACCATTGCCGATGGCATTCTGGATCGTCTGCTTCACTGCGCCCACCGCATCGATAATGCGAGATGAGTCCATGTCGGAAACGCAATCCGCCCAGTACGAAAAGAAGGAATGAACCAAAGTCGAACATTTTTTGATGTGCGCGCGATTTTAGACGCGCGGCTCTAGATTAGAGACCTCTCGCTGTTCAAAACAAAATGGGCTAAGCCGTCCGGGGCGCTACGTAGTTCTACGGTGCCATTCGCAGTAGTTCTTCGCCTTCCGTCATTCTCTGCCACAACGTAGACTTCCGTGTGTGCATGAACCCTCGCCGCAGGCACTTACTTCCTGTCGAAGCGAGCTGTCGGTTAGCAGATGAAGGACTACTGAAGAGAGCTGGCCTCGGCACCGAAGGATTTTTTTGAAATGAACATGAAACGGAATACCATCCTCACCGTCGCCAACCTCATGCTGGGAGGGACGTTCGCGCACATAGCTGGAGCGCAGGAAGTGCTGCCCTTTCCCCCCGCACCGTCCGCCTCCACTGCCGGATTGACGATGGAAGACTCGGTGTACAAGAAGCGCGTCGAGACGAAACACCTCGCCGAGGGGGCACCGAATATCCTGATCATCCTGATGGACGACTTGGGGCCGGGAACTCCCTCGACGTACGGCGGCGAGATCAACACGCCTACGCTGGTGATTTGATTTAGAAGTGCGGTACCAATTGGGATGCCATGTAACGCGACCTTCATCAGAGCAACTCGATTCACCGAGATGATCCGTGGCAGCATCTGGGCCGGCCGCTCGAAGATTAGTCAGAAGCCTTTCTGCGTCAACGCTGGCCGCGGCACCGCGATGTTCGGCATTCAAATACACCTGGCGGAACGCCACCTGCTCCCCTGTGCGGAAAGGCTCCGGATGCAGAGTCATCCAGGCCTGGAGCTCGGCGTCGGTGGGTGGATTTGATGCAACCATGTCTTCGGTGAGGAACTCCAGCTTCTGACGAAGCCGCCGCCTGATGATCGTGTCGTCGCGGTCGAGGCCCATGGACAGGGCTTCGCGTACAGCGATCTCGTCCTTCACGCGCTCATCGATGAGTCCCTTGAGCTCGGCCTCGCTGGCGGGTCTTTGCCAGCTGCGCGCGAAGCCGACAGCCAGATCCTCTATCTGCCCGTGTAATGACAATTTGACTTGAGCCCGGCCCCCCACTGCCCGTCCACTTGTAGGCCGCGAAGAGCAGTGCGCCTAGGATCAGGAAATGGACAAGCGGCTCGCGCAAAAGCTTTTTCTTCAGAGCTGTTGACGATCTCGTGAGCGGTCGCTCCGCGGAATCCCATTGCGGGTTCTCTGGTTTTTCGGTGTTTACCAAATCGGCGACCTCCATGCTCTCTCCTGTTCCTTCATCGGTACATCGGGCGTCATCTTGATTCCGAACTGAACTGAGTCGTAGTCGGTCCAGCGTGGAGTTGTGAACGTCGTTTCCGGCGATCATTCTGAGCTTGAATGAGTTGACCACGAGCTTCTGCTCGCCTTGTTGCACGACGTAGTGAACGTGACAGCCATTCCGGCAACGATGGTCATCACCACTACGGAGTAGGCAACTTTCTTTAGCTTTCGCGTCGTCATTTGATCACTCCTTCCTCCTGATCTTTGACATCACGCCAATGCGCGAACAGCCCAGGGCTTGCCTTCCGCTCATACAGTCAGCTGCGAAGCTGCTGGCATCGTCTCGGCCTTGATCTTGCGGCGCCGCCAAAAGATGTACGGTACGGTGAGTAGCGCGTTCAGAACCAGGTAAAGCAGAATGGCACTGAACACACTGTGTTCCTGAGGGATGTTTGCCGCTGCGAGCGAGAGCGCGAGTCCGGGATGGCGGCATGCGGTTGAGAACGCAAGGGTGACTCGCTCGTCGGTGCCAGGCCCGCCAACAAGGTAGCCGACAATCCAGCCAACCACGATGAAGGCGATGAGAGCCGGTAGTGTTCCGTTGCCAATCAGCGACAACGATTTTGGAAGAGCGAATGTGAGGGTTGCGGCTAGGCCCAGCATCAAGAGAATTTTTGCCACCAATCCCACCGGCTTGGCGATGCGACCGGCAACGGCAGGCTCTATTCTCTCGAAGACGATGCCGACCAAGGGCGGCGACAGCACCGACAACCCAATCAGTTTCGCGACCGCTCCCGGCCCCATGGCGAACGGCTTATGGAAGTACGCTCCAATAAAGTTGACCGCAAGAGGAACGTAGAGTATCGATAGCGTCGCCACGGTGACCATCAATCCGAGGCCGTAGGGCGCCAATCCGCCGGCCTTATTCACTTTTCGAGGCAAGGCCGGTGGCACCGGCGAGATCGCGAGAGCAACCAAGGCAATCATTACAGGAAGCTCGAAGTGGAAAATGGTCGTCAAGAGGAGAGCAAACAGGGGCATGACGACGAACATCGCTAAAAGAGATCGCGCCAGTACGCGAGGCCTTCGCAACACGTAGAGCAGGTCGTGCCGGGATGCCTGCAGCCCGAAGCCGAAAAGAGTAAGAATGATACTCACCTTGAGCGCGAGACTGACGAATTCCTGAGGATTCATATGCTCACCTGATTTCTCGTTGCAGCACCATCACTTTTGCCGGACTTTGGCAGTCCGTTCTTCACTACCGGATTCCAAATAACGTCACGGCTGGTTTGGCGTTGGCCCAATTCGCCTTCTGATACCAGAACTCCACCCTGTCGATTGCGCGTCGTGCTCCGGGGAGATCGATCTGCCGGCTCTTACCGCCGGCCGGGATTTGATCTTTGAGAGCGATCTCTTCTGACTGACCGTTGCCGTAGCGAACGATAACCTTGTCGAAATGCACTGCGCCTCCGCTAACGCGTAATTGAATCGCGCGAAACGTTCCGGTGTCGCCGCACTTGATCTTGTCGTGGTCGGCTTTTCCATCCACGTGTGACGTGCCAAGCAGCATCCAGCCGCCCGCCTGGGGTCCGCGTGTGCAATGGCGGAATTGCCGAGGACGAGCACGACGAACATTGCGAGTAAACTTAACGAAGTTCTTCTTATCATTTTGGTTCTCCTTTTCAACGACAGCTCTGTCGTTCTCTCGCAGCGAGTCAGCTGCAGTTGATTGCTCTTGCTGTTTGGCCTAGCCAGCCGGCGCAAGAATGGTGAAAGCGAAGCGGATGGTCCACTGCGGAGTGCCCGTGACACTCCTCGCGTTGAAGCCGGACAGCCGATAGAAAGCAGGAACGTATCCAAGCTTGAAGTTGAATGCCATCAGCGGCGCTGTTGGGTCGGCAGCTTGCTGCGCAAGATCTGTCTGTGACTCGCCAGGAGCAGGAGCCGCTTTCTGCCCGAAACAAGGAATGGTCACGAGCAATAAAAACGCGGAGATCCGGATTTTGATGAGCATTCCGTTGTCCTTGGCGAGGAATAAGAAGCGCGCGGCTCAATTCTGTGTCAGAACTTGAAAGCTACCTTGAGAAAAACTGTGTTTCCCTGAAGCCGATTCTGGGTGTAGTACTCGTTGAGCCACTTCAACTCCGCCATCAGTTGTTTATGCCCGAATGGCTTGATGTAGGAGACTGCCGGGCCCACACCGGCTGTTTTGCCCTCGAACTTTCCAAGAGTCGCGCCCGAACCGCTGTCGCCCGTGAATTGGGTGTAATAGAACGACGAGACGCCAATTCCCGCGAGGCCCTTCATCAGCGGCAGGTGCTGTGCGAGCGTCCCATCGAGGTGGAACTGGTCGCCGGTTGTGTATTGTGTGGCAGAATTCTGACTGTTGAAATCCATGGCCGCGAACAACGACGCTTCGCGCCCATTCTTCGTTCCGAGATAGATCACGGCGAGCGTCGGCTCGGTGGTGTAATAGTTTTTCCCCGTATTTGCCAGCCGGCCTACCGCATAGTCGCCTGTTGGAAGGTATTCAGTCAGGCGAAAATTCACATTTGTATTTGGGCTGAAGTTGTAATTAAGCATGAGCGGGATCACGACGATATCACCGATCGCGCCCAGGCTACCTTCTCTCGCGATTATGGCTGGGGTACCTCCGGCAGCAGGCGGCAGCTGTACGACCGCGTCTGCACTCACGTCCATCTGCATGAATGGGATGGTCATCGACATCGCGTAGCTCCATCGCTTGCTTGGAATCGCGCCGTGGCCATCGGGACGCCAAAACACGGTCGCCCCTTCGCCCCACGACGTAGCATGGAGGCCCAACGCTGTGCTACCGGCAATGGGTATGGCTTTGTTTGCCCCCACCGAACCGCTGTAATAGATCTGGTTGTAGTGGACCAGGAATGCAGGAGATGGACTGACCCCGTCGATGAAGGATGCCATCGACCCCGGAAAGTAGTGCCCCGAGCCCCCTTCTTCGGCAGCTGCTGGACGTGCACTGAATGTGAGGACGCCGCAAGCCATGGTTATCGCGAGCAGGGGTCCCCTGTATGAACGCGACATCAACTAGCCTCCTCATCAACAATTACTTTTGCGGTGTGTACCAGATGGGCGACGACCAGGCCCGCTCCTGAATCGTTGCTGGCACGTCGGCCAACAAAGGCAAACCCGCGCGAACCGCGTCGTAGGTGCTCCACCGCGGGGTCGGAATCAGCAAGACGCGAACGTAGTACAGTGCGGGCTGTTTGGGATCGAAGCTCTTGTCGGTCCAGGTGCCCATCAGTTCAGGACTGCCAATCGAGTTGGTGTAGGTTGCCTTGGTCAAATCGACCGTGTTGCTTACCGCTGGCACCTTCCCGTTCGCACCGGGTGCCCTCTTGCCCGACCAGGCCACATCGAAAACCTGGTCGTGCGGCTCGCCCTTCGCATCGACCCAACCCTTGACCACCTGGATGCGGTCGATGTTGGCCCCATCCGGTTCCTTGCTTGCCCAAAGCGTGAAACTCGGCGCGCCCTTCCCAGGCCCCTTGAGCATTCCTCCCATGGGAACGCCGTTCGCATACCCTTGCTGCACCAGGCTCTTGGCGTCGGCTGGTGCTGCCGATGGGCCGAGTTGTCCGAAAAAGCGGACCTTGATGCGCGGGCCGCTGGTGGCGAATGTCTCGCGAGCTTTCAAACCGTCCCAGATGGCCTCGCGTGTGTTTTCGGGCGCCCACACGCCGGTCAGTGCACCGGGGTTCAGGTCCTTGCCCTTGATCCAACCTCCAACTTCGCTTGTTCGGCGTTTTTCAACCGAGTTGTCGGCAGCGCCGTGGCTGCCAACGGAGAAGTTGTCTTCGGCCACATTCGACATCAGGCCGTCGTGGTTGTCCGTGCCGCCGACGAACCCATAGTGAAAAGGATTCACGCCGAGTGAGTTCTGATAGGCCAGACCCTTGGTCACGCCGTAACGAACCCAATTGGTTTTCCCATATTTCTTGTAATCGCGGTCGCTGCAGTCTCCGATGGAATCGGCGTTCTCAAAGTTGGAGAATTCGTCCGCGGCCCAGAACCAGCGATGCACCTCCGAGTTGCCCTTGATCTGCATCATCTCCACCAGCGGCTCGAACCGGCTTCGCATCTCGGCATACTGAACAGTGAACGGATCGCCGGCAGAGTCGGTATCGGGAAACATCCTTCCCTTGCTGGCATTGGAGTTATGTGGAATGGCAATCACGTGCATTCCGGCCTTTTCGAGGCTGTCCATCCATTTCCACAAGTCCTCTTCATGGTTGAGGTCGATGTAGCTCATCGGCCGGTCAGGCACGTTCATGTCCCTGAAGACATTGCGGTGGAGGTTGGCTCCCTTCCACGCGCAACTCCACTCAAAGGCCGGAATGGTGGTGAATTTTCCCGGCTCGTAGGCTTCCTGGGTTGCGGCAAGAATTGCCTTCCACGCACTCATTGCCGTCGCCGGACCCTGGTAGTACGGCGGATGTTGCGGCGTGGTCGAGCGATTGCTACCGACCACGTATTTCAAAAACCACTTTTCCTGCTCCTCCATCTTGGTCAGGCCGCGCAGCTCTTTGAGCTGATCGTTATCGTGGCCGGGCGCACTCGAAACCATCGTGGAATACATTTCGCCGATATACTCCGCGTGGTCAGTCACCGCGGCCCAGTCGAGTGGCTTGGCGAGTTGGACTTTGACTCCACCGACTTCGACCGTGGCACCCTTGGCAAAGCGGTAGGCATCGGCAGGCATCAGCCGGGCGCCCGCAATGTAAGCGTCGAGCGAATAAGCGTATGCAGGTGCTGCTCGCCGAAATAGGCTTCCTTCAGCGGATTGTGCGGAATCGAAGGGCTGGTCGATTGGGTCGCCACTCGCTTGCCTTCGTCAGCCGGCTTATTACACGCACTCGCCATTAGAACGAATGCGCCCGCAAGCAAGATCGTGGTGAGTCGATGGATCCGCTGGACCTTGGAAGTCTTGCTTCTTTCAGATTTCATCGCAATTCCTCGCTTTTGAGTAGGCTCACAATCGTCCTGCCGCATCCGCGGACCTCCGCACCTGCGGTGTTTCGGAAGACCCGGGGAGACCAAATCCAACCGTCGTTTTAACGGGTAGAGATGAACCGATTCCTGGCTCGAAACAGATCCCCGCGTATAGGCACTCTCGCGAACAGGTCAGATATCCCGCAATCCGTAAACCTACAGCGACGCGGGGTGGGAAAAATACGGTACGGCCGAATTGTGTATGCTGACAGGGCCTTAGCTAAGGCTTAAGCGATCCGGCACAGCCGCGATTGCCCCCGACGCATCGAACAAACAAGTGAAACCGCATCGTATCGAAGTGACGATCCGTTCATAACCGAAAAACTTCCGTGGGAAATCGCGCACAATGTCAGGTAGAATACAGACGAACTGGGGTGCGGTTGTTCCCCCGGGGTCGATCTCCGCAATTACGAACCGCAGGGCGCGATTCGTCTCTAGCGAGTCAGCCGATGCGACACACAATCCTCATCGCCGACGATCATCAGCTTTTCGCTGAGAGCCTGTCCACCCTGCTAGTCCTTCGTACGACATTCTCGGCATTGCGGCGAATGGGAAGGAACTCACTGAATTAGCGGTAAAGCTTAAGCCGAATGTGATTCTCACCGACGTGTCGATGCCGCTCCTGAACGGTCTTGATGCCGTGCAGTTTCTCACCGGGATGGGTCTGCGCACAAAGTTCATCGTTCTTACCATGCATGCGGATATAAGTCTTGCCGTACGCGTATTCCGCGCCGGAGCCTCGGCGTTCGTTCTCAAGTCTGCGAGTAGCGATGAACTCAAGGAAGCCATCAAGGTGGTGCAGGGCGGTGGATGCTACCTGAGTCCGCAATTTCCCAGCGACCTGGTCAGCGTTCTCGCAGAAGCTGCGCGCCGTCCCCCGGTCGACAAAGCTCCTCCGCTTACCGCCCGTCAGCGAGAGGTGCTGCAACTCGTCGCGGAGGGAAAGACCATGAAAGAAGTT
Source organism: uncultured Acidobacteriota bacterium (assembly GCA_963812485.1). Classification (GTDB taxonomy): domain Bacteria; phylum Acidobacteriota; class Terriglobia; order Terriglobales; family Acidobacteriaceae; genus Telmatobacter. The sequence continues at coordinate 24,433 of CAWEVD010000003.1, forward strand.
GCTTTCCAATGAGCATCTCCACGCGTACAGCCGAGTCATACAAGTACCACGTGATGAATGTGCTAGGGGATTCGCACCACTGCGGAACTTGTTCAACATGCGATCAAGATTGGCTTGATCACCGTTAAGGCGCTTAACGCCTTCCACTAGCCGATCCTGACTGTCAACCTCAAAGGACCGAGGCTGGAATCGAATCCTCACCCAGATCCAGACATCCGGTGGGCCCCGCATAGCTTTGTGGCGCTTCCAGGCCACCCATGTGTATCTTGTGGATGTAATAAGTACAGGGAGTAAGAAGTGAAGTCCGCAATGTTCCCCCCGAGCATTGATCACGCTCTTCTGCAATCGTTCATCGAGGCGGCGCCCGATCCCTGCGTGGTGATCGACTCAGATGGCTGCGTGATTGCCGTTAATCGTGCGTGGAAGGAACTCCCCAGAAGAAATGAGGTTGCCGGCATCGCCAGGGAACCGATAGGGACGAATTATCTCGCGCTGTTCCGATCCTCGACCACGGATGAGCGTTGGGAACGCGCAATGGCAGGTATCAGGGCTGTATTGAGCGGGCAACAGGAGCGGTTCGAGCACGAATACATTCGCCCCATTCCCCACACGATTCGCTGGTACCGCATGACTGTAAGAGCGTGGCCCCAGCTGGGTGCAAGTGCCCTCATCTTCCACCGCGATATTACCGCCGACAAGATGGAGTTCCGACATCCCTATCCGTCGATCGTGAATTTCGGCTGTTGGCGGATTCGGCTCCCGTCATGATCTGGATGACTGGACCAGACAAGAAATGCATTTTCGTGAGCGGCAAGTGGCTGGAATTCACGGGAGCATCCCCGGAAGAGGCCCTCGGGGAGGAATGGACGAACTTCGTACACCAGGATGATTGCGCTGCCCTCTTGCAAGCCTTTCACACCGCATTCAATGATAAATACGAATTCTCCCATGAATATCGCCTGCGGCACAGGGATGGCGGCCTTCGTTGGGTCCAGGACAGTGGATCGCCACGTTTCGACACGCACCACCAATTCTCCGGCTTCACCGGTTCAGTCTGGGACCTGAGCGAACAAAAGCGGGCATCCGACGAGGCTCACAAGGCAACCCGATACGCGCGCCTGATCCAGGAAGTTGCCGCAATTGCGAATTCGGCCACCACGTTGCAGGAAGCCTTGCAGCGATCGGTCAATTCTATTTGCGAGACTATGGGGTTCCCTGTTGGCCATGCGCTCCTGATCACCGATGAAGAGCCTGGCGTGGCCAAACCCGGGAACATCGTCTACGTGAAGGACCCAGAACGATTCAAGACCTTGAGGGAGGTGGCTCGGCCACATACATGGCCTGCCGTCAAGGATTTGTCGGCCGACGTTCTGCATGCTGGAAAGCCTGAGATACGCGATATAGTCATGGACTCGTCGGCGCCGGCTGATTCTCCGCGGTTCGCAGCGGCCTATGATGCTGGCCTCCGCGGAGGTGCGCAACTGCCGATTGTGGTGGATGGCAAGGTGGAAGCGATCTTCGAATTCGGTTGCGATGAAGCAATCGCCGACGACAAGGAATTATCCGATACCCTGACCGTCGCCACCGAAAGACTCGCGCGATTCTTTGAACGACGGCGCGCACAAATCAAATTCTCGCAACAGAAAAAAGAACTGCAGGATTCAGCCGATCGGCTTTTTGCTATGGCCGGACGCCTGGTGGATTCGCAGGAGGAAGAACGGCGCAGAATCGCACGCGACATTCATGACGATTTCACGCAGCGACTGGCCCTGGTTTCCATGAAAATCGGCAGCCTTGTTGGAAGTGGACGAGCCGCCATGTCCGCCGAAATAGATGCCGGTCTGGAAGACATCAGAAAGACGACCTCTGCAGTCGCCAGCGACCTGCGCGATTTGTCGCACCAATTGCATCCTGCGATGCTGGAGTTACTGGGACTCATCGGTGCCTTGCGAGCTCAGTGCGGGGATTTTTAGCGTACCAGCGGGATCGAGACGTCATTTAAATCGTCAGCTGATGATAAGGACGCCTCAGACCAAGCGGCAACCTGCCTTTACCGCGTGCTCCAGGAATGCCTGATGAATGTTGCGAAGCACTCGGGCAGCGCCAGCGCCGACGTGATCCTCTCGCGGGAAGCGGACCAGCTTGAAATGCATATTCGCGACAGCGGGCGCGGCATCGAATCTGAGGAGGAAGGACGCATGGGGATCGGCCTGACTGGGATCGAGGAACGCGTCCGGCTCCTGAATGGAAAGCTGATTGTGAACAGTAAGCCGGGATTCGGTACGGAGATTGTGGTCACAGTACCGGCGCAACGCAATTCACTGAGCCTGTAAAGAGAATCCACTCCGCGCTAATCGGCCTATTCCGCGATTGCGTCTCTTTCGCCGCTCGCGGGCGTTCCTTCCAGTTCCCGCAGTTCTGCCTTCACCTGGGCGAACATTTCCTCGAGTTGAGTTTGAGACTCGGTCGGGGTTCCTGAGCCGGCAAGCCACTGGGCGATGACTTCCCGCTGCCACCGCAGTTCTACCAGCCTCCGCAACCTCGCTTCACTATTCTTCGATCGTTCATTGGACATTTGGTACCTGCGGACTAAGCGGCGTGGGCTTACCAAACTTGAGCCGGTGAGATATTACTATTTATCCCGACTGCAGAGTAGGGAATCTGATGCTTGACGCACGGGATGTGCGGCTGCTTCATCAGTTTTCACGCCACTTTGCCCGCTTTTCGAAGCTTAGCCCGTTGCGGAAATCGATAGCATTCGCAAAACTACTCGTTTGGCGCACCGTAGAACTACGGTCTTGCGCCGAGTAGTTTTCCGCATATCCCGGCGACTCTTGCAAAGCTATCGTTTTAGCAGCGGAGGAGTCAGGCAGACTCGAGAGTGGCGCCTGCGGTGTGGTTTTACGCTGCCGGCTTCTCTTCGCAATGAGCAACGAAATAGCCACCGATGGCCGTTGCCTTGAGTTCCCGGCGAAGCTAGTTGTTATCGTCAACTCCTTACCTCGTTGCCGAGGGCTTTCGAAAATGCTGCGGGAATGACCGCCGGTTCCGCGATTGACCCGAGCCGGAGTTATTTAGTCCTGCGAACGACCGACACGCCGCCCGCAAACAGTCAGAAATGGAGAACAAGTTCATGAAACGAAACATTGGATTTGCAATCACGTTGCTCATCCTGGCAACAAGCTCTTCGGCACTCTTGCCGGCGCAAGAGTCCAGTTCGCAAAAAACAGACCAGATTGATCCTGTGGCAATGGATGCTTTGAACCAGATGGGTTCTTACCTTCGTTCTCTCAAAGATTTCCAGGTCAGTGCCGCCGTCACGTCGGAAGATGTTCTTGCGGACGGAGAGAAGCTGACCTATTCGCACACGACGAACATCCTGGCGGCAATGCCAAACAAGCTTCGCATCGACACCCAGGGCGACCAGAAATCACGTCTGGTTCTCTACGATGGGAAGACGTTCACCTTATTTGCCCGCCGTGCGGGATTCTACGCCACCGCGGACGCCCCCCCGACGATCGGTGAGTTGATCGATGTCGCCGGCGACAAATACGGCATCGAAATTCCCCTCCTCGATCTCTTTCTTTGGGGCGGTCCGCGGGCCACCACCAACGAGATCACAGAAGCCAGTGACTTTGGGCCTGGCGAAGTGGGCGGAATCACCTGCGAGCATTTCGCCTTCCGGCAACCCGGGCTCGACTGGCAGGTCTGGATCCAGCTGGGGGAGCATCCACTGCCCAAGAAACTCGTCCTGACCACCACCACAGACGACGCTCGTCCCGAGCACGTATCGGTCCTTACCTGGAACCTCGCGCCAGCATACAACGATGAAGCCTTCGTCTTCGCTCCTCCCTCAGACGCACAAAAGATCGTTTTCGCTGAAGAAAAAGCAGCCGCCGGCAGCGGCAATTAGGAGTTCGTCATGAAAATCGACATTCGATCCTTTCTCTCCATCACGCTCTCGCTCCTATTGGCCTCCCCATGCTTTGCCGCAACTCGCCCCGGTGGCGGCGGTGGCAACAGCAACAATGGATCGGTGCGTTCGAGCTCGCGGAGCAACGTTAACCAGCCGAGTGCCAATCGCAGTTCCAACGACAACAGCAACAGGAACGTAAACAACAATACAAACACCAACAGGAATACGAACGTCAACAACAATACAAATGTCAACCGAAACACAAACGTCAACAAAAACACCAACGTCAACGTCAACCGCGATGTCAACGTAAACGTCAACAACGGTTATAACTCCGGCTATTACGGCGGAGGCTGCTGCTATCACAGCGGTGTTGGTACGGCAGCGGCGGTTGCCGCAACGGCCGTGGTTACGGCCGCCATTGTGGGCTCAATGGTAAATACCCTCCCTCCCAATTGCACGACGATCATGGCTAATGGAGTGACCTACCAGCAGTGCGGCAGCACCTACTATCAACCCCAGTTCTCCGGTGGGAACACAACGTATGTTGTAGTCAACCACCCCTGATGATCGGAGGGCTGGATTGAAAAAGGATGCCAAAGAAGCTGCAACGTCGATGTGGGAGGTCGTGGCTCGAAGAGCCGCAATTCGTTTCGTACTGTGGGCCCTGCTCATGGTCTTTTCGACCTCGGCTCTGCGCGCTCACGAGTCACGCCCCGCTTACCTCGAGGTCAAACAGACCACGACCGGACAATACAGCTTCCTCTGGCGAACGCCGCTGCTGTCGGGAATGCGGCTTGCGGTCACGCCTGAATTTCCGCGCGATGTACGCCAACTGAAAACGCCAGTATCACAAGAAACGATCGATTCGGTGGTAACACGCTACTGGATCGAGGCCGGTCCCAGCGGCCTGTCCGGCAAGCGTATCGAGTTTCCCGGCTTGCAGGGCACCATCACCGACGTGCTCGTTCGCGTCGAGTTGCTCGATGGAAGAAGTTGGACGGCCATTGTTCATCCTTCGCAGCCCTGGGTCGAGATCACCGCTGCGCAGACGGGCGCGGAAGTCGTTGTTACTTTCATCGTTCAGGGCATCCGCCACATTCTCTTCGGTGCGGACCATATCCTGTTCGTCCTCGGCTTGCTGTTGATCGTGAAGAATCGGTGGATGTTGCTAAAGACGATCACGGCCTTCACGGTCGCCCATAGCATCACGCTTGCTATTGCCACGCTCGGATTTGCCGAGGCTCCCATCCTGCCCCTTAACGCAGCAATCGCCCTCAGCATTCTGTTTCTGGGTCCCGAGATCGTGCGCTCCTGGCGAGGCGAAACCAGCTTCACGATTCGAAATCCATGGGTAGTTGCCTTCGCCTTCGGGCTGCTGCACGGCTTCGGTTTTGCCAGCGCGCTCACCAGCGCAGGCTTGCCCAGGACTGAACTTCCAATCGCGCTTCTCTCCTTCAATTTGGGGGTGGAGATCGGACAACTTTCATTCGTGGCCCTCGTCCTCCTGTTGGAGCGTGCCTTCCGCATCTTGGAAGTACGCTGGCCGCGCTGGGCTGAAGCCCTTCCCGGATATACAGTCGGATCGCTGGGAGCTTTCTGGACGGTGCAACGAGTGGCAATCATGTTCGGAGCTTCCCAATGACCGTTCCGCAACAAAAAGTCATCGCCAGGTGGTGTGGGCTTCTTGCGGTCATTCTTTTTTGGACCGAGACGGCCTTTGCGCATGTTCAGAGAGGCGAAGCAGCCGGTTTCCTCAGTGGGCTGAAACATCCGGTGTCCGGACTCGACCACGTGCTCGCCATGGTTGCCGTCGGCCTGTGGGGAGCCCAGCTCGGCGCGCCCGCCGTGTGGGTGCTGCCGGTTGCATTCCCCATGGTGATGGCGTTTGGTGGCATGCTGGGATTGATGGGGGTGCCTCTACCCGGAATTGAATATGGCATCGCCGCTTCCGCCATCCTGCTGGGCGTCGTCGTGATGTTCGAGATCCGCCCGCCTCTGCCCGTCGCTGGACTTGCGGTCGCAACCTTCGCAATCTTTCACGGCTACGCCCACGGCACCGAACTGCCCCCGGGGCAGAGTGGCCTGCTCTACAGCATGGGCTTTGTCGCCGCAACTGGATGCCTGCATGGTGTCGGAATCAGCATTGGAGCGATTCATCACTGGGGATGGGGACAGAAGCTTCTTCGTCTCACCGGATCGATTGTGGCTATGGGCGGAATGTTCTTTATGTGGAAGGCGTTCGTCACATGAAATGGACCAGGCGCAAATCACGGATTCCAATCTACGCTACAGTCCTGTTCGCTTGCGCGTTGTTTCCGCTCACGGCAGAGGCGCACTTGAATTCCACCGGCATGGGGCCTGTCTATGACGGCCTAATGCACTTCTTCATGAGCCCCGAAGACCTTGTCCCGGTTCTGGCTCTCGCGTTGCTCTCGGGCCTTCGCGGAGCGATCATACGGACGGCGCATCTTGTTCGTGCTACCCGCAGCATGGCTGTTTGGAAGCTTCATTGGACTCGCCGCGTCGACATCCAGCGGAAGCGCCATCGTGTCCGCCGCGTGGTTTCTCTTACTCGGCGGACTGCTCGCCGCGGACGCAAAGCTGTCTCTGCGATTGACAACCGCGCTTGCCGTCCTGCTTGGCCTCTATCATGGATATCTCAACGGGACCGGTCTCGGACTGAACCTTGCATCGACCGCCGTCCTTCTCGGCTTGATCTTCTCCATCTTCGTGCTCATCGCCATCGCCGCCGCATTTGTTGTTCAATTAGACGCTGCGTGGGCACGAATCGCGGTCCGAGTCGCCGGGAGCTGGATCTTTGCAACTGGCCTATTGTTGATGGGTTGGGCACTCCGCACCATGCACGTCTCGAGAGCGCTCTGACGGAAGCCATCTCTCAGGAGAATATCGCGCGGAGAGGTTCACTGAGCGGTTCCCGGTCGATCTCCTACGCGGCCACCCTGCTTTTGATTAAACGGTAGATCCAGAGGATCAGCACGGCGCCGATAACCGACATGATGAAACCAGCTGATTGTCCTTGCTTGTACCAGCCGATCAGTTGCCCCAGGAAGGTCGCCCCAATCGAGCCCGCGATACCAATGATGATCGTAACGAAAATCCCGCCGGGGTCCTTGCCAGGCATGACCAGCTTGGCTAAAGCCCCGACCACCAACCCGATGAGTATCTCCCATAGAAGCGCAAACATAGACTCTCCTCTTTTGTCATCAGAATGTTTAAAGAACCGATACGATGGCAATTCTCGGCGTGATTCGATCGCAAATTTGCGGCGCTGCTTAGGATCTCTGTCGCTCGGCCACCTTGGCCAAGGCAATCGACAGAGCCGCCCCGCCCAGCGTCTTCACAAGCGTTGAGTGTTGAGCATAGAAGGCACTCGCCTTATCGACGATCGAAGGATCCGTCTTCTCCGCGTGTGCCGCGATCTGCTGTACGACTTCCGGTGAAACGTTCTGAGCCTGTTGCGGAGTAATCTGGGTTGCGCCCCCTCCCAGCAAACTTGCCAGTGCTCCACCGCCAGCCATTTGCGCCACTGTGCCTGGGCCGACTGACGCGATCAGGTGATTGAGCATGCCGGCTTTCTGTTCGCCATTGGATCCGCTGAAAAGGCTGCCAACCATGTTGCCGAAGGCCGGGGTCTGGTCGGACTTGAACATCGCTTGAAGGCCCTCCGCAATGGCGTTCGGCGGAGCATTCTGTGCAACTTGATCGAAGTGTTCAGTCGCGTTCGTGACATTTGGAGTCGAGCCGCTCGTGTGCTGTTTCAGAATATTCGTGACTGAATCGAGTAAAGTCATAAGCGATCTCCTTGGGGCAGGTCCGCTGCCGCAGGTTGGCTTGCGCTAAGGGAGTCTGGTACGGCGCAGCGCTGCTTGTCCGTTCGTACACCTTCGGTTAGCTTCTTTAGGAATCGGGCGGCCGAGTGAACCACCGCCTGAGAAACTTCCCTATGCAGCGGGAATGACAAGTTCTTGCCCAACCTTGATCCTGTCAGGATCGGTGAGGTTGTTCGCCTGCGCTATCACGAGATACTTGTTCGCATCTCCGTAGTAGCGTTTGCTGATCTTGGATAGGTTATCGCCAGGCTGCACCGTGTACGTCTGGTTGCCCTGTCGGAACTCAATATCGTGTTTGAGATCCTGATAGTTGGGATCGACTGCTTTGATTGAATCCCAGATGCGGTTCTTGCTGGCTTCGGAGACTGCCATGACTTTCAAGGCAAGTTGATTGCCTTCGAGACTGAGACCTTGAACTTCGGCGCCCTCGTGCTGAACTGTATCCAGCACTGGCTGATATTTTTGTTTGAGTTGATCGAATATATCAGGCATGTGTTCTCCTTGAGTGCTTTTATGCAGTCCGTTGAACAGAAAAGGAAGGCAGACATTATCTCCAATGCCCGTTCTCTTTTCGTGGGGAAATCCGCCGACACTGAATGGCGGTTTGGAGAGTGGGTTGCGGCCTCAAGTTAGAGGCGGGGAAGAACTATTCAGAAACCCGTCTTGAAGATAATTTCGGGCAGTCCGAAACATAGTCGAAAAACTACTCACCGCGCACACCGAAAAACTACTGTGACATCGCTGGCTTGACATTAGGTCCTGACATGCGCCGGGATATGCGCTTTGTATTCGATCTCTGAATGACGATCAGCAGAGTTAGTTGTGACGATCGGGCACAAATGGCCAATCTTGTGCTTCCATTCATTTCCGCCAGACTCCACTCCGCCAACTTTCGCTGCAGGAGGCTGTTTCGAACGACCATTGGTTATTTATTCTGAAAGCAGATCATGGGTGAATCATTAGTGTTGGTCTGCTTAACGCGATAGGAGAAGGAAATATATGAAAAATGAGGGAATTAGCCCGATTTCGCGTTCGGTCATCACCCACGGATCACGTCCCCCGTCAACGACCTAGGCAGGCCGAGATCATCGATAGATCCATTGCTGAGACACTGGACGTAGCCGACCTTAGCAACTCCAAACTGGCACTTTTGGCTCCCATGCAGACACTGAATTCGTGAAAACATTTGGTTTTATTAGGTAGCGATGGGCTTTTTCTGAGCTGTTCAGCATTGCTCCCAGCCGAGACGTTTATACTTTTGAGGACTACGAAATTCGAAGAAAGGTGAGTCCGCGGTAGGTTCACTGGGCGGGTTATGAAATCCCCTCGCGCTGCACTCGTGACAGCCAGAATTCCTAGGGGTGGTGGGCAAATTGACAGCTAGAAATACCTGGGGGGTGCCCGATTGTGACAGCCCAAATTGCCAGTGACAGCAAGAATTAGCCGCGGACAACAGAGGAAAACAAGATGGCCAAGAGCGTCAACAAAGTGTTCCTATTGGGGAACGTGGGGAAAGACCCCGAGATCAAGTCGACCGCCGGCGGCACGATGGTCGCCAACTTCACGCTGGCCACCAGCGACCGCCAGAAGGACGCGCAGGGTAACTGGCAGGACCGCACCGAATGGCATAACCTGGTCGCGTTCACGCGCCTCGCCGAGATTGTCCGCGATTATGTGAAGAAGGGGTCGAAGCTATTCGTCGAGGGCAAGATTCAGACCCGCAGCTGGGATGACAAGGAATCGGGCCAGAAGCGCTATCGCACCGAAATCATTGTGAATGATCTTTCGCTACTTTCCGGTCGCGATGAGGGTGGCTCCGGCGGATACAGCCGCAGTTCGAGTTCCTCGAGCAGCGCTTCGAACTATGATCAGCGGCCGCCCGCTGGTCACGATGACATCGCCCAGTCGGCCGAGATCTCCGACGAGGATATTCCGTTCTGACCAACTGGCATCGAAGATCGTCATCCGGCCGTAGCCAATTCGCGTTGAACGCCGGGCTGGATGACAAACGCCGATCCGACTGCGAGGCATGCGGCAATGGCCCACAGCCCCGCCGAATAGCTGTGGGTCGCGTCGCGGAGCCAGCCCATGGCGTAGGGGCCGGCGAAGGCGCCCACGGCCCCTGCGGAGTTGACGATGGCGATGGCCGCGCCCGCCGCTTTCCCGCTCAGCCGGCTGGTTGCCACGCTCCAGAAGATGGGCAGCGAGGCCAGCAATCCCATGGCGGCGAGGCAGAAACTCGCCACAGCCGCGGTTAAGCTATGCGACAAGCCCGCGCAGGCAAAGCCCGAAGCCGCGGCCAGGAACAACAACGGCAACGCGCGATGGCCGCGTTGCAGGCTGGCCCACAACAAGGCGAGAGCGCCGGCTCCAAACGCCAGCGCGGACCACCAGCCCGTCGCCAGCGTGGATGCCCCGGCGGACACCAGAACTTTGGGCAGAAAGAAACTGAGCCCGTACATCCCCGTGCTCCACAGGAAGTAGGCGATGGAGTCGCGCAGCACCTGCGGCCACGACCGGTTGGTTCTTTGGCGCTGGCCCTGTTCTTCGCTGCGCATGGCTCGTTTGAGTTCGTCCTTTTCCGCCGGCGAGAGCCACGCTGCCGACCACGGACCATCGGCGAGCGCGAACCATGTCACCGCGCCCAGCAGCAAAGCCGGCGCGCCTTCGATGAGAAAGAGCCACTGCCAGCCCTTGAGTCCCGCAACCTGGTTCATGAGCAGGATGTGGGCGGAGATCGGCGAGCCGATGAAGTTGCACAGTGGCAGCGCGAGCAGAAACAGCGCCAGTACACGCGTGCGCATCGAGCGCGGCAGCCAGAACGTGAAGTAGTAGATGACACCGGGATAGAAGCCGGACTCCGCAATTCCGAGCAGGAATCGTGCGCCGATATAGGTGGGCGGGCTGACAACAAACGCGGTCGCCATCGAGACCACGCCCCACGCCACCATGAGAATCGCGAGCCAGCGCCGCGCTCCCATGCGCGCGAGGACCAGGTTGGCGGGAACCTGAAAGAGGCAGTAGCTGAGAAAGAACACGCCCGCCGCGAACCCGTAGAGGGTTTCGGAAATCCCCAGGTCGCGATTCATGGTCAGTGCCGCAAAGCTGATGTTGACCCGGTCGAGAAACGCAACCAGGTAGAGCAGCATGAGGAACGGCACGAGACGCCAGGCGATCTTGCGGTAGAGGGGATTCACTGGACCCGCACTCACTTGCCGCCCAGTTCCTTGGCGAAGGCGTAGAAGAAGTCCAGCGATTTCCAGTAGGAATCGACCGGCAGGCGTTCGTCCTGGCCGTGGGCGCGGTCGTCGTCGCGTTCGAGAGCGATGGCGGAGTAGCCGTAACTGGGGATGCCGGCCTGCGCGAAGTAGATGGAGTCGCTGGCGCCGTTCTCCATCACCGGAGTGACCGGGATGCCGGGCCAGATGGCCTGCGTGAGACGCGTCAGCGGCTCGAAGACTTCCTTGATGGGAGCCGGAGGGGCCATCGCCTTGCGCTCCGGCGCGGTTTCGGAGACCGCGCCGGCGTCGGAGACGTATTTCACCGTCAGCCGGTTGTCGCCGAAGACGCTGATGAGCTGCTGGCGAATCTCCTCAGGCGAGTGGCCGGGAAAAATGCGGCAATTCACGTTGGCCTGCGCGGTCTGAGGAAGAGCGTTATTGGCGTGGCCTCCGGAGAGACGCGTGGCGACGCAGGTGGTGCGGAAATTGGAGTTGAAGCTGGGCTCTTCACTGAGCCGCGCGGCCGCGGCCGGATCGGGCGGCGTGGCAAGGATGGCGTGAATGTCGTCGGCCGTCTGGCCCTTCTCCTGCGTGGCGAGATTCTGGAAATAGGTGCGCGTGATCTCGTTCAACTCGAAGGGAAAGGTGTAAGCGGCCAGCTTGTTCAGCGCGGTGGCGAGTTCATAGATGGCATTGTCGGGGCGGGGGCGCGAGCTGTGTCCGCCGGCATTGGTGGCCGTGACCTGGTAGTCGGCGTAGACCTTCTCGGTGGCTTCGACATCCGCCACCACCGGGCGGCCGTGATCGAGTTCAACGCCGCCCGAGTCGGGGTTGATGACGAAGGCGGCATCGACCAGGTCGCGATGCTGCTGCACCAGCCAGGCGGCGCCGTTGAACTTGCCGCCTTCCTCGTCGGCGGTGAGGGCCAGGATCAGGTCGCGCTTCGGCTTGTAGCCCTCGCGGTGCAGGCGCAGAAACGTGGCCACCAGCGCGGCATCGGAGTCCTTCATGTCCTGCGTGCCGCGGCCGTAGAAGTAGCCGCCCTTTTCGACAAACTCAAAGGGATCGGTGTGCCAGTCGGAGCGAAGCGCCTCGACCACGTCCATATGGCAGAGGAAGAGAACCGGCTTCTCCGTTGAAGGCTGGGCGGCGCGGATGCGGACGACCAGGTTCTGCTTGCGCGCATCGGGTCCGAGCAGGTTGGACGTCCTCGCGCGCAAAACCGGCGTCGAGAAAGCGCTTCGCCATGGCTTCAGAACCGGTGGTGACGTTGCCCTGGGGGGTGTCGGTGGTGTTGATCTCGATGAGTTGCTTGAAGATTTCGCGGGCTTCGGCGCGGTCGGCACGGGAAGCGGGAACGATGTCCGGGCTGGGCAAAAGATGCCGGGCCAGGAAGGTAAGGCAGAGAATCAGAGCAATGGATACGGCGCGCAAGGCGCCGCTGATTGGATTGAGACGCATGAGCGCATTGTATCGTCCGATTGCGCGGCCAGAGGGTCTTCCATACGCAACGAGACGAGTCATCACCAGAGGCAGGGTTTGCGCGCGCTCCAAAGTTGCGCAAGCGGCAAAGCGATTTATCGTGATCCCGCTCTACTTTTCGAGGTGTTGGATGAGACACAAGCTCTTTGCAATCGCTTTTCTCGCTTTTCTTGACTGCCGTTGTCGCGGCACAGAATGGTCCCGCCCGGCCGAAAATCACAGGCGTCTCGCATCTCGCGGTGTACACATCCGATGCCGCGGCCACCGAGCACTACTACACGGCCGTGATTGGCGCGGTGAAGATGCCCGACCCGGAGAACCCGAAGGGCGTGCGCTATGCGCTGAGCGGCACGCAGTTTGTGGAGGTGCTGCCCCTGCCCGCGGATGCGGGGATCAACCGCATGGATCACGCCGCACTGAATACCACCGACGCCGAGGGTATGCGCAAGTACCTGGCGGCCAAAGGATGGAAGGTTCCGGCCGCGATCACGAAGGGCTCCGACGGAGGCAAGTGGTTTGCCGTCGAAGATCCGGAGGGCAACAAGATCCAGTTTGTGCAGCCGCCGGCCAATGCGAAGGTGGACGCGCCCAATGCGATCGGACACCACATCATTCACGTCGGATTCCTGGTGCATGACCGCGAAAAGGAAGACACGTTCTATCGCGCCCTTCTCGGCTTCAGGCCCTACTGGTGGGGCGGCATGACGGATGCCAAGGTGGACTGGGTGAGCCAGCAGGTTCCCGACGGGCACGACTGGGTGGAGTACATGCTCGCCGGCGGGCCCGGAACGGGGATTCCGGCCAACATGTCGCAGCGTACGCTGGGCGTGCTCGATCACATCGCGATCGGGCAGAACTCGGTGGATGAGGCGCACAAGACCCTGAAGGATGCAGGACGCCTCGAGGGAGTGCGATGCGACGAGAACACAAAAATCGGCAAGGACGGCAAAGGGCAGTTCAACATGTACGATCCGGATGGCATCCGGGCGGAGCTGATGAACTTCCACGCCACAGAGAAGCCGTGCTGCAGCCCCTTCACGGCGGACGATCCGGCGGAATGAGGCAAATCATGCTGCGGAATTTTTTATTGGTTCTGGTTTTGTTCGGTGGCTTGACCGCAGAGGCGCAGAAACTCTCGCCGAAGTGGGAGGAGTTGACCGCGGGCGATTTTGTCCAGGCGATCCACCAGTCGCAGGGCGTGTGCGTGCTGCCGTTTGGAATCCTCGAAAAGCACGGGCCGCATCTGCCCATCGGCACCGACCTGCTGGATGTGCGCTACGCGGTGATCAACGCCGTGCAGCAGGAGTACGCCGTCGTGTTTCCGGAGTACTACTTCGGGCAGATCTTCGAGGCGCAGCAGGAACCCGGCACCATTGCCTACAGCCTGACCACGCAGCTCACGCTGCTGCAGGAAACGGTAAAGGAGATGGCTCGCAACGGCTGCAAGAAGATCGCGATCGTGAACGGGCACGGCGGAAACAATTCGCTGCTGCCGCTGTTCGCGCAGGCCCAGCTGGCCACGCCGCGCGACTACGTGGTGTATGTGGTCGGGCTGCCGCAAAGGAGTGCTCCCGGTCGTCCGGCGATGAAGAGCGATCCGAAGAACGACATGCATGCCGGCGAGACCGAGACTTCAGCCATGCTGGCCGCGCGCCCGGACCTGGTGCACATGGATCGCGCGGAGCAGGAATCGGGCGCCGACCAGCACCGCCTGAACCTGCCCGACTCGGTGTACACGGGCATCTGGTGGTATGCGAAATTCCCGGATCACTACTCAGGTGTCGGTTCGGCGGCGACCAAAGAGTTGGGCGAGTTCGACCAGAAGTCGTGGTCGAGCCAGATCGCCGAGGCCATCAAGGCGATCAAGGCGGACTCGGAGAGCCTGCGGCTGCAGAATGAGTTCTTCGAGAAGACGCAGCATCCGCTGGATACGAAGCAGTAGCCAACCACGCTTGAGACCAGTCTCTCTTGGAAGTAGCGTGAATCCCAACTGGTTCGTCCGCGGTTGACGTTGGGGTTAATACGCTTTCCGGAAAAGCTGGCGCGGATGGAGCGATCCCTATGGCTCGCCGGGGCTTTCGGACCTCGCCACCTGGTTGATGATTCTTTGGATGATGACGTTCTGCACGTGAATATGACTGGCCACGTCGGGGACGAACTCGGTGACGAAATTGCCGATGGGGGTGAAGGCGAGGGCCGTTGCGTAGCGCTGGGCCGTCGCCGAGGCGTCGGTCCGCCTCCCCGGAACATAGAAGTTGCCGATTTCGTCTTCGACCGCAAACCCCACCAGGTTCGCATAATTCAGCATGCCTTTGCCGTTGTCCCCCTGCGTCCACACCACCTGCAGGATTCCATGGCCGATGCGGCGCAGGATGCCGGCGTTGGGCATGCGGTGGTAATGCGGGTCCTGGTGGGCAATGGAACAAATGAGAAAGGTGCCCACGAACTCGCCGGTCAGGCCCTGGGTAAAATTGACCCCAACGTTTTTGCCCCAACCGGCCATGCCGGGGCCGTAATCCGAGTGGGAATCGGAACCGATGGCGATGGCCGATGTAGCCAGGATCGTGAGGTTGTTGATGGGATCAGCCACATTGCGCAGGGCCAGCCATGCTTTGTCTTTGGGAGTGAGGGGCTTGTCGTGCGGGCCATCCACGAATCGATCGTAACGCCTGGCCCAGGTCATTTTGCAGGGGGCTGTGTTGGCCTGTTGTGCGACCGCCGGCGGATCCGGCTTTGGACCGCTCGTCGCGCTTGCGATGTCTTGAGCGCCTGTACCGTCCGGTTTTTTCGGCTCCGAACAGGGTTTCGTATTCATGAGCGCGGCGGCGACCGGTATCTGCGGAGCAGGCGCGTCGGGCATGGCCGCTGTGTCGGCAGGCAGCGTCGGGCTTTGCCCGGCCCGCACGCAGACAGACGTCGCCAGGGCCGAAATGACGATCACGCCGCCGGTCCGGGCAAACCGGCCCGCCCGGAAGGGTCTGTGGAAGCTGAAATGTGCGCCGATGCTTCGCCCTCCCGGCCTTCCCCAAAGACCTATTCGGTTCGATACCTTCCCTCAGCGGGTTGGTTGTTTGCCCTGCGGGTCAAACTCCAACCCAACTGGATCCGGCTGCAACCCGGCTAGCGAATCCGGGATTCTTATTGTCTATACGTTGGGACGAGATTTCGTTGAGGAAGGTCACCCGGAGAACATATTTCCTCCGGAGCAGGAGTGCAATCGAAGGTGCATCCCTTTGCCGCCAGACCCAAGGTTTAGTGACCATCGGGGCACATAAACGGTCTCCCCGGTTGACGCGAAGGATTCCGCGTTCCAGACTGAAAACGGGTCTGGGAATGAGTCCAACGGCCCACGTGAATTGCGAGGACAAAGAGCCATGAGCACATACCCTCCTCCGCCGCCGGGTCTCAGGGTGCAGGTCCTCGGGTCCGGGGAGCGTCGGCAGCCGGATCGAGGAAGCGGTCGAGTTGATCGAAATGGAACTGCGCCATGCCATCGCTTACGTGAACGACGCTGTCATTCCCCAGGTGCGGCGCGAGTCCATCCAGGCCATGCGCAGTCTTTCCGATACGCTGCGCAACCTGGCCGATCGCATCGACCGCCAGCATCCACCCAAAGGCCCGCAAACCTGATGATCATGCGCGCAGGCCGGAGGGGAGCTCGCAAAACGGGATTCGCGGCCCCGGCCGTGCTTTTCATCCTGGCCGTTCTTCTGGCCGGCTGCCATCACCACAAAACCGCGAGCCGGATTCCGCCGACCGCACCTCCGGTCGAGGAAACCTATCCCGCACCGCCGCCCTCTCCGCCACCGTCTCCCAGCGCCTCCAATCTGCCTCCGTCGCGCATTCCTCCCACGCCCCTGCCCCCCGGAGGCGTGAGCGCCGAAGACATTCGCTACGTGAATACCCACCCGCCCCTGCTGACCGAAGTGGGCCTGGCCACGTGGTACACCGCGCCCTACAAAGGACGACGCTCCGCCAACGGAGAAGTGTTCGACGATACGGCCATGACGGCAGCGCATCGGACGCTGCCCATGGGATCGCTCATCGTGGTCACCAACCTCATCACCGGCCAGTGGGCCGCCATGCGCATCAGCGATCGGGGGCCGTTTATCGAAGGTCGCGTCGTCGACCTGACCGTAGCATCGGCCAAGGCCACGGGCGTCTACCGCGCTGGAATCGTTCGCGTCCGGGTGGATGTCTACCAGACCCCCAAACCGATCGACAGCGGCGGACGCTGGTGCGTGCAGATCGGCGCATTCCACAGCGAGCACCAGGCCATCAAGCTCAAGTCGCAGCTTCTGAGCAAGTACCCCAATGCCAACGTGATTGAATTCCCGGGGCAGGAGAACAGCAGCTTCTGGGTACGGATCCGCCCCCAGGGCGACAATCGCGAGCAGGCAGAGTTGATTGCAAGCAAGCTGAAGCCGGCGGAAGGGCGAAGCGTTTCTCACCCGGCTGGACTGAGGGGCGCAACCGGCCCGGTCCGCACAAACCCCTCGGAATTCATCTGTTTGCCGTTGCGCCTGCCCCCGCCGGGGGGATAATGTGATGCGAACCACTAAACGGTTTCCCCAGCGCCCCTTGTTTCTCGTTGGGGTGTTGGAACGGAGTGCGCAATGGCAACTCAGGTCCCTGCGGTTCAGGCGTCGGGAGTCCGGCTCAATTACCCTGCTATAGTTACGGCGGCAATCGTCGGCTTTTTGCTCGAAGCGGGCTGGTATTCGGCCTTTTACAAGCTCTGGCTCGAGGGAATCGGACGGACTGATGAGTGGCTGAAGCAGAACAGTCCCAACCGCGCGCTGCAATTCTTGATTGCCCTGGTGTGCACGGCGGTCGTTGCCGGGGCGGTCTCCTGCGTGATCCAGACGACCGGCCGGCAGACGTTACTGCGCGGCATCTGGGTAGGGGCGCTGCTTGGTCTGGGCCTGGTTCTGCCCATCTTCGGCCTCGAATACATCTTTGAAGTCCGCACCGTCGAACTGCTGTTGATCAACGCCGGATTCTGGATCGTCGGCATGATGCTGATGGGTGCGATCGTCGGCGCGTGGAAGGCGAAAGCGGTCGGGTGACCCGTACAGCCAGTCTGGACCGGGCAGAGCCTGCCAGGACTTCAGCTCCAGAGAAAGAAGAAATCCTGCAATCGCCCCCAGCAAGGCTACCGCACCTCCCAACCGGAGAACGGCGGCGCGCCCAAGCTGCTGGCCCAGCGCGGTGAGGGAATAAATGCTCACCACGCCCAGCGTGCACAGCAGCGTGGTTACGTAAGCTGCGGGCACGCCCGCGCGGTAGAGCACCCAGGCCAGGCCGACATCGAAGGCCATCGGCACCGGAAGCAAAGTTCCCAGGACGGCCGACTGCCACCACGCCCAGGCCGAAACCGGCAAATGGGTCCCATAAGCGGGCACAAGCTCGGCTGCCAGGGCCCCCAGCACGGCGGCCAAAAGCATCCACGGCAAGGTGAGCAGCGTGAGACGCAGCAGGTTGCGGAGGAAATGCGGACAAGACAGACAGGATGGGCTTGTTCGGCTTGCCGGTCCAATCGGGAATGATCGCGGACTTGAGCGCAGGCCTGGATTCGCTCACCAACAGTGGCAGTAGCAGCAAGACCAGCGCGGGGACAATCACCCGGGCCGCCGCCATCTGCCAGGGAAAGAGAACAAAGGCCATCGCCACCACGACGGGATTAAAACTTGGCGAGCTGATCATCGCCGCCACAGTCAGCCGGGTGCTGGCGCCGGAGACAAGCAGACTTTGCCCGATCGGCGTTGCGCAGTTGGTGCATACGCCCAGCGGCGCGCCCGCAACGGCTCCGCAGAGCACATTGGCCGCCGCGTGTTCAAAACGCCTGGGTCGCCGTGCGCGCCAGCAAGGTCATGATCGCCGCGCCGAAGGGAAGAGCGAAATACATGCCGAAGCGGTTGGTCCAAAGCCAATTGACCGACGTGCGCCCCACTCTCTCCGCCAAAGGCATTCCGGGAGCAACCGGAAGCAGCGCATCGAAGGAGATGGCGCCGCTCACCTTGAGCGACTGGCCGGCGTGCAGCTTCTTGAGCAGCGCAGGATAGCGCTGTTCGCCCCAGAAGACAGCGGCGATCGCGACCGCGAGAAAAACGGCCAGGCGCAACCTCGAGAGGACGGCTGGCAGAGGAAGCGGCAGCGGCAAGGACAGCCGGGGAAGACTGGGTTGCGCTCATGGCCACACGAGTCTATCCGTCTGCGCGCTTCAGCACGCCTCCACCTTTCGGTGGACGGCCTACTCCGGCGGCGGATAGAACGGCAGCTTTTCGTTCTTTTCGTTGGCCCGCTTGACCGTGACATCGCTGAGCAGGAGAGCCGGAGCCAGCACCGTCTCCGGCACCTCGCTCATGTAGTTGGCGACCCACAGCTCCTTGCCGGCCGCCTCACGCTGGAACGCAGCGCGCGCTGATCGAGATCGTCGAGCACGGCGCCCCGCACCAGCTGGCGCTTGCCGTCAACATCGATGCGGTAAGCAGCCGGGGCAACAGGGCTCCGCCCAGCGTCTCGACATAGTAGGCGCTCTTCAGGCCGCGATCCTTGGCCATGTCGAGCAGCTTGCGGTTGAGTTCCTCTCGAAACGCCGCTCGCGCGGTGATCTTCAAGACGCCGATCGCCGGCCGCGCGGACCCGCCACGCTGCCGGCCGTGCCGTTCGATTCGTAAAGTCGCGCACGGCTCCCGGCCCAGAAGGTAGTTCTCCAGCTTTCCGGCGGTGATCAGCTTGACCGCCTGGCCGGGCACGCCTTCTCGTCACGTCGTATGCGCCGACGAGGTCTTTTCCCTCAAACGTCTTGAGGCCCGGGTCGTCACACTCATGAACTCTGGCAGAACCGCGCGTGATAGCTGGAGTAAACGGCTACTCCGGCGGCGGATAGAACGGCAGCTTTTCGTTCTTTTCGTTGGCCCGCTTGACCGTCACATCGCTGAGCAGGAGAGCCGGAGCGAGCACCGTCTCCGGCACCTCGCTCATGTAGTTGGCCACCCACAGTTCCTTGCCGGCCGCCTCCACGCTGGAACGCAGCGCGCGCTGGTCGAGGTCGTCGAGCACGGCGCCCCGCACCAGCTGGCGCTTGCCGTCGATGTCGATTCGGTACAGCAGGCGCGGAGTGAGGGCTCCGCCCAGCGTCTCGACATAGTAGGCGCTCTTCAGGCCGCGATCCTTGGCCATGTCGAGCAGCTTGCGGTTGAGCTCCTCATCCGAAACGCCGCTCGCCGCGGTGATCTTCAAGACGCCGATCGCCGGCCGCGCGGGACCCGCCACCGCCGCCCGACCGTGCCCGTTCGATTCCGTAAAGTCGCGCACCGGCTCCCGGCCCAGAAGGTAGTTCTCGAGCTTTCCGCCGGTGATCAGCTTGACCGCCTGGCCGGGCACGCCTTCATCGTCCACATCGTATGCGCCCACCAGGTCTTTGCCGTCAAACGTCTTCAGGCCCGGGTCATCCACCACATCCATGAACTCCGGCAAAACCCGCGCGTGATAGCTGGAGGCAAACGGACCATTGGTGCGGGCCTCGGTCCCCAGGCGGGGCCGCGTCGCCGTTACTCCCGTAGGCCACCAGCGCGCGCAGAACATCGGAGCTGGCATCGGAGCTGAGCAGCACCGGCCCGTGATACTCCTCCTCGACCAGCGGCGCCGCGCGCAGTTCGCTCAGGGAAGCGATCTGCGCAACCGCCCGCTTGGCGAATACGTCCGCGGTATCGAGGTCCTTGAGCGCAACGCCGCTGCTCGCATACGAGCGGTCCAGGCGCATGCCGTCATCGGCCTGGGTGCCCACCGCAAACACTTCCTGGTAGCCCTCACTGGACTTGCGAACGATGGTGCCCTCGGTGTTGACCAGCCACGACGTTGACGCCCGGGCATGAAATCCCGCGGTCGAATACTGCACGTCCTTAGCGTTGGCCTTCACTGCCGGATCGGTTCGAAAAAGACCGCTGTCGCGCGCCACCCGGTCCACCCACACCGCTTCATCCACCACCAGTGTGCGCGGCTGTTCCAGCACCACCACCGGCTTCTCTTTGCTGAAGTCGTCGGCCTGCGGCGGCGATTGAACCTGCTTCAGTTCCGCCTGCTTCTGGGCGAACGCCGAGAGCGCGTTCTTGTATGCCTGGTCGGTTGCATTCCACAAGGCGGAGCGGATGGCGATGGAGTCGTCATCGAGAGCCGCCAGTTGGACCGCGCCATCGCCTCGCTGGCCGGAGCTGTCGGTCTTGTAGTCGCCCACGCGCACCGTGACCCGCGCGACGCGCTGGCGGCTGCGCGAAGAACCTTCGCTGGCGCCGAACTCCGCCCGGGTATCGAACGTATCCACGTCTTCGATGCGGTACTGGATGAAGAACGGCTTCTCAAAGCCTTTGAGCTGCAGTTCATTCTTGCTCCGGTCCAGTTCCTGGAGCATGGCCTTGAAAATGGGATCTTTTTCCGCATCGGCGCGCGTGGGCTGGGACGCCTGCGCAGAGGCGAACGCGCAAAATCCAAGAAGGCCGGCAACCAGAGTCATGGGACGAATCATGTTCATTGCGCCTCCTTCTGCTCGCCAGCCGGTCTCGCCTGATCCCTGTTCCCTGCTCCCTGTTCCCTGCGCCGTCGGCGCTCCCGGAATAGGCAGAATCGGCGGACGCGCCGTGCCCTGCGGCTGGCGCTGCGTTTCCATTTCGCTCATCAGCATGGCCGGCGCCACCGCGCTTACCGGCACGGTGCCGGACTCGGCGCCGCATTCGCCGTTGAACACTTCGCTCTTGTCGCTCGTCGCCACGATGCGCTTCATCGCTGCCAGAGGCGTGCCGACAATGCTCACCCCGCGTACAAGCTCATCCGGACGGCCGTCCACATACACGCGATACACCACCAGCGGGATCACTTGAAACGCCTGCGGTGAACTGCGCGTAGTCACCGCAAAACCAGAGGAGATGTCCTCGAAGTACAGCCCGTACGGCTTGCCCTGCTTTTTCGCCTCTTCAATCAACTGCTTGCGCAGCTCGGCTTCGGGCACGGTTTTGGTCGAGGTCACAATCAGGTTGCCCTGGCGGCCGGTCGGCATGCGCCCGGTCTGCCCGCGGCCGTGTCCGTTCGAAGCGCTGAAGCTGGCGATGGGCAGCCGCGACATCAGAAACGTCTTCAACACCCCGTCCTGGATGAGGTCGACGCGCCGGGCCTTCTGTCCTTCGTCGTCGAATTCATAGGTGCCGCTGAGCCAGGTGTTCCCGAACTTTGCCACGGTCGGATCGTCGGAGACAGACAGGAAGCTGGGCAGAACCGGCTTGTTCACTTCCTTCGTGAAGGTCTGGCCCTCTTCCTCGCCGCGCTGGCGCTGGCCTTCGAGCCGGTGGCCGAGCACTTCATGGAAGAACACCGCCGCGGCCCGGCCGGAGAGAATCACCGGCCCGTCGAATGGCTCCGTCTCCGGCGCTTTGCGCAGTGCTTCGAGACTCGTTCCCAACTCGCGCATGGCGGCTTCAAGTTCCGGCTGCTTCGGCAGTCCGTCCGCGGTTTCGGCTTCGAATGTCTGGGCGCGAAACAGGTCCATGCCGTCTTCGGCGCGGGTTACGGCAAACACCACCAGCCGCGCCTGCACATGCGGAGCGACGATCTGCGAGCCCTCCGAGGAGGCGAAGTAATCCGTCTCGTTCTGCACATTGAGCATCACGACGTTCTGATACACGTCGGGGTAGTCGCGGAAAATCCTGGACAGATCCGCAACCCGCTTTTCCCACCCGCTGCGATCGACCACCACCGGCGGAGCCGCTTTGCCGATCGACACCTGGGGTTTTTCTTCGCTGAAATCCGGAGACGAGTCTTCTTCCTTGGCCCGCACCTGCGCTTCGGTCTTCACCCGCAGGTAATTATCGAGAGCGTTGCTGTAGCCGGTGTTCGTGGCCAGCCACAACGTGCGCGCCAGCGCCTGCCGGTCATTCACCAGCGGCAGTTCGAGGCTGTTCACCGCCGAGCCGCGATGCGCCCCGTGGGTGTTGTCGAGCGCCGGATCGCCGAGCCGAACCTGGATATCGGCAACCCGCATGCGGTTGGACGAGCTGTCGACCAGCGCCCCATACTGCGCGCGAATCGAAACCATCTCGGCGTCGCTCACTGAGTAGCTGAGAAAGTACGGCGGCACCTGCTTGTCATTGCCCGCGGCCCCGCTCTTGCCCAGCGAGCTGAAGGCTCGATGCAATTCGGCGGTCATCGTGTCGAGGAGCACAGGCGTCGCTTGCTGCGCCTGCGTTCGAGGCATTACAGTCGCGGAAGCAATCAGAACGCTGAGCAGCGTCCAAATGGTGCGCGGCAACCCTGCGGGCCGCAAAGAAACGCAGGGAACCCGGGGCGTCGAATAAACAGATAGAGGAAAAAACATCGGTTGTTTCGATTGTCTCAGAAAAGACACCTCGGAGGGAGAATCTCGTGGCCCCATCCCGGCTTTGGGTTCCAGGCTTCTTCGCCAGTCTGCTCCTGATCCTGCCCACAATCCTGCCCGGACTCGTGCCCAGCCAGCTTGTTCTGGCGCAATCCGGCCCGGCCACCAGCCCGCCGCAGGCCAAGGTTGGAACGCCGCCTCCCGCATCCGGGCAGGCCTACTCCCTCCCCCCGGACAAACTGGCCAAAGCGAAAGACGCTCAATAAAATCCGCCTCGCGCTCGATATCGGCGGATCGCTCTGGGGCCTGGTCTTTCTGTGGTGGCTGCTGGCTTCGCGCACCTCCTCCCGCCTCGAGCGGTGGGTCCAGCGCGTGGACTCGCGGCGCTGGATTCAGGGTCTGCTCTTCTTTCTCGTGTTCCTTGTAATCACCTCACTGGCCAGCCTGCCGCTGGACGCAATTGGACACACCGTCAGCCGTCACTACGGCATCAGTGTGCAGGGCTGGGCCGGCTGGTTCGGCGATCAGGGAAAGGCGCTGGGAGTCTCCACCATCGCTGTGCCCGTGCTACTCCTCTTCAACTGGATCGTGCGCCGCTGGCCGCGCCGCTACTGGCTGGGAGCGTGGATCGCGATTCTTCCCCTCATGGTGGTGGCCACGATGGCTGAGCCGCTGCTCGAGCCGGTATTCAACAAGTACGAGCCGCTCCAGAAAAATCACGCCGGCCTGGTTGCGCAACTGGAGAGAGTTGTCGCCCGCACCGGAACCAGCATTCCGCCCGATCGCATGTTTCTCATGAAGGCCAGCGAGAAGACTAACGGGCTCAATGCCTATGTCAGCGGCCTGGGCGCAACCAAGCGGATTGTGGTTTGGGACACCACCGCGGGTCGCATTCCGGACGACGAGATCCTCTACATCTTCGGCCACGAGAGCGGGCACTACGTCCTCCACCACATCGTGAAAGGGCTCATTGCCTCAGCCGTGTTCCTGTTCTTTGTGTTTGCGGCCTGTGCCCGCCTCGCGGAGGGAATGGTGCGGCGCTTCGGGGTGCGCTGGGGAATCGAGCGCCGCGAGAATGTGCCGCCGGTCGCGACCCGCACCGGATTCGTCGCCCTCATTCTGGTGGTTTCGGTGGTGATGTTCCTGTTGGAGCCGATGGGAAATACGCTCAGCCGCTACTTCGAACATCAGGCCGACGTGTACGGGCAGGAGGCGATTCATGGCCTGGTGGCTGACCCGCAGAAGACTGCGGTCTCGAGCTTCGACCATCTCGGCGAAGCCTGGCTCGAGGATCCCGACCCGAGCCCGTTCGTCGAGTTCTGGCTCTACAGCCATCCCTCGGTGCAGAACCGCGCCCGCTTCGCCGAGCACTACAATCCGTGGGCGAACGGCGGTCACGGGGAGTTCTTTCAGAACTAGGCTTCATCCCACTTACCCGTGCCCCATCCCCGCGCGTTACCGGGGGCCCCGGCGACAGGTATTGGTTGCCGGGTGGTCGGACTGCAAGAGAGGGAAAGCAGGAACGCCGGAGAAGCGAAATCATGCGGGCGAACCAGTCTTCTGTCCAGCACCGCCGCCCCGCACTTGCCTGATTTCTTTGATAAGCGTGCAGAATTGACCACTGAGCCAATCTATTTGCGCATATGGTGAGATAAGCAACCCTTCGAATCAACAAGGAGCAGGAGGCGCTTCGGGTTCGCAGCCGTTGTATATTTCGACATCCCTGATCGAGCGGAGAAGCGCTTTCCTCGAGGATTCGGGTTGTTTACCGCTAAGTCCCCGACGCTCGTAGGCGGTAAGTCCTCATACAGTTCTACGCTCGCCTTGTCCAGGACATGAGCTCGCCGTGCTCTGATAGAGAAGCAGGCGAGCCCGGCACAGGATTTGCCTATCATCGGCGATGGGACTATGAGCACAGCAGCAAACCTGATTATCGGGCAGAGCGAGATGGCCAATCGCATTCACGCACACGATTGGGCCGCGACGCCCCTCGGTGCTGTCGAAGTTTGGTCAGAGACATTGATCGCCGCCGTGAATCTCATGTTGCACTCGCCATTTCCAACGATCCTCTCATGGGGACCAGAAATGGTCTTCCTCTACAACGACGCCGCAATTCCAACATTGATGGGAAAGCATCCCGGCGCACTCGGTGCCCCGTATCGCGTTGTTTTTCACGAGGCATGGGACCTGGTAAGCGCTGATCTTGAAGGTTGTTTCTATCGGGGCGAAACAGCGGTACGAGACAACATGTTCATCCCAATCCTCTTGAATGGAGTCATCGAGGATCACTACTGGAGCTATTCGCTCATCCCCATCTATGAGAACGGCGAGATCACAGGGGTTTACGATGCTTACCGCAACACGACCGAGATCGTGATGGGAGCTCGCAGGCTTCATGCCAGCGAGACGCGGCTGAAGCTCGCGACCGAAGTTGCACAACTGGGAATCTTCGTCTGGTACCTGGCAGAAGATCGGGCGAGTTGGGAAAACGACCGCATGTACGAGATCTTCGGGCGGTCTCGCAAAGATGGCCCGGTGAATGGTTCCGTCTTCCTGCATGAGATTGTGCATTCCGATTTTAGGGAATCATTTCAACGGGCTATGGAAGCCACCCTGCAAAAGGGCGAGCCGTTTCAATTTGAAGGGATGATCTGGCTTCCGGACAAGATGCAGCGCTGGATCGAGGTCAATGGACTGCTGCAGTCGAATGGATCATCGGGACAGATCCTCGGTACGATTCGGGACATCACACGGATGAAGGAGAGCGAGAAGGCGCTGGAAGTTAGCTCAAAGCACGCCGGCGAACTCGCCGCAATCGTGGAATCATCCGACGACGTGATCCTGAGCAAGGACCTGAACGGCATCATCACGAGTTGGAACCCGTCCGCGGTGCGCCTTTTCGGCTATTCGGCCGAGGAGATGATTGGCTCATCCATCCTCAAGATCATTCCTGAACATCTGCATTCCGACGAAAAAATGATCATCGAAAGCCTGCGCGCCGGCCGCCGCGTGGAGCACTTCGAAACGGTACGACGCACAAAGGCCGGGCAACTGCTCGATGTCTCGCTTACCATATCGCCGCTGATGGACGAACATGGACAGGTCATCGGGGCGTCCAAGATTCTTCGCGACATTTCGGAGCGCAAGAGGCTCGAAAGATCTTTGCTCCAAGCGGAAAAAATCGCTGCCACTGGTCGAATGGCGGCCACCATCGCGCACGAAATCAACAATCCCCTTCAAGGGATAGAGAACCTGCTCTGCCTTCTTCGTCCGACGATCAGCGACCCGAAAGGTATCAAATATCTCGATTCCGTCGAGAGCGAACTCACCCGGGTATCCCATATCGCTCGGCAGACACTCGGCTACTATCGTGAAAATGCGTCAGCGACGGACACATCGCTCACTGAACTCGTTTTGCTCGCTATCACGATATACGAGCCGCGGTGTAAGGCCCTTGGCATCAAAATCAGGAAGTCACTTGATTCCTCGAGAACACTCAAATTGCGTCGCGGGGAAATGACGCAGGTGATCTCGAACTTGATCTCAAACTCGGTTTACGCGATGCAAACAGGCGGAATTCTATCCGTGTCTGTGAAAGATGCCGAGACTGTGCCCAATGGAATCGTTCTGGCAATCGAGGATAACGGCGTCGGGATTGCAGAGGACGTCCTGCCAAAAGTGTTTGACGCCTTCTTCACAACGCGGAATACAGTCGGCACAGGAATCGGTCTGTTTGTTGTGAAGCAGTTTATCGAAGGGCACGGTGGCTCCATTGAGATCGAAAGCAAGAATGACATTGAGAATCACGGCACCGTCGTTCGCGTTTTTCTTCCTGTGTCGCCGACGAAGAACTGAGCGTGATCCCAACGAGATCGTTGCCACAGCCCCTTCGCCTGAGATCTGCGAAGGACTCCCTGTTCGTCATTCCGTCCTGCATAACGTGGCGATCAAGGCCTCCCGCCTCTGGTTGGCCATGGCGTCGACATGCGCGAGCACGCGCAGCCATGCGAAGACGGCTCCGGCCGCGAGGATCAGGAAAACGAGCACCGCCAGCCATAGCCTGCTAAACAAGGAACACAGCGCGAACACACTCACACCCACGCCAAGCACGCCGGCCTGGATCAACATACTCAAGAGCGAATTGGCCTGCGAACCGCGCTGGCGCGTCAGCCGTCCGAGGTTCATGCGGTAGGCCATGTTGATCGAGAACGCATTTCCCGCAGCAAGGTGCACAGGCAAGGCAAACAAGAGCCATGCCCACGCGGCCGCGACGGCCCCTGGGGACGGCCAGCCCATGCGGAGGCTGGCCACGATGCATACCAATGCGGCGTCAACAAGGAAAAGCATCCCGTGAAAGAGGTTCTTTGCCAGGATCACGGTTCGAATCGGCGTCGGAGAGAGAAACAGCACTTGTATTCCAGCTCCCTCCGGCCCCAGGCTGTTATAGAACAACTGGGTGAAGCCCACCATCGCGTAGCCCAGGCTGATGAGCAGGCTAATCGCATACGGATGGCCTCCAGGTGAGCCGCGCCGGATGAATACACCAGAGAAGATGAACACCATCAACAGGGGCGCGGCCAGCCCATAGATGAGCGGCATCGCGCGCAGCAGCACGCGCAGTTCTTTTTCCATTACGGCAGCCATCGGGCCTGAGCCGTCGATCAACCAGGCGCGGCTTCGGCGCAGCTCGTTCTTGCGAGATGGAGCGTCGCCGAAGTTTTCGCCGCGATACTCCGCGCGCAGCCGCACGCCGAGAGCGCCTCCTGTGGCCAGCATGTAAAGTCCCAGAAGGCCGATGGCTCCCAGCGCGGTTGCAGGTTTGCCTGCGGCGCCCTGCTCGACAGCTTCCGCGGCAAGTCCCGGTGGAAGCCAGCGTTGCACACGGTTGGCGGCTCCCGAACCTCCGCATCGCGCGCGCCCACGACTCACGGCTGTGGGTTTCGTAGTGGAAGGCCGGATTCAGCAGTTGCAGACTGATCAGGCCCAGAAAAAACAGCGACCCCACGATCTCCCGCGTACGCCGCTGCGCCATCCAGCGATCGGTCCATGCCGAGATGGCGCGGACGAGAAGAATGTTGAACACCGCGAAGACCGCCAGCCCGAGCGCCACCCAGCCGAACAAATCCGGGCGCACGATCGTCGTGCCCACCAGGATGCCGAGACAACAAAACCCGCCCAGGATGGTGGAAATGTCCACCATGCCGAAGATCAGATGGAGCAGGTAGAACGCTCCAAAACCAACCGGGAATCGCAACAGTCCGTTGACGTCGAACTGCTCTTGAAAGGAAGCAATCGAAACCGGTACCACCTGCCACGCCAACAGCAGCGCCCAGAACAGCACCGGCGCGATAGCCCATTTTCCGGTCGCGGCGATGGCGTAGGCGCCGGAGCCAAAACCCATCGCGAGCCCGAATCCCATCAACCCGTAGATCAAATAGGAGATTCCGTGCGCGGCCGCTTCAAGAGCCCCGCGGCCGGTGCGAATGGTATTCCGGAAGATGCTCAAGCGTATGGAGCCAAGAGCCCGGTACTGCGAGCGGGCGAGCGCGCTGAACGGACCCCCATGATGCGGTAAGCGGAACGGCGGAGGGTGCCGCTACGTCAGCCATGACAGCTCCTGCGCCGGCTCTTGGCCCCCCGCTCCCACGATCGAAAGAAAGATCTCTTCGAGCGTGAGCCGCTGGGCAGATTCGGCGCCGGGAAGGGTGCTGGCAACACCCGCGCGCAGATCTTCGATGGATCCGTTGGCCACCAGGCGGCCCTGGCTGATGATGGCTACGTGGCTGCACAGGCGCTCCACGATCTCGAGCACGTGGGTAGTCAGAAAAATGGTAGCGCCGCGGCCGATCATTCCCTGCAACATGGCTTTGAGCATGCCGGCAGCGATGGCGTCGACGCCTTCGAACGGCTCATCGAGGAACAGCACCTTCGGGCCGTGGATGACGGCCGCGGCCAGCGCCAGCTTTTTCTGCATGCCGTGGGAGAAATCCGTCACCAGCTTTCGGCTCTCATTGGCCAGCTGCATGAACTCCAATAATTCTTCAGTTCGCTGGTTGGTGGTCTGGCGGTCGAGGCCGTACATGCGGCCGACAAAACGGAGATACTCGGGCGCGGTGAGCCGACCCAGCAGGGCCATGCCTTCGGGTACGACGCCGATCTGGCGTTTCAGATCCAGCGCGCCGGCGGTAAAGCGCTGCCCCAGGATCTCGATCGATCCCGAACTCGGTTCGAGCAGGCCGGTCAGCATTTTGATGGTGGTCGACTTCCCCGCCCCGTTCGGTCCCAGAAAGCCGAAGAACTGGCCGGGAGCCACGCTGAAGGTGACGTCGTCCACGGCCGTCAATGCGCCAAAGCGTCGCGTAAGCCCGTGGGTCTCGATCGCCGCCATTCCCATGTGTGCCGCCACCCATAGCAAGGATAGCCGGTCGAATCAAACCACGGGGCTGCCGCGCTTTGCCCGGGTTTTACGATTGCCGGCTCACGCCGCGCCGAAGCCGTAAATCGTTACTTTTTGGCCGGGGCAGCAGGAGCCGCCGAAGCGGGGCCAGGCGGGAGCGGCTTGGCCCATTCAGGATGTTCTTTCTCGATCTCCTGCCCCACCTCGATGCTCATGCTCGAACCGAGCCGCGAAATATCAGTATTGATGTCATGCTGGATTTTGGGCACATTCGCCTTGATCTTCTGGCTCAATTCAGGAGCGAGAGAATAGATCTTGGAGTTCTTGAGGGCGAGTTGAGCCTGCGTCATCTGCTCCAATTCGTCGCTCGTGTAGTAGGTTGCATAAACCTTGGCCGTGATCTCCACGAAATCGTCGGGCTTGATCCGTTCCCGCATACGTTTTACCCATTCATCGCCGAATTTCGGATCGAGACCGGGATTCCGTTGGAGCATTGCCTGCTTGCCCTCTTCGAGCAGTTTGTCGAGGCTTTGTTCCAGCCGTGGACGGGCATCGGAGGCCTGCACAAACTTCAAAGCGTCATCCAGCAGCAGCTTTCTTGCGGCCGGGTCCGCGGGGACCGATGCAGCCGGCCCGGCAGCCTTCGATGGAGCGCCGGCGGAGTCCTTGTTCACGGGAGCCGGCTGCTGGGCCGCCAGCGGCACAGCCATCGCAAAAAGCAAAACGAAGAATTGAGTGGTGCGCATTGGAACTGCCTCTTCAGGAATGTGGTTGTTGAATTGGCTTAAGTTGGGCGAGATCGAATCTCAGCCTCACGTTAGCACACATTCACCCAGTGATTCTTTGCGCTACGCTCGTTCGGGACACGGGTGATCGCCTATCTGCCTGCGGCAGAGTCGCTCGCTGGTTCCTCTTCCGGCTCCGGCTTGCCCATCGGATCGTTGTCGCGGTCCGTCACTTCGGCAACTTCCGCCAGCCGCGCGCCCAGTCCCGCCGTCCAGCTTCCCTCGGGAGCGCGCCAGCTCCAGTTCCCCGCGGCTACAGAGGGCGTATTCATGCGGGCCTCGGAGCCAAGCTCGAACAGATCCTGCGCAGGGACGATGGCCAGCTCGGCAACGCTCGCCTCCGTAGCCCGGATGAGGGGCCATACGGGGCTCGCGTTGACGCCGATCTTGCCCACATACGACTCGGCGGCGGCGCGCTCCACCTCGCCGGCCTTCTGCCACCAGCCCAGGGTCGTGTCGTTGTCGTGGGTGCCGGTGTAGGCGACGGTCGCGGGTACATACCGATGCGGAAGATGAATGTGCGCGCCCTTGTCGCTGAATCCGAACTGGATGACGCGCATGCCCGGCATTCCCAGCTCAAGCCGCAGCTTGTCGACCGCCTTGGTGATCAGGCCCAGGTCTTCAGCCACCAGCGGCAGCTCCCCAAGCTTGCGCCTCCAGGGCGCGGAACAGCTCCAGGCCCGGCGCCTTGATCCATTCGCCGTGGATTGCGGTCTCCTCATCGGCCGGGATCGACCAGTAGGATTCGAAGCCTCGAAAGTGGTCCAGGCGGACGATGTCGTACAGCTGGCAGGAGCGGGCGATGCGCTGCACCCACCAGTCGAAGCCCTGCCTGGCGAGCACGTCCCAGCGATAGAGGGGATTACCCCAGCGCTGGCCGGTGGCGGAAAAATAGTCGGGCGGCACCCCGGCGACATGGATCGGCCGCAGTTCTTCGTCCAGTTCGAAGAGCTCCGGGTGCGTCCACACGTCGGCCGAGTCCATGTTGACGAAGATGGCGATGTCGCCCAGAATCCGTATTCCGGCGCGCGCGGCGGCGTTGCGCAGATCGTGCCACTGGAGGTCGAAAGCGAATTGCAGCACCTGTTCGAGGGCGAGGGCGCGGGCGTGCTTCACTCTCAGCTCAGCCATCGCCTTGGACTCGCGCTTGCGCACCGGCTCGGGCCAGGCCGTCCAGGCGCCGGTCCGGTATTCCCTGCGCAGCACGGCGTACATGGCATAGTCGTTGAGCCAGTTCACCTCGGCCTTGCAGAAAGCGCCGAACAGCTTCCAGTGCTTCGCGAATTTGGGATCGTGAGAGCCGCGGTCCAGAAAATGAGCAGCGGCTTCATAGAGCAGCGGGAGCTTGCGCCGTTCCACCTCGTCGAAGTTCACCGGGCCGCCGCGTCCGGCAAGGCCCGCGATGCGGTTGCCGTCAATCCAGCCCCAGTCGGAAAGAAACTCGAGGCTGATGAGATACGGATTGCCGGCGAAGGCCGAGGAGCCGGCGTAGGGCGAATTGCCGTAGCCCGTGGGGCAAAGCGGCAGCACCTGCCACACGTGCTGTTTGCCTTCCGCGAGGAAACCAAGGAAGTCGTAGGCGGCGGGTCCGAGGTCGCCGATTCCGCCGTAGGAAGGCAGGGAGCTGACGTGCAGCAAGACACCTGAGGAGCGCTGAAATTCCATGGCCCTATTATCCGATGCAAAGGGCCGGGGATAGATGGACGGGCATCGGATTCGGCTCGACGTACCAGTTCAGGGTGGGTCTATTGCTTCATGATCACCGGCGTCGGCGCGCCGTCCCACACGAAGCGGTAGGTCGGGCCTTTGCGGACGTTGGTGACCAATACGGGGCGGAAACACGCGATGCAGGTCCCCCTGGGGCGGCGGACGCTGGGATAGACAATGCCGTGGGAGCCGGACTGGAGCAGTTCTTCCGCCAGGGTTTGCGAGGCAACATAGCTGTCGGGGTCGAGGCAGGCGGCCTGGTCGGGTGCGTCGCGCAGGTCGTGAAAATCGCTGTTGAAGTCGGCCAGGTAATCGTCGTAGGTGACGTCGTCGAAGAAGCGGTTGATTTCGGCGAGTTGCACGGTTTTGTGGAAGGCCACTTCCGCCTGCGATGTACGGGCGTCAAAAGCGGCATACCAGGCGCCGCGATCGGGGCCCGCGAAACGGCTGCCCTGGGGATGGGCATGGGTAAACGAAGCGTTCACCACGCTGGCATAGGGAATGCCGGTGACCAGTTCCTGGGCGCTGATGCCGGGCAGCAACTCGCGTTCGGCGAGCAGCCGGTCGTTGGTCGCATTGTCGAATTCGAAGAGGTGCGCGAGATGGCCGGCGTCATCCGCAATCCGGGTCAGAACGCTGTCTTCCTTCGGACTGTACTTCGACTGGATGAAGCGGTGCGTATCGCGGCGGCGGACACGGGAAGTGGGGATGGACATGGCGTCTCGCGCGGTTGTCAGACACCGCCGCGGCGGGCATCGAGCAGGCGGCGGACGGTCTGCATGGCGGAGACACCGCCCCGGATCATGTACTCGAGCGGGGTGCGCCCGCCGAAGATGCGATTGGAATTCGGAAGCCGGACCCATTCGTCGGCCAGCGCCTGGCTGTGGAGGATGTTGAGGGCCTTGAAGATTCCGATCAGGTAGGAGATGCGGTACATCTGGTCGGCATCGAGAACTTTGGCTTCTGGGTTCTTCTTCATTTCGAAGTAGGAGCCGTTGGCTACGCCGCCCAGGAGTTCGCGGACCTCTTCGCTGCGCAGTTTCCAGCACTCCGCGATATTGAACAGGGCTTTGAGGCCGGAGGCGCTGAGGCGCTTGCGCTCCTCTTTCGAACTCAGGTCGACGATTTCCGGGGGTGCGTAGCGAGTAACAGGGTAAGTAAGGCTTGCCATTCGTTCCGCCGATCAACAACTGGACTGTTTATACTCCATTTTCGGAGAATAGTCCAGACGGATCTGTCAGCAAGAGCTCGATTTGCTTCGCGTGGTTTCCGCTCCTTTCGCCGGGAAAAGGCGAAAGGACGAGGCACGGAGGCTTTGACTCTGTCCGCTCTCAGCGGCGGCCGTTGACCTCTTCGAGCAGCTTCTCGGGGTGGATAGGCTTGGCCAGCAGGCGGAAGTCGTGGCCCTTCCGGCTGGCTTCGGCCAGTACATCGGCGGTGGCGGTCTGGCCGGAGAACAGGATGACCTTGCATTCGGGCCGCGCCCGGGAAAGATAGATGGCCAGATCCACTCCGGTCATTTTGCCCATGATGACATCGCTGAGCACGACATCGGGCTCGAATGTCTCGATGGCCTCGACGGCGCTCTCGGCGCTGTAGACCGCCAGGGCCTCGTGGCCCTTGATCTTGAACACCATGGCCAGCGTGTTCGCTATGTTCTGCTCATCATCCACGATGAGGACGCGTGACTTGTACGAATTGTCGGACACTTTGACCCCTGCCCGGATTGCGAACACCGGATACGACTCTTTGGTTGAGGTCTTACTCGTGCGTATTCCTGTTTGGAGCCCCAGGCGCGGCTACTCGCCGGTATCCGGCGCCTGGGCCTTTGCATTGATGCGGATGCGGTTGCTTTTCTTGTAGTCGTTCATCACGTTGCCGGCAAACAATTCAAACGCTTCGTTGCGGCGCTGGTCAAGTATGCGGTCGCGGGTCTGATCGAAATTCTTCTGGATCTCGGCGTCGGTGGGTTCCTGCTTGTCGATCAACTTGACCACCACGCCGGTGCGGCCGGTATTGATGGGCCCGCTGATAGTGCCCGCCGACAGATCAAAGAGTTGCGGGGCCACCTGGCCCACCTCGCCGAAGTCCGGAACCTGGCCGCTCTGCCCCACCAGGTCGCTGGTCTTCACGCTCGCCCCCACTTCCTTGGCGGCCTTGGCCAGATCGTTCATCGACTTGGCCTTGTCGGCAAGCTCCTGGGTCTTCTGGGTCAGCAGCTTGGGCAGTTGCTCGCTGCGGTAATCGTCAAGTACGTGCGACTTCCAGTCGGCAAAGGAGGGCGCGTGAGCCGGATCGGATCCGGTGACCTGGAAAATGGCGTAGCCTTCGCCGGTTGGCGCATACTGCGGCGGGTCGCCCTGTTTGGACTGGAAAGCCTTGGAGATGAGCTGAGATCCGTCGGGAAGCGCGGCGATGGTTCCGCCCGCGGCTACCGGCGGTGTGGTCACTACCTGGAGTTTGTGCGCAGCGGCGGTCTTGTCGAGACCGTTTTTGATGGCCTCGGCGGTCAGCGTCTGGGCATAGCTCTCTTCGGCCTGCGCGGTCCGCTCCCGGGTGAGCGTCGCCTGGATGGTGGGAAGCACTTCATTCAAGGGCTGGACGTGGGCAGGCTGGCGCGATTCCACCTGCACGATGTGATAGCCGAACTGCGACTTCACGATCTTGGTGTCGCCGATCTTCTGCGAGAAGATGGCGTTGTCGAATTCCGGCACCATGCGACCGCGCTGCGAAGGGCCAAGTTCGCCGCCCGTGTCCTTGCTGCCGGGGTCGTCCGAATTCTTCTTGGCCAGCTCGGCAAAGTTGCCGCCGCTCTGGATCTGCTTGAGGATGTCTTCGGCCTTGGCTTTGGCAGCGGCATCGGTCTTGGCGTCGGCGTTGGGAGCCAGCTTGATCAGGATGTGACGCGACGTCGCTGTTTCCGGAGCCGAATACTCGGTCTGGTGCGCGGTGTAGTACGACTGGATCTCCTGCTGGCTGGGCTGCGGAACGCCGCCGGGCAATTGCTCAGGCGTGAAGGCGATGTAGGTGATCTTGCGCTGTTCCGGCACTGCCTTCGCATAGCGAACCGCGTTCTTGCTGAAGAAGGCCTGGAGATCGGAGTCGGAGGGATTGATCGTCTTGCCCAGCTCGTCGCTCGACAGCACCGCGTAGTCGAACTTGATCTTGATGTTGTCCTTGCGATAGGTGGACCGGATTTCCTGATCGTTCACGGAAACGCCGGCCGTGATCAGGGCGCGCAGGCGCTGGAGCACGATGTCGCGCTTGATGTTGTCTTCAAACTCGGCCACCGAGATATTGAGGCGGTTGTTCACCAGGGCGGCATACTGATCGTCGCCGATGTACTTGCCATTGGGGAAGATGACCGCGCCGGTGGGGCCGGAATGAAGGTAAGTGGCGACGTCTTCGTTGGTGGCGCCGATGCCCAGGCGGCCCGCCTCGGCGAGCAGAATCTGCTGCTGCACGAGCTGCTGGCCGACCTGCTGGGTGAAGAAATTCATGATCATCGGATTGTCCGCGTATTGCGGATTCCGCTGCTGAATCTGCTGGCGGGCGATCTGCTGCACCCGCTGCTCGGTGACCACGTCGCCCGAAGACAGGAAGCGGCTGTACCAGTGGGGATAGATCACCGCATAGGTGTCAGCCGAGGTGGCGCCCTGGCCGGTGAGGCCGGGGATGAGGTACACGACCATCGACACCGAAGCGGCGGCAATGATGACGACGAAAAGCGCCTTGGTGAGGCGGTTGTCTCTCTGCAGAAAACGAATCATGGGTGGGTAACAGCCTTCTACTCTCTACGCGCAGGTTTCTAATCCGCGAAGCCCGGCCCCAGCCGGCAGGCGGACAGCTATACTCGCTGGACGCGATTATCCATCATTATAGACGAGGGAAGGCGGGGATTATGCGGAAGCGCAAGGTGACCAGGGGTCAGGGATCATGGCGGGTAAGAATCAGTGGTCGAGCGGTGACAACAGATCGGGCATCCTGGAGAACCAGGATGCCCGATCATGCGATTGGACCGGACTGTTTAGCGCCAGTAGTAATAGCCGCCCGCCATGTAGTACGGGCGGTAGTAGACCGGCGGCGGATAAGCGTAGACGGCCGGCCCGTAGGGGCGAGCGTAATAGGGGTAAGGACGGCGGTAAAGGTTTGGGCCGCCCGGGTATAACCCCTGCGCCAGGCGCGCCGCTTCCTGCTGGCTTACCGGCTCTACGGTGAGCGGCGTGTTGAGGTGGAAGGTCACAAGCGCTTCCGCCGGGATCCATGCGTTGGGTCCGGGCATGGCAGCGGAAGCCGCGGTGCCTACCGTGCCGCCCGCAGCCGCGCCAATGGCCGCTCCGCCACCGCCGCCCGCCGCGCCGCCGATGATGGCGCCGATGAGCGCACCGCCAATGATGTTCCCGGCGGTGTGGGCACCCTTGCCCGGGCCTCGCACCCTGAACTCATCGGAATCCAGCGGATAGTTCTTCCCGCCCAGGTCAAGCGACGTAAGCCGAAGGGCCAGTTCGGGAGAGCCGCTTGAGCTGACCGGCATTCTTGCTTTCGGTCACCACGCCATGCACAGTGGCTCCGCGCGGAATGGCCAGCCAGCCATTCACGGTCACATCGCGAATGACCGTGAAGTCAACGGAGTGCCTTCCTTGGCGCGTTTGTTGTCAAGAGCGTCGGTGGTGCGGACCTGGAGTACCGTTCCCTGGGCCAAGGTGATGGGCCCATTGGGAATGGAATACCGGGGAGCCGGAGGCGGAGGAGGATAGGGGTACCGCTGCGAATATCCCGGAGGGGGCGGCGGATAGCCCGGCTGCTGGCCGTAGGCCGGCGGAGGATAACCTGGCTGCTGGCCGTAGCCTGGCGGTGGATAACCCGGCTGCTGCGGGGGTTCTGAGAATAACCCGGTTGCGGCTGGTCGTTCGGCTGCTGCGGATACTGGGGCGGAGCATTTTCCTGCCCGTTCGGTGCGTACTGGGGCGGGTTCTGGTTCTGGGCCGACTGCGGTGCGCCGTTATCGTCGTTGGGGTCCGGATAGGTTTCGGGAGCCGGCTGGGCGGACTGGTCATTCTGCGCATCTGCCGGGTTGCCGATATTGAGGTGATTGTTCACCTTGGTCACGCCCGGAACCTTGCTGACAATCGACTCGGCCAGTTGCTTCGAAGCGTCGCTCGCAACCGTGCCTGAAAGAGTAACCTGGCTCTGGATCGTGGCGGCCGTAATCATATCGTTCTTCAGGGCCTGAGAGTCGTCCAGCGCCTTCACCACATCCATTTCAATCTGGCCGTCGCTGCGCTGTCCGTTCACCTGAGCCGCATCCTGGGTTTGTCCAGGATCCTGCTGAGCCCAACCCGACCCACCGGCAAAGATAAGTACTGCAGTCAATGCCAGAGCCAGAGAAAACATCCGAGTAAGCCATGGCCTCTTCATCTCTGTTTTTACTCCTCCGCTTGCGATGATCCTCGCCCTGTTGTCGCCGATCGGGCGCGAGGCACCACCGAAAGTCCATGCACTGTGGGAATCATCCGTTTAGACGGACAAACCACAAGCGCCGTCAACAGTTTGAACCCCACCGCCGGGGAAAAGTTCCGCGCAATTCACCACCCACTCATGAGGCAAACGCGGGATAGATCACCGGTCTTTCCCCTTCCGTTGGATGCCTCAGGCGAGCGAAGGCCGCGCCATCATGATCAGTTTCTCGTTGTCGGGGAGAAAGATCTGGAAAACGGTACCGGAGGGATCGCCGGGACTGCCCACCCTGCTGCGTACGTGAACGATGCCCCGGTGCTTGAGGATGATCTCGTGGCTTACCCAGAGCCCCAGCCCGGTCCCGGTAGCTTCCTTGGTGGTAAAGAAGGCCTCGAACACCCGCTCGCGGACATCCTGTTCCATGCCGAATCCGGTATCGGCTATGGTTAACCGGACGCCGTTGAGGTCCGGGAACGCCCAGCTTCGCGAACGGCGGGCACGCACCACAAGCCGTCCGCCACCACTGGTGGCATCGATGGCGTTCCCGACGAAGTTTGCGAGAACCTGACGAATCTCGCCCGCATAACAAAACAGATCCATATTCGGATCGTATTGCCGTTCAACGAGGATGCCGTAG
The DNA here is from genome assembly GCA_963812485.1 of uncultured Acidobacteriota bacterium. Classification (GTDB taxonomy): domain Bacteria; phylum Acidobacteriota; class Terriglobia; order Terriglobales; family Acidobacteriaceae; genus Telmatobacter. The sequence goes on from CAWEVD010000003.1 coordinate 62,255, forward strand.
GTATTGAGGCGGCCCTGGTAGAGGTCCAGGACCGAATCGAGCAGTTCCGCCATATTGGCGCGGTGCGGGAGAGTGGACTGGCGGTAGAAACGGAGCGTCTGTTGGGCGATTTCGGCGATGCGGCGCCCTTCCCGTTCGGCCATGGTCACGTACTTCATGGCCGCTTCGTCGAGATCGCAGAAGTTCCGCAACAGGTAAAGCAGATTGGTGATTGCTTCCAGGGGATTGTTGACCTCGTGGGCAATTGAGGCCGCCAGCCGGCCGGTTGCGGCGAGCTTCTCGGTCTTGCGCAGAAGGTCCTCGCTCTGTTTGCGCGCGCTGATGTCCTGCACGATGACCCCGGCCCAGCGCACCTGGTTAAGAGTAGTGCGAATGGGATAGGTGCTCACCAGCCAGGTCCGGGAACGCCGCGGGTTCCCCCCCGGTGACATTCGAGCTCCAGTTCGCGCTCCGGGGCCTCGTTGGCGAAGACCCGTCTCACCGCGTCCTCGATTTCTTTTCCGGTGGGTTCGGGCAGAAGTTCCGGAAGGGTCTTTCCGAGATGCCGGCTGGGCGCGACATTGGTCAATTCCGCGAACACGTGGTTGACCCGCACGCACCGGCAGCGCCGGTCGAAGAAGGTAAGCCCGATGGGCGCGTTGGCCAGCATGGAGTCGAGCAGAGACAGCGTGTCATTGAGTCCGGATCGCTGCTCCTCGATGGATGCCACCATCCGGTTGAAAGCCTCGATCAGGTCTCCGAACTCGTTGTCGCCGGTCATGGGGAGGGGGAAGTTCTCCGTGCTTCCCTGCGAGGTCATGAGGGCGCTCGTCCCGGCGTGAAGAATGCCCAGGGGCCTCGAGATGGAGCGGGAAATGAACCACACCAGCACGGTGGAGGTGAGAATCCAGATGATGCCAAAAATCAGGGTGCCGCGAACCACGACGAGAAGCTGGTCGCGATCCCATTCCCTGTCTGACTCGACCCAGGCATACCCTCGCAGCCGGGTACCGATGTAGATCGATTGAACTCCTTCCCAGCGGTCTTTGCCGAACACGAATACACGCGGGATCGTGCTCCGGATGAGAGACAGTTGCGCCTTTTCCTCCGGATCGAGGAAAGTCTGGCTTACCAGCCCGGGGCTGACAAAAAGCACGTTTCCGCCGGGATCGGTGATTTTGACCTGGGAGACGCTGGGCGCCTTGCCCATCATCCTGACCGCCAGTGCCAGCCAGTCGGATCGCTCGAGCAGAAGGGCTTCTTCGGCTTGAGAGGCGACGGAGGTCGCCTGGCTGGCCAATCGTTCCTGGGTGTGGCGGCGCACGTCTCTCCCCTGAAGCCGAATCAGCAGGAGCGCGAACAGCACGATCGAGAGCGCCTCCAGGAGTACCAGCCCGGAGAGCATTTTCCATCGGATGGTGCGCGGCCACCAGCGCATCGAAGGACCTCAACTTCCAAAGGGGAACGTGACTTTAGTGTACCGGAAGTCACAGGGTTTGATCGCGCGATTGGAGGAGACAAAATGTAAATTCACTTTGACGTTAGAGCGCGCGCAATCTGCTTTCCATGGAAACGGCCGTTCTCGATGAAGATCTCATTGGTGCGCGAGCCGGCCACGATGACGCCGGCGAGATAAATGCCTGGGACATTGCTTTCGAGCGTTTCCGGATCACATACGGGTAGACGGTCGGGCCCATCAAATCGAACACCCATGCTCTCAAGAAAAGTGAAGTCGGGCCGGTATCCGGTCATCGCGAAGACAAAGTCGTTGCGCAGGACTTCGCGGCCGTCTGGGGTTTCCACCACCACGGTGTCGGGCGTAATCTCGATGACCCGCGAACGGAAGAGGGCGCGGATCTCTCCGTTCTTGATCCGATTCTCGATATCGGGCTTGATCCAGTACTTCACGTGGCGATGAATCTCCCCCTCCCGGTGAATGAGCGTCACGCGCGCGCCATGACGCCACAGCTCGAGCGAAGCAATGGCGGCGGAGTTCTTTCCGCCGATGACGACGACATCGGTCCCGAAGTAGGGATGAGGGTCGTCGTAGTAGTGGTGCACCTTGCTGAGGTCTTCGCCGGGAATGCCGAGATAGTTGGGCAGGTCGTAGTAGCCGGTGGCGACGACGAGCTTGCGGGCGCGAAGAATGTGCGGGCGGCCGAAGCGGTCCTGGATATGAACGGTGAACGATGCCATCGGAGCCCTCGACCCGCTCCACGTGCTGGTACTGCCGCACATCGAGTTTGTAAAACGCCGCGACCTGGCGATAGTACTCGAGAGCTTCATTCCGGGTCGGCTTGGCATTGGGACTGGGAAACGGAATATCGCCGATTTCGAGCAGTTCCGACGTGGTGAAGAAGGTCATGTGCGAGGGGTAGTGAAAGAGCGAATTGCAGACGCAGCCCTTGTCGACCGAGACCACCCGCAGCCCGGCGCGCTTGGCCTCGATGGCGCAGGCCAGGCCGGTGGGGCCGGCGCCGATCACCAGGAGATCGAAAAGCGTGCCATCGGCAGGTTCGTTGCCGTGCTCGGGCATGGTCTGGGGCTTTGAAACCGGAACGGAGTCCACCGGATAGTCGGTCATGGTTTTTAGATTAGGGCATAGGGAGCACGGGATTCGGAAGCGCCGGCACAATGACCACTCGGATGAAAGTGCTCATGAAGAGCCTGCTGTAGATGCCACCCTGCCAGCCGTCCGTCGCCATCCTTTACCCTAGAAGCGTCGAAACGCGAGGAGCTTCACCCATGACCGTCATCCGGCAGGAAGACTTTATTGCCAGCGTTGCAGGCGCGCTGCAGTACATCAGCTATTACCACCCGGCGGATTACATCACGAGCCTGGCCAAGGCCTATGAGAAAGAGCAGTCGCACGCGGCCAAGGATGCGATGGCGCAGATCCTGATCAACAGCCGCATGTGCGCCGAGGGCCACCGGCCCATCTGCCAGGACACGGGCATCGTGAACGTGTTTGTGAAGCTGGGCATGGATGTGCACTTCGAAGCTGCGCCGGGCGAGAAGGCATTCGATCTGCAGGAGATGGTCGACGAGGGCGTGCGCCGCGCCTATCTCGATCCCGACAACAAGCTGCGCGCTTCGATGCAGGCCGACCCGGCGGGCGCGCGCAAGAACACGCGCGACAACACCCCGTCGGTGGTGAATGTCGAACTGGTGCGCGGCAACACGGTTGAGATCACGGTTGCGGCCAAGGGAGGCGGGTCGGAGGCGAAAAGCAAGTTCGCCATGCTGAATCCGTCCGATTCGGTCGTGGACTGGGTGCTGAAGACAGTGCCGACCATGGGCGCGGGCTGGTGTCCGCCGGGGATGCTGGGCATCGGCATCGGCGGCACGGCGGAGAAGGCCATGCTGCTGGCCAAGCAGTCGCTGATGGATCCCATCGACATTCAGGAACTGATCGCGCGCGGCCCCAAAACCACCGCCGAGAAGCTGCGCGTCGAACTCTACGACAAGGTGAACCGGCTGGGCATCGGCGCGCAGGGGCTGGGCGGGCCTGACCACGGTGCTGGACGTGAAGGTGCTCGACACGCCGGCCCACGCCGCCAATCTGCCCGTCGCGATGATTCCCAATTGCGCCGCCACGCGCCATGCGCATGTGGTGCTCGATGGCTCCGGGCCCGCGTATCTCGATCCGCCCAATCTCGAAGACTGGCCGAAGCTCACCTACGATGTCTCGAATGCGCGGCGCGTGAACCTCGACACCGTGACCCGCGCCGAAGCCGCAACGTGGAAGCCGGGCGAAGTGCTGCTGCTGAGCGGGAAGCTGCTGACCGGCCGCGATGCCGCCCACAAGCGCATGACCGACATGCTGAATCGCGGCGAGAAGCTGCCCGTGGATTTTCGCGACCGCTTTATCTACTACGTCGGTCCGGTCGACCCGGTGCGCGAAGAAGTGGTGGGCCCCGCCGGCCCGACGACGGCGACGCGCATGGACAAGTTCACGCGCCAGATGCTGGCCGAAACCGGCCTGCTCGGCATGGTGGGCAAGGCCGAGCGCGGACCCGCGGCGATCGAGGCCATCAAGCGAGTTCGGCGCGGTGTACCTGATGGCGGTCGGCGGCGCGGCTTACCTGGTTTCGAAGGCGATTCACGGCTCGCGCCTGCTGGCCTTTGAGGACCTGGGCATGGAAGCCATCTATGAATTCGACGTGCGCGACATGCCGGTCACGGTTGCGGTCGACGCAAAGGGAACCAGCGTTCACCAGACCGGCCCCGCCGAGTGGCAGCAGCGAATCGCGGGGATACCGATACTGCAGTGAGAAAGACAGGGCGGACCAGGGACTCGGAGGTCGTCGATGCATGAGGTGATACTGAAGCGATTCGAACAGCCTGACGAGGTGCGCACCTTCGAAAAGGGCCGGTTCGAGCTGGTGCACATTGGCGGCATGACCATCGGACGGGCCACCTATGAGCCCGGCTGGAAGTGGTCAACTCATGTCGGCAAGGCCCTGGGCAAGGCGAGCTGCGAGGTCGAGCACGTGGGCATCGTGATCTCGGGCCGCGCCACCGCGGCCATGGACGATGGCCGCGTGGTTGAAATGAAAGCCGGGGACCTCTTCTACATCGAGCCGGGTCACGACAGCTGGGTCGTCGGGGAGGAACCGTATGTGTCGGTGCACCTGATGGGGGCCGGCGACTACGCCGCGCACAAGGACAGTGAAAGAGTGAATAAGCGAAAAAGTGAAGAGCGCTTCTTCACGCCTTCACTTTGCACTCCTACTCGTTTACTTCTTCACTGACCACTGTTCACTGTCCATTGCTTTTCTACTGCTTGCCGAATCGGTAAACAATGCCGCCCGTAAAGCCGAAGCTGCTTTGGATGTTCGAACCGAAGCCGGTGCCGAAGTAGTCGCCAGTCAGGCGCAGGCCAAGGGCCGGTGAGACGTTGTACTCGCCAATCAGGCTGGGGTTGAGCGCGAAGGAGTTGCCATCCGGCCAGAGTCCCAGGCTTGTCGGGGGAAAGCCGTTGGTGTCTCCCGAGAAGTTGCCCAGCGCCCATCCGCCCAGCACCCGCCCGGAAATCGAGTATTTGGGCTGCAGATAAAACCGGTAAGTCGGCCCCCCCATCACAGCATAGGTACTGACTGACGGCCGCGTCACGGAACTGTAGTTCAGTCCGACATACGCGGTGCCATAGTAGCCCCGCCAGTCGATGGTCACGCCCAGGCGCTCGCTGTAGTAGCGCGTGAACCCGGTGTCCCACGCATAGTAAGTGAGGTGTTGCAGCTTGGTCTCCAGGCGAAAATCGCAGGTAGCCCATGCCCATGTAAGCTTCGTACAGGTGCGAGTACACGTCGTGAATCGCCTGGGCGCGGCGCTGCTCCTTTCGCTTCCGGATGCGGGCCTGGACGCTCACCTGCCCCTGGTCTTGACTGGCAGTCGGTTGCGGCGGCTGGCCCTGATTCTGGGATAGGTCTGAACTCGAGCTTTGGGCCATTAAAACATTCGCTGCAGCCAATGAAACTGCCAGCAAAAGAGCAGGACGGCGAAATAAAAACATCGGCTTCGGGTATCCTCCACGGGAGTGCGGAAGCACACCACTGCGACAGGCTTTCCATGAGCGCTGCCGTTGGTCAGGTGCAAGCCAGCGTCGATTGGAAAACTGCCGTAAGCAGCGCTTCCCCCATAAGGTATTAAATCACCTGAAGGGGAGGCTTGTGGGTGAACCGGCTGTTCTTTGGACGCACCGCCGGGGCAATCGATTGCCGATTTCGACTATCCCAGCAAACTTCGGACCGCTGTGAGTCCTGGACCTTCATGCCGACGTCACACGGGTATTGACGGATATGCAATACCATGAAGGCCATTGGAGGCTTATCGACGATGGGTCGCTTTTTGCTTGGAATTTTGATTGGAATTATCCTGGTGCCCTTGGTTGTGCTCGTGTATTTCAAGATGGGCCAGTGTGCCGGTCGCGGTCAACGATCCGCCGCTTCCTCAGGAACGGCTGATCACCAGCGTTCCCCTCGAGGCGCGCATCGATCGGGAAATGGTGAAGAACCCTCCGATGCAGGTCGACGAGACGAACCTGGTGGCCGGTGCGCATATTTACAGCGATAAGTGTGCCGTATGCCATGGCTTTCACGGCAAGCCGTCTCCCTTTGGCACTCACATGTTCCCCTCCGCGCCTCCCCTCTGGGAAAAGCATCGCCATGGCGATGTGGTGGGCGTAAGCGACGATCCTCCCGGCGAAACCTACTGGAAAGTCGCCAACGGCATCCGGCTGACCGGCATGCCGGCCTACAAGGAACTGCTTTCCGAGCCGGAGATGTGGCAGGTCAGCCTTCTGCTGGCTAACGCCGATAAGCCCCTGCCCCCGGCGGCGGTGGCGATTCTGAACGGCGAGACTTCCCCGGCGGCCCCGGTGTTGAGCGAACCTCCCGCAAAGAAGTAAGCCTCGTACATCGCCCGAGAGCGCGGCAGGGGATAGAATGGCCGCAAGGAACCCCGCATGAAGCTGCTCGAAGTGCTGCGCAAAGGATTCAGTTTCCTGCTCATGAGCATGGGTGTGTCGAGCCCGGAGTCCAAGAAGCCGCGGCCGAAGGCGGGTTCAGGCTCCAACCCCTGAGGGCGGGCAAGATTCATGCGCATCGTACCTTGGCGGCAATGAATCCAACGAACGGGAAGGAGGCGCAGCCGATATGGGCGACAAGAAATCCTTCTGGCGCGCATTTCCTGGACTTCTTCGTCCTTTTCAGCGGAGTTTCGACGGCGTCGAATCTTTCCCGTACCCGCGCGACGCCGGTGCGGGGGCGCGGGCTGTTTCTGTTCCGCAAGCTGGAGAAGTCCAGGGAAGGTGCTTCCTCCAGGAACCCCTGAATCCGGCGTGATCGATCCGGTTCCGGCTCTGATCTCGCGAATTGGTAGAATCGACCTATGCCGCTGACCCGCCAACAGGCTCTCGACTATTTCAACTCCCCCGACCTGATCGGCCTGGGGTTTGAAGCCGACGCGGTGCGCCGCCGCCTGCATCCCGAAGGCGTTGTCACCTACATCATCGATCGCAACATCAACTACACCAACTTCTGCACCGAGTACTGCACCTTCTGCGCGTTTTACCGGCCGCTGAAAGGGCCACAGGCGAGCGAAGGCTACATCCTCGACTTCGAGAAGATCTACGAGAAGATCGCCGAGACCGAGGAGATGGGCGGCACCGGCGTGCTGATGCAGGGCGGCATTCATCCCGACCTGAAGATCGACTGGTTCGAACGCCTGTTCACCGGCATCAAGCAGCGCTTTCCGAAAATCTGGCTGCATTGCCTGTCGGCGTCGGAAGTGCTGGCCATCGCGGAGTACTCCGAGCTGAGCCTGCGCGACACCATCATGCGCCTGCGCGATGCGGGGCTGGACTCGATTCCCGGCGGCGGCGCGGAGATTCTCGACGACGACGTGCGCAAGCGGATCGCGCGCCTCAAGTGCCGCACCGATGATTGGGTGAGCGTGCATCGCACCGCCCACGAACTGGGCATGCGCACCACGGCCACCATGATGTTCGGCGTGGGCGAGACGTTCGAGCAGCGCATCAACCATTTCGAAGTGGTGCGGCGGTTGCAGGAAGAGACCGGCGGATTCACGGCGTTCATTCCCTGGAGCTTCCAGCCGAAAAACACGGCGCTGGGCGGCCGCGGCTGGGACGAAGCGACTTCGGTCGAGTATCTGAAGGTGCTGGCGATTGCGCGGCTCTACCTCGACAACATCGACAACGTGCAGGCCAGTTGGGTGACGCAGGGGCTGAAGGTGCTGGAAGTGGGATTGCATTTCGGCGGCAACGACGTCGGCTCGGTGATGCTGGAGGAAAACGTGGTGAGGGCCGCGGGCACTTCGAACTGCACCACGGAAGAAGAACTGCGGCGCATCATTCGCGACGCCGGGTTCAAGCCGGTGCAGCGGGATACGCTGTATCGGACGATGTTTTTGAACTAGGCATTCGGGCACGATTACTTAGGATGCGTCTGACTCCCCGCGGCTACTTCGATGCCGTGCTTGAGCAGCGGCAGGATCGAAATCAGGCTTTCCTCGGCGCCGCGCTTGCTGCCGGGCAGGTTCACGATCAGCGTGCTTCCCTTCAATCCGGCGACGCCGCGCGACAACCATGCAAAACGATTGTTCTTTGCACCCTCGGCGCGCATCGCTTCTGCCAGCCCTGGAGCTTCGCGATCGATGACCCGCCGCGTTGCTTCCGGGGTGCGGTCGCGCGGCCCCAGGCCCGTGCCGCCGGCGGTCAGCACCAGTGCCGCACCCGCATCGCAAAGGCTCAGCAACTCCGCTGCGATCGCGTCCTCGTCATCGGGAAGCAGGGCGGTCGCGATGTCCGCTTCGGGCCAATGCTCGCGCAACACGGCCACGACGGCTGGACCGGCGGTATCGGTCATCTCCCCGCGGGAGCAACGGTCCGAAATGGTGAGCACGGCAAGCAGCATAGGGACGATTCTATCCGGCGCTATTGCGCGGCGCTGGGAAGCATCTTGATCGTGTGCAGCCATTTCTCCACCAGCAGCGGCCACGCGGTCACAGGAAGATCGGTGCGGCGCAGTCCGTAGCCGTGGCCGCCCTCGGCATAGATGTGCAGCTCGGCGGGCACCTTCGCGTTCTTCAATTCGAGGAAGTAGGTGGTGGCGTTCTCCACGTGCACCGGGTCGTCCTCGGCTTGCACGATGATGGTGGGCGGGGTTTCCGCGGTGGGATGAATCTCGGGATTGGGCGCCATGTTCTGTTCGGCAAGCGCGAGATAGCCGGGATAGATCACCACGGCGAAGTCGGGACGGCAGCTCAGCTGGTCGGCCGCATCGACGGGATCGTAGAGGCGCTTGTCGAAGTGGGTGCTCAAGGCAGCCGCGAGATGACCGCCGGCTGAGAATCCCAGCACGCCCACGCGCTTGGGATCGATGCCCCATTCGGCCGCTTGTTGGCGCACCAGGCCGACCGCGCGCTGCGCGTCCTGCAAGGCGGCCGAGGATTTGGGATAGGGACCGGAGTCGGGGACGCGATATTTCAGCAGCACGCAGGTAATGCCCGCGGAATTCAGCCAGTCGCACACCTCTGTGCCTTCGAGATCGATGGCCAGGATGCGGTAGCCGCCTCCGGGAAACACGACGACCGCGGGCGTGGCGCCATTCGCCTTGGTGGGCTTGTAGAGGGTGATCGTCGGCGTGGAGACATTGCCCAGCCGGACGAGCGGCTTGCCGGCGATGAGATTGTCCTTGGCCGTCGTGGTGTCCACCTCGGCCGGCGCGGTCGCCGCTGCAGGCGCAGTGCCGGGCGCGCCGTGCGGCCAGATGGCAGAGTGATGTGACCCGGCGCGGGCTGCCATGCGGGCGGTTTGCGAGACCAGCGAAAGAGTTGAAACCATGGACACCACCAAAAGACCCGAATACAAACGCATGCAATGCTTCTCCGGAAGAATCTTCGCAGCGATGATTGCAGTCAAAGGCTACGATAACGCAAACGCGGGCCGATGCGGACGCGAACCAGATTCAGCAGTGCTATAACGGGATTTGTTCCGTATTCCAGAGGGCCGGAGAGTCATGGCTTTAACCACGATTCTGGGCGCGGGCGGCCCGATCAGCAATGAATTGGTCAAAATCCTCTCCGCCAGGGGCGCGCCGATTCGCCTCGTGAGCCGCCAGCCAGCCCACCCCGGAGCAGAGGTCGTATCCGCCGACATCTCGGACCAGGATCAGGCCATCCGCGCCGTCGCCGGATCGAGCGTTGTGCACCTGCTCGTAGGCCTCAAGTACGACGTGAAAGTCTGGCACGAGCAGTGGCCGCGCATCATGGCCAACACCATCGAAGCCTGCAAGCGCGCGCGGGCCAGGTTGATTTTCTTCGACAACGTCTATATGTATGGCAAGGTAAGGGCCCGATGACGGAAGAGACGCCGTACGCTCCGTTTCAAAAAAAGGGGAAATCCGCGCGAGCATCGCAACCATGCTCATGAATGAGGCGAAGGCGGGAAAGCTGACCGCAATGATCGCGCGCTCCGCCGATTTCTACGGCCCAGACGCGGCGCATGGCATGCCCAATGTGTTGGTGTTCGACCCTTTTGCCAAAGGATCCAAAGCGTCATGGCTGGTGAATGATGCCGTCCCGCATTCGCTCACGTTTACCCCCGATGCGGCGCGCGGACTGGCCACGCTCGCCGAGAGTGAAACCGCATGGAACCAGGTCTGGCACTTGCCCACCGCGTCCCCCGCCCCACCGGCAAAGAATTCATTAGATGGCCGCGCCAGGCCTTCGGCGTCCCGCCAAAGTACCGCGTTCTCAGCAGGCCCATGCTGAAGGTCGTGGGCTGGTTCAATCCCTTGGTGGGGGAATTCTACGAAATGCTCTACCAGAACGACTCACCGTACCTGTTCGACTCCACAAAGTTCGCGCGGGCATTCGGGTTCGCGGGAACACCCTACTCCGAAGGCATCCGCATTTGCGCGGCATCGTACACGAAATCCTGACCCGCCTGCCGAACGCGCTTACGGCCGGGCATGGGGCGGGATCAGCAATGTGAGCATTTCGGAGGCTATCTCGATCCGGACCGGGAGTTGTCCCAGCACCTCGCCGTCGGCCTCCACGTAGACGTGCGACCGCGAACCATTGCGGAGCACGCACTCCACGGTATCGGCTTCGAGAAGTTCCACATCGTTTGAAAAGGTGTGGCGCTTCCCGACCACCGCGAGCAGAAAGCGCATATACCGCAAGCGGCTCCGTGTCTTAAAGACGACCAGGCACAGATTCTCGCTGTGCAGGGTAGCTCCGGGGGCAAACTTGCCCAGCACTCCGCCGAAAGAACGAACCCGCACGGCCAGCAGTTGCGAAGTCTCGGCCACGCGCGGCTTGCCGTTTCCGTTGGCTCCGAACCGGGCCTGAAACATGGGAAACGGGTGACTGACCCAGATGCGAAAGGCTTCCACCATGTACAGGAAATAGCCAAAGCGGCGTTTGAGCGAGGGATCCATGCGCATCATGAGCAAGGCGTCCGCGCCCACACCGGCGGCGACGGTGAAATACCGGCTCCGCTCGTGGCCATCGCTGTCCTGGTAAAAGATCCGGCCCACGGGGACCTGCACAGGCTCGGCCTGCAACAGGGCCTGAACAGCCTTGGCGGGAGACTTCGTCAGTCCCAGGTCCGCGGCCAGCGCATTGGCGGTGCCGAAGGGAACCACGCCCAGCGCCACATTGGTGCCGACGAGACTCTGCATGACCTCATGCACCGTGCCGTCGCCGCCGCACACGATGACGGAATCGCATCCCCGGCTCACCGCCTCGCGGGCCAGGTTCGCGCCGCTGCCCGGCCCGTCGATGGTAAAGCGTTCCACCTCGATGCCGGCCGATTCGAACACCTCGAGCGCGGCACGTACAGTTTCCTCGCGGCGGGACGAGAGTGATCCGGACGCTGGATTGTCGACCAGCGCAACGCGGTGCATTGCAGATGTCATCTTTGGCAATTCTTGCAGGTCGCAGCTGTTATTTATCAATTCTCCCTCAACTTCTTTCGATGCGCCAAATCGATTGAGCCCCTCGCTCGCCTCGCGCGCAAGCGGCTGCATCAAATCTGTCCCGGCAGATGCTCCCTGCAGCGGGGACACTTGAATAGAATGCGATCTCCCGCCGGATCGAGTCGCGCCTCCGCCCTCCGCCCTGGTTCAAACAACTCCGTCCGGTGCGCCCGGCATCTATCTCTCAGGCAAAGATAAGCGGTTCATTCAGCTGCGCTTTGCGGCAAATCATCCGGGGTGAAGCATGGTTGTGCTTTTTTTGATTCCTGTTCTGGTTCTTGCCCTTGTGCTCACGGCTCCCGCATGGCCCTACAGCAAAAACTGGGGCTACTATCCCACCGGCGGCCTCGGAGCAATCCTCGTGCTGACTATCGTTCTCATGTTCCTCAACCGCATCTAAGTAATTGCGGGCGGAGTTCCGCATCGCCGGCGCCCTGATAGGAATCGGTCAGGATGGTAGGAGATCGGCCCTTGCACTTGAAACGCACGATCGTGCTGTTCGTTTTTCTCCTTCTGTCGAGTGGATCCGTCTTCGCCTACTCCGTTCTGACCCATGAGGAAGTCGTCGACCTCCTGTGGATCTCGAACATTCGCCCCCTCATTGAGCAGCGCTTCCCCGGACTCACCGAGGACCAGATCAAAGAAGCCCACGCCTATGCTTATGGCGGTTCCGTGATCCAGGACCTCGGCTATTATCCCTTCGGCAGCAAGGAATTCAGCGACCTGGTTCACTACGTGCGCAGCGGCGACTTCGTCGAGGAAATGATCCGCCAGAGCCAGGACCCCAACGAATACGCCTTCGCCCTGGGAGCGCTGGCGCACTACGTCTCGGATGTGGATGGGCACCCCGCTGTCAATGAGGCGGTAGCGCTCCGCTATCCCAAGCTGCGCGCCCGCTACGGACCCTCGGTGAAATATGCGCAGGACAAATCGGCCCACCTCAAGACCGAGTTCGGGTTCGACACGCTGCAGGTGGCCAAGAATCGTTACGCGCCGGAACAGTATCATGACTTCATCGGATTCGAGGTTTCCGAGCCGCTGCTGGAACGGGTGTTCCCCGTCATCTATGGGATGGACCTGAAACAGGTGCTTCCCCATCAAGACTTGGCCATCGGCTCATATCGCTGGGCGATCGGAAGGTTGATTCCGCAGATGACCACGGTTGCGCTGGAGTTGCACAAGAAGCAATTGGCCAGCGAGTCGCCCAACTTTGACAAGCGCAAATTCCTCTACCGCCTCTCCCGCGCCGATTACGAGAAAACGTGGGGCACGAACTATCAGAAGCCGGGGTTCGGAACCCGCTTTCTTGCCGCGATTCTGCGCCTCATGCCCAAGATCGGCCCGTTCAAGGGACTCGACTTCAACGATCCCACTCAAAAGACCGAGGACCTCTACATCAAGAGCATCAACAAGACGTTCGATGACTACAAGGGGTTGTTGCAGTCCGCCCACGTGCGCTCACCGGAGTTACCCAATCGCGACCTCGATAGCGGCGAACCAACCCGTCCCGCCGAGTACACCCTGGCCGACGATACCTACGCGAAGCTGGTGACCCAGTTGGCGGAAAAGAAGTTTGGCCAAGCGGGCCCCGGCCTCCGCAACAACATCCTCGACTTTTATTCCGATCGCTCCGCCGACGTGAATACCAAAAAGGACGAAGGCGAGTGGCAGAAGGTGCTGGCCGCGCTGGACCAGCTCAAGTCCGCTCCGCCGGCGATGGCGGACGCTGATCGACCGGCTCAATAATTCGAAAGGCTGGAATCATCTTCGACGTCCCAGCCCTGTGGGCGGCCGGCGCATTTGCGCGATTCGTTAATCGTCGTAGCCTGGGCCGCGAGGCGACCCGCACTCCTTCCACAGCTTTTCCCAATTCCATAGACTGGACGTCACCTGGTTCGGCAACCGGAATCCGAGTTGATGCGCGAGCATGCACACCTGCCCGCGATGGTGCGATTCATGGGAAATCATGTAGCACAGCATTTCGACGCCAGCCGGCCAGGGCTGGGCCCAGCCGTCTCTGAGAAACTTTTCGACACGACCTTCGCCGTCGCCGAGCGCTTCAGCGAGCATCTCCGCGCAGCGAGCGGCGCTCTCGGCCAATGCCGCGCGGGCCTGCTGCGGCGTGCAGTGCGCGCGGTTGAGCTGGGTTGGAATTTTCAGATGCGGAGCTGTAAGCCTGATCCACTTGGTGCGGACATTGTGCATGTGCGTGAAGATCGCCGCGATCGTGCGCGTATTGCCGGGCGGTTTGGCATTCCAGGCTGCAGGGTCAAGATGTTCGATCAGAACCTGGTTGATTCGATCGTTGGCAACAAAGATCCGGACGGAGGCTTGGCCGAGTGGCCTGTGGACTTTGTTGCGGATCTGGACTTGACGCGTGGGCAAGACTCCTTCTCCTTGACCGACCAGAATACTTCTCCGCCGTCGGCCACCCGCAAGGAATCACTACATCCGTCGCACGAAGCCTTCCGGTCCGACCGACAATTTCGATCAACGATTTCAAGAGTCCGGCGATCGTACCCACACATTCACCGAATCCGATGCGGGGCAAGCCTTCTCTCAACGCATAGGCGCGGAACGTGACTTGGTCGCCATTCTCGAGAAACGTGCGCACTTCGCCGGTGGGTAAATGCACGGGCTCTCGGCGATGTTTCATTTCGAGCAGGCAGCCTTCCGATCCCTCGTCCGGTCCGGAGATGGTGCCCGTGGCGAGCAGATCGCCCGGCCGCAAATTGCACCCGTTGCTGGCATGATGGGTAAGCAACTGCGCCGGAGTCCAATACAGATCGCGAAGATTGCCGCGGCTCATCCGCACGGGTTCCAGGCCAGCTTCGCGCATCTGCGCCGAACGGAGATATACCTCGAGCGTCAGATCGATGCCGTCTCTGCTGGATGTCGGCGAAGTGAGATAAGGCAGCGGCGCGGGATCGCCTGAGTGGCGCTCGGCCGCCGGAACGCGGTAGGGAGTCAGTGCCTCCATGGGAACGATCCACGGCGAAATCGTCGTGGCAAAGCTCTTCGCAAGGAAGGGGCCCAGTGGCTGATATTCCCATGACTGGATATCACGCGCCGACCAATCGTTAACCAGGCACAATCCGAAGATATGCTGCTCGGCTTCGGCGATGGGAATCGGCTCGCCCAGCGCATTGCCGGGGCCGACAAACAGGCCAATTTCGAGTTCGTAGTCCATCGACTGCGACGGGCCGAATTCAGGCTCCGCCGCCGATGGCGGTTTGGTCTGGCCGCGGGGCCGCCTGATCTCCGCCCCGCTCACGACGATCGAAGACGCCCGGCCGTGGTACCCAATGGGGACGTACTTGTAATTAGGCAGAAGCGGGTTCTCGGGACGGAACAGCTTGCCCACCCGCGTGGCGTGATGGATCGACGCGTAGAAATCGGTGTAATCGCCGACCTGCGCAGGCAGCTGCATTTCTACGTTGCGCATGGGAACCAGCAGCGGTTCGACCTGGCTTCGCAACGATGTGTCGGCGAGCAGAGCGGTTACGCGGCTGCGCAGGGCCGACCATGGCTGCGGACCTAACGACATCAAAGCATTAAGCGTTTGCGCATTGCAGGCGTCGACTATGTCGCTGCCCACGATCTTGAGAAGGCCCTCCGACGCGCATGCACCAAGGTCGAGGATCTGGTCGCCGATGGCGACCCCGATGCGGGTACTGTCCCCGTGCCGAAATATGCCGTAGGGCAGGTTCTCGAGGGGAAAATCAGTGGCGGCATCATTGGTCGAGGCGACCCAGCTATTCAGAGCCATCCCCCTGCCTCCCGATCGGGCATGGGCGCTCATTCCTTGTTGCGGCTTCCCGGAGTGAATCGCTTCTTCAACCCCTGCCAGCACTCGAAGTACTCGTGCTGCAGAATGCGTGCGTTCATCGCGAACTCCGTGGGGCGAACCACAAGTTGCGTCTCAAACATGAAGGCCAGAGTGTTGGCCAGGTACTGCGGCTTCAACTCCGCATTGGTGGCACGCTCGAATGTCTCCGCGTCGGGGCCATGGCCCGCCATGCAATTGTGCAGGCTTGCACCGCCGGGCACAAATCCCTCCGCCTTGGCATCGTAGGCGCCAAATACAAGGCCCATGAACTCGTTCATCAGGTTGCGATGAAACCACGGCGGACGGAAGGTGTGTTCCGCCACCATCCAGCGCGGAGGAAAGATGGCGAAATCGCAATTGGCTGTGCCGGGAACAGGCGACGGTGCGCTCAGCACGGTGTAGATTGACGGGTCGGGATGGTCAAACGAGACCGTGTTGATGCAGTTGAACAATGCCAGGTCGTACTTGTATGGCGCATAGTTGCCATGCCAGCCGACCACGTCGAGAGGCGAGTGGTCGATGAATGCCGACCATAGCCGGCCGAGGAATTTCGCGGTGATATGGAATTCGCCATCGCGATCGTCATACGCCGCGACCGGAGCCTTGAAGTCGCGCGCATTGGCCAGGCCGTTCGCCCCGATCGGGCCCAGTTCCGGAAGCCGGAAGGGCAAGCCGTAGTTCTCGCAGATATATCCGCGCGCTTGCGGCTCCTCGAGCACCACGCGGAACTTCACTCCCCGTGGAATCACGCAGATCTCGCCCGGCTTTACGCCCAGGATCCCCAGTTCCGTGTGGAAGTGAAGCGCGCCGAGTTGCGGAACGATCAGCAACTCTCCATCGGCGGTGTAGAAAAAGCGATCCTGCATCGAATGGTTCGTGGCATACAGATGGATCGCCAGACCCGTCTGCGTGGCCGGATCGCCATTGCCGCCCAGGGTGACAATGCCGTCGACAAAGTCCGTTTTCTGGTCGGGAATGGGAAGCGGATCCCAGCGGAGCTGGTTCGGGGTCGTCGGCACCTCGTCAAATATCCCGCTGCGAATCATCCGCCGCGGAATCTCTTCGTACGGTCGATGCGTTACCGACGGCCGGATGCGATATGTCCATGTGCGCCGATTGGTCGCCCGCGGTGCAGTAAACGGTGTGCCGCTGAACTGCTCCGTATACAGCCCCAGCGGATGTTTCTGCGGCGCGTTCTGGCCCTCCGGCAAAGCGCCTCGAACCGCTTCGGTCGCAAACTCGTTTCCAAACCCTGACTGATACGAGAGCTCGACGGGTGCCGATTCCGTATCAAAGACTGCCGCGCTCGATTCGCTGCTCTGCTTCATGCATTGCCTCGTAGATTTGATCGATACTGCTGACTGCGAAAAGTAACTTGTGCAGCTCGTCTACTTTCACCGGAGTGTGCAGCACTTCGTCCAGCGAAAAGTCGCGCACCGCACAATGGCCGTCGACGACATTTCTGCATTCCCCATGCGAACTGATGAGCCCACTGCCGTAAACCTTGATTTGGTTTCTCTGGCGGATCAGCCCAAATTCGACGGTGTACCAGAAAAGGCGTCCTAGTTTCTCCAGCACGCCCGCATCGTCGATGGCGGCGCAGACGCGGCCATAGTGCTCGAGAAAACCGGCAAACACGCGGTGCGCATGCATCGGCACGTGGCCGAACACGTCGTGAAAGATGTCCGGCTCGGGGGTGTACTCGAGCGATTCCCGGCTGCGCAACCACGTGGTGGTGGGGAAACGCCGCGCCGCCAGCATCTCGAAAAATGCCGGAGCCGGAAGAAAGCCGCTCACTGGCGTGGAGTTCCACCCGGTCCTCGGCTCCAGGCGAGCGCTCACCGACGCCAGGTTGGGCAGCCGGTCCCGTTTCATCCCGATGATCTCGAATCCATCCAGATATTCCTGCGCCGCGTGCCGCTCGAGTTCAGGAAGCACGCGCCCCACGAGTTCGGCCCACACGCCGTGCTGTTCGTCTGTATAGGCCGCGTAATCCTGCTCGATCAGGTAAGGAACCGCCGCGGAAAGCATTTCCGTTTGCATATATTTTGCTCCGGCAATCGGCTAGAGATTGCCCCGCTCGCTCTGTTCGCGCTCAATGGCTTCAAACAGCGCCTTGAAGTTTCCCTTGCCAAAGCTGCGGCTGCCCTTGCGCTGGATGATTTCGAAGAACAGCGTCGGCCGGTCTTCAATGGGGCGGGTGAAGATCTGGAGCATGTACCCTTCATTGTCGCGGTCCACCAGGATTCCCAGCGCCTCCAACTCATCGACCGGCTCGTCGATCGTGCCCACACGTTGCTGCAGCTCGGTGTAATAGGTGTGGGGCACGCGCAGGAACTCGATGCCCTGCTCGTGCAGCCGATTGACCGTGTGCAGAATGTCGTTGGTCGCCAGGGCGATGTGCTGTACGCCGGGGCCGGGATAGAAATCGAGATACTCTTCGATCTGCGATTTGCGTTTGCCCTCCGCCGGCTCGTTGATGGGGAACTTCACGTAGCCATTGCCGTTGGCCATCACCTTCGACATCAGCGCCGAGTACTCGGTCGAAATGTCCTTGTCGTCGAAATGCTGATAGAGCCGGAAGCCCATCACGCGGGCGTAGAAATCGACCCATTTGTCCATCTCGTGCCAACCCACATTGCCTACCATGTGATCGATGTGGAGCAGGCCAACGGGACGCGCTACGGGGTCGCTCTCAATGGGGCGAAACCCGGGGAGAAACGGGCCCGCATACGCGTCGCGCTCCACAAAAGTGTGGATCGTGTCGCCATAGGCGCGGATGCTGGAGAGAACCACCCGCCCGTAGTCGTCGGATTTTGCATACGGCACGGCCACGCTGATTGCTCCGCGGTTGGTGGTTTCGCGCCACGCGCGGTGGGCATCGTCCACCCAAAGGGCGATCGCCCGTACGCCATCTCCATGACGATGGATATGCTCGGCAATCGGGTCGCTCGCGCGCAGCGGCGTGGTGAGCACGAATCGGATCTTGCCCTGCTGCACCATGTACGAAGCTCGATCGCGCTGGCCTGTCTCCGGGCCCGCGTAGGCCACCAGTGACATGCCGAAAGCCGCGCGGTAAAAATACGCCGCCTGCCGCGCATTGCCTACGTAGAACTCAACGTGGTCGGTTCCGCGGAGGGGAAGAAAATCACGCTCCTCGACCAGGGGTTCGGCAACGGCCTGTGATGGGGACTGAGTTGAAGCGGAGCTGGGGAAAGCGCTCATTCGATCTCCTTTGTCTGCCGGGAGACGAGGTGAACGTTCTAGGGAAGCATCCACCGGCTAGGCGTAAGGATAGGCGCGCCGAAATACGACTGGAAATGGGGTTTCGATGGAAATCAAGTGCCATAGCCTAAGAGCGTTAAGCATAATGGAGGAAGCACCTAAGGATTGTCGGCTAATGTCCCACAAGACTTCTCCGCATGCCTTCGAGCTCGATGCCATCGCATGGAAGATCGTCGAACACCTGCAGCACAATGCGCGCCTCTCCTTCGCGGAACTGGGACGGAAGGTCGGCCTCTCCACGCCCGCCGTGTCCGAGCGCGTCCGGCGCCTCGAAGAAGCCGGCGTCATCACCGGCTATCACGTGGCCCTCGACATGGCCAAACTCGGTGTCCCCATGCACGTCCTCATGCGCCTGACCATCCCCGGCGGCGACCTGCAGATCGGCCGCACCGTGACCGCGATCAAGGAACTGCCCGAGATCGCGCGGTGTCACCGCATCACGGGCGACGAGTCCTTCGTCATCGAGGCCCACCTCGTCTCCGTGCACCATCTCGAGGCCCTCATCGACAGGCTTTCGGCGTTCGGCGCGACCGCTACTTCGACGGTGCTCTCTTCCCCCGTCGAGCGGCGGGAATACTCCGCAAAGCAGATCGACGCCTTCGGCAAGTACGAATGAAGGACTCTTCCTAACGAGGGGGTGGACATTTCGGCTTGCGCCAACGATCGTCTTTCCCCACGTCCGGCATGCTGCGCAGACGAAACTCAATCTCGTCCGCTACGCAGATCACCAGTTGGTTGCCGGGCTGGGTCTGCGATGAGTCGATGGTGTGAACGGGCAGTTCCACCACGCTCGCAACGTTCTTGCCGATGGAAACAAATCGAAGCGGAGGGAACGATTCGATAGCCCGTACCACGCGGTGTTGGGCGTCAATAAATACCAGGTCCCGCGATGAAAATAAGCGGAGAAGGTGAACCCCCTTGGGACGACTCAGCCAGCGGCCCTCATCGTACCGCGGCGCGCGTCCTCTGAGCAGACCTTGGAAGCCCGCAAAGCCCCGGTCCTCACGAGTGACTCCTAAGCTGAGAAAGCATTCGCTCGTCCGGTTGTAAACACAGTACCGGCGGTTGTCCATACTCATCCGATCCTCAACCCGGTCTCGTCAACCAAACGACTTCAAATTCACGATTCAGCGGTGTGGTCATAGGGTTACGCGGGGCTTGCAGTGTTCGGTCTGGGCTAGCATGGAAGTCGAGACCTGTTCTGGATCGATGGCGAATTCCTGAGGCAGTCTGGTTCGATTCGTCATTTTGAGCAGAAATCGCACCGCGGCCCGCAAAACCGAGGGATCGAACGCACTAACGAATGCGAGAGCGACGGCGCTGGATGATAAAACCCAGCACGATGACCAACAGCACGCCGCCAATAATCCGGGTAAGCAGAACGTTATCCATGTGAAGTCTCTTTCTCTCAATGAATGATGCTTGGAACAATTCCCACATCAGGGTTCGCCGCCGGTCCCAGCGTTACCAGAAACAGGAAAGGTAAGTTCTCAACGCCGACAGGTGCTCCGGCACGTCAGCCACAAATGTGAGAAAGGCGAAAAAGGATTGAATGTATCAGCCTTCGCGTCCGATTTTTCGAATTACCGGCCTTACCTGACCGAGTGCAAACGTCCTTCCAAACGAATAATCGCAGTAAACTATTGATTTAATGTTATTTATACATATGATCCTGGGTGGCGTGTATACGCCTGTTTACAGTGCCTTCGAGTTCATGACGCGGGCCGATTACATGACCTGAATACAAAAAGTTACTTTGGTATGATGAACTTCGGTTACATCGCTTGCATTCTCCTACCTTCGTGCTAGATTACGGTTACTAAATCAAAACCCCACTGGGGTGAATATTGTGATTCGCGTCGGTCTGTTTTCTCAGGACTGCACTTTGCAGCCCTTGTTGTCTTCAGCCTTGGGAATGGAATTCCAGTTCTTCTTCGAATCGAAGGAGGATGGAGTAAGTCGCCTTCTCTCCGAGAAAACCTGTCACGTCATGATCCTGGATTTGAACTCCAATCATGATTCTCTTACAGAACGAATTGCCTGCGCCCGGCGCATGATCGCGTCCGAAGTCGCGTGGGTCATTATGGCGGACGATGGACTCCGCGCCACTGCCGACGAACTTGTACGCCAGGGCGCCTTCGGCTATTGCCGCCGGCCTCCCTCGATCCGGGACCTGCGTATCATGCTGCGACGCGCCCACGAAAGTTCCACGCTCAAGCGCCAGCGCGAACAAGGGCACCAGAGCATCGAAACCATGGGAGACCGGGATCAGATGGTGGGCGAAAGCCGGGCCATGCATCAGGTCCACCACCTCATCGACTGCGTCTCCAGTATTGATGCGTCGGTCCTGATCACCGGAGCGAGCGGGACCGGGAAGGAACTGGTCGCGCGCGCCATCCACAACCGGGGTAATCGCGGAAGCCGGCCGTTCGTCGCAGTCGCGTGCGGCGCCATTCCCGAAACCCTGATCGAAGCCGAACTGTTCGGCCACGAGAAAGGCGCTTATACCGGTACTGTTGGATCCCGCGAGGGTTATCTCGAGCAATCACGCGACGGTACCCTGTTCCTCGACGAAATCGGCGAGCTCAGCCTCTTCACCCAGGTGAAACTGCTTCGCGTTCTGCAGCAGCGCGAGTTCAGCCGCCTGGGCAACAACCGCCTCATCCCTTTGCGCTCCCGCATCATCTTCGCCACGCACAGAAACCTGTCAGAGATGGTCGCCCAGGGAAAATTTCGCCAGGATCTCTACTACCGCATCAACGTCATGAAGATTGAAATTCCCTCCCTGCAGGAGAGGCCGGAAGATATCGCCCCCATCGCCACTCATTTTCTCCGCCACTACGCACGAGTCTTTCAGAAGCCGATAGGCGCCATCGAGCCCGAAGCGATGGCCGTGCTGCAGGGTTATTCCTGGCCAGGGAATGTGCGCGAACTTGAGAACGTCATTCAGCGGTGCATCATTCTCGCCCGCGGCCGAACGCTCCGCCTTGAGAACCTTCCAGCCACACTTCGCGAAAAAGCGCTCACCAATTTCGAAGAAGCCGTCCCCGGAGGCACCTTCGAGCACAAGCTTCGCGATTACAAGGTCCGCCTCGCCGCCACGGCCGTCCGCGAGAACAACGGAAATAAAACCCTTGCGGCACGCAGTTTGAGCATCTCCCGCGCCTACCTGCACCGGCTCATCCGGCTGGCCGACCCGGGAGCGTTTTATGAAGAAGATAGTATGGAAATCGAAACCACGTGACCGACGGGAAACTCAACTAGGCCAATAAAATTTCCGGGGCCGAAGTCCGAATCAAGACTGCCGTAAGCGTGTACGACCGATGGGCCTCTCCGGCCCATCGATCGTTTTGCATCGCTTTTTGGCATAATTGAAAGCAGAGGTCGGTCCCGTGCACATCAGTTTTGGCACTTCGGTGCTCGTTTCCGTCATCGGCTTGCTTGGCGTCCTTGCCTGGCGGATCCGCGAGGGACGTTCAGCCGTGACCGTGAAGAAGATCATCATTCCCCCGCTTGGCATGGCGACTGGTTTTTCCATGTTCCTGGTGCCTGCGTTCCGGGTTCCCTGGAGCTGGGCCGCGGCGGCGTTCGTCGTGGGACTGGTGGCCCTCGCCTATCCGTTGCTGGTTACGTCAAAACTGGTGCGCGATGGCGATGCCATCATGATGCGCCGCTCCAACGCTTTTTTCATTGTCGTCGTTGCCCTGGCCGCGATCCGTTTCCTGGCCCGCGATTACCTCGACACCTACATGACCCTGCAGCAAACTGGCGGCCTGTTCTTTGTCCTGGCCTTTGGCATGATCCTGCGCTGGCGCCTGCGCATGTTGTCTGAATACCGAGCCCTCACGACGCAGACTTCGATCCCCGCCTGAGCGGCGGACGGAATCTGTCCCATCGCGTTTTCGCCTGGTGTAACTCTCTGTCTACTCGCAGCGGATCGCTTGCATCGGCTCGACCCCTGCCGCGCGCACGGCCGGCAGGAGCGAAGCCGCGGTTGCAATCAACGCCAGGGCCGTGATCGACCCCGCAAACACCCACGGATCGCGCGTCGAAGTTCCATAGAGAAAGCTGGCCAGCGCCCGCGAAGCCAGCAGGGCAGCAATCAACCCTCCCGCCGTGCCCGCCAACGCCACCGCGGCATTCTGCCGAAATACCATCCCTGCCACCTGCGTGCGCCGAGCACCCAGGGCCATGCGGATGCCGATTTCGCTGGTGCGCCGCTCGGTCGCATATGCCAGGGTTCCGTAGAGTCCTACCGCGGTAACAATGAGCGCGCAGACGGCAAAGAACACGGAGAGCAGCGCCATCATGCGCTCCGCACTCATCGAATCGCGAACCGTATCCGACATAGCAGTCATCTCGGGCATCGGGATACCCGGTTCGATTTGTTCGGCGAGCGCATGCGCCGCCCCCACCAGCGGAGTCGCGGGGCCGTCGGTCCGCACGACAGCGTTGTAGGAACGCGTCTCCTGATCATCCTGGCACATGGGAACGTACGCGGTCGGAGGCGCCGCTGAGCGCAGCTCTTCGTACTTCGCATCGCCCACCACGCCAATCACTTCGTAACGGAAAGTCTTCTCCCCTTCCTTCTTGGTGATGAATTGGCCAACGGGGCTGCGATCCGGCAAGAGGAGCTTTGCCGCCGCCTGGTTGAGAATGATCTTCCTTTCCGTCGAAGCGGAATCCCCCCAGCGGAAATCGCGCCCCAAGAAGAACGGAATACGCATCGTCTTGAAATACGCGGGCGCCACGCTGTTCTGATAAATGTTATGAACCTTCCCGTCCGTCGCCGGAAAATCCTCGTCCCACACCATGTGCGCGAACGGAATGATCCACGCAAAGCTGACATCTTTCACGCCCGGCTGGTGGCTCAACCCCTCGCCCATTTGGCGATAGAACTGCATCAATGCATCCCCCTTCCGCGGTTGCTGATCCATGCTGAAGGCGATGTTCTCTACGCCGTGCGGATCGAACCCCGCGCCTGACTTGTATAACCGCACCAGGCTCGACGCCAGCAGGCCGGAGCCTACCACCAGCATCAGCGCCAGCGACACCTCCACCGCCATCATGACGCGCGGCAAAATCGCTTGCCGTTCGTAAGCCAGCGTGGTGTGCTGGCGTGGTAAGTGTAATCGATGATGGTCTTTCGCGGCTTGAGCACGTCGCGCAGGCGCACCTTGCCCGCCGCGATGCGAGGCTCGGTTCCCCAGTCGTCATCCATCGGCAGACCGTACCTTTGCTTGCCGATTGTGAACTCCCAGAGGTGGTAATCGAACCATCCCATGACGGCCTGGATGATGTCATGTAGGACCTTGAGCGTGATCGAGGTCGGGACCTCGACCTGACGCCAGATCAAGGGATCGGTGTGCCGCAGCTCAATGCGAATGGTGGCGATCTCGTTGAATCTGTCGGATGCGGCGGTCTGCCTGATCGGACTACTCATCATGCCGCCAGTCTGGCAGGCTGTGTCTTCCAATTCCAGGGCAACAGCTGATCAAGACTGTGGATGTTGTGATCGGCGATCCGGGCGAGCTCATTCCACGCTTCCCGGTCGTTCGGATTGTTGACGATCCAGTCAAGCAGTTGTTCACCGCGCGGCTTCTTGTGCTTGGTCCGTGGGGCTTGGAATTGGTTTCGGCCATTCAGAGTCGAAAGGCACATTGTCAATCGAATGGGCAATGGGGCGTTACTCCCGCTTTTTCGCTTGTCGGGCTCCATTACATCGCGCCTTGC
Organism: uncultured Acidobacteriota bacterium; assembly: GCA_963812485.1. Lineage (GTDB taxonomy): Bacteria > Acidobacteriota > Terriglobia > Terriglobales > Acidobacteriaceae > Telmatobacter. The sequence continues at coordinate 86,585 of CAWEVD010000003.1, forward strand.
GGAGAGTGGAAGACACTCACTGAGGTTCGATCTTGGCGATTTTTACCAGTTCGGCATATGCCCGAACCTGTTCAGCGAGAAAGCTCTTAAATTCAGCCGGGGAGCTTCCAACGGGGCTCAGGCCGAGTGCGGCATAATTTTCCCGCACGCTCGGCACCGTCAGTGCGGCCTTCACCTCGGAATCCAGACGATCAATGATCTCTGCGGGGGTCCGGGCCGGTGCGAACATCCCATACCAACCGCCGTCCATTACAAAGTTCTGGATACCCGCCTCTGCCATCGTGGGCACTTCCGGCAGCACAGACCAGCGATGAGCGGCGGTATAGGCAAGTGGCCTCAGTTTACCTGACTGAATGTGAGCGAGCGATAACGGCGCAGTCACAAACATAACCTGGATTTGACCCCCAAGGAGATCGGCTGATGGCAGGCCCCGCACCGCGATACGGAACGTGCGTGAGGTCTATTCCGGCGCGCGTCTTGAATAGTTCACCGGCGAGATGAAGGGTGTTGCCGACCCCCGGTGAGCCATATGACAGTTTGCTGCTTGGATCGCGCGCTAACACCACGAGTTCCTGCACCGACTTGGCAGGAACTGAAGGATCACCGCCAGGATATAACCGTCCGTCTGGCAGATGGCGGTTATCGCTTCCAAGTCCGTCAGGACGTTATACGGGAGATTGCGATAGATGCTAGGGTTTACCGCAATCGAGGCGGAAGTGATTAGCAGGGTGTGACCGTCCGGTGCGGCTCTCGCAACGGCCTCGGTGGCGATTGTTCCGTTGGCGGCCGGACGGTTTTCAACGATAACAGATTGCCCCATTTGAGATTGGAGTTGTTGCGCCATGATTCGGGCCACGAAGTCAGGCGCGCCAGCAGCGAAAGGCACAACAAAATGTATGACACGGCTGGGATAGGATGATTGCGCCCACGCGACAACCCACGATGCCAGCACCGAGCAGCAGCCCAGGACAGCGAACCGTCTTGTCAACATGTACGGTCCCGTGGTCGCTTAAATCTGCGGCGACGCAGCCAAATCATTGTTCTGGCAAGACAGATCCGTCGACCAGTGCCATCCAAGCACGCATGTTCTCTTCGACCACGATCTATCTTGTTCGAAGGTATCGTGCGGCAAGGGCAAAGGGGAGGGCAGGGATAGGACGCCAAAGTACGGGAGCTCACCATGATTGCACTGGTCTCCTGGTTCAGCCTCGGATTGGCGTGGGCGTATGAGGCGGACCTTTTTGCAATGTTCTTTGCGGCGGCAGCAGCCATCGCTGGGGTCGAGGCGGTTCGACGATCGCTGTGACCCTTCCCACTGCCACGGGTTCATCGGACCAAGCGATAGTTTTGCGCTCGATTACAAGGCGTCCCCAGGCAACTCCGTGGTTTCAATTCGAGCACCGACCCGCGGTCGCGAAAGGGCTTTACCGTCGAAAAGAACTTTCCGTGGGCCGTCATCGGAAGAGCCGGAACAGCGATTTTTCGGCGTCCCTGCAAGGGCGGCAAGCGCGGACCAGGCGGTGCTCCTTTTTCGCGGCTGCCCTCTCGCGTGTCAGGACGAAGCCACCGGCGCGCGTCCGTTAAAAGTCGACCAGCAGATGGCCCATCAGATAACGAGAAAAGTGGTGGCGCTCAAGAGGGATTTCTTGGGCCGAAACAGGGCGCAGACCTTGGGGCGAAACTCGCGTGCAAAAATTTAGGCATGACGAACAAACACTTGCAATGGTGGGCGCTGCAGGGATTGAACCTGCGACCTCTCCCGTGTGAAGGGGATTGTTAAAAAATCTAGCAGGTAAACGCAAGTTCCTTCAGACACTTAGGACATATGCGATAAAGGCTCAAAATCGGGGAGAGTCAAATCAACGGGTTATCAGCCACCCCACAGTCACCCCGAACGCGGAACCCGCACAAAGGCTCACTGGCGAGTTTATCCCGCCCCTTTCGCCTCAGCACTAACCTCGCTACGTTTTTACTCCCCCTTGCCCTTATTATCCGTCCCGTGTGGTCTGCTCGCGGTCGGCATGATAGGAGGTAAGAGCTTGCACAAAATAGCCGACCCTTTGACGGTTAAATGTGATTATTCCGCCTCGTTTCTAACACCATTCTAAACTTGCATTGTAATCATAGCTCGATGCAGTAGCTACCAGTTGCTGGTCGGCTCGCCGCGCGCGGGATTCAAAGACAAACAATCTTTTATCGGCGGCTTTGGACGACAAGGAGGGGCATCGGTGTATTGGAGCACGATCAAGCGATCTTTCTTCGTATGCATTTCCGTCTGCCTCGTCTTCAAGGCCTTCATAATGATCGCTTTGCGCGATCCAAGTATGAACTCTTATCA
>CAWEVD010000004.1:0-200863 GCA_963812485.1 uncultured Acidobacteriota bacterium
GGAGGACGTTCGCCGTAGTAGTCGTAGTACTTGCGCCCGTAGTATTCCACGTATTCCGGCGAACGCAGATCCACCATATTCAAGGCAACTCCAAGCATGTGGGCGCCGGAGCGTTCCAGCACCTCGAGACTTCGCGCTACGACGTCACGTTTCGCCTCGCCGAAACGGACCACCAAAATGGTTGCATCCGCAAGGCGACCGATCACCGATGCATCGGTGACCGCAAGGACGGGCGGCGTATCAATGAAAATAAAGTCGTATTGCAGGCGCAACTTCTGGAGCAAATCACTCATCTGCTTGGAGCCTAGAAGTTCGGACGGCAACGGTGGTACCGGTCCAGACGGCAGAATGTGGAGTTTCGGTTGGTCGGGCCACTCCTGTATTGCTTCTTCTAAAGTGGCCTTGCCGGAGAGCACAGAAGAAAGTCCAGGATTCTGTTTGATGCCGAAAACGCTGATGAATCTTCGGACGGCGGAGGTCTGCATCCACCAGCAGAACCCTTCGCTCCGTTCAGGGCAAAAATGATCGACGAGAGCATCGAGATCGATGTCTTTCCTTCGCCGGGGCGCGTGCTGGCGACCATGATAATTTTGGGTGGGGCACCCGGACTGGAAAGAAGGATCGACGTGCGCATTCCGCGCAGCGATTCCGCGATTCTCGACATAGAACCCATGTTGCCTGCCATTGCCTCTTCGTTGAATCTGGAGGGCAGAAGGGCGGAACTATCCGGAATAAGGGAGGCCTGCGATCAGCGGAAGCTGCAGCGTTTCTTCGATCTCGGTAATTGACTTCAGGTTGGTATCCATCGCCTCCAGCAAGAACGCCAAAACCAAGCCGATGAACAGACCGACTCCCAGTCCTCCGGCCAGGTTTATCGCCTTGCGCGGATGACTCGGGAATGGGGGGATATCTGCGTTATCGACGAGGTGAACCGCCGTCGAATGAAGGCCGGCAATGATGCCCGCTTCCTGCAATCGCTCTTGGAGCCCGTCATATAGTTCACGGTTCGATTCATAGGCGCGACGAGCGAATTCATACTCAATTACGGCATCGCTGCTGTCGTTGGCTTTCTTCTCCTGAGCCTCTACCGATTGCCGTATCAGGTTTTCTCTCTCCTGCGTGGCTTGAAGTTCTTTTTTCACCCGCGAGACCTGCGTCGCCTCCTGCGAGGAAATGAAGTGCTCAAGATGGTCGATCTGAGCCTTCAGCTGGCTGACGCGTGGATATGCGGAGCCATAGGTGTGGATCAGCGAAATATATTCAGTTTGCAGCTGCGCCAGGTTCTCTCGTGACAACTGGAAAGTGCGGTCTACACTGGACATGGAGTCAATTACGTCTGGGGAAGAGCTCTGTATGGCGCGCAGCTCTCCCTCTTTCAACATCCTCCCCGCCTGGGCATCGACAAGCTGCTTATTCAGCTCCACGAGGTTGGCCAGGAGAACGCTTTGCGTCGGGGCGCTTTGGTCTTTCGATTGGTCTATGCCGAAGATCCCCAGTTCCTTCTGCAACGCGACCATGTGCTGCTGGCTGTCGTCGAGGCGCTTCTTTAACCCCCGAGCTGGCTGTCCAGCCAATCCGAAACCTTTGCTGTCGAGGTGAAGTTCTCTTTGAAGTTGTGCTCGATATAGCTGTCAATCAGGGTATTGGATATTAGAGATGCAAGCTCCGGCCGCGAAGAGCTAAATTGGATTTGAATGATGTTCGTGTGACCCAGCCGGCTCACATCCAGTCTTCCGACAGAAGGTTGCTATCAGCACCGCGCGGTCTCTTGGATCCGATAAGTTCCAAGGGTGGCCGTCGTTCCGCTTCAGGAAGTTTGGATTGTTTTGCAAGCCAAGCTTTTGAATCGTTTCGAGGGCCAGGGCGCTGCTCTTCAGGACCTCTATCACGGTGTCAATTTCTGCGGCATCCATGGACGACGCATCCCGCAGATCAGACGATTGCTGCAGAAAGAACTGGCTGGATCGATCCTGCTCCAATTCGATGCTCGCCCGGGCCGTATAACGCGTGGGAAGAATCATGTTCGCGATGACGCCGCCCCCGATCCCGAGCAGCGCAGCCACGAGGACAATCCAGCTGCGCTTCCTCGCAAACTGAATGAGGCGCCGCATCGAATCATCATCCGCCAGACCTCCCGGTGGTTCGTTGCGCGGAAAGACGGGCTCCAGATTCGCGGGCGCAGGACTCGGATTGAGCAGTGAGGGCTGGGTTGTGGTATCTAGTGGCATAGTCTGGTGATTTCTGTTCTGGGATCCGTGAAGTGCTCATCGTCTTTAAGAGGTTTGGACTCACCATCGGAGTCAGTCAGATGAAACCGGTGCAATTCATTGCAGCACAGGAGCCGCGCCGAGTAGCTGTCTTCGGCCGCATCAAGCAAGGTATCTGCCCAGCGACGAGGGGTGAACTGCAGAGAGAGCGAATGACTCGCTCGAGACATAGCGCTAAGCCGCGCATTGGTGAGCGATGTAACGTGCGCCATCAAAGTAGCGAGTTCGCTCGGCGTTCCCTCCCCCGAAAAGATAGCCGTTGTACGCATCTTGAACGAGGTGCACCGAAGCGCCAACGTTTTCGGACGCTAATATAACGAGGCCAGCGGCGGATGCCTCGTGAACCACAACTGCCCATGGCTCAAAGTCGCTTGGGAGGATGAGGCAACCCGCGGAGGCCAGCTTTGCCTTGAGGGCCTCCGGCTGCAGAAAGCCTTCAACCTGAATACCGGTCCGGTTCTCAAGGTGCGAGCGAAGAGGGCCCGCTCCACAGCAGATGAGCGGCCAAGGATGATCGCATCCCTTCCGGTAAATCTCATAAGCCTCAACCAGCGTATCTATCCCTTTGTCAGCCACAAACCTGCCCACATAAAGAAATGCTTGAGGAAGGGTTCGCTGATTCTCAATCCGCGAGAAGTGGATTGTCTGTAGTGCAGGCTGGTCGCAGGAGTAGAGCCCGCGAAGAATGTTTCGTTGCTCGAATCCAAGTTTCCTGGCGAAAATTGCCTGCCTTTCGCCGGGAAGCCACACGAGGTCTGCAAGAGGGCGAACATACCAAGGTGAAATCAAGGTCGCTAATTTCTGCTTGCCGGTTGCGAGCCAGCAATTATCCATGGTCATGATACGCAAGCATTTTCCGGAAGTCCTCCTGGCCACCTTTCGATAGGCGGGCACGGCCCATCCGCAAATGAGTTGGACCTCGGGTGCGAACCGATTCAGGCGTTCTTCGAGCGTTCCCAGATCGCTCTGCGAGCGCCACACCAGTTGGTTCTCGATCCATGAGAATTGGTCCTCTTCGAATGGTGCGTATACGGGAGGCGCTTGATGAGCGACGAAGAGTTCAACTCCTTCGCGAGTGGCGAGTTCCTTCAGGCAGGCATTCAAATAGCCGGACAAAGAGTACCACAAGACTGCAATTTTCAAGTGGAAATCTGCCTCCTCCCGGTTGAGTTCGTTCGCAACACTCCGCTTCGGATTAGAAGGCCTTCGGCCTTGTAGAGGAAATGCCAAAGCTGATCTCCACGCCCCCATTCTCGACCTTGAATTTCGCGAAATACACGGCGCCAGTCCTCGCGATATTTTTGCGAGTTTGTCTGAGAACCGGAGATCGATGTGCTATGGACTCTGAATTCACCAAGATCGGCGTCGATATATCCGGCGCTGGCCCCACTGTTTAACATGGATATGAAAAGCTCTCCATCCCACGAGGTGCGATTCAGGACATTAAAGCCCGGCGATCGCTGAAATGCTTCGCGGCGGAAAAAAGTAGCCTGCTGGAGCCAACGCGAGCCACCATGCAAATAACGCTTTACCGTGAAGCCGCAGGCCTTGACATGGCGGATTGGCTTGCCCCTTTCATCAATGATATAGCCATTGCCGAGCGCCAGATCGCAATTCGGATTCAACCGGAAAAATTCGGCCACTCGTTCGAGAGCCCCAGGGAGCAGCAAGTCGTCGGCATTCAAGAATCCGAACACTTCTCCAGTGGCCGCGGCAAAACCCTTGTTCAATCCATCCGCAGCACCCCGATCCGGTTCGAAGATGATGTGAGCCAATTTCGACGCGTTTTTCTGAATCACTTCCCGGCTTCCGTCAGTGGATCCCGGGTCAACTACGATGTATTCCAAATCGGAGTAGCCCTGTTGCAAAACCGAGTCAAGCGCCTGCGGCAAGAAGGCTCGCTGATTGAAGGACAGTGTTACGATGCTGATTCTCACGGTTGCCTTTTGGGGTTCAACACCTTCAAAATGCTCGGCGCTGCCAAGTTGCAGGCGCCAAATGATTGACATGACGATGCGCCAGACCGTACCCCTAGTTGCGATCGATAAACCTGCTCTAGCGGGTATACACATACAGGAGTGCGGTCCCAAAGCCGAAAATATAATCGGGAAGTTTCTTGAGAGTAGCCCTCAGGTAACTGGCTGGAACATAGACGATATCCTCATCATGCACTGTCAGATCTGCGCGCTCCCCCTTCAGTACTTTGTCCAGGTCGACTTGGTAAACGGTCTTCGTGCCGTCCGGGTTTGGTCTAACTACGATTGTGTGGTCCATCCGCGGAGAACCGGCAATTCCGCCGGCAAGCGCGATCATCTGCGAAAGCGTCATAGTCGGAGAACCGCAGGGTGCGTAAGCGCCCGGCCTGGCCACGCTACCACCTACGTAAACGAAGCCGCACGCCCTAACCAGCACTCTCTGCCCAGGGTAAATTATGCGATCATACGAACTCGTGTTGTGCATCGTCGGATCCCAGGGCACGTAGGTCTTCTGCTCGGGCGAGGCCTGGCTGGAAATCTCAATCACTCTTCCCGTATTTACCGTCATACCGCCCGCAAGCGCTAGAATGTCCGACAGCATCTGCTTGCCGTTGGGTGGATAGATACCTGGAGATTTCACCTCGCCGAGAACTGTGATACCGGTGGTTGTCGAATCCACCGTGACCAGCAGTCGGGGGTCGAGGACCAAGTTGCGCTGCTTGAGTTCTCCCGTGATCAGGTCTGCGGCGCTCGCGCTAGAAAGCCCCGCAACATGGACTGCTCCGAGATAGGGAACGCCGATCTCTCCGCTTTGTGAAACGCGCATGACGGTGGAAAAATCCGGAGCATTGAAAACCGAGACGTGCACGATTTCGCCCACAAAAATGGGCTCGTCAGTAAGGCCCGCACCCACACTCTGAGATGATCCCGCTGATGCGCCTGCAGCGCCGGCGGCCGCGGCGCCAGCATGTATGGATGGAACCGCGCTTTGCGGTTCCTGCGCTTTGCTCGCCGGCACAGTGGATACCAGGATTGCGAGAAGCCCCGCAGTCACCAACGAACGCAGCGCCGTCCCCGCGTGACTTGAGAATCCCAGACGACGAAGATAATCGCAGTTATAGCCCTTCAGTATCCTTAATTGAAGGAATGACCTTGCGGATGGAGCTGCACAACAATTCATGTATCATTCTCCCTATGGAGAGGGCCGGTGATGCCTTTGTGAGTTTTGCCAGTCTGGATTTGACACAATCGACGAAAGATGCAAACGATAATCAGTCCGCGCAATTCAACATGAAAGATCCATACCTAGATGCTCCGCATTCGTGGCGCAACAGGCTGAAACGGGGGATCTGGAGTCTGTCCTGGCTGCTATTGTATCGTCCTTCCCCCCGCCCCTTCCATGCTTGGCGGTCATTCCTCTTGCGGCTGTTCAACGCGAAGCTGGGTCCGAACTGCCACTTCTATCCCCGGTCGCGCGTTTGGGCTCCGTGGAACCTTGAATGCGAGGACTGCGTTGGCATCGGGGATGATGCGGAAATATATAACCCATCACCAGTCTACTTGGGATCCCATTGCATTGTGTCCCAAGGGGCTTATATCTGCGGCGCCACGCATCTGTACAACGAGCGTTCCTTCAAGCTGGTTTCCTTTCCGACCAAGATTGGAGCCTATGCATGGATCTGCGCCCGGGCTTGCGTGCAGCCCGGCGTCAATGTAGGGAACGGGGCAATTCTCGGCCTTGGCTCGGTAGCCACAAAAGACCTGTTGCCCTTTGGCATCTATGCGGGTGTACCGGCGCGAAAGGTGAAAGAGCGATTGCGCTCCGCAGCACCCGAAGAATATCGTGAATAGGCGCTCGGCCCGCGCGGCTCATCATAACCTCGCAGTAGTTGAACGTCACCGTCACCGGCCAACTGCCACAGCCACGTACCCGTCTTGTGCAACGGAGTTCAGAACTTCCAACAGTCTTTCGCCTGCGATTCGAAGTTCAAATCTCTTCTCGAAACATAGTTTCGCATTTCCGCGCATTCTTTCCTGCTCGACCTCAGACAGGGAAGTCCACCGGCGAAACAGGTTCGTTGTTCCTGCAAGAGAGTCACTCTCTACGATCCCCGCCCCGTCCTGTTCGACTTCGCGCCAAATATCCACTTGATTCGAAATCAAAACGGGCACTCGGCATGCGAGTGCTTCTGCAACCACAATTCCAAAATTCTCATAATGTGATGGGAGAACGAAGACTTCCGAAGAGCAGAATGCTCCCCACTTATCGTTTCCCGTCTGCATACCCAACCAAAATACCTTGTCTGCGATCCCCAGCGACCCGGCCATCCCCATCAATTCTTTTTGCCAGCCTATCTGATCCGGACCAACCATGACAAGACGCCAGTCGTCGGTGTTTCTGAAAACTTCCGCAAACGCCCGTAAGAGTGTATCGCAACCTTTTTTCGGATGGATCCTCCCTACGAAGGTAGCTAGTCTCTTTCCTCGAAGCTCCGGAAACTTCTCCAAGAACGCGCTTTTCAACTCTTGCCGGCCATAGCCCGGGGCGACTATTCCCAGCGTGACAACCCTTTCGTGGGCCCGATACGGTGAAAACGACTCCCGGGCCAGTAAGCGCTCCTGCTCGCAGGTGAACAGCACCGCGGTAGCATCCCGCAATACTCGATATTCAGCCCAAAGCCAATAGACAGCCTTTTTGATGTGCTTCAAGGGATAGCGCCGCTTGAAGTAAGGACCCAGCATGCCGTGGGGAAATACAACATAGGGACGATTCGCGCGTCCCAAGACTTGCCAGGCCGCATAGCTGTGATACTGCCATAAGCCGTTGATCACGAACATATCGAAGCGAGAGTGATTTTGCTGTAGCCAGGGAGCGAAATCGCGCGAATACCCATAGTTCAATGCCGCGGGACCAAGCGAGAGGACGGGAACGCCGTGACTCTCAGGAGGCGTGGAAGCAGGATCGTCGAGGGAGGCGATTTCGACTTCGTGGCCGGCGGCAGCGAGGTAACTGTTGAACTGCCGCACCGCCTCGATTGGTCCGCCCGCTGAGGGATCGATGGAACGAGTTATCTGGAGGATCCTCATGTGCGCTTTTCACCTATGGCGGCAGCCGCTTGCAACTGCGGGCGGACTGACTCACAGGTCATCCGGATCCCGTCTTCGAGACTGGTCGTGGCCTTCCAGCCCAACCCGCGAATTCTGCTGACGTCCAGCAGCTTGCGGGGCGTCCCGTCAGGGCGGGACGTATCGAAAACAAGATCCCCATCAAACCCGAGCGTTTTGCAGGCGAGTTCGGCCAGCTCGCGGATGGTCAGGTCCTCCCCCGTTCCGATATTGATCAAGGGAGGCCCATCACTTGTCAGCAGTGAATCGTAGAGCTCCTCTGGAAGGTTGAGCAAAAACACGCAGGCCTCCGCAAGGTCTTCGCTGTAAAGGAGCTCTCTTCGCGGTTTGCCGGTCCCCCAGACTACCAGCGATCTGGAACCGGCCAGCTTCGCTTCGGATATCTTCCGGATAAGAGCGGGTAGAACGTGGGAGTTATGGAGATCAAAATTATCTTCGGGCCCATAGATGTTGGTCGGCATGGCCGACAAGTATTTTGTCCCATACTGCCGGTTATACGACCAGCACATTTCAATTCCCGCGATCTTGGCCAGTGCATAGGCGCGATTGGTCGGCTCCAGAGGGCCGGTCAGCAAATGCTCTTCCTTAATTGGTTGCGGCGCGTGCTTTGGATAGACGCAACTGGAGCCGAGAAAGAGGAGACGTTTCACACCAAAGCGATGGCACGCATCGATTACATTGGTCTGAATCTCGAGGTTCTGGCGAATGAAGTCGGCGGGATAGGTGTCATTGGCGAGGATGCCGCCCACCTTTGCAGCGGCCAGGAAGACAAATTCCGGACTCTCCAAACGAAAGAATTCACGCACTGCCTCGCGGTCGGTAAGGTCAAGCTGGGAATGCGTTCGAAGAAGCAGGTTTGTATGCCCCCCCTTTTCTAACCCGCGGCGTATCGCTGAACCGACAAGCCCTCGATGTCCCGCAACGAAGATGCGACTGCTTTTCTCCATATTCCTCTGAATCTCTCTTTGTCAGTTCTCGCAGTAGTTGAAGGCAGAGTTGTTGACGCGAGCCCGCCAAAAGGGTCTCGCTCCGCTCGTAAGTCAAAAGCCGTCGTTTCAGACCAGACAAAACTCCGAGTAGGTTTCAAACAAGGTATCCAGGGTTGCGGCATCGCCCAAGAACACCCGGTCCAACGGGCCGCGGCTGAAAACGATAGCAATCAAGGTGAGCACGAGCGTCTTGGCACTTGCGCACCGGATCTCCCCTCGTGCGATCCAGGGATCCAGGTAACGGGCTACAATTTCGACCAGTTCGCCGAGATGGCGTCGCAGCAAGGGATTGATGTCCTCGCTTAACTCGAGCGCACTGAAGCCAAGGAGGCGCACTAACTGCGGTTGCTGCAGCAATGTGGTTGAGATCAGCTCAAATGTGCAAACCAGCGCCGTCCGCCCAGTCTGGGCTGCCGCCAGCCGCGTCAGCAATTCGCCCCGAAGTTGAACCCGATTCAGCTCCGCGCTTAGTGCTGCCAGGTATAGGTCGCGCTTGCGCGGATAATGCCGGTAAAGTGTGACTTCGTTGACCTCCGCCGAGGCCGCAATTTCGCGCGTACTGACCCCGTTGTAACCACATTGAGCAAACAGCTTGGCAGCGGTGGTCAAGATGCGCTCTTCTTTGACCGCGCGTCTTGAAACCGATATGCCCGTCTTTTGCGCTTCCTGTTTGTCTCTTACCATCTATCCCCTGCCTCCAGGACACGGGAGCTCCGACGATTCTTCACGAAGAGCTGTTCCAATCTGCACGGATCATTCGAAGACAATTCGTCCCGCGTGTAGTTTGCGGCATACCCATTGATGGCGTTGTGGACTGGTGATGGGACCTCGAATTCGGATATCGCCGAGCGTCTGGATTGGATCCAAAGCTATGGTCTCAAGTCCGCGATGCTCGAAGATCATGGGGTTCGGCTACACATCCAATGCATTCACTCGTTCGAGCGAGACAATCAAGGGGCCGCCATGTTCTTCAGAGAGAGCGCGCGGGATTCAAATGAAGGCTGCAGTTCCGCTGGAACCCCCTCGATCCGATCGGGTCAAGGTCCTCCTCCGCCACCTCAATCGCAATGCTTTGCATGACCTGCTCAACAGTGAGCACCACTCTAAACCCGTTCTTTACCCTTACTACGACGCCTTCCATCCCCATGAATGGGCCGGATTGAATGAGCGCACGTTGACCCGTCAAAAGAAATGGATGCGGTTCAACCTTTCGCTGGGCCAATCCCGAACGGAGAGAACTGATCGTCGCATCGGCAACGGCTGTGGGCTGCCGCCCAACTCCCCCCACCACTGCAAGCGCACCGGGAACGCTGAGTACCCGTCCACGATCTCCCCGATCGATACGCACAAAGAGGTAGCCGGGAAACAGCGGAAGATCGAGACTCACTTTCGATCGGCCGCGCCATTGGCGCTCGCTGCGAAAAAGGGGAAGGAAGTGCTCAATACCTCTTTGTTCGAAATGCAATGCAACGCGCTTCTCATGGCGGCAGGTTGTGTAAACCGCGTACCACTTCGAAAGGCCCGACAGGCCGGGCGCACTATCTGGACTTGAGCTGTACATGAATCCGGAAACCTCGCGCCAAATTTTGCAAAGCTTCGCTATCCTCACTGTCCGTGAAGGTGTTCCGTAATCTCATCGGCCGACCGGAACAGGCCGCATAATGTAAATCGGGCGGAAGCGAATGAAAGCAAGTGCCTCCATCCATTCGTTGATCTTGCGCACCCGCTGGTTCGCACTTCAGTTCCCTCCAATATACCAGCGGGCTTTGTATTTTCAAGCAAAAATGCGAAAGTACCGGCCCTCGCGTCGCACATTGTAAATGCAAGCGCATGTAGACTTTGGTCATACAACTCCGAGGGGCGTTTCGGCATCCTTCCCACTCCTCTCGCCTTTTGGGCCAAGGCAAGCAATTCGTCGTTCCAGGGGAAACGGCAGCTCGCCTCGGGGGTCCACGAAGCGACGGTCGTGCACTCGGCGGAATATGACATCATCACAAGACCCGCCGACACCGCGCACGCGTACTTCATGCCGGTCCGGCCCGCGCCGCATGGGGTATGCTATCCGGAAAGAGGCAACTCCGACGGTGCCGATAATGGCATCCAACCCGGAGAGGGCCTTCAGTTCTTCGCTTTGGCTGGTTCCAGGTCGAGATGAAACGTCTGAGCGGGACAGAATCCCGGCCTGAATGTGCGATCATCTCTTTCTTAGATTCGGTTCCGGGGAGCCAAAAGGCAAATGCCGGACCCCGGCGCCCTGCTTTTTCGGCTAAACTGGCTATGCTAGCGCCGTTTCTATCCATAGAAAAACAAGACCCGCGTCTCCACTATCTCTGCCCCAAATCGCCTGTTCCCTGAACGTTTTGACAAAGCACGATGCGTTTTCGGATCTACGACAGCCGGATGCAGTTCATATCTGGCGAGTCGAACAATGATCGGGAAGTTTAGAGAGCCATGGCAGCCAACGAGAGGATGAAGGCGAATGAGTGACAACCGTGCGCGACCCCGGCGCAGTTGCGTTCTTGTTTTAATCATCGTTTCACTGGTTGGATTTACCGGCGCTGATGAATCCACATGGGCGCAGGCGGCCGGCCAGGGTGAAGACCTGGCCGCAAGAGAGGCGGCTGCGCCGTTGATCCCGGCCACGGCTGAAGCGCCGCGCCCGCAGGCGCCGAGTTGCCGGACGCACCGACGCCTGAATTCAACGTGACCGATTCGCCCGCTGAGGAGCTCCAGTTCCCTTCCCCCGGATTTTGATTTCATCCACGGCGGCATGCTCGATTCGTCAGGCTTTGGAGTGACGCCAAATTCATCCGGGCGCGTGCCGCTCGATCAGTGCCCATACGATACAACGCATGCCAGGGAGTGCCGCGTTCACTGGAAGCCACTATTGATCAGTTCCGCCGCGTTCCTTACCTTCCAGAACGTGGGAAACGTCTATACCGGCTATTGGTATCGATGGGAGACTACCCATGGGGATTGGTTCGACCGCTGGATCAACAGCGCGGCGGGTTGGCGCTGGAACGTCTGGAATGATCAGAACCCATTCCTCGACGACTATATCGGCCATCCCATGATGGGAGGGATCACCAACTACCTGTGGATCCAGAATGACCCCAAGGGGATGACCCTTGACCATGAGCAACACCTGGCCATATTGGCGCAGCCGTCTGCGCGCGCTCGCATTTTCGACTGCGTACAGCGTCCAGTGGAAACTAGGGCCATTCGGAGAGGCCGGCATTGGGCATAACGGTGATCATCTGGTTCCACAAGAAGGCAATCGCCCCTGGACTAACGAAACCGGATGGGTCGAAATGGTGACCACTCCGGTTGGCGGCATGTTGTGGACTATGGGGGAAGACGCGCTCGATAGGTATGTCGTGAAGCCCGCGGAAGAGAAGCAGCGCCGGCCTGTCACATTGCTGCTCCTCAGCTTTCTCACTCCTGCTCGCGCGACGGCAAATATCTTCCGCTTCCGGCCGCCGTGGTACCGCGATGGGCGCCAGGTGAAGGCGAATTCGTTCTGGAGCCAGCCACCGGGTCCGGAGCAAGTAGCTGGCGGGACAGGCGAAGGCTCGGAACGGAGACCCGCCGGAAGAAGCCGTCGTAGCATCTGCGGGAAATGTTGTCTCCACCGGCGTGCATCCGGTTCCCTCCGGCGAGGTCCTGCCCGTATGGCCGCATCCCGGAGGCGTGCATGAAGTCGGAACCTGGTGGGGATTCTCCGGGTTCAGCGGGCATATCTGGGGGTATGCAGACGACATCAACTACATGCCCGTCGATATAACCTATTCCTATCTCATCAATCCCGGCGCCAAATGGAATTTCCGCTATGCGCCGGAGATAACCGCGATCGCCATGCTCGACGAACCCACTCCCAAGAACCCGAATTTTCTCGACAAGCGCAAACGCACCTATGGAAGCGGCGTCAGCCCGGTGGGCTTCCGGGCAAGCTTCTATCCTGAAAGCCGGGTTCAGCCGTTTCTATCGACGAATGGCGGCTTTATCTACTTTCTGGACCGCGTTCTTTCGCCCCAGGGCTCGCAGTTCATGTACACCATCGATTTTGGCGGGGGCGTGCAGTTCATTCGCAAGCAACGCCAAAGTATCAGCATCGGCTATCGCTACCAGCACCTGTCGAATGCCAATATCAGTCTGCACAATCCGGGAACGGATGCCAACACGTTTTATGTGGCGGTGTCCCGGTTCCGGACCAAAGGGTATCGCTGAGAAGACCCCCTCGCGCTCCATCGTCGCGGAGAGTGTCGCGCCATTCGTGATGCCAAGGCTGTCCCCCTTCCTGCGAGCCAGCCGCCGCTTAGGTTTCGAATGTCGCCGATCATCGAAGGGATGTAGCCGATTGTTGGGCCGCCCGGCTTCATCCGTGCGATGATCCGAGCGCACAAAAGTGGAAAACACACGTGACTCGATTCCCGGGAAACGATCTGTTTTCAACGCACCCCTTGAGGGCGATAGTGGCAGATTTTAACGAGAAGGTTCCCCAGGATGCCGAAAACCCCCGTCAACTCTCGGTTCCTGGCCGGCATTGGCTGCCAGTCTCGGCGCCCTTCGGACTTCGAGCGCGTCATTCCGGTTAGACTGAAGAGAATGTTTTCGAGTTCGATGCCGCCATCGCTGCGGTGGCGTGGGAATCTCTAAATCGGGATGGAGGAATCGGCATGCAAATCAGCGCCAGGAATGTACTCGCAGGCACAGTCAAGAGCGTCATTAAAGGGGCGGTCAATGCTGAGGTCACGCTCGCTCTTGGTGGCGGGGAAACTGTGGTGGCGGTCATTACGAATTCCAGCGCCGACTCGCTCGGTCTCGAGCCCGGCAAGTCAGCCTATGCCGTAATCAAGGCATCGGAAGTGATGATCGGCGTGGGAGTGGCTGCCTCAACCATAAGTGCGCGCAACGTGCTCCTGGGAGAAGTTGCCAATGTCCAGCAGGGCGCTGTCAACAGCGAAGTTGAAGTTCAACTCTCCGGCGGGACCAAGGTTGTAGCGTCCATCACCAAGGCTAGCGTCGAACGTCTCCAGTTACATGCTGGAGTTAAAGTGAGCGCGATTGTAAAGGCGTCCAACGTTCTCGTCGGTGTCTAGGAAAATGCTTTCAACCCTGGACACATTTCAACTGTTTACGGCTTCACCTCGATGACCGAGATCTCAGTCAGATTTCGAACCCATCGTGCCGGCCGGCGCTCCTCGGTGGAAACCATTTTGAAGGCGCCATCCTTTCCCAGCTTCTGCCCATCGACCGAGTCAGCCACGATTACGTCCCCGGTGTGGATCGACGGGTCAACTTCTGCCAGCGCGTAAAGGACGCTGTACTTGTCCGTCCCTTCCGCAATAACCGCCGTCATGAACAGCTTGCCCTTGACCTCTTCACCATGGGGCACGCCGATCTTGGCAAGGAGGTCCGCAAGGGCCACCCCCGAATAGTTCTCGTTCGCCTTCGTATGCGAATTGAAGACGGAAACCGTTTTATGCGGAAGTGCCGCGACCTCCTCGGGAGTGAGGCTAACAGTCTTCCCATCAAGCCCGCGAAGTATCAATTGGGTGGAAGGCTCGGACGCCTGGTGATGATCCATCCCCTGGGCAAACACGGCGGACGGTCCGCCGATGGCAAACAAGAGCGACATGGCGATGGCAACTGCCTGGAAACGACGGCGGAATTCATTCTTCATGGTGACATTCTAGCGTGGACAATCGCGAAGGCAGGGTTGATTATTGGAGCCATCTGGCAGTGAAAACAATTTCCACGATGTCGTCTGAATGAAGTCCCGGCGGGCCTGATCATGCGGGCCCGGTCAATTTCCGACAGAAGTCGGAATCGCGCGGACGGCTGCGGAAAGGGTGGGAACGGCATGGGAACTCGCAGCAATTTGATGACGCCTCGCGAGGCATCCAGAATGATGGGGATCAGCTACCCCACCATCAAAAAATGGATCCTGGATGGAAAGCTGAAGACGGTTCGCACTCCCGGCGGTCACCATCGCCTCTCGGAAGCCAGTCTGCGGCCATTTATAGCGGCCGATGAACTAAAGCCTTCGGCGAAATCCCGAGCACGCTATCGCCGGGTCAGCGGAAGAAATCAGCTGGCCGGCAAGGTCGTAAGCGTGCGGATCGAGGGCCTTCTTGCAGAAGTGATTCTCTCTGTTGGCGAAGCGCACATCACCGCGATCATTACTGCGAGCGCAGTTCGGGAATTGCGGCTGAAGAAGGGCGACACCGCGGCGGCTCTCATCAAGTCTACGGATGTGATGATCGAGCGCCTGGATGACGAAACTGACTGAATCGTCTTCCCTACAACCCAATCCAAGCTAATCTTGACGATACGATTTCAGTCGTATAAAGTCGTTATGTCTCGGCAGCTGCAGGCTTACTGCCCCGTTCCCTTCCCAGCCTGCCGATCCGTTTTGAGCATCACCGCCGGCGGAAAACTGAAAACTACCTCTGTCCCCGGGAGATCCACCCATGAAGCAGTGCATGGTCGTGTGTGTTGTCGTGTTCTTTCTCCTCAGTGGCTCGACTGCACCAGCACAAATTGCCGCAGATCTTCGGGGTCGCGTGCTTGATGGGTCCGGCGCTGTCGTCGCCAATGCGACCGTGGAATTAACAAATTCCGATACCAACACCCACCTGATCACCCGGAGTTCATCTTTCGGGGAATACGTTTTTACGAATTTGAATCCAGGCTCTTACCAGTTGGACGTGACTGCGAATGGATTTCGAGCACCTGACTCGAACGGGCGTTACCGCCATAGTCGGACAGACCGTGGCTGGCCGACCTCACATTGACAGTGGGGGGCAACCAGCAGACGGTGAAGGTCAGCGGCGATGCCCCTTTGTTGCAGTCCGAGACCAGCAATGTGGAGACAAACATTGCCGGACCGACCGTGGTCGCAATGCCCCTCAACACCCGTAACTTTGTCCAACTCGCGACACTCGCACCTGGGGTCGAATTGCCTCCGGGCACACTCCTGCCACGCATCAACGGGGGACGCCCGAGGACCAATGAATACCTTTACGACGGAATCTCGGCGCTCCAGCCGGAGCCTGGCCAGGTGGTCTTCTTCCCGATTCTCGATGACATCCAGGAGTTCACGGTCGAAACCAACAATGTTCCAGCCGAGTTCGGCCGCTTCAATGGCGGAGTAGTGAACGTTGCCACGCGCTCCGGCTCGAATTCATTTCATGGGAGTCTATTCGAGTTCTTTCGCAATGAAGATCTGAACGCGCGAAACTACTTTGCGCCGCCTACGGCACCGAAGCCCGAGTACAGAAGGAACCTGTATGGAGGGACCATCGGCGGTCCCATCGTTCCCAATCACCTGTTCTTCTTTGGCGACTACCAGGGCGTGAAGCAGCTCATCGGAGTGACAAGGATCTCAACCATTCCCACAATTGCAGAGCGACAGGGGATTTTCACCGGGGTGTCGCACATCTTCGACCCGACCACCACGGAGGTAGTCAACGGCGCGACCGTTCGCCAGGAATTTCCCCATGACATCATCAATATTCCGTTTGACCCGGCTGCCGAGGGATTATTGGCACGCTTTCCAACCCCAACCAACCTGACTGCAAAAGCAAATAACTACACTCGTACCGCAAATGATTCCGACCACCAGAATCAATTTGACTTCCGAGTGGATGGGGCAAAAGGAACGCATGACATGGCGTTCGGCAGATATTCCTATTTCAGTGACGTGGAATCGCCGGTCACTCCTTTGCCAGACGGCAGTGGCGCCATCACGGGATCAGTCCTCGGCACAGGCGGAGTGGCGGGGCTCTCGAATGTGCTGGGCCAGCAGGCCGTAGCCAATGAAACGCATGTCTTCTCGGCGCGGCTTCTCAATGACTTGCGATTGGGCTACACGCGCAGGGGAAACACAATCGAAGGCGCGACACTGAGCGATACAGCTTCGGCCGCTCTCGGAATTCCAGGCATTCCGACCAATGCAGCGTTCAACAACGCGCTGCCATTATTTACGTTCACCGGGTTCCAACAACTGGGGCCTTCGGCAAGCACCTTCTCCCAATATCAGACCGCCGTTTGGCAGGCGGTTGATACGGTGGCTTATACGCGAGGGAGGCACGCTTGGAAAGCGGGTATGGACTTTCGCTGGTATCAGCTCAACACCGTCGCGCCGCCGAATCCAACCGGGTCATTCGCATTTACGACCACGGGCACAAATCAGCAGGGTGTCACAAACAGCGGAAACTCGATTGCGAGCTTCCTGATTGGCCAGGTGGACACCTTTCAGATCGACCTGCAGCAGAGCATTATCCGCCCACGGGACCACATCGAAGAGTACTTCGCGCAGGACGACTGGCAGGCGACCAATCGGCTGACGCTCAACATTGGGGCGCGCTATACGCTTCACTTCCCTTCCACGGAAAAGACCAATCAGGGCGCCGTATTCAACCTCGCCACCCAGCAACTCGATTACCTGGGAAAGAACGGTTACCCGCGCAGTGCGCGCGAACTACACTATGACAACGTGGCTCCGCGATTCGGCCTCGCATTTCTGATGACGCCGAAGACGGTGGTCCGGTCTGGGTTCGGAATGGTGTTCTTCGACCAGTCGGGGATCACAACGCCCTTTACGACTCCGCAATTCCCGTTCGTCCAAAATGTTCAACAAAAGACGCAGGACAGTCTGAGGCCGGCATTTGTGCTGTCTCATGGGCCGTCCGTCGCGCCGATCCCGCTGACCCCGGATGCCGGCCTCGGACAAAGCGTCTACACCGTCAACCGGACGGCTGGATCGGGATATGTCGAACAGTGGAATCTCGCCGTACAGCGAGCCATCACCAGAAATCTTTCCGCGGAGATCGCCTACGTGGGCTCGCATGTTGTCCACGTCGGTATACCCGATTCGAATTTGAATCAGCTTACATCGCAAGAGCTCTCGGAAGGAGCGCCGCTGCTCAAAGCGGTGCCTAATCCTTACTATGGACAGATTCCGCCTTCCAGTTCGATCGGGGGCAAAACCATCACGCAAGCACAACTCATGAAGCCATACCCTCGCTTTCTGAACGTGGCAACTTACCGAAACAACAGCGGGACGACAAACTACAACGGCATAGAGGCTGATGTGCAGGAAAGACTGGCCCACGGTCTTTCGTTCCTGTTCGCCTATACCCATTCGAAGCTGATCGATGATGCGTCCTCCGTGTTTTCGACCACGGTCCTGTCGTCGCCGAATTCGAGCAGCCTGATCGCAGCCGACACCTATCGGCCTTACCTGGAACGCGATTCGTCGAGCGGGGACATGCCGAATGTGACCTCCTTCAGCGGCATATATGATCTTCCGGCGGGGCACGGCCATCGCTTTGCGTCGGGCGGCGCATTGGATTATGTGCTGGGAGGCTGGTCGCTCAACGCCATCGTTTTGCTGCAGTCTGGAATGCCGGTAACGGTGACCCAGGCAACAAATTTCAACGCATTTGCCGGCTTCGTTCTTCAGCGTCCGAATCTGGTGGGCAAACCGGCTCTTTCGCCTGGGGATAGAAATCCTGCGCAGTTACTTCAACACAGACGCATTTGCAACCGCTCCTCAATTCACCATTGGCACGGCTTCGAGAAATCCTGTGCGCGGACCCGCGTATCGGGATTGGGACTTTGCGTTGGTCAAACACACCACTTTGTTTCGTGAGACCGGGATGGAGTTCCGGGCAGAATTATTCAATGTTACGAATACACCCGCCTTTTCGCAGCCCAACGGAAGCTTCGGCTCCGCCGCGTTCGGCAGCATTACAAGCACAGTTACTGACCCGCGCGTCTTGCAGTTGGCTGTCCGGATCAGCAGGTGACAATGCCACCTCACGTCACACAGCGAAGACAAGAGACGGCAGGTTGGTGTTAGACTCTGGGATTGTGGCGCAATTCGTGATCGAACGCGAGATACCTGGTGCCGGATCCCTTTCAGAGGGTCAAATCCGGGAGGTTTCCCTGCGCTCATTGCAGGCGCTGAAGGAGATGGGGCCGCAGATTCAGTGGCTCCACAGTTACGTCACCGAGGACAAAGTTTACTGCGTTTACCTCGCGCCCGATGAGGACGACATCCGGGAGCACGCCCGCAAGGCCGGACTCCCGGCAGACCGGATCTCCGCGGTCCGCCGCCTCATTGACCCAGACCACCTGAGCTGATCGGGTCCGGCTCCTCGCGCGAATATTGCGTGGCGCTCTCCAGACTCATCGCAGAGCCCTTTTCCCAGGCGGCCTTGCCTTCCGAATCACTCAGCAGCCGCCACGCGGGAGCCAGCATTCGATCGAGGCTGGATTGCTCCGTTTGAGACAGGTGAGCTCCAATCAGCCGGCGTAACTGCCGCGCGGCGGCGGCCAGTGTCAATGCCCGGGCGGCGTTTCCTTCAGCAAGAGCGAGACACGCGCAGCCCTCCAGTGTCCGAGCTATCCCACGCCGATGACCCAGCCCCGCAAAGATTTCCATGGCTTCGCGGAACGCCGCGCGCCCGGACAAATGGTTTGCCTGCTCAAAGTCGATGTAGCCCAAATCGGTCAGGGATCGCGCGGAACCCCAGGGATCTCCAGCTTCCCGGAACGCGGCGAGGGCCCGCCAGTATAAGGCGCGGGCTGCGACGATATCGCCGGTGGCGCGCGCGATGTCGCCCTGCTGGTTGATGGACCAGGCGGCTCCGCTGCGATCGCCTAGTTTCTCAAAAATGGCGGCAGCTTCACCCAACGCCCGGCGCGCGCGTGGATAGTCGCCCCGAACCTTGACTACATTGGCGAGATTATGGAGACAACGCGCGATCGCCAACTGGTCCGACAATAAACGCCAGCATGCCAGGCTGCGCTCGAAATAGCTCTGAGCCGAGGCATAGTCAGCTCGATCTCTCGCTGCGATCGCCAGAGCGTTTAACGACGCGGCGATACCCGGCGCATGGTCCAGTTCTTCATACAGAGTAAGTCCCTGCTTCAGAAAATTCTCGGCGAACAGATAATCGCCCTGCGCGCTCGCCAGGGCTCCCGCGAAATGCGCGATCCTAGCCCGGTCCCGGGTGCGTTCCGCACCGGCCAGGCGTAGAACCGTCTCGAGCCGGACCCGACCTTCGCTGAGGTGTTCCCGCATGTCCCAGAATCGAAACAAAGCTACGCTGAGACGCAGAGCCCAATCCAGATCCTGGGTTTCAAAAAGCCAGTCCAGAGCAGCCCGAAGGTTATCGATCTCAGCATCGCAGTTCATAAGCCAACGCGTCCGATCCGCCGGGCCCAGCTCCGGATTCCCTTCCTCCGCAAGGACTAGACAGTAGGCCGCGTGTGCACGCCGTGTTACAGGCTCTTCGCTGCTTTCCTTGAGCCGGTCGAGGGCAAACTCCCGAATTGTTTCCAGCATCGCGAAACGCGACTCGCCGTTGGCTTGATCCGCGCGGTGAATCAGGCTCTTATCCACCAGGGAGGACAAGCCCTCAAATAGATCGATCGCCAGATCATGCCTGGTGTTGCATACTGCCTCCGCCGCTTCCAACGTGCATCCTCCGACAAACACGGAGATCCGCCGGAATAGTTTCTGCTCTGCGTCATTCAACAGGCCATGACTCCAATCGATCGCGTTGTGGAGTGTCTGTTGCCGTTCGGGCAGATCGAGCGGGCCGCCCGTAAGCAATTGCAGCGGTCGTTTTAGCCGATCAAGGATAGCGCTGGGAGAGAGCACCCTGGTTCGGGCGGCCGCAAGTTCGATGGCCAGGGGCAAACCATCCACGCGCGAGCAGATTTCCTCGACGGCTGGAGCGTTCTCGGGAGTAATGGCAAAATCGGGCCAGACGGCTGTGGCGCGGTGCGCAAACAGTTCCATGGCGGAATTCTGCGCCAATGGGGTTACGTGAAATTCCTGTTCTCCGTAAATATGCAAGCGCGACCGGCTGGTCACGAGTATTTTGAGCAATGGGCATGCTTCCAGGATTTCGGCCACCACGACGGCGGCCGGAAGGACTTGTTCGAAGTTGTCCAACAGGAGCAGGAAGGGTCCCGAGTTCTTCAGTTGGTCGCCGATGAGTTGGGGGATGGTGCGGTTGCCAACTTGCTGGATTTCGAACGCATCGGCAAGAGCCGTTGCTACCAGGTCGGGCTGTGTGATCGACGCCAGGCTGACAAATTGAATGCCCGCGGTGAATCGATCTGCAATCGCGGCGCCTACGGCAATGGCAAGGCGCGTTTTTCCGGCGCCGCCTGGCCCGGTCAGGCTCAACAGCCGGACGTCCTGCCTCAGCAGCAATGTGGTGGCTTCAGTGACTTGTTGCTCTCGTCCAACCAGCGAAGTGCGCGGGACCGGCAGATCGCGTCGCTTCGCGCCGATCGTCGCCGAGGATAGCTCTCGGCCTTCGGACAGGTCAAAGATGGAGGTTGCAGGGCGATCATCAGGCGAGTGCTGGATTACCGCGGCAGCGAAAACATACCCGCGCCGAGGCACAGTCTTGAGTAGCTGTTGAGCGCCATCATCGAGAGCCCGTCGTAACTCGAGCGTACACTGCACGAGCGAATCATCGGTAACGAAGCTGTCAGGCCACACCGCCTGCATCAGTTCCTTCTTGCCGATCAGCCGGCCGGAATGTTCCACCAGGTACTTGAGAGTTTCAAAAACTTTGGGGCGAAGCTTGATTTCCGATCCCGCCTTGAGCACACATCCCCTGCCGGTGTCCAGAGTGAACTCGCCGAAGTGATAGCTAAGGGGATTGGCTTCCACGGGTGCTCCCGGTGACGAAGAAGGCAGGCGGCAGTAAGCAGGATTTTGGCGTTTCTTCGGCGTTGTTTCGTTACTTCTCGTTTGGATGAACGTTAGCTTGAACTTAATCGGAGAGGCTCAAAATCCTGCAGCACGCAGTCCTCGAGAACACCCGGACAAGATGCGCTCCAGAGCGGATTTTAGCAAACGTAACCGCCCTGGAATCCGCAAAGAGCTGCAGCGGGACTTGAGCACCGAACAGCCTAAGGAGACTCAATGAATACATCACGCTTTCCCGCCTTTGTCACGAAAGTCAGACAGATCGCAAGGCAATCACTGATCGGTCTGGCTCTTCTGGGTGCTTGTGTACTGTGCGCCGTGGCCCAGGATGGCCATTCGCAGACGCCGGCATTACAAAAAGATCAGACGGCTGAACAAAAGAGCCAGGCGAGCGCACTTATCAAGATTGTCAGGGAATCGACCGAGCGCTTCAAGGATGTGTCGGTAGCGGAGGCGGAGGGCTATGCTCTTCAATTCGGTTGCGTGAGCGGGCCCGACTCGGGGGCGATGGGTCTTCACTATGTCAACGGGGCACTGGTTAGCCGCGGCGAAATCGACCCCACCCATCCCCAGATCGTGATTTACGAGCCTACAGCAAACGGAGGCCTGAAATTGATCGGCGCAGACTTTCTGCTCTTCGCTGACGCCTGGGATAAGAAGAACCAGGGGCCGCCGGAGCTGATGGGACAGCTCTTTCATTACTTCGAGAGCCCCAATCGCTTCGGTCTCCCCGCGTTCTACACTTTGCACGTCTGGGCATGGAAGGAAAATCCGAACGGCGCTTTCGTGAACTGGCACCCCAATGTCAATTGCCAGCAGTTCAGCGGCCAAGCCCGCTAAGTATGGGCGCCGATAGTGTGCGGCTTCCCGACCTGCTTGCCGGACTCGAAGAAGCCGCGTGGGCGGCGCAGCACGGCCATGATGACCGATCGACTAACAGGAGATTGGAAAGATGAGCACGACGTCTGAACCCGGCTTTTCCAAGCGCGCCTTTAGGAATAGAATGGCATGCAAATTTGCCGCGGATGGAGGAACCAATGCAACAGCAAGATGTCACTGAATTCAAAGGTCAGCTCCGAGGTGATCTGATCGAACCCACGGATGCGCGCTACGACAAGGAGCGCGAAGTCTATAACGCCATGATCGATCGCAAGCCGCGATTGATCGCCAAGTGCGCCGACGTCGCCGATGTGGTCACGGCGGTCCAGTTTGGCCGCAAACATGATCTGCGGGTTTCAATTCGAGGCGGGGGCCATAACGCCGGCGGGTTGGGAGTGTGCGACGACTGCCTGGTCATCGATCTCTCGCTGATCAAGTACGTTCATGTCGACCCAACCGCGCGGACGGTGCGCGTGGGTGGCGGCTGCACGTGGGGCGATGTTGATCACGCCATGCACACATTCGGGCTTGCCGTGCCGTCCGGCATCATCTCCACCACCGGCGTTGGAGGCTTGACCCTCGGCGGAGGCATGGGATACCTGACAAGAAAGTACGGCTTGACCATCGATAGTCTGCTGGCGGCCGACGTCGTCCTCGCCGATGGAACATTCGCAGTCGCAAGCGCCGACGAGAATACCGACCTGTTCTGGGCCATCCGCGGAGGCGGAGGAAACTTCGGCGTGGTGACGTCGTTTCTCTTCCAGGCGCATCCGGTTCAAATGGTGTGCGCCGGGCCGATGTTGTGGCCTTTGGAGCAGGCGGCCGACATCATGAAGTGGTATCGCGAATTCATCGTCCAGGTGCCGGAAGAGATGAATGGCTTCTTCGCATTTCTTACCGTCCCGCCGGGACCGCCGTTCCCGGAAGATCTGCACTTCAAAAAGATGTGCGGCATCGTTTGGTGCCACACCGGGACGCTGGAACAGGCGAATGAAATTCTCGAACCCCTGCGCACTTTCCGGCCCCCGGCCTTCGAGTTCTTCGCGCCGATGCCGTTCCCCATGTTGCAAGGCATGTTCGACGGGCTCTATCCGAAGGGTTTGCAGTGGTATTGGAAGGCGGACTTCGTCAACGAACTGAGCGACGAAGCGATCGCGCTTCATATCAAGCATGGTTCGGAGCTGCCCTCGCTGCACTCCACGATGCATCTTTACCCGATCAACGGCGCCGCCCACAGGGTGAAGAACGAGGACACGCCGTGGAGCTATCGCAATGCTACCTGGAGCGAAGTGATCGTTGGCGTTGACCCGGATCCGGCCAATACGGATCATATTACCGCCTGGGCTCGAAACTACTGGGAGGCGCTGCATCCCTACGGAGCGGGCGGGGCGTACGTGAACTTCATGATGGAAGGAGAAGGCGACGACCGCATTCGCGCAACCTATCGCGATAACTACGAGAGGCTGGCCCGGATTAAAGCAAAGTACGACCCGGATAACTTCTTCCGCGTGAATCAGAATATCCGGCCATACGCGGGTTAGTCGTCTTTTTACGCAAGGTCAAGCTCACCTCAGTCATTGAACCTCGGGATTTCCGCGAGATTGTTAAAGAGGGTCAGCCCAAGGCTCCGGGCAACCCTCACCATCTCGTCTGCTCCAGTTGACTTTCCCCCAACTCGAAGCACCGCGTCGCATTTTTGCAGGAGCCGAACAGCAATCGGGTGGAAGATTTCGTTGAACGCTTCATCGCCGATGTTCGTTGACCCCGCCAAAGCTACGAGCGGCAACGCCAGCCACTCTCCGAGAATCGGAATGTGCCCGGCACGAAAGATCGGCAAGGCATACGACTCCATCTCCTCGACATTCTTCCTGATCAGTCCCGGATCATCATTGGTTCCAGACCGGTAAGGGCCGGCAATCAGGATCAGCATCGGACCGTTCTTTTTCTCAGGCACACAATTCCTCCACGACCGAGAAGACAGAGATTCGGTTCAGCCTAGCAGGCGGGCACGCGAAGGACAACCATATTCGCCTTCGCGTGCACAACCCAGGCAATTCGACCGCAGGCAGAGAAGTTACTGGTCCTGGTGGTAGAAGTAGTAGTCGGCCGTGTAAGGCTGGAGCTGAGTTTGGCCCACAGAGCAGCTTGGAGTGGGCGCGGCGCCGCCGTTGGTGTTGAGTCGTTGGACGAAGGTGGTGTCAGCCAGCAGTCGGCCGCCCGCCGGTCCTTTTTTGTTCCCGACGGATTGCAACAGGAGGCACGGAATCGAGCCATTGTTGGGGCAGCTGTCGGGGTCCGTGCCGGCGACTACTACTCCACCCGGAGTCGCTGTTGCCCACACCCTGCTGCTGTCGAAGGAACTCTGCCAGGTTGCGTTCCCACTCAGCGGGGGCACAATGCCCTCCTTGGGGTTTTCATTGATGCTGGTGAAGTGGGTAATGATCTCGAGCAGCTGCCCGAAGACATCCGTAAAAAGAGTAGCTTCGGGGCGAGCAGGATTAATGGTCCAGGAAGTGCCACCGGTACTCGTGGGGAGGCACGTGTATCCTTGAGAACCAAAGGCGTGGCCGACCAGAAATGGGGTGTTTCCCGCAGGCGGTGTGATCTGGGTCGGAGTGGTTGGGGGAGTGACTGTCTGGGCCGAGGCAACGGAAATGGTGCCGAAGGCGGACGCAAACACGAGGCCGGCTACAAACAGCGTCCGCCCAAGTGCAATGTTACTTGCCAACTGGATTAATTTGTTGCTCATTTCGTAAAGATTCTCCAATTCATCGAATTTGGTTTCGTTTATCTCACATGGTTCCGACTCTGTGCCTTTCCGGCAGTCACCATCGCTGCGGGAAGACTTAGTCGGTTCTACTGGATATAACGAGATCCGCTGCGATTTTGCTTTTGTTATGGTTTCTGATCTTTGGTGACTAGAAGCAACTTACTCATTCCAGATTCGGCTCGATAACGTTACTATCCAGCCTTAGTGGAGTCGGAGTGTGACTTAGATCGCGATCACGCATGGCGGAATGGCACACCATGCATGATCGTTGCGTACTGTTTCCTTCGTCGGAAACGAGGGCGTACGTAAGGCCGTGCACAGACCAGGTAACAACTTTTAAACCGCCAACGGTTGCGTAGTGAAAACTTACTTTTGTAAATCGAGCCTCGATTCCTCCAGACGCTTCCACCACGGAGGCCGGGATGACCATCAGGCTCGCGATTGAAGGTTGCGACCGGGTCATCGTATTTTCGGGAACTTTCATGTGATAGACGATGAAATCAGCCGATTGGCCTCCCACGCGCACCAATCGCGCACCTTCGGGGCGGTACGACCTTTCTTCCTCATGGGCTGCGGGGGACGCCGGTAACACCAGGGAAAATGTCGATCTCTTCCTGAGCCAATCATTGACCACCTGCTGCGACTCCGTGCGAATGTCTAGGACAAGTTCTCCCCGGAGGTGCTGCCGGTGAGTGCGGACGGCCAGTTCTGCAAACTGGGCTCCAGAAATGGATGTCCGCGACGAGGGTGGCCGTGTACTCAACACCCCAACGATCACTAGAGCGACTGCTACTGGGGCCCACCGTTCTATCGATTTCCAGAGAGGTTGACGCCAACTCTTGAGTTGGTTACGACCGGGCCACGAAGGCGTCTTCATTTCCGCCTCGAGATCTTCTTCCTGCGGGCTGGCCACGCAGGCCTTTTGTACGGCTGCGCGAAGCAAAGGACCGCAGTGTTCGCAGAGCGCTGCGTGCATCATCGCCTGCTTTGCCTTCCACTGCGGCCACAGCCCGGACGCCACATGGTTCCATTCGATGTGCTGTGGACAATTAACCGCGACGGGCGCTGATTTACCCGGTCCCATTGGAAGTCGATTTACTAGCAGCGAGTATTTCTGAACCTTGCTTCTGCATTCAATGCATGAAGCAACATGACGCCCGGCTTCGATCGAGTCCGGTGACGGATCCGCTTCAAGATCACACCCGGCCTCGAGACGGGAGGGCACGAGGGCGTTCAACTCGTGGTTGTTGATATGCTGATTCGTCGAACGGGCCAAGTTGATCGCTCCCTTATGATTCATACGAGTTCTGGAGGAGTTTTGCCTTTTTGGGATCGCACCCATTCATGAATCGGTCGCCACGATCTGCTCCCTGATGGCCCGCTTCAGGCGCTCAATCACGCTTCCAACTCCCTTGGCGCCCAATCCGATTCCGGGTAGGGATGCAATTTCCCTGGTGCTCATCCCTTGCCGGAAATAGAGCCAGAAGATCATCCGATCTCGTTCCTGGTCGGGCCCTGTGAGGCAGCGTGTCAAATGCTCATCGATCTCCCGCAGAAATATTCCCAGCGCCAGATTCTCTGGGCCACCTGGCGCGCCATGCCCGGACTCGAGATCGATATCGATCGTGGACACGTGCCAGTTCTCCCCTCCCGATGATTGACTATGGCAATGCTTGAAATAGTCGTGAGTTGCATTGGCCGCGATTCTCTTCAGATATCCCAACACTGCTTCGGGGCGTTCCATCGCGAACTCCCGCAGCAGGGTTCGGCCGCCTTGCCAGAGTTTGAGGTAGATTGTCTGGGTCAGGTCTTCCACAAGAGTCCGCGAAGGCCTTCCCCACATGGACGCGGTGCGCATGATAATGAGGCTAAGCGGCTTGCCGACTCGAGAAACGAATTCGATCCATGCTTCGTCGTCGCGAGGACCGGCGCAAAGACATACCACATCCTTCAACGACGAAGACGCGTATCGAGTCGATCTTGGGTTGGTAAGCATTCGATGGAGCCTGTTTGAGTTACAGGAGTGATTTCGGAATTCGTTGATACATCGACCCGATTACATCACCGGGGATACTTTCCACTTGTTAGAGCCTTGTCATTACTCTGTCAATGTGCCTGTCGCGGCCAGGCATCAGTCTGCCGACATGGAGTCCTGGATTTCCGCTCATCGGCTTTCGGTGCCATTCCTGCGTTTTGTAAGTAGGGTTAGCTGACTGTCATGTGTGGCAATAAGTTGGCGTTTGAACTTACAAAACCAGTTCCTAATTGTGCCGGATGACCGAAATGGACATGGAATGGATGAATCAAGCTCTTGTTTTCAGGCATCACGAACATAGATCCGTTTTGCCGGCTGTCGCTGCAATCTGATCGCAAGGAGACACACCCAAAATGGTGGCAGATGAAGCCGCGGGCAAGCCCATGCCGCAAGCGAGATCGGCGCTTGGCGCCTCTGAAACAGTGACGGGATCTGATCCCATTCACGGTTAGGCAGGTCAGGGTGCGGTGATTGACTCTTACCAGCTGTTGGAATTGGTCGGTGAGGGAGGCATGGGGGAAGTCTGGCTCGCGGAGCAGAGGGAGCCGGTTCGCCGCCGTGTCGCCATCAAGCTCATCAAAGCCGGCATGGATACCCGGGAGGTTGTTGCTCGTTTCGAGTCGGAGCGGCAGGCACTTGCGCTGATGGATCATCCGGCAATCGCGAACGTGTTTGACGCAGGTTCAACGGCCGAGGGCCGGCCCTATTTCGTAATGGAGTATGTGGCTGGATTGCCCATTACACTCTATTGCGATCGACACAAACTCAACATGCGCCAGCGGTTTGAACTTTTCATTTCGGTCTGCGAAGGCGTGCAGCACGCCCATCGGAAAGCCATCATCCACCGCGATCTGAAGCCGTCGAACATCCTGGTCATGGAAGTGGACGGAAAACCGGTTTCGCGTATCATCGATTTTGGTATTGCCAAGGCAACATCCCACCGTCTGAGTGATGAAACTCTACACACCCAGGTCGGTGCGCTGATTGGCACGCTCGGCTATATCAGCCCCGAGCAGGCTGACTCGGGAGGCGAGGGCATCGATACCCGAAGCGACGTGTATTCGCTCGGCGTGGTGCTCTATGAGTTGCTCAGCGGTGCGGTACCGGCACGCATTGGCAGGTTGCTCTCAACGGTCGTCGGCTCACCCGCTCTTCATGCCAGAGTGTAGCCTGGGTCGAAAGGCGGTTCATGAGCGTCCGTTGTGTCAAGCCACCGCAGGGAAAGAATGTCTACCGGGTCCGTTAATCCGTGAGTCAACAGATTGGGAAGGACCTCTAACACGCCGTGATCGAGAAGATTTCTGTAGAGGTCCATGTCAGGCTCGAACAAGACGCATTCGAGTCCATCGATCATCTTCAAATCCGCGGCGTTCTGGTGAAAGGTGAGCTGGACATTGGAATAGTTATAGTCAGTCTGTTTATAGCTGAGCGTAGCACCTGGGTGAAGTGTCCCAGGGTCCTTCTCCTCTGCGAACCCGCCATCCCTGGCCGTCGCTTCCACCGCCGGTATCATCGCCGGATCGATATAGCCGAAAAATCGATCCTGGGCAAACCGGTCCTCCCACTTAATCTCCTTCAGATAATCCAGCGGGGTCTTCCCTGCCCCGATTCCAATGCCGTTCATGGCAGTGATCAGGTTCATGAAGCACGCCAGAGACGCCCGCTTGTTGACCGCCTGCAAGTCTGCGTACCGTTGCTGTGCCGAGACGTCGTCTACCAGACCCAGCCCCAAATACTGTGCCACTTTTGGATACTTCGCTTTCAACTCTACCCATGGCCGAAATGTAAGTTTTGTCGGCACAGGAATTAGCATGAACTTCAGGACCTGATGAATCTTCGGATCCGCCGTGACGAAGTCCCCAGTTCCGCGGTTCCCATTGACCCAAACAGTCACCGTGTAGTTGTCACCCGGACCATCGAAGAACTGCAGGTTGAGTTGCACAACAGGTCCCTTAACCCAGTTCGTCTGGTTCACTCCAAAATTGTTCCTGACTTCAAGGAGGACATCCACTTCTTCGGCAACCGGTTGTTCAGCGCCGTCATAGAGGACGATCGTCGCGCGCGCTATTGTCTCCTTTGCCATTAGAACCCCCAACTGACTGAAATATCGACCGGCTTATCATCTCACTAATCTGTAAAGCCCCGCGTCCTTCCAGTCTCGACCAGGCCCCCTCGACACAGCTTTACTCGGCCTTTCCGAGTGAATGTTCTGCATAGACGTTTTCAAACAACGTAAAGGCCTGCTTTTTCTTGCCGTCTTCTGAGATCAGCCCTTTGCGGTTATAGCCGTCCTGCAACTTCGGTATGTTGCGTGTCGGTGAGCGGAAGTCCGTAAGGATCCAAGGAGCGACGCCGCGCAGTTGAGGAATCTTGTTTAACATCACGAACTGGTGCTGGAAGACATAGACCTGCTGTTCTTCAGTCCAACGCTGATTCACGGCGCCGTGATTGCCGGACTTGGCCTCCGCACCGAATTCGCTCATGATTACCGGCTTTTGCGGAAACGTCCAGTGAATGTTGTCGGCGTCTTCCGGCGTCATCTCGTACCAGCCGATGTACTCATTTTGTCCGATGACATCGAGCGCGTCGCAGAGCGGATCATTGTCGACCATCTCCATGCCGCTGGGTCTGGGCCCGATGATGGCAGAAGTGATGAGCCGGGTAGGATCGAGTTTCCTGGCTTCGCCGGCGAGGTCGCTAAGAAACCTGGTGCGCGCCGGATTGTTGGGTGTCTCGTTGGATACCGACCACAGGATCACGGAGGCTTTGTTGCGATCGCGCCGGATCATCTCCCTGAGCATGAAGACGTCTTTGGCGTAAACCTCGGGCTTGTCAAATGAGATGTGCTGCCAATTGGGTATCTCGGACCAGATCATGATGCCGGCCCGATCGGCGGCTCGTTCCATGCGTTCGTCGTGAGGATAGTGGGCAAGGCGGACGAAATTGGCGTTCATTTCTTTAAGGTAGGCAAAGATGGTGTTGACGTCGCTGTCTGTGTTGGCGCGGCCTCCTCGGATCGGAGCTTCTGCATGCATATTTGCGCCCTGCAGAAAGATTGGTTTGCCATTAAGAAGGATGCGTGTACCGTCAACACGGACGTCACGGAAGCCGATATCATCTGTCAGCCGATCGTCGCCCGAAGTAAGAGTGACCTTGTAGAGCTTTGGATTGTCAGGCGACCAGAGAGTTAGCTGGGCGGCCTTGACTGTAAAGCGGGCGTTGCCATCGGCATCGGTGGTGGCCGTTCCATTGGCACCTGCTCCTAGAATATCGACCGTAACCACCGTTCCGGCAGGGACGTTGACAACGTGAACGTAGCCCGTGATTTCAGTGTTGTGAGGATCGAAGTTGGCGCTGCGCACAAGGTGCAGATCGTAATCGTCAATGAAAGCGGAGGGCACCGTAACAAGCGAGACGTCGCGGGTGAGGCCTCCATAGTTGAACCAATCGATGCCCACGGAAGGAATGCCATCGACAATACGCGTGGCATCGACGGCAATTACAACAAAGTTCGTGCCTTGATGCAGGAGGGCTGTGACTTCACAATCGAAAGGCGTATAACCGCCCTCGTGATCACAGACGCGCTTTTGATTGACCCAGACATGCGACCGGTAGTTGGCCGCGCCTACATGGAGAAACGTACGGGTGTTCGCTTTGGGCTGCGCTTCGAAGTCTCGCTGGTACCAAAGAACACCTTCATAGTTGAAGAGTTCGGGAACTTGCGTGTTCCAGTCACCCGGGACTTTCAACGTGGGCGCAGTGGAAAAGTCGTATTCCTGGTTATGCTTGCCGACTATATTAGGATGTTCGTTCAGGGCATAGGATTTGTCATTAATCTCTCCACTCGCGGTGTAGAGAGCTCTCCCCGGAGACTGGTCAACGAGATAGTGCCAGTCTCCATTGAGGCTGGTCACTGGGCGATGGTCGCTTCCCACAAGCAGGGTCTCGAGAGGTTGCTGTGCGAAGGCCGGAGATATGAGGCAAGAGCAGGCAAACAAAACAGAAACATGAACAAGGCTTGGAAAATTTCCCCACCAGCCGAACGCGATCATAAGAACTGACACCTCCGCATTGAGCTTACAGGGATCAGGGCGGGATGGGCGAGAATCGATGGTCTCTCCTGGAGCCTCACGCCCTACCAGCGCAATGTAGGTTCCGGGCAGCTGACTTAACTCAAGCTGCAGATGCATCGGTGGCAAGGGCTTGATCCGTCTTGGGCCGAGGACGCACCAACCAATAGAAAGCAACGACGTGCGTGATCATTAGCAGAGGCACATAGATGATCGGGATGATGTAGGTGGAGCCCAATTCCCCGGCCATCGCAGGAAGGCCGACCTGGATTGCATGGTAATAGTCAATGATGAGATCGGCAGCTCCCACGAGATTAAAGGCGGCGACGAACAACCAGAAAAGTGGACGCGCCCTCGAGGTGAGAAGCGCCAGCATGGCTAGAACTCCAGTCGTCAAGTCGCCGTAGGCAGAGAACGTGGTAAAGCCAGAGGGCAAATGAGAGCCTACGACGCCGGGGAGGAGAAAGACCAGCCCGAAGAAGCGGAAGCTATGCAGGGTCGCGATGGCGCGATGCGCTCTGAACCGGTCCATCGACCTGAGCCTGGGCAGGATGTAGACGCCGAAGCAAAGCAGCCAGGCGACATAACCTAAAACGAGCTGTATGCGGAAGAGAGTTTCTGGCGACATATGGCCTCCTGTCGATATAGGATTATATCGATCATCCTATGGACTCATAATTTGTTCGAACAGTGCGTGGTGGACGGGTGGGAGAGATTTCCAGCCTCCTATATTTGGAATGGCTTCCGATGGATTCGGCCTTCGTGCTCGCGCGAACGACGCTTCGCGGCGAAATGCAATACGAAGAGCGTCGACGGAAGACCGTCAGACCGATTGCCACAACCCAAGCTGCTCAGGGCAGGATTGCGACTGTGGCATTTGGCGGGAGTTCGCTCGATTATCACAACCCGGGCGGGTTCCGGCGGAAATATGATTCCGAAATGGATGCCTGAACAAAGCTGGAACACCGAAGGCAAACAAAGAGATTGGCGATCTAAGTTTGTCTACAGTTTCCCGTGGGAGCCAGTGCGATCTTTCCGGCGATCTCCACACTCTCTTTAACCGGCTTGTAACACTGATGCGCTGCGATTGATCGGTGTTGATCATTATCCCAATCCGATATTGAATTTCGATACAAAGCCTGCGAAACAATGTTGCTATAGAACTTCGATTGCTATGATCCTTCCCAAGAGGAGACCACTGTGCGGCGGCAAACCGACTTTGTACGAACCTTCGCGATTCCTTTGCTATTTATGACCGCGTTGGCCGCCCTCGCACAAACCGTCGACCATGCTTCCGGGAGCGATCCCCTCTCGCTCGCTAACGCGCTAGCACTGGCGCAACAGAAGTATCCGGCGATCAAGGCAGCCCTGGAACAACAATCTGCGGCGAAAGATCAAATCGGAGTGGCCAAGACGGCATACCGTCCACGAGTGGACATGCTGTGGCAAACCAACCGTGCAACCGACAACAATCGTGCGGGCTTGATGCTGCCCCAAGCTGTCTTGCCTTCGATCTCAGGCCCCGTAGCCGTTGATGCTCCCGGCAAAAGTGCATGGAGCAGCGCTGGAGGCACTCTTATCAACTGGCAGCCCTTCGATTTTGGAAAGCGCGCGCGCCAAGTGGATGCGGCAGAAGAGGGCGCAGTTGCTGCAGCGAGCGCAACAGATCTCACCCGTTTGGGGATCACTGCCAGAACTGCAGCCGCCTTCCTTGATGCAGCGGCTGCGCACGAGTTGGTTGCTGTTGCGCAGGCCAATGTCAGACGGATGCAGACATTCGCAAACAGCATTCATGTGCTGGTAGACAACAAGCTCCGTCCAGGCGTTGACGCTTCGCAAGCAGATGCACAACTTGCCATTGCAAAGACGCAGTTAATCCAAGCACATACCCAGGAGAGAATCAGGCTAGCCGCTCTTGCGGATTTGCTTGAACTCCCGTCCCAACAGGTCGAGATTGATCCTACGAACGTACTTGCGGTTCCACCAGCCGCTGACCCTGAGGCGACAGCGATCAATGCGCATCCAGCAATTCGGCAGGAGGCGGCGCTAGTTGCCAGCCAAACGGCTCAACTCCACTTCCTGAATCGATCCTATGTTCCAGTATTCGATTTACTGGGTTCGATTTCCGGTCGTGGCACAGGATTAGACAGCCAGGGCAACTTCTTGGGGGGAAGTTCGGGCCTTGCACCCACCACCTTGAATTGGGCCGGAGCAATTCAAGTCACCTTCCCCGCGTTCGATTTTTTCGGAATCCGTCAACAAAAGAAGGTACAAGCGGCGAATCTTCGCGCTGAGCAGATGCGTTACCAGCAAACACTGGACGACTTGTCGAGCCAGGTGGACCAAGCGCAGGCAGCGCTAGATGGAGCAAGACAGGTGGCGCAGAACACGCCAGTGGAAGTAGCTGCAGCGCAGCAAAGCGAACAGCAGCAACGCACTCGCTTTGAATCAAACTTGGCAACGGTTGTGGATGTGGCAGTTGCAGAGACCGTATTGACCCAGGCTGAAAGTGACGACGCGATTGCGCGCCTCAACGTATGGAGGGCCTTGGCGGGTTTGGCAGTTGCGAGGGGGGATGTGACGCCCTTCCTCAATCTCTTGGGGAAGTAACTGCAGGTTGGCAGTCGAACACTGGAGTTCGAATTCATGTGGCTCATTCGCCTAGCTCTCCGACGCCCAATCACGATCATGGTAATCGTCGTGGCCATAGGACTCTCATCAATTGTCGCCATTTTGCGGACACGTATCGACATCCTTCCGAACCTCGACCTGCCGGTCATCTACGTCGCTCAACCTTACGGCGGAATGAGCCCGCAGCAGATGGAAGGATTTGTCTCCTACTACTACGAGTACCACTTCCTTTATATCAACGGTATTGAGAGCGTCGAGGCAAAGTCCATTCAGGGCTCGGCGCTGCTGAGGCTTAGCTTCCATCCGGGTACCAATATGAGCGAAGCGCTCGCACAAACGATCTCATACGTCAATCGTGCGCATGCGTTCATGCCTCCGGGCACTGTCTCTCCGTTCGTGATCCGTTTCGACGCCGGGACCTTGCCCGTTGGCTATCTCGTCTTCTCAAGCCCATCCCGCACCCTGTCAGAGATTCAGGATCTTGCGTTGAATCGCGTGCGACCAGTATTCGCAACGCTGCCTGGTGTTTCGTCACCACCGCCCTTCGGCGGCAATCAAAGAACGATCGTCATCAATGTCGATCCACAAAAGCTGCATGCATACGGGCTATCACCCGACAACGTAGCCCAGGCACTGACGTCGGGGAATAGCATTCAACCGGCGGGCAATGCGGACATCGGCCCAACCAATACAC
Source organism: uncultured Acidobacteriota bacterium (assembly GCA_963812485.1). Classification (GTDB taxonomy): domain Bacteria; phylum Acidobacteriota; class Terriglobia; order Terriglobales; family Acidobacteriaceae; genus Telmatobacter. The sequence continues at coordinate 34,183 of CAWEVD010000004.1, forward strand.
TCGTCACAACCGACTCCACCGTCACGCAAATCAACGATCTGCTGAATATCCCATTGCATCTTGGACCAGGCGCTTCGGTCTATCTGCGGGATGTGGGGAGCGTCAAGGATACATCCGATATTCTTTCCGGCTACGCGTTGTTGAACGGCAAGAGGACAATCTACATTCCTGTGACGAAACGTCCTGACGCTTCCACGGTGACGGTCGTCAACGAGGTGCGCCAGAGTATCGGGCGTTTCGAGTCACTCATTCCGGAAGATATCAAGATCACATATGAATTCGACCAGTCGCAATATGTGCGTGCCGCGCTGCTGTCCGTTTTGCGGGAAGGATTGATCGGAGCCGGGCTTACAGGGCTCATGATCCTTCTGTTTCTCGGCGACTGGCGCAGCTCTCTTATCGTTGTCATCACGATCCCCTTCGCTCTACTGATGGCTGTCGTTCTTCTCCGGTTAACGGGCCAAACGATCAACATCATGACACTAGGCGGTCTCGCACTTGCGGTGGGCGTCCTGGTCGATGAAGGCACCGTGCTCATGGAAAACATCCATGTGCATCTTGCGCTCGGCGAACAGAAGGCGTATGCCATTCTTGCTGCAAGCCGTGAGGTTGCGATTCCACGCCTGCTGGCCATGCTCAGTGTTTTGGCGGTCTTTCTGCCGTCCTTCTTCATGACCGGCCCCGCGCTCTCGCTATTTGTACCGTTGTCGCTTGCAGTTGGGTTCTCGATGGGCGCGTCCTACTTGCTTTCGAGCTCACTGGTCCCGGTTCTGTCCAATTGGATTTTGAAGCAGGAAACGAATGAGCCTGAACATCGCAAAGAAGAAAGGTTTGACCGCTTTCGCAGACGCTTCCAGGGCGTTCTCGAGCGGATCATGGAATTTCCGAAACTGCTGCTCGGCGGTTACGCCGTTGCTGCCCTGCTGATTCTTCTGCTGCTCGGCCCTGTAATCGCCCAGGAGATTTTCCCATCGTCGGCGTCAAAGCAGTTTCGTCTGCGGATCGATGCTCCGGATGGCACGAGAGTCGCCGTGACGGAAGCCTTGGTTCAAAGAGTGCTCACATCGATCACGCAAGAAGCTGGCGCAGAGAATCTTGATCTCACCCTGGGCTACATCGGAACCCAGGGTTCCTCCTATCCCATCAATACCGTCTTCTTGTGGACCAGCGGTCCTCAACAGGCCATCATCAATGTTGGTTTGAAGCCCGATGCGTCGGTCTCGTTGGCTAACCTCGAAGAGAAGCTCCGACGGAAACTGCCACAGGAGTTTCCGGGTACGCAATTCTCCTTTGATCCAGGAGACCTCATCAGTCAAATTCTGAACTTCGGTGCTCCTTCCTCCGCGGAGGTGGCGATCACGGGTCCTACATACGCTGATGTTCAGGGTTACGCCGTTCGAGTCCAACAGCAACTCGCTAAATCCGGAGAGTTGCGCGACGTTCAATTCGAGGAACCACTTCGCTATCCGACGGTGAACGTTCATGTTGACCGGGTCCTTGCCGGCCAGCTAGGCGCCACGGCAAACGACGTGGGGGCCGCTGTCGTTTCCGCTACAGCTTCGAGCCGCTTCGTCACCCCCAACTATTGGCGCGATCCGAAATCTGGTGTGAGCTACCAGGTGCAAGTACAGGTGCCTCAATCACAAATGACCTCGCTCAAAGACATCCAAACCATACCGGTCAATAGCAGCACCGGCGCGCACCCTCTTCTAAGCCAGCTCGCAGACGTGCAATCCACGACTGTTCCCGGAGAGTTGGACCGCCAGAATGGGCTGTGGATGATCATTGTTTCAGCCAACGTCGGAAGCAATGATTTTGCCAAGGCCGCAAAGGAGATCAACCGGGCAATTGCAAACGCCGGCTCGGCGCCTCGTGGTGTTGTGACTCAGGTTCGCGGACAGGTGAATGCGCTCAAGCAGATCTTTACCGAGTTGACCATCGGCCTCACCTTGGCGGTGGTGGTGATCCTTCTTCTCCTCACGGCAAATTTTCAGTCCGTTCGCTTGGCGCTCGTCGTAATCTCAAGCGTTCCCGCAGTGCTTGTGGGCGTAATCCTGATGCTGCTTCTGACTGGCACAACGCTGAACCTTGAGAGTTTCATGGGCACAATTATGGCGATTGGCGTCGCCGTGGCAAACGCGATTCTGCTGGTCACGTTCGCCGAACAGAATCGTCGCAACGGAGCCGACTCAGTTTCTGCAGCACGAGCGGCTGCAGCGGAACGGTTACGGCCTGTGCTGATGACGAGCCTGGCCATGATTGCCGGTATGCTTCCCATGGCACTTGCGATTGGACGAGGCAGCGAGGAAACCGCGCCGCTCGGACGCGCGGTGATCGGAGGCCTATCTGCCGCAACGCTTGCAACGCTCTTTCTGTTACCGACGGTATTTGGCATCGTGCAGAAGCGCGGATCTCTCAAGTCCCCGTCTCTCGATCCTGAAGACCCAGGTAGTTCCTTCGCCCAGAAGCCGGAGATTGCCTCATGAAGACCTTCTTGATCGTCCTTGCACTTTCGCTTTTAACAGTGGGCTGCAACGGAACTTCGAAATCCGACGCCGGCAAGGAGACAGACTCGAGTGTCCCGTCAGTAGAAGTGGTATCCGTTACATCGCAAAAACTCGCGACTGTCTTCACGCTTCCGGCGCAGCTTACGCCCTATGAAACCGTCGACATCTATCCGAAGGTGACAGGATTCATGGACATGATCTCAGTGGATCGAGGGTCTCACGTACACAAGGGACAACTCATTATCCGGCTCTCTGCTCCGGAACTTGTCGCCCAGCGTGCACAAGCGGAATCGGCCTTGCACGCGGCAGAATCACAGTTGACGACTGTCCAGGCTAAACTCACCGCGGACAAGGGAACCTATCTTCACCTCGCATCAGCCGCCAAGACTCCCGGGGTCGTAGCCGAAAACGATGTGATGGTAGCAGACCAAACTGCTTCTGCAGACCAAGGCCAAGTGCAGTCGGCAGAGAGCAACGTAGCGGCTGCGCGGGAAACCCTGCGAAGTGTGACGCAACTCGAGTCTTACTTAAATATCAATGCGCCATTCGACGGAGTGGTGACGACGCGAAACCTGCATCCTGGCGCACTGGTTGGACCTGCATCGGGCCACCCGGAAGCGATGCCCATCGTGCAGATCGTGGACACGAATCACCTGCGGTTAGTCGTGCCTGTTCCAGAGGCGTATGTAGGCCAGATGCAATCAGGTCAGCAGGTTGCATTTACCGTCCCAGCATATCCCGGAGAGACATTTCGCGCTCCGATTGCGCGAATTTCGCATGAGGTAGATGTCGGATCCAGAACCATGCCCGTGGAATTAGACGTTCGGAACGCCGATGGGAAATTGTCTCCCGGCAGCTTCACCAGCGTGCAATGGCCGGTGCATCGCGCTGCACCAACGATGTTTGTACCCGTGACTGCAGTCACGAACGATCAGCAACGTTCCTTCGTGGAGCGAGTACGCAATGGGAAATCTGACTGGGTGGACGTAACTACCGGCCTAAGCGTGAATGGCAACATCGAGGTTTTTGGTGACCTGAACGCTGGAGATGAAGTCATCCGCAATGCCACTGATGCGATTCACTCGGGACAACAAGTCAAAATTACCTCGGCGCATCCCGACCAAGCCAAATGATCGCATTCAAGAAGGTGCACTTTAAGGGCTAAGTTTTACGAACTCAACTCGGGGCTTGTCCGTCTTCACGTTCTCTATCATGCAACCCGCGAACCCGTTTTCGGGTTCGGCATGATCGCAGAGCTGAATCGCCATGGGTACAAGCTCGGGCCCGGCACAATGTATCCCCTGTTGCACGGGATGGAGAAAAGGGGCTGGCTCAAGTCTGTTAAGCAAAATGTCGGAGGGCGGACCCGCCGCGTGTACCTGGCTACCCGCACCGGACGTCAAGCCCTAAAGATTGGACAGGATCGCGTGCGAGAGCTGTTTGAGGAATTGACCGAAGACGAATCCTGAGCGCTTTCGCCTGGTGCAAGTAAAAGTCGTCGCCTCCTGATTTGCGCTATAAGCCGATGGTGGGTAGGCTCGTAAGCTTACGTAAGCGCCAGATTCATGTTGCTGATGGCCTCGTCGATCTCCTGCGTGCTCTTGAAGCCGACCGTGGCGCTGTCCACGCCCGCATTCTGGAAAGCGAACCTCATCGCCTTCACGCGGTCGTCGTGACTATTCTGGAACTGACCTCCGCCGCACAGCTTCATGCCGATCACGCCGAGCCCTTCTTTCTTCAGCTGGTGGATGTGATCGACAACTTCGCTCACGTTGGCGGGGTGGTTGGTGTCCTCGTAGGTCGGCCCGTCCATGCGCGCCCCGTTGTGGTTGATGCGGATCAGTCCCACGTCGAGCCACGTGGTGCCCGGCATTTGCCGCAACGCCGGCAGTCCGTGCACCGAGGCGCCATGCGTGCGGATGATCTTTCTCTGCTGCGCTTCGAGGATCCCATCCTGCCAGCGTTTCGTGGTCTCCGGCCAGTCGGCCGTGTGCTGCCAGTGCAGCAGCATGATGTCAAAGTACTCGGTCTGCGAGATGCGCCGCAGCTCGTCGAACTTGGCCTGCGGGTCAATGCCCTCGTGGAACGTAGTCACCTTGCTCATCAGGTGATAGCTGTCGCGCGGCAAGCCTTTCAGCGCCTCGCCCAGCATTGCCGGCGTCTGGTAGGCCTCAGCCGTCTCGAAGAAGCGGATACCGTGGTCGTACGCATAATGCACCAGCCGCGTGAACTCCTGCTGCCCCAGCGCGGCCTGCACCGCACCGCTGTCCGTCCCGGTTCCGAAGGCCAGCCGCGACACTTCGACCTTGGACCGGCCCAGCACCACGGTATCGGTCGCGGTGCGCTTGGCGGCGGCCAGCGGAAAAGTTCCTACAGCCGCCACGGCTCCGGCGGCCAGACCTGTTTTGAGGAAACTACGACGTGTGGTTGGACTCATCTCGACCTCCGCGGCTCAAGCCCGGTTGGCGAGCCGGATGAGTGGATATTAGCACGCGCGCAGCTGCAATTCGATCTCAGGCCGGCATAACAGTTCCGGTATGCTTGATTCCGCAGTTTCAGCCTCATCTCCCGGGAGCCCCATGAACAAAGCCGTACTGACCGTTGTCGTGCTGTGCTTTTGCCCGGCGGCCTTCGCCGCATCCACGATCACTACCCGCGTCGAAGATCCCAAGGCCATCTATCTGGACGCCCCGGCGACCACTGGGGACAGTTCTGCTGCGTTGCAGGCAGCCATCGACAAGGCATCGGGCACGGGGCGCGAGGGGATCGTGTTTGTCCCGGCGGGCCGTTACACCGTAACACGCACGGTGTTTCTCTGGCCGGGCGTGCGGCTCATCGGCTATGGCGCCACGCGCCCGGTGTTCGTACTGCCGCCGAATACGCCAGGGTTTCAGAAGGGCATGGGCGTGATGGTGATGTTCACGGGCCTGACACCTCACGAGCATCCGCGGGCCGGGAATCGCATTGCGTTTCCTCCCCCAGGATCGGTACCGCCGAATGACGACGTGGCCGATGCCAATCCCAACACGTTTTATTCGGCGATGAGCAACATCGACTTCGAGATCGGGGACGGCAATCCAGCGGCGGTGGCGGTGCGCTTTCACGTGGCGCAGCATTCGTTTCTCACCCACATGGATTTTCACCTGGGCTCTGGGCTGGCCGGGGTCTACCAGGCGGGCAATGAGGCGGAGGACCTGCACTTCTATGGAGGACGCTACGGAATTCTCACGGAGAATACCTCGCCGGCGTGGCAGTTCACGCTGATTGACTCAGCGTTCGAGGGGCAGAGAGAAGCGGCCATCCGCGAGCATGAAGTCGGGTTGACGCTGATCCGGAATACATTTCGCAATGTGCCGAAGGCGATCGATATCGACGATGGGTATCCGGACCAGCTTTGGGTGAAGGACTCGCGCTTTGAAAATATCAGCGGGCCGGCCGTGACGATCAGCCTGGAAAACAGCCCGCTGACCGAGGTTGGATTCGAAAACGCGGTTCTCAGCAACGTGCCGGTGTTCGCAAAGCTGCGGGAGAGCGGCAAGACGGTTGCTGGAAAAGGCGCAGTTTACGAGGTGAAGAACTTCAGTTACGGGCTGATCGTGCCGGGCGAAGGGCGGATGGGATCAATCGGCATGCAGTATGAGGCTGCGCCGCTCGCCTCGTTGCCCGCAGCACTTCCGCCGGCGATTCGGGCGCTGCCGCCCAGCAGCGAATGGGTGAATGTGCATGCGCTGGGAGTGAAGGGCGACGGCACAACCGATGATACTGCGGCATTGCAGCAAGCCATCAACACGCATCGCGTACTCTATCTCCCTGGCGGGCATTACGTGGTGCGCGACACGCTTACGCTCAAGCCGGACACAGTGCTGATCGGGCTTCATCCCACGCTCACGCAGATTGACCTGCTGGATGAGACGCCGGGATACCAGGGGGTGGGTGCGCCGAAGGCCGTGCTTCTCGCGCCGCCGGGCGGGGAGAACATCGTCAGCGGGATCGGAGTGTTCGCGGGCGGTATCAACCCGCGTGCGGTAGCCGTGCTGTGGAAGGCGGGCGAGCAGTCATTGATGGATGATGTGCGCTTTCTCGGCGGGCACGGCAGCGGCAGCAATCCTTACAACAACAACCACACGGCTGACTCTGACCTGCACAAGCGCTGGGACGGGCAGTATCCCAGCCTGTGGGTTGCGGATGGAGGCGGAGGAACATTCGCCGACATCTGGACGCCGAATACCTTTGCGCAGGCGGGTTTTCTGGTATCGAACACCACCACGCCCGGGCACGTGTACGAGTTGTCGAACGAGCATCACCTGCGCAACGAGATCAAGTTCGATCACGTGGAGAACTGGGACATCAACGCGCCGCAGACCGAAGAGGAAGCGGGAGAGAGCCCTGAATCGCTTTCCCTGGAGATTGATGACTGCCGCAATCTCACCATTGCGAACTATCACGCTTATCGCGTAACGCGTTCGCGGGCGCCGTTCCCGGCGGCGGTGCGCATGTATCGGTCGTCGGATATCCACTTCCGCAACGTGCATGTGAACGCGGAGAGCGGGTATGGCATTTGCGACGCGAATGGCTGCGGCACATTCCTGCGCCTGAGCAAGTTCCCTTACGAGAACGCAATCGAGGATATGACGCACCATCTCGAGGTGCGGGAACGCGAGTTCGCGGTGCTGGACATTCCGGCTGATCCGCCGAAGCCTGCAGCAGAGTGATGCGTCCGCTGTGCTGGACAAGGGAACGACCGTGCGAAAGCTGGAGGACGGCTTCTTCTCGATCTCGGGGGCAGCGGTGGATGCGGCAGGCAAGCTCTATTTCGTGGACCACCACAACCAGCGCATCTACGGTTGGAACGAAAAAGAGGGACTCACGGTTGAACGCGATAATCCGCTCGATCCGGTGAATCTGGCGGTCGACAAATCAGGCAACCTGATGGTGGTTTCGTCGGCTGGGCCGGAGAGCACCGTGTACACTTTCCGGCCGGGAACCTCCGCGCAGGAACTCACCGTGCTGACACCGCAAGCCGCCCAGTCTCACGGCAAAGCCGCCGTGATTCTGCCGGTGAACTGGTGGAACAACGGGGAGTTCCAGGACCAGTTGAACCTCGACACGATGCGTTTTACGACGCTGGCGGAAATGTTCGCCGCGGATGCGAGCACGCCGAAGATGCGCGAATATCTCGCGCAGGATGGCAGCGTATTTCTGCCCGCCGGCCGGGTGTTCCAGCAAGGTCCGGCAAATGACACCTCGGGTTGGCGATTCAGCGACAACCTCGATACGTATGGGTTCATCGTCGCCGAGCCAGGACAGCAGGTGTATGTCAGCAGTGAGTCTGAGGACATTACCTACAGCGCGCGGGTGAAACCGGACGGGACCCTTACGGACCTGAAGCCCTTCGCGCAACGAGGAGGCGAGAGCGTGGCCGTGGATGCGCGCGGGAACGTGTATGTGGCCAACGGGCAGATTTTTGTCTACGCCAACGACGGGCGGCAGATTGCAGAAATCGATGTGCCGGAGCGGCCTCTGCAACTGATCTTCGGAGGACCCGGCCACCGGACGCTCTTCATTCTTGCGCATCACGCATTGTTCGCGGCGCAGGTGCGTTGACGGCCCCGGTTTCCACCGCGGTCGCAGAGGATCGCGGGGAACCAGTAACAAAGCGCGAAGGTTGCGTATGGTCGTTTGAAAATGGCACGGACGTCGACTCTTACCGCGATTTCCCCCCGGTTGCGGACTCGCGCCGGGGCTTGCATTGCGCCTGCTGTGCCGGGAGTTTCGGCGAGGCCAGGCCGGCGTTCCAGTTCCAGGCGATCTCGCCACTGGCGCGGCGGCGACAAACCACCTCTTCGTTAAATTCGTACATTCCGGGCAAAAGATGATCCGAGGGCTGCGGGGCTCCCTCGAATGCCATGTAGGAACCTGCCGATCCGAATACCGGCCAATCCGGCTGATCCGCTGCCTGTGGCCGACCCGTACGAGCAAACGAACTCCAATAACCGATGATGGCGTCGGAGAGTTTCGTCTCCGGCGCCGTGGCCGGAACCTTCGGCCAGAGTGGCGGAGTGCCATCGAATGTCCCAAACACATAGGGCAATTCGCTTGCGTGGAAGCCGTGGAGTCCGGCAGAATCCGCGGCCGGGTAACCATGATCGAAGTAGTAGAGGAAACCCGGCTGCCCCAGGGCGGTTTGTTTTCTGACGAGGCGCTGCGCCGTCCAGCCATACAGGGCGTCTCGCGTTGTGGCCAATATGCTCTCCTCCATGTTGGCACTGGGATAGAGCCGCAGGAATTCATCGGCGAGATCGAGATATCGCTCGCGAATCATGGCTTCGTATTCGGCAGAATTCGCGGGAGGTTGCGGCGCCAGGACCCGCAACGACCGGATTTCGCCGCTGTTGAAGCCGGCGAGCAGCGGCACGGACGCCTGTTCGCCTTTGTCGAATACATCGATAAGCTGGCGCGGCAATACATGTCCGTCGACGGTACCCCAGGGCGCGTACCCTGCCGCGGGCGCAGCCTCTGTTAATGTGGCCGCATCCATCGCTCGCAAGGCTGCGATGTTCTCCGCATGAAGTGCTGCGGCGAGTTTCGTGCCGCTTTCCTCTGCGGAGGGGGAGCCGAAACTGCGCTGCTTCAGCTCGGGCGTCGAAATCATGTAGGCACTTTCTGCGATGGCCTTCGCAAATAGACCACGCGCGGGCGGCGCCGCCATCAGGTACATCACGCTAAGCGCCCCCGCGGACTCGCCTGCAATCGTGACGTTTGAAGGATCGCCTCCAAAGGCGCTGATGTTGCCCCGAACCCATTCGAGAGCCCGGATCTGGTCGAGCAGGCCGTAATTGCCGGAAACGCCGAGCGGCGACTCGCTGCTGAGTTCGGGGTGGGCGAGGTATCCGAAGACACCCAGCCGATAGTTGATGGAGACCACAAGAATGCCCCGGCTTGCAAGCCGCGCGCCATCATAGATCGGCTCCCGGCTCGAACCGCCAGTGAGAGCACCTCCGTGAATCCAGAAGAAGACCGGCGCATTGCGCGCTCCAGCGAGAGCCCAGATATTCAGCGTCAGGCAATCCTCGCTCATCGGCATTGGATTGGCGGTGTAGATACTCGAGAGCTTGCTCTTGGGCTGGAAGCATGCGGGTCCGAACTCGGTTGCTTGTCTGACGCCTGCCCAACGTGGCATCGGACTGGGCGGTTTCCAACGCGCCAGGCCCACCGGAGGCGAAGCATACGGAATGCCCTTGAAAACTCGAAGTTTTCCTTCGATGCGCCCTTCGACCTCGCCTGCAGGAGCGTTAACGATCGGGCCGTGTTCGTCGTGGAATGCAGTTGCGGTCGTTGCGGCCGGTTGAGCGAAGCCCGACGAGGCCAGAAGCGGACAGGCGGCTATCGCGGACCAGACAAGCAAGCCAGGGAGTTTCATCATCGGACCGTTTCTCCAACCGCAGGTCGTTCGTTTCGCAGGACGCGCGCCAACGTACCGAGTGCCAAGGGTGGTCCAGGCACAGTGTCCGGGATCAGCGGACTTTTGTTTACAGATACTCGACATTACCATCCACGCTGATCGCCTGCCCGGAAATATTCTGCCCCGCGGGCGAACACAGGAAGAGACACGTAAGCGCCACGTCGTCTGGCGTTACCATGCGGTGCAACGAGATTTTATTGAGGTATTCTTCGCGCATTGCCGTCTCATCGACACCTTCCAGCCTGGCGCGGGCGCTGATTACGCCATCGATTCTTGGGCCTTCGACAAGACCGGGCAACACTGCGTTAACCCTGATGTTGTCGGAACCAAGTTCGATGGCCAGCGATTTCACGATTCCCACGATCGCCCATTTTGTCGCTGCGTATGGCGTGCGCCAGGGATAGCCCAGGCGGCCGGCGACCGACGAAATGCATATCACGTTGGCGAACCTGGACTCGCGCAGCATCGGTACCGCGTGGTGCAGACAGCGGTACTGGCCATTGAGGTTGACGTCGATCGTGCGATTCCAATCTTTTTCCTGGATCCGATCGATCCCCGCTGTGGGGCCCGCGATACCCGCACAATTGACCAAAACATCGAGGCCGCCAAATTGCTCGCGCTGCGTGACGAAACATGGCTGCGACCTGCTCTTCGTCGGCCACATCGGCCCTGGTCGCCTTACAGGAAGGAAAGCTCTTCTGGAATGCGGCCAAGGCAGCGTCATCGATATCGCAGACATGGATGTTCGCGCCTGTTTCCGCGAATGCGGATGCAATCACGGCTCCGATGCCGGAGGCTCCGGCAGTCACCAGTACACGAAGTCCCGAAGGAGGGTAGAGTCGATCTTTGAAGGTCATCTTCATCTCAGTTCCCACTGATATTAGCTCCGTCGTGCGATTCCACCGAAGGCGATCAGGAGAAACCGACATTCTCCGCGCCTTTCAGATGCAATATCTCCCTGACTTCTGCGGGCGTGGCAATCTCGAAGGAAAGTTCCTCCAGGATGCGACGAATCTTTCTCACCTGTTCGGCATTACTCGTCGCCTTGACCCCGGGACTGAGGTAGAGGTTGTCCTCGAGCCCTACGCGAACGTTCGCTCCCAGAATAGCTCCCATCGTCAGAAGGGACATCTGGTGACGTCCTGCGCCCAGCACCGAGAAGTGATAATTCTCCCGTCCAAACAATCGGTCAGCCGTGGATCGCATGACAAGAACATTCTCCGGGTCTGGACCGAGCCCGCCAAGGATTCCGAAGATAGCCTGGATAAAGATCGGGGGCTCGATTATGTTGCGATCGATGAAGTAGGCAAGGTTATAGAGATGACCGACATCATAGCATTCGAGTTCAAAACGGGTACCCGCTTCCCCGAGATTGCGAAGAATGTATTCAATGTCCGCGAAGGTATTCTTGAAGACGAGATCCTTCATGCCCTCGACCTTCTGCTTCTCCCACTCGTAACGCCAATTGGTGATGCGCTCGGCGACGGGGTGAATTGAAAAATTCATCGATCCCATGTTCAGCGAACACATTTCCGGCTTGACCTGCAGAGGGTATGCGAGTCGTTCCTCGATGGTCATCTGGGTACTTCCGCCGGTGGTGATGTTGATGATGGCATTCGTACGTCCTGCCAGAACCGGGCAAATCTGCTGGAAGTGCTTCGGATCTCCTGAAGGCTTCCCGTTCTCTGGATTTCTGGCGTGGAGATGGAGAATCGCGGCTCCTGCCTCGGCCGCCTCGAGTGCGCTGTCGACGATCTGAGACGGAGTAATAGGAAGATATTCCGACATCGTCGGAGTATGGACCGAACCGGTAACTGCGCACGTGATGATGATCTTGCGATTGTTCCTGTTTATCATTCGGTTAAAGCGCGAACCCCTCGAGTTTACCGCTCTGGAACGAATAACGGTACGAACCCTTCAGGATAGCGGTCCCGATTGAAGTGCTGCCAACCATGCCGACTAAATCGCTGAATAGAAGATTCGCCTGACCAGGAGCCCCGACGGCCAGCCAGAGGCCCAACTTCCCCATAGCGCTGACAGACCCGCAACCCGCGAGGCCATCATTTGAAGGGCTAGATTACCAATTTCACTTCGTTAACCAGTCATTTGGGTGACGCCGTCTCGAATATGATTGCGAGATCGATCGTATCCTTCGATGTATCACGGTCCACACGTGATATGTCCGTCTATACCAGCGAATCGCGGATCGGAACAAACTTTCTGTGAAGGGGAAGACGTGCGGTCAACATTGAGGATCATGGGCCGAGTTGGTATTGTTGCCCTTTTCGCTGTCTTTAGCCTGCTTTCTTTACCTTGAGGTGAGAGGCGGATTTTACCCCAGCTACGCTGCGGCCACTTTCTCCAACCTATCGGCACATCGTGCGGGCGGACATGCGGGAACCGATCTCGTGGCGCAGACGGAAGCGGGAGCGCTGCGGGGAACATCCGTGGGATCGGCGATCGTGTTTATGGGGATTCCTTACGCGCGTCCTCCCGTGGGCGCATTGCGCTGGGAGGCGCCTCAACCGGCAATGCCATGGACCGGGGTAAGAGATGCAACGCGCCCAGGACCCGCATGCGTGCAGGACCCCGCCGGACTGACTCCGTTTTTGGGCCCCATGGCCAGGGCGTATGGCTCCAGATACGCAGAAACCGTGCAGTCCTCCGAGGACTGCCTCTACCTGAACGTGTGGATGCCGGAATGGCCCGCGGAACATGCTCTTCCGGTGATGGTCTGGCTCCACGGAGGCAGTAACAGGGTGGGAAGCGGGGCGCAATCGACCTATAACGGCGTTTCGTTAACCGCGCGCGGTGTCGTGTTGGTAACCATCAATTACAGGCTCGGTTCGATTGGTTTCTTCAGTCATCCTGAACTAACTGCGAAATCGCCGCACCACAGTTCGGGGAATTATGGATTGCTGGACCAACTCGCCGCACTTCGGTGGGTACAAAATAACATCGCGAAGTTTGGCGGCGATCCGCAAAATGTCACGCTGTTTGGCGAGTCCGCGGGGGCCATCGATTCCGCCATGTTGATGACCTCTCCGCTTGCGGACGGACTCTTTCGGCGTGTGATTTCCGAAAGCGGGCCGGCATTCAACCCTGCCCAGACGCTATCGCAGGCGGAAGCGCTGGGAAAGGCAGTCGGCGACCTGGCGCCTGGAGACCCGCACGCATCGGCGCTGGAGCGATTGCGCGCTCTGCCTGCAGCCGACGTCGAGAAACTGGTCGCCCAGGCCAAAGCACGCATCGGCGCGGATACTTCTACCTTCACCATGGATGGCTGGGTGTTGCCGCAATCACCGCGGAACGCCTTCCTGAAAGGTGCGATTCAAAAGGTCGATCTGCTGATCGGCCTCAACGGACGCGAACTGAGCGCCTTCCGCCTTGCCGCAGCCGCAGCGGGAAACTCCTCAGGGAATCAGAAGAGCGGAGGAAGCTCCGGCTCTCTGAAGCAGTTCTCGGATGCCGCCCGGCCCTTTTTTGGAATCTGGACCAAACCGGCCATCGCGCTGTACGTCGGGAATATCCTGGTGCGTCGTGACGCGGGGCTGGATCAGGCTGCCAATGACCTCGTCGGGGTCTGCCCGGTTGGCGCGATGGCGGAGCTGACCAGCGCCGCCGGCCAGCAGGTTTTTGTGTACCGCTTTGATCGTTCCATTCCGGGCAAGGGAGAAGGAGAGCTGGGAGCCTTTCACAGTCTTGAAGTTCCCTATGTTTTTGGGGCGCTGCAAGATCCAGCCTGGCAATGGCTTCCATTTACTGCCGACGACGCGGCGCTTTCGAACCTGATTCAGACTTACTGGACGAACTTTGCCAAATCCGGCAATCCGAATGCTCAAGGCCTGCCCAACTGGCCAGCGTGGAGCGATGGCAAAATGGAATTTCTCGAAATCAGGAAGAACGGAAGAATAACGGCACAACGCAATTTTCCTCCGCCCTTCAGTAGTCTTTCCACTGAGGATCTAAGGAAAAGCTTCAAGAGCGAATAAATGGGGAGGGATGAAACGAGCGTCGCCGGGCTTGCTCTCTCGTCCTGCATAGAAGCCTGGGGTATATTTAGCTCGAGTCAATAAAGCATATTGGCAGGTTCCGATGAGCTGTGAGCATCTGACAAGAAGGGTTCTGATCGCACGAACCGGCCTGGCTGTAGCGGGCGCCAGCGCCCTCGCAAACATTCCGGGATACGTTCTGGCACAGTCCGTTCCGCTGGGTTCGAAACGTCCGCGCCCCGCCGACCGCAAGTTTCGGAGCGCCGCGGTCGACGCCTACATCGTCTCAACCAGTCAGCGCATAAGCGACCCGGCGCTGGCCGAAATGTTTGCCAATTGCCTGCCCAACACACTCGACACAACCGTCCTCCCTGGTGAATTTGAGGGAAAGCCCGATACCGCAGTCCTTACCGGAGACATCCCCGCGATGTGGCTGCGCGACTCCTCCGCCCAGGTCTGGCCCTATCTTGCGCTCGCGGGCACAGATGATCGGCTCCGTCAGCTCCTCGAAGGCGTCATCCGGCGACAGACGCGTTGTCTGCTCATTGATCCCTATGCGAACTCGTTCATGGCGGACCTGAGTGCTCCTCCGCTGGAGTGGAGCACCAAGGACCAGACCGAGATGAAGCCGGGCGTCGGAGAACGCAAGTATGAGTTGGACTCGATCTGTTACCCGATTCGCCTGGCGCATGGATATTGGAAAAGTACAGGCGACACGAGCCCCTTCGATGCCGCCTGGAAACAAGCCATGACGGCCGTTCTCCAAACCATGCGTGTTCAGCAACGCAAGAAAGGCGCGGGTCCGTATCGATTCCAGAGAGAAGCAATCAACCCCACCGACACGCTCGTGAATGGCATCGGCAATCCGGTCAAGCCCGTCGGCCTCATCGCTTCCTGTTTCCGGCCTTCGGATGATGCGTGCATCTTTTCATTTCTCGTGCCCTCAAACCTTTTTGCAGTCACATCGCTGCGTCAGCTCGCAACCATGGCCGGCACTATTCTTCACGATCCTGATATGGCAAACGATGCGACGGCCCTGGCGAAGTGAGGTCGAATTGGCACTGCGCCAACATGCGCTCGTCCCCACTGCTGCCGGAACGATCTGGGCGTACGAGATCGACGGCTACGGCGGCCAGGTCTTGATGGATGACGCGAATGTGCCCAGCCTGCTCAGCCTTCCTTACCTTGAGTGCTCGCCCGACGCAGCGGTCTACTCGAGGACGCGAAACTTTGTCTGGAGCGAATCGAACCCATGGTTCTTTCGCGGGACCGCGGGTGAGGGCATCGGTGGACCACATATCGGCCGGGACATGATATGGCCAATGTCTCAAATCATCTATGCGCTCACGAGCAATTCCGACACGGAGATTGTTCGCGCCATTCAAATGCTGAAAACATCCTCTGCCGGAACAGGATTCATCCATGAGTCCTATAACAAAGATGACCCAAGCAAGTTCACAAGATCGTGGTTTGCGTGGGCCAACACGCTCTTTGGGGAACTCATCGCCAGAACCGCGCAGCGAAGGCCCGAGCTACTGCGGCCGTGATATGGCGGTGGCCCTAATCTTCGCAAGGCAAGATTGTCCATCAAGGGCGCTTTAGTTTTAAAGCCGTCATCGGACATCTCTGCGCGCAGAAGCTGACACCACCTTCAACATCTCTGCGTTCTTTACTGTTCGATTCTGAACGCAGGATTTTGATTTCGGACAGGAGAAACCTCCCCCCTCTTCACAAAGCCCTTGTTTTGAGGCTGATTGCTTGCAGGGAACGGCGAACGGCGTGCCCTCACGAAACACTACGATCGGAATTCAGAAGACCCGGTCGAGGAGAGTGCGAATGCTGGCGGACCTGCGCGACGCCTTACGGCAATTGCGGAAGGCACCCGGATTTTCGGCGACGGTTGTCATTACTTTGGCTCTGGGAATCGGAGCGACAACGGCCATCTTTACGCTGGTGCACCAGGTGATGCTGAAGTCGTTGCCGGTGACGAAGCCTGAGGAGTTGTGGCGGATCGGGGACAAGATCCGCTGCTGCAACTGGGGCGGATACGTGCAGGGCAGCGATGGCGACTTTTCGCTCTTCTCCTGGGAGGCGTACAAGAATTTCCGCGAACATACGCCGGAGTTCGCCGATCTTGCCGCCCTGCAGGCCGGCAATGCGCCGCTTGGCGTGCGGCGCGCAGGATCGCAGGCGCCGGTGGATACGCGCAACGGGCAGTATGTGTCGGGGAACTTTTTCCGCACCCTGGGCGTGCAGCCGTTGATGGGCCGGCTGATGACCGACGCCGACGACCAAGCAGGCGCGCCGCTGGTCGCGGTGATGAGCTACCGCGTCTGGGAAAGCAAGTACGGCTCTGACCCTTCGGTAGTCGGCGGGAATTTCCAGATCAACGGGCATCCGTTTACCGTCATCGGGGTGACTCCGCCGGGGTTCTATGGCGCCAAGCTCGCTGGCTGGGGCATGCCGGATATCTGGCTGCCCATCACGTCCGAGCTGGCACTTGCCACCGATGTGGCGCGGCCCAAGCGAGCCAACGAAAACTATCTCGACCTGCTGGGCAGAGTGCGGCCGGGCGTCAATCCGCAGGCGCTGGAGGCCAAGCTGCGCGTCGAGTTCCACGGCTGGCTGGCGAGCCATGTGGCGGACATGGAGCCGGGCGAAAAACAGCTCTGGCAGCAACAGACGCTCCACTTGATCCCGGGCGGTGGGGGCGTAGCGGCGATGCGAGACGAATACGAGGAAGGCCTCAAGCTGCTGTTGATCGCGGCCGGATGCGTGCTGCTGGTGGCTTGCGGCAACCTGGCGAACCTGATGCTGGCGCGCGGATTGAAAAGCCGGGCGCAGATCTCCGTCCGCGTCGCATTGGGGGCTTCGCGGCGTCGACTGATGCGCAGGGCGCTGGTGGAGAGCGTGCTGCTGGCGGTGATCGGCGGAGCATTTGGAATCGGCGTCGCGTATGGCGGAACGCGGCTGATTTTATATTTGGCCTTCGAGATCGGAGGGTCGAACAACTATGTTCCGGTGAGCCCGACGCCATCGTTGCACGGTGCTGCTGTTTACGCTGGGCATCTCGACTCTGACAGGCATGATCTTCGGGACGGTGCCGGCGTGGATGACTTCGCATGCCGATCCGGTGGAAGCGCTGCGTGGAGCGAATCGCTCGGTGGGCGGAGGCCGCTCGTGGGCGCAGAAGTCGCTGGTGATTGCCCAGGCTGCGATGTCGCTGGTGCTGCTGTCGACAGCGGCTTTGCTCGCGCAGAGCCTGCGCAACCTCGAGCATCAGGATTTCGGCTTCGATTTGCAAGGACGCTATATTGCGTGGATCAATCCGACGCTCGGCAACGACAAGCCCGAGCAGATGGAGCAACTCTTTCGGCGGATCGACGACAGCCTGAGGGAGATTCCCGGAGTGCGTATGGCGGTTCCTGCGCTGTACGCGCCGATGACCGGCGATAGCTGGAATGACGGAATTCGCATCCAGGGCAGGCCCGAGCCGGGACCTAAAGAAGATACGGGCGCAGGCTATGTGCGGGTAATGCCTGGGTTCTTCGAGACCATCGGCGCCAGAATGATGATGGGCAGACCGTTCACAGAAGACGACACGGCTGCGACGCCCAATGTTGCGGTTGTCAACGAGGCTTTTGTCCGGCGGTTTTTCAAAGGACAGAACCCGATCGGCCAGCATTTCGGTCCGAACCGGCTCCGCTACGCCTCCACCTATGAGATTGTCGGCGTGGTCAAAGACATCCGCTATATGACCTACGACTACAAGGAGCCTGTCGGGCCGATGTTCTGGGTGTCGGAGACGCAGACGGCGAAATTCGACGATCCGGAATGGGCATTAGGCGAGAAGTGGTCGCACTACCTCTACAACATCGTGATCTGGGCGCCGGGCGATCCTCCCGCAATGGAGGAGAAAGTGCGCAAAGCGATCGCCAGTGTCGATCCAAGCCTGGTGGTCGATGACGTCAATCTGTATAGCAAAGTCGTGAGCACCGACTTTAAGCAGCAGAACATGATTGCGACGCTGACCTCTCTGTTTGGACTGCTCGGCCTTGCGTTGGCGGCTGTTGGGCTTTACGGGGTGATGGCCTACACGGTGGAGCAGCGCACCAACGAAATCGGACTGCGGATGGCTCTTGGCGCGGACCGCGGACATGTGATTGCCATGGTGCTGCGCGGGGCGTTCTGGCAGATCGGGATTGGGCTGGGGCTTGGGATTCCGTTGGCCATTCTGGCCGGGAAGTTGATGAAGGACCAGTTGTACGGCGTGCAGCCATGGGACCCGGTGATGCTCGCGGGTGCGACCATTTTGCTCGCGCTGGCTGCGCTGGTGGCCTCGGTGGTGCCGGTGCGCCGCGCAGCCGGAGTGGAGCCGATGGTAGCGCTACGCAACGAGTAGTCGGGTTCATGACAGGCCGAACCGAGCATCTGCTCCGGAAACCACGCGACCCTGTGTGGTGCGCATCGCGCCAGTCTTATTTGGGAGCAACTGGCCATGTGGTTCGGCCTGACCTCAGTCGGGCCGCGCTAACGTGTTAACGATCCGAATCGGACGCAAGAACATGCACCCGTCATCCAACAGGGGATGAGAATGCAAGTCTGCAAGGCGCCATACGCCGTGCCCATGAATGTGATTGACTGGATAGGAACCTTGCGAGGAAAACCACATGGAGCACAGCAGAAGGGATTTTCTAAAAGCGTCCGGGTTGGCGGCGTTTGGAACCACCGTTGTGAAGGCGGAATTGAAGGGCCAGACCGTTGAATCGTCAACCGGGACCGCGGCTGCAGCCAACCCGGATTCGACGGATCTGGCGGCGCTCGTCAACATTTTGCAGGGTACGGATTCGAACTACTATTTCTCGCGCGGCAATGCGCTACCCATCGCCGCCATGCCCTTCGGCATGGCTCATTGGACGCTTCAATCGCGCAGCGGCACTCCGTGGATGTTCCAACCGGGCGATCGGCGCATTCAAGGCTTCCGCTGCACGCATCAGCTCAGTCCGTGGTTGTCTGACTATGGACACGCGATATTTCTGCCTTTCTCGGGGGAACCGAAACTCGAGCCGGATGCGCGTTCATCGTCCTACCGGCCGGAGGAGGCCGAGCTTCACCCGTATGCGCTCCGGCTGAACCTGCTTCGCTACCGGGCTGACGTGGAGCTTGTGGCAACGGAACGATGCTGCGTGCTTACTGCGAGATTCGCGGATAGCGGTCCGCGCGGGCTGCTGTTTGAGGTCCCGGGAAAAAGCGGGACGATGGAGCCGGACGCTTCACGCAAGGCCGTGCGGTTTGTGTCCACCGCCAATGACGGTGGAGTCCCTGATAATTTCGCAACTTACTATGTGTTGCAGCTTTCAGAGCCGTGGCAGAACTTCGAAGTGCGCGAGGTGGGCGGAAATCGTATTGGCGTTCTCCGATTTGAGGCAGGTGCAAACCGCCCGATCGAGGCGAGGATCGCGACTTCGTTCATTTCCTTCGAACAGGCCTCTCGGAATCTGCAACAGGAAGTCGGAAATCGACCGGCTCCTGAACTCCTGCAGCGCGGCAAGGAAGCGTGGAATACCGCGCTGGCGCGGATCGAGATCGAAGGCGCGACCGACCAGCAGCGGCGCACGTTTTACTCCTGCATGTACAGGGCGCTTCTGTTTCCACGCACCTGGCACGAGCCGGATGAAAACGGCAATCCGCGGCACTTCAGCGCGTTCAATGGAAAGGTGATGCCCGGAGTCATGTACGCCGACCACGGCTACTGGGATGTTTATCGGGCCTGGTATCCATTCATGTCTGTGGTCTTTCCCGAACGGTTGGGTGAGATTCTTGCAGCCTGGGTGAATGCCTATAGCGAGGGCGGGTGGATGCCTCAGTTCCCTGCCCCCGGTTATCGCGCGTGCATGTCCGGGAGCCTGATCGACTCGTTATTCGCAGACGCGATTGTGAAGGACATCTCCGGCTTCGATCGCCAACATGCTTATGAAGGACTGCGCAAGCACGCCATGGAACCAGGCGATCCAAGCCGCGGCTACGGTCGCCAGGGTATCGAGCATTACCTGAAACTCGGCTACCTTCCGGCGAATCGCGTCGATCAATCGGTCGCCGAAACAGCGGATGCGGCGTATGGCGACTTCTGCATCGGGCAGATCGCCGCCGCCCTTGGCAAGCGCGACGATGCGGAGCTGTTTCGAAAGCGGTCAGAAAACTGGCGCAAGATCTTCGACCCCCAGACCAGGTTCTTTCGCGGCAAGAACGAGGATGGCTCGTGGCTCGAACCCTTCGATCCGTTCACCTGGGGCAGTCCTTACGAGGAAGGCGCGGCATGGCAACATCGATGGAACGTTCCTCACGATGTGCCAGGGCTGATCGCTGCCATGGGCGGCGAGCAGGCTACGGTGGCTGCTCTCGAGGAGATGTGCACTCTGCCTCCCCGATTCAACGTGGGCGTGTACGGGCAGGAGATCCATGAGATGTCGGAGATGGCCGCGCTTCCCTTCGGGCAATACATGCATAACAACCAGCCCGTCCACAATGTGCTGTACCTGTTTGCGGCTGCCGGGCGGCCCGATCGAACGCAATACTGGGTCCGTCGCGTCCTGAACGAAGCCTACTCTGCGAACGATTTCTGCGGCGATGAAGATACCGGATCGATGGCGGCGTGGTACATACTGAGCGCGCTGGGCTTCTATCCGCTCTGCCCGGGCAAGCCGGAATACACTTTGGGCGCTCCTCTTTTTCCGCGCGCAGTGATTCATCCCGGCGGCGGAAAGAAAATCGTGATCGAAGCGCCCCGGAACGGCCCCGCGACCCCATACACTTCCCGCGTGATGGTGAATGAAGCCGAGTGGCGGTCGAGCATCATCGAGCACGGAACGCTCACCCGCGGCGCCCGGATCCAGTTCGATATGCAGCGGTCTTCGCCCCGGGGCTGAGGGCGGCGCAGGCAACAGTTTGCGACTGCTCTTTTCCCCTTGCGCAACAAGGGGAAAACATGCCATTCTTCCCATGAAGTCCAAGGGGAGTGGTTCAGCATGGAGAAAACCCGCCTCGAGCTTTTCCGTGGCACCCTCGATATCCTCATTCTCAAGTCCCTCATCTGGGGCCCGCTTCACGGCTATGCCATCACCGGCTTCATCCGTCATCAGAGCGACGATGCCCTCCTCGTCGAAGAGGGCACTCTTTATCCCGCGCTTTGGCGTCTGGAAAGCAAAGGCTTCCTTGAAGCCGAATGGGGTCTCTCCGATAACAATCGGAAAGCGAAGTATTACAGCCTGACCAGCGAAGGCCGTCGTCATCTTCGTGCCGAATGCAAGAGCTGGGAAGCCTACACGCTGGCCGTCGCCAAAGTTCTGGGTGCGACCCAGCGACCCGGACAGGAAACCACATGAGGAAGATCCCCATGTGGCGCAGGCATGATCGCATTTTCGGTCCGGACCCCAGGGCCGACATAAAGGCCGAACTGCGCTTCCATATTGAATGCAAGACAGAAGACCTGATCGCCCATGGCTGGCTCCCTGAAGCGGCCCGTACCGAAGCCGAGCGCCAGTTCGGCAACATCCTTGCCGTAAAACAGGCGGGCGAGCGAATAGGAGAGCACATGGATCGTCGTCGACGTCTTCATGAGTACTATGCCGAGTGGGTGCAGGACGCACGCTACACGCTCCGTACTCTGCGCAACAACCCTGCTTTTGCCACCATAGCGATCCTGGTTCTCGCACTCGGTGCAGGCCTCAACGCCGCCGTGTTCAGCGTTGTGAACACCATGCTGCTCCGGCCTTTGCCTTTCCCGCAATCGCATCAACTCGTGTGGTTCACTGCCGGCAAAAGCTTCGACGCCAAAGTGCGAGCAGCCGGCGGACTCTCCGCCGACACCTACACGGTCGACGTCGTTCGTGAATTCCAGCGCAACAACCGGTCCTTCCAGGATGTAACTTCGTTCCAGACCTTCTATAACTCGCTGCAATACAAGCTCACCGGGGTTGGCGAGCCAAGGCAACTCGACGCCGTTGAAGTTGCCGGCAACTTCTTTCCCACGCTGGGCGTCACGCCGGTGCTGGGTCGCAACTTCAGCGAAGAAGAGACCCTCAAAGGCGGACGTTCCGCGGCGCTTCTCAGCTATTACTTCTGGAAAACTCAGTTCGGCTCGGACCCCAATATCATCGGCAAGACGATCGACATCAACACCAGTCCATCGGCTGTGAATGGTCCGGTCACCATCGTGGGCGTGCTTCCCGCGAGCTTCGACTTCGGGGCAGTGTTTGCGCCCGGCAAGAAGGTCGACCTGTTTGTGCCCGTGGTCATGGATTTCTGGAAATCGTGGGGCAACACGCTTGCGGTTGTTGGCCGTCTCAAGCCCGGCATTACCCCCGCCCAGGCACAGGACGAAGCCGACCGTCTCTTTCCGCAACTCAAGCTTCAGAACAAGGACTGGTATTACGACTACGCCTCCGATCTCACCACACTCAAAGACCACGTCGCCGGCAAGCTGCGGCGTTCGCTGGTTGTTCTCTGGTCTGCGGTGGGGCTCATTCTCCTGATCGTTTCGGTCAATCTTTCGAACCTTCAGCTGAGCCGCGCCGCCGCGCGCAGCAAAGAGTTCGCCATGCGCCGCGCTCTCGGCGCCCGCCGTATCCGGATCGTTCGCCAGCTCCTCACCGAGAGCCTCATCCTTTCGTTTTTCGGCGCCGTGGTTGGATTCGGGATCGCATGGGCGATCGTCTACTATCTCGCACACCAGAACGCCATCGCCCTCCCGCTGCTCACGACCATTCACCTCGACACCGCGGCGCTTACATGGACGCTGGTGATCGCCATCGCCGTTGGCATCCTTTTCGGCCTGGCGCCGGCGCTCCGTATTTCCGGCACCAACGTTCAGGAAGTGATCAAGGACAACGCGTCGGGATTAGCCGCCGGCCGCAGTCATGAGCGTTTCCGTTCGGTCCTGGTCATTTCCGAGCTGGCCCTGGCATGCCTCTTGTTAGTGGGCGCCGGCCTTCTTCTGCGCAGCTTCCTGCGCGTTCTCGACGTCGACCTGGGATTCAATCCGTCGCATGCCGCGGCCATGCAGACCGACCTTCCTCCGGCCGCGAACAAGGATCAGCTCGTCAAGCGCGCCAATTTCCTCAAGTCCGAAATTGATCGCGTCGCAGCGCTTCCCGGCGTCCAATCGGTCGGCATCGCCGACATGCTCCCGCTCGACCGCAATCGCGAGTGGGGCCTCGAATCCGTCGGCCGCTATCACGCCAAAGACGCGGATACAGGCGCGCTTGTTTACCTCGTTACTCCAGGCTATCTACAGGCCATGGGCATGCGCCTGCGCGAGGGCCGCGACTTCTCGTGGAACGACACACCGGACAACGCAGCCAGTGATCATCGTCAACGAAGCGGGCGCACGGCGCGAATGGCCGGGGGAGGACCCAATCGGAAAACTCGCCAAAGGCGGGGGAGACAAGCCTGCCCGTGTCATCGGTGTAGTCGCCGATGTCCGGGAAAGCACGCTCGAACAGAACTCGAGCCCGGAGATCTACGTTCCCATGACCCAGAACTCAGATGTCGAGGGCGCAACTCTGATCGTTCGATCTCACATGGATCCCAAGGGTCTGGCGGGCAGCGTCCTGACGACTCTGCGCAGTCTCAACCCCTCGCAACCGGCGACGGCCTTTCGTCCGCTGCGGTCGCTGGTGGATCACTCCGTGTCGCTTCGCCGCTTTTTGGTGCTGCTCGTGACGATCTTCGCCACCCTCGGCGTCCTGCTGGCCGCGCTCGGCATTTACGGAGTCATCTCCTACTCCGTTACGCAAAAGACACAGGAGATTGGAGTGCGCATGGCTCTTGGGGCCACTGCGGGCCGCGTCCAGCGCGACGTACTCGCGAAGACCTTGCGTCTTGCGATGGCAGGCATCGCCCTGGGAACCATCGGGTCTCTCGGAGCAGCGCGCCTCATCGCTTCGCTGCTCTTCGCCACATCCCCCTGGGATCCGATCGCTTTCGCTGCTATGGCTGCGTCGCTGACAGCCATAGCTCTCCTCAGCGGCTATTTCCCCGCTCGCCGTGCCTCCAAAATTCAACCGATGGATGCTCTGCGTAGCAACTGAGATCGGTCGCTTTGCTGAAACCGGTATTCGCGAGTGGCGTCGCCCCATCCAGGCTCTTCACCTCCTTCGGCAAGGCCAAAGGGCGGCCCTTCTTTTCGTTCGCCTATGCGGCAATTTCCTTTTCGGCAGTAACGGCAGAATGCGAAAGTGTGTGATGGCGCCAACCACCCAATCCGGACCTACCCAGAACTGGAAGGTTACACTTTCCTATGACGGCACCGATTTTCGCGGCTGGCAGATTCAGCCTGGGCAGCCGACTATCCAGGGAGAACTGCAGGCAGCCCTCGGTCGGGTTACCGGCGAGGCACCCCTGCCCCAGGGTTCGGGGCGCACCGATGCGGGGGTTCACGCCCTGGCCCAGGTAGCCAGCTTTGCCCTCCAGGCTGCCATCCCGGCTGAGAATCTCACCCGGGCCCTGAACCGGACGCTGCCTCCATCAATTCGTATCCTTGAAGCGCACACCGTGCGCAGCACCTTTCACGCGCGTCACTCCACGACGGCCAAGACCTATGAGTACCGTGTCTTCCTGGAGAGACCGGGATTGCCGTGGAGCGCGGCGGAAGGAAACATCGTGTGTCCTCCATTTCTGGCCCGCTATGTCCTTGCTTATCCTTGGCCGCTCGACGTGGATGCTTTGCAAGCTTCTGCCCGGGCCTTCGTCGGGACCCACGACTTTCTGAGCTTCGCGGCCACCGATCCGGACGCCACATCCCGAATTGGCGAATCTGATTCGGCAACCTTCGTGGCCGATGAAGAAGACTCGGGTTCACCAACCTCCATTCGCACCATCTTTGGTTCGGACTGGCTGCAACAGACCGTCCCCGATGGAGGTATTCTCATCTACCGCGTCCGCGGCAGCGGTTTTCTTCATCACATGGTCCGCAATCTGGTGGGAACCATGCTGGACGTGGGACGCGGTTATCGTCGCGTTGCGGAGATTCCCTCTATGATCGCCGCTCTCTCGCGGGCTGCCGCAGGTCCCACCGCGCCAGCCCGGGGTCTGTTTCTGCACTCGGTGGAGTATCCGCCAGAGAGTGAGCGCTAATTCAAATTCTGTGAGGACCCCCGTCCGGTTTTCAGGGAGCCACCCCTGCTACCCTGAAAACATCGATATGCCTCTTTCCTCCCGCACGTCCGCATTCGCCCGGGTGACGGCCCTGGCCGGCAAGAGGCCCACCCACGCCGCATTCGCGTGGCTCCACGGCAATCCCAAGACCATCATGGACTGGCAGGAGGAAATGGTGGCGATCCCAGCGCCGCCGTTTGGAGAAGAGGCACGAGGCCAGTGGCTTGTGTGCCGTTTTACCGAGGCCGGCTTGTCCGGCGTTGAAACCGATAGTGTCGGTAACGTTCTCGGCTTTCTCAATCCGGCCGCCCTGCATCCCGAAAGCACCGGTCCCATCGTCGTGTTGTCCGCCCATCTCGACACCGTTTTCCCGGCCGGAACACCCCTCCGCCCATTCCGGGTACAAAACGACGGAGTGGACCGGCTGGAAGCCCCCGGTGCCTCTGATAACGGTGCGGGTGTAGCGGGCATGCTGGCAATTGTGCATGCCATGGCGCACGCCATGGTGGACGTGCCGGTCCCGCTTTTGTTCCTGGGCAACGTCGGCGAAGAGGGCGAAGGCGACCTGCGCGGGGTGCGCCACCTCTATGGTCAGGGTTCCCTTGCCGGCCGCATCGCGGCCCACATCGTTCTCGACGGCGCGGGGTCCGATTCAGCTGTTGCTCAGGCCCTGGGGAGCCGGCGCTTTCGAGTCACGGTGTCGGGTCCCGGAGGCCACAGCTTCACTGATGCCGGCACGCCCAATCCGATCGCCGCCATGGCTGCAGCCCTGGCCACACTGGCCAGAACTCCACTGCCCACGGAGCCCCGGACAACTCTGAACCTGGGCACGATTCATGGCGGCACGAGCGTGAATTCGATCCCTGAAAGCGCCGTGGCCGCGGTCGATTTCCGCTCCACCAGCGCCGACGAGCTTCTGCGGCTCGAAGTTGCCCTTCACCGTGCCGTCGAAGACGCCGTGGAGTTTTCGAACGCCCAGGCAAAGACCACAAATGGCGCCAGGCGCGGCCGCCTTGATTTCACCATCGCCAAAATTGGCGACCGCCCCGCTGCGCAGTTGCCCCCAGATTCTCCGATTCTCGAAGCCCTGCATGCGGTGGACCGCCGGCTGAATATCAGGACCATGGTGCGACTCGGTTCGACCGACGCCAACATCCCGCTGTCGCTCCACGTCCCGGCGTTGTCGTTGGGCGCCGGAGGGGACGGAGGAGGCGCGCATACCCAGGCGGAATGGTATTCCTCCAAGGATCGTGACCTGGGTCTGAAGCGCGTCCTCCTGCTGACCCTCGCCATGCTGGAGTGGGCCGCCGAGCAATAGCCGGGCAACTGCTAAAATCCGCCCATGGTCAAGTTCCCCGCCCTGCTGGCCGCCGGTCTGGCTTTGTCCTCTTTGTGCAACGCGCAAACGGCTTCCCAACATCAGACCCCGGCAGAACCCGCCCAACCCTCGACCCCCAGTGACATTTTTTTCAACGGCACCATCTATACCGGTGTTGGTTTCTCCGAAGACCAGCCTCAGATCGTGGCAGCCATGGCCATCAGGGGCGGCAGAGTTCTCGCCGTGGGCACAAGCAACGAGATTACGCGATTGGCAGGACCAAATACGCACCTCCACGACCTCGGTTCCGCCGGCTCTTTCATCTTCCCCGGATTCAACGACGCCCACACCCACCTCGGCGGGGCTGGCCAGACCAAGCTCAATCTCGACCTGATGGGGGTAAAGTCTCTGGCCGAGATGCTGGCGAAAATCGAGGCTTTCGCAGCGAAATCGCCCCAGGGCCACTGGATCACCGGCGGGCGCTGGGACCATACACTCTGGCAAGAAAAAGTTCTGCCCACCCGCCAGGATCTCGACAAGGTCACAGGAGGCCATCCCGCATTTCTCGATCGTGTCGACGGCCACATCGCCATCGCGAACTCGGCCGCTCTGGCCGCCGCCGGCGTCACCGGCAAAACGGTTCCGCCGCAAGGCGGAGCCATCGATCTCGACGCCCAAGGCGAACCAACCGGCATCCTGCGCGAATCGGCCATGGACCTGGTCTATAAGGTCATTCCTCCGCCCACTCCCGAAGAACGCCGCAGCGGCGCTGAACTGGCCATCAAAGATGCGTTGGCGCACGGCGTCACCAGCGTGCAGGACTTCAGTGATTGGGATTTCTTCCTGGTTTTGGAGCAGATGGAGAAAGAACGAAAGTTAGACCTGCGCATCAGCGAATGGCTCCCATTTAAGGCTCCCCTCGCCGAGTTGAAGAAGATGCGCGCTCACCACGATCTGAACGACCCCATGTTGCATACGGGCATGCTCAAAGGCTTCATGGACGGGTCCCTGGGCTCACGCACGGCAGCCATGAAGGCGCCGTTCGCCGACGATCCGGGCAATTCCGGCCTGCCGCAATACACCCAGGCCGAATTGAACAAGATGTCAGTCGAACGCGCCCAGGCGGGCTTTCAGCTTGGGTTTCATGCCATCGGCGATAAAGCCACGGAAATGGCATTGGCTGCCTATGCGCAGCCCGGCGTATCGTCCAAGGCCCGCAACCGAATCGAACACGCCCAGGTGGTTGACCCGGCCGATATCCCGCGCTTCGCCAAGCTCGGCGTCATCGCCTCCATGCAGCCCAACCACCTGCTCACCGACATGAACTGGGCCGAAGAGCGCCTGGGCACGCAGCGCGCAGCCTACTCCTACGCATGGAAGGCGTTCCTCGATGCCGGCGTGCACCTGGCCTTCGGCACCGACTATCCTGTCGAGCCCATCACGCCTTTCCGGGGCCTCTATGCCGCCGTCACCCGCAAGAACGAGGCCGGCACAAAAGAGTATTTCCCGGCCAACAAGCTGACCCGGGGCCAGGCTCTCTACGCCTATACACAGGGCTCGGCCTACGCCGAATTCGCGGAGAAGCGCAAGGGCAAGCTAGTTCCCGGCTATTACGCAGACTTCATTCTCGTCGACCGCGATCTCTACAAGGTCGACGCTCCCGCGATTCTTCAAACAGCGGTGAGAGGCACCTACGTCAATGGAAAGGAAGTCTTTCCAGCCGCTGAACCCAACGACTCAACGCAATAAAAGCGGGCTCACCACCGGTACACGGTCAGATCGTCCATGTTCACGATGGCCGAGCCGGTTCCACCGATTCCGTCCACCTGAAAATTGGTCAGAAGGGCCGGGCCCCATCCCAGCGCAAAGGCCGATGGAACCGTCGCATTGATCTCCTGCTCCGCTCCATCAAACCAGACCGAGTGATAGGTAACGTTGCCCTGGTTGTCTCGTGAAAACTGGATCTGAACGTGATGCCAGGTGTTGGTAGTCCACGCGCGCGGGTTGCAACTGGAAGTGGAGTGTAGCCACAGATCCTTCGGATTTCGGGGAGTTCCAGCATTCGTCGTGTAATCCCAGGTCCCGGACCAGCCGTCGCATTGAAAACCGAAGATCACTGTCTCTCCGTTCGCCATCACCTGGTTTAGATCCATCTCGATGTTGGCAACATCGTTCATGGGGCCGGCGGGATAAATCCAGGTGTCGTAGAAGAAGTTGGTGGCGGTGGAGTCCGTTCCAAACAAAACCGAGTATCGTTCCCCGCCGTAATTTGTGTAGGTGGTCATAAATTCGCGTGCCGTGCCGCTCACCGAAGGCGATCCGATCAGGCTCATCGTTCCGGTGGCACTTCCACTGCCGGTGCCGCTATCGAACTTCGCCTGCCAGGTCTTCAATGTATGAATCGCCTTAACGACGACCGCATTCGACGGGATGATGACGCCAGGCGATGGTTGAATGGTGATGGCAACGTCTGCCACGCACGATGCTCCTTTATTGCCCCATGATTTGACGTGCAGGATATGTGCGCCAACAGCGCCGGTCACCTGGGCATTCACTGATGTACCATTCACGATCGTGGTGTTGCTGCTGTTGTCGAACGAGTAGCCCATCGCGGTGGTCGGTTGGGCGGAGCATGGCGATGCGATCGCGGCCAGGGCGAATGGCGAAACCACAATTGCACCGTTGGCTGGGCTGGATACGGTTACGTTAGCAAAGGCGGGCGCCGCACAGACGACCAGCGCAGGAGCAAGCAGGCAGAGAGCCTTCATGTAAATATGCCTTAAAGTACTTCCGAATACATAAGTACGGCGCGCAAGATCCTCGCTTGCTCGAGCCTGTCAGACACACCGCAAGGAACGGGTTTGCCGAGGCAACCTCGCCAACGATCCAACTCGATCCGAAGTCTCAGGATTATTTGAATGGAAGAGTAAGCGGAATCCAGCCGGAAATCAACGCCCAAAAGTAATGAAGACTCGATAGCGTGACGATGATCACAAGTGTTGTGAAACTTGCCCAAGGCTGAAGAATGGAAGGAAGAACGCCGGTGAGTCGATCAACCCATCGGGACAAAGTGGCCCGTCCTTCAAAGGGCTCATGCTTGCTTGGACGAGTCACTGCTCATATGATCTTGTCCATCGTCCGCCCGGTTCGGTGTTAGATTTGAGTACCAGGTTTGCCCGCGGGACCGCACGATGACGAGCGAAGACCCGAAAGCCAATTCGGAGCAATCGACGCCGTGGGGCATGGGGGATACTCTCGCCGCGATCGTGGTCGCCGGCCTGATCGCTCTCGGGGCTTACCTCGCATACAAAACCTACCTCAACTTCGGGGGTCTCCGCGGCGAGATGGGTTTCGTGGGCCGCGAGTTACTTCAGTTTGGATTGGTGCTATTAACATTCGCCGCCTATGTGGTCTGTTTCTTTGTCATTCACCTGATCATTTCCATCGTCACCGGCGTCAGGCTGCGGCGCATTCGGGTGTTCATTTCGTTCAAGCACGATTACGAGGCCATCGCCGCCGCAATTGAACAAGGCCTGGCTTGCCCCGCGATCCGTGTCATCCGGATTCCGTTCACCCGCGGACGCGATCACGACGAGGTGATTGCAGAGTCTCTGAACGCTGTCTACCCGCGCGGATGCGGTCGTCGTCGTGCCCGGTCCGGGGTCTTCGTGGATGGCCAACGAACTCGGCCACGCGGTGGCAAGCCTTAAACCGATCGTAGTCATCAAGCACCTTCCCGATCAGACGCTGTCCGCTTCCCTCTATCGCGGAACTCCCGTGTTCTCATGGGACAAGATCCACAATGATCTCGGACCGTTGCAGCGCTTCCTGTTCTTTGCCGCGCGAAGCCGGGCCGACGTGTGGCCGCAATTTCTCAGAAGCGTTGCCGGCTTCGGCAGGACAGCAACAGGAGCGTTCGTTATCTGGGTCGTGGTCTCAACATTGGCGAACGAAGCCGGAAAGTTCGTCTTTGCGTTCGCTTCTCCCCGCAAGGGAGAAATCTTCATTCGCTATTATTTCTGGGGCATGTTTGCATTATTCGCGGCGGCATTCGCCATCGGATTTGGATTAGTCCTGGCAGACAGGATTCGCGGACTCGCCGTTGCTCGCCAGAAGATTCGCACCCGCGAAGCCACCTTCTCCGAATTCCAGCAGATTTTCTCCTTCTTCGATGCGGACCTGAAGATTCTTGACGCCCTGGAGAAGGAACCCCTCCAAGCCAGGCATCGGGACAGTGACCAGGCGGCTGCCATAATTGCCACTACATGAAGCTGCGCGCCTACGTGCTGATGCTGTTCGTGGTGGCCGTCTGGGGTTCCACCTTTGTGCTCATCAAGGGCGCGCTGGCCCATGCCACCCCGGCAGCCTTCAACCTGGCCCGCATGACGCTGGCGTTTGCCGTGATGGCGGTGGCGTATCACCGCTACTGGCGCGGGATCCGGATGTGGCAGTTAGGGGCCGGGGCGGTTGTCGGACTGTGCCTGGCCATCGGGTATCAATTCCAGACCATCGGGCTGGTGCGCACCACGCCGTCGAAGTCGGCGTTCATTACG
Source organism: uncultured Acidobacteriota bacterium (assembly GCA_963812485.1). GTDB lineage: Bacteria > Acidobacteriota > Terriglobia > Terriglobales > Acidobacteriaceae > Telmatobacter. Next base: position 65,169 of record CAWEVD010000004.1, read on the forward strand.
GGACTGGTTGTGGTGCTGGTTCCGCTGTTCTCTTCGATTCGGGGGTTGCGGCCGGCCGGAGCGCGTGCTCCGCGCTGGAACGCGTTTGTGGGTGCGGCACTCGCCTTTGCCGGAATTATTCTGCTCACGACCCCGGCTGTCTCCGGCGGCATGGGTTCGACGGCGTTCACAGGCTGGTTCCCGGATCTCAGCGCCATCAACATCGGCGACGTGCTGACATTTGGCTGCGCGGTCGGATTCGCTTTTCACTGCCTGGCGCTCGGCCACGTCTCCCCGCGTATCGGGTTTCAATTGCTGGCGCTGCTGCAGGTGGGCTTCTGCGCGGTCTTCATGGCCGTGAGCCTGCCCTTCATCGAACATCCGCACATCGAATGGACGCCCGGCCTGATCGCGGCGCTGAGTGTCGCGGCGGTGCTGGCAACGGCTGCGGCGTTCTCGATTCAGAGCTGGGCGCAGTCCATCCTGCCGTCCACGCACACGGCGCTCATCCTGACCATGGAGCCGGTGTTCGCGTGGATCACATCGTTCCTGGTGATGGGCGAGCGGCTCGGGCTGCGGCCCGCGTGCGGCGCCCTGATCATCCTGGCGGGAATCGCCATCACGGAACTCGTTCCGCAACCGCACGTGCCCACCGCGCATGAAGCGTAATCCAGTGCGTGACGACCAAATAGATACTTCGTTCCGGGACCGTACTGGCATACAGTTTTACAGGGGCTGTGTTGGGCTTGGCTGCATGTCTTTTATTTACATATACTTAACCCAAGCCTCACAGTTACACGGCAATTTTTCGGGGGGGGGTGGGATCTTGCTTTTTCGATTCGGCGATTGGTGTAAACCAAAGAAAATGCGATAGATACTTCCCTCATGGCGCGGAATTAAACGGTTCATAACCCCCCTTTTTGGGTATCGAAAGGTGCTTTTTGCGTTGCTGTTTTCTGAGAGGGTTCGGTTGGGGGCGGAACCTGTTCCAGAGACTCATCTCCAACCCCTACTGATCTTCCACTTCGATTCTGACATTTCGCGGCATAATGCTACGCAAAATCAGGCCAGGCCGGTGCGCCCGGCGCAATTCGTCATTTTCTTCCGCAAGTCACGTGGTTGCGGACCGGAGCAAGCGCCTTCCACGCGCTTTCGAGAATTTCAGTCGCCGCTGCAACAGTTGTGAGTGTCATGCGCGAAGCATAGCCCCACCGCGTTTGGCGGGGGAAGATGCACCACCTTAGAGGAATTTCTTTTGTCGGCAAGACATAGTAAACGTTAAGTGACGAAGGATTCCAAAGCATGAATTGCTCGAATTGTGACACTACTACCCCGGCTCTCCCCGCGAGTGGACTATGCCCAATTTGCGATAACTCAAAACGCGGCAAGAAACCACAGAGCAGCGATCCACTCGTTGGTTACTTGACACTGATGTCGATCGTTCTTCTGATAGCCCTTTTCGTGGCGTTCCGCTAGAGTGCGCATGTAGGCGCCCCACACCGAGCCCGGACCTATTGTTTGGGTCAGCCGACGAAGTCTGCGGTGATGTTGTCCAATTTGAGACAGATTCGCTTTTCGTTGACGCGGTAGGGTTAGGGTGGGGGAAGAAAACGTTGTACGTTCCTCGGGCGCGTGAACGGGTACAAATCGTTGATCGATCTGGAGTGTTTAAGGTCCTGGGGGTCGATGAAAAGCGGCAATAGCGGCTGATGCGCGCGCGGCAATCGTTGCGAACCACCCCAACCACGGGTCAGCAGTAACAGCCACCGGCGGAGGATACAGCACCAGAACAGTCACCAAGAAAAAGAGCCACCCGATTTCCTCGAATGGCGCTTAAATTCTTTGTTTTCTTGGGTTTTTTATGGTGCGCCCGGAGAGATTCGAACTCCCGGCCTACTGATTCGTAGTCAGATTTTGGCTATTTTGCAAGATGTCGCACAGTGTCGCAATCGTCAAGTAAATCTAGTGGTTATGAGCGTATTGCGCTAATTTTATACTTTGCATTGACGTTGCACAGGATAGCGCCAAAATTCAAACTCAACAGCCACCAAAACAGCCACCAAGAGCGTCGGGCACGAAGTTAAGACTCCTATTGCCCGCAGTTTTGCTTTCTGTGAAGCCACTCGACTCCGCCTCGGCCCAAGTGGACTTGGTCGATATCTCCTCCCACGTCGCCGTGAGCGCCGCTGAGTTCGATAGCAAACTGGGTGTATTCGTAAGTTGTTCGAAGAATATCTGGTAAATCTGGGGGCCGGTGCAGGGGGCGAATGCGGTTCAACAGCGCCCTGTAGTTGGTTGGATTTTTTATGTAATCATCAACTAATTCTCCGCCACTACCAAGAACATGGGTCCCGCCTTGATTTCCGTCGGAATCGTCTGTACGCGAGCATCCCTTGTACAGGCGCCGTGACCGACTTTAGTGAAATCAAACCAAAACTCAGTCTGGATAACGTGGGTCCTTCCATTCACAAATCCAGCGAATACAGCTAAATTCTCCATTGGCTTCTGATTGGGATTCTTCAAGGGTGCCGTGGAACGACAGGTTCGCTCCACTGAAGATCGAACCCGATTAAGCCATTCCTCGGCTAGCGCGTCAATTCCATCCGTGGTGTTGAGTGGCCGCCGAGTCGCAACAAGTTTCGCCAAATCTTCAACGTTCCAACGATAACGCTCTCGCACATCACCTTCAAATCCTGCCGCCGAAAAGATCACGTTTCCTTCCAGTCTATGAATTTTGCCCGCGCAAACCCTAAGAAGGTGCCTTGCAGGGGCAGCGTGGGGCATTGACCGACGCAACTATGCAGCCAGCATAAATTCAACGGTCCAGTGAAAGAGATGACCGGCCCTGAATGGATTGAGTCCCTATTTTAGAAACCGGAATGATTACAGCGTAATCCCGGCATTACCGTCTGGTACCCTTCAATGTGCGTCAACGTCGCTTTCTTGATTATGGAATCTGATCTCAACAAAGCTGTTTGGAAGCTATTCTAAACAAACAGTTGAGGTTGAAAATTTGCGGTTATTTTCTTGCAAAATGATTGCATTCTGGTGAAAACTGTCTGGGATGAAATAGGACTGTCGTCTTGAACTAGATGTCCATGTCGGACTGACTGAATCCAGCATCTTTACTAGGGCAAGTCTCCGCACCTCGTATCTCGCTTTGGCTTTTTGCAGCGTCGGCCACCTCTCCGTCTTCACTTTGACATATAAAAGTTCGGTCAAGTTCGCTCCATGTAATGCGTGATTGTTCGACGATAAAGCAGGGCGTCCAAAATTCAGGTGAGTCGAACAGGCTGACTTCCCAAAACTCTTGGTGATGGAGCGGCTTTTGTGAGTCGTTCGGTTTGGAGAACACCTCTTGAATGTCACCATTATGACGCTCGGGCCGTGCCCGGCCATCACCGTGCATCACTTTTCACTCACATACACGCTCTCGTGAAGCGCGAAATTGCAAGTGAGGAACGGACCAGAGCAATGGCAGGTTGGCCCTGAGGTCGCACACGAGAACGACAGCCGGAACCTCCTTGTGAACCAATCATAGAAACCAGGGACGGTCGATCATTTCTGACGCCGCGCGGGGCAAGGGTACCGTATCAGGAGCCTGACCTATTCCCTCAAGTGGGCCGGAGTCCAAGCGACCGAATGTCGAGAGCCAAAAAGCACACAGGAATTCTTCGAGGACATCAAAGGCAGGGTGGACAGCAATTACGGTCCTGGCGACCTTGCTCAGTCTCTATGTTCTATGGCCGAAGGTTACGATCGAACCCTACAACTCCCTGAACGCCCGCGACCCTTTTGCTCAATTACTCAGTGTCCAAAATGCTAGCATTTATCCGCTGCATGACGTTCAGCCAATTTGCGGCATTGAAAAGGCTGTAAGCCCTGAAGGGGGGACAATAGCTGGAATAGGGGATGTCTGTCTCCTACTCAATTCGTTGCGAGCCTCGCGCCGGACGATAAAACCACCTTAAGATGCCCACTTCGTACCAACTTGGATTACGGCCAGTGGAAATTTATCCAATGGTCGCCTATCGTTTGCCCCTAATTAGAATCCCGATTTGCAAGTCGGTGCACTTTTCTGGAGACGGGACGCCTCCGGCAACTATGTATGGACTTTTGCTGGCAGCAGTAGTGGCTGATGCACGGCGCGAGGACTCTCGCGACTACCCCGCACCGGCACGGTTGGGTCAATATCGCGTGATAGAAAAGGCGTGTGCAATGCCCCGCTGTATGGCCGGATAGCCTTCTGTCGCCTGAAGCAACAATATGCCAACCGGCACCGCTGTCTTCTTTCCTTTTGCAGCCCTCTTCAGTTCTTCAACAACGTTGCACTTGACATACGTCATGACGGTTCCTCCATTGGGCTGACCATCCAGGTTGTAGGGAAGTACGGGTTGATTGTCCATAAATGCAATATCCTTGTCAAAGCACAAAAGTAACATAAACCGTTGAAAATAAAGGGACTTATTAAATGGATTTGCTAACGGGAGTCGGTCCCGGCAACTCGCACCAAGGCAAGCGGCGAAGATAAATTTGGATGACATGTCACATTATCCCGAGATTATGCTATTCTCGTAATTGAGACGACCCATAGGGCAGGTGAGCTCATGGAGATTAGCGAATTGCCAACGAATTACAGATGTCGGAAGCGGCGGTGAGGCAGCAAATAAGCCGTGGATTGAGAAAGCTAGTGAGGGCGGGGGAGGCTGAGAACTTCGCAAAGCTAGTCCGACTATCGCAACTCGAAAAGACGGGGCAGCCGGACATGAGGTGCGGAAGTATCGAGTGCCGACCTGAAAAATGGGTATTCTACGGGGCTTGACACTGGGGACCAGTGCCCGGGATAAGTATTCGTATGAAGGGGCGAGAATAATATAATCTCGACAATACTTCGTTTTGGGCGTCGGACGCGGTATCCTCAAAACAGTTTGGTGAGATTACAGTAATCTCGATACTAGACTTGACACCGGGATTGAGATTTTCATAATGCATAGCGTAGAGAGGGAAAGATGCTAGAAACACAAACCACGAATTTGATGGCAGCTACGTGGACCAAGGCCGCATTGGTGCGCCGGGCGTTCAATGCGGGCCCCCGCCGGAAGTCAGACCGGGCATTTGATGACCTGGAGGACGCGGTCCTAACGGCGTATGTTTCATTCTTGGACCTCCGAAAAGAGATGAAAAAGGTTGACATACCTGTGCGGGATGTCAGAGCGGCAATGGTCCTAATGACGGCAAATTATGAGGGACGCCCCTACAATGCCGGAGTGGTGACACTACTGGCCATTCCTGATACGCTCAAGGGCCTTCCAGACATGCTGAGAGACGCGGAGAGATACACCAAGAAAGGTGGAATGGCTCCCCTTGGCGTGGCGTTCTGGCAAAGAGACAAGGACCCGAGGGCCAAGAAGAGCGAGACGGTGTGGATCCAATCATGGCGGGTTGACCCGCGTGTACAACGTGCGGCAGATGCAGCACGCACGGCCTTTGAAGACGCGGACGGGCGCATCCCGGAGGGTGGGCTTAGTGACACCTTTGAGGAAGTTTAAGAGCAGAAAGGCAAGAGCAAATGATGTACAGTGAGAAGTCCACACAGTTGGCCCTTGACTCTTCGGTCGCGGTGCTGGTGCTCGGCAACGAAGATTGCACGGATATAGAAATGTGGCCATTGAAGCCAAAACAGATGTCTCTAAGCGAAAGAGACTATCTGCAAAAGTGCTGGCATGGCCGGGGTCTGAAGAGTCTCGGTGTCATGGGCTTGGTGGGAGCGTCTCCACGGTTCGCGTTGAAAGACCAGCTTGAGCCGGAGCACATCTCCGCGCTTGCAGACGCGTTCCTTGAGCATGTCTATGCGGTCTTCTGTGACGGCTTTGCAGAAGCAACGCCGTACCCGCGCTAGAGTTTGCGGCGTTGAGCCTAACGCCGTGGGCGGTACTAACTGGCGTCTGTGCCGCCCGAAGTTTTGCATTACGCTTCCGACGTTCGTCTTTCGGCTAATCGACAAAATTTGACCACCCGGCTAAAAAGGGCCGGGCTTCCCGTGAGGTATCCGCAGTACGCGGTGGTAAGCACGGGGGCACCAATGGCAAGGGGAGTGCCGGGTGGTGCGGAGCTGTGGGAGTAAACGCGGCAGAGGGGAGTTGTCGCCTTAAACCGGCGGGGTAAAAAGGCCCCGTTTGGCCCGTATGAGGTGCCACCAGTACGGTTGCACTGGCTCGGGGTGAGTAGGACCGGGGCAACCCGAGAATTTCATCCAAGGACAAATCAAGATGAACCTCATTGACATTTTGCAGAACCAGAAAGAAGCCCTTCAACAGGCGGATTCAATCGTCGCAAAAGCGACACAGGAAGGCCGGGAGTTCACGGCCTCAGAACAGTCAAGCTACGACGTAGCAATGGCCCGGTTCAAGCACCTGGGAGCCCAAGCAGACGACCGCCAAGCAACCAACACATTGCGACAGGTTATAGGGGGTAAATTTCCTCTGCTCATGGCTGGTGGGGGAGCACCCGCCCGGCATGGTCAGAAACCAATGTCCACGGAGTACAACGAAGCGTTTCTTGCCTTCCTCCGTTCGGGCGGCAAGCAGGCAAGTAGTGCGCTGAGCGAAGGCTTTGATCCGTTGTTCGGTGGCTTCGCTCTGCCGTCAATGCCGGGGATGTCATCCGCGCTTTATGAGGGCACGGGCGGCAGCTCTACTACAGCGGGCGGATATGCCGTCAGCGTGCCCACGGACAACCTCATCGTGCCCCTAGCCGTTATCGACCTCGGCGTCCGCGCCGTGGCCAAGGCAATCCCCACTGCAACGGACATCAAGATTCCGGCACAGACCAGTTTTGGAACTGCGGGAATCAAAGCTGAATCCGGCAGCTCTCAGAATCTGTTCTCTGAGAGTGACCCGGCGCTGTCTCAGTTCACTTTGTCCGCGTGGATGATGGGCTTGACGCATACCGTTTCTTGGGAACTGCTCCAGGATGTTGGAATGTTCCAGGAATTCGCGGTGCGTGACCTCATCAATGCTGTTGACATCAACGAAGACAATTTCTTCGTCAATGGCACCGGCACGTCCCAACCGCAGGGCTTGGTCGGAAATGTTGGGACCGGCACGGGTGCGGCTTATGCGGTGGAATCAACGGGAGCCTATCTCTTGGACTCCACCATTGACGCGGTAGGCACGCTCAAGGGTGCGTACTACGCCAATGCGGGTTGGCTGATGAGCCGTGCAACTGCAACGGCCATCCGCCGTGCTCAGATTCAGGCAAATCTGTTTGCCCCGGTCTGGACGCGGGAGGGTGGACGCGACTATTTGCACGGCTTCCCGGTCACCTACTCACAGGCTATGCCCGCGATTCCGACCGCAACCACAAGCGGCATGACGCCTATCCTGTTTGGTTCTTTCCAGGACGGCTACATCATCGGTGACCGTGGTGGTGCGGGCACGTTCATAAAAATATTGGATCAGCCACTTGCGACGGCGGGTCAGACTGTGCTGCTTGGTTACAAGCGTGTGGACGGACGTGTCCGGCGCTCGGAAGCCATTCAACAAATCAGCATCTCTCACAGCTAACCAAGAACGGCGCGAACCTCCAACCCCGGGCTAGCCGGGGCCTGTACACACGCGCCACCCGCGAGGGTTCACAACGTGTGCGGGAATGAGCTAGAGCCGTCTGTGTCGTACGGCATTTGAAAAGCGCCACAGAGAACGGGGCCGTTCGCTCGGGGAGTAGCGGGCGGCCCCGGCCTCAATCCTTCACTTAAAAACCATGCCGCCGTCCCACTAGCGATGTAGCAGCAACGCGCCTACAGGCCTTGTAGCGCGATTAAGGGGCCTTGTGCGCTCAACATCAACCCGCAACCAAGGAAGAGGAAGAGATGAAAACTACTGATTTGTTCGACAGCCGTTCACCAATCATTGCCACTCGCGGCTTGAATGTGCACGCGTGCAGTTTTTGCGAATTGCGTGTGGACGCGGGCTTTGCCGCTGAAGACCCGGACCATTCACGCGGCTATGTACGCCTGGAGCTAGACCGTGAATCGGAACTATGCGGAGGGATTGCCGCCCGTGTTTTGCGGGCAAGCGCCGTCCGCAAAGGGCAGCTAAAAGACGTTGTTGAGTTTCACACAAAAGGGGATTGCGAAACTGCGGCCTTGGCACGCGCTTTGATTTTTGCAGCAAATAGGCTGCTGCACGGCTTAGATGACCCAGACGCAACCACCGGCCTCACAGGCGGTTGGAAGGATGAACCTACACCATATGGCATCCTACGTGATTCTCCATCCGGGTCTGTGTTTCAGGGGGACTGGAGTGAATAACCTCACGATTGAAGCCCTGAAATGCAAAAGCGTTGGGTGTTGTGGCGTCTGGAAAAGCGGCCCGGCGAAGAAAAGGACACTAAAGTCCCGTATCAAATCAAACGGAGCGAAAGCCGCAACTAACAGTCCCGCAACGTGGAGCCACGTACGCGGCTGTCATCGGCGCACGTGCACCGTTGAGCGGTGTTGGGTGCGTGTCATGGGCGAAGTGGACGGCGTGCACCTCTGCGGTGTGGATTTGGACAATTGCTGTGATGCATGTGACGGGCAAATTTACACCGGAGTCCAAAGGCAATTGTCATTGGCCTGGACAGCTACAGCGAATACAGCCCAAGCGGGAACGGGTGCTCACATCCTCATGCTTGGCACGTTAAGAGGCCGCAAAGGAATCAAGTTGCCATTTCATGGGCACCAAGGCTGTGGAGCTGTATGACGAGGACGTTATTTCACGTTCACGGGGCGGCACCTGCAAAAGACGCCCGATGGCAGTCATTGAGCGTGAGGACGCTGTCAATGAGCTGTATGACCGTGTGTCCGCTAGCAAAGCAAAAAGCACGGGACTGACAGTCACCATCTCACGTGTCTAGAGGAAGAGCGGCTCTCAACTGCTGATGGCCGGGGACATGAGCCTGACTACCACGATGACCACAGCACGGCAGACTATGCATTGTGTTGCCTCTTGGCGAAGAAGCACGGATGCAACGCATTCAAGGTTGACGAGGAGTTTCGAGAAGTCCGGCCTGTACCGCGAAAAGTGGGAGCGGGATGACTACCGGGAGAACACCATCACGCGGGCCATCACAGCGGTCATCAAAGAGGCCCCGGTCATCTTCACGGCCCCGGAGGACGAACCACTTGAGGACGATAGTGAGACGGAGTTTTTGGTTGAGAGCACGGAGGGGCCCGACAGCGATGGGTGGTTTCCCAAGGGTGAGTTGTCCTTGATTGGTGCCCCGTCCGGCGTGGGGAAAACGTCTTGGGCCATGCCTATGCTTGAGAAAATCCGGCACGCGGAGGAAGTGTGGGGCCACAAGGTCAGCAAGCCACGTGACTACCGGGTCCTTTTGCATGACCGCTCCAAGAAGGCCGCACGGAGGACGGCCAAGGCGTTGCACTTGAATGATGAGGCCATGAGCCGGATTGTCCGGTTGTCCACTGAGCAACAGAAGCGGCAGCCCGCAGAGATACTCCAACAAGCCATTGAGGAAGCGCCGGGGGTTGAGGTGTGGTTCGTGGAGGGCTTGGACTTGTGGATTCCCGACATGAACAAGATGAATGTGGTTGCCCCCATCATTGATGAGTTGCAACGGGTGGCAACGCGGAGAAACGTGGCCGTGCTTGCAACAGTGGGCGCACCTAAGCAGAAAGGTAAGGACCGTTACTTTGGGAGGGACGCGCTGTTTGGCAGCTCAGCCCTCGCACGCAAGGTTGAGACGGTTGTCCTGATGTCCTTGCACAATGAGGAAGACCCCAACAGTGCCCGTCGCGTTTGGATTCTGCCACGCACGGGCCGGGCTGAGTGCATGTATTTTGTGTGGTCCAACGGCGGCCTCCAGATGACCACGGAGCCGGACAAGCCCCCGGAGGATAGCGCCCTTGCCCGCATGACCACGGTTGTCCGTGCGGCGTTTGGCCCGCGTGACCCCATTGTGTACAAGCCGGAGTTGGGCGCGGAGTCCACCTTCTACCGTTGGCGTCAGTGGGCCGTGAAGCAGCACATCCTTGTGAAGAGCAAAGGCAAGCTGTACATGGCCGCCGGGGCAACGTTGGAGGCGGCTTAAACTGGCTTACGAATGGGCTAAGCCTTGAGAGTGAAAGGACTCCCACTCTCACGGGATAGCCGGTTTCTCACGCGCTAAAGTGTTGATTCTAGGTATGTCTACCCGTGACCCTAGATCAATTGTTGTGAGGGGGGGAGTCCTTCCATCACCACACATATAGGCTCAGGGCTGCATGGGGTAGGTCTGGATCTTGCCGACATCCCCCGAAAAGAGCACAGCAAAACTTTTATTTTGACAGATGAACAATTCGCAAAAATGAGACACTTTGTAGCATTTTAGCGACATATACGCACAGTCCTGCAAACAACAGAACGAAAGAGGTTAGGTGATGGACGAAACACGGCTTTTGTACGATCGGAAAGAGGCCGCCCGCCAGCTCTCCATCTCCGTCCGGTCCCTGGATTACCTGATTGCGGGCAAGCAACTAGAGACACGGCGCATAGGCCGCAAGGTCCTAGTGACACGCGCTTCATTGGTGCGGTACTCGGCTGCCAATCACTACGCGATAACGAGCCGTTCCGACGCTGACGCCGTGGCCTCCGGTGAAAGGTGTGCGTAACGGGCGGCCATGGTGATGGTCTTGTGCCCGGCCAACACCTGAATCTCTTTCGTGCTCACCCCAGCCATTGCAAGCCACGAGCAAAACGTGTGCCGGTTATTGTGCCACGTGTAGTCTGTGATCTTGGCTTCAGCGAGAGCGGGTTCAAACCACCAGCGGCAATCTGAGCGCGGACCCGGACGCGGGAACACCGGCTTACCGGATCATGCGGCACAGCGGCTCACGCTGTTGCTGTAAGAGTCGTCCAGGGCAACGTATTCAGTGGCACGTTCCGCGCGGATCCGTTCTTGGTTTTTGTCAGCCGGATTACTTTCCGCTTGAGGTCCACTTGCTCCCACGTCAGCGAGAATTGCTCACCCCATCGCATCCCGGTGTAGACGCTGACCACGAACGCGGAGTACTTGCTCCGGGTTGTCACGCTGGATGAGGCCCAACAGCTTCGTGTACTCATCCCGGCTGAGGAAGCGCATACGCGCGTTGTGCTCTGTCCGCATCCGCACGAGCCGGGCCGGGTTGACCGTGGTCTTGCCGTTCTCCATTCCAAGCCGGTAGCAGAGTGAGAAGTAAGCACGATAGCGATTCGCTGTTGCCGGTGTCTTGCAGTGCTTGGATAGGAATTGGTCAATCTCCTGTGGCGTCACGGAGTCCGCTGGACGCTCCCCGAACGGCTCACGGAGCACAAGGTCCTTGGCAACGTAGTCATGCGTTGTCTTGAGGTGCGTCTTGGCGTGCTCAACTGCCATGGCGGAAAGGTCACCAAATCGCACAACCTTGGACGGCTGCAATTCGGGCAGCTTCTTGCCCCGCAGTGAGTCTGCCTTCCGAATCTGGTACAGCTTAATGGCGTCACCCTGACGGCCCACTTTCTCCCGGTGCCGGACTCCATCCGCGTAATAGACAACCCACCACACCCCGGACCCGGCTGGACGTTCAAAGATGCCCCGGACCTTCTCTTCCTCTTTCTGTCTTGCCATTTGCTCCCCGCTTTCGAGTGGCTGTTGCCACGGACGGAATAATAGCATAAGTCAGCCGTGACAGCCACCAGCGGGGCATACAGCCACCCAACAGCCACCGGGAATCCCAACAGCCACCAGAACAGCCACCAGAGCAAAAAGAGCCACCCGAGAGATTGTCTCGAATGGCTCTTAAATTCTTTGTTTTCTTGGGTTTTTATGGTGCGCCCGGAGAGATTCGAACTCCCGGCCTACTGATTCGTAGTCAGTCGCTCTATCCAGCTGAGCTACGGGCGCACACCGCTGTCCCTGGCGGGACCTAAAACAGATTACCAAGGAATGGACGGTGGTGCAATCAGGCTGCGGGTGCCGGTTCTGGTGCCGGCGGGCGGGATCAGAGAAAGTTCTTCGGTGATCTGGACTCCGGCGCGCCGGATGAGTTGAGTCACCATCGCGGCATTCAAACGGGTCGCGTCGAACTCCACGCGCACCGTCCGCGCAGCGTGGTCAAAACTGAGGCGGCGAATACCGTACACATCGCGCGCATTGGCCAGTGCCAAAACCTGCGACTCGGTGGGCGGCTCCGCGTAGCGGAACAGGATGTCCACTGTGGTCATACAGGAATCATAGCAATAGAGTTCGTGCTACCCACCCTTGCGACAAAAAAATGACAAAGACGTCGCAAAGGATGGGGCACCAGTCAGAGCCCCTGAAGAAAAGCCCGGATCTCGGGATTGGACCAGTCGGGATCGCCTACCACCTTGCGCCGAATGACGCCGTTGCGGTCGATGATGTAGGTCTCCGGCCAGCCGTCGGTGCCGTACATTTTCGCTACTGTCTGGTTGGGATCGCGAACCGTGGTGAGATCGACGTGGAAGCGGTTGAGGAAGCGTTGATATGCGCCCGGATCTTCGTCAATGCTCACCGCGAGAATGGCCAGGTCAGGCTGTTCATGATGCAACGCGACGAGCGCCGGCGTTTCCTGGATGCAGGGCCCGCACCAGCTGGCCCAGAAATTGAGCAGAACCACCTTGCCGCGGTACTTCGCGAGCTGGACGGAATTCGTGCCGTCGGAAACCGTAAAGTCGGGGGCCTTCTTGCCGATCTGCGAGGGTTTTGCGCCGCGATTGCAACCGCAGACCAAGAGCCCCGCGGCCGACAGAAGCAGGCAAAGGAACGATACGGAACGAGGGGAACGCACATACCTATAATACTTAAGCCAAAGTCTCAAAAGAATCAGGAACGGAATGTTCCGGGAGAGAGCCGAGGGCGATGAGCAAAGACCAGCCGGAACCGAAGGGCAAACCAGGTCCAACGACCTGGAAGCCGGTGCTTGGGCTATCGGATGAACCCGGCCCGCCGGCAGAACTCCCGGTGCGGACCGGCACGTTCTACGATCAGCCGGAGCCGGAGACCCTGCTGGAGTTGACGGTGATCGTACCGGCGCGGAACGAGGAGGATTGCCTTGGGGCCTGTCTCGAGTCGCTGGTTCGCCAATCGGAAGAGGTATTTGAACTGGGCCGCGACTGGGAATTGATCGTGGTGGATGACGACTCGACCGACAGGACGGCGGAGATCGCGCGCGGCTTCGCGGGAGTGACGGTGCTCAAAGCCGCCCGCCTGGAAAAGGGCTGGACCGGGAAGGCCAACGCCATCTGGACAGCGGCGCGGAAAGCGCGCGGAAAATGGCTCCTTTTCACCGATGCCGATACCATCCACGAAGCGGGAGACCTGCGCCGGGCGCTGCATGAGGCGGCGCGACACAATGCGGGGATGCTGAGCTACTCGCCGCGCCAGATCGTGAGCGGGCTGGCGCAGCGGGCGCTGATGCCGCTGGTGTTCAGCGAACTGGCGCTGGCCTATCCGCCTGCCAAAGTTTCCGACCCCAACCAGAGGGTGGCCGCGGCGAATGGCCAGTTCCTGCTGGTGGAGCGTGAGATCTACCGCCGGATCGGCGGGCATCCCGCGGTCAAGGACAAGGTGCTCGAAGACGTCGCGCTGGCTGCCACGGCCAAGCGGCGCAGGGTGGGGCTGCGCTTTCGCTATGCCGACGACGCGGTATCGACTCGTATGTACCGCTCGACCGCCGCGATGATCGAAGGCTGGACAAAGAATCTTGCCCTGCTCTTCGATAACGCCCTGTGGCTGGCAGTGTGGAGAGCCCTGGATATTGTGCTGCTGGTCGGGTTGCCGGTTCTGGCGGTTGAGCTGTGGAATGCGCATTTCGCCTCCCATTCGCTGGAGTGGCTTGGCGCCGGCTGGGTGCTGGCACTGTTGTGGGTGCGCAACCTTTTTCGTTTTTACGGCCGCGTGGCCAAGTCCAATTTCCGGTTTGTGGATTGTGCCATTGCCCCTCTCGGCCTGCCCCTCTTCGTGGTGCTGCTCTACCGCAGCTGGTTTCAACATCGGGTTGTCAAGCAGGTAAGCTGGAAGGGACGGACGTACCCGGGGTAGGTTCTGGAAAGGCCTCAGTCCTCATCGTTTTTCTTGTCGTCTTTGTTACCGTTATTCTTCTTGATTTCCGAATCTTGAGCATTCGGTGATCCCAAGTAGTGGCCCTTTTCCGCCGCTGGTAAATTTCTTCGTGCGATCACCCATACGTCTTCGCTGAAAACTGCGCCTACCATGCACACAAACAGCAAAACGTAAGGGTTGGCTTGATTGCTGCCAGCCGAAAAGATATTCAACCCGCCTTCGACGGCCAGGTAGACAACGACCGCTGCGGTGAACCCGCGAACCACGACCGGGAAGGGATCGGCGATCCAAATAGATCGGAATCTTTTCTCGAGACGCGCAACGATCGCGTTCCTCGATCCGGCCAACTCAGGGGAGGGCCGATCGGGAGTTGGGGACTGTCTTACGAAGCTGGAAACGACCGCTCCCACCAGCCCCACTCCTAACATCCCGATGAGCACTGAAAGCGCGAGCGAATCGGAGTTTTCAAGCCATCCAAACCATTGACTGAAGACACCCAGTTGAGCCGTCTCCGCGTAGTTATCTTCGGAACGCGCGTAGATTTCCATAGGGAAGATGCATTGTCCCGTGCCACTTCCTGAGAGGGCATACTCTGGATACACGGAAGGGACAGTTTGGGTCGCGCTATTGCTTTGAGCCTGAGCAAGCCATGACTCGTATTGCCCCGCAGGGTACTGATAGACGTATTCTGCGGCCGACAATCCATGCATGCACGCGCTGAGAGCTGCTTGAAGGAGAATGGAGTTGTTGGAAATACGAGCCTTTTGCTCGTACAGATAGTTGGCGCGGTCTCTGCCGGTAAGACGCAAGGCGAGATTGGAGCTGAGGACGTTCTTCGCGCTATCAGCCATTACCCGCATGAAGCGCGCCACGTCACCGCGCATGGTGTAATACTCGTCTCGCCGCGAACACCTCGCCTGGTCGAAATTCATCAGGAGGCTCCGGATATCCTGCTGAACCTGAGGTTGTTTCTGTAGAAGTGTGACCTCTGAGGCGACCGAAGTCGTTGCAATATTTGTTGTTTTAGCTGTCACATTCCCGCCGGAGTTTGGTTCCGCGGCGCCAGGAGCCGATGCAGCAGTCTCGCAATGGGGCACGAGGGGTGTTTCCCCGGTGGATTTTGCCAATACGCTGCGTAAATGGCCAAGATTGTCAGGGGGCAGCGGTACGGCAGCCGGAAATTCTTTATCGAAGGCGTCACCTTTCGGGTTGGCGACATCGACTTCCGCATTGATCTGGGTTCTCTCCTCCTCCGTGAATGGTTGGTTCACGGTAAGCGAGGGAATCGTGCATAGACTCCCCACAGCAAGGTAGATTCCCAGAAAGAAAATCAGCAAGACGAGGAGATTGGTGCGAAACGCAAGCTGGTCCCCTGGAAATTCTGTAGCCATTTAGGTTTGGCCCCCTGATCCAATGCGCTGATCAGACGAACGAGGATTCCCAATGTGATGAAGGCAAGGAGCAGGTTGAAAGACGGAATCTTGTCGGCCAACGTCAGGATCTGATCGAGCCGCACCTGGGTATGGTTTGACAAATTGCTAACGACGATGCGGGACATCGAGTAGAGGCGTCGGCGGTGTACCGGATGTCCCGTCCAAATACGATCAAGGAGATCACGATGCCGATTGCCGCGCGCTGGTGCTTGACGTCTTGGGAAAGGCCAGGCGAATGAGAACCCAAAGCGCGACCAAGGCGGCAGCGAAGATACCCAACCCTATCCAGACTGATGGATTCACAGGCAGACGATACCACAGAAGGATCGCACGGAGCGCCGGAATTTGAGGTTGATACGGGTAAGCTGTCTGCCGGACTGGCCAGTTCCTGGCGCAAGCACCGGCGCTCGGGATCGGTATCATGGTTAGGGGAGGCTCGTTCTTGCACCCAGACCCCTCGTCAGGTCATCTATAGAGGAGTTTGATGGTATTCCTTACGCGGCGGGCCACGTTTTCGGCATCGCACTACTACTGGAACGATTCGTGGTCCGCGGAGAAGAACCAGCAGGTGTTTGGACGTTGCGCGAACCGCAATGGGCATGGGCACAACTACACGCTCGAGGTGACAGTTGCCGGGAACCCCGACCCGGTCACGGGCTTCGTGGTCGACTTGAAATGGCTCAAGGACGTCATCGAGCAGGAAGTGCTCGCGGCCTACGATCATCGCCACCTCAATATCGAGGTGCCGGAGTTTGCGGCGAAGATTCCGACTACGGAGAATATGGCGATTGCCGCGTGGCAGCGGCTGGAACCTGTGATCGACAAAGTCGGCGGGGCAACGCTAAGCCGCATCCGGATGTACGAAACACCCGAGATCTTTGCCGAATATCGGGGCGAGGCATGAGCGCATATTTCGGGCGCCGCTATTCGATGAGCTCAAGCCATCGGCTGCACAGCGATGAGCTGTCGGATGAGCAGAACCGCGCGGCTTATGGGAAATGCAACAACCCCCATGGGCACGGGCATAACTACATCATCGAAGTGCTTGCCGGCGGCGCGGTGGATCCCGAAACCGGCATGGTGGTGAACCTGGCGGTGATGGATGAAGTGGTACGAACGCGGGTCCTCGATCGTTTCGATCACGCCAACCTGAACTTCGATCCGATGTTTACTCACGACGTGCCGACCACAGAGAATTTATGCAAGGCTGTCTACAAGCTGCTCGAAGGATCGCTCGAACCCGCACAGTTGGTGCATGTGCGCGTCGAAGAGACCGAAAACAACTTTTTCGAGTACTTCGGAGAGGCATCGCAAGCACACGGAGGAATCGCGTAAATGGCACACCCGGTGATGTTGAGCAAGTCCAAGTCAAGTGCAGTGCTGGAACCTGACGTCCTGAAGGAAGCCAGCACCGAGGATATCTATCGCGAGCTCCTGCGCAGGATGGGCGAGGATCCCAGCCGCGACGGGCTGATCGCGACGCCGGCCCGTGTCGAAAAAACGATGGCTTTCCTCACCAAGGGATATCACGAGGATCCCAATCAACTGCTGCGCGGCGCGCTGTTCGACGTGGATTACGACGAGATGGTGATCGTGAAGGATGTGGAGATGTTCTCGTTGTGCGAACACCACATGCTGCCCTTCTTCGGAAAGGTGCACGTCGCTTATATTCCCAAGCGCAAGGTGGTGGGGCTGAGCAAGATTGCGCGCCTGGTGGAAGTATTCGCGCGCCGCCTTCAGGTGCAGGAGCGCATGACCCGCCAGATCGCCGACGCTATCCAGGACGCCATTGCGCCGCAAGGCGTGGGCGTCGTAATCGAGGCGCGCCACCTGTGCATGATGATGCGCGGCATCGAGAAACAGAACTCATCGACGGTGACGTCGGCGATGATGGGCTGCTTCCGGCAAAAGGAGACGCGCTCCGAGTTCCTTTCGCTGGTCCGGTCTTCGGGGACCGGCGGCATGTGACCCATACGGGTGCGGTCCGCTACATTAGCTGAGTGGACGGGTTGTTGGTGATTGATAAGCCGGGGGGCATGACCAGCCATGACGTAGTGGATCGGCTGCGCAAGATCACCGGCGAGCGCTCCATTGGCCATCTTGGCACGCTTGATCCCATGGCGACGGGCGTCCTTCCGCTGCTGCTGGGGAAGTTTACGCGGCTCGCCCAGTATTTTTCCTCGGCGGAGAAAAGCTACACGGGCACCATCCGCTTCGGCTTCGCGACCGACACCTATGATTGCGAAGGAGAAGCAATGGGGCCGAGCGTTGAGCCGGTATTGACGCTGGACCAGGTTCGCGCCGCATCGGTCCGCTTTCACGGCGAGATCGAGCAGTTGCCGCCGCCTTTTTCAGCCAAGAAGATCGGTGGCACGCCGGCGTACAAGCTGGCTCGGGCGGGAAAGCCAGTGGACCTCAAGGCCGCGAGGATTCGGATTTCATCGTTTGAGATCGTGGCCCTGGACGGTGCGGAGGCCACTTTCACTATGAGCGTGAGTGCCGGCGGCTATGTGCGTGCGGTGGCCCACGAACTGGGCAAGGATCTGGGCTGTGGGGCGCATTTGAGCAGCCTGCGAAGAACCCAGGCCGGGGTATTCACGCTGGACGACGCGCATGCTTTGAGCGAGCTGGAGCCGTTGTCGGGCAATCTCGAAGCGCTGGCCCTGAAGTGCCTGCATCCGCGCAGCCTGCTGCCCGAGATGCCGTCGGTCACCGGCGATCCATTTGTTCTCGGCCGGTTGCGGAACGGTGCACAGGCGAATCTGCCCGAGTTCTCAAAGGCGTCCATGGTGAAAGTCTTCGCGGACCAGCGTGAGTTGGTCGGCATCGCGAAGCGTGTAGCCGGGACACTGTTTCAGCCCGTCGTGGTGATGGGGTGAAAATCAGTGATCAGTGATCACTGATCACTGTTTCCGCAGCAGCGGCTTCAACGCCGGAAACAAGGTATCGGCGATGATGTCCGAACCCTTGGCGGTGGGATGAATTCCGTCAGCCTGGATGGTGTTGGGCACATTGACAAGGTCCTTGTAGATCATGGGCACGAAGGCTGCGTGATGGCCGGCGGCGAGTTCGCGAAAGATCGATTCAAAGGAGTGAATGTAATCGGCGCCGTAGTTTGGCGGAAGCGTGATTCCGGCCAGCAGGATTTTGATGTGGGCGTCCTGGAGGCCGGTGAGGACCGTATCGAGATTGCGCCGCGTCTGGTCGGGCGGAAGGCCGCGGAGCCCATCGTTGCCGCCAAATTCCACCAGCACGACCTCCGGATGCAACTTCAAAATGGAAGGAAGTTCCGCTACCGCGTCCTTGGTGGTTGCGCCGCTGGTTCCCTGGTTGTCGACTTTGTATTTGTAGCCGCTGCGGTCCAGTTTCCGTTGCAGGGCTTCGGGATAGGCCTGACCGGGTTGTAATCCATAGCCGGCGGTTATGCTGTCACCGAAACAGACCAGGAGAGGCCGGCCTTCGGCGTGCGCCGGAGCCCCGAGGATAAGCATCCAAAACGAAACGATTAGGAACCGGCGAACGTCCACAATAACAGTGTAAAAGCAGAAACAGGATCGGAGCCGGACGAAACCGCCGGGCTCGGAATTGCGTAACAGGTGAAGTGGCCCGCACAGCTGAGGGTGACGGTGTTTTCCTGAGGGAGAGAATCGGGTGATTGAAGTTCGAGATGCACAGAAGTGGATCCAGAACGGCGCACGTCGGGTGGACATCCTGAAGGGAATTTCGCTGACCATCCCTGCCGGCCAGTTTGTGGCGATTGTGGGCGCGAGCGGCAGCGGGAAAAGCACCCTGCTCGGGCTCCTGGCCGGACTGGACAGTCCCAGCTCGGGCGAAATCTGGCTGGATGGCATTCCGATTCACAACCTGGTCGAGGCGCAACTCGCCGCCGTGCGCGGGCGCAAGATCGGCTTCGTGTTTCAGTCGTACCAGCTTATCCAGACGCTTACGGCGCTGGAGAATGTGCTGTTGCCTTTCGAGCTGAATTCCGATGGGAATGGCGTGCAGCAGGCGCGGCGATTGCTCAAGGAAGTCGGACTGGCGGACCGCATGGATCACTACCCGGTGCAGCTCTCGGGTGGGGAACAGCAGCGCGTGGCACTGGCGCGCGCATTCGTAGTGGAGCCGCCGATTGTGATGGCCGATGAGCCGACCGGCAACCTCGATTCTGCCAACGGCCGCCTGGTTCTGGACCTGCTGCTTGAACGGAATAAGCGCGCCGGGACTACGCTGGTCCTGGTTACGCACGATGCCGAAGTGGCCAGCCGCGCCGATCGCAAGATCGTGCTCAAGGACGGCCAGGTGGTGGAAGACACGTTGCCGTTCGAAATGCCGATGACTGTGGCCGCCGGGCAGGTGAGCCGTGGCTGATGAGCTGGGGGTAAACGGGCAGTCGCGCGCTGAGCTGGAAGCGGGCCGGCGCCATCGCATGGCGTGACCTGAAGTCCGCGCCGGGCAAGTTTGGTTTCGTGGTGCTTTCGGTTGCGATCGGGGTGGCCGCGCTGGTGGGGGTGCGCGGATTCAGCGAGAGCTTTCGCCGCACGCTGTCGACCGAGGCGCGGTCGCTGATCGCCGGCGATCTGAGCGCCCGCATCTTCCACGTCCCCACGGCCGACGATGACCGGAAGATTGATGCGATCAAGCAGACGATTCCGGGCAGCCGTTCGACGTGGGTGACAGAGACACTTTCCATGGCCTCGGTGCCGCCTGATCCGGTGCCGCTGCTGGTTGCTCTCAAAGCCGTCGATCCCGCCGAATACCCCTACTACGGGAAGGCTGTGCTGGAGCCCGAGATGAGCCTGCAGCAGGCTCTCGACGGCGATTCGGCAGTGGTGGCCGATGAGTTTCTGATCCGCCTGAATGCGCATGTCGGCCAGACGCTCCGGCTGGGTGGACGCAACTTCAAAATCGCCGCCGTCCTCAGGCAGGAACCGGACCGAATCAGCGCCGGTGCGGGGATGGGCCCGCGGGTGATGATTTCGAGTGCGGCACTGGAGCGCACGGGCATTCTGGCGCCGGGCAGCCGGGCGAGCCACCGGCTGCTGTTGAAACTGCCTGACAAACTGCCCAAAGGAATTGATACGGTCAGCCTTCGCAAGCAGTTGGAAACTGCGCTGGGCGAGGCGCAGGTGATTGATTACCGCGAAGGGAATCCGGCGCTCACCGAGGGACTCGATCGCGCCACCGCCATCTTGAGTCTGATTTGCCTGGTTGCCATGGTGCTGGGCGCGATTGGCGTGGCCATGGCGATGCACGCCCATCTCGAGCAGCGCATGGATATGCTGGCGATTCTGAAGGCCATGGGTGCGGGTTCGACGGACCTGCTGCGCATCTTTCTGCTCCAGACACTGGGCCTGGGACTGGCCGGAGGCCTGCTCGGAGTGGCCGCAGGGGTGGGAGTGATGGAGGCGCTGCCGGCGGTCTTTGGAAAGCTGTTGCCGGTGCGTATCACGCTTGAGTTTCCCTGGCGCTCGGTGCTGGCCGGACTGGGCACCGGGCTGCTGACGACATTGCTCTTCTGCCTGCCTCCTTTGCTCGACGTGCGCGGGATTCGGCCGGTGCTGGTGCTGAGACGGTTGGTGGAGCCTGGCCCGGAAGGCATTGGCGGCTGGTTCGCGCGTCTGTGGGCTCGACGGCTTCAACTGGGGCTGTCCTTCGCTGTCGTTCTCGCGTTGGGCGGGATTGCGTGGGCGCTCTCTGACTCGGCCATGATCGGGACCTGGTTTACGTTGGGGCTTGCCGCGGTGCTGTTGGTTCTGCTGGTTCTTGCAGCGGTGACGTTGCGGACGGTGCGGGCTTTGCTGAATCGAGTTCGATTGCGCTTGCCCTCCTCGGTGCGCCATGGGCTCTCCAATCTATACCGGCCGGGCAATCAGTCGGCCGCGGTGCTGGCTGCCCTGGGCACCGGGGTGATGCTGATACTTGCGGTCTACCTGATGCAGGCTTCCCTGCTGCGCGAGATTCGCGAGACCGCATCGCCGACTTTGCCCAATGTGTTTCTGATTGATGTGACCACGGATGAAGTGGCGGGAGTGCGGGCTTTCTTCCAGCACCAGGCCGGCGTGACACAGACGCTCGATCTGATGCCCGGGCATCATGGGACGATTTGTGTCGCTCAACGGCAAGACGGTTGAGCAATTGAAGGACAAGCACTATCCGCGCTACCTGCTGCAAAGCGCGGAGTTGAGCTGGTCGGATTCCCCTCCGGCGGGCGACAAGATTACCCAGGGCAAATGGTGGACGGACGGAAGCGTACAGGAAATCGCCATCGGCGAGGGCGCGGCGCGGCGGCTGGAGTTGGGCGTCGGATCGCAAGTTGAGATTGAGACCGCATCGAGCGGCGTTCACAAGCTGAAGGTTGCAGCTGTGTACAAGGCCGACGGCGAGCACATGGGTGCGCGCATCCCGTTTGTGCTGCCTTCCGGGCAGCTCAAGAACGATGTTGCGACATGGTATGGCGGAGCGCATCTCGATCCGCGGCAGATCCCGGCGATGGAGCGCGCCTTCTTTCTGGCGTATCCAACGGTGACGGTGATCAACATTGCCGATGTGCTGACGCGCATCGAGACCGTGGTCGACCAGATCACCGTTGTCATCCGGTTCCTGGCCGGCTTCTCCATCTTCGCCGGGTTGACCATTCTGGCCTCGAGCATCGCCAGCACGCGCTTCCGCCGCATGCGGGAAGCGGTGGTGCTGAAGACACTCGGCGCCACGCGCATGCGCATCGTGCGGACGTTCAGCGTGGAGTTCAGCGTGCTGGGGCTGCTGGCAGGGCTTGTGGGCGTGATTTTTGCGAATCTGCTCACGCGGGTTCTGCTCCACCGGATGCAGGTGGGCTTTCATATCGAGTGGCCGGCTGCCGGCGTTGCCCTTGTGGGTACGGCAATCCTGGCGACCGCAACCGGATGGATCGCGAGCTACCGCATCCTGGGGTTAAGGCCGCTCGAAGTTCTGCGCGAAGAGTAACGGTGGCTTGGCCGGCCTGAGGTCGATGCGGCGTTACCGAGCAGGCGCAGTCGGGCACATGTTTAGACGATTGACCCTCCGCTTTTTCCGTTTTGCCACGCGGTGTAGGATGCTGGC
Source organism: uncultured Acidobacteriota bacterium (assembly GCA_963812485.1). GTDB lineage: Bacteria > Acidobacteriota > Terriglobia > Terriglobales > Acidobacteriaceae > Telmatobacter. The sequence goes on from CAWEVD010000004.1 coordinate 87,740, forward strand.
AGGAGAAGGTATTTGCTGTGCGAGCCCGTTCGAGACCCACCGTGGCACTGAGTGCTGGTTCGTTGCTGTTAATTGCGGGCATGGCTTGGGACAAGACGCCACGAATGCGCCGGTCCTGACGCTGCACCAGGATGTGCGGCTGGTTTCGATTGATGTGCTGGTGACGGGCAAAGACGGCTACCGTCGCGATCTGAAGCCTGAGGACTTTACCGTTACAGAAAATGGGGTGGTGCAGCAGGTGCTGCATGCGGAGGGTCATTTCCGCGGAGAATCGCAGGTCTCGGGCAAAGACGGAGGAACGGAACTAGCGCACTCCATGGTTGTGCCGCGCAAGGAGACTCCCGGACTGGCCGCCGGAGGCGTTCGCTTGAGCAACCGGCTCGGTGGTGGCGAGAGGGTCTGGAACCTGATTCTTCTGGACGGCGTCAACGCATCTGTCTGGAATCAATCGGAAGCTCGAAAGCAACTGTGGCAATTCGTAAAGACCTTGCCTGCGGATCGGCCGATGGCGCTGGCCCCATGGGTGGCAGCTTGCGCGTGCTGACGCCGTTTCAAGCAGGGGCGGGTGGAATCGACAAGGCTCTGGCGGCTGGAGCGGCGAATCCTCAGAAACCCTTCTTTGTCGACGAGTACAACCCGGACGACGAAGCCATTCTCGAGCACGAGGAGGCGAAGATGGCCGACCATGGCGCGGCGCTTAATGCGGTTCTCGCGACGGGAGAAGAAAACCAATTGAATGAGCGGGTGCGCACCGTAATCAGCCAGTTATCAGTTCTGACCCAGTGGCTCGGCAATTATCCCGGGCGGAAGAATGTGTTCTGGCTGTCGACGGGATTCCCGCTCATCAGTTCACCTCATTTCTGTGGAGAGACGCGGCCAGTCCAACAAGAATCAAAAAAACAGCAATGAAGGCGCGCAGACGGCACTCGATCAACAGATGCAACTGGCGCACGTATCGATCTTCCCGATCGATCTTCGCGGAGTTCTGGGAGAGTATCCGGCGATGGAGGATGCGACGCACAACAGTGGGTTGTATCTGGGTTCGCCTGGGGCGCACAAGCTGGCAGCGGATATGGATCAGTTTGCAAGAACGCAGGACGAAGAGATTCCTCGAAGAGCTTCAAATTGCAGAAGACACAGGAGGGATTGCGGAGTACAACCGGAATGATATCGACGGCATGCTCCAAAACGCTTTTGAGAAGAGCCAAAGCTACTATACGGTGACATATTCCCCGAAGGACAAGAAGTGGGATGGCCGGTATCGGAAGACGAATGTCTCTTTAAACAGGAAGGGGACCTCGCTGAGTTACCGCAGCGGATATTATGCGGTGGATCCGCCGCAGACCGCCGAAGAGCCTGGACGATTTCACGCGAGCCATGCGCAAAGGGGCGCCTCCAGCGACGGGTGTGCTGTTTACAGCCACACTGAAGAAGATGGACAAAAAGCTGCAGCTTGACTACGTGGTCGACGTGCATACGCTGCAGTTTTCCTCAGGCGAGGAAGTGCGCAGGGGGAGTATCGATTGCGCCGTAGTCGAGTACGACCATGCGGGCAAAGTTCTGGGACCGGCCGAGATCCACGTAGACGGAAGAGCGAAGCGGGGAGAGTGGAGCCGGCTGGAGGAGACTGGCTTTCCAGCGCACCAGGAGATACAGCTGCTGCCCGATATGGCGTCAGTCGTGATCGGAATACGGGATCACTCTTCGGGAGAATTTGGGAACATGGAAGTCTCCGTGCGGCCTTAACCCAACGCGGCTCGTGCCGAATCGGGGTCGCTTTCCAACGTGTTCATTTTCGGACCGTACTTCTCGATTTCGGACAATGCAGTCGCCTGGCGCCACAAAGCTAATTCATTGAAATCATTCATCTCGCATTTGAAGCAGTTTGGCAGCGGAAGTGCGGGGTGATATGGTTGGAAGCCCGCGCGGGAGAGACGATGAGAAAACTGTTTCGCGACCTAAAGCTGGCAGTGCGCAAACTGCGGAGCACGCCCGGATTCACGGTCACAGTGGTGCTGATGCTGGCGCTCGGCATCGGCGCAAACACCGCCGTCTTCAGCGTGATGAACGCGGTTCTGATGCAGTTACTGCCGGTGAGCCGTCCCGAGGGGCTCTCGTACGTGCATATCGGCGGCGGTGAGAATCAGGCTCCGGGAGGCTGGAACACCGGCGAGGGAGATACCTCGTTTTCCGAGGCGACCTTCGAGGCGTTCCGCCAGCGCGGCGATGTCTTCGAGGAGCTGATTGGTTATGTGCCGTTGAGCTTTACGGGAAACGTGCCGGTGCGTTATGGCGAGCTGCCCGAGGATGCCGAAGGCGAAGAGGTGAGCGGCAACTTCTTTTCCGGATTGGGCGCGCGCATCGACCGCGGGCGGGGCTTCTCGATGGACGACGAGAAAAGCCACGCGCCAATCGCGGTGATCAGCTACGACTACTGGACGCGGCGATTTGCCCGCGATCCCGAGGTGCTGGGACACACCCTTTACGTGCGCGGCGTTCCGCTGACCATCGTTGGGATTTCTGCGCGCGGATTCAAGGGCATCGAACCCGCCACCTCCACCGATTTCTGGATTCCCTTGCAGAACCGGCCGGATCTTAACGCCTGGGGCACCGCCGATCCGGACCAGACTCTCTATGGCTCGCCGAAATGGTGGTGCCTGCGGATGATGGCGCGACTCAAGCAAGGCGTGACGCCGCAACAGGCGGCGCAGGCGCTGGCCGGGACCTTCAGCGAAGTGGTGACGCAGTCGCTGGGCAAGATCAACCCCAAAGAATGGAAGCCCCTGCTTAATTTTGTTCCCGCGCGCGGCATCGCCGGATTCAACGACAGCTATCGCGAACCGGTCGAGATTCTGATGTGGCTGGTGGGGATGGTGCTCCTGATCGCTTGCACCAACGTGGCCATGATGATCCAGGCCCGCAACACGGCCAACCGACGCGAATTCAGCCTGCGGATGGCGATCGGCGCAACCAAGTCGGCGATCTTCCGTTACCTTCTCGCCGAGAGCCTGCTGCTGGTGGCGGCAGGCGCCGCGCTGGGATGGGTATTTGCGCTGGTAGCGACGCGCGCGCTGGCGGCGTGGTCTGAAATCGAGACGGGCTTGAGTCCTGACCGCACGGTGCTGCTTTTCACGCTCGGCGTTTCATCCTTCGCCGCGCTGGTTTTCGGGCTGGCGCCTCTCTTCAGCGCGGTCAGCAGTCCAGTTGCGGGAGTCCTGCGATCGAACGCAACCAATGTAACAAGCGACCGTTCGAGGGTTCTTGGCGGACGCGTTATACTCTCTGCGCAGATCGCGGTTTCGCTGGTGCTGCTGATGGCGGCGAGCCTGCTGCTGCGCACGCTGCACAACTATGCTTCGCAAAACCTGGGCATGCCGGCCGACCAGCTGCTGGTTTTCGGCGTGGCGCCGCAGGGCAAAACCGACGGGCACGTTTTCTACCAGACTCTTCTCGCTCGCATTCGACAGGTGCCCGGCGTCGACTCCGTCTCCATAGCGGGGAATCGGCCGGGATCGGGATGGAGCAACAATGACGTTTTGATTGTGGACGGTGTGCTTCAAAAGGGAGGGACTCTGCGTTGGAACGCGGTCGGTCCCGACTTCTTCACTACGCTGGGCGCCCCGATTCTTGCCGGACGTGACATCGACCAGCGGGATGTGAAGGGACGGCAGCGTGTTGTGGTGGTGAACGAGACCATGGTTTCGCGCTACTTCGCGCACACGAATCCGATCGGACACCGAATCTGGGGGGACAATCCCGCCACAATCGTCGGCGTTGTAGCCGACAGCAAGTATCGAGCCGTGGATGAACCACCACTGCCGATGGCTTTTACCGCCGCGATGCAAGATGATTCGCTGGGCACGATGGCCGTCGAAGTTCGCGCGCGCGGGAGCGCCCTGGCGTTGCTGCCCGAGATGCATAAAACGGTCGCTGCACTTGATCCCGACGTGCCGCTCGAGAAGCCCATGACGCAGCAGGAGCAGTTCGAGAAGTCGTATGAGCAGCAGCGGATGTTCGCGGTGATGGGCGGATTCTTCGGGTTGCTGGCGGCGCTTCTGGTGGCCACGGGGCTGTACGGCGTGCACTCGTACCGCGTGAGCCGGCGCGTGACAGAGATTGGTGTGCGTATGGCGCTGGGCGCGAGCCGAATACAGGTCCTGGCCATGGTGCTGCGCGAGAGTCTGTGGGTATTGATTGCGGGCCTGGCGGTGGGCCTTCCGCTCACGTACTTCGCGTCGCGGCAACTCAAGTCGATGCTGTATCAACTGTCGCCCTTCGATCCAGTGAGCTTTGTGCTGGCGATTGCGGCGATGCTTCTGGTGTCGGCGGCCGCGGCGTTTGTGCCGGCGCAACGCGCCGCTTCGATTGAGCCGATGCAGGCGCTGCGAAGTGAATAGGGTCCACGGCGACCTTCGCTCAGGATGACAGCGGGTTGAGACAGGGGAAAGCTCCCCATCAGAAGTCGTTCGAGTTTTCGGCGGCCGGCAATGTGTCGTCCACGCTGGCCCACCAGACGTAGAGCGTGGGTAACAGGAACACACCGATCACCAGGTTTGCCAGCAATCCGCCCACGATGACAATGGCAAAGGGGCGCTGCGAGTCGGAGCCGATGGCGTGGGAGAGCGCGGCCGGAAGCAGGCCGAGCGTTGCCACCAGCATGGTCATCATCACCGGACGCAGGCGCAATACGGAACCTTCGACGGCGGCTTCGACGATGTGCTGGCGGCTGGATTCTTCCATTCCCTTTCGCCGCCCGCGCAACTGGTTGATGAACTCAATCATGATGACGCCGGTTTCAACCGAGACACCGAAGAGGGCGAGGAATCCGACCGCGGAGGAGACCGAAAAGTTGGTGTGGGTGAGAAAGAGGGCGAGCGGTCCTCCGATGGACGCCATGATGACTGAAACCAGGATCAACATGGCCCACTTGAAGGAGCGGAACATGGTGTAGAGGATGAGGAAAATGGCCAGCACGGTGATCGGCACGACGATGGCCATGCGCTTGTCTGCGCGTTTCTGGCTTTCATACTCGCCCGCCCACTCGAGGTGATAGCCCTGGGGCAGCTTTACGTTGCGTTCAACGCGCGCGATGGACTCCCTCGACGGTGGAGCCCAGGTCTCGTCCGCGGACGGAATACTTGATAGCGACGTAGCGCTGGCCGGCTTCACGATTAATCTGCTCGGCGCCGTCATCTGTGGTCACGGTGGTTAATTGACCAAGCGAGACGCGTTCGCCCGAAGGGGCCAGCAGGCGGACGTTCTCAATGGCTTCGCGCGTGTCGCGGTACTGCTTTTCGTAGCGCACGGTCACGTCGTAGCGTGCTTCGCCTTGTTGAACCTGGGTGACGGCATTGGAACCAACCGCGGTCTGGATGGCGTCCTGAATGTCGGAGACGTTGATGCCCCAGCGCGCCGCCGCGGCGCGATCGACCCGGAAGTTCAGATTGGGCTGGCCGACGATGCGAAAAATCCCCAGATCGCCGACACCCGGAACGTTCGCCATCTGCGCCTGAATCAGCTCGGCGGTGTGTTCGAGCATGCGCAGATCGTCGCCGTAAAGCTTGACAGCGAGTTCGCCTTTGACGCCGGAGACGGCTTCTTCCATGTTGTCTGAGATGGGTTGCGAGTAGTTCCAGAGAACGCCGGGAAACCTCGAAAGCTCCGTGTCGAGTGCGGCGATCAGCTTTTCCTTGTCCTGATGGAAGACGGGGCGCCACTGCTCCTTGCGCTTGAGATCGACGAAGTACTCGGTATTGAAGAAGCCGGCGGTATCAGTTCCGTCATCGGGACGGCCCGTCTGGCTGACAACCTGGGTGACTTCAGGGAAAGAGGCCATCACGAGGCGCGCCTTGTTGGTGAAGTCGATGCTGGCGGTTGGGCCTTCGCTGGGCGGCAGGGTTCCGCGCACCCAGATGGATCCTTCGTCGAGATGAGGAAGGAATTCGGAGCCGATGGGTCCGCCTACGGTGAGGTAAACAGCGATCAGGAAGAGGACGGTCGAGATGCCAAGCGTCCAGTTGCGATGGACGATGGCTGAGCGCACGGCCCGGCGGTAGCGGACCGTGAGCCACTCCATCATGGGGTTCTGCCATTCCTTCGCGCCTTTGCTGAACAGCATGCTGGCGGCGACCGGGGCGATGAGGATCGCGAAAATGAGGGCCCCGATCAAGGCAAAGGTGACGGTCCAGGCCATGGGTTTGAAGAGGCGGCCCTCCACAGCCTGGAGAGTGAAGATGGGAAGATACGAGGCGATGATGATGCCGCGCGCAAAGAAGACGGGGCGCTGGACTTCGTGAGCGGCGTCGCGAATCTTCTGGATGGGCGTGCGCGTGTCGTCGGTGTGCGCGAGGTGGCGCACGATGTTTTCGATCATGACCACCGAGCCGTCCACCACCATGCCGAAATCAAGTGCGCCGAGGGAAAGGAGATTGGCGGGAATCTGGCTCAGATCAAGGCAAATGGCGGCGAACATGAGCGCGAAGGGAATGGTGAGAGCGACAATGATGGCGCCCCGGATGTTGCCGAGGAACAGAAAGAGGATGATTGAAACCAGGATCATGCCCTCGGAGAGGTTGTGCTCAACGGTTTCGACCGTGAATTTCACCAGGTCGGAACGGTCGAGGAAAGGAACGATCTTGACGCCCCTTGGGAGTATGCCGGGGTGGTCTTTGTCGCCGTTGAGTTTCTTCACCTCGTCGTGAATGCCCTGCAGCACCGGGTCGGCAGGGTCTCCCTTTTGCAGAAGGACGATGCCTTCGACGGTATCCGGATTGTCGACGATCGTGTCTTTGCCGTTCTCGGTGTGATGCCAGGCCCGGCCGATCTGGCCCAGTCGAATCTTGGGTCCTTGCTGGACAGTGCCGAGGTCGGTGATCTTGATTGCCGCCCCGTTGGACGATTTCACGGCGGTATCGGCGATGTCCTGCACCGAGGTGAAGAGGCCGAGGGCCTGAACATTGATTTGCTGACTTCCCTCTTCGATGAAGCTGCCGCCGCCGTTGGAATTGTTGTTGGCCAGCTGCTGCTCCACCTGGCCGATCGACAGGCCATACGCGGTGAGCTTATTGGGATCGAGATGGACCTGGTATTCCTTGGTGGGTCCGCCGAAACTGGAAACATCGACAACACCCTTGACGCTTTTGAAGTCCTTTTCCAGGGTCCAGTCTTCGAGCGACTTTTTCTCCATGACGTCGTAGGCGGGGTTGGTGCTTTCGAGGGTGTACCAGTAGATCTGGCCGACGGGGCTCCAGTCGGAGCCCATCTGCGGAGTGAGGCCGGCCGGCAGGTTGACCTGGCTGAGGCGCTCAAGCACGTGTTCGCGGTTTACGTCGCTCGTCGAGTCGTCGTCGAAGATGAGCATGAGGCTGGACAGGCCAGCCAGCGTTGTCGAACGAAGATGGGTGAGGTGGGGGATCCCGGCCATCTGGATTTCGACCGGCACGGTAACCTGGCGCTCGATCTCTTCAGCAGAACGGCCCGGCCACTGGGTGATGATCTGGACGTAGTTGTTGGCGACGTCGGGATAAGCTTCGACCGGCAGATTGCGGAACGACACGACGCCCCATGCCGTGAGCACGACGACTCCGCCAAGCACGAGCCAGCGGCTTTTCAGTGCGAAATCGACGAGAGCGCGAATCACTGCGGGTTCCCCGCGGTTTCGAGCATCAGTGCATTGGAGACGACCTGTTGACCGGGATTGATTCCGGACAGGATCATCTGGCGGTTCCCGGTGAGCATCTGGCCGGTGCGAACCTGGGTTCGCCGGAAGTGATTGCCGCCCGCGGGAACAAAGACCCAGTCACGGTCGTGCAGGTGGAGAACGGCGTTTGCAGGGACAGCGGCGCGGGCCTCGGTTTTGCGGCTGGTGAAGGTCGCCGTGGCAAACATGCCGAGCTTGAGGAATCCCGGATTCGCGACCTGGATGCGTACCTTGGCGGTACGCAGCTGGGGATCGAGCACCGGTCCGATGTCGCTGACACGTCCCCTGACGGGCCGGTCCGGATAGGCATTCAATTTGATCACCGCTTCCTGGCCCAGTTGCAGCTTGGGAATGTCGTTTTCGTACACATCGCAGAGGATCCAGAGTTCGGTGAGATCGGCAATGGTGAAGGCCGTCGCCGAGCCGGAAAGGCTCACGCCCGCAGCCCCGGCATTGGTGATGTTCTGGGCGATGATGACACCGGAGATCGGAGCACGTACATCGACCACGCTGCTGGGATGATTCTTGTCCACACCCAGGATCTGCAGTTGCTGGTCCGCGGCATCGAGGTCGGCCTTTGCGTTGCGTTCGGCATCTTCGGCCTGCTCCACCATGGCCTGGGAGATGGCGCCGTGCTTGAAAAGATCCTGCGCACGGATATCGGCTTTATTGGCGAGTTGCTCGTCATTGACCGCCTTCAGATAGGCGTCGAAGGCGTTGGTAATGTCGGGACTCTGCACCTGGAATAGCAACTGGCCCTTCCTGACGTCGTCGCCAAGGCGCACCTTGACATCGACGACGCGGCCGTTGGCGAGGGTGATGACCGGAACCTCGCGCGAAACATCCGGGGAGACGGTTCCGGTGACGTTCAACTCTGGGGCTAACTCCACTCGCTCGGCGGCGACCAGCGGGAATTTGGGCAAGTCATTCTGGTCGATGGTGAGGAGATTCATGTCGGACACATGGAGTACCTGGGCCGGCGGCGGAGCGCCATTGCCCTGATCCTGCTTCTTGCACCCGGCTAATCCCATGAGCCCCCATGCGGCAAGCGCGAAGACTGCGGCGTAATGGCGTCGGTTGCTGCGCGGGTGCGGGATCATGGGATCACCTCTCGCCCCACGGCAAGATTCAGTTGTCCGGCGGCGTTCAGATACGAACCAATCAACTGCAAATAGGCCAGCTGCACCGTGCGGTAATCGCTCTGCGCATTGAGCATGTCGATGAGGGATGCGCCGCCTTGCTGGTAGGAGTAGGTCACCGTGTCGCGCACGCGGGTGGCCTGGTCCTTGTATTTTGCCTTGTACGGTTTGAGGAGCACGAGACTGCTTTCTACCTGGGCGTAGGCGGAATCGACGTCGCTGAAGACCTGCGCCCGCGTGGCCTCGCTGGCCTGCTTGCTCTTGTCGATGTCGATGAGGGTGCGCTGCTTTTCGCCCTGATTGCGATCGAAGATACGCAGGGGGATGTTCACGCCCGCGCCGAGCGTCTGGGTGCCGTTGGGGTTGTTGGTTGAGGAGTTGTATGTGTACCAGCCGCTGAAGGTAGGGTCGGTTGATCCATTGGCGACGGCCAGCTTGTGATTGGTTTCGGATTGCTGAATGGCCTGGAGTGCGGCCTGCAGATCGGGCCGGGCATCGAGCGCCGCCTGTCGGAAATCGTCGAGCGGCTTCAGCGATTCGGAAAAATCGAACGGACCGTCGACATCGAATTTCTCCACCGGGGTGCGGTCGTCGAGTAACTGCAAGAGCTGGATTTTCGCCGTGCGCAGGTTCACCGTCGCAGACTGGATCTCGGTCTCGTACTGCACCCGCAACAACTCGATACGGTCGAGATCGACCTGTGCGATGTCGCCGTCGCGGAAACGATCGCGGCTTATCTGGATGATGTGGTCGTAATAGTCCAGGTCGGCTCTGGCCAGCTCGAGAATGGCCTTGGCCTGCAGAGTGTTTGTGAATGCGGTGCGAAGAGTGAATTCGAGAGTGCGCTTCAGGTCGTCATGTTGAGACGCCGCAATATGCGTGCTTTCCTGGGCACTTTGGAGGCGCAGTTCGCGCTTGTGTTCCCGCTCGTGCAGATAGCTGACGGTTGGAACAACGTATGTTCCCTTGAGAGGCTGCCATACCCCGTTGTCCGGCGCGATCTGGGTGCCGTCTGCGGACAGGTTGAATGTTGGATTCGGGCGCAGGTTGGCGGTGACCTCCTGAGCGCGCGCCTCATCTACACCGAGAGCATCGGCTTTCAGTGCGGGATTGGCTGCTTCAAACCGGGCCTTGACCTGTTCCCAGGTCAGCGCCTGCTGCGCGCCCAGGCTGCCGGGAGCGGCGGTAAGCGCCGCGGCCACTGCCAAACCAGACAGAGAGGAGAAGATATGTTTCATACACGCCCTTGCGCCTGGTGCGGCGCGACGAATTATGACGGGAACGATCCAGAGAAATTGAGACGAGCGGGGACGAAATCAGGCCACGGGCGGGGGGCGATTATCAATCCCCGCTATCTCCGGGTGTTCCGGTTCCAGAACCGGAAGGAGATTTGCCGCGATGAACCGGAGGAAGCCGAATCCGAGGCCCGAGTTCATCGCGGGCAGAATCACGGCAAGCATCGGCTGAACCGGGCTTGGGTTGGAAGGAACCAGGTGGTCCCGGCGAAGGTAGTTGTCTGCTTCAGAAGCGTTCTGGATGGCCTGGAGGTCGTCGCTTACCGAAATAACCGGAAACAGGATCGCGATAAGAACGGCCATGGCAATGACCTGTCCTCGACATTCCGCGCGCTTTTGACCATTGCTGCGCAGCCACAGGGTCACAAGGACTCCCGCCACAACCAGCCACGCGAGATTGAAGAACAACTCCATTTATGTACTTACTGTAGAGGCGCGGCATCGATCGGGGCAAGCGGGCTCCGCGTCGATTGACGGCAGGCTCATCGCCGGAGTGGAGCAAAATCGCGGGGTTCCGCGATGAAAATTGGAGGCCGGGCGGTCGGTTCGGCCGTTTGACCCCTCCCCTGAGAAGCCCTTATGATAGACAGGTTGGTTTAGCCATGCACCAGCGGATACGTGTGCTGCAGATGAAGAGCGCGCGATCTGGGTGTGTTGCCCCCTCGTTCAATGGTAGGACAGCTGACTCTGGATCAGCATATCGGGGTTCGAATCCCTGGGGGGCAGCCAGAATACTTTCCCACCCCATCCCATCTGACCCTTCATCAGTCACGCAATTGACAATAAATTCAACAATTTAGCTTAATGATATGGAATGTGGGTTTTCCTCGTCCCCTGCGTGAGGTTCCGCAGAAGGTTTGAGAATTACCCCTTTTGTCTCACAACAACACAGTCCTCTTTCAGCTTCCCATCACCCCCGGTTCAAACAGAAGTGGAAAGAAACGCCCCTCCATCTTCTGGCCCTTCGGGATCACCGGCACGCCGGCCAGTAGCGGCTCGTCGCTCGCAGAGCGCACTCCGTCGCGAAACACATTCACCAACGTCGCTCGCCGCGGCCGGTCCGAGCGGTTTTCATACGACCCATGGACCGTCAGCGGATGGTGGAACGAGCACTGCCCACGCTTCAGCTCGATCGGCACCGGCCTGAACGCCTGCTTCTGCTCCTCATCGAGCACTGTCATGATCTCGTTCATGTCGCCCGCCAGCCCCGTAATCGGCAGCAGGTTCCACTTGTGGCTCCCAGGGACGTAATACAAGCAGCCATTTTCGCGCGTGCTGTCGTCCAGCGCCATCCAGCACGTCAGGTGCGCCATCGGCTGCGTCCGCGTCCAGTACGAGTAGTCCTGGTGCCATGCCACCACGCCGCCGTGATAGGCCGGCTTGCAGAAGAGCTGGTCGTGCCAGAACCGCACTGCCCCGTCCAGCAGTTGGCACGCCGCCACCAGAAACGCCGGGCTCCACAGCACGTCGTGAAACGCCGGACCGGTCCGCCACGCGCCCAGCGCGTGAAACAGGACCGTATCGGGCTTGCTTGACTCGTTTGAATGGTACTCGTGGAATCGCTCGTGAGAGGGATGCGAGGGCTCCATCAACTCCGCCAGTTCCGCGCATAGCGTCTCCACCTGGTGGTCTTCGAGCACCTGGACGCCGGCGAGAAATCCGTCGCGATGAAACGCCTCCACCTGTTCATCCGTGAGGCGATATTTCTGCCAGTCCTGTTTATGTGTGGGCAACGGCCCAAGCGCGCCAATGGGAGTATGCAAGTCTGAGAAGTCCATCATGGGACATTATCCGTGAAATGGGGATCGGGCATGAGCAAGGCCCTTGCCAGCTTTCTACATCACCGCAGCCACGAATGACAAACCAATCTCCGCGTCGTCAGGTCTTGATTCTGAGACATGGGATGGAAGCCGCGCCCCGCAGACACCACCGTCCGCCGACCCAGCCCGCACCAGTGACGAGAATCCTTATCAAAGGCCGGAGTGGCCCATATTAGGAAGGGATGGACGATGTTATAGGCTCGTATAGCAGTGGTCAGCTCGATACCGAGCTCTCTGGCGGCCACAGGTGAGCATGCGATCTCTTTTTTTTGAGGAAGACTTCTCCACGCGCTTCTTACAGTCGCCGTGTGCACCGGACAGGAGAGACCAAGAATGAAGAGACGCGAGCTGATGAAGGGGTTGACTGTTATTGCCGGCGGCGCGCTCTGTGCGCGGCCTGGATGGGCGATTCTGGGTGGGGATGAGGAGAAGGCAGAGAAAGCCTCTTTGGCGGCGCCGATTCGAGGGCTGGTCCGGAAGAATGGAAAGTTGCTGCAGCCGATCAGGGTGACGGTTCAGCACGCGGGGCCAGGGGCGACAGTGGTTACCCGGTTGGATGGCCAGGAAGTGGATCGCCGGACTATCTCTGCCGATGGGCAATCCTTCGATGTCTATACGGCTCCGGTGAGCACCGTGAGACAGGCGGATGTCGAAGTCGAAGTGGCGGGAAAGTCAACCACCGCCAAGGTCAGCCTGTATCCAGTGCGCAAGGTTCAGGTATATATCCTGCCGCACTCCCACCACGATCTTGGCTATACCGATCTCCAGGCTAACGTGGAAGAAAAGCAGATGCTGAATATTTCAAAAGGAATCGATCTTGCGCGCCGCACTGCAAACTACCAGGAGGGCGCGCGCTTTGTGTGGAACCTGGAGGTGTTGTGGGGGGCCGACCTGTTCATGCGCCGCAAGTCACAAGCGGAAAAGGACGAATTCATCGACGCGGTGAAAAAGGGATGGATCGGATTGAACGGGATGTATGCCAATGAGCTGACCGGACTGTGCCGTCCCGAAGAGCTTCTGCAGTTGTTTCGCTACTCAAGCGAGTTAGGGAGTGCGTGCGGCGTGCACGTCGATTCCGCCATGTTAAGCGATGTTCCAGGCTTTACCTGGGGTACGGTGACGGCGATGGCGCAGGCCGGGATTCGCTACTTTTCCGCCGCGCCTAACTTCTTCGATCGCATTGGTACCTTCATGGTGGAGTGGCAGGACAAGCCTTTCTGGTGGGTTTCTCCTTCGGGTAAAGAGAAACTGCTGGTATGGGTTCCGTGGACTGGTTATGCCATGTCCCATGTAATGAAGTTGAGTTCGGAGTGGGTGGGCAAGTACCAGGGCCGGCTGGATGAGGTGAAGTTTCCATATGAGATCTCCTGCATCCGCTGGTCAGGGCATGGGGACAACGCCGAGCCGGATCCGGAGTTACCCGAGTTCATTCAAAAGTGGAATGAAGAATTCGAGTGGCCGCGGTTCACGATCTCGACCACCAGCCATGCATTCGCGGCGTTTGAGAAGCGATACGGCGGAGAACTGCCGGAATTCAAAGGCGACCTTACCCCTTACTGGGAAGATGGAGCCGGGTCGTCGGCTCTGGAAACCGGCATGAACCGCGGAGCCGCCGACCGGCTGACGCAGGCGGAAACCTTGGCAGCGATGTTGGCGCCGGGCGCCTATCGAGCCTCGGACTTCAACGAGGCATGGAGGGATGTGCTGCTCTATTCGGAACATACCTGGGGCGCATGGAACAGTGTGTCGGATTCAGAAAATCCCTTCGTTACGAAACAGTGGGACTTCAAGCGCAACTTTGCGGTGGATGCCGAAAAAAGGTCCGAGGCATTAATCGATGAGGTGCTGCGCTCTTATACGACAGGGAATGATAGTTCGATGGTGCACATACACAATTCCGTTTCATGGTCTCGAACGGACGTGGTGATGCTCACGAAAGAGATGTCATCTGCCGGCGACCATGTGAAGGACGAGCACGGAACGTCAGTTCCTTCGCAGCGCCTATCCAGCGGGGAGTTGGCGTTCCTGGCGCAGGATGTTCCGGCGTTTGGAATCGCACGCTTCCGCCTCTCCCCGGGTAAACCGCATGCGCCGCAGATACATGTTTCCTTCAAAGATGGAGTTCTGGAGAATGGCAGTGTCCGCGCGAGGATCGATGCGACAAGCGGGAACATCGTCGAGCTGGCCCTGCACGGAAGCCCTGACAATCTGGTCGACAGCAGTCGCGGCGAGGCGGTGAATGAATATCTGTTTCTGGAAGGAAAAGACCTCTCCAAGATACAGAGAAGCGGCCCAGTGAAGATCTTCGTCGAAGAACAAGGCCCGCTGATCGCATCGGTCCGTGTCGAATCCACTGCGCCGGGTAGCGCAAGCCTGGTGCGAAGGATTCGCCTCAAGGCGGGTGCTGACTGGATTGAGCTGACCAACACGGTAGACAAAGAGCGGGCACCTCTCAATCCGCATCCCGGCGGGGGCGACCAAGGCGGGGACTTCGCGCAGCATCAGGCCAAGGAGAGCCTGCAATTCGCCTTTCCATTTGCAGTTCCAGGCGGGCAGATGCGCGTGGACATTCCCCTGGCAGTGATGCGGCCGGAATTGGATCAGCTGCCGGGATCCTGCAAGAACTGGCTACCTGTGGGCCGGTGGATCGATGTGGCGAATGCGGAGCGCGGCGTAACGTGGGTGACGCTCGATGCGCCGCTGGTCGAAATCGGAGACATAACGGCAACCATGCTCGGGTCGCAAACCAATCCGGGCATCTGGCGGAAGCACATTGAGCCGACGCAGCGGTTTTACTCCTGGGTGATGAATAATCACTGGGGAACCAACTACCGCGCGTATCAGCAAGGAGTGGTTGAGTTCCGCTATGCACTGCGCCCTCACTCCGGCTACGATCCGGCGGCGGCCGCACGTTTGGCGATCGGCCTTTCGAAGCCTCTGCTTGCCTCGTTTGCCGGCACAAAGGCTTCCACGCTTTCGCTGCTTCACATCGAGCCCGCTGATGTATTGGCGTTGGAATGCAAACCCAGCGTAGATGGGAAAGCCTGGATCGTGCGGCTTTTCGGCGCCTCAGGAGAAAATCGGCGAGCCAAATTGACTTTGGAGGGGAGCACTGCGCCACGTGTGTGGAGCAGCAATCTCAGTGAGCAGCCTGTCGCCCTCGTCGGGCAGGAAGTGGACGTTGCCGCGTGGGATCTTGTGACGCTGCGCGTTGATCGTGGTGAAGGGTAAAGGCTCCATCGCAATCTACATTGAGGTAGCAACAGTCAACGGAGAGGATGACCGATGGCCAATGCCGTGACGGGGTTAATGCTGGCGGCAGTGGCAGGCGTTGCCAATGCAACATTCACGCTTCCCATGAAATTTGCGCGGCAATGGGCGTGGGAGAATATCTGGTTTGTCTGGAGCGTGCTCGCGCTCATCGCGCTGCCTGTTGGCGCAGCCGTTATCTCCATCCCGTCACTGCAGTCCGTATACCGGGAAGCCGGTCTTGGCACCTTGGCGACGATCGCCCTCTGCGGCGCAGGTTGGGGACTGGCCCAAGTGCTGTTCGGCCTTTCGGTCGATACCATTGGCATTGGGTTGGCGTTTTCCATCGTGCTCGGTATCTCTGCCGCGGTGGGAAGTCTCCTGCCGCTCCTGCGACTGCAGCAATCCGCGACCTCCTCACCAGTGACAGGAGCCGTGTTGCTGGGAGTCGCCTTTGTTCTTGCCGGGGTAATTGCGTGTGCCATGGCGGGCCACTGGCGTGAAAAGGCAATGGGCAAGGAACAGGTGAGGAGCAAGTCTTTCGGCGTCGGCCTGGCGATGGCAATTTGCAGTGGTTTTTGCGCGGCCTTTATGAACTTCGGCGTGGCTCTGGGCGCGCCCCTGCTCAGAATCGCGGCGGCACATGGCGCAACTTCGCAGCAGGTGGTGTATTCCGTGTGGTTACCATTGCTATGTGCCGGAGCGGTGCCCAATCTTCTTTATTGCGTCTATCTTCTGGGCCGCAAACGTACCTGGATCAATTTTCGCAGCCAACGTTCACTTCCATATACGGGGCTCGCACTGATCATGGCGGTTCTCTGGTTCTTCAGCACCGCGTTGTACGGTATCGCAACGCAATGGCTTGGCGACCTCGGTGTCGTTGTCGGCTGGCCGGTCTTCATGTCATTGATCGTGATTACCGCCAGCATTCTTGGCATTGCTACCGGCGAGTGGAGGCATTCCGGAAGAGCGCCCGTCTTTCTGCAGCTAACGGGAATGATTCTGCTGGTGTTGGCGGTGGTCGCATTCTCGCGTATTCAGAGCAATTTCGCGCATGCGCATCATGGGAGAGGCGCAAGTGCTTCCGCGGTTTCGTCTCTCAACAACTTTGTCCGAGTGGATCGATCGAATGTACGATAAGGCGCCTTTCGTCCGGGTATCCAACACGAGTGAAGACTGCCGTATTGGCTGGACCGACATTTCCGCGACGATTCGAAACCGGTGTCCCGACGGCACAGGCGTAATCTGCGTGGAATGCTACCCCGGAGTCTTGCTCGATAGTCTCTGCATCGGCCTTGGCACGGAGCTTTCTCCGTGCCGCATTGTTCGCGCCGAGGACTGTTATCTGGCCGAACCCGAGTTGGAACGCAAAGTTCATCCGCTCCTGACCGACGATCCGGTTTTTGGCCGTATGAATGACTTCGATATCGCTGACTTTCTAGACATGGAGAAGGTCAGCCGAAAGATGCGCGAGATCGACGGCGCGCACGGCGAAAGGATCTTGATCGTCGGCACGGGCGCGACCCTGATAGCTCCACGATGGGACGTGCTCATCTATGCCGATTTGGCACGCTGGGAGATCCAACAACGACAGCGTCGCGGCATCATTGGGAATCTGGGCATCGACAATCTCAACCAAAGCCCATCGCTCAAATACAAGCGAGGCTTCTTTCTGGACTGGCGTGCCGCGGACCGGCTCAAGCGCACGTTGTTGCCCAAGATCGATTTCCTCCTCGATACGCACAAATCTGAAGCGCCTAAGCTGATAACCGGACTCAGTCTGCACGCTGGTCTTGATGCAGCGGTGCGACGCCCCTTTCGCGTCGTGCCGTTTTTCGACCCCGGCCCATGGGGCGGGCACTGGATGGAAGAAGTTTGTGATCTGCCCAGGGACGTGCCGAACCATGCATGGTGTTTCGATTGTGTTCCTGAGGAGAACAGTCTCCTGCTCGGGTTTGGGGATCAGCGCGTCGAAATTCCCGCACTTGATCTTGTCTTGATGCGTCCCCGCGCATTGCTGGGTGAAGCAATTGAATCCCGATTTGGAGCGGAGTTCCCGATTCGCTTTGATTTCCTGGACACGATGGGAGGTGGCAATCTATCCCTCCAGGTGCACCCTCGCCCGCAGTATATCCGCGAAGCTTTCGGCATGGCGTACACACAGGATGAGAGCTATTACCTCCTCGATGCGCAAGAGGACGCGTGCGTTTATCTGGGACTTCGGGAGGATACGGATGCGGATTCGATGTTGAGAGATCTAAGAGCGGCTGAGCTATCGGACGCGCCAGGTTTCGATGCCGAACGTTATGTGAACAAATTTCCAGCCAGGAAGCACGATCACTTTCTGATTCCGGCAGCCACTGTGCATTGCTCGGGACGCAACAGCATGGTGCTGGAAATCAGCGCCACACCGTTCATCTTTACGTTCAAACTATGGGACTGGGGCCGCCCCGGACTCGATGGCAAGCCGAGGCCAATTCATCTCAATCACGGCGCGGCGAACATCTGTTGGGATCGCAGAACGGAATGGGTAAAACGCTCCCTTATCAACCGCGTCGATGTAATTGCGAATGGTGAAGGCTGGCGCGAAGAACGAACAGGTCTGCACGAAATGGAGTTTATCGAGACACGCCGCCACTGGTTCTCAGGTACCGTTCCTCACGATACAAACGGAACTGTGAATGTGCTGAACCTTGTAGAAGGAGAGCAGGCCATCGTGGAAAGCCCGACCGGTGCATTCGAACCGTTTGAGGTGCACTATGCGGAGACCTTCATCATTCCTGCCGCCGTTGGTCCCTACACAATTCGCCCATTGATCTCCGGACAAACGAACCAGACGGAGTGCGCGACCATTAAAGCATTTGTGCGAAGAACATAATGTATCGACTGGTAGCGACAATACCTGCCAACTTATTTCTGCGCTTTCGAAGATGCCAATCGACGTGAACCGGACCACTGACACAGAAGACGCACCGTGCCGACCCGGATGTCTGTGTGCGACGAGATGCGCCGAAACGGGCGAACGAAGTCGCTCCTAAAAGACTCATTGTGCGAAGTTTAGACTTCGCGCTTCTTTCCGCGACGATTCGCGACCGGTTGCTTGAGGCTCACTCCGGAGGGAGCGATGCGATTTTCAGGTTCAAATCATGACAGGAACCGATCACCCAGTTTCAATGATGGATCGCCGAGCGGACGCAGATTTTGCGCGTGCCGACAGGAACCTCTCTTGAAGCGGCGCAAGCGACTTTGCTAGACTAGTCCCCACCAGGTTCGCGAAATTTTGAATCGCATCACGCCCCTAAATCACGAGTCACCGGACGAGTGTACACAAAGTTCTTTATGCTCCTGGGAGAGTTTATAAATGATGGAAGAGGCGCAGATATACGCTCGTCTTGCAGACATATTCGCGGACGTTTTCGATGACGACTCAATCACGGTCGCACCCGAGCTCTCAGCCAAGGATGTAGATGGATGGGACAGTCTCACTCACATTCGACTGATACTCACCATCGAGAAAGCATTCAAGACCCACTTTTCTATCTCGGAGATTGGCAAACTCGAGAACGTGGGCGACCTAGTATCGTTGATAAAGGCGCACATCTAGCCCGAGCCGCAGGTTGATCGACCAACTGCCTAAAATAGAGAGCACATGGAATGGTAATCTGATGAATCCGCTCTACGTGGAATTGCAGTGGCTGCCGCGTGCGCCCAAGGATTATTCACAAAGGCTCAAGGCTGTCGGCGTTTCTGAAGAGCCGCAGGGACGCGAATTGCGATCCCTGGCATCTTTCGCTCTCGACCTGAACCAATTGACGAAATTGGCCAGGGTGATCAAGAATGCACGCGCCGAAGGCAGGACTCTGGCTCCGCTCGTACCATTCCGGCTGGCCGTGCTCAGCAACTCGACCATCGATCTCATTGTGCCGGCCATGGTTGCTACAGCGGCGAGGCACGGCATTGCTCTCGAGGTGATCCAGCCTTCGTACGACCAAGTTGCCCAGGAAGCGCTCACTCCCGATTCGAGAGTCAACAGTTCCCGGCCCGATGCCGTGCTGTTCGCACTCGACTACCGGGCTTTGCCCTTGAAACTCGCCCTGGGAGACAGCGAAGCTGCTTCAGCAGTCGTGCAGGGCGCGATGGGCTATCTGCAAGCCCTTCGCGGTGGCATCAAGGCAAACTCGAACGCAGTTTGCATCTTTCAGAGCTTCGCGCCTCCGCCTGAATCGCTCTTTGGCAGTCTCGATCGCGCCCTTCCCGGGACGCTGCGATCTGTCCTCGACAATATCAACCGTGAACTGGCGGAGTCCATTCCGGGCTCGGGTGACGTGCTTCTCGATGTGGCCGGAATTGCCGAAACCGTGGGCCTTTCTGAATGGCATAATCCGCAGTTGTGGAACATGGCGAAGTTCTCCTTCTCCGACGCCCTAATTCCGCTCTATGCCGATCATGTGGGACGTACGCTTGCGGCCATTCGCGGAATGAGCAAAAAGGTCTTGATTCTCGACCTAGACAACACCGTGTGGGGAGGAGTCATCGGCGACGATGGCATCCAAGGTATCCAGATCGCCCAGGGGGATGGGCGTGGCGAGGCACACCGGGCCGTGCAGCGGCTCGCGCTCGACCTACGCCAACGGGGCGTCGTTTTGGCGGTAAGTTCAAAGAACAGCGATGGAGTCGCGCGGGAGCCGTTTCAAAACCATCCTGAAATGCTTCTCCGGCTGGAGCACATCGCCGTGTTTCAGGCGAACTGGGATGACAAGGCCACCAACATTAAAGCGATTGCCGAGGAGCTTTCACTTGGCCTGGATGCCCTGGTATTTCTCGACGACAACCCGGTAGAGCGCGGACTTGTTCGCCAACTGCTTCCTCAGGTCGCGGTCCCGGAGTTGCCTGAGGAACCCTCCTATTACTCCAGAACGCTTGCAGCCGCGGGCTACTTCGAAGCGACGGCATTTGCCGATGAGGACCTCAATCGCGCGGGCTTCTACCAGGACAACGCCAGGCGCGCCAGCCTGCAGAAGCAGATAGATGGTGTCGACGCATATCTTGCCTCCCTCGATATGACCATCACGTTCCAGCCCTTCGATGCCACTGGAAGGGCGCGTATCGTTCAACTTATCAATAAGTCAAACCAATATAACTTGACGACGCGGCGTTATACAGAGCATGAAGTTACCGCGGCCGAGAACGATCCGGGGGTCTTTACCTTGCAGTGCCGGCTGGCCGATACTTTTGGTGACAACGGCATGATCAGCGTGGTCATTTGCAGGCCCGACGACATCGGAATATGGTTCATCGATACCTGGCTCATGAGCTGCCGGGTGCTTGGCCGCAAGGTGGAGCACATGGTGCTTCGCGAGATTCTCACCCACGCGCGCGCGGCGGGTGTAGGAAAGCTGATTGGCGTGTATAAGCCGACCGATCGCAACAAGCTGGTCGTCGACCACTACGCCAGGCTGGGGTTTTCCCAGACGAGCGCGGAGGAATCGGGATTGACCCGGTGGGAACTGAGTGTTGATGCAGCCAACCCCGAAAGCGCGCCGATGAAGGTGATCTCGCACGGCTTCCACACCGACTTGGAGAAAACAACGGCATGACTCCATCCCTGGCCAGTGAGATCGAACGGAAGGACGAAGCGAAGTTGCCACGGCGCGATCTGTGGCTCCTGCCGTTGCTCAGCCTTTTGACCATCGCCGTTTGTCTGGTTGGGGCCGAAGTGATTGCCCGGCATCTTTTCTCCGGGGGGGCGCGGGAGGGCGAATGTCTGGTGACCGATGCAAAGATAGGATGGCGTTACCGCTCCAATTGCACCAGACAGGTGAAGAACCTCGAGGGTCCTTGGGTGACCGAATATTACAACGCGTGCGGCTATCGAACGCACGAGCCCTGCGGACCGAAACCACCCGGCACCGCGCGGATTGCCTTGCTCGGCTCATCGACAGGAGAGGGTAGCTTCGTTCCCTACGACGAGGCGTTCGCTCCCCGGACCGCCGCAACGTTGACCCAGGTTCTCGGCAGGCCCGTTGAAGTCCAGAATCTGAGCCGCGTTGCCTGCTATCCCCTCTGCTCTTTCCGCCTGGTTGACGAAGCGTTGGCGCTCAAGCCGGACGTACTTGTCATGATCACAGACCCGTTCGATATTGAGCATCTCAACCCGGCGGAAATGGGCCGCCGCTCTCAGCCGATGGGCACTGAAGCAGTCATGGCCGAAGTCCGCAATGGAGATGCGGGCGCGCCATCCAGGCGCGACCTGGTAAAGCGGTTGAAGGGATGGATGAACGAGACCAGGATGGGCTTCGCAGCTCAGCACTACATGTTTCAGGACACTTCGCTCTATGCGCGCATTTATTTGCATTACGGAGACCGGGCAGGCTATCTTCGCGTTCCCTTTGCACCAGCGTGGGAAAAGCGCTTTGAGGCCTTCGAAGTATTGGTGGATGAGACGGCACAGAAAGCCAGGGTCGCGCATATCCCGTTCGTCATCCTGGAACAACCAAGCTTGGCCCAGGCTTCTGTTCTAAAAATGCAGAACGTTCCTCCCGGAGTCGATCCTTACGCTTTCAACCAGCGCTTGCGGCAGATCGCGGAACGTCATGGAGTACAGTTTGCCGACCCGCTCGACCTCTTCAACGAGCAGAGCAGCATCTCCAAACTCTACTACATCGTCGACACTCATCCCAACAGCGCTGGTCATGCTCTTCTTGCTCAGGCCCTGGTTCGCGAGCTTCTTAAGGAAGACCGCCCGGTGATGACAGGCGACGATAAGCAACTTTCCAAGCAAAACGTCTCGATGAGATACTGAGCGCATGACGCAATCCGATACAGCCTCGCCGGAGAACATGAGGGAACCAAAGCTACCCCGGCGCGACTTTATCATCCTTCCGCTGTTGAGTATTGTGACTATCGCAGTTTGTTTGCTGGCGTCGGAAGAGATATCCAAGCGCTACTTCGTTACCGGCCCGGAAAACGAGTGCGAGGTCAACGACAAGATTCTCGGCTATCGGTACCGACCCAACTGCACAACAAGACAGAAGGCTCCCGATGGCCCCTGGGTCACAAATACGTATAACGAATGCGGTTACCGAACGAAGGAGTCATGCGGACAGAAGCCTCCAGGAACGACAAGGGTTTCATTGCTTGGCTCCTCAATGGGTGAGGGGTGCGCGGTTGCTTTCGAGAAGACGTTTGCTGCGCGAACGGCCAACGATTTGACAAGGATCCTCGGCAGACCTGTCGAAATACAGAATCTAAGTCGAAACGCTTGTTCCATCCTTTGCATGTTTCATCTTACCGACGAAGCGCTGGCGCTCAAACCCGACCTGCTCATCATGGTTATCGATCCCTGGGAGCTGGAACAGTTATCCAGTGAAGACGTCGCCAACCGCTATCAGCCGCTCCCTCCGGTGCAGCATAAACTGGATGAGATTCACGCCAGCCCCGCGGTCAGACTGAAGAGGATGATCGGGAATAACAAGACTACTTTGGCAGTCCGAGTATTTTCTTTTTCAGGATACTTCGGTCTATGCCCGCATGTTCTTGAGCCGTGGCGATCGGTCGGACTATTTGCGTAAGCCCTTCTCGCCCGCTTGGGAGGAACGTTTTGAAGGGTTTGATCTCATACTCGGCGAGATGGCGCGCAAGGCTAATGCGGCCCATGTGCCTTTCGTACTGGTTGAGCTTCCGAGCTTTGCCCAGGCTTCATTCCTGAAGATCCAGAATCCTCCAGCTGGAGTTGACCCCTACGCTTTGAATGAGCGTTTAAGGCAGATTGCATCCAGGCACGGGGTGCAGTTTATGGATACGCTCGATATCTTCAAGCGAGAGCCGAAGATCAATGAGTTCTTCTATGTAGTTGATACTCACATGAATGGCGAGGGACACGGCCTGGTCAGCCAGGCTTTGGTCGAACAACTGATCGACAAGCAGAAATTCTGCGCTGATGGGCAATCATGAATTGGCGGTGCGGACAGGTGCCAGCCCGTTCTAACATGCCGAACCTGCCATTTGCATTGTGGCTGGGCGTCCGGTTGCCGTCTCTCCGCCTTCGTGTCGCAATTCTTTGCGATTCCTGTCAACTCCCCGCAAATAGACAAGGGCACTTCGAAGCCGGATGGTCGAGCCTAATCTTGAAGCGGCGCCTGGGTTTGGAATAGGCCGTCACCTGCAGTCTGCTATTGAGAACGGGAGGTAGAAATGGATGCCGCTTCACTTAAGTTCCTGTTATTTGGCCTGGCTATAGCTCTATTGTCGAACCTCAGCAAGTCGCCGGTCTGGCGCTCCGCCATCCTGCTGGTGATGAGCATTGTGTTCATCGGATTGATTGCCCACAGCCCCATCGTCTTGATTCCGCTGGCGGGCTTTCTGCTTCTTGGTTTTGTCGCCCTCAAACTCATCGAGCGCGGATGGTCGAAAGGACTGGCGTGGAGCCTCCCGGTGGTTATCTTCGTCTACATCTGGCTCAAAAAATATACCTTTCTGCCCGAAGGGATGTTCCTTCATTCTCCTTATCTGACCCTCGGGCTGTCCTACATATTCTTTCGGGTCCTGCACTTGTTGATCGAAGCGGGCGAGGGCCGAAGTCAACAGCCGATCGGACCGATCGCCTACCTGCTGTACACGCTGAACTTCACTACGTTCGTCTCCGGCCCCATCCAACGGTATGACAAGTTCGCCCGGGACCAGTTCGCCCCCGAACCTCCAAGCCTTGGACCGCGCGTTGTCGGGATGCAACTGGAGCGCATCATTCGCGGCTTTTTCAAGGTGAATGTTCTGGCCATGCTGCTGCAGATGGTCCACTCTGACGCAATCGCGCAGTTGTCTCAGCCCGTGCCGCAGTCAGTCAAGCTTTTGGCCGCCCTCGAAGTGGCAGTCGTCTACCCGCTCTTTCTCTATGCCAATTTCTCCGGCTATATCGATATCGTGATTGCCCTGGCGCGCCTCATGCGGTTGCGCCTGCCGGAAAATTTCGACCGGCCATTTTCGGCGTCGTCGTTCCTCGATTTCTGGAACCGCTGGCACATAACGCTTTCCAACTGGCTGAAGACTTATGTATATAACCCACTTCTAATCGTCATGATGCGGCGTGTCTCTTCGATATCCCTGGAGCCCCTCCTCGGCGTGATGTGCTTTTTCATTACGTTCTTTCTGATTGGAATCTGGCACGGGCGAACCTCCGAATTTGTTTTCTATGGGCTGCTCCTCGGCGGCGGCATTTCCATCAATAAGCTCTGGCAGATCGGGCTGACACGCGGGCTCGGCCGCAAAGGCTATAAGGCGCTGGCAGCGCATGCTCTTTACATCGCGTTTGGCCGTGGGCTGACGTTCTGTTTCTTTTCTTTTTCGCTGTTCTGGTTATGGGGTAACTGGGAAGAGATTCATAAGATTTTCGGCGCACTCAACTTCGCAGAGTGGCTCGGAATCTGGTGCGCCGCCTTGATCGCCGCCACCGTCGCGCTCGCTGCCTGGGAATGGCTGCGCGCTGCGCTTTTGTCGATCAAGACCTCCGAAGGGCCGGTCTTCCTCAGCCGCTATGCCCGCGTCGTCTATGCCACGGCGCTTTGTCTGGTCGCGATTGCGATCGTTGCCCTGATGAATCAACCTGCACCCGATATCGTTTACAAGAAGTTCTAATCGCATCCATTGGGTTGGCGAATCCCTACAAGTGTGAACCCGGTTCTCAGCGTCTGAATGGATGAGGAAATCGAGCTTGCCACACGGGAATTCAACTACGCGGTGAGGTTTCATCGGTCTCGGGCGATCGAAATCTCGAGGCTCTCTCGAATGGAGCGGCAAACTCGGATTCACTACGCTAGAACCGGTCCCACTGGCTCCGATGAGCGTGGCCATGACTGCACTTCGCGAATGATCGGCAGCATCGTCGCGATTGGATCGGCGGTTTCCGCAGGTACAATTCCCGCGGTCAGATCGGTCAGCAAGCGCGGCAGGCGCCGGCTGGTCACGTGCAGCGGCGCCATGGTGTCACTCATATCCGCGCAGAGAATCTCGCCCGCTGCCTTCGCCATCGTGTATTCGGTCATTCCTTCCGGCCGCTTCTCAACAGATATCGTCGAAGGATAAAACAACGAAATCCGCGGCTGGAGCTCGCGTAATTTCAAACCCAGCTGCCAAAAACTGTTTACATAGAAGTGCAAAAACTCCTCCAGCCTTGCCGAAGAAAAGATTTCCTTTTGTGGCCGCGAAAGGGGAGGTGTCGAAAAATAGTACGCGTGGGTCGGCGCATCTGGAAGGCGCTCCAGTTGTTCGCCAGCCGATTTGAGCGCGTCGTATTCAAGGGTCTCGCAGGCCCCGCCCGCGGCACGGATTTCCTCCGCAACCCTGTGCGCGTCGTCTTTTCCCCTGTGCCAGGTAACGATGACCCGGCCGCCCCCGGCCGCAATCAGTTTCGCTGTCAGTTCTCCCAGGCCCCTCGATCCGCCGACCACAAGCGCGAGGCTTCCGGCAAATTCCCCCGGATTCAGCCGTTGCCTAAGGGATTCCATCCTGGGTTGTGGCACCGGGGGAACACGCGCAAAGCACGTTAATGCTCCCTCGAGTCCCCCGCCGGCAATCTGAATGTCGACGGAGCGGAATCGTTCGTCCACATCGGTCACACGGAATGCAAGCAGATGGGCGGCCGTCGACTCTCTGCACAATCGAATCGAAAGTCCATCGTAAATCGAATACAGTCCCGGGCATACCATTCCCACCAGATGCGTAGTGGCCGCGAGGGCGGCTACCCGGCAGGCGCCGAGCCACCGTGTGGCTGCAGGAAACATGGCCGCCGCAACCTCTTCCGTCATTCTGAATTGCAGCCGGCCCAAACGGCCGGGAATCTGATTCAAATCCAGAACCGCTGGTTGTTGCAGAAACGGCGTCACCTCTCCGTCGAAAATCGCTTCCGGGCAGCCGTCTGCTGCGTGCCCGAATTGGAGCGCAATCTTCGTCCTGGGAGCGCCGCCCGCAGAAACCACCAGCCGGATTCCCTTGACCGTCTGTTGTGCAATCTCGATCTTGACCGCCTCGTCAAGATAGACGAACTTATGGAACTGAGCCCGCAGACTCAGCATAGGAGGCAAATCCGGTTGACTCGCAGCCAGCGAATCCAATGACCAGAGCAGCAAATGAATCCCATGGACCACCGGCGCGCCGGCCTGCGTACGCCGCGCCTGCACCGGGTCTAGATGCATGGGGTTGAAATCGCCGGAGACCTCTGCAAACCGTTTCTGGTCCGCGAACCCGAATACCTTTTGCGCCTGCATTATGAACTTCGCCGCCTCTCTCCAGGAATGGGTGTCATTCGACTTGTGTGACCTGCGCCGATCGGGAGCTGTCGGGGCAGGTTGACTGAGCAGAACGGGCATCACCAGTGCCGCGGATCCGAGCGAGGACGCATATACAACCCGCGGCTGGTCAACGCCGGCCCTCCACCAAATCTCGCGGAGAGCAAACCTGCCTCAGCCGTTCCCACACTTCCAGCACAACTGTCGCACAGAACCAGACAACGCGAACGCAAACCAGCTGAAGGTCAACCCGCGGCTCGTGGCGATATGGAGGGGATTTCCGGTCAGGCCCCGATACCGTTTCCGGCCCCGGAACGCCCGTCAGTTTTATCTGCCAGAGCTTATTCGCCGAGATACCTACTCCTTTCAGCATCCCATACATCCCTGGGGGCAGACAAAAGATCTGTAACCCGGCTTCCCTTTCTAACGGGATAATCTTTCCCTTCCACAAACTGTGCCGCAAATTCTCGCTCGCGTTCCCGTCGTTCAGTTTGTTTGTCAGTTCTGCGATTCCGTTTAATTCCGGATAGAGACACCGTTGAGTGGGAGCGACGGACTCGCCAGGCTTCATCTGATCGGCTGTCAGTCGAAAGAGAGCCGACTCACTTTTTCCTTGAACGTACCAAACCTTTCAGGCGTGAACCAGCGGCTCGCTCCGTATCGACGCTCAACATAAGCAGCATGATGGCCACTGCTTTTGCGCCAGCAAAAACTTTCACATTCCAAAAGCCGAATCGGCTCGAACCAGACGGGCATCAATGAGGCAAGCGGCGCTCACCGCAAACGACACAGCTCAAGGAGTTTTTGGTATGCGATCCGACCTCGTCCCCGGCACGCTCTTCCCCGACTACGAACTCACAGACCATACTGCCAAACGCCGCAAGCTCTCGGAATTGCAGGGGCAGCACCCCATGGTTCTTGTACTCAGCCGCGGAGGTTATTGCCCCAAGGACCGCCGGCAGGCAGAACTCCTCGTCCAATTACATCGTGAGCTGGAAGTTGGATATTGCCGTCTGGTAACGATCAGCACCGACAATATCACGGTCACGAATGAGTATCGTTCAGGCGTTGGTGCTCACTGGCCGTTTCTTTCGGATGCGGGACGAATCCTTCAAAAGGACCTGGACATCGCCGAATACACCGATCCAGACCACAATCCGATGATTCCGCACGTCATCGTTCTGGAGCCGGGCCTGGTCATTTACAAGATCTACAACGGCTATTGGTTCTTCGGCCGTCCGACGATGGAGGACCTCCGTCAGGACCTCCGTGCAGTCACACAAAAATGTCGGCCGGATTGGGATATCACGACTCCCGAAATGAGGGCTCTATGGAAGGAAGGTCGCAAAGAGCGCTTTTATCCCTACGGTAAATCCTATGCGCAAACACTCGGCGAGCAGGATTAGGACCGTCGTTCGGTCGGCCACAGTAAACCACGCAGAATACCGTTGAAGCGCCGCACTGGGCACAGGCTCAGAGCGCCCGAGGCTAAGCGCAAATAGCCAACGCCCAAAACTCAACGGAACCATCCCCCGCCGCTCTTCGTATGTGTAGGATGAATTCGGAGGGTCGTCATGCCCGTCTTTTGTCATCGCTGTGGGTCCGGACTGCCCGCGAGCGCGCGCTTCTGCTCTAACTGCGGCACCGTAGTTACGGTAGCCCCACCCCACTCGGGCAGGCCGCTGGTTCGTCCCCACCTTGGCCGTGTCATCGCCGGAGTCTGCGCCGGTCTTGCGCAGGCGTATTGCTGGGATGTCGCGGTCGTCCGCATTGTCGCCGTGCTCGGCCTCATCTTCTCCGGAGGGATGGTCGGCGTTGCCTACCTGGCCTGCTGGATCGGCATTCCAGAAGAGCCCATCAACATTCCGGGAGCGTATCCTCCTAACGTATGAGCGGCACCTACCAGTCGGACGGCGCCAAACTGACCTTTCGCGACACCGGCAAGGGCATGCCGGTCGTCTTTCTGCATCCCACTCCTCTCGATCACGACTACTGGCGGCCGATGCTGGACGATCTCGCCGCGATCGCCGGCGACCGCTCCGCCGATGCGCGCCATCGTTCCCGACCTGCGCGGACATGGCGCCTCGGAACTGGGTACGGCTCTGCCCGTGGGTGGGTTCGCACGTGTTCCCGATGCTCCGGTCCTCACCATGGCCCAGATGGCCGCCGACACGCTCGTTCTGCTCGACAAGCTCGAGGTGAGCGAAGCCGTGTTCGTCGGCTGCTCCATCGGCGGCTACGTGATGCTGGAACTCTGGCGGCGGGCTCCCCAGCGGATGCGGGGATTAGCGTTTGTCTGTTCCAAGCCGCAGGCCGACGCTGAGCCGGCTCTGGTCAAACGCGCCGCCAATATCACGCTTGCCCGCCAGTCGGGTGTTGCGAAAATCTTTGACGGCATGGTCCAGTTGCTGCTGGGCGAAACCACTCGCCGCAACCGGCCCGAGACCGTCTCCGAGTGCCGCTCCCGCATGACGATCACCACCGAAGCCTTCATCGCGGTGCAGGCGGGCCTGGCGGCGCGGCCTGATTCCATCGCCACCGTGGCTTCGATTGACAAGCCGGTGCTGGCCATTGCAGGCGGAGAAGACACGGCGGTGAACCCGGTGGACATGGAAGCGTTCCGAGCCGCCCCGGGGGGATGCGATTATCACTTGCTCCCCGACGCCGGCCACTTCGCGGCGTATGAGCAACCCGGGAAGGTCGCGGCGCTGCGTTTCGCAATGGTTGCGTAACCGGCTTCCATAAGCCATTCTTGAATCGGTGTTCCCATGGCCCATCCGAGGGCCATTGCCCTACTCTGCCCATGATTCAAAGCCCGCTTTCCCCATCCTGTTCCTGACAAGGGGGACTCTCTGACGGAGCCGGTTCACGATATCGCCCGGATTTTCATCGAAGTTGGCGCCGCGACTATCGGGCTCGCGGTGCTGGCGCGCATCGCTAGCCGGCTGAGCTTTTCTTCGATTCCCCTGTACCTGCTCGCCGGGCTGGCGTTCGGCAAAGGCGGGCATCTCGCCGCTCAATCTCTCCAGGGAGTTCATCGAGATCGGAGCCGAGATCGGCGTTCTGCTCCTGCTGTTCATGCTGGGGCTGGAATACTCCGGCGACCAGCTGAAACAGAACCTGCGCAGCGGCCTGGGGGGCGGGGCCATCGACTTTCTCCTCAATTTTCCGCCTGGCTTTGCTGCCGGACTTCTGATGGGTTGGAATCCGCTGCCCTCATTTCTGCTGGGCGGCGTCACCTACATCTCCTCCTCCGGCATCATCGCCAAGGTCCTCTCGGAGCTCAACCGGACCGGTTGCCCGGAGACATCAACCGTGCTCTCCATCCTGGTGATCGAAGACCTGGTGATGGCCATCTATCTGCCCCTGGCCGCGGTGCTCATCGCCGGCGGGGACCTCCAGAGAATTTTGATCTCGGTTGCCATCGCCGTCGCCGCGGTCCTGGTCGTGCTGTTCGCGGCCATCCGCTTCGGCGAGTGGTTCAGCCGCGTACTCGCGCACCCGTCGGACGAGATCATATTGCTCACGACATTCGGCTGCGTTCTGCTCGTGGCCGGCCTCGCCCAGAAGGTCCAGGTCTCGGCCGCCATTGGAGCGTTCCTGGTGGGGATCGCGGTCTCCGGGCCCATCGCCGAGCAGTCGCATCGCCTGCTTGCCCCGCTGCGCGATCTCTCGGCCGCCGTCTTCTTCTTCTTTTTCGGACTTGAGATCAATCCGCGCAGCCTGCCGCCTGTGCTGCTGATCGCGCTGGCCCTGGCTGCCGTTACCACCCTGGCCAAGATTCTCACCGGGTACCTGTCGACCTTGGGCTCCGGCCTGACGCAGCGGCCGCGACTGCGCGCCGGGTTCATGCTGGTCGCCCACGGAGAGTTCTCCATTGTGATCGCCGGGCTTGGCGTCACGATTGAGCCGCGTCTGGGGCCGCTCTCCGCCGCATACGTTCTCATCATGGCCATTCTCGGACCGATCGCGGCGCGGCTTATCCGCTAAGCTCTTCGCGGCATCGGGGGGCGGGCCGATGTTTTACGATCAGAAAAGTCTTCGTTGAATGGAATCGCATCTTGACTTCGGATCCCACGCAATTGTCTCGTCCTTTTCTTTATCCGCATCCGGGCGCCGCGCTCTCTTGCGGCAAGGTTTCGATTGAGACTCTGGCCCGCCAATTCGGCACGCCGCTCTATGTCTATTCCGGCGACCAGGTTGTCGAGCGGCTGCGCATGTTTCAGGAAGCCCTCGCCGGCCGCGACCACCTGGTCTGTTACGCGGTCAAGGCAAACTCCGCGCTGGCGATTCTCAAGCTCCTCGCGGACCGGGGCGCGGGCTTCGATATCGTTTCAGGTGGCGAACTGGAGCGCGTGCTGGCCGCCGCGCCCGAGGCTGTCGACCGCGTTGTGTTTTCCGGAGTCGGCAAGACCGCCGCGGAAATCGACAGCGCGCTGACTGCGGGAATCCTCGAGTTCAACGTGGAAAGCGAAGCGGAACTCGAGTTGCTGGCGGCGCGCGCCAAAAAGCTGAAACGCAAAACGCGCTTTGCGCTGCGCGTCAATCCGGATGTGTTCGCGGAGACGCACCCCTACATCTCAACCGGCCTGCGCGAGCACAAGTTTGGCATCGATATCCGGCGCGCGCTGGGCATCTATCGCAGCGTGGCCGGGAATCGCTGGCTGGAACCGCACGGGGTGAGCGTGCACATCGGATCGCAGATCCGCTCGGCCGATCCGTTTGGCGCGGCGCTCGAGCGGCTCAACAAGCTGGTCCGGCAATTGAGCCGCGAAGGCATCGAGTTGAAGGCCGTTGATGCGGGCGGCGGGCTCGGCATCGATTATCACGGCGGCAAATTCGACCCCGCGGCGCATGTCCGCGCCTATGCAGCGGCTGTGGGTGCGGCGCTCGAAGGATTCGAGGGACGGCTGCTGATCGAGCCCGGCCGTTTTCTGGTTGCGCAGGCCGGGGCCCTGGTCGCGCGCGTGCTTCAGGTCAAACGGAATGGCCGCAAGACTTTCGTGATCACCGATGCCGCCATGAACGACCTGATTCGCCCCGCGCTCTACCAGGCGTACCACGAGATCGTGCCCGTCAAGCCGACGATCGGGCCGTGCGCGGACGGTGGACGTGGTGGGGCCGGTGTGCGAAACCGGCGACTTCTTCGCCCGCGACCGCAAGCTGGCGCCAGTCGAGCCGGGCGACCTGGTGG
The DNA here is from genome assembly GCA_963812485.1 of uncultured Acidobacteriota bacterium. Classification (GTDB taxonomy): domain Bacteria; phylum Acidobacteriota; class Terriglobia; order Terriglobales; family Acidobacteriaceae; genus Telmatobacter. The sequence goes on from CAWEVD010000004.1 coordinate 119,415, forward strand.
CGCTGCTCGATGCCGGCGCCTATGGCATGGCCCAGAGTTCCAACTACAACACCCGCCCCCGGGCCGCCGAAGTGCTGGTGGAAGGCGCTAAGGCGCGGTTGATCCGCCGCCGCGAGACTGTGGCCGATCTGCTGGCGGTGGAGATGGTGTAAGGCGGCGTCTGCACTTACTTCACGGTCCCTTGTGATACCTGAAACTCCTCCCGCCCGCAGCCCGTCCTGATAACGTATCTCCGGAGGAATTATTGATGCTACGAGTTCAGGGAATTTGCGCCCTGGCAGCGGGACTTGTGTTCGGCCTTGCACACTTCGCTCAGGCCGACCCGTTGACCGTCAAGACTGAACAGGGCAAAGTGCACGGCAAGACCATCAATGACGGCAAAGTGAAAGCGTTTCTCGGATTGCCCTATGCGGCTCCGCCGGTGGGCGACCTGCGCTGGAAAGCGCCGCAGTCCGCGGCTAAATGGAAGGACGAACGGGACGCCACCAAGTACGGCGCGCACTGCGCCCAGGGCCGCGTCTTCGACGACATGGTGTTCCAGGACACCGGCTCCAGCGAGGATTGCCTTTTCCTGAATGTCTACGCGCCCGCCGATGCAACCGACAAGAGCAAGCTCGCGGTCATGTTCTGGATTCACGGCGGAGGTTTTTCGGGAGGCGGCAGCAATGAACCGCGCCACAACGGCGACTTTCTGCCCCTGAAAGGCGTGGTGCTGGTCACCATCAACTACCGGCTTGGTGTGTTCGGCTTTCTGGCCACCTCCGATCTCGCCAAGGAAGCCAACGGCGCAGCCGGAAACTACGGCCTGATGGACATGATCTCCGCCCTGCAATGGGTCAAGGGCAATATCAAGGGCTTCGGCGGCGATCCTGACAACGTGACCATCTTTGGCGAGAGCGCCGGCTCGTTTGCGGTGAGCACGCTTATGGCTTCGCCGATGGCGAAGGGTCTGTTCCACAAGGCGATCGGCGAGAGCGGCGGCGCAATCGGCCGCGGTGCTCTCAACTACGACACCCTCGCGGAGCGCGAAACCAAGGACGCGGAGTGGGTGGCATCTACCAGCGCCACTTCGCTGGCGCAATTACGCGCCATGCCGACCCAGGCCATTCTGGACGCGGTGAAAAACAAGCAGGGCGCGAGCTTCCCGCCCGACGTCGACGGAAAGGTGCTGGTCGAGCCCGTGGACGATACCTACGCGGCCGGCAAACAGGCCCATGTTCCGCTGCTGGCGGGCTGGAACGCCGATGAAGGCAACTTCTTCGCCATGCGCGGCATGACCGCTGCTCAATGGAAAGAGAATGCGAGCAAGCTGTTCAAGGATCGCGCCGACGAGTTCCTCAAGCTCTATCCCGGCGACGACGACGCCCAGGCTTTGCGCTCGGCCATCGATTTCGGCAGCGACCAGTTCATCGCACTCGGCACCTGGCGCTGGCTCGAGGCGCACCGCAAGACCGGCGAATCGCCCGTCTACCGCTATCATTTCGAACTCGCGGCGACGCCCAGCAAATATCATCCCGGCACGTTCGCGTTTCACTCCGACGACATCGAGTATGTCTTTGGCACCCTCGACACGCGTCCGGGATGGAACGTGCGCCCCGAGGATCGCAAGCTGAGCGATCAGATGATGACCTACTGGAGCAACTTCGCCAAGACCGGCGATCCCAACGGAGCCGGAATGCCGGCGTGGCCAAAGTACAACGGCGACAGCTATCCGCTGATTCACCTGAACGTCGAGATTACGTCAGGTCCCGACCTGCTGCGTCCACGCTACGAGTTCCTGGAGAAAGGGAATGCCGCCGCTGCATTTCTGATGGCATTGGCCGTTACGAGCAATCCGGGGCCGCTTCGAGCGGCCCCGGTACTTTTTGGGGCCACGTGGCCAGACTACTCGCATTCGATCCTGCGAATCGTATTCGCCTTGATGAGGCGGGCGAATATACTCGCCATCGAGGCATGCTTTCGCGTGAGAACCTCACCAATTTCCGCAGGCGGCGCTCCGGACGGAATCACTCTGCCGCGTTGGGTCGTAATCGTTCTCGCGTTGATCGTCTGTCTCATCGTGATTCCTCTTGCCCACGGAGGAGTTCCATGGTTCATCTCTACACGGATGCATCGTTGGGGATGGACCGGGGACGGACCTGGATTCTGGAATTGGCTGGGGCTGATACCAGTGGGCGCCGGGACCATTCTTCTTCTATGGCTCTTGCTCCTGGGCATCGCGCAGGCTCCGAGGCGCGTCAAGCTTGGCGTGACTTCTTCCGTCCTGTTGACGAGCGGCCCGTACCGGTTTACGCGAAATCCCATGTATGTGAGTGAACTGGGACTGTGGCTGGGCTGGACAGTCTTTTTCGGAAGCATCGGCGTGTTGATCGGTTTTGGCGTGTTGCTCGCAACGGTGTATTTCGTCCTCGTTCCGCTCGAGGAAAGGGGCCTGGAATCGGCATTTGGTGATGTCTATCTCCAGTACAAAGACAGAGTCCCTCGTTGGTTCACAAAATGAAAACCTTGCTCCGCTTTTGTTAACTCGGTCTCGAAATTCGCTTCGAAATTCTGCTTGACGCTGTGCGGTGAAACAGGGCTACGATTGAGCGTCATCTACGCGGGTGGGCCTTCCACAAAAAATCCTGGCAATAAGAAGGACTGCGTCCCATGGCCCTCGATATCGTCGCATGGCATGACCGCACCGCTGCGGATCATCTAACCCAATACAACAACGCACGGATCGCGGGATACAGCACTGTCTCGCTTTGCATCTACGGAGACGCGAATGATCCGCGCTTTGCCGCTGCGATGGTGAGACGTCCCGGGCAAACCGCCGAACAGCCGTTCTTCGCTTTGAATGGAGCCGGCCTGCAGACCGAGTTCAACAACATGGCCGCGGCGGGATGGGGGCCGCTCGTGATTACGGGGACGGGTTCGACAAATAATCCCCTCTTCGCGGCCATCTTTATCCCGGTCCCGGAGATTCCGTTTACGCGGTTCGGGCTCACCGCGTCGGACCTCGTTTCGCTGAACGCGTCGAACATGAGTTCGAATCTGATTCTGCGCTGGGCGGACGCCTATGGCGATCCCGGCAATCTGCGCTACAACGCGATCTGGGTGAGGAACCCCGATAACCGCGTGTGGAATTGCGACGGCGTCGACGACAACTATGCGACGACGCAGGAGCGATTCAATGCGCTGGTGACGGGAGGGGCGCGTCCGGTAGTCATTGCGGCCACTCCCGATGTTGCCGAGCTGGTGGCCTACGACGACAGCCAGATGCCGTTCTGGCAGCAGTGGGTCGGCATGACGAGCGCGGACTACCAGGCGAAATTCAATACGCTCTATCCGCAGGGGCTTCCGCCGATCCGGGTGAGCGCCAAGGGCACAGGCAGCAATGCGCGGTTCAGCGTGATTTTTTCTCAACAGGAAGACGCGGGTCCGAGGAGCTTCAGGACCAGCGGCCCGGGTACGGCGGTGCCCGGGATCGATACCGCGATGGAAGCGGTGATGAGCGCCAACATGATCCGCGGCGCATCGGTGGCAGTCGTGGCCGGAACGCGGCTTGTCTACGTGCGCGGATACACCTTTGCCGAGCCGGCGTATGCGGATGTGCAGCCCACGACATTTTTCCGGCAGGCGAGCGTTTCCAAGATGTTTACCGCCGGGGCGCTGTATCAGCTGATGGATGACGGCGCCATGCTGCCGGGAACAAATACGCTGCTCACGCTCGATACATTGCTGAAAGATGCTCTGCCCAATATTGCCAATGGAACGCCAGACCCGAACTGGAACAGCATCACGGTCCGCAACCTGCTGGAGATGACCAGCGGAGTTACATATTCGATTATTGGGACCGATCCGAGCGTTTCGTCAACGCTCCCGATAACAGCGCTGCAGATGGCGGAATTTCTCTACCGTCAGGGCCTGTCGAATACGCCGGGCGACACGACGCAGGCGAACTACAGCAACGCTGGATTCATGTTGCTGGGACTCATCGTTGCCCGCATGCGGGGAGCGGCGGACTATCTCACCGGGCTGTCGACTTTTCTGAACCGGCTGAGCATTACGCGCGTGCGCTCAGCGGTGTCGGTGGCCACAGCGCAGCCCGGGGACGAGGCGCGGTATCATCCGCGTCCCCTGCTGACCTGGCCGTCGGTCATGGTCACGGGCCAGCCCATGTGCACCCTGGGGTATGGCGACTACAACATCGAGAATCTTGGCGGAGGAGGCGGGCTGTCGGCCGCTGCGACGGATGTTGCGCGGGTCGCAGCCGCGCTCAGCGCTACGTTCAAGAATCCCATGATGAGCGATGCCATGATCCAGACGTGGCTGCAGAATGCGCAAAATGCAACGGCCACGTTGTCGGGACCGAACGCATGGGGCTTTCACGGCTTCGACAGCGTGCACGTGGATGCCAGCACAAAGCAGTTCTTCGGAGAGAAAGGCGGAAGTCTTTCGACCAGTCAGAACGGGGTGCATTTCGAAATCAACGGCATCTCGACCGTGATCTGCTGGAATGGCGCCACCCCGGTAGGGCCGGTGTGGTTCGACCAAGATGGAATGTACCAGGATCTGATCACCGCGGCCCGGGCCCAGAACTGGGGATCGACGGACCTGTTTCCGACTTTTGGCATGCCTGCTTTTCCCGTCAGGAGGCCCGTCCCCATTCCGATTCACAATCCGTTTCCGCTGGAGAGTCGTGGGATTCCGTCTCACATGCTTCCGCAGAAGGGGCCAAGGAAGCAGGCCTAGGCTGGATTGCCGCCGATCGCGCACGAGAAAGGGCCGCCATTCCGGCGGCCCTTCTTGAACAGTCCTGGTCAGATCGATCGGCTACTGGTTCACGCCCGCAGCCGCCGCAAAACCGGCCGCCTGAGACGGCGGGATGCTGCTGGCCGGAGCCGGCCCAGCGAACGAAGAATCCTTGGCGTTGATGGCGGTGGAGTAGTCGGGGCCGAGCCCGAGCTTTTTCAGGGCCCGCGAGTCGGGTGTCAGCTTGGTCTGCCAACCCTGGTCGCTCTGATACTTCTGCATCGCCGCCTGGGTCGCCGAGTCCCAGTTCCCACTGGCCTCGCCGGTCAGGTAGTGCTCGCGAATCAGCGCCGCCTGAATCTCCGTTGCGCGGTTGGAGTCGATCGACTGCTGGCCATGCAGTTTGTGCGACTTGGACTTAGCGGCCGGCTTGTGGGAGGAGTGTCCGTGGCTGGTGGTGGTTTTGCTGCTGGTGTTGGACGTCGCCAATGCGGGTACGGCTGCCAGCGCCGCCGAAAACAAAATAGCTATTCCTGCTTTAAATGAAAGCACGCCGATTGTCCCTCCATAAATCAAACAATTTGTAGGGATCGTTCTTGCAGTGTACCTGAAACCCTGGAGTCGAACCAATTGAAAACAGCCGGGATTCGCGCGCTCTACCCGGATTGGGGAAAGTTCCAGACGCGGACGACCGCGTCTGGAACCAAATTCATTCTACTGCAAAGTGCCGCCGATGTAGTTGATTCCGTCGTTAGGACGGCGCGGATCGAGAATCTCGAACACCACGTCGTCGCCGGGTTTAAGCTTGCCGACCACCTCGTCGAACTGATCCTTGGTGCCCGTGGCCTGCTTGTTGATCCGGATGATGACCAGGCCCGGCTCCAACCCTTGCAGATCGGCAAACGAGCCGGAACGCACCGACTGGATGACCACGCCCTGGTTGTGCAGCTTGGCCGCCGTTTGCGGGGAAACGTCATGAACCACGATGCCCAGCTTGGCTTCGCCCGGCTGCACGGTATTTTCCGGGGCTGCGTTGGATTGCTGCGGGCCAATATCGGCAAACACCTTGTCGCGATCGCCGATCGTGACCGTGGCGTCTTGCGGCTTGCCATCGCGCATGAACCCAAGGCGAATGCTCGACCCAGGCCTGCGGCTGGCAATTTCGTTGACCAGGTCGTCGCCGTCCTTGATGGAGCGGCCATCGATGGTGGTGATGATGTCGCCCGGCTTCAGGCCGCCCTTGTCCGCCGGGCCGTTCGGCTGCACCTGCTGCACCAGCACCCCGTTCTTGAACCCGTAAACGCGGTTGACGGCCCCGGAAAGCCCCTGCCGGAACTGGATGCCGATCGAGCCGCGCACCACCTTGTGACCGGGGCTGATGAGATCGTTATAGATATCCGCCACGGTATTCGAAGGCATGGCAAAACCGATGCCCTGGTAGCCGGCCGATTGGGTGTAGATCGCGGTATTGACGCCGATCACTTCGCCATTCATGTTCAGCAGCGGGCCGCCGGAGTTGCCGGGATTGATCGCCGCGTCGGTCTGGATGAAGTGCTGGAACTGTCCCGCCACGCCCGGCTCGATGGTGCGGTTCTTCGCGGAGATGATGCCGGCGGTCACGGTCTGCGACAGCGTAAACGGGCTGCCGATGGCTTCAACCCAGTCGCCCACGCTGGCCGTGTCGGAGTTGCCCAGCTTCACCGTCGGCAGCGCCGTGTTGGTGTCGATCTTGATCACGGCCAGGTCGGTGGCCTTGTCGACGCCGATCACGCGCGCCGGGCGGCCCAGGTCCTGGGTATCGGGATCGGTCGAAAGCTTGACGTAGATCTTGTCCGCCTTGTCGACCACGTGATTGTTGGTGATGATGTAGCCCTTGGGATCGACGATGAAGCCCGAGCCCAGCGACTCGCGGACCCCGCCGCCGTTATCATCGCCGTCTCCCTGGTCGGGCCCCTGGCCGCCGAAGAAGCGGTTGAAGAAGTCCTGGAAATTTCCCTGGCCCTGGTCGTCGCCGCCGCCCTGGTCCTCGTCATCCCCCCCGGGCGGATGATATGGGGATTGGGCTGCACGCGGCTGTGTGGGTTGGGCCGGGGGCTCTTGTTCGACGACTGCTTGGGCAGCGTCTGCGTATTGATGTTCACCACCGCCGGGCCCACCGCTTTGGCGATCTTCACAAACTCGTTGGGCGGCACCGGCGAATTCACAACTTTGAGGGGCGTGGCGTCGGCGCTGTCGTTCTGTTTTTCCTGGCCGCGAACTCCGTGCGCGATAAACGAGCCGGCCACAATGCCGGCCGAGAGCGTAGCAAGAAGAATGAACATCGAAGCGAGACGGCGCGTGCGTAGCCGTTCGAAAAGCAATTTCATGCTGTGTAGACCTCGTCAGATGACCAGCCTCGCGGCTGGAAGGTTCTGTGTCCCAATCCTCAGTGTATAGCCAGCCGAATAATCCGGTGTGGAGGAACCGGTCCGGGCATATTCACGTGCGGCACGAGCGGGGTATGCACCCTGGCCGCGCATTTTCCCTTCATCTTTCCTATAGACGTAGATGCGGGGAAAGAGTTCCACGGACGCATGGTACGATCCGGCATGGATCTCGTGCGTAAGACCCTGCGATTGCTTGCCTTTGCGCTCTCAGTATCTCTGCTGGCTCCGGCCCCTGCTCTCAAGGCCCAGAATGCGGCTGCGGCGCCGCCCAGCCCGTCTGACCGCCTCAAAGCCATGATTTCCGGCGGCAAATCCGCCTGGACCCCGGATCAGCTCGCGGTGATGAACCGCCTGCGCGATGCCGCCATGAGCGATCCCTATGCCTTGAACGAGCTGCGCCACCTGACCGACAACATCGGCCCGCGCTTGAGCGGTTCGCCCCAGGCGCAGGCGGCGGTGGAATACGTGGCTGCGGAAATGCGCGCCCTGGGAGCCGAGGTGACGCTCGAAAAAGCCACCGTCCCCCACTGGGTGCGCGGAGTTGAGACGGCGGAGGTGGTGGCCTGGCCCGGCCAGGCGCCCGGAACGAGGCAAAAGATCGTATTGACCGCCCTCGGAGGCAGCGTCGCCACGCCCGCCGAAGGACTCACCGCCCCGGTGATTGTCGTCGACAACTGGCGCCAGCTTCGCGACCTGCCTGAGGGCGCGGCCAAGGGCAAAATCCTCCTCTTCAACCACAAATTCGATAAGGAACTGGCCGCCCAGGGCGGAGGCCTGTTCGCCTACGGCGGCGGCGTTATCTATCGCGCGGTGGGGCCGCCTGCCGCGGCCGCCGCCGGTGCGGTTGCAGTGCTGGTGCGCTCCGTCGGCGGCGCCGACTACCGTCTGCCCCACACCGGCCAGACCGACTACACGCCCAACGTGCCCAAGATCCCCGCCGCCGCCGTCACCGCGGAAGATGCCGACCTGCTCAAGAACCTCGCCGGCCAGGGCCCGGTCACGCTCCACCTCACCCTGACCCCGCAGACCCTGCCCGACGCGCAAAGCTACAACGTCATTGCCGACTGGAAGGGCACGGAACATCCCGAGCAGGTAGTCATCGTTTCCGGGCACCTCGACTCGTGGGATCTCGGCACCGGCGCCATCGACGACGGGGCGGGCGTAGTTGTGTCGATGCAGGCCATTCACCTGCTCCACGATCTCGGCATCCGTCCGCGCCGCACCGTGCGCATGATCGCCTGGATGAGCGAGGAAGAAGGCTCGGAAGGCGCTGCGGCCTACATGGCCGACCACAAGGACGACTTTGCAAACCACATCGGGGCCATCGAAAGCGACCTGGGCGCGGACCATCCTACCGGCATTTATTTCGCAGGGAAGCCTGCCCTGGGTCCATGGCTTCGTCCCGTGGGCGAGGTGCTCGATGCCATCGGCGCCGAAACCCTGATCGCCGCGCCCGAAACCGGCGAGGACATTGCCGGCCTGACGGAGAAGGGGGTCCCGAGCTTTGCGCCCGTCCAGGACAACCGCTTCTACTTCAACTACCACCACACCGCGGCCGACACCTTCGACAAAGTCGATCCCAAACACCTCAACGAGAATGCGGCGGTGATGGTGGTGCTGGCGTATGCGCTGGCGGATTCGGCTGAGCCGGCGCCGAGATAACAGGGCCGAGCCCTCTGGGCTAAAGCTTTTCTTCAAGTTGCTGAATGATTCGTTCCACTAGCGATTGGTTGCCCTCTTGTACCCCGCCTCCGAGATCGAGATATTTCTGATAGTCGGCAAGCGCGGCTCTGAACAGCGTTTTCTCGCTCCAGGACGACAATGCCCGGCTGTACAAAGCATCCGCAAAGTCCGGCTTGAGCCGGATCGCCTCGTTGAAATCGCCAAGCGCGCGGTCTATGTTCCCTTGCTCCCGACGCGTCTTTCCCCGGTTGAAGTAGGCTTCGGCATAGTCGGGATTCAGCCGGATCGCCTCGTTGAATTCCCGCATGGCTTTCTCGAACTGTCCCTCTCGACGGGACTCGAATGCCCCGTTTTAGGAGGGGCTTCGCCAAATCAAGCTTGAGCCGGATTGCTTTTTGTAGTCCCGCTCCGCTCCTGCGCGGTCGCCCATTTTGTCACGGATCACGCCTCGGTTGTGGAAGGCGTGGAAGTCATCCGCCTTGAGCCGGATGGCGTCGTTGTAATCCTCGAGCGCCCCATGGAGATCGCCTGCGCTGTGGTGCACAATGCCACGGTTGCGGAATGCCTCGGCGTAGTCCGGAAAGAGCCAGATCGCCTCACTGTAAGCGTGCACCTTTTCAGCGGGATCAGTGGCTGACAAGCCCCGCTCGAACCATTGCTGCGCAGTCAACTCGGTTTCCTGCACAGCAGGGGCCGCAATTCGCCGCAGCCTTCTGTTCGTCGGCGGCTTGTTGAGCCGGCTGATGGAGAGCGCGGTGAAGGACCGCGGTCAACGGCACGTTCAGGAACTTCGTTCGCAAGCGTTCCATTCCCGCGTCAAAGTAGTCCGGCGGAACGCGCAATCCGTTGTAGTTTCGAAGTCCCGCCAGTGTGCCGGTGAGTTGATTGGCAATGCCGGGCGCGGCAAAATCGAAGCTCTCAAGCATAATGGGCACGATGTTTCGTTGGCTCTCGAGGGCAGTCTCGATCTCCCGACGCAGCCAGTCTTCGGGATCGCCGCAGCGCTCCAGGGCGGAAGGCGTAAGCAAAACGAGGAAGTGCGCACGCGCGGTGATGTTTCCCAGGATGATTCGCTCGAAATCGCCGCTCGCGATCCCGTTGTAATCGAAAAACACGTCATAGCCGTACTGGGTCAGGTTCTGAAAAATGGCCAGCGCCCACGGAATATTGGTCCGGCGATAGCTGAGGAAGACGGTTTTCTCGATGCGATCCATGCTGTGACTTATGGCCTCACCCGAAACAGAATTGAACCATACCAGAAACTCGCCTGACCCCACCCTTGAATTGTTTTGGCAACGAGCGTACCCGCAATCGGCGGCAGTGGCTGGTTCGGCGCCATTCCCGGGCGCCCTTTGAAAAAACATCGCTTGAACCGAATCGATCCCGAAGGCGTATGAGAAATCAGGGGGAGAATTCCCCTCGATCGTGTTCATTTGCGCACAGAAGGTTTCGAGATCGAACAAGTGCGTGGCTGGTTTTGCTGAAATCCCGGCTCTGCCCGTTCATTTCATGAGGCTTAATGGGCGATCGTTTGGCCGAAAACTTGCACCTCAGCTTTCGAATCCTGGCCCGAGAGGAAACCTGAATGCAGAAACTGCGATTTGATCTTCGCGTGGCGATACGGCAACTGGCCAAGTCGCCCGGTTTTGCGATAACCGCCGTTCTGATGCTGGCGTTTGGCATTGGCGCCACCACGGCGATCTTCTCGATCGTGGAGGCAGTTCTGTTGCGGCCGCTGCCGTTTCCAGATTCGGAGCGGCTGATGGTCTTGTCGGACCGGCTGGAGGGAGTGAATTTCGGCGGGAACAATGGAGTGGGCGTGACAGTGCCCGACATCAAGGCCTACACGCGGGACACTCACGGGTTTATGGCCCTGGGCGGATACCAGGGCACGGGCTTTGAACTGTCGGGTACGGGCGAGCCGGCGCAACTCAACGCGGCCCGGCTGACGGCGGGAGTTTTTTCCGCGCTCGGCGTACAGCCCCAGTTGGGAAGAGTCTTCACGGCCGATGAAGACGAACACCATCAGCAGGTGGTGGTGTTGAGCTATGGAGCCTGGGTGAACCGGTTTCATCGCGACGCGCAGATCCTGGGCCAGAAGATCCTGCTCGACCGCAAGCCCTACATCGTGATTGGCGTGATGCCGCGCAATTTTGAGTTTCCCCTGGTGGCGGGACAACTGAACCGCGCCGAGCTGTGGGTCCCCATGAGCTTCCGACCGGATGAGCTGGTGCCGGTGGCCGCGGCCAACTGGAGCTATCAGATGGTGGGCCGCCTGAAGCCCGGCGTTTCAGCCAAACAGGCCGAGAGCGATGCGGAGACCGTGGCACAGGAGATCATGCGCGGTTATCCGCCCATGATTGCGAACCTCCACATCAGCGCCATGGTGCGGCCGCTGCGCGAAGACGTAACGCTGCAAACGCGTCCCCTGCTGAGGACCCTGTTTCTGGCGGTTGGGGTCGTTCTGCTCATCGCCTGCGTGAACCTGGCCGGCCTGATGCTGGTGCGTGCCATTCGACAGCAAAGAGAAGTGGCAGTGCGGCTGGCGCTGGGAGCACGGGCATCGGCGCTGCTGCGCCAGGCGATTCTCGAGAGCCTGGTGTTGAGTGTGAGCGGCGGAGTGCTCGGCCTGGCGATGGCCGCGGTCGCCTTGCGCGTGGGCAAGAGCATGCTGCCTGAAAGTCTGCCCCGCATCAGCGAGATCGGCCTGAACTGGAACGTAGTGGGGTTTGCGCTGGCGCTGGGTGTGGTGACGGGGTTGGTGTGCGGCATGGTTCCGGCGTTCGCCGCGCTGCGCACCAATGTGAACGCGAACCTGAAAGAAGGCGGCAGGAGCGGCTCGGAAGGCGGAGGGCATGCGCGCCTGCGTTCCACCCTCGTGGTCGCGGAGATTGCCGTGGCCCTGGTGCTGCTGACGGCGTCGTGCCTGCTGCTGCGCAGCTTTGAAAACATGCGGTCGGTCGACCTCGGATTCCGGCCGGATCATGTAACTACGGCTGCCTTTGGTCTTCCCCAGAAGCAGTATGAGAAGCAGTCGCAGGTGGATACATTCAATCGCGAACTGCTGCAGCGCCTGAATGCATTGCCGGGAGTGACCGCAGCCGGAACAACCAACCAGCTTCCGGCCGGCGGCGTCAACAACAATCAGACCTTTGTCATGGAGGGGTACACGCCGCCCAAGGGCGCCGACCTGAACCTGGCAACGACCTCGCAGGTCATTGGAAACTTCTTCCCGGCCATGGGGATTCCGCTGCTGCGCGGACGTGTGTTTACTGAGGCTGACCGGCACGGCGCACAACCGGTTGTCATCGTGAATCACAAGATGGCACAGCACTTCTGGCCCGGACAGGATCCGCTCGGCAAGCGTCTGCGCATCGGCACGCCGGAGATGCAGACGCCGTGGATGACCGTGGTAGGCGAGGTAGCGGACGTCAAGCTGACGTCGCCGGACGAACCGTCGAAGGAACAGTACTACACACCCGTCGACCAGGGATTGGACGACGCCGGCGCGCTGGCTCAGCCCACCGACTTGAACGGCAATGGCGGATATATCGTGCTTCGGTCATTGGTGCCGCCAGAGCAGATGGAAAACGCGCTGCGCGCGGCGGTGCGTTCGATCGATCCGCTTCTCCCACTTACCCAGGTGCAGACCATGGAGCACGTCGTGTCCCAGAGCGAGGCGCCGCGGCGCTTCAACACGGTCCTGATAGGGAGCTTCGCCTTTGCGGCCGTACTTTTGGCGGTGCTGGGGATCTACAGCGTCATTGCGTTTTCGGTGGCATCGCGGGTGCAGGAGATGGCGATCCGCATGGCGCTGGGATCGCAGCGAGGCGCCATCGTGAGGCTGGTGCTGCAGTCGGGAGCGAAGCTGGCGGTGGTCGGTTGCGTGATCGGACTGGGCGGAACTGTGGCGGCTTCGAAACTATTGCGGTCACTTTTGTTCAGCGTGAGTCCATTCGATCCGCTGGTGTTGTCGCTGGCGGCCGTGGGAGTGTTGCTGCTGGCGATCGCGGCATCGGCGTTGCCGGCGCTGCGGGCAGCGTCGATCGATCCCATGCGCGCATTGCGAGGCGAATAGGCAAGTGCCGATTCACGGAGTCTGCCGGATTCCCCGGCTACCTCGCACAGTTGTCATCACCGATGGCAAATTCCCGCCATTTGAACATTTCTTTCCGAAATATGGCTTTATACGCAGCGGACTTACGCCATAGAGTGTAGCCCCTGATATTCAGGGAGGAGGCTGCGATGAAACGGTTCAGATTGTCCGCGGTGGCTCTACTTGCAACGATCCTGCTGATTCTAGTATTTGTCCAAGGCAGGACGCCGGTGTCCGCCTTTGAAAATGAAGGCGGGTCGATATTCACCCAAACCGTTCAGTTCGGCGATAGCGAGGTAACGCCGGACGGCTACAACGTGCGTGCCTTTGTGCCAACCGGCAGTTTGAATACGAATTGTCTGGCAACGTTGTCGGAGTCAAATAACGCAATACCGGGCATTGTGGTCTTCTGTGCTCCGCGCGAGTTCAATGGTCAGAAGGGAGTTCTGTTCTCGGCCTTCTTTCCGCAGCCGATACCGTCGGGGCTGATCCTGAGCGCAACGATTTATCAACAGCACGCCCTTCAGTACGGGCCGCCGGTCTTTTATCCCGGTATCTAAGGTGAGAATGCCCCGGGGTCTCAGTTGATTAGAAGAGCATGCAAGCGGGGCCGGGTGGGGAGCAAACCAAGGATTGATCTGTGCGCGGGTCCACCTTTGCTACGGTTTGAATTCCGCGCTGGATTCGACGGCAAGGGTGGCCTGAACAGGCAGGTTGTCACTCGAGCCGCCGGCCAGCACGCGCACTCTGTTCTTTCTCGACGCGCCAGGCATGACGCACGGCGTCCCAGTAGGCGAGGTCGTGCGGCTTCAGATCGAGCGTGACGTCTGTCTCGGCGCCGGGCTCGATTCTCACCCGCTTGAATCCTTTGAGCTCGAGCCTGGGCCGGTCGACGATCGAGCCCAGGTGCTGCACATACATCTCGACGACTTCATCGCTGGCGCGCTGGCCGGTGTTCTTCACTTTTATCGCGACTTGAACGGTGCCGTCGGCGGCCGCGGTTGGCGCACTCAGCTTCAGGCTTTCGTAAGCGAACGTGGTGTAGCTCAGGCCGTAGCCGAAGGCGTAGAGCGGCTTGTCCTTGCTGTACATGTAGGTGCGGCCGTGAGTGATGTCGTAGTCCATGATGGGAAGCAACTGCGCGTCGCCGGTGGGCCAGGTCTGGGTCAGGCGGCCGGCGGGCGAGTAGTCGCCAAACAAAACGTCCGCCAGCCCGTGACCCTCTTCCTGGCTGTTGTGGGTCATGTGGACGATGGCGGGAAGATTCTGCTGGCTCCAGACAATGGCGTAGGGGAAGCTCGAGCGCAGCACCTCGATGGTGCGCGGATTGGCGGCGAATACCTGCTTCACCAGCGCTTCCTGCTCCAGCACGATGGTCTTGCGGTCCACATCTTCTTTGCCGTTGGAGGGTGTGGGGCACTGATCCCATCCGGCATTGCACTCGGGGTGATTGCCTACCACCACAATGGCCACATCGGCCCGGTGCGCGAGTGCGGCCGCCTCGGCGGGATCTGACCCGTCCGCGTAAAGCACCTTGACGCTTTTGCCGGCGGCCTCCCTGATTCCTTCGAGGATGCTGATTGCGTACGGAGGCGTGCCGCTGTACCAGTCGAGCAGAACTTCATCGATCCACGGGCCGATCACGGCAATCGTCTTCAGGCGGGTGCGATCGAGCGGCAGGGCGCCGTTGGCGTTCTTGAGCAGAACGATGGATTCATCCGTCGCCAGCCGCACCAGGTCGCGGCTTGACTGGCGCTGCCACGGAGGCGGTTCGCCATTGGATTCGCGGCCGATGCCGGCGTAGGGATCGACGCCGGGCGGATCGAATTCGCCGAGACGCAGGTACACCCGCAGCAGATTGCGAAGCGCGGCGTCCATGTCGGCTTCGGTCACGAGGCCATCCCTCAGGGCCTGGGTGAGATCGTCCTTGTAGGTGTCGAGAAAATGATTGATGCCGGCCTTCACCGCTGCCGCGGAGCCGTGTTCCTTGTCGGGGAAGCTCTTGTGTGCAGTGATCAAAAGCCCGAGAGCGCCGCCGTCGGTGCAGATGAGGCCGTCGTTGCCCCACTCCTTGATCATGACGTCTTTCAGGACCGGGTGAATCATCATGGGCGTGCCGTTCCACGAGTTGTAGGCTGCCATCACCGCGCGCGAGCCGCCCTCCTCGAACCCCATGCGGAAAGGCACGGAATAATACTCGCGGAATAGCCGCTCGCCGAAGTCCGAGGACGAGTGGGCACGGCCGTTCTCGTTCTCATTGGCCAGGAAATGCTTCATCAGCGAGGCAGCCTGCCAGTGCTTCAGGTCGGGGCCCTGCAGTCCCTGGGCAAATGCCACGGTCAACGTTCCCACCAGGAAAGGGTCTTCCCCATAGGATTCTTCGGTGCGCCCCCAGCGCGGATCACGGCTCAGGTCGGCGTTCGGCGCCCGGACTACGACGCCTCCGAAATCGGTTACGGGGTTCTGGTAGTAGTAGCGGGCTTCATACCCCTCGAGTGCCGCGATCTTCTTGAGCAGTTCCGGGTCCCACGTCTCTCCGAGGCCCTTTTCCTGGGGAAAGGTGGTGGTGGGGAGCGGCTGCTTGCCGCGCGGGCCCCAGCCGCCGGGACCGCCGAGGGCGAGGCCGTGCAACCCCTCAACCTGGCCGGAAAAGACCAGGCCCAAACGCGGAATCTTGGGATGGTCCGACATGAGGTTGACCTTCTCGTCGAGCGTCAGGCGCCCGAGCAGGTCGGAGATGCGTTGATCATCAGTCAGCTTTGGGTCACGGAAGGGCTGGTCGGTTTGCGCCTGCACCAGCCGGGGCAGTCCCGCCGCCAGCAGCAATGCAGCGATCCACGGCAAATTTGGGCGCAATCGAAAACGCATCGTCAGCCCCCGCGCAAGAACAGCGAAGATTAACACATCAGCCGCACGTAAATCGATTGAGCAATCGTTGCCTTGCAGCAACACGTGATCCCCCGGCTTCTGCGGGCGTTGCGGCATTCCAAACGCCGCTCGCCGCTGAAAGCTCTCCCTGTATAGAATCGGGGTATCCACTGTCACTTATCCCAGTTGTCCCTGCTGCGTAGGATAGGCAAGCTGAAATGGGTGCAACCGGCGCAATGGCCTGCCTGCGCTGATCGAAGAGTTTGATCCGGAAGCCGGAAACCTTCGGCAAAGCACAATGCTTTTGCTTTCAAGCCGGAAGCGCCCGCCAAAGGGTGGTCTTCATGTCTTCAAGAATCTGGACGAGTTGGTGCCTGAGTGCCGGGATGGTCGTTGGGTGTCCTGCCTTTGCGCAAAATGAAGCCTCGCCGAGCCGCGGAGCCAAAAATCGGCCTGGTGCTGGAGGGCGGAGCCGCGCTCGGTCTCGCCCACATCGGCGTGATCCGATGGCTCGAAGAACACCGCATTCCGATCAGCTACGTCGCGGGCACGAGCATGGGAGGCCTGGTGGGGGGCCTGTATGCAACCGGAAACTCTCCTGCCGAGCTTCAGAAACTGGTGGATGGCATCGATTGGGACGTCGTGCTGCGCGGAGAGGTTCCCTATCGCGACCTTTCGTTCCGGCGCAAGGAGGATGCGGAGGAATACCCCAACGGCCTGGAGTTCGGAATCAAAAGCGGAATTCGATTCCCGGAAGGCTTCAATTCAGGCCACCAGGTCGGACTCATCCTGGACCAGATTGCCGTTCCCTACTCGGCGGTCAGCTCATTCGATGAGCTTCCCATCCCGTTTGCTTGCGTGGGAACCGAGATGGTGCACGACAAAGCACACGTCTTTCGCGATGGATCACTTTCCCTCGCTCTCCGATCCACCATGTCGCTTCCCGGAGTATTTACTCCGGTGCGCAACGGGGGGAATGTCTATGTTGACGGCGGCCTGCTCGACAACCTGCCCGTCGATGTCGCCAAGCAAATGGGCGCCAATCTCACCATTGCGGTTCACCTGGCGACCAAACCGCTGGGAGCCAATGAGCCCCTTTCCTCGGTTGGCGTGCTGGGGCAAGCCATTTCAGTTGTCATCGCCGCAAATGAACTGCGAAGCATCGAGCAGGCAGACATCCTGGTTTCGGTGCCCCTGGATAAGTACACCGGCATGGATTACCAAAAGGGCGCGGAGATCATCAAGCTTGGCTATGAGGCCGCAGAGAGCAAAGCGTCGGTCTTGTCGCGGTTGAGCGTGGATGAAGCCACTTGGCAGGCCTACCTTGCTCGCCGGAATGCACGGCGAAGAACCATGCCCGAACCGCAATTTGTTGAGGTCACCGGTACGAAGCCAAAGCTGGCCACGGAAATAGAAAGCCAGCTCTCGGAGTACGTCGGAAAACCACTCGACACTGTCAAATTCGACCAGGATCTAACCTACCTGCTCGGAAATGGGCGCTTCTCAAGTATTGGCTACCAGATGATCGAAAAAGGCGGCAAGCAGGGACTTCAGATCATTGCCCGGGAGAAAGAGTGGAGTCCTCCAGAGGTTCGGCCGCTCATCGTCATCGACGGCTCGCAGTATGACCAGGTGCAGTTCATGCTCGGAGCACGAATCACTTTCTACGATGTTGCCGGTTTCGGTTCCGAGTGGCGCAACGATCTGGTCCTCGGCTCACAGCACGGCATCCAGTCTGAGCTCTATAAACCTTTCGGCAAGAAACTCCAATGGTTCGTGGCGCCCCGGGGCTATGGCTTCAACCAGCAACTGAACGTTTACCATGGGGGCGATCTCCTGGCCGAATATCGAAACAAGGAAGGCGGGGGCAACTTCGATTTTGGATTTCTGCCCTCGCGAAGCGCCGAAGTCCGGGTCGGATACCGGGGCGCATACCAGAGGCTTTATCCGACGATCGGCTCGCTCCCAGTCGGAACAGTCGAAGGCCGAGTCGGAGAGACCTATCTCAAATTCCAGCTGGACGGCAGAAACAGCCCAGTCATTCCCACCAGCGGTACGGACATACTGTTCAACAGTTCCTGGTTCGACGCCAACCCTGGCGCGCCTGGCGGGTTTCCCGTCGACAATCTATGGATCACGAGATTTTTCCCGATAAAGAAGGGCTCTTCGATCTTCTTCAACGCTTCGGGCGGCACGACATTCACGTATCACCAGACGGGTTTTCCGCCCTTTAAGCTGGGGGGCGGCCCCGACCTCTATGCGTACGGGAGAAATGAATTCCTGACCAATCAGTATTTTCTTTTCAGGGGCGGATACATTCATCCCATCTTGCCATTGCCCCCCCTGGTCGGGGACAAGATGTATGCGGTGTTCGCCGCAGAGGGCGCGAAACTTTACGATTTGCCGCCGGGCACATCGACCCTGCCGGGCGATTTCACCGCGGGTATCATCATGAACACGATATTCGGACCCATCGAGGTTGGGGGAGCTTTCGGCGCCACGGGCCATTACAAGTTCTTCTATCAATTGGGGAAGGTGTTTTAGAGACGCCGTCGGGAGATGCGGGTTCGGCGATCCGGCGCTCGCCGCACGGACAAAAAAGTCGCAAGGATCGGAAATCGAGCTCTCTTGACAAGACTCGACGCTGAACGAGTTCTTTGCGAACCCCGCTTAGTAGAGCCGGAAGTTGACCTCGATGGTGATCATCACCGGAACCGGGGTCTTGCCGTCTTTCATGGCGGGCTTGAACTTGTACTTCCGGACGGCTTCGAGCGCCTTTTCATCGAGACCCATGCCCAAGGCACGAATGACCCTGGGGTTCTGAGGATTGCCCTGGGCGTCGACGATGAGCGAGACCAGGCACACGCCCTGATACTTGGCGCGGCGGGCCTCATCAGAGAACTCGGCTTCCGGGGAGACGATGGGGACGGGCGCCGAAACGCCGCCGCCGATGCGGAACAGGCCGCCGCCGGCGTTGCCGCCGGTGCCAGGACCCCAGCCATTGCCGGTCCCGGAGCCCAGACCGCCGCCCGAGCCGGTGCCCATGCCGCTGCCGGTGCCCTGTCCGTTGGAGCCCAGGGTGACGTTCGGGGAATTCAACACGCCGATGTTCGGCATGGTTGGGTTATCGGGAAGCTTGAGGTCCGCCTGAACGGCGATCGCGGAGGGTACGGAGAGCTTTGGATTGTCGAGGACCGGGACCTGGGGAGGCGTGATCGGTTGTTTGGAGCGTTCAGGCAGCTTGCCCTTGATGGGGTCCACAATGCTGTGGTCTCCGCCGCCACCGCCGCCGCCGGCGGTCTGGGCGGACTTGGGAGCGCTCAGATCGAAGTTGCCCACATCGATGCTGGTGACCTTGGGGGGGGCGATGGCTTTAATCACTGCGCGCGCGCCCCAGAAGAGCGCCAGGGCGAGAATCAGGCCATTCACCACCGTCGCGGTACCGACCGCCCAGGGGTTGTACTTCACGGCCATCCGGTCGGGCACGGGGATGGGTGTTGAAGTCAGTTTCAGGGGCGGAAGCTTGGGAGGGAAGAAAACGTCGCGAATGCTCTCCCAGAGTCCGGTCCAGATGGGCTTCTCTTCAAACGGGTTTCCGAGGAAAGACTCGAGTTCACGACCGGTCGCATTGGGGATGTCGGATGGCGAACGGGTCTCGGGCTGTGTCAATAGGTCATTTGCCATATTTGCCGCTGGCTCTGTTGCGCTTCGATCCACGGGGTGGGGATGATCAGCCACCAAGCTTATCCTTCCATTATGCGTGACGGAACCGCGATTTGTCGCGGTCGATCGGTCACCGCATTTTCGGGGTTTGGCTCGTGGCTTTCCAGGTTGTCCCTCTCCAAAAAGTCATATCCTGCGCGCGATCGGACTCCCATATACGATAGACGACCTGCTTTCGAAGTTGTTAGACCTATGTCAATAAAATTGGCTATTCGGCCCTGGGTGAACATCATCCGGCTCGGGGACCCCGTGAATGGCCAGCCATTCCGAAAAATGTTCCTGCGCAAGTTACACTAAAGATTGAACCAGTTTCTGACCACGGCAATCTGATCCATACCAGTTTGACTGATACCAGGGAGCGACGATGTCCTCAGCGCCGGAGTTAAAGGCGACACTGACTTTGCCACAAACCACCTTTCCGATGAAGGCGAATCTGCCTCAGAATGAGCCGCTGCGCCTGAAGAAATGGGCTTCGCTGCCCATGTACGAGGAATTGCGTAAAACCGGCGCCGGCCGGCCCACGTACATCCTGCATGACGGTCCACCGTATGTAAACGGGCCCATCCACCTCGGTCATGCGCTGAACAAAGGCCTCAAAGACTTCGTGGTGAAGTCAAAAACGATGGCCGGGTTCGACTCTCCTTACGTGCCCGGGTACGACTGCCACGGCCTGCCCATCGAGATCAAGGTCGATGAGCAACTGGGCCGACGGAAACTAGAGATGCCGGCCCCTGCGGTCCTGGATGCCTGCCGGGCCTACGCGCAGAAATATATTGATCTGCAGACAGCCCAGTTCGTGCGCCTGGGGATCTTCGGCCGCTGGGACAAGCCCTACAAGACCATGGCGCGGGATTACGAAGCGCGCACGCTGGAGGCGTTTTACGGTTTCCTCGAAAAGGGTTTCGTGTATCGCGGGCTGAAGCCGGTGTACTGGTGCACGCACGACCGAACCGCCCTGGCCGAGGCCGAGGTCGAGTACGAGATGCACACCAGCCCATCGATTTACGTGCGCTACAAAATGACGAGCGCCCCGGAGGCGGTGGACCCAAGGCTGGCGGGCCGCGACGTTTATACGATCATCTGGACGACCACGCCGTGGACGCTTCCGGCGTCGATGGCGGTGGCGTTTCATCCGGACTTCGAGTACGTGGCGCTGGCAACAAGCGGAGACTCTCCGGATCAGGTGGGTCCGGTCTACATCGTAGCGGCTGAACTTGCCGCCGCGGTCATCGCCGCCTGCAAGCTGGGCGAGACCACAGAGCTGGCCCGCTTCAAAGGGGCCGCGCTCGAGCGCACTACGTTCCAGCATCCGTTCCTCGAGCGCAGCATCCTGGGCGTGCTGGCCACATACGTGACCGCTGACACCGGCACGGGCGCAGTGCACACCGCTCCCTCGCATGGCGCGGACGACTTTTATACCGGGCAGCGTTACCACCTTGACGCCACCACGCGCGTCGACGATTCCGGGCACATCCACGTGGATCCCGAAGCCTGGAACCGGGTCGCTCCGCCGCCGTTTGAGGGCAAGACCATCTGGGCGGCGAACCCCATCATCGTGGCCATGCTGGAGGAATACCGCGCGCTGCTGGCCGTGGGAAACCTGGAACACTCCTATCCGCATTGCTGGCGGTGCCACAACCCGGTTATCTTCCGGGCGACGGAGCAGTGGTTCATCGACATGGAGCACCCGGTGCGACGGGCCGACGGCTCGGAGACCTCGTTCCGGCAGTTGACGATCGAGGAAATCGACAGGGTGATCTGGGATCCGGCGTGGGGCAAGGAACGCATCACCAACATGATGGCGACGCGGCCGGACTGGTGCATCAGCCGGCAGCGCATCTGGGGCGTGCCGATCGCCGTGTTCCTGTGCAAAAGCTGCAACCAGGCGATCCTCGATCCGGCGCTGAACCGCAAGATTATCGATCTCTTCGAACAGGAAGGGGCCGAGGCATGGCATACGACGGATGTTTCCGCGCTGCTGCCGGAAGGCGTGCGATGCGCCCATTGCGGCGGGGCTGAGTTCCGCAAGGAGACCGACATCCTCGATGTGTGGTTCGATTCGGGGACCAGCTGGTTTGCGGTGTGCGAGGCGGATGCCGACCTGAAACCTGGCTACACCGCGTTCCAAAAGGATGACGGCGTGAAGTGCCTGTACCTCGAAGGCGGCGACCAGCATCGCGGGTGGTTCCACTCTTCCCTGCTGACGTCGGTGGCGCTGCGCGGCCGCGCGCCCTATTCGCATGTGGCGACGGCCGGCTGGACGCTCGACGAACAGGGCCGCGCGATGTCGAAGTCGCTGGGCAACGGCGTCGATCCGGTGGATATCGCGGAACGCATGGGCGGCGAGATCGTGCGCTTGTGGGTGGCGTCGATCGATTTCCGCGAAGACATGGCGGCCAGCGAAAACCTGATGGCGCGGTGCGCGGAGATCTACAAGAAGCTGCGCAACACCTTCCGCTTTCTGCTTGGGAACCTCAATGGTTTTGAGCCGGCCCGGGATGAAGTGTCTGCAACGGAGTTGCTGCCGCTCGATCGCTACATGCTGGCGCGCACCCGCGAGCTGACGGAAAAGATTCTCGCCTGGTACGAGGCATTTGAGTTTCATCGCGTGTATCACGCGGTGAACGAGTTTGCGATCGTCGATCTCAGCTCGTTCTATCTCGACGCGCTGAAGGACCGCATGTACACCTTCGCGCCCACGAGCCTGGAGCGGCGCTCCGCGCAGACGGTGCTGTGGAAGATCACCGAAGTGCTGGTGCGGCTGGTGGCGCCCATCCTCAGCTTCACATCCGACGAGGTGTGGGAATACCTGCCCCACGTCGAGGGACGCGAGGCCAGCGTGCACCTGGCGCTGTTTCCAAAGCCGGAAGATGTGTACGCCGAGGAGCCGGCGAACGCTTCTCGCGGAGTGGAAGCAGATGTTTGCGGTGCGGGATGAAGCGCTCCGCGTGCTCGAAGACGCGCGCCAGGGCAAGCGCATCGGCAAGGGCCTGGAGGCGGATCTGGAGATTGCCGCGTCGGGCGATCTGCTGGCGTTGCTCCGGCGCCACGCCGGCGGTCTGAAGGAGTTCCTGAACGTGTCGGCGGTTCTGGTCACCGAAAGCCGCGAACCGGATGTGGTACTGGAAGTCACGGCCGTTCCGGCGGCAGGCTCGAAATGCGCGCGCTGCTGGAATTTCATGCCGGAGGTCTCGGAGTACGGCATCTGGAAGAACGTCTGCACGCGCTGCCAGTCGGCTTTGCGGGAGATGAAGATTGCGCCGCCGGAGCCGGTCGAGGCGGCCTCATGAGCTTTCCTCCGCCGCGGCGGCTGCCGTGGCTGCTGCTGATTTCGGCAGTCATCTTCGCTGCCGACCGTGCCACGAAGATATGGGTCGCGAGCCATATCGGTATCGGGGATGCCATCCCGGTAATCCCGCGCGTGCTGCGCCTGACCCACTGGCTGAACGAGGGAGCGGCGTTCTCGCTCTTTGCCGATACGGCTTCG
This sequence comes from uncultured Acidobacteriota bacterium, assembly GCA_963812485.1. Classification (GTDB taxonomy): domain Bacteria; phylum Acidobacteriota; class Terriglobia; order Terriglobales; family Acidobacteriaceae; genus Telmatobacter. Next base: position 142,435 of record CAWEVD010000004.1, read on the forward strand.
CCGCACGCGGTGCGCTGGGCTCTGATTGTGTTTACATGCCTCGCGGCTGCGGCGGTCCTCGTCGCGCTTATCCGCCTGGGGTCTCGCATCACGCCTGCGACCGTGGCCCTGGCATTGATCCTGGGCGGAGCGGCAGGCAATGTGCACGACCGCATCGCTTACGGCTCGGTGGTGGACTTCATCGAGGTGCACATCTTCAGCTATCACTGGCCCGACTTCAACGTCGCCGACAGCGCCATCGTGACCGGCGCGTGCCTGCTGCTGCTGGATTCGCTGCTGCCGAAGAACAGGGATCAGGGATCAGGGATCAGGGATCAGAAGAGCGCGTCGCAGGTATAGTTACGGTTCCCTCAAGTCCCTCGGCCGTGTCGGCTCACCCGCGGGGGCCGACGCTGAGTTGCTGAATCTGCATTATTTTTGTCCCATCTCGATCGGGATGTTATTTTCAATCCCAACATGATGCGCAGATTTCTTCTTCCTTCGGCCGCTTTGGTTCTATGTTCCGTCCTGGCGACTGCCCAGCAGAAGGCCGCTCCCGCGGTGACGCAGGCGGTGCTGGCAGGAAAACTTATCGATGTGCGCACGGGCGATGTGCGCAGCCACGCCTACATTCTCATCGCCGGGGATCGCGTGCAGTCGATTGGGGATGCCGCTCCCGCGGGCGTGCCGGTCACCGACCTGTCGGACTACACGGTGCTTCCGGGACTGATCGACGCCCACGGGCACATTCTTTCCAATCCCACCACGCAGAACTTCGCGACCCATCTGCGCACGTCGATTCCGCAGGCGACGCTGTGGGGGGTGTACAACCTGCGCCTGTGGCTCGACCACGGGTTTACCTCGGTTCGAGACGCATGCGAAGGACCGTCCGATTATCCCCAGTTTGCTCTGCGCGATTCGGTCAAGCGCGGCATCATCCAGGGCCCGCGGATCACCGCTGCGGGCAGCTGCGTCTCGGTGAGCGGCGGGCACGGCGACGGCGCGCCCTTCCCTGCCGATCTCCAACTGCCGCACGGGCAGAACGTGGCCGACACGGTGGAGGACATCGATCACGTGGTGCGGCGCGACATCAAGTACGGCGCGGACTGGATCAAGTTGATGGCCACCGGAGGCGTGATGGACCCCATCTCCGACTTTCACGTGCAGGAGTTGAGCGAAGCGCAGATGGCCGAAGCGGTGGAAGTGGCCCATCGCGCGGGCAAGAAGGTGATGGCGCACGCGGAGGGCGCGGTGGGCATCAAGGCCGCCGTGCGAGCGGGCGTGGATTCGATCGAGCACGGCACCATGCTCGACGAAGAAGGCGCGCGCCTGATGGAGGAGCATCACACCTGGCTGGTGCCGACGCTCTACTGCTTCCAGCACGACATGGAAACCGGGCTGAGCAAGGGGCGCGACCCGGACTCATTCGCCAAGGGGCAGGAGATCATGGCGGCGCAAGGGCCGGCGTTCAAGCTTGCGCTGGCGCACCACATCCGCATCGTGTATGGAGTGGATGATGCCGACGTGGACGAGTCGGTGTCGAAGGAATTTGGCGCGCTCGTGCGGGGAGGACTTTCCACGCTCGGCGCCTTGCAGGCCGCGACGATCAATGCCGCGACCATGCTCGAGAAAGACAAGGACGTGGGCACGCTCGAGCCGGGCCGCTTTGCGGATGTGGTCGCGGTCAAGGGCGATCCGCTCAGCGACATCACGGTGATGGAGCATGTTGCGTTTGTGATGCAGGGAGGCAAGATCATCAAGGACCCGGCGCATCCGGATCGCAATCCGGTGATTCATGTGCAGTAGATAGCCGAACGGACAGAGCTGCAGCTCGGCCGCGAATTCACAGCAGATTCTGGAATCGTGTTGTTCGAACAAGGCCCGCATGCGCGTCCCGGCGTTCGATCCTGCGTGGCGTGGATGGCCTGGATGAGCTGATGGATGCGGGGTGTCATGATCAGCAGGTAGCGGACCGGCGCGGGGTCGGGATTCCAGTAGGTGTGAGGAGTGCCCCTGGGCACCAGGACGGCGGCACCGGCGGCGGCTTCGACCGTGTCATCGCCCACTTTCACGCATAACTTCCCTTCCAGGACGTACCAGGCTTCGTCGTCGTTGTTGTGCAGGTGCAAAGGGGCGATCCAGCGCGCAGGGGAAGCTTCGGATCCGGGCGGTGCGCCCGGGTCGCTCCATTCGGCGATCACGAAGGAATTTCCGGCGGAACCGAGGGTTTGGCCAGCCAGCAGTTGCGCGATGGTGGGTGAATTCATCCGGGCGACGAGAATATCGGAAGAGCATCGCCGCGGACAAGTGTCGATCCCGCGGTGCGAATGTCTGACTTCTGTTTTGCCGATGCGCTGGCGTTTCACCGACCGGTTTAGACTGGCTCAGCACCCTTGCGGTGCCATCCCATCCCGGAGAATCGCTCATGCCCCGCACCGCCCAGGGAATATTTGAAGTGAAAACTGCGCCGCTTGCGCCCGACGAGGCAACGGCAGCTACCTCCATCGGCCGCTTCTCGCTCGACAAGGCTTATCGGGGCGACCTGGAAGGGGCCAGCGCCGGCGAGATGCTGGGCGGCGGGAATCCAGCGACGGGCACGGCCGGCTACGTCGCCATGGAGCAGGTTACCGGAACCCTGCATGGACGGAGGGGATCGTTTGCCCTGCAGCACTTCGGCAGCATGCAGGACGGCAAGTTCGACCTGAACGTCCGGGTTGTGCCGGGGTCGGGAACGGGCGAACTCGAGGGCATTGCGGGCGACCTGACCATCATTATCGAATCAGGCAAGCACTCCTACTCGTTCGAATACACCCTGCCGGCGGTGCAATGACGGCTAATGCGAAGGAGCAGCAGCGGGCGCGGCCGGGGTCGGCGCGGGCTGAACGGCGGGCGTCGCATCGTCGGCTTTCTTGGCGGTGACTGAGGCGCTCCAGCTCTGGTCCGCGGTGCCAAAGTCAAAGTCGATCTGGCCGGGCGTGATCTTTCCCTTGTAGACGATGGTGAAAGACTGTCCCTGGTATTCAGCTTCGATCCAGAAGGAGACCGTGTCGCCCTCCAACTTGCCCTCATGCACTTCGGTGGGCGGCGCACCGGTGCGCTCGATCGAGCCCGTCACCGCGTTGCCGGCGCTCTTGAGGTGAAAAATGAGTTCGGTCGGGGTGCCGTTGAGATCGAAGTTGCCTTTCCAGTTGCCGTTCACGTCGGGAGCTGGGGGCGGCGGGGCGGCGGCTGTGTCGGGCCCGCTCTTCTTCACCATGAGAGGCGCGCTGAAGCTGCCGTCCTCGGTGCCGAAGTCGAAACTGATCTGATCGGCGGCAATTTTGCCCTTGTAGACGATCTTGTAGGTCTGTCCCTGGTAGTCGGTGTTGATCCAGAACGAGACCGTGTCGCCGGCAAGCGTACCGTCATGAATTTCAGCCGGAGTCGTGGGCAGGCCTTCCACGGTGCCCGTGACCGTGTTCCCGTCGGTCTTGAGATTGATGGTCAGGGGGACGGACGAGCCCTGGAAGTCAAAGGCGCCTTTCCAGGTACCGGAAGGCGTCCGCGGCCCTCGCGCCGGGCAGGATGGAAAGGAAAGCGAAAAGAGCGAACAGGCGTAAGGCCAGCTTCATGACCGTGGGACCTCCGGAAAATAAGGCGAGTTTAGCACAGGTCGGGCGCCGCCTGGTTGAGGCCTCGGGATGGGACATCGAGCCGGTTTTTGGCCCTCGCCAATCGATTCGATAGGATGAGCGTATGACCCAGTTCCCTGCCGGCCAGACGCTGCTCATCGATGCCGACGATACGCTGTGGGAAAACAACGTCTACTTCGAGCGGGCGATTGCCGCCTTTATCAGCTATCTGAATCATCACACCTATACGCCCGCCGAGGTGCGCCAAGCTCTGAATGACGTGGAGCGCGAAACCATCCTGACGCACGGATACGGGCTGAACAGCTTTACGCGTTCTCTTCTGGAGTGCTTTGAACGGCTCAGCCCCGAGCCCACCCCTGAAGAAAAGCGGGAGCGCATTACCGGCTTTGCCCGCGCCATCGCCGTGCAGGAAATTGAGCTGCTGCCCGGGGTGGCGGAGACGCTTGCGGACCTCGCGACGCGCCACCGGCTCATCCTGATGACCAAGGGTAACCACGCCGAACAGGCGGACAAGCTCAGCCGTTCCGGCCTGGCGGCTTTCTTCAATGGGGTCGAGATCGTTGCCGAGAAAGACCCGGCCACCTATCATGCGGTGATTGCGCGCCGCGAGCTTCGACCGCACACCAGCTGGATGATCGGCAACAGTCCCAAGAGCGACATCAACCCCGCGCTGGCAGCCGGCCTGCATGCGGTGTTTCTGTTCCACAAGGACACGTGGACGCTGGAGCATGCGGAAATCGATGCCGCGCCCGACGGCCAGCACCTGATTGAACTTGATTCGTTTGCCAAGCTGGCTTCGGTTTTCTGAAAGGCGGTGGCGCATTGGATCTCCTTGACTCAGCCTCCTTGCCTCTGGTCTACTCTGATCAACGTCATGCGTGAGTTCAGCGCCAATCCGAAGCTTCGCACCGGCATGCGCGGCGCTGTTGCCATTCCCGCCATTCGAATTAGCGGCCACAATGTGCGCGCGGGAAATGGAGCCTGACGGGTAGGATTCAGTATCACCGGTAGTCCACAGGCCACCACCCGCAAAGCGGCTGGTGGTTTTTGATTTTGGTGTGGAGATCGGTGGTCTCCCAGGTCTCAGAAGCGAGACCTGGGGCACCCTGTTTCGTACGTTACGGAGCGCGATGTATACGCCGAAGTTCAACCAGATCGCCGATCGCGGCCTGCTCATCGAGGCAATGCGGGCGTATTCGTTTGCGATTCTGTTTGGCCGGCCAGGTGGATCGGAAGCGGGGACAGAACTCAGGGCCACGCATTTGCCGCTCCTGGTGAAGGATGAAGGCGAGCACGGTACGCTTCTGGGCCACTTCGCACGCGCCAACCCGCACTGGAGTGAACTGGCCGGGCGCGAGACGCTGGTGGTCTTTCCGGGACCGCACAGTTATGTCTCGCCAGCTCACTACACTGAACCGCTGTCGGTGCCGACGTGGAATTACATCGCCATTCATGCGTATGGAACGCTCTCTTTGATTGAGGACGAGGACGGCCGGAACCATCTTGTGGAAGAACTGATCGAGGCCAACGAGCCGGCCTATCTGGCGCGCTGGCGGGCCATGCCTGACGGGTTTCGGCGCACCATGCTGGCCGGCATCATGGGGTTTCGCATTCCCATTGCTCGCATCGAGGGAAAATTCAAGATCAGCCAGAACCGCGCGCCTGAGGAACGACGGAATGTTGAGGCCGCGCAAGCGGCAGGAAGCGCCGATGAGCGGGAACTGGCGCGGTGGATGGCGCGATTAATCGTATGAATGTCACTGATCAAAAAGTGAAATCCACCGAAGGTGGCGGGAGAACAGGGATCATGAAAGACACCACGCATCGACGAGTTGAATTGTTTGATACCAGCCTGCGCGACGGGATGCAGCAGCCGAATCTGGAGATTTCGGTTCCCAACGCCGATTTCGCTCCTGCAGCGCATGTCGGCGTTTGGCGTGCACTACGCCGAGATTGGTTTCGCCGGGGCCTATCAGTTTGTGGCAGACCTCACGCCGGCTCTTGCGGATGCCGATATTGGAGCGATGAAGCTGGCCCTGTTCGGGCGCACGCGGGGGCCGGGCGCCCGGGTTGCGGACTGGCCCGACGTGCAGTTCATGGTGGGGCACAAACAGCGCATTCCGGTGGCGGTGGTGGTGGTGAAGTCGCGGCTGCTCGATGTGGAACGGTCGCTCGAAACCACTCCGGAAGAGAACCTGCGCATGGCCTGGGACACCATCGCCTGCCTTCAGGACCACGGCCTCGAGGTGCTGGTGGACCTGGAGCACGCCATGGACGCGGCCTGCGGCAGGCGTGAAAACGGCAACCCCTGCGATCCCGATTTTGGCGCGCGCACGCTGGACTACTTCCATCGCATGACGGCGCAGTGCGTCGACCAGAGAGTCAGCCGGGTGGTGGTTTGCGATACGACGGGGGGCGCGAATCCGGAAGAAGTCGGCGCAGTGATCGCCGGGCTGGTGCGCGATTATCCGGGCATGCGTTTCGGGTTCCATGGACACACGGATCGGGGCTTTGGGGTGGCAAATGCGCGGGCGTCGATCCTTGCCGGGGCGATCCACATCCAGGGAACGATCATCGGCACAGGAGAGCGGTGCGGCAACGTGAATCTGACCACGGTGGTGGGCAGCATGCAGCTCCGCGGGGAGGCCGAATTCGTCACAACGGAAGCGCTGCGCGGCTTGACCAGCCTGGCGCATGCGGCCTACGGCGCGTTCTCGCTGGATGTGCCGCACGGGGCGCCCGATCGTGGGCCCGGGCGCTTTTGGCACCTGGGCGGGCATGCACGGTTCGAGCGAGCGCAAGAACCCGGGAGCGTATCTGTGGTGCGATCCGGCGCGGGTGGGAGCCAACCCCATTATCGGGGTCAACGCCCAATCGGGACGGGCCAACGTGATCCTGCTGTCGGAAGCGCTTGGAGTTCCACTCAACGTTGCGCAAGCTCAAGCTCTTATCGAGGCAAATCAGGCCATGATGGAAGGTGGCGGCTTCACCGCAAGCGAGGTCTCGTTCCGTCTGGCGTGCCTGCGGGTGCGCAAGACGGTGCCGGAGCTTTTCACGGTTCGGACGTGGCGAGTCTTCGACGAGAGCGACGAAGCCGGCAACAGGTTTGTTCAGGCGTTCATGTCCCTGTCCATAGGCGAGTCCACGATCCGGACCAGCCGCGCGGAAGGCGCGGGTCCGGTGGACGCGCTGACCAGGGCCATGCGGCATGAACTCGAAAAATGGTATCCGGCTCTGCAGCAGATGCGGCTGGGCCGGTTCAGCGTTACGGCGATCGACGTGTCGGCCCACGACTCGGCGGCCCATGTGCGGGTCACGGTCAGTTTTCACGCCGATGGGCACGAGCCCTGGGTTACCGCCGGGGTCAGCAGCGACCTGAACCAGGCGGCGCTGATGGCGATTGTGGATGGGTTCCATTACTGGCTTCTGAACCAGCCCGATGGGCAGGCGGGTTCAGCGGCGGGCACGAAGCTGGAGGAGCAAGCGATGTCGGATGTCCAGCGAGGATAACATGGGGGACGACCGCTTCAGTTGCAGTTGAAAAAAGGAGAATTGCCGCATGCGTAAGGTATTGCTTTGTCTCAGTCTTCTGATCGCGCCTTGCGCCATGTTTGGCGCCCCGCCGGCGGCTTCCTCGGGATGGCAGTCCAAAGTGCAAGAGGATATGCCGAGGCTGGGTCACCGCAATTGGATCCTGGTGGTGGATTCGGCCTACCCTCTGCAGTCCTCGCCCGGGGTTGAGACGGTGGAGACCAACGCCGATCAGCTGGAAGTGATCAAGTTCGTCCTCGGAGCGATCGACAAGTCCGTCCATGTGCGCCCCGACCTCTTCATGGACGCGGAGCTTCCCTACGTCCAGGAGGAAGACGCTCCCGGCACGATCGGCTTACCGCGACGCGATCGCCAAGCTGCTCGATGGGCAAAATATCGGGTCGGAGCTGCACGAAAAACTGATTGCGGACGTTGATGACGCAGGGAAGGTGGTCAACGTGTTGATCCTCAAGACCAAATCGGTCATTCCCTACTCGTCGGTATTCATCCGGCTGAATTGCAAATACTGGGGCGACGACGCCGAGGAACGCCTGCGGGCCAAGATGCCGGCGGCCGTCGAGACAGGTACGCCGGCCGCCGAGCCCGTGCCGCCGGTTCCGCAGCCCACGCCCGAGCAGAGCGCGCCGCCACCCGCCGGCTCAGCCGGGCACGCCTCCGACGGGAGAGCCCAATGGTCAGCCCACTCCGCCGCCTAGCCCGCAGTAACCAGCGCGTGGCTGGCGGCCCGATACCGCGAGAGAATTGCGCTCAACCTTTGGTATACTCAATAGGTTCACCACCGTGCGGAGGTGGCGAAATTGGCAGACGCACTAGCTTGAGGTGCTAGCGGGTAACACCATAGGGGTTCAAGTCCCCTCCTCCGCACCAAAATGACTTCGCCTGACCGGCCGAAAGCAGCTTAGAAATGCAGATTCTTCTTTACTTTGTCGTCGTGTTGCACGTAATTGTGTGCCTGTTTCTCATCGGTGTGGTGCTGCTGCAGCAGGGCCGCTCGGCTGACCTTGCCGGCGCCTTTGGCGGACAGGGTTCGCAGACCGCGTTCGGCCCCCGCGCCGCGGCCAACGTGTTAACCCGCATGACCACCTGGTCCGCGGTGATCTTCATGATCACGTCGCTGACGCTGACAGTGCTGTACGTACGATCCAACCGCAGCCACTCGGTGCTGGAAGGCACCAAGTCCGCGCCTGCCTCCGCGCCAGCAAAGTCCGGCAAGTAAGTTTTCGCGATCCAAAGTTTTCGCGATCATAGTCCTGTTCCGGCGTGTCCCGGAGCTCGGACGTGTGCCCGCGCTACACGAAGCGCATGAGGCCCTTGGGCTTCAGGTCAGGCTCGAAACATTCGACCGGGTTCCCTGCACCCAGACCGAGCGCTTCGGCTGCGAGATGCCCCGACCGTGCGGCGCTTTCCATGGTCGAAGGCCAGCCGGTCGCGACCCAGTCTCCCGCCAGAAACAACTGCGGCCACGGTGAGATAGCCCCGGGACGCGCAGCGTCGATGCCCGGCGGCACTCCGAACGTAGCGCGAACTTCCTTGACGAGCACGGCTTTTTCGAGCTTCGCCTCGTTCACGATCGGAAAGAACTCGGCCAGTTCCCTCACCCCCTGCGCAATCGCCTCTTCGCGGGAGAGGGCCGCGAAGGATTTCGAGGCGCTGACGACGAGTTCAACGTAGCTGCCCTTCAGCTTGCGCCACGGCTGCAAGCGCCCCTTGTTGTAGAGCCAGTGAATCTCGCGGTCGAGCAGGACGGCGTGCTCGAGGTCAGTGATCTCGCGATCGAACCACAGATGCACGCTGCACAGGGGCCAGTGCTCGTGCTGCTCGATCTGGGCGATTAAGTCGGCTGCGCCTTCTATGGCCGGCAGGTTGGGCAGCAGTTTGCCGGTGGCTTCAAACGGCAAGCGCGAGAACCACGTAATCTGAAATCAAATCTTCGCCGCGCGTGTGAACGGTCCATTGCGAAGTTTCTTCGTCCCAATCCGCGCCTTCGACAAACGTGTTGTAGAGAACCCGCGACCCATGCTCGGAAAGAAACCGCTCCGCGCTTGCATACAGCTCGCTCAGTGGCACTGAACTCATGCCCATGCTGCCTGCTTCCGCCGAATTCATAAACAGCTCGCGAATGACCTTGGCGGCGTAGGGCACGGCGATGTCTTCAATGTCGGCGTTGAGCGCGCTGGCGATAACCAGGCGCCAGAAGCGATTGATCGCGCCTTCCGTCTGCTTGTTGCGGCGCAGCCAGTCGCCGAGCGATTCACGGGAGTGTTCCAACGCGCCCGGCCGCATCATGGCCCGGAACGCGCGGGCGAGGGCGAACTTGTCGGCCAGCGTGAATGCCTGTGCGCTGAGCAGACTCGGCATTCCGTGCATGGGCGCGGGCAGCCCTAATGGTCCCAGCCTGAACGGCCCCAGGCGTGAGCGGCGGCCATTGGGGTCGATCATGGTCATATCGGTGGTCCAGTGGATCTTGTCTGCGACTCCGATGCGGCGATAGAAGCCGATGAGATTGGTGCAGCAGCCGAACAGCACGTGCTGGCAGTTGTCGATGACTTCGTTCACGCCGGGATGCAGATAGGATGACGCACGCCCGCCGAGATAGCCGCGGCGCTCGACAAGTTGCACGCGAAAACCCGACCCGGCGAGCGCGCAGGCCGCACTCATGCCGGCCACGCCGCCGCCGATCACGGTTACGGTCTTCGGATTTTCGAGCGCAAAGGTCAGATTGCGTTTCCCTTCTGTTTGATTGGCGAGATTCAAAAATCGGCTCGACAGATTTGAGGTTCAGCCGAAAAGGCGCACCCATGCCATCCATCCGAGGCCAGCGGCGAGGATTTCAAGCTTCTGGAATGAGGGGACACGAATGCGGTGGGAAAAGACGTCGTAGTCGGCGCGGCGGATGTTTTTGAGTAAGCCGATGATAGATCCGCACCAGAACCCAGAGCGCAGGCCGGCTCTCACGATCGATCAACGGCAGCAGGGTTCGCGCCGATCGATAGTAGTCCTCGGCGCGCTGCCCGATCGACGAAAGCAGGGCCCGCTCGTTGGCCGTGGGCGGCACACCCGGCCTGCGGTCGAGCAGCGAGTCAAGCGAAACATTGTGCGCGGCGAGGTGGTCCAGGGGCAGGTACACGCGCTTGCGTTCCGCGTCCTCGGCCACGTCGCGCAGGATGTTGGTCAGTTGAAACGCGATGCCGGTTTCTTCGGCGAGTTTCTCGGCGCGCGGATCGCTGTAACCGAAGATACGAATGCACACCAGGCCGACCACGGACGCGACGAGATAACAATAGCGATACAAATCGTTGAAGGTGGCGTAGGTGTCGACCGGTTCGGCGGCGTGTTCCAGATCCATCGTGGTGCCGGCGACCAGTTCATCGAGTAGAGACGGCGGGATATTGAATCGCCGGATGGCGTCGCGCACGGCAACAAAGACCAGGTCGGCAGTGGGGGCTCCGGTGGAGGCCGCGTGCCATTCCGTGATCCATGCATCGAGACGGCGGCGCCGTTCTTCGCGGGGGATGCTCTCGTCATCGGAAAGGTCGTCGGCCTTGCGCATAAAGGCGTAGATGGCGCAGATCGCATTGCGCCGTGGTTTGGGCAGCGCAACGAAGGAGTAGTAGAAGTTCTTGGCTTCGCGTTTGGCGATGGCGCGGCACTCGGCATAGGCGCGTGCCAGCACGTGATCCGGGACGAGGTCTTGCGCCTGGTCGTTCAATGGAGATTCCTGGCTCAAGCCGCCTTCTCTGCCGGACGGGGGCCGAGCCGCCAGAAGGGCAACATCTTGCCGCTGAGGGCCCGTAATGCGAGCTGGAGTTTGGTGGTCTTGGTGATCGCGGGGCGGGCGCTGAGCACGTCGTAATCGCAGCGCTCGACGGCGCGCAGAATCTCGAGTCCGCCGCGGCTGAATAGGTCCAGATCGAGAGCAAGGTCGCGCTGCACGCGGCCGATCAGCGGCAGTCCTTCCTCAAACATCGCGCGCGCGTAGTCGACTTCATAGCGAAGCAAGTGCGCGGAATTCCGGCGTGGCGATGCCGGCGGCGATGGTCGCGTCGCTCACGCCGAAGCGCTCCATGTCGGCCTGGGGGAGATACACGCGGTCCTTGGCGAAGTCCACGCGCACATCCTGCCAGAAGTTGGCCAGTTGCAATGCCGAGCACGTGGCATCGGAGAGGCGGAAGTTTTCCTCGTTCACTTCGCCGCAGGCGTAGAGCACGAGACGGCCGACGGGATTCGCCGAGTAATGGCAGTAGGCCAGCACGTCCTGCATGGTTCGAAAGCGAGTGACAGTCTGGTCCTGGCGAAAGGCGGTGAGCAGATCGGCGAATGGCTCCTTCGGAATCGAGCACGCGCGGATGGTCTCGCCCAGCGCAACGAACACCGGATGACGGGCGCGGCCTTCGTAGCACGCATCGAGTTCCCGTCCCCACAGATCGAGCAGCGCCAATGCCTGCGCGGTGTCGCCGACTTCGTCGCCAAGATCGTCGGAGACGCGGCAGTACGCATAGATGGAATGGAAGTGGGGACGCAGGGCCTTGGGAAGAAACCACGACGCGACATGGAAGTTCTCGTAGTGGGTCTCGGCCAGCCGCTTGCACCAGGCGCGCGCTTCTTCGATCGTGGGTGCGACATCCGGAATGCGATAACCGGGGGGAAGCGCAGCCCAGCCGCGAGCGATGAGTTCGCTTTGATCCGGCGGCGTGTCATTGGCAGGCTGCGTTGTAGAACTCATTTGTCGTCTCAAGGCACGATCGCGGTTTTGATTTCACTGCTGCGGTTCATCAAGTTCTCGAAGACGCGATTCAGTTCGTAGAGGTGCGCGTGGCCGGTGATGAACTTGTCGGCCTGAAAGCGTCCTCCGGCGATAAGATCGAGCGCCTTGCGGCAAATGGCCGGCGTGTGATGGAAGGTGGCGCGCAGCGTGATATCGCTGTAGTGGATGCGATTGGTGTCGAGGCTGACATGCGTCCCCACGGCGCACCCACCGAAGAAGTTGACCGTCCCGCCCTTGCGCACGAGTTCGACCGCCTCCTGCCAGGTTTCGGGAATGCCGACCGCTTCAATGGCAATGTCAACACCCTGCCGCCTGGGGGTGAGGGCGCGCGCTTCCTGAATCGCTTTGCGAATATTCGGAGCTTGCACCACGTGCGCCGCGCCCAGTTGGCGCGCCGCTTCCACCTGGCCATCGTGCTTGACGATGGCGATGACTTCGCAGCCGGCCAGGGCCGCGACGTGCAGAATCATCAAGCCGAGCGGACCGCCGCCGATCACCGCCACGATGTCACCCGGATAGGGCCGCGAGTCTTCAAATCCGTGTACGGCGCAGGCCAGAGGTTCTGTAAGGGCGGCGTGTTCCAGGGGAACATGATCGGGGATACGAAGCGTATTCTTGGCCACGATCCGCGCCGGGACGCGAATGTACTCGGCATAGGCGCCGTTGTTGAACAGGAGATCGTCGCAGAGATTCTCCTGCCCGCGCTCGCAGAAGTAGCACTGGCCGCAGGGCGCGGAGTTGAGGGCGACGACGCGGTCGCCCGGAGCGAAATCCGTAACTCCCTCTCCGGATTCGACGACAGTTCCAGCCAATTCGTGCCCGAAGAGGGCGGGAGGGACAATCATGCGGGCGTGATATCCGCGGCGAAAGACCTTGAGGTCCGTGCCACACGTCAGCGCGGCACCCACTTGCACGATCAATTCGCCCACCGCAGCCGTTGGGCACTGGAACGCTTTCGATGCGAACGTCTTCGCGTCCATGGAGGATTGCGGCTTGCATGGTGGCGCGACCGTGATGGAGCGCGCTCTCGACGGTTGCACGGCCGTGATGGATGACGCTCTCGACAGTCGCAAGGCCGTGATGGAGCGCGTCTTCCACCGTGGCGCGGCCGTGTCCGATCACGTCTTCGACCGTCGCCTTGCCGTGCTCGATCGCGGTTTCAACCGTGGAGCGACTACGCTTGATTGCGGTTTTTACCGTGCCTGGCATCAGGCTCCCTCTAGTCTGCCCCCGCCCGGAACAGGCTCAATCATAATCTTCATGGAGTCGGCCTTGGGGTGGGACGCGATCTCGATGGCATCGACCGCCTCTTCGAGCGGGAAACGGTGCGAGATCAACTGCGTCAGGTCAAATCCATTGCGATAGCCGCCGAAAACCAGTTCGGTCACTTCATTGAGGAGAGCAAAGGAGGACGAATACGACCCTAACAGGGTCTTCTCATCCATACAAACCGCGCCCGGATCGAAAGTTGCGTCGCCGTGCTGGGTCTGGGCAAACAGCATCACCTTGCCCCCCGGCCGGACGGCATCCATGGCGGTCTTGATGAGGGCATTGCCGCCCACGGCCAATATGACGGCGTCGGCTCCGCGGCCTTCACTTTCACGAAATACACGATCCACAACATTTTCCGTTCCTGCATTGATTGGATGCCTGAGCCCGAATTTAGCCGCAATGGCGTGGCGCTCAGGATACAGGTCGGAGGTGAGGACACGCGCGCCGGTGCGGCCGGCGAGAACCGCGTGCATCAGGCCAATGGGGCCCTGGCCGATGACCAGGACGGTGTCGTCGGAAGCCAGATTGAGCAGCTTGACGCCCTTGAGCACGGTATTGACGGGTTCGACGAAGGCGGCCTGCTCGAAGGGAATGCCGTCGGGGATGCGCACGACGCCGCCGTTTGCGACCACGAAGTCCATGACGCGGATGTACTCGGCAAAGCCGCCGCCAGAGGGTTCGAAGCCTGCCGTCACCCCGGTTTTCTTATAGAGCGGGCATTGCGCGGGCGTGCCTTTGCGGCAGTAGTAGCACTCGTTGCAGGGAACGTGGTGATGGACGACGACCCGCTCGCCAACACTGTAGGAGGTAACGCCCTCGCCCATGGCGACGATGGTCCCGGCCATCTCGTGGCCAAAGATGCGGGGAGCGGAGTGGGATCCGTAGTGGATTTTCTTCAGATCGGTCCCGCAGATTCCGCACGTGGCGATGCGGACCAGCAGTTCTCCGCGGCCGATGGAAGGGACGGGGACCGTTTCCACGCGCATGTCGTTGATACCGCGATAGACGACGGCGCGCATGGTGGCGGGGAGCTTTTTCACCGTTTGGAATTCAGCGCTTGAGAATTGAGTAACCATTGCGTTTTAAATGAGACCTCAATCATCGGAGAAACTCGTGCAGGGACTCCGCGATGCTTTGGGCAGCCTTACTACTATTTTCGCCCATCCGGAGGAGTGCAGGCCAGTACCAGGGGTGGAGAATCGCAAAAACCACCATGCGGCCCAGCCGGAGCTTTCCGTCGGGAGAGAGGAAGCGATTGAAATCGGGCAGGGATTCGTTGAGACCGTCACTGACGCCCTTGATGCAGTAGAACGGGATGGCGCGCATGGCGGCGAGGCGGGCCAGGGCGGCAGCTTCCATGTCCACCAGTCCGGCGTGATAGGCGGAGGCGAGGCGGCGTTTTTCTGCCTCGTCGGCCACTTTGGGACTGGTGGCGAGCCAGACCTCGCCGGCCTCGGCATCGCAGCGAAAGCGCTCCCCGGTGCGGACATCGATGACGCCGGCGACGTTGTGCGCGGTGCCGGGGGCAATGTTCGGCGTGAGGGCTCCGGCCCAGCCTACGGAGAAGACCAGGTCGACCGGACCACCGTCTTCAATGGCGGCAAAGGCGCGGGTCGCAGCCGGCTGTCCAGCTCCGGCGCAGGCGACGATCCATTCGTCTTCGGAGTCCCGCTGAGCCCAGAAATCGACGCCATTGCGGGTTCCATGGGGCCAGCCGCGGACCAGTGGCTTCACTTCGCCGGGGAAGGCGGCGATGATGGCGGTGCGGGTCATGCGCGGGTAGGCTCGCCGGCCGGTGGCGCATAGCCGTGGTCGCGGAACCACTCGATGGCGGCACGCATCGCCGGATAGACGGGCAGGATGCGGAAGCCGAGTTCCTGCTGGGCGCGGGCGCTGGAGGCGAACATCTTCTTGCGGCCCATGCGGACTTCTTCGAGTGTGGCGCGGGGTTCGCGGCCGCGGATGCGACCCGTGATCCACTCTTCGAAAAAGGCGTAGGTGGCCGCGACGGCAAAGGGGATTTTTACCGTGGGCGAAGGGATTCCGGTAATGGCCGACATCTTGTCCAGTATCTGCTTGAGGGTCAGGTTTTCGCCGCCGAGGATGTAGCGGCGCCCGAAGCTGCCGGCCGTCAGCGCAGTAACGTGCATGCGCGCCACTTCCGCCACATCGACGAGATTCAGGCCGGTGTCGACGTACGCGGGGAACTTTTTGTTCAAAAAATCAACGAAGATGCGGCCGGTGGGAGTGGGCTTTGCGTCGTTGGGGCCGATGGGCGTGGTGGGGTTGAGGATGACGATGTTCTGGCCACTTTTCGCGGCAACAATGGCTTCTTGTTCGGCGAGAAACTTCGACCGCTTGTAGTGGCCGACCATGTCGCCGATGGAAACCGGCGTGTCCTCGTTGATCACGAGGCCGTCCTGGCGGAAATGCATGGTGGCCACGCTCGACGTATAGACGACGCGCTTCACGCCGGCTTCGCGGGCCATGCGCAGCAGTTCGCGGGTGCCATCCACGTTGGCGCGATACATCGACTGGGGGTCGGGAATCCAGAGGCGATAGTCGGCGGCGACATGAACGACCGCATCGCAGCCGGCGAGGCCGGATAGGAGCGATGTCGGGCTGGGCGAGGTCGCCGACAAAGGTATCGCCGGCGATGCCTTCAAGGTTGGCGAGATTGCTGGTCTTGCGCACCAGCATGCGGATCTGTGCGCCCTGCGCGGCAAGGGCATGAGCCACATGATGGCCTACGAATCCGGTCGCGCCTGTGAGAAGAATACGCATCGCAAGAATCAGGGAACCTTTATCTTAAATGCCGATTGCGAGGCTCACCAATCGGCGGGGTCAACGGACTCCGCAGCCGCATGGCTTCCATGGCGGAGCGGGCATGGTAGTTTCCAGCCTCGGTGGTATGATCTGGCTACTTGCAAATGGCCATAAGCGGCCGGCAAGGAGCACTCCCAGGCGTATCCCCGAGCCGGCCGGCAGGAGTTGAGCCGATGGCCTACGTAGTCCCAATCGTCGTCGGCCTTCTTATGGTCTCGGTAGGCATGAGCCTCAGTCTCCGGGAACTGGCCGCAAGTCTGCGCCGGCTTACCTGGCTGGCGTGGGCGCGAATGCTTTTGGCAACATTTATCCTTCCCGCGCTTCTTGCCCTCTTCCTCGCGCGCGTATTCCGCCTGACCATGGGTGAGCTGGCCGGGATCTTTCTGATCGGCGTTGCGCCCGGCGCACCACTGCTCACGCGCAATATGGCGAAAAAGGGATTCGACATGCACCTGGCCGCCAGTTACCAGGTCTGGGCTGCCCTGATGATTCCGGTGATGATCCCGATCGTCGTCTTCTGCGCCGGCAAGTTGTACGACCGCGACATCTGGATCTCACCGGCAACACTGCTGGGTCAAATCGTTATCAAGCAGTTTGTGCCACTCGCTTTAGGGATGGCCGTCGCCAAAGTCGCTCCAGTTTGGTCAAAGAAATACCAACCGACCCTCAACACGCTGGGCAACATCCTTCTTACGGTCATCTTAGGGCTGGCGCTTTTCAAACTGGGCCCGGCCTTGAAAGAGATCACGCCGGTGCTTCCCGTTGTCTCGCTTCTGCTGGCCCTGGGATGCATAAGCGCGGTCTGGCTCATCCGGTTGACTGATCCGATCGTGAGAAAGACCTTCGCAATTTCGAACGCAAATCGCCATGTGGGGCTCGCGCTGCTGCTTTCCGGTCAATATCTTCATGCCGCGCACGCTTTGCCGGCCATCGCCTGCTATGCGGTGGTGGCTCCCCTGGTGATGTTCGTGTACGCCCGGTGGTATCGGGGTGGGACTGCGGCACAGGAAGAGGCCTGTCCCGGACGCGAAAAAAGCGGCTGAGCGTCAACGTGAGAGTGTTGAAAAGCGCTGGACTAGTCCAGCTTGTCCGGATGGAGCGCGATGTTTTTTTCGCCGGCGGCCTTCTTTTCGTTGAAGGCCTTGACCCAGTCTTCCCAGTGCTTGCCGGCAGCGCGATCCTTGCCGCTGAATTCGAGACGGGCGATCTCGGCGTAACTTACTCTGCGCTTCTCTTCTGCCTTCGGAGTGAAGTACTGCACGTACGAGTCAGCGAGAGTGGGGCCGGATTGGCGGTTGAAGATGTAGGCCTCGATCTTCTCGCCGGACTTCAAAGTGAGCGTCACATCGCCGCGGTATTCAAAGGCCTTTTCGAGAGCCTGGCGCAAGATCTTCTTCGCTCGCCAGTTCGGGAACCCAGCCCTCGAGCTTTTCATGCTCCGTGCCCGGGGCCAGTTCCAGCGCTTCGACCTGCTCCATCGTGTATTTGGCAACTTCGGCGGTCATGCGTTCATTCCCTCAGGGGCTGAAGCCCGAATTAAATTTGACGCGTTGTCATGTCAGGGCTAAAGCCCTGACCTACCTTGACTCGCAGAGTGCGCAATTCAGAGTTTGGCCATTTCGCGGTCGGGTTGCTCGATTTGCACCAGGGTCGCGGGACCATGCGGGGCGGGCTCATTCAGCAGCTTGAGCGCGTGCTTGTCGCGGTACTGGCTGAACGAGCCACGCACCATTCCCCAGAAGCCCTTGAGCGATCCGAATCCGTCGATGACTGCGGAAGGTTCATATCCACAGCTCACCATGCAGTTGGCGCACTTGGGATTGCCCGAGGCCACGCCGTACTCTTCCCACTTCGTTGTTTCGAGCAGTTCCTTGAACGATTCCGCATAGCCGTCCTGCAACAGGTAGCACGGCCTCTGCCAGCCGAAGATGTTGTACGCCGGCGAACCCCACGGGGTGCACTCGTACTTGCGGTCGCCCATGAGGAATTCAAGAAAGAGCGGAGACATGTTGAACTTCCACGTCTTTTTCCGATTCGACAGGATGGCGCGGAAAAGCCTGCGCACGCGGGCGCGGCCGAGGAAGCGGTGCTGGTCGGGGGCCATCTCGTAGCTGTAACCCGGCGAAAGCACAATGCCCTCGACGCCCATCTCCATCACGTCGTCGAAGAAACTGCGGACCTGGTTGGGATCGGTGCCGTCAAAGAAGGTCGCGTTGGTGGTGACGCGGAAGCCGCGCTTGACGGCCTCTTTGATGCCTTCGACGGCAATGTCGTACCCGCCTTCGCGGCACACGGAGAAGTCGTGGTGCTCGCGCTGCCCGTCGAGATGCACCGAGAAGGTGAGGTACTTCGACGGCGTGAATTCCGGCAGGCGGCGCTTCAACTCCAGCGCGTTGGTGCAGAGATAGATGTACTTCTTGCGGGCGATGAGGCCGTTGACGATTTCGACAATCTGCGGATGGAGCAGCGGCTCGCCGCCGGGGAGGGACACCATGGGCGCGCCGCACTCTTCGACGGCGGCAAAGCACTCCTCGGGCGTGAGCTGCTTTTTAAGGATGTGGGGCGGATACTGCACCTTGCCGCAGCCGGCGCAGGCCAGGTTGCAGCGGAACAGTGGTTCAAGCATCAGCACCAGCGGATAGCGCTTTTCGCCGGAGAACCGCTTCTTGAGCACGTAGCTGGCAACCGTCCACATCTGGGAGATTGGAACTGCCATATTTGTTTTTTCCCTCAGGGGCTAAAGCCCCAAATCAATTTTTGCGAACTCGCGGCACGGCTAAAGCCGTGCCCTTTCAAAACTGTTGAGCTTTCGACTGTCAGGGCTAAAGCCCTGACCTACCAGCCCTGACCTACCAGCCGTGCCCTTTCAAAAGAGCTAGCAGCCAACGGCTAATAGCTGCTTTTCCGTTCCATGGCCCGCCGGTAGGTAGTCAACGCCAGCAGCGGGAAGTAATGCCGGTACATTTCATAGGCCAGGTAAAACACGCGGGGGAAGCCGGTCCCGGTGTAGATGGCCTGGCGGGTCAGGTCGACGCCTGTAGACTCGTCCCACGTACCATTGTCGTCCTGGCGGGTCAGCAGCCAGCGCACGCCCTTGGCGATGGAATCAGAACGGTCGTCGCCGGCAGCCAGCAATCCGAGAAGAGCCCACGCGGTCTGCGACGGCGTGCTCGGACCCACTCCGCGGGTGTTGGGATCGTCGTAACAGCCGCAGGTTTCGCCCCAGCCTCCGTCGGGATTCTGCACCATGCGAATCCATTCGGCGGCCTGCTGCACTTGCGGCTCGTTGTGGTCGAACCCGATCGCGTCAAGCCCGCGCAACACGAGGAACGTGCCATAGATGTAGTTCACGCCCCAGCGCCCAAACCAGCTTCCGTCGGGCTCCTGTTCGGAGAGGATGAACTTGATGGCTTTTTGCACGCGCTTGTCGTCGCTCGTGAATCCATAGGTGGCCAGCATCTCCAGAATGCGCCCCGTGATGTCGACCGACGGCGGATCGAGCATCGCGTTGTGATCGGCGAACGGGATGTACTGGAAGATCATCTTGGTGTTGTCTTTGTCGAAGCTGCCCCAGCCGCCGTTGCGGCATTGCATGGCAAATTCCCAGTCGATGGCGCGCTGCGCGACGTCGTGCTGATAACGCTCGCGGGGATTGTCCACCTTGGTCAAAGCGAGAAGCACCTGCGCGGTGTCGTCGGTGTCGGGATAGAACTCGTTATTGAATTCGAAGTACCATCCGCCTGGCTCGGTCCGCGGAACCTTGACGGCCCAGTCGCCTTTGTGGCGCACTTCTTTCGACAGAATCCAGTCCGCGGCTTTGATCATGCGGGGATCGTCGCGCGGTATGCCAGCCTCGCCTAACGCGTAGACTGCCTGCGCCGTATCCCACACCGGTGACACCGCCGGCTGCATGCGGAAGGTCGGCTCCGGCACTTCGTCTGTGGGCGCCTGCTCGATGCCCAGTTTTTCAAATTCGTCGCGGGCGCGGATCACCTGGGGATCGTCTTCTGAATATCCGAGGCAGCGCAGCGCCAGGATCGCATTCAGCATGGCAGGATAGATCGCTCCCAGACCGTCGGTCATTTCGAGGCGGGCGAGCATCCACTTCTCAGCCCGCTTGAGGGCCAGTTTTCTCAGCGGGCGGATGTGCACGGCCTCTGACCAGTGCATGAGCCGGTCCACGATCAGGAAGAAATTGCGCCAGGAGACCAGGGCTTTGCGATCCATGCGCAGGCGCAGGATGGCGTTAGCGCGGCCGCCGACGAAGAGCTCGTCGATGCCGTGCTCCCGGGGGATCTTCTTGTACGGCTTCTTGGCGTAAATGATGGCCAACGGCACAAGAATGGACCGCGACCAGGACGAGATTTCGTAGATGTTGAAGTAGAACCAGTTGGGAAAGAGAACGATCTCCGGCGGGATGGCCGGGACGGCATCGTAGTCGTACTGGCCCAGGGCACAGAGGTACATCTTGGTGAAGGTGTTGCACGCCACCACGCCGCCATGAGCCAGAACCCACTCGCGGCACTTCGCAAGGCGCGGATCGTCGGCCCCGATGCCCATCAGCTTGGCCGAGAAATAGCACTTCACCGAGAGCGATATGTTGCCCGGGCCTCCGGGATAGAGGCTCCAGCTTCCATCGTCGTTCTGGTAGCGCAGCATCTCGCGCAGCGCGCGCTGGAGACGGCCGGGATCGCCGGTCTCGAGCAGGACGTGGAGGAAAATGTAATCGGCCTCGAGCATCGAGTCGCCCTCGAGCTCGCCGCACCAGAAGCCGTCCGGATGCTGCCGTGACAGGATGTACTCCGCGGACCGGCCGATGGCGGACTCGACATCAGCCAGATCCGCGTCCAGCCGACCGAATCTCGGCTGCGCGATTTTTGGGGGTTCGATTTGGGTCGTTCCCTGCCGTGAAACCATGCGTTCCAAAGTGTCTCAGATCCTTCTCAATACTCTCGGTTACCGCCGGCGCCGATCGCAAAAAGAAGTCGCGCCGCGACAATGCTACTCGATGTGCCCGGAGAGCCAAACATTTTAACGATAAACTTGATGCCGAAAAAACTGGACGGGCTCAGCGAACCGCAACCGCTTCGCCGCCCGCCGCTCCGCCGATGGCCTGAATAATTTCAGGAGGCAGGCCAAAACGTACATTCTCGGGCATCACCTCTACTTCTTCGACGCTTTCGAAGCCGTTTTGGCGCAAATAATTCACTACGTCCTCGACCAGGATCTCCGGCGCCGAAGCGCCCGCCGTAACTGCCACAGTGTTCACGCCCTGGAGCCACGCCGGATCGATGGCCTGCGAGTTATCAATCAGATAACCCATGGTGCCAAGGTTGCGCGAAACCTCAACAAGGCGGTTGGAGTTGGAGCTGTTGGTAGAACCAACCACCAGAACCAGCCCCGCATCGTGGGCCACATTGCGAACCGCGACCTGGCGGTTCTCCGTGGCATAGCAGATGTCCTGCGAATGGGGACCAACGATATTGGGAAACTTCACTTTGAGGGCATGAATGATGTCGCGGGCTTCGTCCAGGCTCAGGGTGGTCTGAGTCAGGTAGGCAACGCGGTCGGGGTCGGGCACCTGAAGCGTTTCGACCTCTTTGGCGCTGGAGACCACCTGGGTCACATTGGGAGCTTCGCCCAGGGTGCCCTCGATCTCGTCGTGGTCGCGATGGCCGATCAGCACCAGGGAGTAGCCCTGCCGGGCGAACTTCACTGCCTCAATATGGACCTTGGTCACCAGCGGACAGGTGGCGTCGATCACCTTGAGGCCGCGGCCCTTGCTGCGCTCGCGGACCGCGGGCGAGACGCCGTGAGCCGAATAAATCACGCGCTGGCCGTTGGGCACGTCGTCGATTTCGTGAACGAAGATCGCGCCCTTTTCTGCCAACTCGTTGACCACATAGCGGTTATGGACGATCTCGCGGCGAACGTAGATGGGCGCACCGAAGGTTTCGAGAGCGATCTTGACGATGTCGATCGCGCGCACCACGCCGGCACAAAATCCCCGTGGCTTGAGCAGCAAGACGCGCTTCTGACTGGGGGAAGTCCCGGTGGCGTCACCGTTGGAGATGGGGTCGAGAACAGTAGAAGTCACATTGCAATTATAACAATCTCCCGTTTTTTGCTGCCGCTGAAAGCGAAACAGGAATCTCGAGAGAACATGGGCGCCTGAGGAGGCCATGGCTTCCAATGGACGGCGTCGAGTCTTTTTCTTATGGATTTTGAATTTTCTCTTGCAATGTACTATAAGACTAGTACACTATTTATGTCATGAAACGTAACACTGATCTCGAAGCCGCTGAATTCACCTTCCGGCTGGACGGCCACAGCGGGGTGCCGGTCTACCGGCAACTCATCGACCAGGTGCAGGGGGCGATCGCTGCCGGGGTGCTGCGGCCGGGCAGACCAGCTGCCCACGGTTCGCCTGGTGGCGGTTGAGCTGGCCATCAATCCCAACACGGTGCTGCGGGCTTATCGGGAGATGGAGATCCGCGGCATTCTCGACACTCAACAGGGGACGGGCACGTTCATCGCCGACCGCCAGGTGGAGCCGTCGAAGGAGGAACGGGAGAGGGTGCTGGCGCAGCTGGTGGGCGAATTCGTCTCCCGTGCGGGATCGGCGGGCCTGACAGTCAACGAGCTCATCGAGGCTCTGAAGCAACTCAACCCAGGCGGATTTGAGAGGAGGTAGGTTGTGTTCCAACAAGGAGTGTTCCGATCCAACGCATCGCAAACGAAACGGGTGAACGGCGTGGGGATGCTGGTGTTTCTAGTCGGCATCTTTGCCGGGGTCTGGTTTACGCGACAGCTCAATTCGCCGTATCCATTCCTGGCCGGCGCGCTTGCAGGCATGTATTTTCTGTTGGCGATCAAGGTGGTCGATCAATGGGAGAGGGTGGCGGTGCTGCGCTTCGGCCGTTTTCGCGCATTGAAGGGGCCGGGGGTGTTTCTGATCATCCCCATCGTGGATACGCTGAGCCGTTACGTGGATCAGCGCGTGCGCGTGACGACGGTGAGCGCGGAATCCACGCTGACCCGCGACACGGTGCCGGTGAACGTGGACGCGATCGTGTTCTGGCTGGTGTGGAACGCGGAGAAGGCGATCTTCGAAGTGGAAGACTTTATGGAGGCGATCACGCTGGGCTCGCAGACGGCGCTGCGCGAGTCGATCGGGCGCCACCAGCTGGCGCAGATGATCACGGAGCGCGAGACGCTGGGACATGAGTTGCAGAAGATTCTCGACGAGAAGACAACGCCCTGGGGCATCACCGTGCAGTCGGTGGAGATTCGCGACGTGCGGATTCCGCAGGCGCTCGAGAATGCGATGTCGCAGCAGGCGCAGGCCGACCGGGAGCGCCAGGCGCGCGTGATCCTGGGCGATGCCGAGGTGCAGGTTTCCGATCAGTTTGCGAAGGCAGCACGGGTGTATGCGGATAATCCCGTGGCGCTGCATCTGCGCGGCATGAACATGCTGTTCGAAGCCATGCGGGAGAAAGGGTCGATGGTGGTGGTGCCTTCGTCGGCGCTGGAGACGATGGGATTGGGCGGAACGCTGGCGGCGACCACGCTGGCGAAACAGGGTTAAGGGCTTAGGTTTCGGGTTCACGTTTCGCCAGAGAAATCGAGATTCCGTTACCTGCCTATCGAGGAGGAGATGCGATGAAAAGACGGATGTTGCTGATCGTCGGAGTTACAGCAATGGCGTGTGCGTTGCGCGCACAAACGACCGGGAGTGAGCGGTTCGTTGGCGTATGGCGCGGACAGATGGAAATTCTGCCAGCAGTCACACTCAACATCACGGATGAGGGTGGCGGATTATCGGGAGCAGTCCTCTTTTACCTCATCAAGCGAAGCAGCGTGATGAGCGAGCCGACCACTTCGACTCCTGGAATTCCGGAGCCTCTCTTCAACCCGAAACTGGAGGGCCAATCACTGGTGTTCGAAGTCAGTCATCGGCGTGCGCATCCCCCCGGGACGTTGTCCGATGCTCCGGTGCACTTTCGAGTGAAACTGCTTGATCAGGATAAAGCCGAGCTGGTGAATGAAAGCGAGAGCTCCAGTTCCGGCGTGGTGCTCACGCGGGAGCACTAGAGCAGAACCGCAGCAAGCCCATCCATCGGCTACAATGGGCCGGCCTGAAGGGGCGCGTTAAGACGAACCTGCAGGACCGAAGAGGCGGAAGGGATGGCGGTAACACAGCGCGTGAAAATCGGGCCGCTCAAGAAAGCTGAACTGGCCGAGGCGGACCGGATTTTGAGGGTAGCTTTCGGAACGTTTCTGGGGCTGCCCAATCCGGCGGAATTCATGGGCGACCGCGATCTGCTGATCTCGCGCTGGCACGGCCCGCACGTTGAGGTTCTGGCGGCACGGCAGGATGGGCGCTTGATCGGGACCAACGTGGTCACCCAGTGGGGTTCGTTCGGATTCTTCGGGCCGCTGACCATCCTTCCGGAGTTCTGGGACCGGGGCGTGGCCCAGCTTCTGCTGCAGGCGACGGAAAAGATCTTCAAGAAAAGGGGCGTGAAGCGAACCGGGCTGTTCACGTTCGCCGCCAGTGCCAAACATGTGGGTTTATATCAGAAGTTTGGGTATTGGCCGCAGTATCTGACCGCATTGATGGCGCATACGCCGAAAGCAGATGCGCAGCTGACTGGCCGCGGGGCTGTGTCGGTGCATCTTTCGACGTTGACGAAGAGCACGCGAGAGGAAGCGATCGCAGCTTGTGCGCGAATCACGGACAGGATCGACAGGGGTCTCGACCTGAGTGCTGAAATCCGCGCCCTGTTGAAGCGGAAGATGGGCGAGGTGGTTCTTGTCTACACTCGCAAGACGCTGGACGGGTTTGCGATCTGCCTGCACGGGCCGGGGTCGGAAGGCGGAACGAAGACGTGCTACATCAAATTCGCGGCGGCGCGGGGCGGAGCGGGGGCAGGCGAGCGATTTGGCCGGCTGCTCGATGCCTGCGATGAATTCGCGCTCGCGCGGGGAGCGTCGCTCGAAGCCGGCATGAATCTGGCCCACGAGGACGCATACCGGCGGATGCGTTCGCACGGGTACCGGGCATTCGGGCAGGGCGTATCGATGCAGCGTCCGCATGTGGCGGGCCATAACCGCGCGGATGCTTACGTAATCGACGACTGGCGGTAGAGTCCCGAGCGTCAGAGCGAGAATCGGGGATACCGCGCCGGGTTTCAGATGGGTTCTTTCAGGGGAACCGCGATATTAGCCTGGTTTGCATCTAAGCTCAGTGTCTGAATGTACACTCCTCCCACCAACACGGAGATCCCTTTGGAGACCGAAACCCGGCGGAAGCCGTTCCCCCTGGGGGCGCTGCTGCTGGGAGTTCTGCTGGGTTGGGTGCTTCTTTCCCTGTTTTCGCACGCGGCTAAAGAAGGTGTGTGGAATCGGCTGGCGGGCATGATGACCGGGCGCAGCACGCGTGTCGACACTTCGACGCCGGCTGTCGTGGAAAAGATCCGCCAGCTGTCGCGGCTGGAGACGGTCGACTACTCCATCGACAAGATCGTGGAGGGGTCCCGGCAGAATCCCTATCTGCCGAATTTTCTGGTGGGGGACAAACTCATGCTGGTGGCTCACGGCGATGTCATTGCGGGCGTCGACCTGAGCCAGCTGCAGGCGGCCGACGTGTCCGTGGATGGAAGCCACGTCAAAGTGCGCCTTCCCCAGGCACAAGTGCTCAGCACGCGCCTCGATAACGCGCATACGCGGGTCTATTCCCGCAGTACGGGGGTGCTGGTGGAAGCCGATCCTGACCTGGAATCGGAAGTGCGGCGGGCTGCGGAAGATCAGTTCACCCAGGCCGCGCTGGCCGACGGAGTGCTCGACAAGGCGCGCCAGAATGCCCAGGCCAGCGTGAGCGCGCTTTTGCGCGGATTGGGATTTCAGCAAGTCGAGGTGCAGTAGCGCTCGGCTTGTTGGCCAGCCCATGTCCCAGAGTCCGGACATCGGCACCCCGTTTGATCAGGAAGCGAGTTCGGCGTCGCGCGAAACCCACCAGAGCACCTGGCCGAAGATCTTCCACTTGGACGCATTGCTGACGTCGAGGGGCAAGTACTTGTGGTTGGAGGAGACCATAATGTCGGAGTTCGCGAGGCGCTGAAAGCGTCCGACTTTGAATCCGCGGTCGCGGTGCGAAACCACGGTGATCTTCTGGCCCAGCTGATCGCGGTCGATGCCGGCGGTGTCGACAAAGAGAATCGAACCGGGAGAGATGGTGGGGACCATCGAGTCGCCCGTGAGGTGCATGCTGATCATGTTTTCCGGGTGCGGGCACCAGGACAGAGGCGCAAGGAGCACCTCTTGAACCTTGACGTCGGGCAAACTGACGTTCTCGGCGGGAGGTACGGGATCGCCGTAAGCAGAAACGTTGAGGAGGGGGATCGCTACGGCTCCCAGTTTTTCCGGCAGGGGCTTGGATAACTTGCGGCTGGCGATGAGCGCGAAGTCGTGGAGGTTGACTCGC
Organism: uncultured Acidobacteriota bacterium; assembly: GCA_963812485.1. GTDB lineage: Bacteria > Acidobacteriota > Terriglobia > Terriglobales > Acidobacteriaceae > Telmatobacter. Next base: position 168,947 of record CAWEVD010000004.1, read on the forward strand.
ACGGAGGACTGAGTGCGCCCGAAGCTGGTCTCAGGGAACGCGGAGGTATCGATGCCGGCGCGCTCCCAGAAGTAAACGGCCTCGGCCCGCTGGGCGAGATTGCCAAGGGCTACGTAGCCCTCGGCCGTGGGTTCATACTTAGCCTGGATCCAGCGGGATACGGTAGCCGGAGAAACTCCGAGACGTTCCGCAAGGCCGGCCTGGGTCAAGCCTAAATCCGTGACAAGACGCATGATCCGCTCGGACCATTCGTGGGTGGAAGGTTGGGGACCGGCCATGAGGACTCCAGTTCTTGCGCGGGCCTCTTGGTTGCTTTCAGCGGTGCAATAGAGCGGGTGAAAACACCAATTAAACGCCTTGGGAGGAATACTATCAGGAGATTTCTGCATCGAACGGTCTGTTGTGAACTTTCCTCAGCAGGAATGCAAAAGCAAGAATTCACAGGTTCTATTTAGACCCGCAGACCTGCAACACACGAGAAGAACAACGTTCGATTTGGGGACATTCTTGGGGGACGTATGCCAGCCGTGGCAGGGAGTCGCAAGATCCTGATCGTCGATGACGAGCCGACCATAGCGGACACGCTGGCGTTGATCTTTGCTGCAAGCGGGTACGAGGCTAAAACGGCTTATTCCGCCGAGCAGGCGCTCGAGTTGCTGGAGGACTGGCGTCCTGACCTGGCGGTGATCGACGTGGTTCTCCCAGGGATGAACGGGATCGAATTCGCGATCTTTCTGAAGGCCAGTTATACCGGCTGTCAGTTCCTTCTTTTCTCGGGCCAGCCCGGCACCAGCGGTCTTCTCGAAGAAGCCAGGAAGAAGGGTCACCTTTTCGAGATCCTGGCCAAGCCCCTGCATCCCACGTTCATGCTCTCTACGGTTTCAGACATGCTTACGCCGTGCCACGATCCGCCCAAAACGAACCTGATGAATTAAGGAATCAGAGGGCCGTCGCGGCCTTGCGCGTGGGATCGTCGCGTTTGGATTCGGGAGCGTGCGCCCTGGGATTGTGCGAAGGTTCCAGAGTCCCAAACTGATCGATCAGCACATCCCCCTCGGGAAAAATGGCGCGAATCTCCAGGTCTCCGCCGATGGCTCGAACATAATTGCGCAGCGTGCTGACAAACATGTCGGTGCGGCGTTCGACCTTAGAGACCGCACCCTGGGAGATCTTCAGCAGCCGGGCCATTTGTACCTGGGTCAGTTGCCTCGCATCCCGCAACGCATCCAGGGGCATGGCCGCAAGCGTCCCCTCTTCTCGACCAACCGCATCCGATTCTGCCGTGCGAGCAAGTTCCTTCGGGCCGCGAACCATGTTCGTCCCCTTTCCCGGATTTCGATAGCAGCGCGTCCAGCCAACTGGAGAAACCACTATGAAATGCGGACCTTCGAGCGACGTTGAGCCTGATTTTCCAAGGGTTCGAAATAAGTCGTGCCTGCGCCTTGCGGCTAATTCAACAGTAGTGGAGCCGTCGAAACGCTTGGGAGATAGCGCTTTCTAAGATGAGATCGATGCCGGCCTAACCGAAAATGTCAGTGAATAACCTGCACTTTGTTCAGGAGCGGAACCCTCGGGGAATAAAGGCCGGACTAAGTATGCAAGAAGCAATCCGAGTTATGCAACCGGTAATTCGAATTAGCGGCTGGCGGCAATCATCTGCGCCGCGTGCTGGAGACTGGTCTCAGTGACCCTGGCTCCGCTGAGCATGCGGGCGACCTCGTGGGTGCTGGCGCGTTGATCGAGGAGACGGATATTGGTTTTGGTGCGGCCGGCGGACTCGCGCTTGTCGATGAGAAAGTGCTGATCCGCAAAGGCCGCGATTTGCGGCAAGTGAGTTACGCAGAGAATCTGCTGTCCCTGCGACAAGGTTTTCAGTTTCTGGCCGACGGCTTCGGCGGCGCGGCCTCCGATGCCGATATCGATTTCGTCGAAGACCAGCGTGCGCGGCGTGGGGTTTTTCTTCCTGGTCTTGGACGAGTTCTCTTCCACTGCGACTTTCAGCGCCAGCATAACGCGACTCATCTCGCCGCCGGACGCGATTTCGTGCAGCGGCTTGAGCGGCTCGCCGGTATTGGTGGCGATGCGGTACTCGACTTCATCCCAGCCGCTCCCCGTCCAGTGCGGCGAGTCTTCACGCGCGTTGACAGCCACTTCAAAGCGGACCTTCATGGCCAGGGAGTTGATCTGAGCTTCTGCAAGCCGCGCAAGCCTTCCGGCGGCGGCTTCGCGATCCGCGCTCAAGGCTGCGGCGGCGAGTCGATAAGCAGCGGCAGCCTTGTCGAGTTCGGTGCGGCGCTGCTTGAGGAGCTCGTCGCGATTTTCCACTTCCGCCAGTTTGCCGGAAACGTCTTCGGCGAAGGCGATGATGTCGGCGACGGTCTTGCCGTATTTACGCTTGAGGCGATCGATGAGCGCGAGGCGATCTTCGATTTCAGCCAGGCGCTCGGGGGAAGCATTGATGCCTTCGGCGTAATCGCGGACGCTGGCGCCGATGTCGCCGACCGTGGCGCGAACCGACTGCAGCTGCTGGGCGGCTTCAGTGAAGCGGGCGTCGTAGCGGGCCAGTTCTTCAATGTTGCGCAGCGCGGCGCGCAGGGCCGCCTCGGCCGACGCGCCGCCTTCGTAGAGCTGATCGAATGCGCTCATGGCGGCGGTATAGAGTTTTTCCGCATTGCCGAGAACGCGCTTTTCGGTTTCGAGAGTTTCGTCTTCGCCCGCCTCTAGATGCGCGGCTTCAATTTCCTTGAGTTGATAGGTCCAGAGGTCGACCATGCGCAGGCGGTCCTGCTCGCCTTGAAGGAGCTCATCGAGCTTCTGAGAGGCTTCGCGCCAGTGCGCGTGGGCTTGCGAAACGGCCTCTGTGGAGAGCGCGCCGAAGCGGTCGAGGAGGATGCGCTGCTGGGCCTGGTCGAAGCTCGAGAGCGTCTCGGTCTGCGCGTGGACCAGCGCCAGTTCCGGTGCAAGCAGCTTGAGGACGGCAACGGTTGCGGGCTGATTGTTCACGAAGACGCGTCCCTTGCCGGTGGAAAGAATTTCGCGGCGGAGGATGATTTCCGAGCCTTCGGCGTCGATCCCGTTTTCTTCGAGAATCGATTCGGCTCCGGGAGTGGACTCAAAGACGCAGGAAACGGTCGCCTTGTCGGCCCCGTGGCGAACCACGTCGGTAGAGGACTTGCCGCCCATCAGCAGCGCCAGTGCGTCGACCAGTATGGACTTGCCCGCGCCGGTTTCACCGGTGAGCAGGTTGAGCCCGGGGCCAAAGACAGCAATGGCGTGGTCGATAACGGCGTAGTTCTCGGCGCGCAGCTCGATGAGCATTTTTCTATTCCGCTCTCCCGGTTCGCGGGGAACGACAAGAATCCGAGAGCAGCGTAGCACGAAGCGGCGGGATGGAGGCACAGATGGCAATGGCGAAATGCGTCGGGGGCATCCCGTCTGCCACGTCTTTCGGATGGGGCGAAGAGAAGACGATTGAGGTGGCGCCCAGGCGAAAACACCAGTAGAAACAGGGGCAAAGGAACCCTTTTTGTTATCAGCGATATGCAGCGCACAGCTTTCGATGGCATCCAACAATCTGATACGGTTGAAGGTGAGGTGAATGCCCATTTTTACTGCTGCACTCCTCTTTGCACTGCAGAATGACAGCGACGCACCGGCTGCAGGCGGATCGCTGGCCCACGGCGCCAGCGCGCTGATGAACTTGCTGACCAACATCGGTCCGGTGGCGATGGGCGTTCTGCTGGTTCTGCTCGTTGCCAGCCTCTATTCATGGACAGTGATCCTGGGCAAGATGTCCACCTTCAGCAAGGCCACCAAGGAAAGCAAGCGGTTTATCCGCACCTTCCGCAAAGCATCGCGGCTGCAGGAGATTGCGGCGCTTACGCCGGATTTCAAAGCCAGTCCCCTGGCCCAGGTCTTCGACGAGGTCTACGAGACATACAAGCGGCAGACAGGCGGCTCCGGACCACCCCGCAACATAACACCGTTGGAACGGTCGGCGCAGACGGCGGGCAGCGAAGCTGTGACCGGCCTGGAGCGGCGGATGACGTGGCTGGCCACCATCGCCGCGACGAGTCCCTTTGTCGGGTTGTTTGGAACGGTGATGGGCGTGGTGGACGCGTTTATGGGATTGGGCACCGCCGGCGCGGCAACGCTGCGCGCGGTGGCGCCCGGAATCTCCGAGGCGCTGATCACTACCGCGGCCGGCTTGTTTGTGGCCGTGCCTGCAGTGGTTGCCTACAACCAGTTCACTGCCCGCATTCGCGTGTTTGCGGCGGCCATCGACGACTTCAGCCGCGAGTTGCTGAATTCCCTGGAAGAGATCCAGGTGCGTTCGGCAAGCGCTCCTGCGGCGCAGCGTGTGCCTTCGGTTGAAGGCCGCGAGTTGCCCGGCCGCGAAGTGGCCCACGAGGTTGAACGTGGCTTTTACAAGTAGCGCAGGGCAAACCCGCACCTCCCTGGCCGAGATCAATATCACGCCGCTGGTGGATGTGGTGCTGGTGCTGCTGGTGATCTTCATGATCACCGCGCCGGTGCTGCAGTCGGGCATCGAAGTGGCAATTCCGAAGACGCGCACGGTGCGGGAGATTACCGAACAGCGCCTGGTGCTGACCATCGATCGCGATTCGGGGTTATTTCTCGGCGATACTCCGATCAACATTCACGAGCTGCCCCAGAAACTGCACCAGGGAAATACAGATCCATCGAAACAGGTGATCTATCTTCGTGCGGATGAACGGGTGCCGTTCGGAGCCTTTGCCAGCGTGATGGACGCCGTGAAACAAGCCGGGATCACGAATATTTCGATCGTGACCCAGCCGCTGGATACGAAGAAGAAGTGAGAAAAGCAGGGACTAAGGGACTAGGGACTGAGGGATCAGTCTCCGGGTAAGTGCATGAGCAGTTTGCTGGAAGGCGAAGAACGATTGGAGCAGGAACTGACGGGAGAGCCGGTGTTTGCGCCGGCCACTGGTTCGGTCGTGCTCCATGTAGCGCTGGGCCTGGCGATCGTGCTTTATTACGTCGTCGGTGGATTCTTTCACGCCAACGTGTGGGGCGGGGCCGCAGCGGGAGGAGCGATTCGCGTGAATGTCGTCAGCAGCGCATTGCCGCTGCCTTCCGATCAGCCGCAAAACCAGAACGTACTGGCGACGGACAAGCCCAGCCCGGCCCCGGAAATTCCTCAACCGAAGGTTGAGTCCCCCTTGATTGACATGAAGGCTATTCCAATTCCGGGGAAGAACGCCAAAGTGAAGCCGCAGCCGACGCCGAAAAGTCAGCTCAAACAGCCTCCGCCCAAACAGGAGAACCGGGCCCAGTACGGCGAACAGTCAGGCAGTTCGATACAACGCGCGGTGACCGGCCAGACCACGATCACGGGGCCGGTGACGGTGAACGAGGGCGATTTCGGAACCCGGTTCGCGTATTACATCAGCAACATCCAGCGCAAGATGGCGTCCAACTGGAACAAGGGCGAGGTCGATCCGCGAACGCCCAAGGGCACGCGAACTTTCATCTCATTTGTCATCCACCGGGACGGTACGGTGAGCAACGTTCAACAGGATCGGAGCAGCGGCAGCCCGACGCTCGACCGGTCCTGCCTGCGTGCGGCGCAGCGTGTGGATACATTCGGCCCGCTGCCCGCCCAATACAGCCCCAGCACGGTTCTGACTTCCTACTACTGCGAGTACTGAGTTTCCGGCAGTAGCGTGGGGATGCGAAAACCCCGATCGACAACGCAGCATGAGCGAGGAGCTTCCCGAACAAATATGTTCCATCAAGGGATCGCGTACAGAATGAAATCCTTTTTCCGGCTTGTTTTTCCGGTTTTCATTTTTCTTTCCATCGCGACGGTTGATGCCGCGTGGGGACAAGACTGGATTCACACCGGATCGAACCTGGGCAACGCCCGCATCCGTCTTGCGGCCGCCGACTTCAAAGCGGCAAGCGTTGACCCGGATACGCCAGCGCTGAAGGCAACGTTTGACTCCACGCTTTATAGCGATCTGCAGAACGCCGGAATCTTCGACATGGTGTCGAAGGCGATGGCGCCGCAGGCAACGCCTGGATCGCCGCAGGAAATCAGCCTGGCGCAATGGGCGGCGGCCCCGGCAAATTCAGAGATGGTGGCCTTCGGAGCGCTGTCGTCGAACAATGGCCGGCTGGTGGTGTACGGCTGGCTGGATGACGCGCGCAACGCCGCCACCCCGCAGGTGCTGGGCAAGCAGTACAACGAGGCGGCGAGCCAGGACATGGCGCGCACCATCGCGCACCGCTTTGCCGACGAGATCATTTCGCAGCTGGGCGGGGGCATCAACGGCATCGCCGAAACCAAGATTTACTTCGTCAGTTCACGGACCGGAACCAAGGAAATCTGGATGATGGACTACGACGGGCAGAACCAGCACCAGGTGACCCACCTGGGCAGCATCTCCCTGTCGCCGCGCATCTCACCCGATGGCAGCCGTATCGCCTTCGCGTCGCTCGATCGCAGCGGGTGGTCGGTACGGATGTATTCACAGGATCTTGGCCGTTTGGTCAGTTTCCCGGGAGGTACCGCCGGTGGCTCGAACCAGTCCCCTGCATGGTCCGCGGATGGAACCAAAATCGCCTTCTCCTCTTCGCGCTCGGGGGACCCCGAGATCTGGGTCGCCGACGCGAGCGGTGGAAATTTGCATAAGCTCACAGCGTTCCGCGGACCCGATGTCGGCCCCACCTGGAACCCGCGCACCAATTCGCAAATCGCGTGGGTGAGCGGCCGCACCGGCCTGCCCCAGATCTACATCATGGATCAGGATGGAGCCAACATCCAGCGTATGACGGATGGGGGCTACGCCATCTCGCCTTCGTGGTCGTCGAACGGCCAGTTTCTCACATTCAGCTGGAACCGGAAGTACGGGCCGGGAGCGCCGGGCGGGCAGGACATCTACGTGATGGACATCGCCAGCAAACGGTGGCTGCAGCTGACCCACGACGCCGGAACCAACGATTTTCCGAGCTGGGCGCCGGACGGGCGGCATATTGTCTTCGAGCGAGCGGTCGGCAGCCATAGCGAGATCTGGATGATGCTCGCGGACGGCACCGATCAGCACCAGCTAACTCACGTCGGCAACAATTTCATGCCCAACTGGAGTTGGAAATAGCGGAGCCAGTGTCAGGTTTCGGAGTTTTGCAATCGTGGTCCGAGGATGGGGTGCGCAGTAATTTCGGCCCAATTTGTGAAATCGTTTCCACGGAATAGGCGTATCATAGGCTCGTCAGCCCAATCACTATGATCGCTGAGGTCCAAGGGGGCCAAAATCCCCAAAACTTTGGCGATGTACACCTGGTGGTGTTGTCGTGGTGTGCTCACCATCACTCAAAAAGTCAGGAAGTCGGGAAGTCAGCAATTAGAATGTTCCGTTGTCTGAAATTCGCCGCTTGACCCCTGCAAAAGGAGATAGGTTTTGAAACAATTTGTTCGCATTCTGGTTCCCGTCGTTTTGCTGGTAGCCCTCATCGCCGTTGCCGGTTGCAAGAAGAAACATCCCGCTCCGCCGATGCCGACGGAAACGGCGCCTCCAGCCACAGCACCTCCCACAGCGCAGATTTCGGCGACTCCGGCATCGATTTCAGCCGGGGACCAGGTAGTGCTGACGTGGCGCACCGCGGACGCGACCAGCGTCTCGATCGACGGAATTGGGGATGTACCGACTTCGGGCGTGAAGACGGTTACGCCGACCACCTCGACCAGCTACCACCTGGTGGCGAAGGGCGCGGGCGGTACGGCGGATGCCACGGCGCGCGTGACCGTGAATGCTCCCCCGGCGGTTGTGGTGCCAACCAACACCATGAGCACGGAAGAGCAGTTCAAAGCCAACGTGCAGGACATTTTCTTCGACTATGACACGTCCGATATTCGTGGCGATGCGCAGACCACGCTCTCGCGCGATGCTTCGTTCCTGGTGAGCCACCCCGAAATCAAGGTCGTGATCGGCGGCTACTGCGACGAGCGCGGTTCTAACGAGTACAACATCGGGCTGGGCCAGAGCCGCGCGGATGCGGCCAAGAATGCGCTGGTGACGGCGGGTGTGGCAGCCAACCGCATTCGCACCGTGAGCTACGGCAAGGAAAAGCCATTCTGCAGCGAATCTACCGAGGAATGCTGGCAACAGAACCGGCGCGGTGGATTCTCGATGGATCAATAGACCGGCCTCTGAATCGGAGCGGTCCGCAGGGGCCTGTTTGACATGGCTCCTGCGGATCGAATCAAGAACTGCGCGCCACTCGGTTTCTTACTCCGGTCTCGGCTGCCCGGTGATCATGTCGGCACGGTGGTGTCGGCCTGCAAGCCTGCAATACCTCCGGCTCTGCGATAGTGCGACAATGGAAGAGACTGCGGCATCCCTGCGAGTACGAATCGGGGTGCCGTACTTCTTATGTTATGGGGATGGGTGAGGGATGTTGAAAACTTATAGGTTTCGCAATGTTCTGTTTTTCCTGGCCCTTTCGGGGTTAATTTCTGGAACCGCTTCCGTGCGCGCCGAATCGACAAAGGACACCGTCGTGGCGCTGCAAACGCAAGTGCAGCAGCTGATGGATGCGGTGCAACGCTTGCAGTCCACGGTGGATTCGAAATTCGGCCTGTTGCAGCACCTCGTGGAACAGACCGCGGACAACGCCAACCGGATGACGACGACTGTGGACGCTTTGCAGCAGAAAATCAATGCGCAAAGCGAGGCTCTCGGCGGGAAGCTCGACACCAACTCGGGGCAGATGCAATCGCTGAATGACTCCGTGGATGAGCTGAAGTCGCGCATGAGCAAACTGGACAAGAGCATCCAGGACTTGCAGAGCCAGTTGCAAAACGTCCAGAATCCGCCCGTGGGTGGTGCTGCTCAACAGCCGGGAGCGGGAGGGTCGCCGATGCCGGCGCCCGGCCCGGGACCACAGAGTGTGGTTCCCAACGGCCCCGGTGGCGGACAGGCTCCGCCGCTTCAGGAGACCTACCAGGCCGGCCTGCGCGACTACAATTCGGCGCGTTACGAGGTGGCTGCCGGTGAATTCCACGACGTGCTGACGTATTACCCGCAGGACGACCTGGCCGGCAACGCGCAGTTCTACCTGGGTGAGATCGCTTACAAGCAGAACGATTATGCGGGGGCTGTTAAGGCCTACAACGTGGTGCTCGAGAACTTCAGCGGCAGCCCCAAGGCCGCCGCAGCTCAACTGCACAAGGGACTGGCGCTCATCAATTCGGGCAAGCACGATGCCGGGGTGCACGAGTTGCGGGCGCTGATCCAGCGTCATCCGCAAACGCCGGAGGCGACCCAGGCGCGAGCGAAGCTCAACGCGATGGGCGTAAAGATTGTGGCCAAGACGCCGTAGGCATTCCTGGCGTCAAGAGCCGAAGAATGGCCCTGCGCGATGCAGGGCCATTTATTTTGGGCAAAATAGTGTCGCCCTCCCGGCAGTCCGTTCATCTTTCGCCTGCCTTCGATTCCGACTGCTACGCTGGCTGCGGGCTCTTCAATAAATCTCTACAATATTTGCGGCTGTCATTCGTCCTGAGAGTAGACGGACGAGATGGCCAGCATGACCACGATGATCGAGCAAGACCGGCAAATCGCGGCAGTGGTGGCGGAAGAAGGTTCGCGGCTGCGGAACTTCATCCGCAGGCGCGTGCCGAACGATGCCGACGTCGAAGACCTTCTGCAGGAAGTTTTCGCCGAACTGGTGGAAGCCACACGCCTGCTGAAGCCTATCGACTATGTGACCGGCTGGCTGTTTCGCGTGGCGCGCAATCGGATCACGGACTTCTTCCGCAAGAAGCGGCCGGCAACATTCTCCGAGACGATGGGCGAGGACGAAGAGGGCGTCGCGCTCGACATCGAAGACCTGCTGCCGTCTCCGGATGCAGGGCCGGAAGCGCTCTACCTGCGGCACATGCTTCTCGATGAACTGGAGCTCGCCTTCGCCGAGTTGCCCGTTGAACAGCGAGAGGTGTTCATCGCCCACGAAATGGAGGGGCGCAGCTTCAAGGAGTTGTCGGCCGAGAGCGGCGTCAATCTCAATACCCTGCTCGCCCGCAAGCGCTATGCAGTGCTGCATCTGCGCGAGCGATTGCAGAGGATTCACGATGAGTTTATGAGGAAGTGAGGAACAAACATGAGAAAGAAATGGTGGATTTTCCTGGTGGCGCCGCCGGCGATGGTGCTGTTTGGCTGGTTGTTCGGCGAATTGGTAATGCATTTGTGGAATTGGCTCATGCCGATGCTGTTCGGGTTGCGGCAGATCACCTTCTGGCAGTCCCTGGGCCTGCTGGTGCTGTGCCGGATCCTGGTCGGAGGGCTGGGCGGCGGTTCCAACGGCTCCAGAGCCCGGCGGCGGTCGGGGCAGCGCTGGGAATGCATGACGCCGGACGAACACGACAGATTTCGCGAATGGATGCGCAGCCGTCGCAGCGACCTGGGTGCTTCGCCAACTGGAACTCCTGGAACGGCTTGATCCGGAGAAAGTGACGACGGGAGTCTTGAGCAAGGGCAAGCTCCCGTCTTCAGGCCGGCTTCGCGGGATCTTTCAATGCACGATCGAAGTCTGCGAGAATCAGGGTGAGGATTCAAGCGATGAAATCGTTGTTTCTCTTTGGCAAGGGCGGGATCGAGGTTTCGGTACCCGACGGATTTGACTGCCATGAGATAAGAAGCAGGAAGGCGGTTGCGGTTACGGACGAGGCCGCGGCTGTGAATGAAGCGCTCGATCACCCGATCGCGTGCGAGCCGCTCATGGATTTGGCCCGGGGCAGGAAGACAGCGGCGATTTCGGTCTGCGACATCACCCGGCCGGCGCCGAACCGGATCACGCTGCCTCCCTTGCTCGCCCGGCTGCACAAAGCCGGCATCGCCGCCGACAGCATCATCATTCTCATTGCGACGGGGCTGCATCGCGCCGCGACCAGGGAGGAAGTCGACATCATCGTCGGGCCCGAGATCGCGGCCAAATACCGCGTAGTGAGCCACAATGCGCGGGCGCTGGAGGAACACCGCTACGCGGGCGAGACGCGGCGCGGAACCCCGGTATATGTCGACGAGCGGTTTGTAAGCGCGGACCTGCACATCACGCTGGGATTCATCGAGCAGCACCTGATGCTGGGCTTCTCGGGCGGGCGGAAGCTGATCGTTCCGGGCCTGGCGGCGCAGGAAACGATCAAGGTAATTCATTCGCCCCGTTTCATTCGCGAGCCGCTGGCGACGGAAGGATCGATCACCGGCAATCCGCTGCACGAGGAATTACTGGAATGCGCGCGCATGGTGCGCCACGATTTCATCGTGGACGTGGCCCTGACCCAGGAGCGGAAGATCGCGGGCGTGTTTGCGGGCGACCCGGTGAAGGCGCACGCGGCAGGCGTGGAGTTTGTCGAGAAGGCGTGTCTCGAAGAGGTCGACGAATTGGCGGACGTCGTCATCACCAGTTCGGCCGGGTTTCCGCTGGACCTGACGTTTTACCAATCGGCCAAGGGGATTACGGCGGCCGCACACATCGCGAAACCAGGCGGCCGGATCCTGATCATCGCAGAATGCGCAGAGGGAATGGGTTCAGAGGAGTACGCACGCATGGTCAAGAACATGAAGGGCGGGTATGCCGAATACCTCGACCAGGTGCGCGACCTGCCCGTGGAGGTGGATCGCTGGCAGTTGGAGAAACTGTCACTCGCGGGCGTGCAGAACGAACTCTACTATTACACGCCGGGCGTGACGAAGAAAGAGCTAGGACCACTGGGGACGCGATGGTTCGGTGATATCGACGAGGCGATCGCGGCGGTGCTGCGTGGAGTTCCACGCGGGGCGCGGGTGGCGCTGGTGCCGGAGGGGCCTTATACGTTTGCGCGGGCGACGGCGGGAGTGATGTGAGGTAGTTTACGGGGAGTTACTTCTCCGCGTCGGTCTGGATAATGAGATAGCGCTCGTATCCCATCTCCTTGATCAGATGAAGTTGGGCCTCAAGCCAATCCACATGCCCTTCTTCATCCTTGAGCAACCGGACAAATAGATCACGTGAGCCGTTGTCCTTGTTTTCCACGGAAATTCGGATGGCCTCGTTGTACGACGCCACAGCTCCGAGTTCGAGCTTCAGATCGGACTCGATCATATCCCTGACTGTTTGCCCAATGGAAAGCGAGAGCGTTTCCATGCTCGGAATACCATCGAGGAACAAAATGCGTTCCATGAGCGCTTCAGCATGCTTCATCTCGTCGATGGATTGCTTCTTGATGTTTTTTGAGTATTTGGAATAGCCCCAGTTCTCCGCCATTTCCGCGTGGAGAAAATACTGATTGATTGCTGTCAATTCGTCGCGAAGAGCAAGGTTCAGTTGCTCAAGAACTTGTGGGTTGCCTTTCATGGCGAGAATTGTATAAGACCATTCTGGTCGTGGAAATCAAAATAAAGGGAGCGACTCATTAATTCAGTGGCGTGCGAATCCGCCGACAAGCGCGCGAGGCGCTGGCGCCGAAGGAAACGCATGCGATTCCGAGGGTGATGCGGGGGAGGGCGTAGTCGAATTGCGTTGGGTCACTGTCGCATTTCAGGGCGCAGAAACTTTAACGAGCCTGAAGCTGCGGTCGGGGGAGCCATCGAGCGTCGCGGAAGTATTGGGATTGCCGGCTGATGCGATGAGCATGGTGATGCCCATCACCTCCGGTAAGTGCTAAACATGGATCGAAGCGAACCTGTCAGTTCATCCGGTTCAGATTGCCCAACTGGTTCCGGTATGGGCACAACTGCCGCTCCACGGATTTCGCTGACCGTTGCGGTGGTTGCCGGCGGAGGGCTGGCTACAGCGGGAGAATTGGTATTCCCGCCAGTGAAACGCCGCTGAAATCGCTCAATCGCCGCCACGTCCAGCTTGTAGTCTTCCTCCACCTGGCGCCGGAGAGCTTCTAATTGTTCCCTATCCAAGCTTGCTGCCATCATACCGTCCCTCGGAATTCTCGCCGCCCGAAATGACACACGAAGTGAGCGTTACACGCACACACAGAGCCATTCAGGGAGGGTACCTTGCAATTTAGCACAAGCTTTAGAGCTAGATTTGTTAGCGCAGTCACAGGTCCGGGATAACTTATTACTTTAGTTTCAAACAAAGCAGGGACTATGCGAAAAAAGCCCCGCTCTATGCGGGGCTTTTTCTTGGGATTGTTCATTTGCCTTACTGGAGGCTCTGCATGAGGGCGTCCAGGGCGGCCTTGGGCGGACGGGTAATCGACTCGGGCAGGGTGCCAAGCGGCTCATCGACGACATTGAGCAGATCGATAAACGTGGGCTTTTCGGTGTTGATGTAGAAGACGCCGGTGAGGACTTCTTCAGCGGCTTGCGCTTCCATGAGCGTGCTCACGGCGCTGGGCTTGTCGGTGGGATCGTAGTCTTCGCGCAGCTTGCGCAGGCGCAGGCTCGAGCCGTCGTGCATCTCCACTTCGTAAACCTGGCCGGAATCGTAGTCGACCTCGATGTCATCGAAGCTGGCGACAAAGCCGATTTCGTTGATGGGCTCGTCGTTCTCCTGCATGAATTTGTAGCTCTTGGTGGATCCTTCGTGGTCGTTGAAGGTCACGCAGGGACTGATGACGTCGAGCAGCACCGTGCCTTTGTGGGCGATGGCGGCCTTGAGCATGGCGAGAAGCTGCTTCTTGTCGCCGGAGAAGGAGCGAGCCACAAAGGTTGCGCCCAGCTGGATGGCAAGCGCGCAGGTGTCGATGGGCGGCAGATCATTGATGACGCCCGTCTTCAGCTTGGAGCCGAGGTCGGCGGTGGCCGAGAACTGGCCCTTGGTGAGACCGTACACGCCGTTGTTCTCGATGATGTAGATCATGGGCAGGTTGCGGCGCAGCAGGTGAACGAACTGGCCCATGCCGATGGAGGCGGTGTCGCCGTCGCCGGAGACGCCGAGCATGGTCATCTGGTGGTTGGCGAGGATGGCGCCGGTGGAAACCGACGGCATGCGGCCATGCACGCTGTTGAAGCTGAACGACCGGCTCATGAAGTATGCGGGGCTTTTGGAGGAGCAGCCGATGCCGCTCATCTTCATCACGCGCTCGGGCGCGATGCCCATTTCGAACATGGCGTCGATGATGCGCTCGGAGATGGCGTTGTGGCCGCAACCGGCGCAGAGCGTGGATTTGCCGCCACGGTAATCAAGGATGGGAAGGCCGATGCGATTGGTTTTGGGTGTCGGTGTTGCGGTTGCCATTAGAGGCCCTCCTTGGTCGTAAACTCGTCCGTGATGCTGCGGGCATCCATGGGCAGACCGTTGTAGTAAAGAATGCTGCGCAGCTTGACCACCTGGTCGGCGGGAAGGTCGAGCTTGAGCAGGCTGGCCAGTTGCGCGTCGCGATCCTGTTCGACGACATAGACGCGTTCGTGCGAAGCCACGAAGTCGTGAATCTCGTGCGCGAACGGGAAAGCGCGAATGCGCATGTAGTCGACGTCGGCCTTGTATTCGTTCTTGATCTGGTCGAGGCTCTCGCGCAGGGCGAAGTCGGTGCTGCCGTAGGCGAGGAAACCGATCTTCGAGGTCCCGTTTTTGACCGCGACGGGCGCGGGCAGATGCTTGCGCGAATTTTCGAACTTGCGCAACAGGCGTTCCATCACCTCGACGTACTCATGCGGCAGTTCGGTGTACCCCGCGGCGTCGTTGTGGCCGGAGCCGCGCGTGAAGTAGGCAGCCTTGGGATGATCCGTGCCGGGCAGCGTGCGCCAGCCAATCGCATCGCCGTCGACATCGCGATAGCGGGCAAATCCGCCCAGGCGTTTGAGGTCTTCCGCGGTGAGCACCTTGCCGCGGTCGAGAGGCTTGTCGGGATACTGGAAGGGCTCGGACATCCAGTTGTTCATGCCCAGGTCAAGGTCGGTAAGAACGAAGACCGGAGTCTGGAAACGCTCGGCGACATCGAAGGCGGTGTAACCGAATTCGAAACACTCCTTCACGGAGCCGGGCAACAGGACGATGTGCTTGGTGTCGCCGTGGGAGAGGAAAGCAACCGAGAGCAGGTCGGCCTGCGAGGTGCGCGTGGGCATGCCCGTCGAGGGGCCGGTGCGCTGCACGTCGAAGATCACGCCGGGGATTTCGGCGTAGTAGCCGAGGCCGGCGAATTCGGCCATGAGCGAGATTCCGGGGCCCGAGGTCGAAGTCATGGAACGCGCGCCGGCCCAGCCTGCGCCGAGCACCATGCCAATGGCGGCGAGCTCGTCTTCAGCCTGAACCACCGCGAAGGTGGCCTTGCCTTCCGGGGTGACGCGAAACTTCTTGAGCAGGTCGGTGGTGGCTTCGATGAGCGATGTGGACGGGGTGATGGGATACCACGCGACCACGGTGACGCCCGCGAATACAGCGCCCATGCCGGCAGCGGCGTTGCCATCGATGATGATCTTGCCGGCGGTCTGATCCATGTGCTCAATCAAGTAGGGGTCCTGCTTGACAAGCTTTTCCTGCGCGTAGTCGTAGCCGGCCTTGACGGCGCCGAAGTTCAGGTCGAAGACCTTCTGCTTCTTGGCGAACTGCTTGCGCACGCCATTCTCGACAACCTTGAGGTCAAGGGAGAGGATGTGCGAGACCACTCCCACGTAGACCATGTTCTTGACCAGCTTGCGCAGCTTGGCCTCGGGACAGACCGACGCGGTGATCTTGTCGAAGGGAACGGGGTAGCAGACCACATCGCTGCGATACTGCTTGAGGTTCAGGCTCTCTTCGTAGATGGCAACGCCGCCGCTGTCCAGTTCGACCATGTCCTGCTTGGCGGTCTCGGGGTTCATCGCCACCAGGATTTGCGACCCCTTCCTGCGGGCCACGTAACCATCTTTGCTGGCGCGGATGGTGAACCAGGTGGGTAGTCCGGCGATGTTCGACGGGAAGAGGTTTTTACCGCTGACGGGTACGCCCATTCCGAAGATGCTTTTCAGCAGAACGCTATTGGCGGATTGCGAGCCGGACCCGTTCACCGTTGCTACGATAATGCTGAAGTCGTTGACTACGCGCTTTTGCGCGCTGGTTGCGCCCTTCTCTTGACCAAGGGCAAGGTCTCCTGTCGCCATGTGGCGGGAATCCCTTCCGATGAAATTCTCTTAATGGAGTTAATGCTTCATCCACATGTGATTATAGTCACGTGGTAATGCAACCGTCCCATTGCGCAAGGACAATTCGTCCCCGCGAACCATCCGTGGTTACATTGACGAACATGATCCCCCGGGACGCAGATCGCGGCAATACAACCTTTGGTTCGACGCCTTGAGACGGAACCGGTCATGACTGTTTGCTTACGTCGCCTGACGTCAAAAAACCGAAGAGGGCGAATTGGTTCACAGACCAGCCCTCGATCGATTGGAAATGGCGGCTGTCTCCCGCGGAGCGAGCCATAAGTAATTAATTCAAATGGATTAAAGTGCCTTTCCGCGAGTCCTTCCGCCACCGCAACAGCAGCGTGGTTGCAATCACGATCAGGGCCAGCGTGAGACCGATCCAGAGTCCGTAAATCCCCCAATGCAGGCCAAAACAGAGAAAAATGCCGAGCGGCAGACCCAGGATCCAGTAGCCGACGAAGTTGGCGATCATGGGAAACCGGGTCTCGCCCAGGCCGCGCAGGGCACCGGTGGAGACGGTCTGGATGCCGTCAAATATCTGAAACGCCGCCGCCAGACCCAGCAGGCTCGGACCCACGGCCAAAACCCGCGGATCGCTCGTATACAGGGCAATGAGGGGGCGGGGTGCGATGAAGAACACGACCGAAGCCAGGAGCATGAAGCCGGTGCCGAGGCCCAATGCCAGCCAGCCGGCGCGACGCGCGCGATCCCGGTCTCCCGCGCCGATGGCGTGACCCACGCTGACGGCCGCGGCGGCAGACACTCCAAGGGGCACCATGTAGCTGATGCTGGCATAGTTCAGGGCAATGGAATGAGTGGCCAACGCGACAGGGGTGAGCAGGCCGGCGCAAAAGGTGCCCAGGTTCCAGGCTCCCACTTCCAGCACGATCTGTCCCGCGGCCGGCGAGCCCAGGCGGACCAGCTGCTTGAGCTTAAGCAGGCTGGGCCGGGCCCAATGCTGAAAAAGCGGGTGGCCGCGCTGGCGCTCATAGTGCCAGGCCAGGCCGATGAGGGCGGCCGCCATTGCGATTCGCGCCACTAAGGTTGACAGCGCCGAGCCGTTGACCCCCAGAGCCGGCATGCCCAGCTTGCCGTAGATCAGCACCCAGTTGCCGAACCAGTTGAGCAGGTTGGCCAGCACATAGGTCAGGGTCAGCAGGCGAACCTGCCCCACGCCCTGCAAATAACGCCGCGCAGCCCCGTAGAGCAGCAGGGGCAGCGTTCCGAAATTCAGGATGCGCAGATAGGCGCCTGCGGGGCCGGCCACTTCCGGCGTAACCCCGGCGCGCGCCAGGCCAAAGCTCGCGGCCGCAATCACGATCATGAGCGGCGGCGTGACGATGCAGGCCAGGTAGACGCCCTGCGCGAGCCAGCGATGGCAGGCGTCGTGGTCCTTGCGCCCGTAGGCGTGGGAAACCAGCGTATCGAGGCCGAGAAGGAGGCCGATGCCGAAGAGCGAAGGCGTGTAATAAACCGCATTGCCCACGGCCACCGCGCCGATGGCGGCGGGGCCGAGCTTGCCCACCATGATGGTGTCGACGACGCCCTGGGCCATCCAGCCCAGTTCGCTCAACACCACCGGAACCGCGAGCGCCACCATGGCGCGCAGCTCCTGCCGCCACTCGGCTTGCGCAGAACCCATCCCACAAATCTAACTGACGGCTCGCGATCATTGTCATCGGCAGGACCATGTCGACCTGCGCCTACCGCGAACTGCGCAGCCGCGCCAAAGACCGGTCGCGTTCGGGAAGCAGATCGTCAATTCCGAAATGCGCCTTGGTGACGCCTTGTCCACTGTGCCCCGCGCTCTGGGTGGCGATATGAATCCACTCGTGCACAATCACCCGGGCGATGGCCCCCGCCATGGCGTGGATCCGCTGTTCTTTGCTGAACCAGTAGATTCCCGGTTCCAGAACCTGGCCGATACTGGTGCAGTCCACATGGACAAATGGCTCGATAGTTCCCTGTCGTTGCCATACCCAACCCAGCGTCGCTCCGGCCGGGTAGCCGCGCGGGGGCTGGAGTCCAGAGTTGCAGTCCCCATGCAGATAGACAGACAGGGATGCATCGACGCGCAAACCCGGGACCAGGGCATCGCCTTCGACCAACTCGGCATTGATGTCGACGGCCTGCGTTTCGGCAGCAACGTCGGCCAGGACCGAGTGGATGGCCGCGAACAGCGATGGCCACTCGTTCTTCGGCAGCGGATGGTCGGCGAAGACAACCACCGTGGTGTGGGGCGCGGTCAGCACCACCGCCGCCTGCGCAGCCGCCGTAGTGCTGATCCAGAACGCCGCAAGCAGCATATGAAACAGGACGAGGGCGGGCCGGCGGCGGGAAGCTTTACCTGTGACGGAAGCGTTTGTGGTCTTCACAGAGAGCATGTTGGTCGCGAAGCGCGCCCGCATGCTACCCGTTTCTTGCGGGGAATTCAGTTCAGCTCCTGCGAATGAGAGGGGAAGTCTCAGTCTGCCTGGCATGCGCGACCTCCGGGGATCGATGACCGGCTATCAGGCCATTTCGATCGCGGTATAGAGAGAGTGTGGCGCTGCCTCTTGCATTCGTCCAATAGATTGATAGGATGGTTTCAATCTTGATTGGAGATGGACTATGGAAGTTCGTCAGCTGCAGATTTTTCGCATCCTGGCCGAAGAACTGAACTTCACCCGGACCGCGGAGCGCGTGCATACCGTGCAGTCGAACGTAACCGCGCAAATCAAGGCGCTGGAAGAGGAACTCGGTGTACCGCTCTTCGATCGCCTCGGTCGAAAGGTCAACCTGACGGATGCGGGGCACCGTTTTTTACCCTTCGCCGAACAGGCGCTCATCGCCATGGAACAGGGACAGCGCGCAGTCAAGACCGGTTCCGAGCCAAGCGGGCCTCTGCGCATAAGCGCCCCGGAGAGCGTGGTCACGTATCGCCTGTCGCTGTTGTTGCGCGAATTTCGCCGCCGTTTTCCGCACGTTGAATTGATCTTTCGCCCTCATCTGGACAACGCGCTGGTCGTCGAACTTGAGACCGGAAAGGTCGACCTGGTTATCGACATGCGCGACACGGTATCCAATCCGGCTTTCCGATCGATCCCCCTTCGCGTCGAGCGGATTTTTCTCCTGGCCCATCCGAACCATGCGCTGGCCCGGCAGCGCACGGTGAAGCCGGCAGACCTTGCCGGACAGACGCTGCTGCTCACCGAGACCGGATGCGGATACCGCGCCAAGCTCGATCGCTTGCTCGCCATGCAGAACATCCGACCGGGGCACATAACCGAGTTCTCCAGCGTAGAAGCCATCAAGCAGTGCGTGGCCGCGGGAATGGGCCTGGCATTATTGCCGGCCATCGCCGTGGCGCGCGAGGTAAGGCAGTACCAATTCAAACGACTGCACTGGGCGGGTCCATCGCTCGATATTCAGACGCACATTCTGTGGCACAAAGACAAGTGGATTTCGCCCGCGATGGCAGCGTTCCGGGACCTGGTGAAGGACTCGCTCGATGAGCCTGAAGCTGAAGAACCCCGCCTGATGATCTCGGGATCGTTCGAGCGGTAGCTCATCCGGCGAGCAGGGAAATCGAATTCTTTCGTGCTGCTGCGCGAAGTGACGTTATCATTTCTCCGTCCCCGAATCCTGCGCCCGCAATCCCATCAAAATTCAAACCGGAGGAACGAATGAGACTGAAAACGCATATCGCGATTCTCGCGCCGGTGTGTCTCCTGTGTTGTTCAGCCCAGTCGCAGCAATCCGCCGATTCTCCGGTGCAGTTGCAGCACATCGACGTGACGCATTTGGACTCGTCCGTCGATCCATGCGAAAACTTCTATCAGCATGTATGCAGGCAAGCTGATCGCGGAAAACCCGATCCCACCCGACCAGATGTGGTGGGGAAGTTTCGAGGTAGTTGGAAATGTGGAACCGGCAGGTGCTGCGCAGCATCCTGGAAAAGAACCAGGCCGCCAGTCCCTCCCGCACGCCGAACGAGCAGAAGATCGGCGACTTCTATGCCAGTTGCATGAACCAGGCGAGCAGCGGAACAAACGAGCTTTCGCAAATTCAGCCGCTTCTCGAGCGCATCGGCGCGATGCGGGACAAGCAGCGAGATCGGCGCAGTGTTGGCCGCCATCCACAGTTCATTTGGCCGCGCGTGGGAGGGCGGCGACAACCAGACCACGTCGCCCTGTTCGGGTACGGGCCGACAGCCGATTTCAACGACGTCGGACGCGTGGTGGCAGGCCTCGACCAGGGAGGACTCGGCATTGCCAAGCCGCGACTTCTACCTGAAAACCGATGACGATTCCAAGGCGATTCGTGACAAGTATGGAATCTTCATCCGGGCGCTGCTCAAGCTTGGCGGCGAGAGCGAGGCAGACACGGCCCGCGAGGCGGGAACGATCATGCGGATCGAGACCGCCATGGCCCAGGCCCAGATGGATAACATCAGCCGCCGCGATCCCAACAGGATCAACAATCGCTTCACCCTTGCACAGGTGAAGGAGCTGGCGCCCGGCTTCGACTGGGACGGCTATCTGCACGGCATTGGCGCGCCCGCGGTGCCGCTGTATGAAGTCAGCGCTCCCGATTACTTCCGGGCGATGAACAAGCTGCTCGTCGATGAGGACCTCGCCGCCTGGAAGGTTTATCTGCGCTGGCAATTGCTGCGCACTGCGGCGCCGTCGCTCGGCAACAGCTGGCGCGACGCCGATTTTGCTTTCGAGAGCGCACTGCATGGTCAGAAGGAACAGCCGCCGAACTGGCGCCGCTGTACAACCGCGGCAGATCAATATCTTGGCGAAGCGCTGGGACAGGTCTATGTCGCCCAGGTGTTTCCGCCGGATAGCAAAGCGCGCGCGCAGAAGATGGTAAAGGATATTGAAGCCGCAATGGGACGCGACATCGATGCGGTCACATGGATGCAACCGGCAACCAAGCGCGAGGCTCACTTGAAACTCGCCGCCGTCGTGGACAAGATCGGCTACCCCGACAAGTGGATCGACTACAGTTCCCTCTCCATCGAACGAGAAAGCTATGCCGCCAACGTCGAGCGCGGAACGGCTTTCGAACTGAAACGGCAACTGGCGTTCATCGGCCATCCCCTGGACCGCACGCAATGGCTGATGACGCCTCCGACTGTCGAACGCCTACGAAGACCCGCAGACCAATACCATCAATTTTCCGGCCGGCATCCTGCAGCCGGTTTTCTTCGATGCCAGCCAGGACGATGTGTTGAATTACGGCGCTGAGGGTGCGGTTGTCGGGACACGAACTGACCCACGACTTCGACGATCAGGGCCGCAAGTTCGATGTGAAGGGCAATCTGCGCGACTGGTGGACGCCGGAAGACGCCAAACAATACGATGAGCGCGGCGCCTGCATCGCCAAGGCAATACACCGGCCCCGTTCCGGGAATCCCCGGGGTGGAGCAAGACGGGAAACTGACGCAAGGCGAGGACACCGCGGACAACGGTGGCATTTACCTGGCGCTGTCTGCACTCACCGAGGATTTGAAGCAGCAAGGCAAGACCCTGGATGACAAGGATGCGCACGGGCTGACAAATCTGCAGCGGTTCTTCATCGCCTATGGGACCGGCTGGTGCGACCAGATCCGTCCCGAAGCGGCCGGACGCTGGTCATGACCAATCCCCACTCTGTGCCCTGGCTGCGGGTCAACAACGTGGTCTCGAATATGCCCGAATTCCAGAAGGCCTTCGGCTGCAAGGCGGGCCAGCCGATGGTCCACGCAGCCGCAGTGCCGGGTGTGGTAAACGGTCGCGGACTGAGCGGCGCCCGAAAACAGATCCACGACCACGTGCGCTCTGCGGTTGACTTTGCCGAAGCGATTTCGGTACTGTGTGGATCAGCGCGAAGGGCGCATCCAGTCCGCGGAAAGGGCCGTGCCCACCTTCAGAAACATCCAATTTAGCGAAACTTCTTTCAGCCTGATTGGTGCGGACTCCAGGCACACCACGAAAGGAGCTTCGTATGCCTGATAGAGAATTACCCGCCCGTCCCAACCTCGAACAATACAAGAAGCAGGCCAAGGATCTCGCGAAAGATTGCGGCCTGGGCGTAACCGGCGCGCTGGCGCGCGTGCACAAGCATCATCCGCGATTCTCGAGGACGAGCGAAGAATCGCGCGAACCGCGGGTGGCGCTGACGGATGCGCAATTGGTAATCGCGCGCGAACACGGCTTCGAGAGCTGGCCGAAATTTGCGGCGCACATCACGACTTTGAACCTGGAGCGCTCGGTGGCTTCGCTGGATGATCCGGTGGCGGCGTTCATCCGCGCCGCATGCGTGCCGCGCAACGACTCGCATATTTCCGGAACGCTGGAGGAAGCTGAACTGATCCTGGCGCGGTTTCCGCACGTGGCGCAAGCCAACATCTATACCGCTGCGATTCGTGCCGACGAAGCAGCGGTGCGGGACTTCCTCGCCGGCGATGCCGCGTCGGCAACGAGCACCGGCGGGCCGTACGGATGGGACGCATTGACGCATCTTTGCTTCTCGCGTTATCTGCGCATCGATCGGGCGCGGTCCGACGCATTTGTGCGCACCGCGCGCGCTCTGCTGGATGCGGGAGCCAGCGCCAACACGGGTTGGTACGAGATGATCGACCACCCCAATCCGCGGCCGGTCCTGGAGAGCGCGATCTACGGAGCCGCGGGCATCGCACAGCATGAGGGCGTGACGCGGTTGTTGCTTGAATACGGCGCCGATCCGAATGACGAAGAGACTCCATACCATGCCGCAGAAGGATACGACCATGCCGTGCTGAAAGCGCTTCTGGAGAGCGGCAAGCTGAACAGCACGAGCATGACGACGCTGCTGCTGCGCAAAGGCGACTGGCACGACACCGAAGGAATCCGCCTCATGCTGGAACACGGGGCCGATCCGAATGCCATGACGCGCTGGAAAAATTCGGCCCTGCACCACGCGGTACTTCGCGACAATCGCCTGGCCAATATTGCGCTGATGTTGGATCACGGAGGGGATCCGTCATTGAAGAACCTGCATAATGGCAAGTCGGCAGCATCGATTGCCGCGCGGCGCGGGCGTGGCGACGTGCTTCGGCTGCTGGCCGAGCGAGGCTTCGATCCAATACTCGAGGGCGCGGAGCGCCTGATAGCCGCATGTGCAATGGCGGACGATGCGGCGATTGGCGCGATCGTTGCAGGCAGAGCCGCTAACTGGTGGCGGAGCTGGTCGCGGCAGGGTGGAACGCTGCTGACCGAGTTCGCCGGCAATGGCAATACCGAAGGTGTGCGGCGGCTGCTGAATCTTGGCGTTGACTCGCGAGCCCACCATGGTGAGGGCGATATTTACTGGGACGTTACCAAAAACAGCACCGCGCTGCATAACGCGGCATGGCGCGCCTGGCCCGAGACCGTGAATCTGCTGATCGAGCGCGGGCGCGCCGGTGAATGCTCTCGATGGGAAGGGACGCACGGCGTTGGCGCTGGCGGTGAAGGCTTGCGTGGATTCGTACTGGAAGGACAGGCGCACGCCGGAATCCGTAGAGGCTCTGCTCAACGCAGGCGCCTCCGTGGAGGGGATCGATATTCCGTGCGGATATGACGGATGTGGATGAGCTGCTCTCGAAAGCAAAAAACAACTGGGACCTGAGTCAAGGTTGACGACAAAATCAGCCCCGGTTCGTTTCGGGTACCGCCGGCCGCAACTCCACTCGCTTCGTCGTGATGACGACCTTGGCCGGCGTAAGCTCGGGACCGTCCCAGCCCTCCTTGGCTGCTTCGATGTGGATTTCGCCGGGCCGCTTCGTCGACTGCACGATGACCTGCGCGAGTCCGTTGAAGAGCGAACGCTTGGGCTCCTTGTCGCTCTCCTGGCAGTTGGGATCCCCATTGCCAACACCGATGAGCGCGCCTGCTCCAGAAACCTTGAAGCCGATGAGATTATCGGCTGTCGGAACGAGCCGGCCCTCCTTGTCGAGACCTTCGACCTTGAGGACGGCGACGTCTTCGCCATCGGCGTTGATTTCGTTTCGATCCACAGTCAACCGGATGGCAACCGCCGGGCCGGTGGTTTCGCGCTTTTCCGTCAACACCACCTGCCCGCCTTTCGATGCGCGCGCCTCGATTGAAGCCGGGCTCGTACTTGGCCTTCCATTCCACGTGGCCGAGATGCGGCACTTTCTGGCTGCCCAGGCTCTTGCCGTTGACGAACAACTCGACCTCTTCGAGATTGGTGTAGACCCACACCGGAATCTCGTCGCCTTCCCTGCCCTCGAAATTCCAGTGCGGAAACACGTGAAGCGATGGCTCCGTGCCCCACCACGCCTTGTAGTAGTAGAAGACATCCTTGGGAAACCCGCACATGTCCACGATGCCGAATTGCGAGTTGATCGAAGGCCAGCCATAGGGCGTGGGCTCGCCGCGATAATCAAAGCCGGTCCACGCAAAGCCGCCAGCCATCCAGTCGCGGGTGCCATAAAACTTCCACCACTGTTCGGCGGTTTCGCCCCACGGCACGACGCCGTCGTAGGAATTCATGAGATTGCGCAGCGGGTCGGTTGGCGTACATGCCGCGAGTTCCGATGGCGCTTGAGGTCTCCGATCCGTACACGGCCTTGTTTGGATGCTTCTTGTGAAAGCCATCAGGAAAGTCCAGGTGGTAGTTGAACCCGATGACGTCAAGCGCATCGGAGACGCCCTTTTCGTTATCCGCGTTGACGGCGGCCGAGACCATGCGCGTGGGGTCAAGTTCGTGGCAGCGCCGGACCATGGATGCGCCGATCTTGGCGCCCTGCTCGGCCATCGTGCCCTGGAGATTTTCCTCTTCGTTGCCGATGGACCAGAGGATGATCGAGGGCGAGTTGCGATAGCGCTTCACCATGACTTCAAGCTGGGCAAGACCTTCGGGGCTGGAACTCATCTGCCGCGTTTCGCACATCATCATCATGCCCATGCGATCGCAGGCGTCGACCCACTCCGGCGTGGGCATGTTGTGCGAAGTGCGCACCGCGTTGCCGCCCATCTCGCGCAGCACCGCAAGCCGGAACCATTGCAGGCGATCGGGTAGCGCGGCGCCGACGCCGGCGTGATCCTGGTGATTGCACGTGCCCTGAATCTTGATCGACTTGCCGTTGAGGAAGAAGCCTTTGTCCGCATCGAAGACTGCGGTGCGCACGCCGAAGCTGACGCGTTCGGCGTCGCGGACTTTGCCGTCGGACTCGACCGTTACCACCGCTGAGTATAGATTCGGCGCATCCACCGACCACAGCGCGGGGCTGGCAAGCTGCGCAGTCGCGGCATAGCTGACGGAACCGTCAACGGCGATCGACTGCGCCGGAGCATCGGCGGTTGCAACCGTTTTGCCCGACGCATCGAGAATCTTCCAGCTCACCTTGGCGTTCTCCGGCTGTTTTCCTTCATTCACCACAACCGTGCCGAGCGCGAGAGTTGCCGACGCTCCGTTGACTGCAGCACGGACCGTACTTTCCCAGCGGCCCAGGTGCAAAGCGTCGGTCTTGGTCAGCCACACGTGCCGGTAAATGCCCGCGCCCTCGTAGAACCAGCCGTCGCCGAAACTCGCATCGACGCGCAAAACGATATAGTTCTTCGCCCCATAGGCAATAAAATCGGTGAGGTCAAAGCTGAAAGGCGCATAGCCGTTGTCGTTGCGGCCGATGAAGCAGCCATTGACGAAGACGAGAATACTGCGAAAGACGCCGTCGAACTCGACGGTGATGCGCCGCCCCAGGTCGCCGGCCGCAATCTCGAACTCGCGCCGGTACCATCCCACGCTGGTGTCGGGATAGCGCCGTCCGAGAGGCTTGTATCCATGCGACTGCAGCTCGTCATCGCGGACAAAGGGCAGCTCGACCGCCCAATCGTGGGGAAGATTGAGAGCCCGCCATTTCGAGTCGTCAAACTTGGCCTTGGCAAAGTCGAAATCGCCGGTCTTGGCGAAGTCGCCCTGGTTGAAGCCGAAGTTGAGATCGCGCGCGGGATCGGTTCCATGGCCGAAGATGAACTTCCAGCCGAAGTCAAAAAGCAGTTGCTCGCGGGGCGCGACGGCGGACAAAGCGGCGGCGGAAGCAGCTGGCGATGACTCGGCGAGTGCGGCGGTGCGGGCCCAGGCTGAACGAACCAGCATGGAAGACGCGGTAAGCGCCAACCCGGAAGAGAGCAAGTCGCGACGCGAGATGACTGGCATGGAATTCCTCTCGAGACTCAAGTCACGGTGCCGTGACCACCGGCAGCGCTGATCTGGGGGAACAACGCGCTACTATAAACCAGCCACGGAGAGGAAGTAAACGATTTCAAAAGGCATTCGCGGACAGAGATTGAAAGTGGTCGACGGGCCGCGGACGTCCCCGCCTCGTATGGTAGATTCAGTTAAGACAACCGCCCCGTGGAGAGATGGCCGAGTGGTTGAAGGCGCACGCTTGGAAAGCGTGTTTAGGGGAAACTCTAACGTGGGTTCGAATCCCACTCTCTCCGCCAATCCCCCTTACAGATCACTCCATATGACTCCATATCCCTACTATGTCTACATGCCAATATATTGAGTTTATTGGCTTTATTGGAACTTTCCTTCTTTATCGCTCCATGCGACTCCTCTACCATCTCGCCTTTGCTGGTGGTATTTTTTGGTGGCATACCACCACTGAAGGGGAAAAATGGCTGGTGGTATCTCAACTTTGGTGGTATCTTGACCTAGTACCTGATTTCTAACGGGGGGACGGATGCTGACAGCAGTGGAAGTAAAGGGCGCAAGGGCAGCGGAGAAGGATTACAAGATGGGGGATTCAGGTGGGCTGTACCTCCACGTAACGGAGATGGGATCGAAGCTATGGCGGTATCGCTATCGGATTGATGGGAAACAGAAGCTGCTGGCATTAGGCCAGTATCCAGACGTATCACTGTTAGAGGCTCGTGAGGCTCACCAGAAGGCCCGTAAGCTGGTGGCGGGGGGAATAGACCCTTCTGCACTGAGACAGTCTGAGAAGAGGGCACGGCGGTCTGCTGTAGAGACATCATTCGGGAGTATGGCTACGCTGTGGTTGGAACTGCACCAGACCAAGAGTGCCGACAAGCATTACACCACGACTCGGGGGAGACTCATCAATCACATCCTGCCCGTCCTTGGAGGTCTCGACTGCGCTGAACTGAAGAGGTCACAGGTGGTATCGTTCGCCAAGCAGATTGAACAGGACCACGGCAGGGAGACCGCTGACCGGAGTTTGATGGTGGTGCGCCAAGTGCTGAACTACGCAGCAGACCACGGGTATATTGAGTCTAATGTCGCAGCAGGAATCAAGCCCGATTCCATCTTCGAGGGGCACAACAACGATGCCCAAACTAACCATGCTCGTGTACCGCTCGAAGAACTGCCTCAACTGTTGAGGAGCATCGACGGATATTCAGGAAAGCAGTTGACGGCTATAGCAATGAAGTTGCTGTCGCTGACCCTGCTTCGTACTGGTGAACTAATCGGCCTTACGTGGTCTGAGATTGACTGGGATGAGAAGCTAATCAGGATTCCAGCGTCGAAGATGAAAGCCAACAAACCACACACTGTTCCCTTGTCACGTCAGGCTCTAGACCTCCTGCGCTTGCTCCACCAGATGAACGGCAGCAAAGAGCGTGTATGCCCCCTGTCGAATATGGCTGTTCTCATGGCACTGGGGCGCATGGGATACGGGAAAAGGCAGACCGGACACGGCTTCAGGGGCATCGGGTCCACGTTGCTGCACGAGTCGCGCAAGTTCTCACACGAGATGATCGAGACGGCTTTGGCTCACAGCTACAAGACAGCAGTTGCCGGGGCGTATGACCATGCTGAGTACGTGGAACCACGGCGCGAGATGATGCAGTGGTTGGCTGACGAGTTCGACCGCCTGAAGCAGCAGCGGCCACAGTGACGGCCACAGTAGTGCCGACGTATGCCCCAGTGAGCGCAGTCCTCGCTGGGGCTTTTACTTTGTTCATGCAGCCTGTTCCCACTGCTCCTGCATCCACTCCTGCACCTCAGATTCAAGCCATACGGACACTTTGGCTGCGATCTTCCGAGACCTGGGGAACTGTCCCTTCGCCTGTAGCGAGTAGACGAACGATTGCGATAATGCAGTGATCTTGCAAACGTCTGTGATGCGTAAAAAGTGCTGAGAGGGGAACGGCGTAACAACGGCGAGAGACATATTCACTCCTGAATGGAACAAAGGAAAGCCCCAACCGGGAATACCGGGAGGGGCGGGGTGGTGGTTGGGGCTGTAATCTTCTCTAGCTTCTATTGCTCGGGATTTCTAGCCTGTATTTGTCGATGGTGCCTTTGCAAACATCGTTTTCGTTGTGGGACTGGGCCAGCGTTCGTACTGTGCGGACGGTCAGAAGGCGATTGACCTTGTTTCCTTCCGCCCCCATTCGATCTACGTTCATCTAGCTTTGTGGCGTCGTTCGCTTGTCTCGAATCTGAAGACCGGTTTCTCCTGCTAGTACGAGGCGAACGGCAAACGACGCACATCGAATCCCGTAGCGTCCGAGTCTCTAATCTCTGACAAAGGGATGAATCCCCAATAATGACAGGGGTTTAAGCGATTATTACGTCTTGGATGCTGTGAGGCAATGGGTACGTCGGACACAAGGGATATGGGTACCGGGTACGAGGGTGAGTTTGCCCCTGTGTTGTGTGTTTCTCTGTGGTCCATGATGCCTTTCGTATCACTGGCTCCACGTGGCTTTAACGTCGAAATTCCTCCTTTAAATGCCGGTATAACCAGCGGAGGAATACGGCGGTGGCTGCTGCTTTAGTTGCGTAGAGTTCTATTGCGGTGAAGAGGTCGGCATGTTCATGCACTGAACCTCCTTGGACGAACCGCTTATGCGGTAGGCCCGGAGCATCTTTTCTTCGCCGAGGACACTCCGACTCAAGGCTGGGTGGTAACGGGTATTCGCCGCTACTGAATTGACCGTACCATAACTCTTGGAATATTTTCCATATCATTCTGGGGGCGTGTAGCGCGAAGATGGCCGAACCAAACTCCCAGACAAGTCAATAGCTTCTTCATGGTCCATGATGCCTTTCCTATTACTGGCTCCAGAGGCACGAATGGGAGACGAGTCGAGCCCTTACCGCGTCTCCCGCTGTGCATCCAGTTACTTACCAGTGATGTTGAGGGCTAGGGCAGCTTGCTTCAACTGCCGATAGCGATAGGGATTCGTCTTTTGGAAGTCCACTGCCAGCGACGTATCAGTATGCCTACCGAACAATGCCCGTAGCTGCGTCTTATCGACGGTAGACGGGTCCAATCCCAGAGCGGTGAGTTTGCCCGATTCTGGCAGTTGGAACCATGTCGCCCTACCCATCCGGTCCCGAACCTGTTCCATCGAATCGACGGTGCGGGTATCTGCCTTAGCGGTGCGGTTCTCACGGACAGCGCCAAGCTGCGCCTTGAGTGCTTCCGTCTCGGCCTTCTGTTGTTGGTACAGATGGAAGAACTCGTTTTGCTGGTTCCGCTGGTTGGATTCCACCATCTCTCGCGCTGTACGCCTCGCGTCTTCGATTGCTTCGGGTGGAAGCTGGGCGAGAGTGATGCCATGCTTGCTGCAAGCTGCCTGAATCAGATTGTCTGTTGCTGCGTTTACAGCGGCTTCGGTGGCTTGCGGTGTGGTTGCTTCGATAGTCATATACGCTCCTGCGTCTAATCGTTCGGATTCCCCTGCGCGATAAGTAAACCGGGCAGGGCGCAGGAGAGTGGAAACCCTGCCCGGTTTTGTACGTGGCACCTTGGGTTGAGGGACGACTACAACCCACTTACTGAATGTGGGGAGTCTGAGCCTCTCATGCTGGTTGATCAGCGTTCCCAGTGTGCCACGGCTTCGCCATCCCTGCTCACGACCTACCGTAAGTGAGGGGCGAGTCTCGATGTTGTTACTTGGCTTCTGCGGTGACCTTCCGGCCACGCCAAGAGGTCTCGGCCTCCATAGCCTTGACGTATGCGGCCAAGTTCGATTCGCTTACGAGGTGCTGTCTCCCCACCCATGAGGCGATGAGACGACCCTCTGCGATGGCCTTGTAGATGGGGCATTCACCCATTCGCAGGTACTGCCCGACTTCGGGGACCGTATACAGCTTCTGAATCACTGGAACGGGGGTGAATGGCGGGAAGCTGTCCGCTGCTTGACCTGGAAGCGTCGGCAGGGGTGGGAGTGTGCTATAGGTGCAGCAAGTGGTGTGCTTCATAAGTGATTCCTCTCTGAGTTATGGCAGACTTTCACCTCAGATGGAGGGTCTGCACAGTTTGGGTTAATGGGAGGGGCCACGGAACGGGGAGGGGGCTTGTCGCCGTTCCTCTGGTCGTCTAGGGCTGTTCTCTGTGGTAAGGGATTCAGAACTCGTAATCTGGGTGATCGATCAGAATCAACCTGCGCCTCTCAAGCTCCGTTGGCGAAAGAGCATGACACACTTTCTGCTCTGGAGTCATTTGTTTCCCTTCTTTTTGATCGTTTGGAGGCGGAGTAGAAACAACGTCCATTGCTGGTGCTGCTAACGGTGCTGGTAACGATGTTGCTGCTGCTGGTGCTGCTGATGTTGTTAATGCTGCTGATGCTGTAATGGTGTTGCTGTTGTAATGCTGTTGTAATGATGTTGATGGCGGACTGTAAGTATCTTTATTCTCAACAGATTTTGGCTTAATCGGGACTTCATTTGCGGTGTCTGTAGGCTCTGGAGGGTTAATCGGCCCTTCAGCCCCGCTTGCGTCATCGTCTGAGGCTGCATCTTTGGCTTCAAGTTTGCCCTTTCCCTTGGCACCGTTTCCCCGGTGACCCTCACCAGACTTCTTGAGCAGATATGTACGCACCTCGGTGCGGGAAGTCTCAAGGTCTTTGTGCAGCCATTTCTTACCTCTGCTCTTGGTGAACTTCTTATCCAGAACTTTTTGTATTGTCTCGAGCATCTCGCGCTGAATATTCCATCGAGGAGAATCTTCAGATAATGGCTCGCTGTTGGGTCGCAATGCAGGTATAGGCTACCGGACGGCTTCAAAACCCGACGCAGCTCTAATACACGCACAGCCATCATTGTCAGATACGCCATCATGTCATTCTCTTTGAGGAATGCACGAAGGGCGCGCAGCATTTCAGCCACGTCCGTATTACCGCTCTGCATCACTTCATCAAATGCTCGTTCAGCGGCCTCGTTCCAGTGCCAAGTGTCTTCGAACGCCTCAATCTGAGCCTGCGACTGTTTCCCCGTAGGCGATTTGAACAGGATGTTGTAGTTCGCCTGACTGTTGAATGGTGGGTCCAGATAGACGAGATCGACGCTCTCGGAAGCAATGGAATCCCGCAAGACCTGAAGGTTGTCGCCGTAGTAGAGCTGATTCTTATAGGAAGTCATTTGGATGGGATGAGGGTAGCACAGCAAGCACGCCGTGACCTCCCAAGTGCAGGGGGTCGAACCATTGTCTGAACCCTCGTACCTGCTCCCAGAACACACTCAAAAAAATATAGAAAATCGGGACTTGTAGGACGCCGTAAAACTTCCAAGCATGTACCGCGTCCCCCCTCGTACTTCGACGCCCTGCCATCGTTTGGACGTAGCAGCTACGGGGCAGCAACCCAGCGACACAGCGAACGGCGCATGGTGCCATGCCTACCTTTGTTTACGCACACGCGCTATGACGGAGACGGCTGGGGCTTGCCGGTATCCGCTGCCTTCCCTGCCCTGCACGGTATTCAGAGGCAAGCAGACCAGCACTCAACTGATGGTGGTATATATGGTGGTACTTTTGGTGGTGGTATCGCTGAGACCAGCATAAATACAGGAGATTCACTATGTTTTAGACGGAAAC
>CAWEVD010000005.1:0-109563 GCA_963812485.1 uncultured Acidobacteriota bacterium
GAGTTCAAGAAACGGAGTGCCCGCATCGAGCAGCAGATCGACTCTTTCGCGGACGAACAGCTTATCGCGCGATTTGTACTTCTTGCGCGCCGGTTCAGAACCACCTTGGGCAGCCTGTGCCGTCTTCTCCCGCAATTCGTCGACGAGCGCCCGCATTCGCTCCGTGTTGGCGCGAAATTCGTCGCTTCGTGTCTGAACCTGGGACGTGAGAACGCTCATTGACCGCGCTCCTGCGGGTTCCTCGTCAGCTTGTTTCCTTGAAAAGCTCGCGGCCAATCAGCATGCGTCGAATCTCCGACGTGCCGGCGCCAATCTCAAACAGCTTGGCGTCGCGCCAGAGCCTGCCCGTGGAGTGATCGTTGATGTATCCATTGCCGCCCAGCGCCTGGATCGCCTGGCCTGCCATCCACGTCGCTTTCTCGGCCGAATAGAGAATCGCGCCCGCTGCGTCCTTGCGCACCGCTTCCCCGCGATCGCAGGCTTGCGCTACTGCGTACACATAGGCGCGGCAGGCATGAAACGTCACGTACATGTCGGCGAGCTTGCCCTGCATCAATTGAAATTCACCAATGGCCTTTCCGAACTGCTTGCGCTCATGAACGTAGGGCACCACCACGTCGAGACACGCCGCCATGATCCCCAGAGGGCCGCCGCACAAGACGAGCCGCTCGTAATCAAGTCCCGACATGAGCACGCGGGCACCGCCATTGACGCGGCCAAGCACATTCTCCTCCGGTACTGCGCAGTCGCGAAACACCAGTTCGCAGGTATCGGATCCGCGCATGCCCAGCTTGTCCAGTTTCTGCGAGGTCGAAAAGCCTTCGAATCCTTTCTCGACAATGAATGCGGTGATGCCTCTGGATGCCGCGGCCGGTTCGGTTTTGGCGTAGACGATGAGCGTATCCGCCTCGGGACCGTTGGTGATCCACATCTTGTTGCCGTTCAGGACGTAGAAGCCATCCCGCTTGTCGGCGCGCAAGCGCATCCCGACCACGTCGGAGCCGGCCTCGGTTTCCGACATCGCCAGCGCGCCGATGTGCTTCCCGCTGATCAGGTCCGGCAGATACTTTTTCTTTTGCGCCTGTGTGCCGTGCTTGGCGAGTTGATTGACGCACAGATTGGAATGCGCTCCATACGAAAGCCCAATCGCTGCGGAGGCGCGCGAGATCTCTTCCATCGCCACGACGTGAGCCAGGTATCCAAGGTCCGCGCCGCCATAATCCTCATCGATGGTGATGCCAAGCAGTCCCAGGCTGCCAAGCTTGGGCCATATCGCACGCGGGAATTGGTTGTCGCGGTCTACCTGCGCGGCAATGGGCGCAATCTCGGCCTGGGCAAACCCGCGCACGCTCTCGCGCAGGAGCGCGATGGACTCGCCCAGATCAAAGTTCAACCCTTTCACACGCTTCTCCTGTGCACGTTGGGGTAGGCCCATCGAGACGAGTTCATCGTCCTCTGCAAGGGTGGGGAAATAACAGGAATTGGCTCGAAGGGAAAAGACGAGACGCCGCATGTCACGCTCCTGAAAGAAGATACACCCTTCTCCATGGAGTCGTCCAGACACCCGAAAGGTTGCCAATCATCCCGCGGCAAGGCCGGATGCGGCTCTTTCGCTGCGCTCAGGATGGCAAACGTGAAAGGCTGATCTACGATCTCTTCTCAGCCAGATCTTTATTGGGGCTCCAGTTGATCACGTGATACACCGCCGGCGTTGTTCCCACGTTGCGAAAGCCGTGCAGACTGTTGGAGGCGTTGAAGACCACCGAACCCGGCCCGCATTTGACCCAGTTTCCGCTCGACAGTGTCTCGCAATCTCCCTCGCGAATAATGATCAATTCCTCGTTTACGTGGCGGTGGGGCGGATGGGATTCCATGCCGGGATTCAGCGTGGTGACGTGCATTTCCAGTTCATCGACGGTGGCTGTCGGAGACTTGCAAAGGCGCCGCACCTCGCCGGTCGCGGTCTTCTCCGGCTTCATGTCGTTCCAGTTGAAAACGGTCGGCCCCATGACCTGCTGATGATCGTCGCCAAGCGCCAATGCATTCAATGCGCCGGGCAAGGCCAGCAGTCCAACCACCACGTCGCGTCTCGTCATTCCCATGAAAGTCTCCCTAGGCCAGCACATACGGTGAGCGTTGCGGACGCGAGAGCATTCCGTTGGCTTCGGCATCGTTCTTGAAGCGCTCCGTGGTGGGATCCCAGTAGAGTTTCCGCTTCAGTACCATCGCCATGTCGTGAATCAAGCAGGTCGAGCATGCGCGGTGGCCCAACTCAACCGGAGAGCACGGCTGCCTGCGGCTGATGATGCACTCCAGCCAGTTGCCGTGCTGCTCCTTGCTCTCGTAGAGATGAATCTCGTCGGGGCCAATCACCGACTTGATAATCTTCGGGTCGCTCGAGGCCAGCGCCGTTGCGTCGTTCAGCTTGGCCACAGGGTCGCTCTTCGTTACCTGCTCGTTGCCGCGCGAGACGAATATCCATCCCTTGCTTCCGTAAAACTTGATGCCGTTGGCGAAATCGCCGCTTACGGTCATGTGCACACCGTTCGCATACAAGGCCTCGGTCTTGAACGGCCCGTGCACATCCCACAACCCATGATCGGGAAACTCCGCCTGTCCCCACACCTCAATCGGCCCGGTATATTCCGTATTCATTCCCCAGTGCGCGCTGTCGATGTGGTGGGCTCCCCAGCCGGTGATCATGCCGGCGCCAAACTGGCGGCAGCGCAACCACCCCGGCCGGCCATAGCCCTGCGGAGGATGCACACGATCGACCGTGTAGAACACCGAGGGAGTTTCACCGAGCCACATGTCGTAGTTGAATCCGGCGGGAACCGGCATGGGCGTCTTTTCGCCGCCCGGAGGATCGCCGGGCAAACCCACTTCAACCCGCTGGAGCTCGCCGATGCGCCCATTGCGCACCAACTCCGCCGCGTAGCGGAACTGCACCGTCGAGCGCTGCTGGCTGCCGATCTGCAGAATCCGCCCGGAAGCCTGCACCGCGTCGCTCAGCGCGCGGCCCTCTGCAATGGTGAGGGAGGCCGGCTTTTGCAGATACACATCCTTGCCCGCGCGCACGGCGTCAATGGCAATCAGCGCATGCCAGTGATCGGGCGTGCTGACGACCACTGCGTCAATGTCCTTGTTCGCCAGCAGTTCGTGATAGTTCGCGTAGCCCGTGACGCCGTCGTAGGGTTTCCCGGTCTTGTTGGTATAGAAGTCGTTGACAAACTTCTTGCCCTCTTCCACACGATGCGCATCAAGGTCGCAGACGGCAATGATGCGGGCGTTGTCGTACTGCAGGATGCCGGGCAAGTCGTGGCCCCGCGATATGCGTCCCACTCCGATCGCGCCCACATTGATGCGCTTGCTTGGCGCGTATTGCCCGAAAACGCGAGCCGGCACAATCGCCGGAAAACTCACGGCCGCCGCCGCGCCCAGTCCGGTTTTCAGAAACCTGCGCCGTGAAACGTTGCCACTCATCTCATCCGGCATAATCCACTCCAATGCTAGTCCTTCAGGGTTACGAATTTCGCGTTCCGCTGCGCCTTGATCACCAGTTCCGCGGCCAGCAGGCATCCATCCTGATCCTGCGCCACATGGGTGCGATTCACAACGTCGGCCACAAACTCAGGCCCAAACGGAAGCGGCATGTTGTTGCAATCGATGTAACGCGCCTGGTTGCTGTCCACGATGAAAAGATTGTTGCCCTGTTTCTTCACCGCTACGTCGGTGTATTTTCGAACTTCGATATAACCATCCGTTCCGAGGATGAACAGGCGCCCGTCGCCCCATGTCCCCAGCCCGTCGGGCGTAAACCAGTCCAGCCGCACGTACCCAAGGCCGCGATCTCCGCGCAGCACCATGTCCCCAAAATCCTGGAACTTGGGATGGTCGGGATGGCGCACGTTGGCGATCTGCGACTCCACCACTTCCGCCTGTTTCGATCCCGTGTAGAAGAGGAATTGGTCAACCTGGTGCGAACCGATATCGCATAGGATTCCACCGTACTGCTCGGGATTCCAGAACCAGTCCGGCCGTCCCGTCCCGCCGCCGGCGTCGCCGCGCTTCTGGATAATCTGGTGGGGCGCGATGTTAATGGTCTGGATGACCTTGCCGATCGCACCCTGCTTGATCAACTCCCCCGCATAGACTGCCGCTTTCACTTCCAGCCGCTCGCTGTACATGATGGCGTAGATGCGCTTGGTTTCCGCGATCGTCTTGCGTACTTCAGCGAGTTGCTCGAGCGTGATGATCCCCGGCTTGTCAGACAAGTAATCCTTGCCGTGCTTCATCACCCGAACTCCCAGCGGGGCGCGCTCGTTGGCAATCTGCGAACTCAGCACCAGTTGCGTAGACGGATCGTTGAGGATCTCGTCCTGCGTCTTCACGATCTTCACGTTGGGAAAGCGCTTGGTGAAAATGGCCAGCTTGTCTTCTTCGCCTCCCCAGGCCGAAACCAATTCGCCGCCGCCACGCTGGATCGCGCCCACCATCCCGTAAATATGGTCGTGGCTTATGCCGCACACCGAGAACTTGATGTGATTCTTTGGCGCTTCTTCCTGCTGGGCGGGCAACACGGCGTCTTCAACCACGCGCTCTTCTTTCAACGCCAGCGCAGCGCGCGGCAATCCCGTCATCATGGCAACCGATCCCATCCATCCAGCATGTTTCAGGAAATCACGCCGGCCTGTCGAGTTATCGTTCATCATTTCTCCCTTGCCCACCCTCGCGACCCGCGAACAGGCCCGCGATGCTCATCGAGGCATGTCGTACAGTTCAAATTCCCTCGGCGCCAATTCTATCTTTCGCCCCTCGGCGCAAGACTCGTAGATACTCCGCACCAGCTGCAACGCGCGGTAGCCATCCACTCCCGAACACGCCGGCGTTCTGCCCGTCTTGCAGGCCTCCCCGAAATCCGAGAGCTGCCTTTCAAAAAGCACAAGCGAGATCGCCATGGGATCTGAAGCACCCGAGGCGGCGCCCCGTGCAATGGGCACGTCGTCTACTGCGTCCCCTTGCACGTCCCACGCCGTCAGTTGGTCGCCGGTAATGATGGCGCTTCCACGGGTCCCGTGAATCTCCAGCCGCTCGGGATACCCGGGCCACACCGAGGTAGAAGCCTGGATCACGCCCGTTGCACCGGACGCGTAGCGAAGCACGGCACACACCGTGTCCTCGGACTCGATCGTATGTGTCCCGCCAAGCTGCCAATATCCAAAGACTTCCTCCGCCGCACCCACGAGGAACAAGAGCAAATCAACCTGGTGAATGGCCTGGCTGATCAGTGCTCCGCCGCCCTCCACCATCCAACTGCCCTTGACTGGCCGGGCATAATATTCAGCCGGGCGATACCATTTCACATAAGCATCGGCCTGAAGAATCCTTCCCAGCCTTCCGGCCGCGATGGCCCGCTTGAGAAACAGGACCGAGTCATCGAAGCGATGCTGGCTGATCACGCCCAGTTGAATCCCGGCATTGCGCGCGATGGCGATCATGCGCGCGGCGGTCTCGAGATCAACCGCCATTGGCTTCTGCACCAGCACATGCTTTCCGTTTTCAGCCGCCAATTCCACCGCACGCAGCCGATATCCCGGCAGAGTACAGACATCGACGAAATCAATCCCGTCGTGGCCGCACAGTTCCTCGACCGAAGGGACAAACACTGCGCCCATCGCTTCCGCAAACTTGCGTCCGCGTTCCGGAGTCGCATTGGTGCATGCCACCACCCGGTAGCCAATGTTCTTGTAGGCCTGGGCATGTTTCCAAGCGATCGCCCCGGTGCCGATGATGCCAACGTTCATCTGGTGGTGACTCTCCCTAGAAATTCAGTTTCAAACTCAATTGCATGATGCGCGGCGGATTCGCGGTCGTGATCTGGCCAAAGAGAGAACTGTTGAGCGCCGCGGTTGGACCCAGCAGGTTGGGATGGTTGAAGCAATTGAAGCACT
The DNA here is from genome assembly GCA_963812485.1 of uncultured Acidobacteriota bacterium. Classification (GTDB taxonomy): domain Bacteria; phylum Acidobacteriota; class Terriglobia; order Terriglobales; family Acidobacteriaceae; genus Telmatobacter. The sequence continues at coordinate 5,952 of CAWEVD010000005.1, forward strand.
CGCCGCGAAATTCCAGCTGTATGGCCTCGTGCAGGGGAAAGAACCGGCTAATCGCCGCATCAAGATTCGCATAGGTCGGACCCACAAGCGAATACGGCTTGGTGTCGCCGTACGTACCGGGCGCATTCTTCTGGAACGAAGCGGGATTGAGCCAGTATTTGCGCGGCTGCCCGTGCACGTATGGGTCGCCGACCAGGTTGGGGCGATCGACGCCGACTGCGGTGAGCGAGGCATCGGTGCCGGTGGTGGGCGAAACGCGCTGCCCGGAGGTCACGGTCACGATGGGGGCAATCTGCCAGCCGCCCAGCAGGATCTGCTTGAGTCCGCCATGCTTCAGGTCGCTGCGCGCGACCAGGGACGTAACGAAGTTGTGGCGCAGATCCTGGTAGCAGTTGCTGCGCTCGGCGCCGGGGTCGGCGGGATTCTGGAACGTATTGCCGCCCAGGTCGCCCACATCGGTGCCGCCGGTAATGCATTTCGACCAGGTGTAATTGCTGAGCAGCGTGAAGTGCTGCGAAAAGCGGTGCTGGAGGGTCAGCAACATGCCGTCATAGCGGCTGGTTGAGCCGTCGTACATATAGCTGACCTCGGAGTAATAGGCGCCCGTGACGGGGTTCACCAGGGCAGTGGCACGCCGCGCATTGGAGTTGGTGGTGCTCGAGCAGGGCTTGCCGTCTCCGGGCGAGATGGTCAACGAACCGCAGCTTCCCGGTCCTGTCCAGTTACCGGGAAAATAGGTCGCCGGATTCTCCTCGTTGCCCGAAGGGATGTGCAGAACGATATTGCCCAGGTAGGCGGCGGTGAATTCCCAGTTGGCGCCCAACTGTTTCTCGATGGAGAGATTCCAGGTCTGGGTGTAGCTCGGCTTCATGTTGACGGGGAAAACGAAGTAAGAGCCCTCGCTGGGAAAAAAGGCGCTGTCCTTGGGCGGAGGATAGGGCTGCGGGAACGGGTTTCCACCCGGATACGCAGCGTAGGGGTCGGTTAACGAACCGGCCGTCGGATTGATGGTCAGGGCGTCGCCGTAGGGTGCGTTGTTCTCATAGCGGTCTTCCATGTACACGATCGGTTGCGAGAACCCGAGGGTATACGAGGCGCGGATACTCTCCTGGCCCTTGCCGCGCGGATCCCAGGCAATGCCAAAGCGCGGCTCGAAATGGTCCCAGTGATTGTTGATATAGCCCTTCGGAATTCCCGGGTCTCCGTAAAACAGCAGTCCTGGAGGCGCGGTCTTGAAGACATTTGACGTGGTTCCGGCAAGGAACGCCGCCATCGAGAAGCTGACGCCGCGGCCCGCGGTTTCCACTTCGGGCAGGTCCGATTCCCAGCGAACGCCTGCGTTGACGGTGAGCCTGGGCGTCACCTGGTAGCTGTCCTGCGCATAGAAGGCAAACACATTCTTCGCAAAGGTGCTGCCGGTGTCGTTGCCCTGGTAGAGGCTGTAGAGGTCACCGAGCATGAAGTCAGCCAGCGCGTCACCGGTGAACGACCCGTTGAAGCTGAACTGGCCGTTGGCGTTATTGGTGCCCTGCAGGTTCATGTGGTTGTGGATGTAATTGCCGCCGAACCCGAAATGATGCTTGCCGCGCGTCCAGAAAAGGTCGTTCAGCACGTTGATCTGGTTTGTGGTTACCTCGTAGGTCTCGCAGGTTCCGCAGGAGACGGTGAAGTCGCCGGAGACTGCCATGTAAATGTAGTTGGGAACCGGCGTGGCAACGTTGATTCCGATAGTGCCGGGATTGATCAGGCTTGAGACCTGGCCGCGGCTGATGGCGCTGCGCGTCCCCGCAACATGGAACGAGTTCACCAGGCTCGGGCTGATCGTGTACGTGTGCCCGATGGTCAGCGATTGCTCCTGGTCGTTGAGCTGAGGATTGGTCGTATTCAGGAGGTTGTTGCTGAAAAAGCCCGGTTGGGAATAATGAGTGATGTAATAACGGCCGAAGATGGTCTGCTTTTCGCTCTTGTTCCAGTCGACGCGCCCGATGACCTGGTGCTCGGTATTGGGATTGGGCGGCCCGTAGAGATAATGTCCATTGACGCTGGTGGCGAGCGGTAAATACGTCGTGATGAGTTGCAAGGCCGAAGCGTTATACATGCTCGGGTTAATGGTGTTGCCGACGAACGGGGCCTTGAGAGTCTTGCTGCCTTCAAAGGCGGTCCAGTCGCCGTTGAGAATTGCCTGGGTAGGAAGAATGTAGGTGGTGCTGTTGGACTGCTGGTGAAGGATCGTGCCCTGATAGCCGCCGAAGAAGAACAGCTTGCTCTTGATGATGGGCCCGCCGATGACGCCCCCGAACTGATTGCGCTTTGAGCGTGTCGCGGGTCGAGAAATAGTTTGTCGCGTTGAAGGCGTTGTTGCGCAGGAACTCGAAGGCCGTGCCGTGGAAGGCATTGGTTCCCGCGCGGGTTACGATGTTGACCACCGATCCGGGATGGAAGCCGTATTGCGCGGCGAGGCCCGAAGTCTGCACGCTGAACTCCTGGATGGCGTCGGGAAACGGAAACGGCAGGTTGACGTTGGAGAAGGAGTCGGTGTTGTCGGCGCCGTCCATCAGGTACTCGGTCTGGGTTCCCTGGCTTCCGGCGACTGAGAGCGTGACTTCGCTGGGATAATTCTTCGTCCCGACGTTGTCGCCGGCGGGTGCAGTAGTCGCCGCGCCCGTGAGCAGAATCAACTGTGTGGCCTGGCGCCCGTTGAGCGGAATATCGACCATGCGCTGCTGATCGATCACCTGCGATACCGACTGATCTTCGGTCTGCACCATCGACGCTTCCGCGTCCACTTGCACGGTCTGCGCCACTCCGCCCACCTTGAGGGCCACGTCGACGCGCAGGTTATTGCCCACCTGGATCACGATGCCGGACTGCACATACGCGTTGAAGCCCTCACGGGTCACGTGAAGCTGATATGGCCCCACGGGAAGATTGGGAAGGCTGTAGCCTCCATCCGCTCCGCTGGTGGTCTGGCGCTTGAATCCCGACTCCGTCTGCGTTGCCTCGACCTGGGCTCCCGCGACCACGGCCCCGCTCGAGTCGGTCACCGATCCCTGGATTTGTCCGCCACCCACTGCCTGGGCGTGTAATTGGGGAATCTTCGCGTTCATCAGGATCGCGAGCGCGATGAGGCCCAAAATGCCGGATGTAATTTTGTTTTTTCCGGGTAGTTTTTTGAGGAACTGCATGGGAAGCGACCTCCACTACTTTGGTGCCCGAAGTATATATGCGGAAAGATATGAATTGTCAAACCCGGAAGGCCAACCGTCCGGATGAGTCCGATGCCATGAGTTTGCCCGTCTCCAGCGACCGGATTTACACCGCAATCTGCGTTCGAGTCGATGGGGGGTGGAGTCGCGCCGAATCCCAATACTTCAGGGGTAAATGCGCGTGAACATTGGCCATTGGCGTATCTTGTAACTAGATCAAACTCTAACCGGCGAGTCGCGACCGGCAAATTTATGATTGTCAACGCGCGCGGGGCGAGACTAGAGTAAATAGCGTCGAAGGCTGGTGCTGCTTATTACTTTGAATCATGAAGTAAAGACGGACAAGCCGCATCGAATCGAGGCCGAGGTAAAGAATCGCCGGCCATCGACTCCAACTGCTGCGCACGCGCGGATCGCGGGACGAGACACATCGCTCGATCCCACCGCGAATTCCCGGGTTGTCGACAGAGGTTGATTGAAATCGATTGCCGGACGGCTGCCAAATAGGAGAGATCGTGCCCGCTCAGACCACGAATACCAGGCTGCGGTGGGTGGTCTGCGGACTCCTGTTTCTCGTCACGACCATCAACTACATCGATCGTTCAGCGCTCGGGCTGGTGGAACCCATCCTCAAGCATATGCTGGGCGGCGACGCCAATCTTGCGCTATATAACCAGCATTACAGCAGCATCGTCACCTGCTTCATTGTAGCGTACGGCCTGGGTTTCCTGGTCTCAGGAAGAATCGTCGACCGCATCGGTGCAAAGAAGGGACTGGCCCTATCCATCGTGGTGTGGAGCATGGCGTCGATCAGCCATGCTTTCGCGCGGACAGCGGTGGGTTTTGGCATCGCGCGCTTCGCCCTTGGCCTGGGAGAATCGGGAAACTTCCCTGCCGCCCTCAAGGCCACGGCCGATTGGTTCCCGGTCGAGGAGAGAGCGCTGGCGACCGGGATATTCAACTCCGGAACCAGCGCCGCCTCACTGATCGCACCTCTCATCATTCCCTGGGCGGCGATTCGATTCGGATGGCAGGCGGCCTTCTTCATCACCGGAGGCCTGAGCCTTCTGTGGCTCACGGCCTGGCTGCTCTTTCCTTATGACCGCGGGCAGCACCAGCCCGGCGCGGCCATCGCGCAAGCCGCTGACGCCGTCGCCTCGCGCGCTTCTTTTGGATCCCTGCTCCAGAACCGGAACACATGGTCCTTCGCTTTTTCCAAGGCCCTCACCGACCCGGTCTGGTGGTTCTACCTTTTCTGGCTGCCGAAGTTCTTCCACGAACGCTTCGAAGTGGACATGCAACAACTCGGTGTGCCCCTGGTCCTCGTCTATGTAGGGGCGACCATCGGAAGCATCGGCGGCGGCTGGCTGGCCGGTTATGCCATTCGCCGCGGCCGCTCGCCGCACGCCGGACGTCGATTCGCCATGCTGGTTTGTGCGCTTGCAGCCACGGCGGTGGTCCTGGTTCCCTTCGCGCATGTTCTTTGGCAGGCCATCGCTCTCTTGTGCGTGGCAACCGGGGCACACCAGGGATGGTCATCCAACCTGCTTTCGACGCCTTCGGACATGTTCCCTTCGAACTCAGTGGGTACCGTGGTCGGCATCGGAGGCGCAGTCGGCGCCGCCGGCAGCACCGTCTTTACAACCCTGATCGGTCTGCTCTGGACCCATCACTCGCTGTTCCTCTTTTTTGGGGCGGGATTTGCCTATCTCATTACCCTGGCCGCGTTCCAGTGGAAGATTCAAACGCCCGCTCTCGAGCCGGACGTGAAGCCGGCCGCTGTTTATTAAGGCGTATGAATCAAGCCGAACTGCCGCCTCGGCTCTGATCCAACTGCTCAAATGCCATCTGACGAAACATCGCTTTATAGAGAACCAGCGCAGCCGCTCCGCGCAAACGCGCCGCATCTCCATCCATCGCCGGAAGCACCCTGGGAATGCGCGAGGTGAAGGACCTGGCAATTAATTCACTCTCAATCAGAGGGCAGATGCGGGGCCAGAGCGAGGTACAGTCGCCAACGATGAGAATGACCTCCGGCGCCAGACCGGCTACGAGGATGGCCAGTCCGCGCGCCAGGGCGGTTGCCATCTTATCGATGGACCGCAAGGCGCGAATGTCCCCGCCCATCGCCAGATCCAGCAGTTCCTGGAATGAGGAGACCTTTCGGTCGGGATCAAGTTCCTGGTAGTAGCGCAGCCCGGCGCGGTTCGAGGCGAACGTCTCCCAGCAACCGATGTTTCCGCAGCCGCACACCGGACCCGAGTTCTCAAAAGGCATGTGGCCGAATTCGCCCGCCATGCCTTCCCGTCCGCGCACCATGCGGCCGTCGAGCAGTATGCCGGCGCCGATTCCTTCCGACACAGACACGGCCAGCATATTTGCGGTGTCGCCCAGTTTTCCAAACCATCGCTCCGCAAACAGGCTGGCATTGGCGGCGTTCTCCATCACGATCGGAGCCTTGAGCGCCTTCTCCAACTCGCTCTGGAGGTCGACGCCCGCCCATGATGCATTGGGCGAAAACACCAACCGATGTGCCTCCTGGTCGACGCGCCCGGAAACACTCACGCCCACCCCGTCGATCATGCGGCTGCGAAACGCCGCCCGCAGCGGTGCGGCCGCCCTGGAAATGGCGGTGAATGTGGCCCGGAGGTCGGATTTGGAACCAGCATCCCCCCTCGCTGTGCCGGGACCGGAAAACTCAATCGTCTCGCGCTTGAGAATCTTGCCGTGGATATCGATCGCGGCCAGGTTGGCCTTTCCGGGGCGCAGGTCGACGGCCAGCGTGACATGTTTTTCGTCCAGGCTCACGAACGTCGGCCTGCGGCCGCGCGGCAGCCGGCCCAGGGTCCCGGGCGACACCCAGCCTTCCTCGATGAGTTGGCCGATGATCAGCGAGACTGTGCTGGCCTGCAACCCGGTCAGACGGGCCAGATCCGCCCGGCTCACCGGCTGGCGCAGGTGGATAGTGCGCAAGACAATGTCTCGGTTGATCTCTCGCGCCGTCTGGCTGGAAGCGAGTCCTCGATTTTGTCGGGTAGGCTTGTCGGTCACGCGTGTCTCGCTGTTGCCGGTCATTTTCGCCGCGAATACCGCGCGTGAATCGATTGGCCGGATTCGGGCGCGCAGGCAAACTCTACCACAGTGGTAACGCGACCCGACCGCAGCCATGGGTGCCAGGAACCTCGGAATCTTTTGTGCCGTCGATTCCACTTGAAACATTGCACACAGGTGAGACTAGGGTGAAAGTGTTTTGGCGATGTCGATCCACCGCGCGTTGGTCCAATCCTCCCGCGGATCGGCAGCAGCGCGGGCGAACGCCCACAGCCGGAGCCGATCGGGATCGACCTCTGTCAAACCAGCCATCCGCTCGACCAGACAGGCGGGGTTGCTGTGAAGACGCGTTTCGCAATTCATCAGGTGCTGGACAGGATCGTAAGAGCGATCGCCCACGAAGGGCTTTGGGTCAATTGCCAGCCAGGGCTCCCTTTGAGCACGAAGAACATTGCCAGCATGGAGATCGGTAGCCAGGAGCACATCATTCGGCGCGGGTCGCGCGAGTTCTTTCATTACGCGCAAACCCTCATTTACCAGTCCTGCATCCGGCCAGAGGTGTCTTTGCGCGATAGTCTCTTCGCACCAGAAATCGATCATCTGCGACAGATGGCGAAAATCGACCAGGCCTGTCATTTCCGCCGTGGATTCCCACACCCGTTTGAGGATGCCCGCGATGATCACATCCTGCGCCGGCTCCAGTTCTGAACGAAGAGTGGTTCCTGGCAAACATCGCTCCAGGAGCATCGCCCCGGAATCGTCGTCCGCTTCTAGTAATCTGACCATCGACCTCCCGCTCCAATACCTCAGTCCCTGTATCTCCTGTTCGCCTTCCATATGGGGCATCGCAAGCTTCAGCACCGCTTGCGTGCCATCGAAGCGGACCACGGGACAGACCCATGAGCAGGTTCCACCATGATCGAAGGGAGTCTCCAGACGGAGGGACCAGAGAGCTGCTAGCTTATCCAGCAACTGAGGCAGCGCATCAAGCCAGATCTTTCTTTCTGGAGCTCTTTGACAATTCAAAACGAGTTGGGAAGGGAGAATCATTTACGCGCAAAGTGTACCGGCACTCCCATCTTGCCATCGTCCAAGCAGCGGGCATTCCGAGTGTCTATGGAAACAGCGTCGTTTGGATTCTGAGTCGTGGCGGCGAACCCGTGTGTGCTTTGGAATGAATCCGCGATTGGCGGTTGTTACCGGATTGATGGACAACTCCGTAACTTTCTCAAAAATTCGCATCGAAGGCGTTGGCGTGTTTTGTGCGCGCGACAACGATCCCGACCGACGCAGAGCTGGGACTGGCCCCCCGTCACGCTGGCGTGGAGATTTTAAGTACAGCAGCAAACTTTCTTCATAAGTTCATCGACCGCCGCAGCTGAACTCGTCCGTTCCCCATTGAATTTCCCGGCATTTCGCCGTATTCTAAGGATGCAGACGAGTTTGTCCGCCTGAGTTGCCGTGGGATTGCCGGCTGGCGGAGAGATGAGTGGGCTCACAGCCCACTTTTTATTTGGCGCAAACTCCTCGCGAAATTCGCCGCAGTTTGGACGGTTTTTCGACCCCCAAGCAAGGGTCAAAAGTCGCAAAGCAAGCGGTGGTAAGCCGCTTGTTTTGCGGCATTTGGTGACGATGGCGGTCAGGCTGGACGAAATTCGGAGGGCGGCGCAACGCGTGGCGGCATCGCACGGGCTGGACGTGGTGGACCTGGAATTCACCGGCTCGGCGAAGGAACGCATTCTGAGAGTCTTCCTGGAGAAAAATGCGGAAGGCCGGGCGCGATTGACAGCAGAAATAGCCGCCGGAGCCGAGGGGCTGCCGGAACGGCTGGTGGAAGGGACGTTGAGCCCGGAGCAGCTTTCGGGCGTCACACATGAAGATTGCGCCGAATTCAGCCGTGATTTTGGCGTTTTGCTGGACGTGGAAGAACTGGTTCCGGGCAGCGAGTACACCTTGGAAGCCAGTTCCCCGGGACTCGATCGCAAGTTGACCAGGGCGGAAGACTTCCGAAGGTTTACGGGCAGCCTGGTCAAGATTCAGACGTTTGAGCCCATTCGCAATAACCGCCACTGGCAAGGCCGGCTGGTTGACACCCAGGTCTCAAAATCGAGTCCAGGGGCATCTGGTTCGGAGGCAAACTCGGGAACTTTGGAACCTTCGATCACGCTTGACCTGGCCGCGGTGAAGCAGAACAGCAAGAGCCGGAAGGCTGGCGTCAGCAGCGTCGAAATAGCGCTGAGCAACATCGAAAAGGCGCAGCTGGTTCCAGAGATTTAGCATTTGGCTCCGCCGCAATTCCTGGCGGGTTTTGGCCCGGTATTCGAATCGGCCGAAAATTTGAGCCTTTCAGTCCAACCATTTTCAACCGGCAAGGCCACAAGCCTGAGCCGCAATAAAACCAGAGAGCAAGCATGGCTAGCGCGTTGTATCAAAGTATCGAACTCTTAAGCCGGGAAAAGGGCATCGAGGCGGCAATCGTGGTTGGCGCCGTCGAGGAGGCCATCGCCCTGGCCACGCGTAAGTACTACAAGACCCAGGAAAACATGCGCGGGGAGCTGAACAAGGAGACCGGCGAGATCACGGCATACATTTATAAGACAGTCGTCGCCGGCGACGACGAACTCGAAGATCCGGTCAACCAGATTACGCTCGAGGAAGCCAACGAACTGGCGCCCGGCGTCGAAGTGGGCAGCGAGATCCGTCTCTACCGCGACACCACTCCCCTGGGCCGCATCGCCGCGCAGCTTGCCAAGCAGGTCATCTTCCAGAAGGTGCGTGAGGCCGAGCGCGACACGGTGTTCCAGGAATACGCCCACCGTGAAAAGGAAGTACTCAACGCCACTGTCAAGCGGATCGAGGGCCAGGACATCATCTTCGACCTCGGCAAGGCGGAAGCCCGCTGCCCAAAGCGCGAGCAATCGCGTCTGGAACAGTTCAGCGTCGGCGAGAGGGTGCGGGTTGTGCTGCTCAAGGTCGATCGCGCGGCCAAAGGGCCGCAGGTGATCGTTTCCCGAGCCGCGCCGGAACTGGTCCAGAACCTGTTTCAGTCGGAAGTTCCTGAAATCTACGACAACACTGTTGTCATCCGCGCGATTGCGCGCGAAGCCGGCGAGCGGACCAAGATCGCGGTGATGAGCCGTGACAAGGATGTGGATCCGGTCGGAGCCTGCGTGGGCATGAAGGGCATGCGCGTGCAGTCCATCATTCGGGAATTGCGCGGCGAAAAGATCGACATCATTGAATTCTCGGAAGAGATCACCACGTTTGCTGAAAAGGCCCTGCAGCCAGCCAAGGTCAGCCGCGTCTCGATCAGCGACCTTACCGACAAGCAGCTTGAGGTCATCGTTGACGATACCCAGTTGTCGCTGGCCATTGGCAAGAAGGGGCAGAACGTCCGCCTGGCGGCCAAGCTTCTGGGCTGGAAGATCGACATCAAGAGCGAAGAGGAGAAGCGCCAGGAGGTCGAGCAGCAGATGCAGGCCATGTCCGGCGGCCCCTCCACTCCCATTGAACAGGTTACGGAGCTGGGCGACAGCATCATTCAGAAGCTGGTGGTTGCCGGCATTACGACCGTCGAGGCTCTGGCAGATATGACGCCCGAGCAGCTTGAAGAAATTCCGGGGATCGGCGAGAAGACCCTGGAACGCATCAGCGTTGCCGTACGCCACTACTTTGGCTCCTTCGAAGAAGGTGAAGCGGCGGAGGCGGTTGAACTGGAGGAAGCTCCGGAGGGATTGGCCGCCGAATCAGCCGCGGCCGACACCGAGGACACCGCGACGGGCGAACTCGAGATCGCAACACCCGAAGCAGTAGCGGGCACGGCTGACGCAGAGCTCGAAAATGCGTCCGAAGTTCTGGAAGAGGCCGAGCAGGAGCGTTCGGCCGAGGCGGAAAACGACGATCTCGAGGCCGCCAGCGAAAGCACCGAAGCTATAGCGGAAGCCGAGGCGGAGACGGAGAGTCTGACCGCCGCCGAGCTGGCGGTCGAGAACGTGCCTGAGGCCGATGAGGCCGACTTGCAGGAATTGGAAGCGGAAGAAAAAGAAATAGGCAGCGAAGAATGAGTCGGCAGAAGAATGCGGCCCGCTTCAAGCGCCGCATTGAAATTCACGACTCAATGGATAATGGACGTGAGAGCAGCAGCCAATGCCATGAGGTGACTATGAGCACTTAGGGCTTTGGGTAGCACAACCTGAAAAGAGGCGGATGAGCAAGGTACGAATCAACGATCTCGCACGCGAGATGGAAGTCAAGAGTCGGCAGATTCTTGACGTATTGGCGGAGCTCGGTCTGGGTGAAGGCAAGACGCACTCCAGTTCTCTGGAGGCGGACGAAGCCGAAAAGGTGCGCGCTCAATTTGAGCGCGGCAGCCGTGCGGCCGGTCACGGCAATACCGCAGCTTCCCGAGGGCAGCAGGGCATTCAGCCGAAGGTCGACCTCTCCCACATCTCAAAACCTGGTGATGCGCTGAAGGCCATTCTGGCCAAAAAGCAGGAAGACGAAGCCGCGGCTCGCCGCAGCCACGCCCCGGTGCGCCCCCCCGCGGCCGCTCCGCCCGCAGTCCAAGCGAAGCCTGGTCCGACGGCTGTGGCGGTCGCGCCCCCGTCCGCGGCACCGGCGCGTCCGGAGCCACGCAAGATTGTCCCGCAAGTGCGCCAGGCGCCTCAGATTATTTCCGTGCCGCCATCGTCGCCCGCGATCGCAACGCGGCCTCCGGCCACCCCGGTGGTTGCCAAGGCGCCGGCAGGCGTTGCGCCTTCCACGCGTCCAGCGGTGACCATCGTCCCTCCTGGTGGAGTCACGGTGGTCAAACCGCCGGCAGCACCCACGACCCCGCCGCGCGCGGTTGAATCCCATGTCCCTGCCAAACCGGCCGTTCCGTCAATTCCTCAGACGCACGCTCCGGCAACCTCGGCGCCAGTAGCAGCGGCTCCGGCCCCCGTCGTGGCGACGGCCCCCGCTGCGCCCGCGGCTGTCTCTGCGGTTGTTCCGGCTCCGCCGGCGGTTATCGACGCGCCGCCTTCGCCTCCGGCCGCCACGTCCCAGCCGGTTCAGGTGCAGGCTCCGCCGGTAGTCCAGGCTCCAGTTCCGGCAGAAGTGCCGGTGGTTGCCGCCGCCGCTGCCGAGGCTTCTGTGCCGGCAGCACCCCAGCCGGCAGCCGAGCGCCCCCTGCCCGAGCCAGTTATGCCGCCCGCGCCTCCACCGCGACGGGTTGTCATGCCCCAGACGGGCCCAAGGCCGGTCTATAAAGCGCCAGTGGTTGTTCCGGTGGCCGCTGCTCCCCCATCCGTCGCTTCGGCCAATGCAGGAGCCGGCATTCAACGCGGAAGGCCCATTTTTGACCGCAGGCCCACGGGCGCTCCAGGCGGCCCGGGCGGCGGTTTTCAACGCGCACCGGGCGGCCCGCCTAGCCAGGGACAATTTCCCGGCGGCCCGCGGCCTAAGCATCCGACGCGTTCCGATCCACGCGGCTTCACCCCCGGCGCGCCCGGCGCACCGGCTGGCCGTCCCGGCTTCGGTGCGCGGCCCGGCTTTGGTGCGCGGCCCGGCTTCGGCCCGCCGCGGCCCGGCTTCGGCGCCGGCGGTGCAGCACCCTCGGCTCCGACGGAGGCCCCGCGCGCACAACGCGCCAGCGCAGCAAGAGGCCGTGGCGGCCGCCAGCAATACCCGAAGACCAAAGAAGGCCCAATGAAGGGCTTCGTGCCGCCGCAGCGTTTCGGCGTCGGCGCCAACTTCACTACCGAGCCACTGCCGATCAGCCGCGAAATCACGGTGACCGAGGGCATCAGCGTCAAGGACCTGGCGGAGAAGATTGGAATCCGCGCCAAGGACCTCATCGCCGCGCTTCTGATGCGCGGCATCTTCGTGACCGTTAACCAGTCTCTCGACGCAGAGATGGTGAAGGACGTCGCCGCCAAGTTCGGCGCCGGCGCCACCGTCATCAGCTACGAAGAAGAACTCGCCAACCAGGCCATCGAAGAAGTGCTCGAAGCGCCCAATTCCGACGAGCTCGAAGTTCCGCGCGCTCCCGTGGTGACCGTGATGGGCCACGTCGACCACGGCAAGACCTCGCTGCTCGACGCCATTCGCGAAACCGATGTTGCGGCCGGCGAAGCTGGGGGAATCACGCAGCACATCGGCGCCTACAAGGTCCGCTTCACCAAGGAAGGTTCCCCGGCTTCGGGCCGCGAGATCGTCTTCCTCGATACCCCGGGCCACGAGGCGTTTACGCGCATGCGAGCCCGCGGTGCCAAGGTCACAGACATCGTGGTCATCGTGGTTGCGGCGGACGACGGCGTCATGCCGCAGACGCTGGAAGCGATCGATCACGCCAAGGCTGCCGATGTTCCGATCATCGTGGCCGTGAACAAGATCGACAAACCCGGCGCCAACCCGGACCGGGTCAAGAAGCAGTTGGCCGATCGCGGCCTGGTTCCGGAAGAGTGGGCCGCCGGCGGCGAAGGCACCGTGTTCGTCGAGGTCTCGGCCAAGAAGAAGCAGAATCTCGACCTGCTTCTCGAAATGATCTGCCTGGTCTCGGACATCAAGGCGCCCAAGGCAACGCCGGGACGCAAGGCTGTCGGTTCGGTACTCGAAGCCAAGCTTGATCGCGGCCGCGGCGCCGTGGCTACCGTGCTGGTCCAGGACGGCACCCTGAAACTCAACGACAGCTACATCGTGGGCAACACCTTTGGCAAGGTCCGCGCCATGTTCGACGACCGCGGGCGGCCGCTCGAGGAAGCCGGCCCGTCAACGCCGGTGGAAGTGCTCGGACTGGAATCCATGCCGGATTCGGGCGACACCTTCCTGGTGGTGGCCGATCGCGACAAGGCCAAGGGCATCGCTCAATACCGCAAGATGAAGGAGCGCGAATCGCAGCTCGCCAAGAGCTCCCGCGTCTCGCTCGAGGGACTGGCCGAGCAGATCCGCCAGGCCGGCGTGAAGGACCTGGCCCTGATCATCAAAGGCGATGTGACGGGCTCGGTGGAAGTGCTGGCTGACTCGCTGACCAAGATGTCCACCGAGAAGGTGCGCATCAAGGTCATCCACTCGGGGGTCGGTTCGATCACCGAGAGCGATGTGCTGCTGGCCACTGCCTCCAACGCCATCATCATCGGCTTCAACGTGCGCCCCGAGCGCAAGGCCGCTGAACTGGCGCAACAGGAAGATGTGGAGATCCGCCTGCACTCCATCATTTATGAGTTGCAGGACGAGATGCACCTGGCCATGATGGGCCTGCTCGAACCCACGTTCAAGGAAAACTACGTGGGCCGCGCAGAAGTCATCAATGTCTTCCGCATCCCCAAGGTGGGCACGATCGCTGGATGCCGTGTGCAAGATGGCGTGATCCGCCGCGACGCGGAAGTCAAGGTCATGCGCGGTGGGGAACAGGTCTTCAAAGGCAAGATAGGCTCCCTGAAGCGCTTCAAGGACGATGCTCGTGAAGTGACCAACGGCATGGAGTGCGGCATCGGGATCAACGGCTTCAGCGATATCAAGGAAGGCGACATCTTCGAAGCGTTCTCAACAGAGAAGATGGCCGCCGACCTGGGCGCGCTGACGTCGGCCAAAGCGTAAACCTTCGCTCGAAACCAACAAATGGCCCGCTCCTCTTGACGAGAAGCGGGCCATTTTTCGCAGAAACCTTGTGCTTATTCGCCCTTCGCCCCTTCCTGCGCAAAACAACGAGTTGTCATTCGTCCTCTTTTTGAATCCTCATCAGGGCTCATTCGTTTCAACCCCTTTTCCCGCATCCAATCTTTGAGGTGAATTGGGATGCGTGAAAGAATCGCCCTGGCGCTCGTGTTGACCGGGCTCTTCGCATGGGCAACCGGCTGCAAAAAAGAAGTAGATAAGGCGGGATTCGAATCCGCGATCAACAAGTCTTTCGCAGGCCGGCACGAATGCATCTGGCCCGAACCAATCAAGCTGCCTGCGCAGGCCGATCCCTCAAAAGACGAGAAGGTCCGCGACTACGACGCCCTCACCGATGCCGGCCTTTTCATTCGAGAGTCCGTAGAAAAGAACCGCCCTCTCCTCGGCTCCAAACAGATCAATAAATACAACCTCTCCGACAAGGGACATTCCGCCTGGACTGCCGACCGCAACCAGCCCGGTTATGGCAACTTCTGCTTCGGCCACTTCAACGTCACCGCCATCGACAACGCCACCCCCAACGACCCCGCCAATCCCACGCAATACACCGTCACTTACCGTTACGAGGTTGAAGGCGTCCCCGACTGGGCCCGCACCCCCGAATCGATGAGGACCTTTCGCAAGATCGCTGCGGACACATCCATCCAGTCAGCTACCGCTACCGTGGTCAAAGGCGCGGACGGAGGCTGGGCAGTCGTACCTCCCCAACCCGCGCAATAGCCGACGGGAGAGTCGATCCCGGGTGACCAACAGGGTAACCCCAAACAGTTCACCGCCTTTGTTCTTGACGCAATCTTGCGCAAATAAACCAAAAGCAAAAAACATACACGCCATCGTCATAAAACTTTCATCTGGACCTCCGCCGTCGCGCGTGCGTTCGACCGTCGATCTGGGCTGGCCGACTGGATTCGAAAATTTCTGAACACCCGGCCCTTCCCTCCCGTCTTAGCGTGTGAACACCCAGTTGATCGATGAATGAGAAGGCTGGGTGCCAGATCTCGTGTTTGAGGCCTGGGAGGGATCGTTCGGACAGTAAAGCGCAAGGGAGCGGACACGTCTTGACCACCGATGAAGAGGCGGAGTTCACGGCGCTGGTCGAGCGCCAGTCGCGCTTCGCTTTCCGCGTGGCGTATGGCGTTCTGCTCAATGCACACGACGCTGAAGACGCGGTGCAGGAGACCTTCTTGAAGCTTTATCGCAATGGCGGATGGCGGCAGGCCGAGAATGAACGCGCGTTCCTGGCCCGGGTGGCGTGGCGCGTGGCCGTGGACCGGCGACGGGCGATCCGGCCCGATGGTCCGCTTCCTGATTTGGAGGAGGTGCCGGGGCAGGCTCTCAAGCTGGTGTCGCCGCATCCCGGCCCCGAACAGGCCCTGGTTGCGGCCAACCAGCACGCGCTGGTGCATTCCATAATCGACGCACTCCCCGAGGAACTGCGGCTCCCGCTTGTGCTCTCGGCCTCGGACGAGCTCAATTCACGCGAAATCGCGACCATCCTCGGCATTCCCGAAGGCACAGTCCGCACCCGCTTGCAGCGCGCCCGCCAAGTACTGCGCGAGCGAATCGCGAACCTTCAGACCCGCAAACAGGAGACGCACTATGCGTGAAAAAGACGATCTTGATCTCCTGATAGACTCGGCGCTTGCGACGTACGCCGATCCCGGCCCGGACTCCGGGCTTGAGGATCGCGTGCTCGTCACGCTGGCAGCGGTGCGTACCGACACAGTGCGGGAACGCAGACGGTGGCGCATGCGTTGGCTTCCCTGGGCCGTCGCTATTCCGATCGCGGCCGGTCTGCTGTTTCTCTGGCTGTCGCCGAGAAGAGACAAACCCCTGCCGGCTTCAGTGCCGCAAGAAGCCCGTTCGGCTCCCCCCAAAGCAATCGCTCCGCATGCTAACTCATCGCGCGAAGTCCGGCCCGCGATCCCACGCAGGCACGTGATTCGCAGCGCGCAGCCTGCGTCACCGGTTCAAACGGCCCAGGCTGCTCTGCTTCCCAAGCTTGATGTTTTTCCGACCCCGCAGCCACTGACAGCAGAAGAACGGGCGCTGGTGGAGGTCGTCACGCAGACTCCGCTGCCGGCGCGCGAAGCGCTGGTTGAGGCGCAAAGCCAGGACACCGTGCCGATCCGCATCGCCGAAATTCGCATTCCCCCGCTCGAACCGCCCGATCAGGGCCAACCCTAAGGAGACTCCATGCGCAAGAACATCATCATTTGCTGCCTACTGCTTCTCGCCCCGGCCTTGACGCTGCATGCCCGTGCACAGGACACCGCCAAGGCTCCGGAGGCGGCCAAAGCCCCCGAGCCCCCAACCCACTACTACCGTCTCGAATTCGTGATCCAGGAACTGGGTTCCGACGGCAAGCCTGTCAACAGCCGGACCTATACCACCACCGTGAGCACCGGCCGTATGGACCACTACGGCGCGATCCGGACGGGGGCCAGAGTACCGATCATTACCGGCGCGCTCCACGGCCCCACCAATACCGGCGATAGCAAATTGGAGTTCCAGTACCAATACCTGGATGTCGGGGTGAGCATCGACACGCAGAATGTGCACGAGAATGGCGGCCAATTGTCCATGCTTCTGAAGGCGGAAGTCAGCAGCCTGGCCGATCCTACGCGCACTTCCGCCTCCGAACTCCCGAATGATCCCGTGATCCGCCAGAACTCGTGGCAGGCGTCCGTACTCATCCCGGTCGGTAAACCGACGGTTGTCTTCTCTTCGGATGCCCTCGAAAACAAGGGCGGAATGCAGGTTTCGATGACTGCGACCAGGCTGGATTAATCGCTCGAGCCTGCTTTCTGCCACCGCAAGGGCCGTACGGTATTCTGGCAGCATCATGTCTGATCTGGGGGCGCTTGATCCCATTCGCCTGACCCGCGAACTGGTGGAAATCGAATCGACCACCTATCACGAAGGCGCGGTGGGGGATTTTCTAGCTGGGTTTCTTGCGGACCGGGGCTGGGAGGTAGAAAAGACACCGGTCCCGCAACCGCCGGAGAGCCGCACCACCGGGGAGCGCTGGAACGTGTATGCGGGAACCAGGGGACAGCAGCCGGACCTGGTGTTTTCGACGCACATGGACACTGTCCCTCCGCATATTCCCTTTAGCGAAGATGCGGAGTTCATGTATGGCCGGGGCGCGTCCGATGCCAAGGGAATCATCGCCGCTCAGTGCGCAGCCGCCGAGATCCTGAGGGCGGAGGGATTTCGGATCGGGTTGCTGTTTGTCTCGGGAGAAGAGCGGGACTCGGCGGGAGCCATTGTGGCCAACGAGACTCCGCGGGGCAGCCGCTTCCTGGTGAACGGCGAACCTACCGACAATCGCGTGGCGCTGGCATCCAAGGGAGCTCTCAGGTCAGTCTTCAAAGCGACAGGCACAATGGGCCACTCGGCGTATCCGGAGCTTGGCGACAGCGCCATTCACAAGCTGGTTGAGGTGATGGCAAAGCTGCTGGCGATGGAGTTGCCGGTGACCGAGGATGTGGGCCCCTCGACGTTGAACGTCGGTCTGATCCACGGCGGGCATGCGCCCAACGTGATCGCCGACAAGGCCGAGGCGCAGGTGCTGATCCGGCTGGTGGGCGACTCGGGGCCGATTCGCGCCGCCATTCTGGAGGCCGCCGCGGGCCTGGCGGAAGTCGATTTCACGCTGGAGATTCCGTTTGTGCGGCTGCGCGCGGTGGAAGGCCTGCCCACCATGATTGCCAAGTTCACTACCGACATTCCCAAACTCAGTAACTGGGGTGAGCCGCTGCTGCTGGGGCCGGGGAACATTCACGTCGCCCACACGCCCTATGAAAAGCTGGCCAAAGCGGAACTCTTCGAAGCCATCGAATTATACGTCCGGGTGGCGAAACAATTGCTTGCCTGAAAAGCAGGCCTGACTTAGCCGCTCGGCTGCCTGAATCATCCAACCCGTCATACAGGAGAAGAATCATGAGCGCAGCAATCTACGACATCCCCGTGCGCAGAATTACGGGAGCAGAATCGTCTTTGGCCGAGTACAAGGGCAAGGTTGTCCTGGTGGTCAACGTGGCATCGAAGTGCGGGCTTACGCCGCAGTATGAGGGGCTGGAGGAGCTATACCGGAAATATCACGACCGCGGCTTTGTAATCGCGGGGTTTCCCGCCAACGATTTCGCAGGCCAGGAGCCGGGGACCAACGAAGAGATTCAGACCTTCTGCACGACCAACTTCGGCGTGGATTTTCCCTTGTTCGACAAGATCACGGTGGTTGGCCCGGAGAAGCATCCGCTGTATGCCATGTTGATCCAGGCACAGCCCAAGGCGGTGAGCACCGGCAAGGTTCCCTTTGCGGAGGATTTGCGGAAGTATGGTATTTCGCCCAATGCGGAGCCGGAAATCCTGTGGAACTTCGAGAAATTTCTGGTGAACCGGTCGGGCGAGGTCGTGGCGCGTTTTGCACCGGACACCAAGCCATCCGATCCCGCCATGGTCGCGGCAATCGAGACGGAGTTGGAGCGGTCACAGAGCTAAACGATGCTAGCCGCGGCCCCCTTCCGCGGCCTCGTCACCCGAGCCGCAGCCTCTTCATCGCCACCTTCGGGAGTGCTGAACCGGACCTTTCCAGTACCCATTTGGCGATTCCCAGCCAGAGCCCGGTTCCGAGGAGCAGGATGGCGAAATCTACCCAGCGGCTCGAAGCGGCGAGGTCGCGACCCAAGGCTCGCCAGAATACGCCCAGCAGGCCGGCGAAGATTGCCCACACGATGGCGCCGCTCGTCAGCGCCGCCAATGCGCAACGTCCGATTTCCGCAAAATCGAGGCTGGCAACCGACACCATCTGTTTCTCGTGCAGCATGATCGCGATGGTCACGGTCTGGATAGCGATGCCGATATCGGATGCGATCGCCAGTCCCATGGCCCCGTTCCAGCGATAGAGAGAGGCATACACAGGAAGCGAAACCAGGGTGATGATCGTGCCTGCGGCCATGGGTGCGAAGGTGTTGCCGGCGGCATAAAAAGCGCGCGCGTAAATGGCCTGTCCCGACCACAGGAACATGGAGATCGAGAAGACGGTGAAGTAGGCCGCGCATTCCCGCGCGTCGGCTGCCGAAAAGCGGCCCCCCACGAAGATCAAATCAACCAGGGGGACGCCGAGCGAGACCATGGCCGAAGCAGCGAGCAGCCCGAGGCAGGCTACGCGGGACACCGAATCGGCCACCCGGGTCGCAAACTCGAAGCGTTTTCCCTGCGCCCACAGGCTGGCAAAGAACGGCATCGAAGCGGCCCCCGCCGCCTGCGCCAGCACCGACATGGGCGCTGTGAAGAGCTGCTTGGCATAGTTCAGCATCGACACCGCGCCGTTGGTCGTCGACGCGAAATGGGCGATGATCCAGTTGTCCGCGGTTACGAGCGAAACGCCAATAATGAGCGGCAGGGATAAGCGAATCCAGGCCCGCAATCCCGGGTCGCGCCAGTCAAGCATGGGCCTGTAGTGCGTGCCCGCGCGGCGCGCGAAATACCAGTTGAGGAGAAATGGACCGAAAAAAGCCCCGAAGGTGGTGCCGATGGCTAACGAAGACACGCCCAGGCGCTTCACAAGGAGAAGGCCGCCGATAATCGTGCCCAGGTTGTAGATGAGCGGCGCCACCGCCTGCACGTTGAACTGCTTGCGCACCATCAGCACCGCGCCGAACACGCCTCCGGCAAAGAAGAACAACTGCGCCGGCAGAAGAATCCGCGTGAGCTTGACGCACAACGCGGCCTTTTGCGCGTCAAATCCGTTAAACCACCAGTGGATGTACCACGGGGCGATGATCTCCGCGAGCACGATGGCCGTCCCCAACACCAGGTACATGGTGGTGAGGATCACGGAGAGGGAACGCCGGCCTTCTTCTTCGCGGCCCGAATCCCGGTACAGGGTCAGAATCGTAACGAACGCGATAGAGCCGGCCCCGCCCACGAGGAAATACGAGATCATGTCGGGGAGCACAAAGGCGGCGTTCAAAGCGTCGGCGCTCATGCCGCGCCCGAACAGCCACACGATGTACTTGACCCGGACGAGGCCCATGATGCGGGAAAGAAACGTCGACGCCATCAACACCAGGGTCGCCGTAAAGGCCGAGTGAGCGTACGAGGGCCGCAGCGCTGCCAGGGCGCGCGCCCACCCCGATTGCGAAGTCCGCAAAGGTTCAGTTGAAGGTGAACTGTCCACTTATATTGATTCTACTGGGAATGGAGTTGGCTCGTCTGCTTTCTAAAAGGGTTGCGGCCCGGCTGTCCATGCGGACCGTCAACCGGGGCGTCTATTTAGGATATTAGCGGGGGAAGATACATGAAGATTGCGCTCGCTTTTGGCGTCGCCTTCTGTTTGGGTGCGATAGGAATGACACAGGCACAGACCATCCATGGCCGGGAAGGCATCACTCTACCTTTGCCGCCGCCAGTTCAGGCCGATCCGGTCACCGACAATTATTTCGATACCAAGATCACCGACAGCTATCGCTGGCTTGAGGACGCCAAAAGCGCCCAGACCCGCGAGTTCATCGACGCGCAGAACGCCTACACGACGCGCTATTTGAAGCAGGCCAAGATCCGACCCCAGATAGTGGACGACCTTGACCCCCTTGAAAACGTAACGGAAACCGGAGCTCCCCGCGAGCGGGCGGGCATCTACTTCTTCGAGCGGCGCCATTCCGGGGAGCAGCAGTTCTCCATCTATGTGCGTCACGGGTGGACGGGGAAAGACGAGCGACTTATCGATCCTGCCGTGATGAGCCGCGATACCAACACATCGGTGCAGCTCGAGGACGTCTCGCGCGACGGCTCGCTCATTGCCTACGGCCTCAAGGAGGGCGGCGCGGACGAGCACAGCATTCACCTGCTCGAGGTCAAGACCAAGAAGACGCTGGAGGATGAGCTTCCTGCCGCTCGCTATTTCGGGAGCGTGTTCGCTCCCGACGGGAAGAGCCTCTACTACGCGCGCAACAACAAGGAAGGAACCCTCCTGTTTCAACACGTGATCGGGACACGGCCGTCGAAGGACGTCCTGATCTTCGGGCGCGAATTCCGCGGCGAACCCCTCGGCCCCATCGACCTGTTCGGGCCGACCATTACCGACGATGGGCGCTACCTTGTCATTCAAATCGATCGCGGGGTTCCGGCCCGGCGGGTGGATATCGTATTCCGCGATTTGACCAAGCCAGGGTCGCCATTCGAAGTGCTGGTCTGGGGCCTGGACTCGCATTTTCAAACCATCTATGCCCACGGCACATGGGTGACAAAGACCGACTACAAGGCGCCCAACGGAAAAATCCTGGCCGCCGATCCCGGGGTTCTGCCAGACGCCTGGAAGACCATCGTGCCGGAAGGGCAGGACGTGATCGATGACTGGTCCATTGTGGGCGGCAAACTCTATGTGAACCGCCTCAAGGACGTGAAGACGGACACGACGGTGTTCGCCCTGGACGGAAAGCCGGCCGGGAGGGTCAGCTACGACGAGATCGGTTCAGCTTCGACCATGGTGGGGCGCACCACCGATCGGTATGGCTACTTCAGCTTCGAGTCGTTTATCCGGCCCTGGACCATCTACAGGCTCGATACCACCACCGGGAAGCGGGAGGTCTTCTTCCAGCCCAAGATCGATTTCGACTCCAGTCAGTATGAACTGAAACAGGTCTTTTTCGAATCGAAAGACGGGACCAAGGTTCCCATGTTCATCGCCGGCAAGAAAGGCCTGAAGCAGGATGGCACGGAGCGCCTGCTGATGACCGGCTACGGCGGTTTTCAGGTCAGCATGACGCCCGAGTGGAATCCCGCCTACGCGTGGTGGCTGCAGGAGGGCGGGTGGTTCGCCATGCCCAACCTGCGCGGCGGCCAGGAATACGGAGAGCACTGGCACGAGCAGGGCATGTTCGAGAAGAAGCAGAACGTGTTTGACGACTGGTTTGCGGCGGCCCAATACCTGATCGACAACAAGTACACGTCGCCGGCGCACTTCGCCATCCGGGGCCGTTCCAACGGCGGACTGCTCATGGGCGCTTCGATCGTCCAGCATCCCGAACTGTTCTCGGCGGTATGGTGCGGCTATCCGCTGCTCGATATGCTGCGCTACCAGAAGTTTCTCGTGGGACGCTATTGGACGACTGAATATGGATCGGCCGAGAACGAAAAGCAGTTCCCTTACCTGCTGAAATATTCGCCGTACCAGAACGTCAAGGCGGACACACCGTATCCGGCCGTGATGCTCTTCACCGGCGACAGCGATACCCGGGTCGATCCGCTGCACGCGCGCAAGATGACCCCGCTGCTGCAGTCGGCCTCGACGAGCGGGCGGCCGATCCTGCTCCACTACAGTCTGTCCGGAGGCCACTCCGCCGGCGTCAGTGTCGACCAGAAGATCCAGGACGACGCCGACGAACTGGCGTTCCTGTGGACGGAGACCGGACAACCGGGCCGGGCTTCCAAGCCTCATGCACCTTAGCAGGCTGCGGAAAAACTCCCGGTTTTGAAAGGGCACGGCTTCAGCCGTGCTGTAACGGCAGCAGAATGGAACGGGCTTTACAGGCTGCGGAAAAACGGCTGTTTGGTTTAGCTTTATTCCGTTCCGTTTGGTTGTTTAGCGAATTGGGCCTGTTCGGCTGTTGATCGGCGTTGTTGTCGGGCGCCTGGAAGCCATGTTGGCGGCCTGCAGACACACTTCGGCCCTAACTGGCCATGGTTTGAATCGGAATCAGCCGGCGCATGCGCACCAGGTTGTATGCGGCGATGGTGAGCCGGTAAAACCAATCCACCCGCGCCAGTCCGCGCAACTTCATCTGGCGCAGAGGCCGGTCCAGTTTGCTCCAGCCGAAGACGCGTTCGATCAGCTTGCGTTTGCGTTGGCTGACGAAGCGCCGTTCATCGGCCCGTTCCGTCTCCGTCAGGCTGTTCTTGCCCAGGTTGCCCTGCGCATACTCACTCACATGCGGAGCCACCTTGCGCTTGCGCAGGGCTTCGATGAACTCCGCTTCCTGATACTGCGTGTCGGCGCCCAGCGTCACCCTTCTCTGCTCGCTGCCGTGCTTCACCACGCGATCCAATAACTTCAGCGCCATCTCCCGCTCCGCTACCGTGGCCGAGCAGCTGGCTTCCGCGGCCACCACAAGCCCGTTGCGGTTCTCCATCAAGGCGTGACCCTGATAACTGGGAACCGCCTTGTCGGCTGTGGCCTTCTTGTACAAACGCGCGTCGGGGTCGGTCTTCGACTCTACCTTGTCGCGCAAAAGCACCTCGCCCTTGTGCCCCGAACCGCTGCCCGGCGCAGGCGGATCGGACTTGTCCCGGAAGCTGCGCGCCGCTGCCCAGGCCTGGATCAGAGTGCCGTCCACGGTGAAATGCTCCTCGCTCAGCAACTGCTTCTCCCCCGCCTCAACCAGCACCGACTCCAGCAGCCGCTGGCTCACCGCGCCTCCAATCAGACGCTCCCGGTTCTTGGTGAACACCGTCACGTCCCACACCGGATCGTCCATCTCCAGGCCCACGAACCAGCGAAACAGCAAGTTGTAGTTCATCTGCTCCATCAACTGCCGCTCCGAGCGGATCGAGTACAGCACCATCAGCAACGATGCCCGAAGCAGCCGCTCCGGGGCAATCGATGGCCGCCCCGTGGTCGAATACAGCTTGCCCAACTCAGCATCCATCCGCTCCAGCGCCCCGTCCACCAAAATCCGCATCTGACGCGCCGGATGATCGGCCGCAATACGCTGTTCTAACGTCACGTAGCGGTACATCGCCGCTTGCTTATGCTCGTCGCCACGCATGCTTCTGTCTTAAACCACTCCACAACAAAGAAACAGTGACTCTCTGTAGACTTTTTCCGCAGCCTGTTTAGCCCCTGAGGGAGGAATTTCTCGTCGATTCGTCACTCATTCTCCGTTTTTCCGCAACCTGCTAGTCTCGGCAGTAGAGCTGGCGCCATTCCTGCATGTTGATTTCGGCGGGTCGAATAGTAGAGGAGGGTTCAGCCAACGACGTATTTGCTCCCTGGTACGAGCGAAAGAATCTTGACCAAGCAGTAAGTCGTCACAAAGGTGGTCAAAGCTATCGATGGAACACGCAGGAAGGCATTTGAAATCGTAGGAGCCAACACTGAGTGGACGCTATTGAGCACAATGATGTGTGCCAAGTACATGCCATAGCTCTTTAGCGACAGATCATTGACGACTTTACCCAGCGCACTATCCGCCACGTTCTTCTGGAGATTGCGGAAAAGAAGAAAGAGCCCAGCTGCCATGAGGGCGACATTGATTGTGGTGAAATTCCAAGTCAGCTCGACTTTCGGAAGTGAGTTTTCGATCGGTAGCCGGTGGAGGAAACCAGCCGCCGTAATGGCATATCCCACGATAATCATTCCGATCGCGGCGCAATCAACACGCAATGAGGGCGCCATACAGAATCTTCGGATGTATGCGGCCAGGACTGCATATCCCATGAACCCTGAGAAGTAGTACAGCATCGGCGTCGAGTTCCAAAAGGCTTCACCCCAGATTTGCGGAAAATACAAGTGGACGTAAGGAACCGATGAAGCGACCGCCCAGAGCACGAGATATAGCTGCATGCTTCCTCGGCTCGCTGATACGACCCAGGGAGAAAGGACCGGGGCCATCAGATAGATTCCCATGAGCATGTACACGAACCAGAGATGCCCGACATCGGTTCCGTAGTTCACCGGAATCTTGGCGATATTCACAAATGTGGCTGTGAGGGCGGCCTGCCCCTGAGCGTAGAAGTAAAACGCATAGACGATGCACCAGAAAATGAATGGCGTCAGGACCCGGGTAAAGCGCTTCCGGAAAAAGACGCGCTCATCGCCGACCGGGAACAAGAAGTAGCCCGAGATCATGACGAAGAGCGGGACGCAGGACCGGAACAGCGAGTTTATCCAGCCCACAGCCCACGCACCGTCTGAGTGGATTACACCGTTCGATCCGATGTACTCGAACTCGCCGGTATGAATCTGCATGACCATATAGGTGGCGAAAACACGAAGAAGGTCAAATCCGAAATTTCGCCGTTGGGCAACCGCAGATGGCATATGCTCGACTTCCTGACACTTTTATGTTCGGTCATTCAGGTATCGCTGCAACACATTCACCTGAATTCCACGATCAGCTGACTTCCATAGTATTCGGAGGGCTTCGTCGCCCGGGCTATCTCAAGGATCGATAAATCGCCAACTCACCCACCGAGGCTAAGCCGGGTTCTGGGCGAATCACCCCTATGCGGAGAACTCGGCCGCACAAAAACTGGCGGCTCTGCACAATGAGTCGCTCACTTTTCTGTTTGTAGTGAAGGGCCCCTGAGGGGTTCCTCTTCAAATCTGAGTTTGCCGAACATTAAGGCCTCATGCCGCAAACTTGGAGTTGGAGATATCACAATGGCTTGTCGCGGTTTCAGCAACGTCCTTTGAAAATGTCCGCCATCCGCACGGTCCGGACAAAAGGGGCCACCCTCGCCCTCCTCTATGTAGATTTGCTTTTATTTCGCTAGTTAGAGCTCATGCACTGAATCCAAACAGTTTATGCGCCAAACCTCCGGATGTCACAGAAAATATTGTTACATCCGCCCTAATTCTGGCTGTTCTCAGCTCGCCTTGTAGTTCTCTCCACCAACCGCAAAGCGACGCATCTTTGAGCAACCTGAGAACCATTCGGGCGTCCCGTTACTTTAGGGCAAGACCGTCGGTAACTTAATGTGTAGGCGTTTCGCTCCGATATGTGCTGATGCGGGGTTTGTTGCATGGGAATGAGTTCCCTGCTTCACATACCTCGAGGGCCGGAGAGGATATGCCAGAAGCTCTCATCGAGGAATGCGAGGCGGCAAGCGACCGGGAAAGCTCCCGACTCGCAGCACTTTATTCAATCGGAATCCTCGATACTCCCGCGGAGCCGTCGTACGACGCCATCACCCGCCTGGCCGCGGACTACTTTGAGGCCGATTCGGCCACCATCGCGTTTGGCGACGAGACCCGCGTCTGGATCAAGTCGCATTGGGGAGAAGCCATTCGCGAGCTGCCGCGTTCCAATTCCATTTTCGAAATGGTGCTGGCTGCGGACGCGACGTTGGTAATCCCAGACATTCGCGAGCATCCTGACTTCCAGGGCCAAAAGCTGCATCTGCGAGCCCTGAACGTGGTTTTCTTTGCCAGCGCCCCGGTGCGGACAAGCGACGGCAGCATGGTGGGTATACTCACCGTCTTCCGCCAGACGAGCCGGGAGGCGCTCAAGGAAAACGAGCTTCGCACGCTCCAGAACCTGGCGACGATGGTCAGCAGCCAGCTCGAACTGCACAGGCTGCGCTGCGATGCAAAGCGCCAGCGCACGCGCAAGGCTCGCGTGGCGCGAGAGGTTTCGCCGCCGCCATCCTGGCCGCGCAACTCCGATCTGCGCCGGGCCATCGACCGCAAAGAATTCGTTCTCCACTATCAGCCCGTGGTGGAGCTGAAATCGCTCCGCATTGTCGGCCTCGAGGCCCTCATCCGCTGGCAACATCCGGAGCGGGGGCTGCTGTCGCCCGTGGACTTCATTCCCGTGGCCGAGGACTGCGGGCTGATTCTACCCATCGGCGACTGGGGTTTGGCCGAGGCGTGCAGCCAGATTCAAGCATGGACGCGGGAGAATCCCGACAACGGGTCACTCCGCGTCTGCGTCAACCTGTCCGCGCGGCAGTTTTCGCGCGAGGGCCTTACTGACCATGTCGAGTCTCTGCTGCAGCAGTCCGGCACTTCGAGCCATCAACTCGGACTGGAAATGACCGAATCCAGCCTGATCCCCAACATGCACACCGCGGTGGAGGTCCTCGAGGGCCTGCGCGCCCTGGGCATCTCCATCTCCATGGATGACTTTGGCACCGGCTACAGCTCGCTCAGCTATCTCAACTCGTTCCCCATCGACGTTCTCAAGATCGATCGCTCATTCGTGGGCCGGATGACGGACGGCGACCAGCCACTCCAGATCGTCCGCACCATTATTGAGCTCGCCCGAGTGCTGGAGATGGATGTCGTGGCTGAAGGGATCGAGACCAGCGAGCAGTACCAGCTTCTGCACCAGATGGGCTGCCGCTTCGGGCAGGGCTATCTGTTCGCCAAGCCCATGCCCGCGGACCAGGTCAACACCCTTCTCCGGCTCCCCGGGCGCGTGCTTCCCCATTCGCGCACGGTTCAACCAGAGGCGGTAGCTTACGTGGCTTGAGAAACCGGAATCTTGTGGATAACCGTGGCCTGGACTGGGTCTACACCGCTTCGGTTTGTTCAGCGGCGATTTGCTGCTCCACGGTGGGGTTGATCGTATGCAGACCTTCGACCCGGGCGGCCTCGAGAAGGGTTGCCGACGCGGAGACAAAGATGATCTCCGTGCCGTGGAACATCTCGCGAGCCACCAGCGCAGCGCCAAGCTGGAGGGCGTCGGGCCAGCGCAAACTGGTTCGATCCAGAAGCTGCCGAGCGCATTCAAGCACCGCCGGATTCAACGGCTCTTGTACGGTCCGGGCCGCTTCCAGGCGCAGCACCTCGAGGGCGGCGGCGGCATCTTCGCTGGTCACGGCGCCGGCGCGTTCGCGGCGCCGCAATGCCGCGTACACTTCGAGCGGCGTCGAGGCAGCAATCAGCTTGCGATTGTCTTCGACCGTCTCCATGAGGCGGATCAGGGCGTCGGTTCCGGGTTCGCGTACAAACAACTTGGCAAAAGCTGTGGCTTCAAGGAAGTAACAGCTCACATTGGCCCCCGTTCTTCTTCAATGACGGCTGTCAGTGTTTCTCCCTGAATGGGGACCGGGTGGAAGCGCTGCGCCTCCTCCGGGATGCCAGCTTCGGCGCGATTGAGGCGTATGGTCGTGGTCGGATACGCCGGGGTCTTGGGGTTGGCGATCTTGCTGGTGAGAACCACTCCGCGCTGGATGGCTTCGGCCAGAACCGACTGGCGGGACTCGGGATTCTGATTCCAGCGAAACGCTTTGCGCGGCAGGAATGAATCACGGAACCATTTGAGCGCGATAAAGGCATGCCCGCCCCGTTCCGCTTCGGCCAACGCCGCGCATAGTTCCTTCACCCGGGCATCCAGATCCGCGGGAATGATCGCCTCCTGGCTGTCGTCCTCGCTCTCAGCGTGGTGCTCGATCGGAGCGCGGGCCAAGTTGCGGACCGGCCGGGGGGCCGCGGCCTCGCCTTCGTCGATGCGCTCAAAGTAGATGCGCACCTCGTCCTCTTCAGGAGACCAAGCTTCGGCAGTGGCATTGCGCCGTTTGCTGCGCCCGTTTTCGCTGCACAACTCCACAATGGCCTGATATCCCGGAGGTGCAAGAAACCGCAGCGCGCGAGCCAAGCCAGGGTCCTGGGAGAAAGAGAGTTCAGTTAGAGCTTCTTCAATAATTTCCTCTGCATCGGGAATACTGAGATGGCTAATGTCGACATTCTTCGCGACAGCTTTTGTCGATTTCATGCTTTCTTCTCCCATATAGAGTCCCGCGCCTGTGTACCAAGCGGCGCTCGGGACTTCCCCCTGACGGCCTTGCTCTAGATGACGGACCGCGCAACCAGGCAGTCATGCCTGCAACCGCTCGCCATCCGCCAGCTTTCCCGAGTAAATGTAAGGTGAAAAATGGCCTCGGTGTTTGACCGATGCCGAATCACTAATTCTCTGTCGAGAAGAGACCCTACCCTGAGTCGAGAAAGGCTTTACCTATTCAAAGTGAAACTATCCCCTTCATAGTATAGACGATAAGAATTTCCGCATCTAGTGTTAAATTGGCGTGGATTTCGTTACTTCCGGATGGGCTTGCCAAGGCGCCAGTTACGACTTTGCCACACCCTTCGAACTTCGTACAATAGATGCATGCGCCGTAGTTTGCCGCTGTGTGTCTTTTTCGTTCTGGCTGTGTGTCGATTATGGGCCGACAGCCCGGCGTTCGATCTGACCGGACCCAAGGTTGATGTGCATGTCAAGAGGGGCGAGGCCACGCTTCCGGTGAGCCAGGTTCCCAACTTGCTCCCCGGCGATCGTCTTTGGATCCACCCCGATTTTCCCGAGAGCCAATCGGCGCATTACATCCTGGTGGTCGCCTTCCTGCGTGGGGCCACCAATCCCCCGCCGGCCGACTGGTTCACCCGCGTGGAAACGTGGGCGCGGGAACCGCGCAACGAAGGTGTGTTCGTTACCGTGCCGCAGGAGGCTCAGCAGGCGTTGGTTTTCCTGGTGCCCGAGACCGGAGGAGACTTCAGCACCCTGCGCAAGGCCGTGCACGATCGCCCCGGGGCCTTTGTGCGCGCCTCCCAGGATTTGCAGGCTGCCAGCTGGGACCGCATGCGGCTGGACTCGTATCTGAACGAAGTCCGGGTCAACGCGCCGACCGATCCGAAGGCGCTGAAGGAACGAGCCGAGTTGGCGGCGCGCTCGCTCGGGATCCGGGTCGACCAGCAGTGCTTCGACAAACCCACCGATCAGCAGGCGCCGTGCCTTGTGCAGCATACCGACGGCCTGGTTCTGGACGACGCCAACGCCCAATCGCTGGTTTCGCAACTGGCCAGCGGGACGACCGGCGACCTGATGAACCAGTTGAGTTACTCGAGCCTTGCCGGGGCGGGCCAATTCAGCCCCTACGTCGGGGCGATCGTGGATACCTTGAAGATTCTTTCCTCTCTTCATACCGCACACTTCCAGTACATCCCCGCCCTGGCCCTGCCGATCAAAGATACGCTCAACCTGCGTCTAAACCTCCCCCCGTCGTTTCGCGATCCCAAGTCGGTGGTCGTTGTGGCGCTGCCCCCGGTGGGCCCCTCCAAACCGCCCCCGTTACGCGCAAGCAATCCTACGGAGACGACTTGCGCGCAGAAGCCCGGACTGGTGTTCTCGGCGGAGGGTGCGCCGCTGGTTTTTGGGACCGATCTGGCCCATGATTTGCGACTTCACATTGAGACCGCGCAGGGCCCCATGGATTTGCCGTTATCCACCGCATCTTCGAAGGGCGGACTGGAATTGCAGAATCCCCTTCCAGCTTTGCCGCCGGGCGAATTGGTGGGCGTCGTTCAGGGCAAGTGGGGGTTCGATGACTGGGACGGACCACGTTTCCACCTGTTATCGGCCGGACCCGGAAAATGGGCGGTTGCGAGCGACGATCAATCCGCGTTGATCGTAGGGCGCGACGACACTCTGCACATCAAGGGGGACAATGCACTTTGCGTCTCGAACGTGTCGCTGCGCCAACCTGAGGGCAAGAATGCGGAACCCCTGCAATGGAAAGCGGCAAAGCCGGAGATGCTTGAGGTCGCGGTGCCGTTGAAGAACGCCACACCGGGGACGTTTCTGCTCGAAATCCACCAGTTCGGCGTTGACAAGCCGGACACGCTGGATCTCGATGCGTACGCCGAAGCCGCCTCTCTGGAACACCTTACCCTGAGCGCCGGCGACCACAGCGCTCTCCTGCGAGGCACGCGCCTGGACGAGGTCGCGAAGGCAACTCTGAAGGGCGTCACGTGGACTCCGGCCGGCCTGGCCCGCGTGCAGGACTTCGATCAGCTCACGCTCAACACCGAAGGCTCCACGCTGGAACTCGATCCCTCGAATTCGTATTCGGCGACCGTCCAGTTACGCGACGGCCGCCAGTTGAAAGTCCCCGTGACGGTGAACCCTCCCCGCCCCCAAGTCACGCTGCTGAGCAAGGGAACCCAGGATGATTCGATGGCGACGTCTTCCCCGGTTCATATGGGCAGCCTCGACGACGTCCCCCTCGGGGCGCGCCTGGTGTTCTTCCTCAAATCGGTAGTGCCGCAGAGTTTTCCCCGCAATCAAAGCGTGGAAGTGGCTGCGGCGGACGGCAGTTTCCGCACCGTTCTCTCCCTGGCCGATGGAAGCCTCATGCTCGAGGACAGCACGACGGCGCTGGGGACGGTGGAACCGCTGGCACGCTTTGGCTCTTCCGCCTTTGGACCCCTGCGGGTGCGGGCGCTTTCAGCCGACGGAGTCGCCGGGGACTGGATGCCGCTCGGCACCCTGGTGCGCCTGCCTGGCTTCAAAGAGCTTCGCTGCACGCATACCGTGAGCAAGCCATGCACGTTGACCGGCACCAACCTGTTCCTTGCGGCGTCCATCTCCTCTACAGAGGACTTCGCGAATGCAACTGAGGTCCCGCCTGATTTCACAGGCGGCCAGTTGGTCGTTCCGCATCCGGCCAACGGCGTGCTCTACCTGAAACTCCGCGACGATCCGGGGACAGTTCAGACACTCTCGCTGCCGGTCACGCTGGTGGCCCCAACGAGCCAGCCCGCGGGGCAAACCGCCGCTGTGCAGACACAAACCGGGAGTGTACCGGTGTCTCCGCCGCCTGACCCCGCGCCGTCCGCGAAACCTGAGCACCAATGAACCGGTTTGAAGTCGCCTTACTGGAAGTAGGCGCGGTTTCTCTCCGCGAACTCTGCCTTTTCGGCGGTCAATTCGGATTCGGGGAAGATCGCGTTCTGCGCGCACAATGAGGCGCAGCTGCCGCAATCGATGCATTCATCCGGGTTGATGAACACCTGGGAAACCGTTTCGGCGCGTGGATCGCCTTCCATCGGTGCGATCGCCGCCGTCGCACATTCCGCCACACAGATAAAGTCTTTGACGCACGCATCGGTTACGACATAAGCCATGAAGAATATCCCTTCGCGCACATCCATTCTGGCAGCGCTTTCCTGAGGCTATTCAAGGCCGCCGATTGCTGCCGTGACTCGAGTCACAACTGGGGCGGTTGGTTGATCTGCCCAATTCCAGCAAACAGGTGCGATGATCGCAACCCCCGAAAATACAATCGCAGTGGCTTCGTTTCTCGAAGCCACTGCGATGCCACCACCCGGCACAAATCTATCGGTCTAGTCGATCGTTATTGATCTTTAATTTATAAGTAGCAGCTATCTAAGAACGAGATACCTAATTCCCACGGTTAGTCCAGCAGAAGACATAGCCCCGAAGGTAAACTGGGGCCAATACTGATATTCACCGTCAACCCGTACGCTCCATCGGGGGCTGAGACGGTAATCGACGCCTCCCCCCGCAGCAACGACAAGGTAACTCCCGTGGGCATAGTTGTAGGTGAAGTTAAACAATCCTAACCCAGCCAGACCCTTTATATAAGGTTGATATCTACCGACGTTGAAATGGTAGCGCGGACCGGCAAGATAGGTGTCGGCATGGATGTCATTGGTTTGATGAATCCGGAGCCATCGCCCTTCACCCTCGAGACCAAGGCGCCGAATCGAATCCGCATCGACATAGCCGGTGACTCCGAGATTATTAACGCTCCCGTACCCCAGGTGGTAACCGGATACGCCAGTCCCGACCCACACGGAATGGCCACCGATATTGGCTGATTCCGCTACCTGGCCAAATGCACAGCAGCCCGGCAGGAGCGCAACAAAGATAAGGCACATAAAGAATATCGCGAGAGTTCTTCCCCGGCCGCTCCGCGTTTGATTCGGACCATCGAAGTAATTCATATATCTCCTGTAGCGTGATTCGATTCTATAGGTTCTCAATTTCTTGCGTGGAATCAGCAGCCCGGACATCCGCTGACTCCACGCAAGACAAGGCACGCTCACTTTGTGATGGTCAGGGTGATGTTCTGATAATGGGTGATATTACTGTTCGAGCCTACCCCAGTAATCTGAATCGTGTAAGTGCCTGGAGCAACGCTCATCTGCGAGAAGGATCCTCCGCATCCCGTCACCATCAGCGTGCCGGACAGAAACAGAGCGAGGACGGCGGCGAAGAGGATTCCGTTTCTTTTCCGGAATCGCCACCCCACCCAGCCGAATAACAACCCGGCGGGAAGGAACAGACCCGCCAGCGAGAATCGCCCTGCTGCCGACCCGGAGTTCATGGCCGTGGACCCGCCGCCGAGCGGCGAATTCGTATCGATGGTGAGTTGAACGGCCTGGCTGGCCCCGGCTTTCAGGGACAGGCTTTCACTGGCGAAGTGGCAGGTCAGGCCGGCGGGCATAGTTCCGCAGCCGAATCCGATCGTGTCGGCGAACCCGTTAGTCGATTGGACGCTGACGGTGACCGTGGAATTCTGCGATGTGGCCATGGTGATGGTGGCCGGGTTCACAGTAATGCCAAAGCCTGTCGGTATGCCGGAGACCTTCACCGCGGGAGACGACGAAGAACTGTGGAGGGAATCGCCGCTGTAGTTTGCGGTCAGGTTATAGGACGACGGGGCCAGGTCGGGAAGCAGCGTTCCCACCCCGGTCGAATCCAGGGTTGCGGTCCCGATCACGGTGGAACCATTCGTGAACGTAACCGTGCCCGTGGGAATGGGGCCGGAGGTGCCTACGACCGTCGCAATGAGAACGGTCTGCGGCGCCGGCCCGGCGGTTGCGCCTGTGCCCAGGCTGGTGGTCGTGGCGATAGCGTGCATGGACTGCGTCAGGGCGCTCGAAACGCTGGCGTTGTCATCGGCATCGCCGCTGTAACTGGCGGTCACCGCGTGACTGCCGACGGTCATGTTCGAGTCGCTGAAGGAGGCCTTGCCGGTCGCATCCAGGGTTGCCGCATTCACCGCGGTTCCGTCGACGGCAAAGGTGACCGTCCCGGTTGGAACTCCACCGTTACCGGTGACCGCGGCCGTAAAGGTGACAGGCGACAAAACAGTGGCCGGCGAGGCGCTTGATGTGAGGGCCACAGACGTGGTGGCGAGGTTGATGGGCAGAGCCAGGGGTGCGGAAGCACTGCCGTTATTGTTGCCGTCGCCGCTGTAGGTGGCCACAATGGCATGGGGGCCGGGGAAGAGGGTTTTGTTCAGGGATGCGATGCCGCCGGCGCCGACGTTCGCGGTTCCAAGGGAAGCAGCACCATCGGCGAATGTTACGGTCCCCGTGGTCTTTCCCGTACCCGACGCCACAGTTACTGTCGCCGTCAGGGTGATCGCCTTCCCGGCGATACCCGGATCCGGTGTCGCGCTCACAGCAGTAACGGTGGGAGTCAAATTCACTGTCTGGGCAATCGATGCCGACGCGGGGCCATTGTTTTGATCCCCCTGGTAGGAGGCGCTGATGGAATGAGAGCCAGCGGTGAGCGTTGAGATGGCAAACGAGGCCGCGCCCGGATTGCCTGCGAGAGCCGCGGTTCCGATCTGCGTTGTTCCATCGAGGAATTTCACGGTACCGGTGGCGGCTACTCCGCTGTTGGAAGTGACCGTCGCAACGAGAGTAACCGAGTTGCCGTAGATCGACGGGTTGGGTGTCGAATTGACCTGGAGCGCGGACGTTCCCTGTACATCCAGGTTCAATGCGGCGGACCTGCTGCCAAGAATGAACGTGTTGGGGTCTCCGCCAAAAACAGCGGCAATCTGATGCGTTCCGCTGCTCAGCGAGGCAGTCGAAACAGACGCCGCGCCCGTACCATCAATGGCCACAGGACTGCCGATGGGGATTGCGCCGTCGTAGAAGGTGACAGTGCCATCCGGAGTCACTCCTCCGCCACCGGAGACAACTTTGGCAGTAAACGTCACACTGGTCCCAAGGACGACCGTGCTACCTGCGCTCGACGTCACCGCGACCGCGGTCGCTTCATTGACTGCCTGGCTCAGCGTGTTGTTGCTGGAAAGGAAGTTGGCTGACTTCGCGCTCGTGAAAGTGGCCACAACCGCGTGCGCGCCTACCGCCAGCGGAGTCGTGGTCGTATAACTCGCCACGGCCGAGTTATTGCCGGCAGAGCTTAGATTGACCGACGCGGGATTTGTCGCGGCTCCATCAATGGTGAAGGCCACGCTGCCGGTGGGTGTCGCTCCCGACGAAACCGTCGCCGTAAACGTAACGTTCTGTCCGTAAGTGGAGGGGCTGGCGGGGCTCGAGACCAGGGTTAGCGTCGTTGCATTGACCGGCACGGCGTCCCCGACCACGATCACATCGAGGGGAGAGACCGGCATCGTACCCGCCGCATCCACATTTCCTTCGACCTGAAGCTGGCTTGCACCAGTCGGAATGGTGATGGCAAGTGAGGGTGCAAAGTAGGCGCCAATGGCGCAATCGGTGTCTTGCGCCAGCGGAGACGTCAAGCTGCAGGTTGTGGTTACCGTATCGATGACTGCGTTGGCGTCATTTGTCAGCGAGGTGAGATTCAGCGGAGCGTTCCCGTCGTTCTCCAGCGTCTGAACTAGCGGGCTGGGCGATTGGGAGCCCAGTTGAACCTTGGTCGCTGTGAAATTCAATACTCCCCGGCTGCTGTCGATCTTTGACACCAGCATGTAATAGAGGTCCGCGAAAAAGAGATTTCCCGCGCCATCCAGGTAGACTCCAATGGGCGCGTAAATTTGCACCGTCGCGAGCGCGTTGCTGGTACTGAGCGCATTGCCGGCGGCAGTTGGCGATCAGTGTCGAAATCTGGCCGGTCGTGAAGTTCACCTTGCGGATTGCGGCATTCTGAGTGTCCGCGATGTACAGGTTGCCGGCGGCATCGACCGCTACTCCGGACGGCTGGTTCAACTTGGTTGAGATGGCGGAAGATCCATTGACGGGAGATCCGGGCTGACCACCGATTCCGGCCACTGTCGTGATGATCTGGGTGACGGCGTCGACACGGCGCACGCAATCGTTGGCGGAGTCGGGAATGAACATGTTACCCGATGCATCAAACGCCACCGTATAAGGAAGGCTAAGTCCGGCCGAGGTTGCTGCCCCGTTGTCTCCCGAATAGGTGCCCTTGCCGTCGCCGAGCCCGCTTGCAGTCCCGTTTCCGGCTACCGTGGTAATCACGCCCGTAATCGCATCTACCCTGCGGATACTCTGGTTGCTGGTGTCGGCGATGAAGAGATTTCCCGCGAAATCAACGGTGATGCCCAGGGGCTGGTTCAGTTCCGTGGTCACGGTATCGGCAACCTGGTTATCGCCCGCGTATCCAGCCACGCCGTTGCCGACAATCGTGCTGATCTTCCCGGAGGGGGTTACTTTCCGTATGCGGTTGTTGCCGGTATCCGCAATATACAGGTTCCCTGCGCCATCCAGCGCTATGCCTGTGGGGCTATTTAAATTCGCCGCTGTCGCAGGACCACCGTCGCCGGAGAAACCAGCATCCCCGCTTCCGGCAAAGGTATGAATGATGCCCGCTGTTGCGGGGCTGACGGGAGGAGCAACGATGCGAATCTTGTTGTGGCCCCCGTCCGCGATGTACATGTTGCCCGCGCCATCCAGCACAACGCCCGAAGGTGTTTCCAGGTCCGCGGACGTAGCCAGTATGTTGTCTCGTGTCGATGTCCATTGACGATAGACGCCGGCAACGGCGGTCACATTGCCGGGAGCCATGACGCCGAGGCCTGCCGAGCCGATACCCGACAGGAATGCCGTGCCCATGATCTTGTTGTCGTCGCCCACCAGCACGACAGCGCCCACGCGCATGCCCGGATACGAGGGAGTAAAGACGACAGACTGCTGACACGTCTTATTCGCGTCAAGCTCTCTTGACTGGCACGATGGCCCGGTGCCGGCAGCGAAGTCCAATCCTGGCGCGCCCATCGTCAGTATCTCGACGTTGGATACCTCGCCTCCGGTTGGTGACGTGACCGTCACCGTGACCTGCGCAGAAGCAGTGCCGACGGCTGTGGCAGGAAACGTGGGGGACTGCGCGAAAACTCCCACGATCGGCAGGACGAGCGCCGCCCAGGCAAATGCCCATTGCCGCCTTTGCCTCGTAAGCTTCTTCAATGCCGATCCAAGATCTCGGCATAGGTTCGCGGAGGTTAACTGCCTTCCTGCCGGTTGCGAACCGCAGGACGTCAAGTGGCTGGATTTTTGATCCTGGACACACGACGAATGGGAGATAGATGTATCAGAGGGAAGGCAACTCATCAGGAACTCCATCAAAAATCGATCTAAATTCGCGCAGTTAGGGCTATAGGGCCGTTGCCCATCTACTAAGCAGACGCACATTCCCGCAGGTTTTGTGTCGGCTGGATAAGGGTGCTATTTGGCTGGAGTATATCCCGAATTAAGACCCGAAGTAATGAATTTATCTGTTACTAATGCCTCATGTGTGACCAAGGTCACGAACCTAAGTGACATAACTGGCTTTCCGCTATTTTCATCCCACTAAGGTAGTAGGAGCTTGACCTAAAGAGGTCAGGGGTTGCGATCTGGTGTAAGCAAGTTACCCACGGAGCCCAATTAGAAGTGGCGGAACGACTCACCCGGTCCATTGGTGGGTGGAGGCGGTGTTGTTACGCTGCGTTCCCTTTCTACGTGGCTCTCGAGCGAGCGGCTGACGATATCGCGGGAGCCGAGTCCCACCGCCAGCGACAGGGTAAGCACGATTCCGCCGAACAGGATGCCGAAGGCCAATCCTACGATCTCTCTTCCGATCTCCAGGTGATCGAGCACCATGGCCGCGGTGAGCACCAGAACGAGCCACTTCACACCGAGAGAAAGGAAGCGCGCGTATTGCAGTTGCGCATTGACGGCGCTGATCAGCACCGATCGAGCCAGGAAGCGCGCGATCAGGGTGCCGGCAATCAGCAGCAGGATGGCTCCGACGGCGTGGGTGAGATAGGGCAGCAGCGAAACGGGTAGCGGAGTGCTGGTCGCATAAGACGCGTCAAAGGCCGAGACGCCGACGATCAGACCGAGAAGGACGCATGCCCAGAAGGAACCGCGGGCGACGATCTCGGTGGGGGAACTTGACGGAGTCCAATCGGCGGCCAATCGGGTCCGGGCCAGGCGATCGTCGAATTTAAACCAGCTCAGACCGCGCCGCAGGACTCCGGAAATGGCCATCCCGATCAATGTGAAGATCGCGAGCGCGACAAAGAACGCCAGAATTCCAGGGAGTATAGCGATGAGGAGCGAAAGGACGCGGTAAATGGACTGATGCAAAGCGTCCGACATGTGGCCGAGAATCGAGCTGTTATCGGGATAGATCGGCTGCGTAATGAGGGAGGACTTCGACTGGAGCATCATGGCAAGGATGGTATGCATCGGACTCACTCCTGGATCGACTCTGCTGTTGATGGAATCCGGAATTGGATGACTTCATACATGAGCGAAACCCCTGATGGTGCAGCCGGTCCGTCCAAGGCCGTCATGGGTTAAACCGGTCAGGCCAGCGCCAGCGCGAGACCAGGTAAGGTTTGTCGGCATCGAAAGCCGCGGCCACTGCTTCGATATGCCGCTCTGAGTCGGCGCCCGAGGCGGTGATGTTGATGTGGCCCGCCACCCAGGCGAGGTAGAGCGGAATCAGCGCGCCCAGCAGGTGCCCGCGATTAATGGTCCGCAAGCGGTATGCGATGAGAAAGTCGTACACGATGCGCGCCCACAGGTTTTCGGGCATGCGGAACGAAGCGGCGTCGACGATCGATAAACGCTTGAGCCCCAGCAGCGTATTGGGCGGTAGCACCAGCCCCCAGATTTCCTGCAGGTTGCTGTAGGCGAGGCGAAAGCCCTCGATCATGGGCATAATGTCGGGATGGCCTTCGACTGTGTGCCGCTGCGGAACCGAAGGCCTGGGGGGCGGCAGGCGGCGCGCCCGCTGCCAGAACGCGGCTTTGGTCTCGATGTCGGAAAAGAGTGAGCCGGTGACGTGGGCCAGGATCGCGCGGATATCCGGATCGGAGGGTTGCGGAAGGGCCCGGGTTCCGACATCGCATTGTTCAATGGAGAAGCCGGCGGCGATGGCCTCGGAAACGGGCCAGAGCAGAGCTTCATTCTGGTTGAGCGACATAAATCGCTGACCGGCGGCAGCGAGTTTCTCTGCCATGCGCAACGACAAGCCGAGATCGATGGCCAGGGGAAAGCGGGCGCGGGTCGCAAATAAAGCCCGCGTGAGCGGATAAAGAATCGCCGAATTCACAAGCCCGGCATGGGGCGGCAGATCATAGTACGGCACGGCGAGATCGATCGATGCCGACAGGACAGCGCTGGCGAGATCGTGCAGGGCGGCGCCACTTAGAGACCCGGCGTCCGGTCCGAGCATCAGGATGGCGCGCGCTTCGTGTTTTTGTGCCAGTTGGAAGGCGTTGACAAAATCGCCCGCGGTCAGCGCCCAGGTCGACGCAGTCGGGGGGGCGTTGATAATGTGCAGGGGCAGGTAAACGTCCGCGGCTATCTCGTTTTGGGTGGCGATGAGCAAATCGTCGGGCGGAAACGATGTGGCCAGTTTGGCCAGAAGGCCTTCCAGTTGCGAGGCCGGCAAAGGGTCCACCACTACAAGCAGAGCGAAACCGGTCCGGGTGGGAGGACGCGAGAACTCGGGGATGGGGTCTGCGATCGCCATAGAGTTAGAACGATTCTATGTGAAGGGCGCGGGGCCGGCCGAATCAGTATCAGCAGATTTACTGGCAAATACCCTACATGGATAGGATGCCACTGATGGGGATGCGAAGCCACGCAGGACGGTTATTGAGTTCGTACAACAACTCATACAGCGCCTTTTCGAGCAGGTAGGCCGTGTACAGGGTTTGCGCCTGCCCGGGTGGTGGGATGAGATCGGAATTCGCGGCGATCGTGCCACGGTAGGCTTTCAGAAACTCGGACGAAACCGAGTTTTGCCACAACATCGCCCAGGCTGCCAACTGCTCGGGGGCGGTTTCGCTGCGGCCCTCGGCGAGAAAATGATTGATGCCCGAATGCGCCGCGTAAGAAAACGACCGCACCATCCCTGCCACGTCTTTCAAGGGCGACTGCTTCTGACGGCGCTCGATCAGCGGACGCGCCGGTTCGCCTTCGAAATCCAGCAAGACGAAGTCGCCGGATTCGGAATCTGTTCCCGTCCGCAGGGTCTGCCCGAGATGATAATCCCCGTGAATGCGAATGCGCTTCCCCGCTGCGGGGCCCGACTCAATGGCGTGAGCCCGGGCGATCAGTTCGCGCCGCCGTGAAAGCAGCAGGGCGGCATCGTCTGCGACCATGTCCACGAGCGCCGGAAGCTTGACTTTCAGAGCGTCAAGGGTGGACGTGATCTGGTCTTCGATCCGGCGCGCATCCCGGCTTTGGTCGACCGCGGTGAACGGCTCCGCGGCGAAGGCGGGATCATCGGTATGAGTGGCCAGAGCAAGGTGCAGTTCGGCGGTGCGCCGCCCCAGGAGTGCCGCCGCCTCGAGCGCCGTCCCCGCATATTTCAGCGCCTCGGGTGGGGACTCCCGCTGGTCAATGAAGCTCGGAGCAGGCAATTCCATGGGTGTGGGCAACGACGCGACGGACTCGAAAAACCCGGACAGTTGATTGAGAAACCACTGCCAGCCATCTCCGTGGTTTGCAACCAGTCCCTGCAACATGCCGACGGTGGTCTTTTCTCCCCGCGCGGGAGTTGTGGTGATCTCGCCGAGAAACGGAGCAATACGGCGAAAATGAGCGATCTCGGTCAGGAAGCGGCCGATCTCCACGTCTGGGTTTTCCCCTGTCTGCAAGCGGCGGAATAACTTCAGGATGAGTTCTTTACCGTAGATGATGGACGTGTTTGACTGCTCGGCTGACCCAATCGACGCTGGAAGACGATGGGAATCGCGCGACCGGGCAAACGCCGAGGAGGCACGAGCGTCGAGGCGTCCGGACGCGGGGACAGGATCGCCGGCCGATGGCGACTCGCGCGGAAGCCTGCGCTGCGCGGAAGACGCGGGGGCGCTGGTCCGGGGCGGGGCGGCCGCTTCGCCCGGTTGGGCGCTGAGGGGAACCGGCGTCACCGGGAGCCCCGCAACCGAAACAGGAGCGGCCGGCGGGGCTTCGCTTGCAACGTCGGCTACAGCTGGGGCGTCGACTGTATGGGGGGCCGTATCCAGGCGGGGGAAGACTTCGTGCGGCCTCAAGTGCACTTCGCCGGTCGAGGCTGGATCCGTAGTTGCCCATTCAGGGTGTTGCAGTACTTCGACCGCTTCACCGTTGGTCATTGCTTCAGTGGCAGTGCTTCCGCTGGCGGAGGACGCCAGGGAGGCCGCGATTTCGAGGGCCGCGACCCGGGTGGTGGAGAGGGCGACGGTAGCATTGCGCTCAATCAGCGCGAGTAACCCCTGGCGCAGGTCTTCGCGAACGGTCGCATCGTGGAGAACACCTGATCCCGCTGGAGAAGGCATCATCGCGAGGATGCTCTCGGGATGTTGGGCGGTCAGTGCGTCCGCATCGGCACCGGCGCTGAACGCAAGGGGCACCTGGTAGGTATCGCACAGGTTATCCCCGTAACCGATTTCGAAATAGAAGAGCGCCGGCGGAATGGAACTGACCGAGGGCAAGTCAGTAGTCGGCAGGATGGTGGTGTTGGCCGCTACAGGAGCGGGCAACTCAGCCCAATCGAGCACTTTGACAGACTGAATTTTTTTGGTCTTGGCGCCAAACCAGCGTTGCCGTGGAAGCCAGGCCGGCAGAGCCGTTTCCAGGATCGCCAAGCCGTGACCAGTCACGAAGCCGGCCCAGCCCTTGGTCATGAGGTCGAGGGTCGCGAACTCTTCCACCGAGTTCTCGCCAGGCACCTCGAGGACCGGTTCGGGGAATTGATCGGGCTTTGCCGCGGCCGGCTGAAGTTCGAGCCAGATGAAAGAGTAGGGCGCAATGCTGAGG
Organism: uncultured Acidobacteriota bacterium; assembly: GCA_963812485.1. Taxonomy (GTDB): domain Bacteria; phylum Acidobacteriota; class Terriglobia; order Terriglobales; family Acidobacteriaceae; genus Telmatobacter. The sequence goes on from CAWEVD010000005.1 coordinate 47,373, forward strand.
GAATAAGGCGCTTCGGTGATGGTGGGAAACGACACATACCCCAGCATCTCCACCGGCTCCATGCCGGCGAACGGCGCCAGGTCGAGTGCGACCGGCTGGGCAAATCGGCTCAGGTTGGCCACGCACAGAATCGTCTCGTGAGTTCCGTCGCCGCGGTCGAGGTCACGCAGGTAGGCGAGAATCTTGCGGTTGGCGGGATTGAGGAAGGTAAGGGTTCCGCGTCCGAACACCTGGAACAGCTTGCGCAGGGCGATCATGTTGCGCGTCCAGTGCAGCAAGCTCGACTGATCGCTGAGCTGGGCTTCCACGTTGACCACCTGGTAACCGTAGATGGGGTCCATGATCACCGGGAAGTAGAGCCGAGCGGGGTCGCACTTGGAGAAGCCGGCATTGCGATCCGAGGTCCATTGCATGGGCGTGCGCACGCCGTTACGGTCGCCGAGGTAGATATTGTCGCCCATGCCAATTTCGTCGCCGTAATAAAGGATGGGGGTACCGGGAAAGCTGAGCAGGAGCGAGTTCAGCAACTCGATGCGGCGGCGGTTGTTGTCGACGAGAGGCGCAAGCCTGCGGCGGATGCCAACGTTGATACGCATGCGCGGGTCGGCCGAATAAGCGAAGTACATGTAGTCGCGCTCATCGTCGGTAACCATTTCGAGGGTAAGTTCGTCGTGGTTGCGCAGGAACAGGCCCCACTGGCAGTTATCTGGAATCGGCGGCGTCTGCGCCATGATGTCGGTGATGGGCAGCCGGTCCTCCTGCCGGAGCGCCATGTAGATGCGCGGCATGAGCGGGAAGTGAAAGGCCATGTGGCACTCGTCGCCATCGCCGAAGTAGGGCCGCACATCCGCCGGCCATTGGTTGGCCTCGGCCAGGACGAGACGATTTGCATAGTCGGCATCGATGGCCGCACGGATTTTCTTGATGGCGACGTGGGTCTCGGGCAGGTTCTCACAACTGGTGCCGTCGCGTTCGCAAAGATAAGGAATCGCGTCCATGCGCAGCGCGTCCACGCCCATGTCGAGCCAGAAGCGCATGGCCTTGAGGACTTCCTCGATCACCGTCGGGTTGTCGAAATTGAGATCCGGCTGATGGGAGAAGAAGCGATGCCAGTAGTAAGCGCGGGCGGTTTCATCCCAGGTCCAGTTGGACTTCTCGGTATCGGTAAAGATGATGCGCGCGTCCTTGTATTTCTGGTCGGTATCAGACCACACATACATGTTGCGCTGCGCCGACCCGGGAGGCGCCAGACGCGCGGCCTTGAACCAGGGATGCTGATCACTGGTGTGATTGATGACCAGTTCGATCATCACCTGCATACCGCGCTGATGGGCGGCATCAAGAAAGGCTTTGAAGTCGTTCAGCGTGCCGTACGACGGATTGACGTCGGTGTAGTTGGCGATGTCGTAACCGTCATCACGCAGCGGCGACGGGAAAAAGGGCAGCACCCACAGGCACGTGACGCCCAGGTCCTGGAGATAATCGAGACGCGACATGAGACCCGGGAAATCGCCGATGCCATCATTGTTCGAGTCGGCGAACGCGCGCACGTGCAACTCATAGATAAGTGCGTCTTTGTACCAGAACGGGTCGGTTGCGCTGGCTAGCTTCTTCAATTCGACTTCTCCGAGATAATTGGATGCGAATAGTTTCGATTGGCGGCCCGACAGCCGGCTTTCCGGCTGCGGTCTAACGACATTTGGGGACCCAGCTTTCGGCGCGTTTCTAGTGAATGCGCCGGATCCGGATAGCACGCACAAAGATTCAATCGTCTTACGGTATCCGCACTACGCGGAAGAGGTGCGCTGCCTGGATTCCAGGACGCAATACTACATAGTTCCGACGCCCATGCCATGTATAGCTAGGGCCATTCAACAAGTCTTCCACATAGAAGTCCGTTCCCGGAGCTAACCCCATCCGGGGTAAGTCGAGATCGGTCCAGCCCGACTGTTGATTGTACGGATCGAGATTAACGATCACGAGAATAGTGTTGCTGAAATCCGGAGTCGATTTGGAATAAGCCAGCAGGTTGGGGTTGTCGACAGGGTGAAATAGCAGGGACTCGTTGCTTTGCAGGGCGGGATTGGCGCGGCGAATCTGGTTGATCAACGTGATGAGGGGTACGAGCGACCCGGGCGCGTTGCGGTCGCGCTGGCGAATCTCATATTTCTCGCTCATCAGGTATTCTTCCGATTCGGTCTTGCCCGCCGCGGGCTTGGCCGGCGCATTCTCGCACAGCTCATAGGCGGGCCCATAGATTCCATAATTCGCGGTCAGCGTCGCGGCCAGAACCAGGCGAAACATGAAGGCCGGTCGTCCGCCGTCCTGCAGAGTCTTGTGCAGGATGTCGGGAGTGTTGGGCCAGAAGTTGGGACGGAAGAACTCGCTGACCGGCGGACGCGTGATCTCTTCAAGGTAACTTTGCAATTCCGCTTTGGAGTTGCGCCAGGTGAAGTAGGTGTAGGAGTGCGTGTACCCGGCCTTGGCCAGCCAATACATGATGTGCGGCCGCGTGAACGCTTCGGCGAGAAAGATGGTTTCCGGATACTTGGCGCGGAGAGTGCCCAGGCACCACTCCCAGAACGGCAGCGCCTTGGTATGCGGATTATCCACGCGAAACACGTACACGCCGCGCTTGATCCAGAACTCGAAGACTGAATACAGCTCGTCCCAGAGGCTGCGCCAATCGGGCGACTCGAAGTTGAGCGGGTAAATGTCCTGATATTTCTTGGGGGGATTCTCGGCGTACTGGATGCTTCCGTCGGGGCGAATGTTAAACCAGGTGGGATGCTGGGTTACCCAGGGATGGTCGGGCGAACACTGGAAGGCGATGTCGAGAGCGATCTCCATTCCGTGCTCCCGGGTGGCCGCGACGAGGTGATCGAAGTCGGCATAGGTTCCAAGTTCGGGGAGAATCGACTTGTGACCGCCATCGTCTTCCTTAATTCGGCTGGGGTCAGACGGATCGGGCGCGACCGACTTGTCGCCGATAGCCCACGGACTGCCTGGATCGCCGGGATTGGCGGTTGTCGAGTTTTCCGGGCCTTTGCGAAAGGCACGGCCAATGGGATGAATGGGCGGCATATAGACGATATCGAAGCCCATTGCGGCGATTTCAGGCAGCTGGCTTTCGACATCGGCAAAGGTGCCGTGCTTGCCCGGAACGGGGGACGCGGACCGCGGGAACAATTCGTACCAGGCGGAAAAGCCGGCGCGTTCGCGATCGACCCACACCGACAACTCGGGTTCGTAGCGAGTGGCAAACGTCTGGTCAGGATAACGCTCGACTAATTCCACAATTTCGTCGTCCAGCGGATACTCGTAGTATGCATCGTTACGATCCGCTTTCTCGTTCAACGATCGCGCTACCTCGAGGAGGCGCCGTGCATCAGCCCCGTTGGCGCGGGAGGCAGCCTGCTTGATCAGGATGGCGCCGGTGCGAAGCGCGAGGGGAATGTTTTGCTCGCCGGTCACGGTGGGGAGGGTCCATCCGCCGCTGTCGTCGGGCACTGGTTCCGGCTCGGGAGCCGCGGCCAGAGCCGGGTCCTGCGCGGCGAGGCGTTTCCGGAGTTCGCTCTCCCACGTTATGAAGTGATCAACCCAGCCGAGGATCGTGAATCGCCAGCCGCCGAGCTTATCAACCTTGAACGAACCCGTCCAGATATCGTTGTTGACCAGTGTCATCGGGGTGGACCGCCAACGGCGTTCTGTACTGCGCTGATAATGCAGCTGAGCGGCGAGGTGATCGTGCCCGTCGGCAAAGATGGCCGCCGTCACAACGACATCGTTTCCCACGATGCGGCAAACGGGATGCCGGCCAGAATCGATCTGGGGTTTGACTTCCTCGATGACAACGCGGTTACGGCCGTGCGGAGGCTTCATCGTGTGTATCCCTCGACTGGTGACTTTGCCCTGGCCGCGGATGGCCTGGCAAAGGCATTCGTTTCATGGATGCAGCGGCTGGAGGCAAGGATTGCTTCATCAGCGGGGGAGGATAGTTCGCACATGCAGGCGCGGTCTCCTTCGAAAGAAAGCATGACCTATTCCGCCCGCCCTGTGTCAACCTCGACAGGATAATTTGCGATCTTTGTTCGCGATCTGCTGGAATCGAGATCTCCGCTCTCGGACCAGGACATATTAAGGATACCCGGACCTGGTCACACAGGCCCGGATTGAAGGTTTTCAATATCAGCGATGAGTGAATTTCCCGTTACAAGGAGCCGCGCCGCCAGTGGGACTTGCCAAGGGCTACACCTGGAATTTGTAGCCCATCAAGGGAACGGTGATGATCATTTCCGGTTTTTTGGGAAGAGTCTCCAGCTTTTGACGCAGACTGGCGATGTGCATGTCGACGGTTCGGGTCAATGTGCCCGGTATGTGGCCCCAAACCTGCTCCAGCAGTTCTTCTCGGGATACCGTGACGCCGCGGTGTTCAACAAGGTAGCGGAACAACTGGAATTCGCGGGAGGTCAGGTTGACAGGCTGGCCATTCCGGCTGACTTTACCCTTTCGGGCATCGAGGACGACTTCGCCCAGGTGATACACCTCGCTGGCATCATTGCGGACGGCTTCGGGCCGATTCGGTGCCCGGCGCAGGAGTGCTTCAACGCGCGCCATCAGTTCGGGGGTATCAAACGGCTTGGTGACATAATCATCCGCGCCCAGTTTTAGTCCAGCGACCTTTTCCACGGACTGGCCGAGGGCGGTGAGGATAAGGATAGGCGTTGTAAATCCGGAGCGGCGAATGTCGACGCACAGATCCAGCCCGCTGCGCACCGGGAGCATGAGGTCGAGAATCACCAGATCGAACGGTGCTTCGCGAATTTTGTCCATTCCGGACTTGCCGTCGAAAGCGCATTCAACAGCGTAACCTTCACTCCGCAGACGATCGCCCAGAGTCAGGCATAACTCTTGTTCATCTTCGACAATCAGAATGTGTTCGTTCATGTTCGTGACAATCGAGATTGCCGAGCCATGGCTCCAGCCATCTCCAAGTCTTCTCCTTTTGCAAATTGCAGGTGGAGAGTGAAAGTACTGCCAACGGAGAGCTGGCTGACGACGGTGAGTTTTCCGCCCATGGATTCTGCGATCCTCTTGGCCAGTGACAACCCGAGGCCGGTGCCATGAATCTGGGCGGCATGAACGCGCGGGCTGCGGTAAAAGGGATCGAAAATGAACGGAATCTCGGAGGAGTCAATGCCGATTCCCTGATCGGAGACGGAGATGCGCAACTCCGCGGGGGACCCATGGCCGGAGTTGGAAGCGAAAGCCTGCAGAGTAATGTGACGATCGTCGCCCCCGTACTTGACAGCATTTCCGACCAGGTTCTGAAGGCACTGGGAAATCCCTCCCAGGTCGCCCGTGACGTCGGGCAGGTTGGGCTCGATCCTCATTTCCAGCGCAAATCCCGCTCCGCGCACAACGCCTTCAGTATCGGCAATCACCGAGTCGATAATCCTCTGCACGGAAACGGGCTGCAGCACGTAACGGTTGGTGCGATCTTCAGTGGACGCAAACAGCAGGATCTGATCGACCAGGTCGCTCATGCCGCGGCTCTGATGCTGCAGGATGGCGCCGTACTTGCGCATCGCATCGTTGTCGCGAATCAGGCCGTCCGCGAGATTGTCAGCCGCCGACCGGATCACGGCCAGCGGGGTGCGCAATTCGTGCGAGACGGAGGCGACAAACTCCATCTGCAGATGAGCCAGCTGCATTCTGCTCAACATCCGGCTGCGTTGGATGGCCCATCCCGCGGCGCTGGAAAGGAGAAAGGTGAAGCTGAAGATCCCAACCAGCTTGTAGGAGGAACGACGTGATGCCGCAGCCAGATCGTCCTCGCGCCGCGACGCATCTTCACCATACAGCCTCTTGACTTCGCTGAGATCGCGGCGGACCCGCTCGAACGCTGGCACGCCCCCCTTGAGATCGAGATTCACCGCTTCCTGCGTGCTTCCCTCGAGAATGGAGGCCAGAACTTCGTCGCGAACGCCGAGGTAGGTGATCCAATCGTGATTGAGGAGGTCGGCAAGGGACAGACCTTCGGTTGTTTTCGCCTCGTTTCGATACTCGGCGATACCGTCGGTCACGCGCCGGTCGGCGGCCCGCGATTGATCGGCGTATTCCACCTGGAGATTGCTATCAGTGGTGGTCAGAGCGTAAAGGGTGGCGCGCCGCGTCTCCTGGGCTTCATATTGGAGTTCTCCAATTTTCTGCAGGCCATGGACCGAACCCGTGTAGATTTCCTGCGCTTCGTCGTTGGCAGCGCGCAAGTCTCGGATAATAAAGGCGCCTACCAGGGCTATCCCGCAACATATGACCAAGAGCAACAGCACGGCGTTATGACGCGAAGCGTCAAGCAAAAGACGGTCCACCAACGGCATGCGGGGAAGAGGCCGGCGGGCCGTCACGAGTTGAGGGGTGGTTTTCAATTTCCGTTCACCAACTCAGTCTGAACGTGAAGTCTGTACCCCTTGTCTTCGGGAAGAAGCTCATCGATGCGCAGCACTTTCACAGAAGGATCGACATCGCCGATGCGGAGGTAGCCGATAGCTCCGGGTACGTTGAAGATGAATTTGCGCACCCCCGTCGGGGAAGAAAGTATCTTGGGCGAAACCAGAATTTCACCGGTAAACAGGCCATGAAGAAAGTGGTTCTTGAGTTGATCTTCACTCATGCCGCAGACATCCCGAAGGATGGCAGTTCGTTCGGGCTCTCCAGGCTCACGCATGACCAGCGTGATCCGCCTTCCATTTGCCCAGTGGCTGCGGGTACCCAGGAAAATCTTGCGTAATTCGGAGAATGAAACTTCGTCTACGGGATTGGAACGATTCACGACAATGACAAGAGGCTCGCTCGAGACGGGCGCTTCGGGCACGGTCGAATAGGGCACACGAACAAAGGCATGTGTCGCGTCCAGGGGGAGGTGCGCGAGCAACAGTGCGGTAATCACGAAGATCGTCGAGCGTTGCATTCTATGAAAATCTTCTCAGAAGGTGAAACCAAGTTGCAGTTCCAGCTCATTCACTCCAGGCTGATTTCGCAAAAAGGTGTAGTCGTATTGAAACTTCAGGGCTACGGATTCGCTGGCATCGAAACGCACACCCGCGGATGGACCCGCCCGCAGTTGCACGTCGGGGAAAATGGGCTCGTTGTTGGGAGCGTTTACGTATTGATAACGGAAATAGGGTCGATAGGCGCCGAATTGTTTTGAAATCTGGCTGTAGAAGCCAGGCGTGTTGTAGGCCAGGGAAGTGCCTTGAATCGTGTGGCGATCGAGGAGGGCTTCGTTGAGCCACTCGTATTTTGGACGCTCCAGAATGATGTGACCCGGCAAGAATCGACTCGCCGACCCGGGGCTGATTAAGAGGAGCCAGAATATCGCGATAGAACGACAACCCGGCCTGGAGGCCGGGAACAGCCTCAGGCCTTGCGAACAAGGCAACGTTTAAGGCTTTGTGGCTCTCATCGTCGATCTCGTTTTGAACCGGTTCCTCCACGAGCGGCGCCCGGGATGCGCGGCCGTTGCCTACCTCAGCAACGTAATGCAGCCCCAGCGAGCCCGATGGGACCTGGCCCGATACGCTGGCGCCAACCATGTGGATGGGAAGTATCCCTCCCCGATCCTCGAACTCGAAAAGGAAAGGTCGGCCGGTGGTCGTTTGCAGCCACGAGCTATGGTGGTATGCGGTGTTGTAATACCCGATGGCCGTGTGTCCCCGGCCCGCGGAAATTTTGAAGTAGTCGTTGTGGGAATATTGGAGCAGATACCGCTCCACATCGACGCTGAACGAGTTGAGCCCTGCCGGTGGTCTGGCCGTAAATGTTGTCCGGCCCGGCTTCGAATACGATCTCGCTCAGGAACTTGAATCGGTCGGAAACATCGGAGGTAACAAACAGGTCCAACTGTCCGAGCGAGAAAGACGTGGTTTCTCCTTGTGCGGTGCCGCCATGAAGGGAAATATCACCGAATCCGCGAATGCGAAGCAGCGTGCGGCTCACATCCATTCTCTCCATCATGGCGTTGTCCGACTGGGTCTGCTCGGAATCGGAAGGCGGGGCAGACACAGTCTGCGCGACCGCGTTTTGCAGCGCTGCGGCCGGGGACGAGTCATTTCCCTGGCTGGCGGGTTTGTATGCTCGCGTCTGGCTGCATCGCGGCTGGAGAAACGGGAGGTCCATCCATTCCTGGCAGGGGCGCAGAGGGATTGGACGCAGCCCTGGCCAGCGAGAGATCAGAGGAGGAGGCCGGTTGCCTCTCCGCCTCCAGTTGTTTCACCCGGGCCTCAAGTTGGTCGATCCGTTTAAGCAGCAGCTGCATGGTCTCGTTGTCGACTACCGTGGGCTGCCCAGCTTGCTGGGCGCGCGAGAGGTGCGATACCGGGCAGGAACAGAAAGGTCAAAACCGTCAGCCGGCACGGCGCATGTTTGAACAGCATTTTTAACATCAAAACACCTCCCGGTTCCGCAAGGGGTTCGCCCTATGATCGACCAAAAAATTCAAGGCGACGTTGTTGCACATCAAAGGCAAACTTCAACCCCAGCCTGTGGAGCGAGCATTTGATCATTTGGGCGGGCGAAAACGCATCGACTCAGACGCCAGTCTGGCCGGCACGTAAAAGCAGGCCGGGAAAGTTGTCCTCATGTTACCGGGAGGGTGAGGAACTGCACAAGATATCACAATGCAAATGCTGATTAGTAGTGGCTTTACAAAGGTTTACAGCCCACTGAGCGAGGTTTCTTCGTCTTCATTGTCTGCAGAGAGTCCGGTCAGAAAACTTCCTCTCCGAGGCATCTCCGACCCGGTCTCGCGCGGGTTATCGGTGTGATTGAATGATCCTTGACATGACGATTGCTTCGAGTTTCCTGGGGAGACAACCCGAAGGGAATGGTCGGAACTCTACCAGAGAATCATCGGCATGATCCGTGATTAAGGGGGCAGTTTTCGGCCTCGATCGGCGAGACATCCAGGCAAGGACGCATCCGGGCAGGAAGGAATGGAGACCGGATTCCAGAACGACGACGGCGGATGGTGATCCCTGTCACGCTTCTATTACCGATTCAGGCGCTAAGCTCTTAATCGACGTTGAAACTCGCTACTCCCCCTGGGCGGTAGGGCTGATTGCCCTTCCATGAAACAGGACCGCGGTGAGCTATGTTCGAACCTGATTCGACCGAGGATGCGATCGATCGGGAATCAACTCCGGCTGAACGGCAACCCTCGGCAGCAGACTCGAGTTCGATTGCAAGTCCACTGCCCGAGCAGGCGACCAGGACCCGAAGTAATGTTCGCTTCATTCGAGGATGGTTCTGGCGAAGCTTTGCCGTCGTGGGCGAGGTGGCAATTGCCTTCGCTTCCCGGGAACTGGTTGCGCACCAGCGGCCCGGGTTTGCCCCCTTTATCACGTTCTATCCGGCCGTGCTTCTGGCGTCATTATTAGATGGTGTCTGGGCCGGCATCGCTGTCACAGTGGTGTCCACGGTCGTAGCAGAAATCTGGATTTTCCCGCCGATCGGACACTTCGGCATACGAGACCCCTACGACGTTCTGAGCCTAGGGATTTTCTTCGCCTTTGGAATCTCTCTTTCGATTGTCGTGGAACTGTATCACCGCAACCGCGAAAAGCTCGCCGTCTACATGGTGGAACAGGCGGTCTCACACGAGCACCGAAGACGGGAAGAAGAACGAAAGCTGGCCCAGTCCATCCAGGCGGAGCGCCAGCGGCTCTACGATGTACTGGAAACGCTGCCCCCCATGGTCAGCCTGTTGCGCCCAGACCATCGCGTGGCGTTTGCCAACCGAAGCTTCCGGGAAAAATTTGGCCCACCCGGCGACCGGCGTTGCTTCGAGACACGCTACGGACGGACGGAACCTTGCGAAGACTGCGACACGTTCCTTCCCCTCATGACCGGCCAGCCACACCAGCGAGAAGTCTCATTTCCTGACGACACGCTGATGGAGGCCTTCGACTTCCCTTTCAAGGATCTCGATGGCTCGACGCTCATCCTGGAGATGGGCAACGATATTACCGCCCGCCGGCGGGCCGAAATCGAACTCAAGAACCATCGGGAGCACCTGGAGGAACTGGTTGCGAAGCGAACCCGGCAACTGGAAGCCGCCAATGCGATGCTCGCGGCGGAGATACGGGAACTGGAGCGCGCACAACGTCAGGTTTCGGAGAGCCGGGCGAAGCTGGAAGCGGCCCTTTCCAGCATGACGGATTCGGTCATCATCACAGACACAGATGGGCAGTTCGTGGAATTTAACGACGCATTTGCAACCCTGTACCGTTTTAAGAACAAGGCGGAATGTGCCAGGAACTTCAGCGAGTTCACCAGCCTCTTCGAAGTGTGCGCGGCTAGCGGTGAACGCCTTGCAGATGAAATGTTTCCTATGCGGCTTGCTCTCCGCGGGGAGACCGGAACCAACGTTGAGTATGCGTACCTCCGCAGAGACACGGGCGAAGCCTGGATCGGCAGTCTTTCGTTCGGCCCCGTCCGGGGGGAAGACGGCGCCATCACCGGAGCGGTGATTACGGCTCGAGATGTGACTGAGCACAAACGGGCCGAACGCGAACTTGCCGAGGCAAGGTTGCAGGCCGAACGCACGGCGACTCAGCTGCGCACGATTTTCGAAAGCGTGGAAGAGCGCCTCTACGTTTGCGATCGGGACGGGAACGCCATCATGGCGAATAGCGTCGCACGGCGCACATACGGCGGGCCACAGGCCGCTCCTTCGGTCATGGAGATGCCCAGTCTCATGGAAGTGTTCGACCTCGAAGGCCGTAGACTCGCCCTGCCCGAGTGGCCCATCTCGCGAGTCTTGCGCGGCGAGCACATTCACTCAACTGAAGTGAGAGTGAGATTTAAAGCAATCGACCAGGAGCGCATTCTCAGTTGCAACGGCTCTGCGATCCGCGATCAAAGCGGGGAAATCGTGATGGCGGTTTTGACGTCGGCGGACATAACCGACCGGATTCGGACAGAAGAGGCGCTGCGGCGAAGCGAAAAGATGGCCTTGCAGCGCGAACAGTTCCAGGCATTGGCGGAACGCCTGAGGCGTGCGCGCGAGGAAGAGCGCACCAAGGTCGCGCGCGATCTGCACGACCAGATTGGACAGATTCTCACCGCAATCAAATTAGACCTGATGTGGATGTCCAGGCGGCTGCCCAAGGCGAACGATGAATTCCATAATCGCATGAGCGGAGCGATCGGCCTGATCAACGAAGGGGTCGAATCCGTACGCACAATCTGCACCGGGCTTCGTCCCGGGGTATTGGACGACCTGGGGTTGGCAGCAGCCATCGAGTGGCAGGCGAACGAGTTTGCTTCCCGAACCGGCATCTGTTGTGCCGTCACTGTCCCCGGTACCGATCTGAGCCTGGATGGCGATCAGGCTACCGAGTTTTTCCGGATCTTCCAGGAATGCCTGACAAATGTCATGCGGCACGCGCAGGCAAAATCAGCGCGGGTGGCGTTGTACGAAGAGAATGGCGATCTGGTCCTGGTTGTGGCGGACGATGGAAAGGGGTTTCTCGAGTCGGATCTGTCCGATTCGCTGGGACTTCTGGGCATGAAAGAACGGGCGCAGGTGTGCGGCGGCGACCTTGAGATTGCCAGCGCCCCCGGAAACGGGACGACGGTCACGCTGCGCGTCCCATTGCACGCCGCCCTGTCCAGAGATAAGGACTATGCACATTCTGATAGCAGATGACCATGCGGTCGTGCGGCGCGGATTACGGGAGATCCTTGCGGACTCCCTTCCGGGGACTACGTTTTCTGAAGCAGGCAATGCGGACGAAGCGCTGGGATTGCTGGCGCAACGCGCGACGAACCTTGTTGTGCTCGACATTAACATGCCTGGTCGCAGCGGGCTGGATGTCCTGAAGGATGTAAAGCACATATTTCCTCGCCTGCCGGTGATCGTATTGAGCGTCCAGCCCGAAGACCAGTACGCGGTACGGTGTTTGCGGAATGGAGCGTCGGCGTACATCAATAAGGACAGCGCCCCGGAGGAATTGGCAATCGCTGCTCGAAAGGTCCTTGCGGGAGGCCGCTATGTGGGCGCGAGCCTGGCCGAGAAACTGGCGTCGAGATTCGATGAATCGATCGGCCAGACCACGGCACGAAGTTCTGTCGGACCGGGAACTCGAAGTCATGCTCATGATCGCTGCGGGGGTCTCGCTCACCGAGATCGCGAATCGCCTGCGCGTCAGCGCAAAGACAGTGAGCAGCTATCGTGCCCGCCTGATGGAAAAGATGAAAATGACAAGTAATGCAGAAGTCACGCGCTACGCCGTGACACACGCCCTGGTGGACTGAGCAAATGTAGGGATTCCCCTACAGAACATTTACCTTTAGTCCTGCATAAATACCAGAATTACCTCGTTTTCAGCCCCCGCTCGAATCTTCTAATGTTGGTCCACCAAGATCAGAGGCAGATGATCTTCCCCCGTCGTCCGCTGTGCTGGATGGTTGCTCGCGAGAGGACATCTATGATGCGCACAAATTACGGGCATGCGGGCCAAGCCAGAATCCCGGTTGCAGACTGGAACCGAACCAACGCCGGCACACTTTCCGCAATTCTGGGCAAAACTGGATCCGACGTGGCCACCGCCTTCGCGGTGGAATACATGTTACCCCTAAACAACTCATTCAGTGATCCGGCAGCCGTGGCTGCTCTCGACGATACGATCGACCTGCGATGCGCGATCGAGATCGCGGGTACGACCAGCCCTGGTGTACGACGCCCGTCTTGGCGGCGGCATCTGGCTGATCGAATCGATCAAAGGCATCACATTTCGGCGGGTGTTACTTTAGTTCGCTGACTCATCTGAAACGATTACCCGCAAACAGGCACTTACAAAAGTTGTGACCCAACTCTCTGGGGGAGTCGGAAGTCACAACCAGCCAAAAGAACACAGGGCAGAAAGGTTTTTGTCCCTGTGCCGCGCACCACCCATCAAAACAGAATTTCGAACGAATTGATTGCCATGGGGGAGATCCAAATGGGGGCAGCAAATCTCTATGCAGTTCGGACGAGCCAATCCGGCTCTTCCGCGAGCACCTCTGTTCTGGAAGAGCGTGCGAATCTGTTAAAAGCGTCTCCGCTTTGTACCGGCCTTTCGCAGGAAGAAATCCTGAAAATTGCCTCCTGCGCCCGGCCGAAGACATTTGCTCGCGATGAATCGATCTTCGTCCAGGGACAACCCGCGCGATGCCTGGTTCTCATCCGCTCCGGCGCGGTTAAAATCACTCAAATCAGCGCCAGCGGAAACGAAGTGATCCTCTGGATGTATGGCAAGGGGGGCGTGCTGGGCGTGCTCTCGGAACAGACCGCGGGGTGCCATCCCAGCACCGCCCGCACCATGGAAGCGACCACCGCTCTTTTGTGGGACTGCGCGACTCTTCAATCCCTCATGGAGTCGTGCCCGCGCATCCGCCAGAACCTGAGCCAGGTCCTGATGGCCCGCCTGCAGGAGCTCGAAGAACGCTTTCGTGAAGTGGCGACAGAGAAGGTCCCCAGACGCCTGGCCCTCGCTCTGCTGCGACTCAGCAAGCATGTCGGCAAAACGGTCCATGAAGGGATCGAAGTCTCGTTGTCGCGGGAGGAACTTGCCCAGATGACCGGGACCACGCTGTTTACGATCAGCCGCATCCTGTCGCAGTGGAGCAGAGAGAACTTCGTCTCGTCGCGCCGGGAATCGGTGCTGCTGCGCGATCCGCGATGGCTTGAATTGGCGGGATGTGAAGTCTAAGCGAGGATGACCCAGCTCCGAAATCAATGTCCCCAGGTCCTTTGCAGTCAGGGTTACCACGAAAGCAGCGGTCACGGACCCGGCGATAGGTCATCGAGCAGCAGATGAGGGTTGGCGATCCAGATGCGCCTACGCCCTCGCCTCGATCGCGCCTTGCGCCGGTTTCCCCGGGCTGGATATCTTTGAGAACAGTCGAGCAATCTCAGAAAGATATCCATGGACGTACTAAACCGGCTATTTGAACAACATTTTCATCTTCCGGCGGAGAAGATCAAGCCGCTTCAAGGCCAGCTCGGCGGCTCCGGGCGGGCCATCGTGCGGATCACGGGCGGAGCCTTCAGCGCTATCGGCATTCAGTATCCCGTCCGAGAGGAAAATGTCGCGTTCCTCGAATTCTCCCGGCACTTTCGCCGCCACGGACTTCCGGTTCCCGAAATTTACGCAGAAGATCTTGACCAGGGAGCCTACGTCGAGGAAGACCTCGGCGACACCACCCTGTTCGAATCCCTGAGCCTGCATCGGTCAGGAGAGACGATCGGACCGGAAGCAATCGAAGCCTATCGAAAAGTGGTCGCAGTCCTGCCGCGTTTTCAGGTCGAAGCCGGGCGGGATCTGAATTACAAGGTGTGCTACCCACGAGCCAGCTTCGATCGCCAGTCCATCAACTGGGATCTGAATTACTTCAAATACTATTTTCTCCGGCTGGCCGGCATTCCCTTCAGCGAACAGGCCCTGGAACATGATTTCGCCCGTCTGACAAAATTTCTGCTGACCGCGCCTCACGATTATTTTCTGTATCGAGATTTCCAGTCGCGCAACATCATGCTGCGCGACGGGCAGCCGTTTTTTCTGGACTACCAGGGCGGCCGCAAGGGTGCGCTGCAATACGACATTGCATCTTTGTTGTACGACGGCAAGGCGGATCTGCCGCCGGCGCTGCGCCAGGAACTGCTCGACTATTATCTCGATTGCCTTTCGGGTTACACCAGGGTGGAGCGCGAAGTGTTCATGGAACACTACTACGCGTTCGTCTACATCCGGATCATGCAGGCCCTGGGCGCCTATGGCTTCAGAGGATTTTATGAGCGCAAGGCGCATTTCCTGCAAAGCGTGCCGTATGCACTGAAGAACCTGCGCTGGCTGGCGCACAACGTGCGCCTCCCCATCGCGCTGCCAGCCCTGCTCGAGGCGTTTCAAGGCATGCTGGGTTCGGAAAAGCTGCAAAGTTTGTCGGGAGACTTTTTGGCGGTGCGGATCTTCAGCTTCTCGTTCCACCACGCCATGCCCGCCGATGAGTCAGGAAACGGTGGCGGATTCGTGTTCGACGCGCGCAGCCTTCCTAATCCCGGGCGCGAGGAGCGCTTCAAGCACTTGACCGGCAAGGACGCGCCCGTGATCGAGTATCTCAATCAGCAGGAGAGCGTCCACCTTTTCTTTGCCAACGTGATGTCGCTTGTGGATGCGAGTGTCAAGAGCTATCAAAGCCGTCACTTCAAAAACCTGATGGTCTCCTTCGGTTGTACCGGAGGTCAGCATCGGTCGGTTTTCCTGGCTGAGCAGCTAGCCCGGCATTTGCGAACCGCGAACGGAGTGGAGGTGACGGTGCGGCATGTCGAGTTGGAGAACGGGGCCAAATGAAAGCCATGATTCTGGCCGCCGGGATGGGCACGCGCTTGCGGCCGCTCACCGACGATCGCCCCAAAGCCCTGGTCGAAGTTGCGGGCCACCCCATGCTGGAGATTGCGCTGCGCCGGCTGCTGGCAGCTGGTGTGCGCGAGGTGATCATCAACACCTATCATTTTGCCGACATGGTTTCCGACTACCTGGAGATGAACCGGAACTTCGGGATGCGGATCGAAGTCTCGCGAGAGGATGAGTTGCTCGATTCCGGCGGCGGCTTGAAAAAAGCTGCGTGGTTCTTTCTCGAGGATGGCGCGCATTCTCAGGAGCCGTTCATCCTGCACAACGTGGACGTTGTCAGCAATATTGATCTCGCGCGCATGCTTCGGTTTCACCTGGAGCAGGACGCTCTCGCCACATTGGCGGTGCAGGACCGGTTTACTTCGCGCCCTCTGTTGTTCGACACAACCGGCCAGTTCTGCGGCCGTCCCGCCGGAACCATGCGTGCGGCCGGAGATGGGAACTCAGCGATGGGCTGGACGGCGGCTGGCTTCGAGGCAGGGTCTGGAATGCAGGAGCTAGCCTTTACAGGCATCCATGTAATTTCTCCGCGCATTTTCGAGGAGATCGAAGAGGAGGGCGCTTTTTCGATCATTACCGCATACGCCCGTCTTGCCGCCCGAGGAGAAAGGATAAAGGGCTTTCGCGCGGATGAATACTACTGGCGCGATCTCGGCAGGCCGGAAAGCGTCGCGCTCGCCGAGCGAGAACTGGCCAGAGGAACATACTCGACGGGATGAGGTGCAGAGGTGGGGAGGCGCGCTTCAATTTCCACCGCCGAAATTTGCCTGATCCGCGGAATGTTGTATGGCGTAACACTCCAGGGTGCTGGTGAGGTTGCGTCTAGCGGCCCTGGCGATGCTGATCGTGACCATTGCTGCTGCCGGGTTCCCGGCCTATCGCGCCGCATCCATCGATCCGATGCGAGAGCTCCGCAGCCAGTTAGAACATGATGGAGGCACGCACGCTAAGAATCGAACTCAAGCACGCGTGCCCCATCCGAACCCGTGATCCCGGTCTCCGCCAGGGCGAGCATCGTTCTACCGGCCTTCAGAAGGCTGGTTGGATTCACGCTCCAGGTTTTTGTCCAGCTTCGACGTGATCATGGCGCCGTATTGAATGGATTGCAGCACATGCGTGTTGCCAACCTGATCGAATTTCAACGCGATCTTGTTTTCATTTGGAGCGGGTGAGCCGGGTGTAAGAACCCAGCTGGCAACAACCGGGACGTCTCTGTTGATCAGCGACACGAAGCTTCCCGAGTCGTCGCGCTCAACTACGTAATGGCCAGCGGGAAACACCTTGCCGCCCACTGTGAAGTTGAAGGGAACCTTGATCGCGGTCTCCGCCATCGCGGAGGTTGTCATCAGTGCGGCGGCCGCCATCAGAGCGGGCGCGAGAGCTAGATTGCGAAGAATGGATTTCATGGGTTCTACCCTCCTGTGGAACCCACATTAGCGATACCGGAAAACTAAGTCGTCAAGTTTCCGTGCAGGTTTTGTCAAATCTATTTCGGCGCTTGACCCGCAGTGTTCGTAATCCATGTGCAGACAGCGTCCGTCACTTGGGCTGTCGTCGCAGTGCCCCCCAAATCCTGCGGGTGCAGCAATGGGTCCGACGTAACGTGCTCGATGGCTTGCATGAGGCACGTCGCGGCAGCTTGTTCACCCAGATGCTCCAGCAACAGAACCGCCGACCAGAACGTTCCGATGGGATTGGCCAGTCCCTTTCCTGCAATTTCAAATGCAGATCCATGGATGGGTTCAAACATGGACGGAAACCGGCGTTCCGGATTGATGTTGGCGGTGGGTGCGATCCCCAGGCCGCCCGCAAGCGCCGCCGCAAGATCACTCAGGATGTCGGCATGGAGGTTGGTCGCGACGATCGTATCGAGAGATCGAGGGCGATTCACCATGCGGACCGTTGCTGCGTCGACCAGTTCCTTGTCCCAACTCACGTCGGGAAACTCTAGGGCCACTTGGGCCGCGATTTCGTCCCACATCACCATCGCGTGGCGTTGGGCATTGCTTTTTGTAATCACGGTGAGCCGCTTGCGCGGCCGGGATTGCGCAAGGCGAAAGGCATACCGCTGGATGCGCTCGACTCCAACTCGGGTCATGAGCGACAAATCGGTGGCGACTTCGATGGGGAGACCCTGGTGGACACGTCCTCCCGCGCCCGAATACTCTCCCTCGGTATTCTCGCGGACAATCACCCAGTCGAGGTCTGCCGGTCCACATCGCTTGAGCGGGGAGTCGATGCCGGGAAGAATGCGCGTGGGCCGGATGTTGGCATATTGATCCAGCCCCTGGCAGATGTTGAGCCGCAGACCCCACAGGGTAATGTGGTCTGGAATATTCTGGTCCCCTGCCGACCCGAACAGAATCGCTTCGTATGTCCGCAAGGTCTCGAGCCCGTTCTCCGGCATCATCCGGCCGTGGCGGCGGAAGTAATCACCACCCCAATCGAAATCGTCAAATTCCAAACGAAAGGTATTGCCCGAGCGGGCAAGAACTTCGAGAACCCGTCTGCCGGCAGGGACGACTTCTTTCCCGATCCCATCTCCGGAGATTGTCGCAATTCGAAACGTCTTCATAAGCCAGCCATCGAGCCGGAAATGTCCGGCCATCCCTATTTCTACTCTGAATGACTGATCGCGATCCGAACGAGGTTCTCAATTTCATGCGCGGTGGGTCACATCCATCTCGCTCAACCGAAGCACAAGGCACTTCGCCGCGCCTCCGGCTTTCATGAATTCGGACAGATCCACTTGCATCACATGGTAGCCGAGGTTCTGCAACCTCTCGCTCAACTCAGTGCTGATCTGGTTCAGGAGAAGTGTCCTGCCAATGTTGACTGCATTGCAGGCAAACCGCAGCGCATCCGACTCTGAAACGCGAATCTGCTTCGAGGGGGTGTAGCGCGCTTCAATCCGCTCTTGCGATCCGGCATCAAACGCGGCGGGATAGTACATGACTTCACCGTTCGACAGCGGGCAAAAGCAGGTATCGAGGTGATAGAAACGCGGGTCGACCAACCGCAGCGAAACAACCTCAATGTCCCATAAATCAGTCAACTGGCGGTGACTGCTCTGACCAGTGCGCGGACCGTGGCCGGCCCAGAGACGCGATCCATCGGCCTCGAATAGAGCATCTCCTTCGCCCTCAAACGGCGTGACGCGCGGAACCTGGCAAACCGTGAAACCGGACTCCTGGAACCAGCGGCGAAAATGCGGTTCTTCGCCCTGGCGCTCGGGATAGTAAAAGCTGCTCAGGGCCACAATGCCGTCGCGGACCAATCCAGCGTTCGCAGTAAAGACCATATCCGGGGAGCCCGGCTGCGGTTCGACAAGCAGCACATCGGCGGCATTCGTCATGGCCTGGTGCAGTGATGTCCACTGATCGGTCGCTCGATGGCGTGACGACCGGTTTACATTTCCGACCATCCACGGGTTGATGACGTAGTTCACGTCATAGAGCGTCGGGGGACACATGAGAAAGGTGGGCTGGCCGGGCGAGGGCGTGACTTGCCTTCCGTACGAGCTCATCTGGGCTCTCCTGACCCAGTCTCCCGTGCTTCGAGAGGCCCGTCAATGCGGCTGATCAAACACGAAGATCTGGCGGCATCCAGAAGGTAATCCAATCGGGTGCTGCCGAGGGTTCGCCTCTCGTTCTACCTGGCTAATAAATATGGCGGATATAACTGATTAGCGGGCCAGCCCTTTCTGTTGCTTCTTCAGCGACACCACTTCAGCCGGATTTGATTCGCCCCTGGGTCACAGCTCAGGATTTCCGGCAGCATCAGTTTTCGGTTCGATTTGTAAGACGATGTAAAATCTTCTAATAATTTGCAAAGTTTGTAAGACACGAAATATAAATATCCGTAAAATGACAGAATCGTCATTCGGTCCCAGGGGGCACTTTTTCCCTTGTGTTACAGCAACATACGCTGCCCACCCGAAACATAGTTGGCCATCGTAGGGACTCAAGGGTTGGTGAAATTGTGAGGCGCAGCATTTTGAATCACCGCTGACCTTCCGACCGTTGGCACCCATTTCACTTGTGGGCTTGAGCGCCAAGCGGCGCCAGGTTCCACGGCGAAACTGAGCGCGGGAATGTCGCTCGGAGGCTGTTTATGAGTAATCACAAGTCACTTGCACGCGAAACCCCCCTTCCCCACCCCACGGCTTCACATCCGACCTGGAGGGGCTCAACCTTTGACCCGAGTCACGATGTAATCCCGAATTGGCCGAGGTCGTTCACAGTCAACACTCTTCCATCTCGAGGGGCAGAGGGTGGGCTCGCGCGGCAGACCTTTGTTGGACGACCGCAATCGGTTCAGGGCGTTCCTGCGGGCAATCCTGAGATGACGGTTGCCGAGTTCATTGAACGTCGGTTCGTTCCCGAATACGTAGCCTCAATGCGCTCGGCGGGGCACGATTACTTTCAGGCCATGCTCAAACACGTGCTGGGCCCGGAACAGGTCGATCGCGCGTTTGGCGAGGACAAAGGAAGTTCCAGATCGAAGTTGAGGGCCATCCCGGGATGGCCCTACCTGAATGCACAACGCCTCTGCGACGTCCACCCTGATCACATTCAGAAAATCATTACCGCGGCTTTGGACAACGGCTACTCCATCCAAACAGTTACCCACATCCGTAATGTGATCCGTAAGATTTTCTCCCATGCTCGCGATGCCAGTTGCTTTCAAGGCGAGAATCCTGCGACTCGCGTCGTCCTTCCTGACATGGCGCGCAAAGAGTCGCATGTTCTTACCGCCGAGCAATTGCGACAAGCAATTCATAGCATGCGCTATCCGGAGAAGGATGTCGCCCTTTTAAGCATCCTCACGGACATGAATGTCGCTGAGATCTTCGGGCTTCAGTGGAACTACGTTAACCCCTCAGGGGTGGGTCGCCTCGTGGATGGAGAATGGATTCCGCCGCATGTGATCGCGGTGCGGAATCTGAGCTATCGGAATCAGATTCGACTCGTCACGGGATCACGGAAGAGAGATATACCGATCTCCGATCTCGTCCACCGTGTTTTGCAAAATATCAAGGCCCGAAAACAAAA
The DNA here is from genome assembly GCA_963812485.1 of uncultured Acidobacteriota bacterium. GTDB lineage: Bacteria > Acidobacteriota > Terriglobia > Terriglobales > Acidobacteriaceae > Telmatobacter. The sequence goes on from CAWEVD010000005.1 coordinate 67,882, forward strand.
GCGCGCCAAAGAACGGGTTCGTGTTTTCCACTCGAAAAGGCACGCCAATTAATCAGGACAACGTTGCGGCCCGCCGCCTCAAACTGATAGGCAAACAGCTTGGGATGCCGTGGTTGTCGTGGAATGTGTTTCATCGCACGAGTGCATGCTTAACTCCTGAGTCCCACAAACAATTGCATGCTGAGTTGAAGAATTGGCTTTCATCTTGCGGCCCAACCCTCACAAATCGCTCTTCCTCCGATAGACTTTCGAGAGTAGACCGGTCGGTGCATCGTCCATAGCTTTGATAGGGTGAGTACCTTAGGATCCGTTTCCTTATTCGACCACAAGCCCTTCTGCATGGAACTGTCCGATCACGACATTGACTCGATCTCCCCGTTTCACGGTCCTGCGCGGGTTCGAGAACGCCATCCAGTAGGATTTACCTGCTTCTGGTGTGCTGCTCTGTCGCAACTGGCCTACTTTTTCGAGTGACGGGATGACCAGTACCGCCTTGGCATCCGGCGCGATGAGTTTGGGTTCGAGCTTCTTGTCATTCAAGGTTGTAGCCTTGGCGGGATCCAATACCTCGAAGGAAAACCGGATCAACTCGCCCGCCTCGACCGCCTTCACGGTAAGTGCATCGACCCCCCAGACCAGGGAGTAATACCTACCCGCCCGTCCTGCAAAGGGATCTGGATGGTAGTGCCTTGCGACGCTGCCTGCCGATGGCGTCTCAGGGGCAGCTGCGGTTTGCGCCATCAGCGGCGAAATGAAGATACCACTGGTGAGAATTCCTGTTAGCAGCACGGCGGCTACTTTTTCGATCCCCAGATTCAATGCATTTTTTCTCATAAGCATCCGATAATCTCCGATCTCGCGTTGAAGGGACTTACGAGGCCCTGCTGACCTTTTGCTTCACTTTTTGACTGCAGCTTCCGAAAAACCAATGCTGCCCGCGGCAGAAGCCGCGGGCAGCATCACTAACGTTGATTGAACGGATCTCAATTTGCCGTTCCGGTTAAGGTTGAGGTCTGAGTACCGGCCGCATCCGTGACGGAGATCGTCGCGTTCTTGACGCCCGTTGACTGTGCGGTCTTGGGCTGGAACTGAACCGTAACCACGCAGGTTGCACCGGGAGCCAGGGTTGTATTCGCCACGAGTTGCCCGCCAACAGCCGGACCGCAGGTGGACAGCAGAGGCCTGTAGGTGAACTCAGTTGCGTTAGCTCCGCCGAGGACACCGTTCCCTATGCCGGTCAGCGTTACGTTCCCGGTATTGGTGAGCGTAAACATCTGAGCCGGATCAGCCGCGCAGGCAGCGATTCTGAGCAATGCCGTGCCTGGGCAATTGCGGGTTACGCCTCCGTAGTTGTGGGTTGTTGGAGTGAGAGTTGCGCTCACTACCGCTGCTACTCCGGTGCCAGTCAGCGTAACCGGCGAGCCGGTGACACCAACGCTGGCGGTGATGGTGGCCGATCCCGTCGCCGCTCCAACCGCCGTCGGCGAGAACACCACATTGATGGTGCAAGTTGTCCCGCCGCCAGCCAGTGTTGCGCCGCAGGTACCGCCCGCAGCTCCGGCTGGTCTGGAGAATGGTGCGGTAACGACGACGGTGATACCGGTCAGGGCGACCCCGCCGTTATTGTGCAGCGTAAGAGTCTGCGTCGCACTTGTTGTGCCCACTACCACATTGCCGAATGCCAGCGGGCCGCCGGTGACACTGGCAACCGCTGTCGTACCGCCAGCCACGAACTCGACCGCGCCGGCGTCAACGAAGTTGTTAGTCTTTCTCGCGTTGCCGTAGAAGTCGGTTGCGGGTGCAAGTGTGTAGGCGCCGAGTGCTCCGGTGGCGGTGGACGGGATCAGGTTGATGACCGACGAGGACGAGGCCGGCCCGTAGTTGCCCAGCGGGGTATTGTTGACTGTGTTGATGAGCGACAGCGGGCCCCAACTGATGTTGATCCAGTTGTTACCCTCGTCCACCGTTGCAGTCGGCGTCAGGCTGAAGATCGGGTTGGGAACCGTGGCGTCCGCAATGCCCGGAGGCACCTGGTAGCCAAGGCTCAGGAACTCCGGCGGGGTCCGCGAGCCGTTGCAGTACTGGCTGAGAACCGTCGGGTTGCCGGGCGTGTTGTGAGTGGTGGCCACCGGCCCATAGTCCGCGGCATCCGTGATTACTGAGTAGGTGGGGGTCAGTCGGGGATTGCCCGAGCCCACTGTTGTCCGATTTAAGTCGCCACGAACACCGATGTCCCAATAGTTCGGGGCAGCGTTGGGAGTAACGCAGGCGCCGGTGCCTCCGGTGATGAGTACACCTGTGCCATTCGCAATTGTGGCATCCGTTGTCGGCTCACTTGCGGCTTGCGTGGTCGTGAAGGCGTTATACAGCGACACGACGTTTTGCTGGCTCAGCGTTCCCGAGCCAAGAGGACCCACACCGATGTAGAACGAGCGGTTCTGCCAGAACACATCGTTGTCCAGGATCGGGATCGAGAAGTTCTTGCAGGTTTGACCCGTCCCATGGCCCGACGGGCATACAACGGTTCCCACGGACGAGGAGAGCCCTGCGGTATTCCGCATGGTCACGAGGCCGGCAGGCTGTGGGCACGAAGCGGTTGTCGAGCCGGTTTGGATGCAGTTGGATCCGGGAGCACTGGCATCAGGAGCTCCGAGCGTGTTGAAGAGGACTCCTGAAGACGCCGTGCTGTCGTTGGACATCACGGTGTTGTTGACGAAGTTCACTGCCAACGCATCCTGCAGCGAAACTCCAGCGCCGTCCCAGCCGGCCACGTTGTTGGCGATGATGTTGTTGGTGACGTTGATTGAGTACCACCGCGACGGGGAAGTAGTCGAGCTCTGAACGGTGCCCCCAAACCCAGGGTCAATATTGGGCCTGGATTTAGACGCATTGCCGTTGGGGAAGAACGCCAGTTCCGCACCGTCGACATCCTGGAAGCGGATTCCGCCGCCGCTGCCACTTTCCGCGGCGTTGCCCATGATCAGGTTCGCGTTGATGGTGAGGCCGGGGCCGGCGCCATCGCTAAGTCCCGGCTGGCAGTCCACGTCGGTTACGCTGCCGCATTCCGAGCCGGCGGGAGCGCCAGGCGTTGTTCCGTCAGGCGCCGCGCCCATCACGATGATTCCTCCACCGTTGGTCGGAATGGTTGGATTGGTGCTCTGGTTGAACAGGATCGTGTTGTGCTCGATGTCACCGTTAAAGTTGAATCCGATGTGAGCGATGCCGCCGCCGTCACCGGTGCTCAGATTGCCGCAGACCCAGTTGTAGTTCACCTTGTAGAAGTCTGCGCCAGGAGCCAGGCTGATGCCGCCCGCTCCGGCCGGCGTGCCCGAGAACACTTCGTCGCCGATGGAGGAGTTCTGTGAAACGGCGTTGTTGTGGATGTTGACGAAGACGTTGTAGCAGAACGGCAGTTCGTCATTCGCCGCGAAGCCCGGAGGAATCGGAACCTGGGTGAATCCGGCTGCGATACTGCCGGTCACCGCACCCGGGACGCAGGTCCAGGGTTGCTGGTCGAAGCCTCGCCCGGTGGGCGGATTCCCACTAGCGAGCGGGTCTCCGCCGTTTCCTGCCAGAAGCGCGTCGGGAGATTCACCCTGGCCGATGTCGATGCCGCCAGTCAACGTTCCAGTGTTGTTGTAGATCCGGTTGTTGGAGATTTCCAGGTTATGTGCCCAGGCGTGAGCGAAGATGCCGCCGCCGCCCTGGGAGCTGTCGGTGATCGACAAGCCATCAATCCGCGATGGGTTGCAATTGAAGTTGCTGGAGTAGCCGGTCTTGGCGCCGGCTCCAAGCGTGTTGCAATCGGCCGTGCTGCCGGTGAGCAATACCGTACCCAAAGGCATCTGGCCTTCATGCGCAACGTTCGAATTTGCAGCAGTGTCAGCGCCGGTTCCGAATACTTCGACGCCTTTGGGATACCGGACGCCCTTGGCCAGAACCGTAATTCCGGCTCCTTCGAATGCGCCCATCAGCGATGGCTCTTGCAAAAGTTCTGCCAGGTTGCCATTAAGCGTGGTGTCCCAGCCGACCACCGCCTCCAGCGGCAACCGATCCACTTGCGGATTGTTGTCGCCGCCGTTGAATGCGGTCCATCCTCCGCACGTAAACTGGCCGGTCGAATCGAAGGCATTCGGAGGTTCAAAGCCCCCTCCACCTGGGCAGTGGAACGTCGCTGCCATTGCTCAAGGGTTGACCATCGCGCGACAAGCCAAACAGGCAATCGACCTTGGCGCGCCACGGGTCCATTTTTCCCGCAGGTTGAGTGTTGGCGTTGAGGACGCTCGAGACGGCTCCGACGCCTTGCAGCCGGACCGGCTTCCACATCAGCAACAACTCAGTGTGAACGCCGGGGTCAACCATGATCAGGTCACCCGGCAGCGCGGCGTCAATCGCAGCTTGGACGCTCCCGGTAGCCGAGACGTGCGTCGGAGCTTTGCCACCGATGGTGAGGGTAACGGTGTCAACGGATATTTTGCCGTCTGCGGTGGTGACGACGAGTTCACCGCACCGCGCGTTCGAGCCTCCATATTGCGCTTGTTGCTGGAGGGCGCATTGCGGCACGTTGCTGCCCGTCGCCGAGTTGAGGGGCACGGTAAGGACGATGGTCGTGTCATTCCAGGTGGTAATGCTGGCCGCGGGTACTGCGTACGTGCCGATCATTACCGTTCCCTTGGTAGCGCCAAAGCCATAGTGGCGTGAAACGGTCTTCTGATTGAATGGCGCCGCTGTGGCCGAGGGACCGGAGTACGCGTTGTTGGGCACAATGTGATCGCCCAATGCGTGAATCGTGAAGGTTATGTGGCCAGAAGTGCCGGCAACCCAGGGTCCGACTCCATCGCCATCGACTTCCTGATCGCCGGTGTCAATGCCGGGTAGTTGCAGTCGGGATTGTTGTAACCGGCGCCCGCAAACGCGGACGTAGGCACAACCGGCGTATCCATGTACTGGGTTTGTCCAGGCATGAACGGGATCTCGTAGCAGAACTGGCTATACTCCGGGTTATACAAAGGATCGGGTGTAGTTCCAGTTCCCGGGTCGTTCATGCACGTAACCATCATGGTCGGCGCATACCCTGTCGGGTTGGGCGGGTTGACCTCCCACGTCGAGTAAGTCAGGCCATTGTAGGTTCCCCACTGGTCTGTGTACACGCGGGATATCTCGGTGCCACTCCAATCCTTGATGGCGATCGGCATGTTGGGCGGCGAGAATTTCTCACCGAACTGCGGCGAGAACGGGTCGAATTCAGAAGTAAAGTCGTCCGTGATCACGCCGGTGAAGTGGGCGGCCGCGTGGGTTGAGGTGAAGACCCAGAACTTCGCCAGCGCCGCCTGCTGCTCCTGCAGGGTGACTTCCTTGCGGTCGCAGAGATTGCGGGTGGCTCCAGCGAACGGCGAGACTTCAAGCGACTGCGGGAAGAGGCTGATGTAGTCGGGGACGATGCGCGACGCACCGACGCACGGCCAGAACTGCTCCACGCTCCCGGTATCGCCCTCGCCTTGCGGCAGAGTCGGTCTGCCAAGGTCTGTGGTCGGATTGTTTGGATTGTTGGCGTTGTAGGTGGCCGCGGTTGATGCCTGGTCAGGAAGAATGTAAATCGCACCGAGGGCGCCGAATTCCTGTGTCACCGGCGCAATGTAGTTGTCACCGATGAGGATGTTCTTGTCTTCTTCCTTCACCAGTTCATAACCGGGCGGGACGATCATTTCGACCACGTACTTGCCGGCGGGGAGCATTGGGGTACCGACGCGATAGGGGTCGGTTGTGTCGGGATTCGGCACGCACATAGTGCAGTTGGTGCCGGCGGGCTTGCCAGTTGTCGGATTGATCCCGGTAACACTCGGGAACTGGTACATGCCGTCGTAAGGCGCCGGCTGCAGCTGATTCCAGTTGTGCATGCCGTCAAAGCACTTGTACTGGGAATTGTCGGGAATGGTGTGGGCCGGCGTGCCTCCGTTGTTATACATGTCGAGCCACATCGGCTGGTTGTACAACGTGAAGAAGAAGAGGTCCGCGTTGGTGCCTGTAGCCGTCCCCTGGCCAGGGCAGTTCATATTGGGAACGCCGTCGGTCCGGAAGCCCTGCGCCCAATCGTCCCAGCTGCTGGTCTTGGTGGTATCGACCAATGTGAGGGACGTGCTGCCATCCGGCGCGGTTCCCTCCTGGTAAAGGTTGATGGTTACGCCCGGCACGTCTGGCGTCCAACTGGTGTGAATGAGCAACGAGGGATCGTCGAACGGCCGCGTTGAGGCGTAGATCACCTCGCCATGGATACCGCCGGTCTCCCCAACCGCGTAAGGCTTCTTGCCGAATTCGAGGAAGCTGTTCTGGCCGGAGAATCCCTGCCAGCCCTCGGAGGTGACCCACGGTGGATCGATACGGGCAGTGGTGTTGTAAACCGCGGTGGCGCTTTTGGCACCGGTGCAATCCGCATTATCGCAATAGAGAGCGCCGGGGACGTGGAGGTTGGCCGGCAGAGGAACGCCTTCAGTGGTATTGGCCATGAATTGGCCAATGTCGGAGGTTCCGCCGCCAGGTGTGCCGTCGGCCGGGCCGCCCGCGTCGTAGACCACGTGGATTCCCGTGTTCTTGTAACGGGTCGAGTCGGTTTCAACGACATACCAGCTGAACAGCGGGAAGACTTCGTTGAAGCCCGCGTTGCCGGTCAGATCGGTATTGTTGAAGTTGGAGTAACTGCCGTCACGGAACCGGATATTCGTCGCGACCAGCGTGAGCCCGGGCTCGGTGGCGTCCTGAATGCCGTTCCCGTTCTGATCAAAGAATGTCTTGGTGTAGATATTCGCCTGCCATTGATTCATGGCAATCTGGCCCATATCTACAGTCTGTCCACCGGACACTGCGACAGGAGTCGAAAGTCCGTCAACCAGCATGTCGTTCCACTGGTCGAAGACCGTCACTCGCCACAGTCCGTTCGGAATTCCTGCGAGGGTGAAGGAGCCATCGGGGTTGCACTTGGTGAAGGCAAAGTCTTCGCCGTCGGTATCGCCAAGGCTCACGTAGCACTGGGTGAAGGAGAAGCTGTCGTTTGAGCCGCTGCTATAGAGCCGCTCATCCGGCGTCCGGCTCATGCGCTCGGTCGTCACCAGGCCCTTGACGGTATTGGTGCAGGTACCCGCGGTGGGGTCGGTGATGTTGGGGTCGGAGCCATTGCAAACACCCGTCTTACGACCATTGATAATCTTGGGATTCGCAAAGCCGATGGTGACGTGATATCCGGCCGGCCCAAATTCCTGGAAGAAGTTCGGCTCACCGATGCGGAGGAACGAATCGTGGGCCTTCTGGCCGTCCAGGGTGTTGGTCTGGAGCCACTCTTCGCCCCTTCCGATCCGGTCGGCCGCCGGAGTGGCGACCACGCCGTATCTTCCGGGCATGAGGTTGGCAACGACTGCCTGGCCCGCGAGCGGGGATAGGGTCGCGCCGTCCGCTTCATACTTCGGGCAGGTCACGATGGTGCCGGTAATGCCGGTTGGACTTGGACTACCCGTAGCGTTGCCGTTCGTTGAATCAACGCCAGTCAGCGCCGTCTTCGAAATCGGGCACGCATCCAAACGTGTGGCCGGATCGAGGGTTCCTGCCAGGCTGTTCGACAACGGCTGGTTGAACATGTCGTAGGTCATCTGGCCTGTTGCGTCGCCAGTGCCTCCGGCATCGTCAAAGAGCGTAATGTTGAAGCCGCCGAGCCCTGGCTCGTTGGTCGCAAGCACGTCGATGCCGCCGCCTGCGTCCTGCTCGCCATTCAGCGGGAAGTCGTCCTCAAATACAAACACTGAAAGCTTCGAGGGCGGGAAAGGATTGGGTTGAGTGTAGATGGTGACGGCCGATTGCTGAATTTGGGTGGTCGGGTCAATACCGATTGGAGCGCCTCCCATCCCATGACCAGGGGTGCGCATTGGCAGTCTCGAAGGGGTTGGCCGCGTCGCCGGGCAAGACCGAGATGTAATAGCGCTTGGTCGGATCCAGATGGACCGCGCCGGGAAGCAGGATCGACTCTTGCGCTGCGTCGGTCCGGCAGACGCCGTTGCCGATGTCGCATACGCCAGGCACTCCGTTGATGCTCTGGCCCGATTCGCAGGACAGGGGACCTGTGCAACCTGTCGCCACAACCGGCATGTAGCTGGTATGGAAATTTGTCCCGAAGGTCGGAACAATGCCGCCCGCGGCACCCGGGCAACCCGCCGGCGGAGGATTCGTTGTGCAGTTGGGGTTGATGTAGAAGGTACGATCCTCTTCGATGATCCAACGGTAGTCAGTGATCTTGGTTGTCTTATCCGTGCCGTCGTAAACGGTAACTGCAAGGTTGCTCGGCGACGGGAAGATCAAGGTAACGGTGGCGGCTGCGGAACTGACTGTCCCCTGCGAATTCTGTGCCTTGTAGGTAAAGCGTATAGGTGCCTGGCGGCGGACACTGTCGCGTTGAATCCGCCATTGGGGTCCACGCTCAGCGTCAGGCCCGATCCAGGAGTTACACTTGCCGCATTCACCGTGAGCGAGGATAGCCTAATCCGTCTTTGTCAACCGACAGAATACCGCTGGGCGCGATCTTCAGATAGGTCGCCAAGTTCGACGTATAGGAGATGTTGTTCATTGTGATGCCGCCGGCGGCCTCGAGAGGCGCCGCGCCCAGGGTCACCGTTGAGCAGGCGGCCCCAGATGTCGCACCGTTGCCGCAGTAGCTGAAGCTCGTGGGTGGACCCGTGTAGGAGAACGTTCCGTCGGAGTTCAGGGTCAGACCTGCCGGAGCTGTCCCCGAAACCTTGACGCCGTAGATATTGATGTCGTTGGCGATCAATCCCTTGCCGGGATCCGAGATGGTGAGCGTTTGGCCGGTAATCACAGAGTTGTAGGTGTCCGGGTTGGCGACGGCCGCCCCTGATGCGGCGCCCGGCAGTCCCGCGCCGTTGACGCTGATATAGGCCAACATTCCGGCATCATGCGCAGTTGCATTGGCCGAAAGGCTCAGTTCGCGGTCGTACACCGGCAACGCCGTCGTGCCGGCAGGCACATTGATCATTACATCGTAGGTCTTGCCGGCGGCCATGAACACTTCGCTCTGCACGCGCGGAGTGCCGGGCAGAACGTTGCCGTCTTCCGCGATCAACGAAAAACCAGCGGGCGGAAGAGCAGGAGCTGTCGCGGTCCCGGTCTGCGACCCGACGACGGAGGGAACGTGCATCCGCAGGCCCGCATTCACCATGCGAACCAGTACTTTTCCCGTGGCCGCGACACCCGTGGCGGGTGCTGTCGGGAACAGCGAAGCACTGGAGTTGGTCTTATCGAACGCAACACCATTAATGAGGTAATACAGCGGGGTGTAGTTGACCGCCGGCGGATAGCAGTTTCCGGAATTAGCGGAGGCGGGGTTGCCGCATCCGCCAGGCTGTCCCGACCATACCGTGGTCTCGCTGAATCCCGGCAGTGTGACCGCGTTCGCGACCGCACTATTCTGGACCGGGTCGATCTCACTGAATAGCAGCGGGACTTCGGCATTGTAAGTAACACTCGATGTCACCGACGGTCCAACGTAAGCGATTCCAGGAGTGGTTGTTGTAGCTGCCGTCGTAACTACGAGAATGCCATAGAGTCCCATCGGGCCCTGGATGGACGGATGCGTGCCGGACTCGATCAGGTACGTGCCCGGCTGCAGGGAGGTCCACGTAAGTGCCGTCGTGGCGCCCGCCGCGACTTCGGTGGAGAAGGACTGCACCCGCGGGCCCTGCACAGGCGCCGTACCGTCTCCGCCACCTGGATTGGCGATAGGCCAGGTGACATTCGACTGGGCTGTGGAGTGGTCCGGAGGCGCCGTTGTTGTCCTCTGCGTAACATCGCCGAGACCGCCGCCGACTTGGCCCACGATCACCAGCGACGTGGGTACACTATTGCTGCCAAACGTAAGGCCATTAGTCAGGTTGATGGTGAGGCCTTGCCCCGTCGGTACGGTGATTACAACTGGAGACCACCCAGTCGCCGACGGATTTGACTTGGCGCACGTGGCAGTGGAGCCACCGACGATGGCGCCGCAACTGTAGCCCCACATGGGCACAGCCGCGCCGCCGGGCAAAGTTAAGGTCGTTGCCCCCGCTGTCAGGTTCACCTGCTGCTGGGCAGGCGACACTCCCGTCCCGAGGAAGAGGGCAGACGCTACAAGTACCGCTGTCTTCAGAGTTGTCTTGAGATTCTTGATTCGCATTTCTGCTCTCCTCTTAATTGGTTTCGTCAATCGCAAATTCCCGGGAATCGACAATCATCATCATCAGCATTCCTCCCGGGAAAATGTTGTTGGTGGTAATCTCGCGCTCGTTGTGGGAGTGCCACATAAACGCAAATCCTGCTTCGCTGGCTGGGCTGTTGGCGATCGTGCCGGAGGGCGGAGTTGTTCCGACAGGTCCGGTTGCGCGGACGGTGGCATCCGGTCCGAGATAAGGACTGCCTCCATACCACGCGCCATTGGTCAAGATGTTCGCATCGGGCAGAGTCGCCGGCCCGCCAGCCCCTACGTCTCCGAATGGCGCAACCTGCAACGGCTTGTCGTGGTCCTGGCACCACTCGAAGTAGTTGATCGCTGTCGGGGCGCCGGTGTTATAGCCGTTTGCGTCCGGCGTGCAGGGAAGCTTCGCGTTTGTGTCAGTGGAAGTGGGATTGTGACCGTATGCGTCCCAGTTGAGCCCCTTGCCTGTCCAGTAGAAGATCCCGTCCATCGCCAGTCCTGGAGTCGTGGTAGTGGTGAAAAGCAGGGGTCCGGCGAGATTGGCGGTCGGGTTGGTCGCGCTGGTAATCAGGTTTCCATCACGAGCCAGAATGCGCACGTGGTTGCCATGCTCGTGGAAGGGATGTTGCCATCGGCCCTGGCCGATGATGCGCAACAGAACCAGTTCGCCTGGATGCATGTGTGGATCGCCGTTGTATGGCTGGTGCGGATATTGAAACGAGTAGTTGGGGTCCATGTCGTCAGGCATCGACCGCCCATTGATCATGAAGTACGCGGGATGGTACGGCTCGGTTGGAACCTCGAGACTGCACCCCATGGCCCCGGCCGTGCAGCCGGCCCTTGCGGTGACCTGCGCCAGTGCCTGGGCGTGAATCCTTGGATCCATCTCGGAGAACTGGAACAGGTACTCTCTGTCGTAGCAACTCTCGGGGTGATCGTAGGCCGCATGCGGCAAGCCGGAAGTCGGATTCACCCCAGTGTGATTCTGCGGTCAGATTCGAAGCATGAATCCCCGAAGTGCAAGCCGCTGGAACATTTGCGGGGAGCACGATGATGGCGCCGTAAAGGCCCATCTCGATCTGCAGGTCGCCTTGGGTTCCGCTATAGTAGGCGCGGGTACCGGGCGACGAGGCAGTAAACGTGTAGGTCACCGTGCCGCCAGGCGCCGCCTCCTGGGTGATAAGACCCGAAACGCCGCCTGTCGTGGTCACATTAAAGCCGGGGAACAGGATCGATGTGTTGCCGGCTGCAGTGGGGAGCCCATTGGTCAGAGTTACAGTAACCGGCTGCCCTTCCGTAACGATCAGCGTCGGGCCCGGAACTTGCATCGTGTTGCAAAACCCACCACTAATCGCAGCCGGCGCAAACGTCAGGCCGCTTTGGCGTGGTGCAGCCATATCCCCACGCGTAGACCGAATTCCCGTCTGGCTGGCTGAGGTAGGCAGGTTGCGCTGTGAGGTTGAAGGTTGTGCCTTTGATTCCCGGAGCCGCAGCGTGAGCCGTCGCCGTGAGCGAAGCCACTGCCACCATAGCTGCCAGGAGCAGTCGAGTCTTCAAGAACGCATTTTTCATATTCGTCGGCCTCATCGTCGCTCTCCTAGTTGATGTGGACTTCAGTCATCAGCCCGCCGAAGTTCTCGGCGTCGTTCGACAGGTGGTCAAGGTTGGAGGTGTACAGATAGAACACCTGCCCCGTTGTATAGCCGAGTAGCATCAAGAATCACGTCCAGCGACTCGCCGCCACCAAGGGTGATGGAGTTGGTTTTGTAGTACATGTTGTTTCCAGCCTGGTCGCGCAGCAGCTTGGCGTTGTATCCAACGACTTGCATGCGAATCCCCAGTGAGGCCAGGGTCTGGTATTCCGTAACGTCCAGATCGGAGATGCGCAAAAGAGCCCTCTTGCCAGCGGGGATGTTGATGATGGAAGGCAGCGGCTGGGAGAAGTGCCTCTTGCCGTCAGTCGACTCTGTTTCGAGCGGACCGGGTGTGACCGTGTCGGGGTAGCTACGCCCGTTCAGCAGGAAGTACTTGTCCTTCATGTCCACAAAACCTTCAGGGTTGAAGGTCATGCCGACAAAATGGAAATTCGGATCGAAGCCATGGATCTGGAGGGGATACTCGACGTCGTAATGAGTAGATCCGTCGCCGTCGTTATAGGCATATCCGCCCGAGCCACTCGACGCGACAGTTGCTACCGCCGTTGCGCCGGTGTTGATAGCAGGCAATGGGTTGCTGCACAGGATATCGGTGGCGGAAACGCATGCCGTGCGCAGATCGGTTTCCTGCTGCTGAAGGGCGGTATAGAGGCTGGTGCCCACGGGGACGCGATCCTGCCGCGGTCGCACATAGATTTGCCCCACCATGCCCATCTGCAAGTGCTCGGGCGGGGTGATATGGCAATGCCAGAAATAGGTACCGGCGTCCGGCGCGAGGTAGTAATAGGTGAAGCTGCCGCCAATGTTGATGGCGACCGATGCGTCCGGCACACCGTCGTAGAATGCGGAAGCATTGGGATAACCGTGGAAGTGAACCGTGTGCTGTTCGAACAGGTCCGGTCGCATGATCATGCCCACGTTGCTCAGGGTGAGAAAGAACTCGTCGTCCTCATCGATCGCCATCAATGGGGCCGGGATGTTTCCATTCATCACGCCAACATCCATCATGGGCCGGGGATCCACATGACCGTCGAGGCATCCGGCCTGGTTTTGACCCGTGCATCCAGTGAGAGGCGCGCTGAAAGTCACGCTGGGCGTTGTGGTGTAACCCTCACCCGCAAAACCGATATCAACGCCGGTGATCTTGCCGCCAGAAATTTCCACGGTCCCGACCGCCGTCGCGCAAGCCGGGCCCGGAGTGCACGTGGGTGGCCCGAAGGTCACCGTTGCTGGCCCGAAGTACCCGCTGCCGGCGCTGGTAATTGTTACGTCCTCGATGATGCCGCCAGCAACCACCGCAGTCCCGTGGGCTGTTACCCCACCCACTGTTGGAACTGTTGAATTCGGATCGCCGATCAAGCCCACGGCGCCGTTCCACGTGAATGTGCCGCCGGCATCCTCGGTCGTCGCCGGGTCGCCAGGCACGAGTGTCCCACCGTATACGTTGTTAAAGGTGCTCGGGAAGTCTGTTCCAGGCAGTCCCAGAGCGATATTGGAGAGGCCGGACAGCGGCCCGAAGGAGAACATGTACGTCTGGGTACCATCGCCCATCGTGGCGTAGCCGTCGCCGCCCGATATCTGTTGGCACTTGATGGCGCCATTCACTTTTGCCGTGGGCACCAGGTATCCACTAGACCCCGCAGCTAACGTTGTCGGGCCGTTGTAAGCCGGTTCCGCATTATTGATACCCAAATTGCTCGGATCCGGGTGCGTGATGGTGCTGGTAGGACATTGCACTCTGAAAGACTGCGATGCTGCGGGTATTGCCGCGACAAATATGAACACCGACAGATACAGAAGCGTGCCCGCATTTCTGCTCGACATTCGTTTTCCTCCCTCGCTCATAGAGACTCCACGATCTTGCGCACTTCGCTGTTGCGCGACGAGCGCAAAGATCAACCCACTTATGACGGCGCTAATTGTTCGAGCGCAAAGAGATCGAGCATTTGCGCTTAAAAATTCGATATTTTTGTGCCATTTGACTGATTGCATAACGTTGTCCGCCGACGAGCTTGACTGTTTGCACTTCAAACAAGTCTTGAAACGGAGTGTTAGTGGATTGCTTGCTCGCCAGGTCGTGCAAACATCCTACTAAGTCGATGGATGGCGCGAAATTTCATTGCCTTCACGCACAGTGACTGCTCTTTTCGATATTGTTCGTGCTTTCTCGGCGAGGTCGATATCTAGCCAAGCTGGGCAAAGGTCGCCATAGAATAATCGGGATCGAAAGGACGCCTGGCGGGATCGATGTTACCCAAGAAACATGGGGTTTCCTCGCAGAGTCGGCACCATTGCCCAAAGTGACTCCTCAGGGATTTTCGATCGGACCATGATATTTGCGGATGTCGAGATTCTGAACCCCCAGTGAGATGGAGGCGATTTTGTGGGAGGGACCCGATGGAGTTGCGAGGCAACTTCACTATCTCCAAGCCATCGGGAGTCGCATATAACTGGCGGATAGTTATAGTACGAAGCGTCGAGGAGATCTCGAAGACACTTACTGCTTCATTCTCTAAAGAACGGACGCACCCGCAATTGCCGTGTCAGCATCGATCATGCGATCTGATCAATTGGAGAGCCGGTTTACTCGTTTCGTCCCGGGTCGGGGGATAGTTTTCGTCGGCCCGTATCCGAGGTCCAAAGCGGATTCGAGTCCTTGCCGCCGAGATCTCCGTAGTACTTCATCGTGAGTTCCAGCATGAATGCTTTTTGAGCTCGCTTCAAAACCTGCCAGGACAACCAGGGCATATCTAACTTGCAACCGATCGGCTTGAGCCCGTGTAACAGGATATTCGAGGGCGAAATCGGGCGTCCGTCTGGAGTTGATATCACAAATTCATTCGGGTCGTTCGTGTTCTTCGCGGGGCGCATCTTTCTGAGATGTTCGCGCAACGATTCCGGAATTATCACGTTCCTCACCTTGTCATGATTCAAATCCATCAATTCGCCTGCGCTCCATTGCCGCTTGACTTTGATAGATCTGGAGGAAAGAAACTCTCCTTCGATGTAAGCCGCGGACGCAGCCAGATTCACGTGTTTCCATTGGAGGGCGCATATTTCAGATATACTCATGCCGGTGGCGATCGTGATGAGGGCGATCTCCCTCTCGGGGTATTTCATCAGCCCGAGTATTGTCTCCACCTGAGCTATGGTGAGGCTCTTTGATTCCCTACGAACCATGGGAGGCAACTTTACATCACATACTGGATTGTCGCCACTGAATAGTCGTTCTTTTCTGGCATGAGAAATGATCGCACCGACGACATTCTTAATGTGCTTGATAGTCTGAGGCGAATAGCCATGGGCGAATGCCGATGCAGTGAGTTGTCGAATATGATCCGGTCTGATTTCGCAGAGTTTGACGTCATCGAGATATGGCCAGCCTGGCACAGCTTTTAACCTTGCCTTCATCGCTCCGATATAAGGAGTGAACATACGCTCTATTGTTTCCGGTTTCAGGATGTGCTTCAGGATCGCCTGGTAGTGCGTACGGCCCGCGAAGCTTTTGTGCTCGACGTGATCAGGAATAAACTTCGTCTCGATGAACGACGCCATGCGCACGCTGGAATCTTCCGGGCGAGCGTCGTGCGAGGAAATGATCGACGCGTCCGTTGTCGCTGCGAATTCGGATCGAATCTGCATGGGCGGTTCCCTTTTTACGATCCGCCGAGTGTTGGCGGCATGGAAATAGTCAGTCTTTTGATTTTGGCCGAACTTCACCCTTCAGGGCGCCCCTCGGAGGGGGGATTGCCGCTGAATTGATCGGTAGTGTTTTTTCCAGTTCCTTATTCAAATGCCTGCCAAACTCCGCCATCAGTTTCGTTCGAGTTCGATGAAACACGTGCCAGGAGATCCAAGGCATTTCGAGGGTTGTCCCGATCCACTTCAACCGGCGTGCCGCAATGTTGTCGGGATAAATCGGGGTACCGGTTCGTGAGGCAAGGACGAAGTCGTCAGGTGCCGGCGATGTTTTGCGATGTTTCAATTGTTGCAGGATGGAATAGAGTAACTCCGGAAGAGGAATGAATCTGTTCCTGGTCCTGACCACCGGCCCAAACTCGCCCCTGTAACTCTGTTTCCTGACAGCGATGGTTCTGGGCGGAATGGGATCTTCTCCGATTATGTGACTTTCGTTCGATAAGTTCACGTATTTCCACTGCAGGCCGCAAATCTCGGCTACGTTCATGTCGGCCAGCAGCGCGAAGAGTGCAATCTCTTTTTCGGGATACCGCATCCACTGCATCACCTGTTTCAGCTGAGTGAGCGTGAGTGCATGTGTCTCTCGTCGAGACATCGCAGGTAACTTGACGTGAGTGGCTGGATTCTCTCCATCAAAACTGCCCGAATCGGATTGCCTGAGCGAATATGGTGCGGATGACATTACGGATGTGTGTGGCGGTTTGAGTCGAGTATCCAGCCTTGAGCGCGGCCGCGATGAGGCGCTGGATGCTTTCCTGGTTTACATCGCGCAAACGCAGGTAATCCATATACGGCCATCCGGGAATTGCCTTCAGTCTGACGCTCGACTTTCCACTATTTACCCCGAAGGCGCGGGCCACTCGTTCGGGGGTCAGAATATGCTTGAGAATCGCCTGGAAGTGGGCTCGACCAGCCGCCCTTTTGGTTGAAACGTAATCTGGAACGAATTTGCGTTCCACGAACTCCGCCAGATATATGGACTCGTCAAGCGCCGTCTCGTCAAACCGCGAACTACCACGCATCGTCAGGTTGCGATGATTTTCACTCACCGGCAAACTATCGACCATTGGGGCTGGCATCCAGACCGGAAGCTGCCAGTCCCCGTTGACTGGCTCCTGGACTTCGACCACAGAAGTGCTCCAGCTGCCGTCCCACGAATCGGATTGCTGGAGAAGAGCATTATTCTCAGACCGATCTTTTGTATCCATGAACGTCCTCTGCCGCCATCGATCCGGCTCGCGATGAACGAGCTTTCGGCCCTTCTCAATCCAAGTTGATCGTGATTCACTCATCTTCACCTTTTCTGAAGCATCCCCCGCAAGCGCGATGATGCGTTCATCGGTGCACGTTTCGGCGAGCAGAGCAAGGAAGCCCGATCAGCATTCAGCCAACCCAACAGCGCGAACGAAGAGCATTTAGCCCGATAGACCATCTGCTCGAACGGGGTAGCAGCCCGGCGGTCGTTCGCCATCGCTGTTCTCCCCGCGTGATCAGGAAAATATCCTGTCGTTGGTTGGCTCGATATTTGCGATTGCACAAATAAGGGGAAGAAAAATGACAATTTTGTCATTTTAGATTGTTTGCCAGATCCCTGGCCGGGATCATTCCACTGTCAAATGACTGTTTGCACGCGATTCAGTTTGCCACCGAAGCGGGAAACCTTGGCCGGATCAAAATATGCGACGCGCGGGATGGGGTGAAGATTCCTTAATCTATTGAAGCGGAAGGGTTAGATCTACTCGCGCCCGTCCCAGATGAATGGACTGTCATCGCTTGTTGCGGCAATTCCGTAGTAAGACGCCGCTAGATTGGGTGACTCCCTTGGGTGAGTTTGTAGCCGCAACTCGTTCGACAGCCCATTCAGTTCAGGCGGTCAGCCAGCCATTCCAGAAAAGTCTGGTTTGCCCTTTTCTGAGCAGCAGAAGCAAGACTGTCTACTTGCGGAACTCTCCTGGGCCGAAGTCGCAAGCTAAAGCGGGCCGGCGGTCACCTGATCATGTAGCGCGCGCCGCGTTCCTGGTCGACCTGCCGCAGATATTGGTGCTCTGCCAGTTTCTTCACGTGCACCTTGATGGTGTTGCGGTTGGCACCCGTGGATTCCTAGATTTCCTTGACCGTGATCTCGCTGCGCGTCTTTACCAGCTCCAGAATCTGGCGGAAGAGAGCAGGCAGGGACGGAGGTAGCGACTGCTCTTCCTTCACTTTCGCGGCAAGATTGTCTTTCTGCTTCGCCATGGTCTTAAGGAAAAACACCAGCCATGGCTCCCGGTTCTGCTCCTCCCTGCGGATGGACTGCTGAGTGCGGCGTAGCGCGAAGTATAGCTATCTTTGTTGCGCTCAATGATGCTTCCATCGGGGTGATGGTGATGTTCCTGATCGCGTGCATGCGCGATATCGATTTTTACCCGTTTTTACCCATTTCGGCACCCGGAACCCGGGACAGGAAATCAGCGTTCAGTTGGGAATCAAATGTAGTCACGAAATAATTCCGGAGAGGGGGCAGGAATGACGCCACGCCCTACCAGCATACCGTCGTCCGCGGCAGTTTTCGAAGCGGCCGCGACCGCTGCCTGGACCGAGGAAACATCCCCTGCCATCACTACAAAGCCCTTGCCGCCCAGAGCCATGGCCAGATGCACGCGAAGCAGGGTCACGTTGGCGGATTTGACCGCCGTGTCCGCTGCTTCGATGACGCTGGCTGCGGAAAACGTTTCGATCACACCGATCGAGCGCAGTTGTTTCGGATCGACGTCGACCGACTGGGAAATCGCCGCCAGCACGGAAGGATGAACGCGGGCGATCTGGCGGCGCTCGATCAACGACGGGCCTGCGGCGGCTGCGCCGGCATGGAGAGCGGCCTGCACTGAGGTGACGTCTCCGGAGACCACGATCAGGAACTTGCCCGAGCAGATGGTGCGCGCCAGCAGCAGCTGGACAGAGCCGGCCTTGAGCATCACGTCTTCGACAAGGTAGCCCGTCGCCACGCTCGAAAGTTCGATGAGCCCGACGGAGTTAATTTCCGTTGTCACGTTGACTCCTTCCGCAATGCGGACACCAGCCGACAGCTCTCTCAGGCCTCGATGACGATCGAATCCTGCCGTACAGTCACCCGGCCGTCGATGCTGGCATGGACGGGTGCGCCGAGTTTTCCCGGCTCGGGCATTGCCACCAGATCGCCTTCCCGCACGCGATCGCCGCTCTTCACTTGAGGAACTGCAGGCGCGCCCGCGTGTTGCTTGAGCAGGATGTTGACTTGTTTGGGCGTAAATTTGTGGTCGACGAGCGGACCGGTGTTGTTGAACTCGCTCAAGCCCAGCCTGGCGATGAGGCGCCGCATCGGCACGCGGCGGAATTCAGCCATCGGGTGCGGGATGACCGAATCGGGCGAGCCCTTGAAGACCAGGCCGCGTTCGCGAGCCAACGGCTTCGCCTGCACGCAGACGGTTCGGGGATCGAGGTCCTCCGGACACGCGAACATCGTGCACAGGTTGCATTCGCAGCAGTAGAGCGTTCCCGCCACCATCCCATCCGCACCGCTCGAAAATCCAAGCGACTGCATGGCGCGGTGGGGTTCGATGGGATGGCCGAGCAGAAAACGGGGGCAGAATTCGGTGCAGAAGCGGCACTGGTCGCAGGCCGATCGCCCGATTCTCTGCACGTGAGTCCATGGCGCGTTGTGGCGGCGAAGGAGGTTGTGCGAGGCGGGAAGAACGACGATTCCGCCCGTGGTCTTGGTGACGGGCACGTCAAGACTTGCGCGCCGGTCTGGCCATCATGACCCCGCCCAGCAGAATGCCGAAATCCGGGACCGTTGGGCCTCCCGCCGCTTCGATCACTTCGCCGATCGAGATGCCGATGGGCGCCCTCACCGTCACCGGCCTCAGAACCGCGCCCGCGACCGTGAGGTACTTGTGCGTGACCGGCTGATCGAGCCCGATGTTCATCAGGGTCTCAACGTTCGCGACCACCGTGTCGACGTCCTTGGGCAGCCCGCCGGGCGGAATCACCCGGCCCGTGACCAGGTGCACGAGGATGAACTCGTCGCCCGCGGGGTACACATCCGGCAGCGGCACGATCCGCACGCCTTCCGGAGCCTTGCTTTCCAGGGTCGCAATGATGTCGTGATACTTTTCCTTGATTCCGATGACGCCTTCGCGCGCCCCGGTGATGGCCATCGCCGTTTGAAGCCCGCGCAGGAACGGCTCGCAGTGGTGCAGGAGCAGTTCCTTGTCTTTATGCAGCAGGGGTTCGCATTCAGCGGCATTGGCGATGACGGTCGAAACCCGGGCTTGCAGCTTGACGGCGGTCGGGAATCCTCCCCCGCCGGCGCCGACGATGCCAAGCTCCGCGATACGGTCGATGGCGGTACTGGCTGCCTCGGAGCTCCTTGACCGTACTCGAGTTTGGCTTTCTTTGCCAATATTCTTGCATATTGTGATTGACTTTGATTGAAACTATAGCCTAATATTCCGTACACAGTCAACAGCAAGCACGAATATGATCTGTCTGGTTCCGAATATCGGGAGTACTTCATTCAAGTACCGCGTCCTGGACATCGCGCAGGATGTCAAAATCCTGGCCCAGGGGCGGGTGGAGCGCATCGGCCAGCCGGGTGGCGAGTGCGGCGACTACCCTGCCGCGATCCGCAAATGCATTGCGGACATTTCCGGCCCCGGCCGGCCCTTGAAGAGCCTTGCCGAGGTGGACGCTGTCGGCTTCAAGGCGGTTCACGCCGGACCCTGCACCGCATCCCAGATCATCGACGACGAGTTTCTTGCGGCCATGGAGGAATTCTCGTTTCTTGCCCCGGCTCACAATCCTCCCTACATTGCCGCGATCAAGGCGTTTCGCGAAGAACTTCCAGGCGTGCCGCTGGTGGCGGTCATGGAGACAGCTCCCTACGCCGGGATGAGCGAGGCGGCGACGACCTTCGCGGTTCCGTACGCGTGGCGCGAAAGGAGCGGCATCCGGCGTTATGGATTTCACGGCGCCAGCCATCGATCGGCGAATGAACGGACGCAGGAGTTGATCGAGCGCACCGATCTGCGCCACATCTCCTGTCACCTGGGCGGCAGCTCGAGCCTGGCCGCGTTTCGCAACGGAGTTGCCGAGGACACGAGCTTCGGGACTTCGCCGCAATCGGGGTTGCCGCAGAACAATCGCGTTGGCGATATCGATGTATTCGCCGTGCTGCACATGATGAAAAAGCTCGGGCTGGGTCCGGACCAGATGGCGGCGCTGCTCGCCAGCCGCTCAGGCCTTGCCGGAATCAGCGGAGGCAGCGGAGATTTGCGCGACCTTTCCGAGGCGGCTTCGCGCGGAGACGCCCGTTCGCGGCTGGCCCTC
Source organism: uncultured Acidobacteriota bacterium (assembly GCA_963812485.1). GTDB lineage: Bacteria > Acidobacteriota > Terriglobia > Terriglobales > Acidobacteriaceae > Telmatobacter. Next base: position 88,807 of record CAWEVD010000005.1, read on the forward strand.
GATGTGTTTGTCTATGCCATCCGCCACTACCTGGGAGCCTTCCTGGTCTCGCTCGGCGGAGTCGATGTCATCACCTTTTCAGGCGGCATCGGGGAGAACAGCAGCGAGATTCGCAGTGCCGCTCTGAGAGGGCTGTCGGCCTTCGGGATTGAACTGGACGAGCAGCAAAAACCAGTCCATCGCCGGCGAAGGAACCATCTCCGACAGACGGTTCCGCGGTCCGGGTCATGGTCATCCCGGCCAATGAAGAAATGATTGTTGCCCGCGAGACGGCAGCCATTGTCGCGCAGCGGCAAGCCGCGCAAACGAACGCAGTCCAGCCGGCGATTTTCGCCGAGTCGGTGCAGGGTTAGTATGAGCAGCGTTATCACGGCTCCGAGAGCAACGGCCTCTATTCGAGAGATCGATGGTGGAGCAGATCGTCCGGCAGGTTGCGCTCGAGTACCTGAAAAAGGGAAAGAACGGCTCGGCTCCGGTGCTGACGGTGCAAACCTCGTCGCGGCACATGCATATCTGCCGCGCCGACATGGATGTATTGTTCGGGCCGGGGACGGAACTCACCTTCGATCGTCCGCTCTTCCAGGAAGGAAACTTCGCGGCCAAAGAGACGGTGACCATCGTGGGGCCGCGCAATCGCCTCATTTCGAATCTGCGCATCCTGGGGCCCATGCGCAAGCAGTCGCAGGTGGAACTCGCGTTTACCGATGCGATCATGCTGGGCATCGACGATATTCCTATCCGGCTCTCGGGAGACATCGCGGGCACGCCGGGCGCGATCATCATCGGGCCCAAGGGAGTCGTCGAACTGAAGGAAGGCGTCATTCGCGCCGCCATCCACGTACACATGAACCCCGCGGAAGCAGCCAGCTTCGGCGTGAGCAAAGGCGAGCGGATGCACCTGCGCATCGGCGGTCCGTCGGGGCTCACATTCAACAACGTTCACGTCCGCATCGACCCGGCCTCGCGCCTGAATGTCCACATGGACACCGACGAGGCCAACGCGTGCGGTCTGCACATGACCAAAGAAATCGAGCTTTTCAAGTAACACCAAGCAGAAAGAGGTAGCGATGAAACAAGCGCTGGGAATGATTGAGACAAAAGGCCTGGTGGCGCTGTTCGAGGCCATCGATGCCATGCTCAAGTCCGCAAACGTGGTCTTCACCGGATGGCAGACAGTCGGCTCCGGCCTGGTGACCGCTTTTGTGGAAGGAGACGTGGCTGCAGTGAAGGCAGCAACGGATGCAGGCGCGGAAGCGGCAGCGAGGATCGGCGAAGTGATCAGTGTCCAGGTGATCTCCCGCCCCCACGATGAACTGCCGTCCTTCGTTCAACAGACCACTCGGACGGAATACCGCGAACCGGTCGGAGTCTAGGCCGTACAGGAGAAAACGATGAGTGATGCAATCGGATTGATCGAGACCCGAGGTTTGGTGGGGCTTGTTGAGGCCTGCGATGCGATGGTGAAGGCGGCCAGCGTGGAACTGGTGAAGACCGTGCAGATCGGCGGCGGATTCGTGACCGCGATTGTGCGCGGCGACGTGGGCAGTGTGCGCGCGGCGGTCGACGCTGGCTCAACCGCGGCGAAGAATGTGGGCGAACTGGTTTCGTCGCACGTCATCCCGCGCCCACACGATGCTCTGGTCGAAAGCATGTTGAATTAACACCAAAGGGAAAAGGTGCGAGATGGCGAATGAAGCAGTAGGAATGATCGAGACCAAAGGCCTCGTGGCGCTGGTGCAGGCAACCGACGCGATGCTCAAGGCGGCCAGCGTGACGTTCATGGGCTGGAACAAAGTGGGCAGCGGACTCTGCTCGGTGTATGTCTCTGGCGATGTGGGCAGTGTGCGGGCCGCGGTCGATGCGGGCGCGACAGCCGCGCGGGCAGCCGGAGAAGTGCAGAGCGTGCACGTCATTGCCCGGCCGCACAGCAATCTTGCCAGCGTATTGCCAAGATAATTCGTGTCACCGAATGAGGTTCACGAGAGCCGCGAGGTACGCGCGCATGTTCATAGCGAAAGTCATCGGCAACGTGGTGTCCACCCAGAAGATCGCGAAGTTCCGCGGCATGAAGCTGCTCCTGATCCAGCCCTACATCAGCAGGGAAGGAAAGCTCCAGGCCTCCGGCAGTTCGGTGGTGGCCGTCGACAGCGTGGGAGCCGGGGTGGGCGAGTGCGTGATGTTCACGCAGGGCAGTTCGGCCCGCCTTACGCCGACCACCAAAGACGCGCCCGTGGACGCGGTGATTGTAGGCATTGTCGATTCCGTCGAGGTCGAAGGCGCTGCACTGGAGAAGCCGTAAATGCAAATTCAGGAACAGTTGATTGCGGACATTGCGAAAGAAGTAGTGGCCAGGCTTCGCGTGCAGTTGCAGCAGCCCGTCCCGGCCACCAATGGCCATCGGTACTCGGATGGCGGGCAGGACGGCGTCTTTGCCACCGTGGATGAGGCCGTAAACGCGGCCTACGAAGCGCAGAAGAAAGTCGCGGAGATGGACCTCGAGCAGCGCGGGCGCATGATCGACATCCTTCGCGGCATATGCAACGACCGGCGCGAAGAACTCGGCCGAATGGAGATGGAAGAGACAAAGGTCGGCCGTCTCGATCACAAGATTCTGAAGCTCCAGAACATGCGCTACGTGCTGGGCGTGGAGGCCATGCGCAGCGACGCGCGCAGTTCCCAGACCGGATTGTGCATCATCGAGCGCGCGCCCTGGGGCGTGATCGGGATGATGCTGCCCGTCACGCATTCAGTGCCGACGATGGTGTCAAACGCCATCAACATCCTGGCCGCGGGCAACACCGCTGTGTTCGGTCCTCATCCTTCCGGCGCCCGGGTCGCGCAATATGCGCTGCAGATTTTCAATCGCGAAATCAAGCGGGAGCTCGGCGTGGAGAATGTGCTGACCACGACCCGCGAGGCCAGTATCGAGGCTGCAGAACAGATCTTCAATCATCCCAAAATCGCCTTGATCTGCGTGACCGGAGGCACGGCAGTCGCGCAGGCAGCCACCAAGTCCGGCAAGCGCGTCATCGCCGGCGGCCCGGGAAATCCTCCCGTGGTGGTGGACGAGACGGCCGACCTTGATCGCGCCGCCAGATGCATTATCGAGGGCGCCGCGTTCGACAACAACCTGCTCTGCATCGGCGAGAAGGAAGTGTTCGTGGTGGCATCAGTGGCCGATGCGTTCATCGCTGCGATGCGCCGCGCCGGGGCATATCAACTGGACGGCGCGGCCATCGAACGGCTCACCAAGGCGGCGTTCAGTTTTGACGGTCATGGCGGCGGCTGCGCGCGCGCGCACGTCAAGAAGGACCTGGTCGGCAAAGACGTCGCAGTGCTTGCCGCGGCCGCCGGTGTCCGCGTTCCCCAGGGAACGAATCTCCTCTTTGGCGAAACCGACGAGGAACATCCCTTCGTGGTTGAGGAGCAGATGATGCCCTTCGTACCGGTGGTGCGCGTCCGGGACGTGGATGCGGCGATCGCAGCGTCAGTCAAGGCCGAGCACGGCTACCGGCACACGGCCATCATTCACACGCAGAATGTTGAAACCGCCACGCGCATGGCGCGGGCCATGAACACGACTCTGTTTATTCACAACGCGGCGTCGCCGGCTTCGTTGGGCGTGGGCGGACCGGGCTACTTCAGCCACACCATCGCGACTCCCACGGGCGAAGGAGTAACGACGCCGTTGACCTTCACGCGCGAGCGCCAGATGGTGGTCGGAAATGCATTGAGGATCATCTAGCCATGTTTCTGGCCCGAGTCACAGGCACGGTGGTCGCTACGGTAAAACACTCCACGCTGCAGGGCTGCCGGTTTCTTCTTGTGCAGAGAATGGAGCCGGACGGCAGCCTGGCCGATGAGCCGAACGTGGTGGTGGACTGGCAGGGCGCGGCCAGCGGCTCCACGGTGATCGTTTCGACCGACGGCGATATTGCGCGGGCGAAGTTCGGCAATACGACCCCGGCGCGCATGGTCGTGATGGGCATTGTGGATGAAATGCACGTACCGGCAATGATGGAAACGGTGAGCGCATGAGATTGGGCATCGTTCGCGGCCACGTGGTTCTCAATCCTGCCCTCGCGTCGTTTGCGGGCCGCAAGCTGGTCGTGATCGAACCGGTGTCGATGGAGAACCTGCGCGCGCGCAATGGAATAGGCGGTGGCAAGAGCCTGGTCGCGATCGACGAGCTTGGCGCCGCAGAGGGACAAATGGTGGCATTCACCGAAGGGCGCGAGGCGTCCAATCCCTTCTGGCCGGATTCGGCGCCGGTGGACGCGTACTGCGCCATGATCGCGGACGTCATTGAAATTCAGCCGCAATGAGATTGCACGAGATTCGAGGTGTGAAAGTGACTCAAGGAAAGAAGAGCGTTGATATTTCGAGCCGCAAGGTTGTGACCATGCGCGACGTGCAGGATGCCGTCGCAGCGGGCGCCGGCAGCATCGTTACTTGCGCAAGCTGTGTCATGACCCCGTCGGCCCGCGACTTCCTGCAGCAGCGGAATATTGAAATCGTGTCCAACGGGTGCGCGAAGGCCGTGAGGACGGAATCGACGGGGGCTGAATCGAATGGACGGGCGCTGGCGACCGTGGCGAGGAACGGTTCGCAGAACGGTTCTTTGTCGCGCCCGGGTGCTCCCAATCCCGCGCTGTTTTTCACGCCTGAAGCGGAAGCGATCAAAAAAGAGATTTGCAACGTCGGCAAGAAACTGTGGATGCGGCAATTCGTCGACGGCAACGGCGGCAACATCTCCTTCCGCATCGGCCCCAACGAAGTCATCTGCACTCCGACCCTGGTGAGCAAGTTTGATCTCACTCCGGATGACCTCTGCCTGGTCGACCTCGAAGGCAACCAGATCGCCGGGACCAAGCCGCGCACCAGCGAGATTTTCCTCCACCTCGAAATTTACAAGGCCGTGCCGGAGGCCAAGGCCGCCGTGCATTGCCATCCGCCTCATGCAACGGCTTACGCCATCACCGGCCGCGTGCCGCCCAACCTCGTGATCCCCGAGTTCGAGGTATTTGTGGGCAAGGTGGCGATTTCGCCCTACGAGACGCCGGGGACCGAGGCTTTTGCGCGGACCGTGCTTCCGTACGTTAAAGAGCACAATACGGTGTTGCTCTCGAATCACGGGATCGTTTGCTGGGCCGATACGGTGACGCACGCCGAATGGTATGCCGAGGTGCTCGAAACCTATTGCTGGACCCTGCTGGTGGCGAGCCAACTGGGTGCTCCCATCTCCCACATCTCGGAACAGCAGGGATCGGATTTGCTGGCCATCAAGAAGCGGCTCGGGCTGCCCGATGTCCGGTTCGACACTTCCAACCTGAAAGAATGCCAACTGTCGGAACTGCAGGTGCCGGGTTCCATCGCTCTCAATCCCATGCCTTGCGACGGAGGCAAGGCCTGTGCTACTGAGCCGGATATCGAACGCTTGGTTCAATCTGTGACCGATGCTGTGATGAAGCAGATCGCGGTTGGATAGTGGGATGCCACTCTCAAGCGAAGCGCCAGTATGTCGGAGCGGGAACGGATGCTGTTCGGATACCATGCAGACACAGAATGAGAGCCGCCGAGCGCCAACTTAGAATCCGCCAGATGTTCGAGACCCGGGACTTCGTCGACGTGGAGACCCTCTGCCGGGAGCTGGATGCCTCGGAGGCGAGCGTCCGCCGCGACCTGGGTGCACTCGAAAACGAAAAAGTTCTCAAGCGCGTGTATGGCGGCGCGATCCCTATACAGATCGCGGGGGATTATGCGGTCGAAACGGCGCGGCTGCGCGAGGAGAAAAACCACATTGCGCATTTGACCGCAAGCCTGATCGAGGACGGCCAGACGGTGATCCTCGATGGCGGCACGACGGTCATGGCCGTTGCCAAAGAACTCGCCTCCAAATCCATTCATGTGATCACGAATTCCCTGCCGATTGCGGAAGCGCTGGAATCCTATCGCAATATCGAATTGACACTGACGGGCGGCTATCTCGATCCGCGCATCCGCGTGATGCTGGGGCCTTTTTGCGAACAGATGCTGAGCGCTATCCGGGCCGATGCGGTGATCATGGGCATCGGCGGGGTCACCGAGTCGGGGTACAGCAACAACAACACCCTGGTTGTGGGGTCTGAAAAGAAGATGATCGAGGTCGCCGATCGTGTGATCATCGTCGCCGATCACACCAAGTTCGGGCGCGGCGCGATGTTTCCGGTCGCCCCGCTGGAGGCCGCGGACGTTGTTGTTTCAGATGCGGTGCTCGCGCCGGAGTACAAGGAACTCCTGCGCCGGCACGAGATTGACGTGCGCCTCGCCTGAGCGCCTGCGGCTATTGAGAAACGATCTCGGCCAATTCCGGAATCGCCATCGGGTTCTTCAGGTTCTCGAGCAGCCAGGCCATGTTCCTGCCCAGCGTCTTCATGGTCGCAATGCCTTCCGCATCCAGTTCCACATCGCCGATCTCGCGTCCAATGCCGATGTTCCAATAGGACGAGCCAGGCACGATCATCTCGTTGACCAGGAAGAAGTGGTTCAGAGCGTCGAAGGTGTGAATGGCCCCGGCGCGGCGCACCGAAACCACTGCCGCACCCACCTTGTGGCGGAACATGCCGTCGTTGGCTTTGGCCACTTGGCAGGCACGGTCCATCAGGGATTTGATCTCCGGCGAAACATCGGCTAGATACGTGGGCGACCCGAACAGAATGCCGTCGGCCTGCGCCATTTTTTCAATCAACATGTTGCCCATGTCGCCGGATTCGGCGCAGCGGCCATCTCGGTTGGTTCGGCATTTGCGGCAAGAGACGCAGCGGTGGATTTTCAGGCCGCATAATTCAATGAACTCGGTTTCGATTCCTTCCAACTCAAGTTCATTCATAACGTGGCGAAGCAGGATGGCTGTGTTACCGCCCTTTCGGGCGCTTCCGTTAATTGCGAGGACCTTGATATGAGAGCCGTACATCCAGAGACCTCCCTTGATGGCAATTCTTCCAGCGGGATGAGCACGCAAAATCCCCGAGAAATTCGATTGTGCGCCTCCGGTGCCGCGCATTGGCTGTGTGCTGCGTCACAATGCCGGAGGGACCGAGAGGACAGTTCATCGCGACTACGACGTCGAGTCACCCGAGTCTCACGACTGGAAGAGGCGAGCTGAGCGGCTCGTGCGGGCGAGCGGATGTCCGTACATGATCGTACGTCCCGGATGGTTCGACTACAACAAGCCCGATGAACATCATCTGCTCTTCCTTCAGGGCGACCCGCGTCAGACCGGCAACTCCAGCGATGGCGTGATTGCCCGACGCCAGATTGCAGAGGTTCTCGTCAGCAGGTTGACGTCGGATGAGGCACTGCGAAAGACCTTCGAACTGGTTGCGACCAAGGGACCGGCACAGAAAGATCTCAAGACTCTCTTTGCCGAGCTCGATCCGGACCCAAACGGCAGTGTGGACGGCGTTCGGGATTTGCCGAACCAACCCCTCGAGGATGAGCTGAAGCACGTTCAAGACGACCTGTGTGCATTGTCAGAATCCAACCGCAAGTCTTGGCCTGCAGGGGAAGGAATGCAAACGAGGTGAAATTCGGTCTAGTGACCTGTTTGGAACAAGGCGTCGAAGATGCGACCCAGAATGCGCCGAAGTGCCTTCTCGGTGAATACCCTCGATTCAAAGTGACTCTCGAGTATGAGGCCGGAGAGAATCGGCCCAAGTGCAATCAGAGCGAGGTCGTTGTCTGCTTTCTGAGTTGGTGTCAGTTGACCGAACATCCGGCGGTCACTGGATTCGCTTCGAGGAGGCTTGGCCATCTCAAATGCTTTCCGAAGTCTTTCCTTGGATTCCGGATGACGGAGCGCGAAGAGCTTAAACTCCAGTGTCAGAATTGGCCAGGTTCGATCGCATGCGAGGGCAACATAGAAGTCGCGGAACGCCTGCATGCTTTCTTTCTGATTCGTACACTTGTCGAGATTGACCACGAAGCTCTCGATGTACGACCTGGTTCGGTGCTCAAAAAGGGCAAGGAAAAGGTCCTCTTTGCTTTTGAAGTGAGTGTAAACCGCGCCCTTGCTCCTGCCGGCCGTAGCGGCAATTTCATCCAACTGTGCAGCCTCATAGCCATCCCGCACGAAGATTTCTTCAGCCGCATCGAGAAGCCGCGCCTGAGTTTCCCGGGTTCGAAGCTGCTGTCGCGTGGGAAGTTGCATGGCTGCTGCACTCATTAGAACATTCTCCATCTTTTGCTGTTGACATAAAACTGACCAGTCGGTATCTTTTTAATTATGCCACAAGCCGCAATCCTCGAAGTGCCATCGGCAAAGAAAACCGCTCGGAAGACCGCCAAAATGGTAGTTTCCGGTCTTGCAGCTCTATTTGTCTGCGCTGGAGCGACGGGATGGGCAGTCTACTCGCACGGGTACGAGACCACAGACGATGCCCAGGTCGATGGGCACCTCAACGTGGTGAGTTCGAGAATCGGCGGCACAGTTGAGTCTGTGTACGTTACCGACAACCAAGTCGTCGAAGCGGGACAGCCACTGGTGGACCTCGACGCAAGCGAACAGAAGGTCGCATATGCGCAAGCCAAGGCACAGTACGATCAGGCCGTAGCGCAGCTGAATTCTCAGCGGCCGAATATCGCCATCACGAAGGCAAACAACGTGGAAGCCGGGATATCGGGTGACGCGCAACTGGCGCAGTCCAAGGCAGCCCTCGCGGCGGCTTCGCAGGATCTGGCCGGCGCTTCGGCGAAGCTGGCCGAAGCGAATGCCATTCGCTCCCGCGATGACAACGATCTGCAGCGATACGAAACGCTGTTCCAGGCTGGCACGATTTCTCGCCAGGACTATGAGCGGGCGATAGCTGCAGCCAAGTCGTCCGATGCAAATGCCACCGCGGCAGAGGCCAATGTTGCTTCAGCAGAAAAGCTGGTCGAGCAGCGGCGGGCCGAAGTTCAGGCGCAAACCGCCCATCGCGAACAAATTGTGCGGACAGCGCCGGGGCAGCTTTCAATCAAACAAGCCGACGTAGCCACTGCCGAGGCAAATGTCGAAGCGACTGCAGCCCAATTGCAGCGGGCAGCCCTCAATCTGAGTTTCTGCCACATTGTGTCTCCCGTGCGTGGAATTGTGACGCAGCGCAGCACTGAACTCGGAAATCGAGTCGGTGAGGCCCAACCGCTGATGATGATCGTGGCGACAAGCGACACTTGGGTTATCGCCAACTTTAAAGAAACGCAACTCGCCAGAATGCACACCGGACAGGGAGTGAAGGTGCACGTCGACGCGCTCAAGAGGGACTTTGAGGGTATCGTCGAAGGCATTCCCGCCATTACTGGCGCCCGCAGCAGCGTGCTTCCACCCGAGAATGCGACCGGCAACTACATCAAGGTAGTGCAGCGCATGCCGGTGCGCGTCCGCCTGAGAGCGAACCAGGACGGTCTGGATCGCCTGCGCCCTGGCATGTCCGTTGAGGCGACGGTATGGCTCAGATAGCCGCCTCTCAACCACGCTTCAATCCCTGGATTGTCGCCATGACGGTGACGCTGGCGACATTCATGGAGGTTCTCGATACCTCCATCGCGAACGTTGCCCTTCCCCATATCGCGGGAAATCTCGGCGCAACAGCGGATGAGAGCACGTGGGTTCAGACCAGTTACCTGGTTTCGAACGCGATCATCTTGCCGATGAGTGGATGGCTTTCCACACGAATCGGCCGCAAGCGTTTCTACATGACCTGCGTAGTGCTTTTCACGTTGAGCTCGATGCTCTGTGGTCTGGCGACAACTCTTCCTATGCTGATTCTGTTTCGCGTGATGCAGGGGCTTGGTGGTGGCGGACTCGGACCAAGCGAGCAGGCCATCCTCGCAGACACCTTTACCCCCGCACAGCGCAATATGGGATTCGCAATCTACGGGATGGCCATCGTCGTGGCGCCCGCGATTGGGCCCACCCTTGGCGGATGGATTACCGATAACTACAGCTGGCACTGGATCTTCTTTATCAACGTCCCCATCGGTATCCTCTCCCTCCTGCTCACGAAGCGTGTTGTGCACGATCCCCCTCACGTGCTTGAGACACGTAAGAAGCGCAGCGGGAGTACCGACTATTTCGGAATCACAACCATTGTCATCGGAGTGGGACTGCTGCAGTACGTTCTCGATAAGGGCGAACAGCTAGAGTGGTTTGATTCAAACCTGATCCGCGTCGCATTCTTCATCGCCATGGTGGCATTGATCGCGATGATCTGGAGAGAATGGACGCATAAGAGCCCGATCATCGAACTTCGGCTGCTCAAGAACCGCAATTTCGCGTCCTCGACGCTCTCGAACTTCACACTCGGGATGGTGCTGAACGGATCAACTATTCTGATCCCGCAATTCCTCCAACTGCAACTGGGCTATTCTGCGGAACGTGCAGGTTTGGCGTTATCCCCGGCAGGTGTCGCGCTTGCTCTGCTGATGCCTGTCGCTGGAATCCTGGGAAGCAAGTTCGATCCTCGGAAGGTGATCGCCGTCGGGTTTCTTCTCACCTCGGTCAGCATGTTCTGGATGATGCGCATCACCCCCGACGTGGACTTTACGCATATCGTCTGGATGCGAGTCTTTCAGGTCGTGGGTTTGCCGTTGATCTTCATCCCCATCAGTACTCTCGCTTACGTCGGCATGAGGCAGGGAGACAATAACCAGGTCTCGGGTATAAGTAACTTCGCACGCAATCTCGGCGGCGCGATCGGAGTATCCTTTCTGGTCTCGTATCTGACGCGTCACCGCCAGATCAGCCGCGTTGATCTTGCCTCCCATCTCCATCACGGGGATATCTTCTTCGACCGCTATTGGTCGGCGCTGCAGCAGTCGGCCATTCTAACGGGAAACAGCGCGGCCGATGCCAGTCACCGATCTCTCGCACAACTGCAGCAAATGGTCGATGCGCAGGCAAACGTTCTAGCCTACATAAGCGCATTCTTTGTTCTGGGCGTAATTGTCGCCCTGCTCATTCCAATTCCATTCCTGATGAAGCGTCCGACGGCAGCGGAGTCGGCCGCCTCGCACGGTGTGCATTGATAACAGCCTCGATTTCCGTACGAAAGGTGAATCAATATGAAAGCAGTTCTCGCAGCCTCCACTCTCCTGTTCGCAACATCCGCCTTTGCCGCAGGAGCAACCAGTCTCACTGGTCAGTGGTCGATCCATAACAGCATAGCCGGCAACGACAGCGACCAGGATTGCAAATTTGTCCAGCAGGACAATGCAATCACCGGCACATGCAAGTCTGCCGAAGGCAAAGACCTCGCGGTGACCGGTACCGTCGACGGTAAGAAGGTCACATGGAAGTACGATTCGGACTACAACGGTACGGCCCTGACTCTCACGTATACCGCGACGCTCGATGATTCGGACAAGATCTCAGGCAGCGTTGAGGTTCAACCATTTGGCGTGAGTGGTGATTTTACTGCCACTCCGGTGAAAGAGGGCAAGAAGTAGGCGAAACGGGCGCCAATTCGAGTAGAGTGATCTGTTCAATCTGACGCGCACGGATCCGGCGCGGATGAAATAAAGGGGGACCTATGAGAAAGATATTTATGTGCGCCTTTTGCCTGTTGCTGGCCTCGGGCTCGCCAGGAATTGCGCAGGAGGACTCGAAGGCAGTCTACAAGGACCCACATGCCGCCATTGCCGATCGCGTTCGCGATTTGATGAGCAGAATGACGGTCGAAGAGAAGGTGGCGCAACTGGAGAGCGGCTGGACCCTGCCCTCCTTTGGCGGTTTTTCTATGCCATCGGTATTTGACAAAGGCCAGATCAACGAGGCCATGGCGAAGAAGATGGCCGCCAACGGGCTGGGTACCTACGCCTTTCTCGATGAGTTCATGGCGATCGGAGATGCAAACAGCCCACGTGTCGGCGCCCAGCGCCGCAACATGCTGCAGGCATGGGTGATCAAGAATACGCGACTCGGCATCCCCGTCATGTTTCATGGCGAGGCGCTCCATGGGGCGGTGCGGCCGGGGGCGACGATTTTTCCTGAAGCCGTAGGCCTGGGCGCTACCTGGGATCCCGGCCTTCTTGAAAAGGTGTTTTCCGTGGCCGGTCGCGAGTCGCGGGCCGCCGGCAATGCGATGGTTCTGGCTCCTGTCCTCGATCTCAGCCGGGATCCACGCTACGGTCGAGTCGAAGAGATGTATTCCGAGGATCCTTATCTCGTTGCCCAACTCGGCACCGCCGCAGTCAACGGCCTACAGGGTCTCAAGAGCGACTCGGATCTGTTAGACGAGAACCACGTCTACGCTACGCTCAAGCATTTCGTCCATGGCCAGCCGGAGAATGGCACCAATGTCGGCCCCAACGACTTCTCTGAGCGCACGATGCGCTCAGTCTTTCTCTATCCGTTTGAGCAGGTGGTCAAAAACGCCCATGTTGAAGCCGTCATGCCGTCCTATAACGAGAACAACGGAGGCATCCCCTCGCATGCCAATCCGTGGCTTCTGCGCGAGGTCTTGCGCGGGGAGTGGGGTTTCAAGGGTATTACTGCCTCTGACTACACTGCCGTCGAGCAACTTTCCTCGCTGCAACATGTTGCTGCGAGCCCTGCAGCGGCCGGAGCGTTGGCGCTCAAGTCCGGAGTGGATATGGAACTCCCGACGCCGGCCGGTTTCCCAGGTCTAGTCGATGCGGTTAACTCGGGTAAACTGCCGATGACAGATTTGGATGACGCCGTGAGCCGTGTACTCACCGCAAAGTTCCGTGCGGGCCTCTTCGAGCATCCATATGTAGACGAGGAGCGCGCTGTCACAGAGGTTGGCAACAAGGCGAACATTCCTCTGGCCCGCCAGGCCGCTGACGAGGCCATCGTACTGCTGCAGAATAAGGCCAACATCCTGCCTCTCGACTCATCGAAGATCAAGACTCTTGCCGTGATAGGTCCGAACGGCAATAAAGAGCGTTTGGGCGGATATAGCGGAATGCCACCCTACTACGTCACGGTTCTCGACGGCATCAAGAAGCGCGCCGGCGCAAGTGTGAACGTCGTTTTCGCGGAAGGTTGTCACATCTCCGAGCCCGATTCCGCGCCTAACCAAAACACGATGGGTGTATACCAGGCTCCCAAGCCGGAGACCGACGACAAACTTCTTGCCGAAGCTCTCGAGACTGCCAAATCAGCCGACGTCATCGTTCTCGCACTCGGCGGTAACGAGATCGTCTCCCGTGAGTCCATTGGCAACATCGGTCCTGGCATGAGCATGATTGGTGATTCCGATACCCTTGAATTGCCTGGCCGTCAAATGGATCTCGTTCGCGAGATCGTGAAGCTGGGCAAGCCTACGGTTGCCGTGTTGCTCAACGGCAAGGCATACGCCGTCACTGAGCTCGCCGCGCGCGTCCCCGCGATCCTTGAAGGCTGGTACCTCGGCCAGGAGACCGGCAATGCGGTCGCTGGCGTCCTCTTCGGGGATGTCAATCCTTCCGGGCATCTTCCGGTCACAATCGCACGCAATGTCGGCCAGCTTCCGGTCTATTACTACAAGACACCGGCTGCCCGGCGTGGGTACGTCTTCGACGACAACTCGCCATTGTTTCCATTTGGCCTTGGCCTGAGCTATACGACGTTCACTTTTGGCAAGCCGACGATCGACCGGGAGAAAATGTCGGCTGATCAAACGGCCCACGTCTCCGTCACCGTGACGAACAGCGGAACACGTGCGGGAGACGAAGTGGTGCAGATGTACGTCCATCACGCGGTGAGCAGCGTAGTTCAGCCGATCATTGTTCTGCGCGGATTCAAACGCATTCATTTGGAGGCCGGCTCATCAACCACGGTGAGCTTTGATGTTGGCTCTGAGCAGCTCTCCATTTTGAATGCGGAGATGAAGCGGGTTGTGGAGCCAGGCTCAGTCGAGATTCGCATCGGCGCCAACTCTGCCGAGACTACATCTGCTAGTTTGACAATCTCTGAGTAGAGTTCACACACGGCTTGGGCTGGAAGTTCGGCCCTAGGATTCCTGGGCATTCTTGTGGGAGCATGCCCAGGGATCGACTTCCGGCAACCCGGCCTGGTTCGCGACAGGGAGTCGGATGCGCAGATCAACTTTACGATCAAGGGCGGCAACGCGCTGCCGCCGGATTTCAGGGTCACATGGAAAGGCACGCTGGTTCCGGCCGATGGCGAGTAATGGTTGTATCTGCAGGCGCTCGGCACCAACGTCGGCACACGCCCGCCCGTGGCGATGCTTGGGCGGACAAGGCGAAAAGCATCCTCGAGATGTGGTGGCCGAGGGATGAAGGCGGATGGGCAACAGCGAATCTGCTTACTGGCAAAGTGAGTCCGGCGGGACGACTACGAGTAACCTGGGGCAAGGCTCTCACGGAATTCCCCGCGACTAATCCCGTAGCCCGAACGCTCGAAGAAGGGCGTGGAACTGAGATCGCCCCATTTTGGGCCGATTGAGGTTTTCCCGCACGCCCTCGGGCTCGTCCGGTCGGATAGCGGTGAGGGTCGACGCGCTTTATGTGAGGCCGAGAAATTTAACCTGAGTCCAGTTGACATACTGTTGATTGAGTTGATATCAACGCTACGAGTCCATTGGACGCTGAAACCTTGGTGCGTCCCCAATAAGGAGAACTCTCGCAATGTTCACTCCAAATGGAAAGTTCAGCTGGTACGAAATCATGACCAGCGATCCCAAAGCCACAGGCAAATTTTATTCGGACGTTGTGGGCTGGACGACCCAGGAGATGCCCTCCGGGGACGGCCCCCCGTACACCACCTTCAACCTCGGTAACGTTGGAATCGCCGGCATGTTGCAGATGACCGGACATAGCTCCTGGATTGGTTACATCTCCGTCGATGATGTTGATGCTCACATCGAGAAAATTGTCGAGGCCGGCGGCAAACTATGGAAACCCGCCACCGACGTTCCCGGAATGCTTCGCTTCGCCGTCTTGTCAGATCCGCAGGGAGCGGCCATCGCCGTCTTCACTCCGAACCCCAACATGCCATCCCCGAAGCGCCCCGCGCCACCGACCCCCGGCACCATCGGATGGCACGAGCTTTACACGACCGACCTCGAAGGCGGCTTCGACTTCTACAAGAAGCTCTTTGGCTGGACCAAGGTCAACGATATGGACATGGGTCCGATGGGAGTCTATCGCATCTTCGATGAAGGCGACCACAAGGAAATGGGCGACGGTGGCATGATGATCAAGCCGCCGCATATACCGGTCTCATGTTGGAATTTCTACTTCAACGTCGACTCCATCAACGCAGCCGTCAAACGCGTCGAGTCCGGCGGTGGGAAGGTCTTGAACGGTCCGATGCAGGTCCCCGGCGGCGGCTGGATCATCAATGGCCAGGATCCTCAGGGAGCCACGTTCTCTCTCGTCAGCAACAAGGAATAAGCCACATTGTTCTCGTTCAGAATCAAGACCGGATCATGAGCCAGGTCGGCCATGCTCCGGTCTTTTGTTGTCCAGGGTTCACGTCCTTCGCAGGGCGGCCGCCCCCCCTTGTCCACCGTCACAGGGTTGACGGAATACCGGTCACCGAATCGTGGTTCTGGATCATCCTCCTACCCGCCTTATACACTGCTCCCTCAGTGGAGACATGGACCGAATGATCACTCGACGCGATTTTCTTCGCAGCGGCGTTGCATCCTGAGCCGCCATCCTACCCCTACGGTCCAGCGCCGCCTTCGCCGATCCCGAATCAGCTGCCGCCGATCGCACGCTCGCAACCGCCGATGCATCGCCCACCTATCTTGTAGCTCTGCCGTCCCGCCTGCCAATCGCTGCCGGTTCCCAGCTACAGTGGCAGAAGCACGTTCGGCGCGTCGGCCAAACCAACATGACCGAGCACGATCCGGCGGTCATGGACATCGACGCATGGGCCGGCTACTGGAGTTCCGTCAAGGCCGACATCGTCTTCGTCAGCGTCACCGGCATCCTTGCCTTCTAGGACTGACTGGCTCGCCCGCTGGTCAATTGGGACTCACGAGTGCTTCAGTCGTCCGGCAGCTACGATGTGGTGTCGCTTACCAACAATACTTTGCCAGCAGGCTGGCAACTTACCACCACGCTCACGACCAATCCCAGTAACAAAGTCACCGGCTTCGCCTGGAGCATCACCAGACCGGACGGCACGGTTCCGCACGCCTCTCGCGGTGTGATCAAGCTGTCCATGAGGCAGTACAGGGCATGGCTGTCGGAGGTCAACCGCTATTATATAAAATATTGTTGGACTGCCAGGTACTTTTTGTACCAGTTGCTGTGAGAGAGACTGGAACGAGAGGAGCCTGGAATGGCACGAGGGAAGATAAAAGCTGGTAGGAGAGTTGCGAATGAATACGCGACGACGAACATAGCGTCTCCTAGATTAAGTGGGCCGTTAAAGATGCGAACGTATGTGAAGTTGACCGCCCCCACAACAGCAGCAAACAATAACAGGCTGACGAGTCGCCCATCTTCGTTGAGGTAGCCGATAACTGCACCTATTGCCAAGGGAAATGCAAATTGGAAAACGTACCAAAAATATCCAGTCGGGACATGGTTAAGATCCTGACAAAGCCCCCACAGGGCGAGACCAATCAGCAGAGCTAGTGTCTGTTTTGCAATTTGATATTTCATTTGTTCTCCAAGTGCGCTGGTTTGGGCCAAACTAACATAATGTGTCGAGCTGTCAAGAATTTTTCGTAAACGAGGAAATTGATTTGGGTTATATAAGGACCACCCGCCCCTTGATCATGTTAGTCCACTGATCGTCCAAAAGTCGTCGGAAACCTCTGCGCGCGTTTTCAGATGCAAAAGTCCAACTCTCTGACCAAGCTGTCAGGCGCTAAGCCCATACAGGAAAAGGTGCCTTTACCGCGGGTGGATCCGAAGGAAGGAAGCACCTGCAAATCGCGACCTTTTTCGCGGCATCTCTCGACAATGGATGGACGAAAAGTTCCGCTGCTCTCCGGGGACCAGAGAAAAGGGCCACGGAAGGCGAGATCATCTCTTCGGAGAAAGGCTCTCTAGTGGAGGTTTCGTGCGGAAATAGACCGGAAATCGCGGAGATCATAGATATCTAAGTTGTTGATTATAAACTAGCTGACTCGATGGCGGAGAGAGGGGGATTCGAACCCCCGATAGAGCTTTTGACCCTATAACGGTTTAGCAAACCGCCGCCTTCAGCCACTCGGCCATCTCTCCGGCTCGGTTATTCAACAGTTTAGCACGTACCTGGTTCGGTACCTGCTGGCCAGTTGCTGGACACCCTTCCAAAAGCTCCACCGTCGCCTGCAGGCGCTCCATCGCCTCGACCACAGCGGGATCGAAGGTCTTGATGTAACGCTCTTTAGTGACGTGTGGATGCGCATGGCGCAGAATCCTCTGCACGGTCTTTTCATTG
The DNA here is from genome assembly GCA_963812485.1 of uncultured Acidobacteriota bacterium. GTDB lineage: Bacteria > Acidobacteriota > Terriglobia > Terriglobales > Acidobacteriaceae > Telmatobacter. Next base: position 106,172 of record CAWEVD010000005.1, read on the forward strand.
GCCCCCAGCGCGTACAGGTTGGACGCAATCCCGCGACGGAACCCGTGCCAGCCGTACCACTGGAGCCCGATGGCCTCGACCGCGGGACGAATCACCCGTTGCGCCAGCTTGTCCATGTCCATCCTTTCGCCGTTGCCATGGTGGAACATGACCCCGGCGGTGGGGTGGTGCATGGACGCGCAATACGCATCGAGGATCGTCGCCAGCTTGGGGATCACCGGAACCGGCTGACGGCTCGCGCGGGTCTTGGGCTTGTTGACAAACTCCCGCCACGCCGAGCGATTCACCGACAGCTGCTCCACCGTATAGTCCGGCCATTCCAGCCCTCGCAGCTCGCCCTCGCGCAGCCCGGCCAGGGATGCGGTAGCGACGACTGCTTGGGGAAGCAATGGCAGGACGTTGAGAATCCGAAGAATCTGCGCCAGGTTGTAGGCGTACGTTTCCGCCGACTCGCGTGCGCTGTTGGGGATCAGTGCGCCCTGTACCGGATTGGCTCCGTCGAACGCGCCTTCATTCTTCGCGTGCGTGAAGATTCCGCTCAGCACCGACTTAATGTGCTGCAGCGAACTCTTCCTCAGATTGTGTTCGCCAGCAATCGCACGAAGCATCCTGCTGGCGTGCACGGTTCTGAACTCGCGCACACGAATTTCACCGACGCGGCCCGACATGTGATTCTCCCAGATCTCCCGGTATCCCTTGTGCGTGCTGGCTCGCAGTTCCGTCTGCGCCCACGGCAGGTAAACGGCCTCGACAAACTCCAACAGCGTCATGCACTCGTCGGCGATGACCTGGCCCGAATTCACCTTCTGCATGAAGGCAATTCGCACCGGTTCAATCTCCGATTTCGTCGGGTAATCCTGCATACTGCCCAGGCGTTTACTTCGCCGCTCGTTTTTGATCGAACCATCTTGCTGCCGGCGTCGCTCGCGGTAACGCACGAACCACGCACTATGTTCTGGATACAGTTGCCCTTTTTGATAACGAACAGATTTGGTCATTCAGGTCTCCTTCCTGACCGGTTTCTGTTCGCGCCCACCAGCTGGCGATCGAGCCATTCCCGAAGCACACTGCTTCCCCATGGGAAATTGATGTAGCGTCCCAACTTGTAATGAGGAATGGGATCGCTCGTTCTCTTGGGGTTGCTTCGGGACCGTACCCAGCTTTCGGGCACACCAAGCCGTTTCGCCAACTCAGCCGAGTTTATCACTTCAGTTTCAAGTTCGACCGCCTCGACTTCTCGCATGGTTAGAGCGGATCCCATAACCTCATTTCCTCCCAGCGCCTGTGGTATCCGGGCCGGTACGGCCCGGCGAAGTGTGGAAATCTTGTGTCGAATTTGGTTCTTCAGTCAAATGGCTGCTGACTGTTACCTCCCCGTGTGGCTGGCGCGAGGGACAAGTGCCTGCAATGCAGGGACACGCGAGGATCGCAACTGATCGATCTGTTCTGTCGAGACACGTGGATATACGAAGGGTTGATCTTGCGACGGCGCGCGGGATCTGCTGGCCCAGTCCCACCGGGGTTTCATTGTTGAGCCTGCGGGGAACGGTGGTACAAAGGGATCAGCTAAAGCGCTGTGAGGCGACGGTGATGGATAACGAGTTCGACATGGAATCCGATTGGATCACCGAGCTGGGAAAGGCGCGCAGCGACGAATATACGGAGAAAATTCTTGCCTTCGTTCAGGAGCTGGAGAAATCGGCGCCTGAACCGTTCCTGCCTCTGTTGACGGATCTTGCCTTGGCTCGCACTCTGATCGTGCACCTGGTCATCCGCTACGGACCGGAACGAGGGATGGCCGAGGCGCGGGATGCTTTCGAAAGCACGCTGGAACAGATGAAACCGATGCTCGAAAGGATGAAATCTCGCAAAGGACCTCCCCCGCAATGAAGAGACTCATTTTCTTGCTGATATCTGCTCGCAGCATTCGGCTTTTCAATGAGCAGTTGACGGGCTGCAAGCGGACGCCGCCGCCACCAACTGAACAAGATGCGATTGCGGTTTGGAAGAATACTCACGCGGATCGCCACATTGCAGGATCTCTTAGCCTGAAGAAAACCAATGGCCAGATGCGAAAAAGTGAACGGGTCGAGGTTTACACGCTCTACTATCAAGCGAAAGTCAAGGACGTTGTGCAGCTGGGAAACACGGCCTCCCGGAACCGATCGAAGACTATCAAAGCAACTTCCCGTTTCAATGGACGGAAAAAGGGTGGATGGGACCGGACAACCAAGTCTATCCAGTTCATTGAGAAGCCGCTCGCTTCGTTGACGCCCGTTTGACCGAATTCCAAATGCATCCTACGCTCTCCCCACGTCAGAGCCGTTCGGGAGTGCGGACCGGATGTTTGCGTCACCATCAGAGACCCTCGCCGCGCTGGAGAGCGCCGGCTACTTTACGGATATCAAGACAGCGACCGCGGTTTACCTAGCGGGCCGGATCAATCGCCCGGTTCTGCTCGAGGGACCGGCTGGCGCGGGTAAAACGGAACTCGCTCAATCTGTCGCGCGTGCCTATGGCGTGTCCCTCCTCCGCCTGCAGTGCTATCAGGGCATTAACGAAGAAAAGGCCATCGGGCAGTATGATCGAGGGCTCCAGGAACTCTACGTGCTCCTCATGAGCAGGAGCGGCCAGGCGCCGGACTGGGCGCAGATCAAGCGCGAGATCACCGGCAGGTCGTTCTTCATGGCTGGTCCCCTGCTCGAAGCGATCGAGCAGGAGAAGCGCTGCGTTCTTCTTATCGACGAAATCGACAAAGTGGACTACGCCTTCGAGGCGCAAGCCTTCAAACGTGCGTGCTCGAATTTTGGTCTTGGACGCTATTTCTACCGCTTCGGCGAGATGTGGGTGGATCTCGACGAATACAAGCGCCCGCGGGAACTTCCACCGCTTCCATCGTGGGCGCTCCGTGAGAACGAGCAGCGGAGTGCAGGAAATGGTGCGACAAACGGAAAGGGTTCCGCCAACGGAGTGGCCGCAGCGCAAAAGGGGCCGCTCGACGCGAGCGTGACCGCGAAGATCGAGGCCAGTCGCAGAGACCTCGGCCAATTGCTGTACAGCAACATTCTGAGCTCTATTGCCCGGGTTTTGTCTGCGCGGGACATCCCGAACCAGCATATGCAGCAGGAAGTGCTGAAGTGGATGGAGAGTGGCGTTCGAGGGATGGCGCAGGTGCGCCACGTAGCGTCGCAGATTCCGGATACTCGGTTCTACGAAATACTTGACGGACTGGGCATCCGCTCACTCGACCAGATCCCGAAGTTCGGTGTTCTCGCGAAGCTGGTCGAGCAGATGAATGAGGCGCAATCAAAGATGCCCGCCGCATAGCAGCTTGCAGGCATGCGTCGCGGCCTGGTCGATCGAGAGGCTAGTTTTCTGTGAAACAGAAGGCA
>CAWEVD010000006.1:0-188583 GCA_963812485.1 uncultured Acidobacteriota bacterium
TCCTGAGACAGGGTGCCCCAGGTCTCGAGGTTGAGACCTGGGAAAATCGAAAGCACTTCCCCTTTCCTCGTACAATCAAGAGTTGGCGCGACTCGGCGTCTCTGCCAGGCGCAGGAGCAATCATTTGATCGACCGCTATACCCGCCCCGCGATGGGCCGCATCTGGACCGAAGAAAACAAATATCGCTGCTGGCTGCAGGTGGAATCCGCTGCCAGCGCGGTTCTTGCCGAAGACGGCGTGATCCCCGCCGAGGCCGCCGAAGCCATCGAGAAGAAGGCCAGCTTCTCGGTCGATCGCATCCAGGAGATCGAGGCCGAGGTGAAGCACGACGTAATCGCGTTCACGACCGCCGTAGCCGAAAGCCTCAAGGCCCAGGGATTGGACGCCGAGTCCCGATGGCTGCACTATGGCCTGACTTCGAACGATGTCGTCGACACGGCGCAGGCCCTGCAGGTGAAAGAGGCCTCGGAGCACATCCGCAAAGGGCTGGTCGGACTGCTCGAAGTTCTCAAGCGCCGCGCCATCGAATTCAAGCACACCCCCACCATCGGCCGCACCCACGGCATTCACGCCGAGCCCACGACCTTCGGACTGAAGCTGCTCAACTGGTACGCGGAGATGCAGCGCAACCTGGCCCGCTTCGATGCCGCCGCTGAAGACATGCGCGTGGGCAAATTGTCCGGGGCTGTTGGCACCTTTGGCCATCTCAGTCCAAAACAAGAAGAAATAGTCTGCGCGCGGCTCGGCCTCAAGCCCGCGCCCGTGGCTACGCAGGTGATTCAGCGCGATCGCCATGCTGCATACATCTCCACCCTGGCGCTGATCGGCAGCACGCTGGACAAGTTCGCCGTCGAAATACGCCACCTGCAACGCACCGAGGTGCGCGAGGCGCAGGAGTATTTCAGCGAAAAGCAGAAGGGCTCTTCGGCCATGCCGCACAAGAAGAACCCCATCACCAGCGAGCAGATCAGCGGACTGGCGCGGGTGCTGCGCGGCAATGCCCAGGCGGCGTTTGAGAACGTTGCTCTGTGGCACGAGCGCGACATCTCGCATTCATCGGTCGAGCGAGTGATCTTTCCCGATTCGACCATCCTGGTCGACTACCTGCTCGCGAAGACAACCGATCTTATCGATCGGCTGCTGGTCTATCCCGAGCGAATGAAAAAGAACCTCGAGAGCACAGGCGGCCTGATCTTCAGCGGGCAGTTACTGCTCGATCTGGCCGAAGCCGGCATGATGCGCGAAGATGCGTACCGGCTGGTGCAGTCGCACGCCATGCGCGCGTGGAAAGAAGACCTGAATTTTCGCGATGAAGTGGCCGCCGACCCCAAAATCGCCGCGCTGCTTTCATCCGGGAAGCTAGAGAAGACATTTGATTACACGCGGCAGCTCGGCAATGTGGACGCGATCTTCCGCCGTGTCCTGGGCGAGTGAGCGGTACGAACCGTCTTAGCATCGGAATTCCCGGGCCTGATATCGTCTGTTCAACAGGAGAGGTCGATGAAACTTATCGTTTGTTTCCTGGTTGTTTGCGCTGCTGCGATGTCCTATGGCCAGCAACAGACCCCACCGTCTCCCGACCCGCTGAACAGTCTCTCGTTCATGAAAGGCGATTGGACGGGCAAGCAGAATTTTGACACCGGAGGCGGACCTCCGATGGTCGGCGAGGCCACCGACCGAATCGAGATCGGGATTGCCGGCAAATACCTCTGCGAGATGCTCTCGACCACAATGCCCGGCCGCAAGCCCACCGACACGCGCCATTTCATCTCCTACGACAAGCAATCAGGAAAATACAGCGCGTGGTGGTTCAACGACACCTGCGACCCGCCCCACTGAATTCAGTGGCGATCTCTCCGGAAACAAGCTCGTTTTGACCAGCAACTCCGCCGGTCCGGGGCCGGTCTTGCGCGCCACCTACGAGAGCCCATCCGAAGCCACACTGACATTTCTGCTCGAAATGAAACAGGGCGAAACCTGGACAAAGCTCTTTCTCACCACTTACTCCAGGAAAACCGACGCGGCAAAGCAGTAATCGACGCTGCATCTCAGGAAAGGATCGAGCCCGTGGAAGCCGTCCATCTCACCGTCGCCATCACCGGCGCCTCCGGCGCGGTCTTCGGCCGTGAACTGCTGCGCGCGCTGGAAGCCGATGAGCGCGTGGCCCGGGTGCATTTCGTGGCTTCGGAAAATTCGCTGCGAGTCATCGCCGAAGAGCTTGGCGTGTCCGGACGGACAGATCTGCTGGAAAAACTGCTCGGCGCCGCGCCCGCGAAGACCATCCAGCACACCGACGCCAACATCGGCGCCTCCATCGCCAGCGGCAGCCATCCTTCGCACGGAATGATCATCCTTCCCTGCTCCATGGGCACCCTGGCGGCCATTGCCCAGGGCCTGGCCAACTCGCTGATCGCGCGCGCCGCCGATGTGACGCTCAAGGAGCGCCGGCCGCTGCTGCTGTGCGTGCGCGAGACGCCCTTCAACCGCATCCACCTGCGCAACATGACGCTTGCCGCCGAAGCCGGCGCCGTCATCTTTCCCGTCATCCCCGCCTTCTACAACAAGCCGATCGACTCCACAGAAATGGCGCGCCAGTTTGTGTATCGCGTGCTGGCGCACATCGGGCTGCCCCAGCCCGGCGCGTACGTCTGGAAGCCGGAGGAGTGAAGCAGGGACTCAGGGACTAAGGGACTAGGGACTGCAGCGGTGTGACATTGTTTGTTGACACGACTGCCGCGTAACCTCGATACTTCCGTCAATGCCGAACGCGCGCCACTACGGAATGGGGGCCATGGCCATGTGTATGCCATCCAGACCCGTCCGTACGGCTCTCGAACGGCCATCGCGCTAAGCGCAACCGATCTCGAAACCAACGGCCCGGGTCCTCGAGAGGATTCGGGCCGGTTGTGTTTCAGGGCGTTTTGGGGAACGATGTGCTCTTTGATTTCCGTCTCAGGATGGTCGCGCACCGATCTTGCGTTGACATGGAGGTGACGGATTCGAGACATTTTATTCCCTGGAACGCGATAGGTTGAAAACAACCCGATGATGCGGCTCACGGGCCGCCCCACTTGCAACCCGAAGGAGAGTCCATCATGTCCGAACCCAAGCAACTCCAACTTGCCACTCTTGCCGTCCATGCCGGTCAGTCGCCTGATCCCACCACGGGGTCGCGCGCCGTCCCCATCTACCAGACCACTTCCTATCTTTTCCAGGATGCGGACCACGCGGGCCGTCTCTTCGCGCTCAAGGAATTCGGGAACATCTATACCCGCATCATGAATCCCACCACCGACGTCTTCGAGAAGCGCGTTGCGGCGCTCGAAGGCGGAGCGGCTGGCCTGGCCACCGCCTCCGGCCAGGCCGCGGAAACGCTCACCATCACCACCCTCGCTTCGGCCGGCGAAGAAATCATCTCCACCACTTCTCTCTACGGCGGCACCTACAACCTCTTCCACTACACCCTGCCGCGCCTCGGCATCACCGTCCGCTTCGTCGATGCCGACGATTTCGATGGCCTGCGCGCCGCGATCAACGACAAGACCCGCGCCATCTACACCGAGACCATCGGCAACCCCAAGCTCGACGTTGTCGACATCGAACGCCTCGCCGCCATCGCCCACGAAAATGGCCTGCCGCTGGTGATCGATAACACCACGCCCTCGCCGGCCCTGGTCCGCCCCATCGAGTGGGGCGCGGACATCGTGGTCAACTCCGCCACCAAGTTTCTGGGCGGCCACGGCACCAGCATCGGCGGCGTCATTGTCGACGCAGGCAAGTTCGACTGGGCAGCCTCGGGACGATTCAAGGAGTTCACCGAGCCCGACCCGTCCTATCACGGCCTCTCCTATGTCGAAGCCTTCGGGCCCGTCGCCTTTATTCTCAAGGCGCGGATTCAGGGATTGCGCGATACCGGCGCTGCTCTCTCGCCGTTCAATGCATTCCTGTTCCTTCAGGGGATCGAGACGCTGCACCTGCGCCTGGAGCGCCATTCGCAGAATGCCCTCGCCGTGGCACGCCACCTCGAACAGCATCCCGGCGTGGAGTGGGTCAACTACCCCGGCCTCGAATCAAGCTCTTACTTCGCACGCGCGCAGAAGTATCTGCCCAACGGCTAGGGAGCGCTCATCACCTTCGGCATCAAGGGCGGATACGATGCCGGGAAGAAGCTCATCGACTCGCTGGAACTCTTTTCCCTGGTGGCCAACATCGGCGACGCCAAGTCGCTCGTGATCCACCCCGCCTCCACCACCCACCAGCAGCTTTCCGTCGAGGAACAGGCCAATACCGGCGTGACTCCCGAGATGGTCCGGCTCTCGGTGGGCATTGAAGACATCCGCGATATCCTTTCCGACCTGGATCAGGCCATCGAAGCGGCCAACGGTCACACCTTCGCGGGCGAGCCGGCAACTGCCGGCCATGCGGGACAATGAAAGGAATGAGCGAAGCCCGAACTCCGGCGCCGGGGACGGAAGCGCCCCCGGCCACGGCGAAGATTCCCGAGCCGACCTACGAAGGCGACTACGTGCTCGATGAGCCGCTGTTGCTGGATTGCGGACGCAGGCTTGCCGGAGTAACGCTCCACTACGCGGTCTACGGGCGGCTCAACGCCGCCCGGGACAACGCCGTGCTGGTGTGCCATGCTCTGTCGGGGTCGGCGCTGGTGGGTTCGTGGTGGCCGGAGGTTTTCGCTCCCGGCGCCGTGCTTTCGCTCGAACACGATTTCGTGATCTGTATCAACATGCTCGGCTCCTGTTACGGATCAACGGGACCAGGCTCGGTCGATCCGGAAACAGGCAGGGTTTACGGCTCGGATTTCCCCCTCATCTCCATCCGCGACAATGTACGCTCGCAGGCACAGCTGCTCGACTCGCTCGGCATTCACCGGCTGCGCCTGGTCATGGGCGGCTCCATCGGGGGAATGCAGGCCCTGGAGTGGGCCGTGCTTTATCCCCGAGCGCGTCGAGCGAGGCCTCATCATCGCGGTGGCGCCGCTCTCCGCCATGGGACTGGCTCTCAACCACCTTCAGCGCCAGGCCATCCAGGGTGATCCGGAATGGGAAGGCGGCAACTACCTTCCCCAGAAGCCGCCGCGCGAGGGCCTCTCGCTGGCGCGACAGATTGCCATGATCAGCTACAAATCGCCGTCGCTGTTCGACGAGCGATTCGCCCGCAACCCCAACCGCAACGGCGAAGATCCCTGGGGGCTTGCCGATCATGGCGGGGGCCTGATCGGGGGACGCTTCGATATCGCCGGCTACCTCGATCTCCAGGGCCGCCGCTTTATCGAACGTTTCGACGCCAACGCCTACCTCGCCATCCTGCGAACCATGGACACCTGGGATCCGCTGCACGGCAACGGGTCGCCGGAGGAGGTGTTCGGACGCATCCAGGCCCGGCTCAGCTTTGTCGGCATCAGTTCCGACTGGCTCTTTCCTCCTGAATCGGTGCGGGAGTTTGCCTATTCCATCCGGGCCGCGGGCGTGGCTGCGGACTACCGCGAGATGACCAGCGCCCACGGGCATGACGCTTTCCTCGCCGAACAGGCCGAGTTGGTTCGATTGCTCCAGTAATCCAGCTGTAAACGACATTTTACCGGCCCGCATCCAAACAGCGCAGGAACAGTTTTTGGCGGTATGGTGTCTAAGCCGATATGCCAGGGCTCGGGGGCTCGTAGGGAAAGCAGCAAGGAAAGTTGGTCGAGGCGCGCCGGACCGCGCGCGATCGAAGAATGGACGGCCATTTCAGGATTCCGCTGAAATCGGTCGCCGGTTGGACACACGTTGATCCGGATCAACCCAAATCCGCGTTTCTTGTGCAACTTTGCTTGTCAGGGGAGGCAGGGCTTTCTATAATCCTTCCAACACTGCCAAGGAAGCCGTTGTTTATGCTTTCTGATCCCGGGACTCAACCGCATCACTCGAACGGTTGTACTTTCCGAGAGCAAGTGCTTGATTTTTGATTTCCATTTCCGAATTTCCCAGGAGCACTGAATGAAGAAGTTAGTCTTTGCGTCTGTGGTGGCGCTGGTAAGCGTGGGCTTTGTTGCCTCACCCTCGTTGCGTGCCCAGGATCCGGGCCAGATCAGCATTGCTGATCCGGCTGAATACAACGCGTTCCAGATGTTCCAAACGCAAACCGATCCCAAGGCCAAGGCCGCGGCCGGGGAAAGTTTTTTGGAGAAGTATCCACAGAGCAAGGCTAAATCGATCGTGCTCGACTCCCTGCTGGACGCTTACCAGGCGACGGGGGATGCGACGAAGCTGCTCGATACAGCCAACAAGCTCCTTCAGGTCGATCCGAACAACCTCAAGGCCATCCTCTACTCCGTGGTGATCAAGAAGCAGCAATGCGGCAAGACCAGCGATGCGACTACTTGCAGCGATGCCGCCGCTATGGCTCAAAAAGGCCTTCAGGTTCCGAAGCCGGCCGCGACCTCCGACGACGAGTGGAAGAAACTGACTGGCGCGGCTTATCCGATCTTTCATTCGGCACTCGGGTTGGACGCTTTTCTGGCCAAAAAGGACTTCAAGGCCGCTCAGGATCACTACACCGCAGAGCTGAACATGTATACCGACGATCAGTCCAAGTCGGTGGGCCTGGTCGACACGCTCCAGCTGGCGCAGGCATACAGCCAGCCGGGCTCCACGCAGGATCTGCCCAAGGCCGTCTGGTTTTATGCGCGCGTCTGGGGATACGCTCCCGCGGCCTACAAGGCACAGATCGAGCCCAAGCTCGAGTACTACTACAAGAAGTTCCACGGCAGTCTCGATGGGCTCGACGCCCTCAAGCAACAGGCCCTGGCTTCAACCTTCCCGCCGGGAACTTTCCATATCGACCCCGCCAAGAGTCCCGCAGAGCAGATTCATGATCTGATCGCCGCCACGCCGGATTTGAATACCCTGGCCCTCGCCGACAAGGAAACGGTTCTGGCTGTCGGCTCGAAAGATGATGCGGACAAACTGTGGGCCTTATTGAAGGACAAGGAAACCCAGGTGCCCGGAATTGTCATTTCCGCCGAGGCGGGCACAATCAAAGTCGCGGTAACGCAGGATGCCAAGGACTCCAAGGTGGCTGACTTCATTGTCAACTTGAAGAAGCCGCTCACCGATGCCGAGCTCAAGATCGTCGTTCCAGGCTTCGAGTTCAAGACCCAGCCGGACAACGAGTTGGTCGGAACCTACGACTCTTACAGGCAGGTTCCCGCCACCGACACAACGGCGCAGTCTGCCGAGATCGTGCTGCGCGACGGCGAATTCATTCCAAAGAAAAAAGCCGGCGCCCCTGTGCACCATGCGCCAGTCCACCACCCGGCGGCCCACTAAACGGGTGTCGAACCAAACAAGGGTGTTGAACCAATATCAGGCTCACCACTCGCCAACTCCTGGGATCAGCAAAGGGCAGCCTCGCAGGCTGCCCTTTTTCTCTGCGCAAAAGCATGGGTGGCCACCGCCGTCCGGGGTCCGGCTCGCGCCCCGGCAAACCCAGCCGCAGTGGTAGTCTAGAGGGAGCATGCTGCGTATCAAGCCTCCCCTGGCGCTGTTGATATTTATCCTCGCTACCGCCTGCGCACAGCTGGGGGCCCAGACCAGTTCTGAAGCGCGCCCTCCTCAAGTTGACACCGGCAACAGGAACGTCGAATCGGCTGCATCCATCAGGATCCTGTCCGCGGACCAGATGACCCGGCACGATCGCGACCTCGAGGCGGATGCGGAAGCCTCGATTCAGGAACGGGCGGGATTTCAGAACCTGGAATTCAACCAGGGCCCGTGGACCTATCAGCAGCTGGTGTGTCCGGCCTTGCCCAATCATCTGCTTCTGCGCTTCTCGCGCAATGAGGGCACGGGCGAGATGAGCATGTTTTCGGCCGCGATCCCGCGCGGGGGCGAGGGCAGGGTGCGCATCATTCCCATCGTGCGCAAGGGTTATTCTCTCTTTTCGCCGGCCCCATCGGTGCCCTCACCATCGCGTCCTTCAATCGCATCCGGTCCGAAGAGAATACCGAATGGCGTGCCAACTGGCTGGGGACCGGTCTTTGCTACGCGGCTTTAGCCGGCGCCAACCCCCAGGCCGGTGAGTTGCCACCGCACCCAGAGCCGTTGGCACCGACCGTCCGAGTCGGAACACGTGGCGGTCACGATTGAGCCCACACTCTTCTTGACAAAGGACGGCGGAGCCATCGTCCGGTTTGCGGATGTTTCCACCATGCCCCACCCCATGGAGTGGAACCTGATCTTCGATCGCAAGGGTACGCTGGTGAAGGCCACTCATTTCCCGGCTGCGTGTATCCGCGCCCGGCCGAATCCCGTCCGTGTCCTGAACATCGAGGATGTAGACCCGCCCCATGAAAAGCCCTGAACCTGGTATTCCGCTACTCACCCAGCATGATGCGCTGAACGGCTGAAGCACGCCCGGTCAAGGCGTCGCACGTAATCAGCGCGCCGCACATTTTAGGGTTGCCCTTCGCGGCTTCGAACTTGCCCGGCATGCCGGTAAGGAACCGGTGAAGCACGAGCTCCGTTTCCACGCCGATCACGCTGTCATACGGACCGCTCATGCCAACATCCGTTTGATAGGCGGTCCCTTTCGGGAGAATGCGCTCGTCCGCGGTCGGAATATGGGTATGGGTTCCCAGCACCGCCGTTACCCGGCCGTCGAGATGCCAGCCCATGGCGACCTTCTCGCTGGTTGCTTCGGCATGGAAATCGACCACAATGACCTTGGCGGTGACGCTCTTGAGCACATCGTTGATGGCGTGAAACGGATCGTTCGTGCCGTTCATGAACACCCGGCCCATCAGGTTGACTACGGCATAAGGGACACCGCTCGAAGTGGTGCCCTCATAGACACCATGTCCGGGCAGCCCGGGCTGTAGATTCACCGGCCGCAGCACCCGTCGTGGTCGCTCCCGGCTATCTTTCGGAACCGAAGCGAAGTACTCCAGCAACTCGCGCTTGTCCCAAACGTGGTTCCCGGTTGTGAGCACATCGGCTCCCAGTTCGAAAACTTCGTCGGCAATCTGAGGAGTCACGCCAAAGCCGCCAGCAGCATTCTCCACGTTGACGACCACCAGGTCCACCTCATTTGAATCGCAAACGTGACCAATATGCTCGCGCACGATCCGGCGCCCCGCGCTCCCGAAAATATCGCCGACGAAAAGGATGTTCATTGAACTCCAGGGACTAGGACTAGGGACTAGGGCTGAGGGACTTCTCGCGCGAGCCCGACAGTGCAGAGCGATTCGCGCTGATCGGGCGTCCAAAGGCAGGCTGGATTACGATTTGTGTTCGATTTCGAACAGGGCGTACCCAGAAGAGAATCGCCTGTGAGCGTCCGTAGCCTGCATGTCGAAACCGCCGCTCTTCGATCTTGAACCGATCGTTCAGTCAAAACTGACGTATTTGTAGCAGCCGGTGATTCAACTCGCTGCCAACGACAGTCCTTAGATCTCTGAGTCCCTGAGTCCCTAGTTCCCTAGTTCCCTGTTCCCTGTGCTTCTCATCAGCGGAAACAGGATCACATCCCGGATCGATTTGGACCCGGTCAGCAGCATGACCAGCCGGTCGACGCCCAGGCCTTCCCCGCCCGTAGGGGGCAACCCGTAGCCCAAGGCGCGAACGTAGTCCTCGTCCATCTGGTGCGCTTCGTCATCTCCGCGCCCGCGCTCCTTCAATTGCTGTTCAAATCGCTTGTGTTGCTCCTCCGGATCGTTCAACTCGCTGAAGGCATTGCCCAGTTCGAATCCGCCCGCGAAAAATTCAAATCGCTCCACGTGGTCCGGATCGTCGGGCTTGGCTTTCGACAGCGGCGAAACCTCGGTCGGATAGTCATAGATAATCGTCGGCTGGATGAGGAACGGCTCGACGACTGCTTCAAACAGGTTGTAGACCGTCTTTCCCAGCGGAGCGCCCTTGGTTGAATCGTAGTAGACCGCCGTCGCGGCTTCGCGAATCGTCTTCAGTTCCGCCAGCCGGTCGGGTTCGATGTGGGCGGTCTCCCCCGCCGCCAGCTCCAGCGAACTGATCGCGGCATGCAGCCGGGATTGCAACACCTGGGTCGAATCGAAGGCTGTCAACGCCGGACTGGGCCCCGCTTCCTGCGGCCAGTAATGGCGGATCGCCTCGCGCATCGTCAACCGTTGCCATTTGGCCAGATCAATCGTATCCCCGTTGAACTCGACGACCGTGGTCCCGTTCACCTCGCGGGCGACAAACGCGATCATCTCCTCGGTAAGTCGCATCAGGTCGTGGTAGTTCGCGTAGGCCTGGTAGAACTCGAGCATCGTGAACTCGGGATTGTGCTGCGTGCTGATGCCCTCATTGCGGAAATTGCGGTTGATTTCGTACACGCGATCGAGGCCGCCCACCACCAGCCGCTTCAAGTAGAGCTCCGGCGCGATGCGGAGAAACAAATCCATGTCCAGCGCATTGTGATGGGTGCGGAAAGGCCGCGCCGCCGCGCCGCCGGCGACCTGCTGCATCATCGGCGTTTCCACTTCCAGAAAGCCGCGCTCGTCGAAGAACCGCCGCAGAGCTTTCAGTACTCCGGCCCGCTTGACGAATACCTTGCGGGCATCAAGATTCGTGAACAGGTCGACGTAGCGCTGGCGATAGCGAAGTTCGACATCGGCCAGTCCGTGGAACTTTTCCGGCAGCGCGAGCATGGCCTTGGCCAGAAACGTCAACCGCTCTACATGCACGGTGAGTTCACCCGTCCGGGTACGAAACAGGTAGCCCGTCACGCCGATATGGTCGCCAAGATCGAGAAGCTTGTAGAGCGCAAATCCCTTTTCGCCGATGGCATCGAGGCGAACGTAGATCTGCAGGCGCTCGCCCCCCTGCTGCAGGGTGGCGAATCCCGCCTTGCCCTGCTGGCGGATGGCCATGATGCGGCCCGCGATCGCGACCGTCACGCGCTTGGCTTCGAGGTCTTCCCCCTGGGCCTCTTTCCATTGCGCCCAAATATCCGCGATGGTATGCGAGAAAGGAAACTGGTTCGGATAGACAGCCTGGCCCAGCTTCTCGATCTCTACCAATTTCTCTTTGCGCAATTCAAAAAGATTGCGCTCGAACTCCGATTCGAACACGTTTTCCTTTCCGGATGTTGCACTTGGCCCAACAGGGAAGTATACCCGCTCCTCCGGTGGCGCTGTATGCTTGACAGTGGCGCTCATGCCCTTCAACCGCCCCATCCCGGACCCCTCGCCGCGGCGCAAAAGCTCCAGCGGCCTCGATACCCTGGTGCAGGCGGAGAAGCTGATGCAGATAGCGATACTCCTGCCCTCCGCGGCTTTCATCGGCTGGCTCCTCGGAGCATGGGCCGACAAGGCCTGGCATCAATCGTGGATCGGGCTGGCGGGCATGGTCTTCGGCGGCATTTCCGGAATCGTCTACGTGGTTCGTCTTGTCCTCTCCACCAGCGCAGACACCCAAATCGGGAACGACGACACGAAGCCATGAGCGACGAGACTTCGCCCATCGCCGCGCTCACCGACGAGGCCCTTCAGGCTCTGCTCAAACGCGCTATTCGCGACACGCTGATTCTGGGGCTCGTCGCTGCGCTGGTTCTGCTTTTCGCCTCCGGCTGGCGCAACGCCGCCATGTTTGCCGTGGGCGCCCTCATCTCGGCTGCCAGCATCCTGGAATGGCAACGCCTCATTCGCCTGTTGAACGACAGGCTCGACCAGAAGAAAACCCCCAGGGGCGCGGCTACGGTGGTCGTCTTCTTTATGATCCGGCTGGCCATCTTTGCGGCGGCTATTTATGGTAGCCTGAAATGTTTCCAGGGTTCGGCTATTGCGCTCTTGTGCGGCCTGGGTCTGGCTATGATCGCCATGGCCTGGGAGGCGCTCCGGCTGCTCAAAGATTGAGGCCCGGTAATTGCTGGGCGCAGCCTGATCGGAAACAGAAAGTCATTCGTCTTCATGCATGAGAATCTCGCGATTACGAACCTGCTGAATCACATCTTCGGGCCGCTCGTGCTGTCGGTATTGAACCTGGTGGGTGTTCATCCGGCCCATCCCGACGCCCCAATCAACGATACCTTCGCGCTTGAACTCGCGGTGGCGGCGGGGCTCGTCCTGTTCTTTCTGATCGTCCGTTTCACTCTGTCGGTCGAGAAGCCCAACCCCGCGCAGCAGATCGCCGAATTGATCAACGAGTTCACCGGCAGCACCGCGGATCAGATCATCGGCCACGGTTATCAGCGTTTCCAGGCGTTTGTAACCTGCGTCTTTCTCTTCATCGTCATCAACAACCTGCTGGGCCTGATCCCGGGCATCGTCACCCCCACCAGCCAGCCGGTAGTGCCGCTGGGAATTGCGCTCTGCACCTTCGTCTACTACAACTTTTACGGGCTCAAAGAGCAGGGCTTCGTGGGCTACATGAAGCATTTCGCCGGACCGATCTGGTGGATCTCCTGGCTCCTGTTCCCGATTGAGGTCATCTCCCACCTGGCGCGTGTCATGTCGCTCACCATCCGTCTCTACGCCAACATGTTCGCCAGCGATCTGGTGACCCTGGTGTTCTTCTCGCTGATTCCGATCGGGATTCCAGTGATCTTTCTCGGCCTGCATGCGTTCGTTTCGCTCATCCAGGCCTACGTCTTTATGCTCCTGGCGATGATTTATCTTTCCATCGCTGTTGCGCACGAGCACTGAGCTTCTGTGCCGCAACTCTCGTCCGAGACGAGAACAATATTCTGCTGGAGAGCGCTTCCGCTCCAGAACAACAGACGGCTGCAAGCGTGAGGGGGCCAGCACGGTGAGCCTCAACCACCCACTGGCAGCCAATTCATAGGAAGCAGGAGAGCAATGAAGAAACTTCAATTCGTATTTATGACGCTCGCGGTGCTTTGCTTTGCCGTTCCGGCATTCGCGCAAGGCGGGTCAGGCACAGTCGACCTGGTGCCGATCGGCGCCGGCATCGGCATGGCGCTGGCCGCGGGTCTCTGCGGCCTCGGTCAGGGCCGCGCAGCCGGTTCAGCGGTAGAAGCCCTGGCGCGCAATCCCGGCGCCCGCGCCGGAATCCAACTGCTCCTGGTTCTTGGCCTGGCGTTCATCGAGTCGCTCTCGTTGTTCACCATGGTCATCATCTTCGCCAAGGTCAAGTAGCGCAGTTCCACAACCAAACCAACAAAGCGGCCCCGCGCGTTTCCGTGCGGTGGCCGCTTTATTGTGTTGGATGATGCCAGACCGGAGGATTCTCCGACATTCCCGGTGTTTGAGAACTCGATCGGCCCGCGACAATCCGAGCCCCGCCCGCCTATCGCACAAGAACTGTCTGGGTGCCCTGCTCCGATCGCAGCATCTGAATCGCCTGCTGATACGTCATCCCCACCGGCACGGGCACAAACTGTGTCTCTTCTTCCGTGGTATCGAAGCTGCGCGCCTTGAAGAGCACGCGCCCGTTCATCTCCATCTGGAAGTGCACGATCCGCCACTGCCCATTGCCCACGTCTGCCTGTTCGATCACGATCGATCCGCCCTTGTTCAGGCGCCCCAGCAGGCCCCATCCAATATCGACGTCCTGCTGCAGATGGCCCTCCAGGCGCACAACACGCTGATGGGTAGAGTCAATCGATAATTCGCCGGTCAGTGCCGTGAGCACCTCGAGTTCCAGGTCCGACGAACTGAATTTTGGATTCGGCCGGAATGTGTAGCGCTCGATTCGAACCGGGCCATTGATTTCCGAGCCCGCATATTGATAAAGGAATGCCTTTGGCAGCGCGCGCAGCGCCTTTAACACTCTCCCGGTATCGTCTTGTTCACTCTGCTTGCGTCTCTGCTGCCGGCTGGGATCGGCCAGCAACGCCTCCAGGCGCGCGTCGTCCTTTTCCCGGTCCGACGGGCTGGGAACTGCGTCATTGATCATCAGCAACCGGGCCACCGCTCCGTCGGTGGTTTCTATGATTTCCTTGGTCGACGTCAGGCGTGGAGTGGATTTACGCAGCCGATACTGCATGGGATGGCCGGTGTCCTGCGCAGCTCTTAGTTCGGCCTCCAACGCCTGCATAACCAATGCGTTGTCCCCTGGAAGAGCGTCGGAGGCATGGGTGCCCGAGACGGAAGCGGACAGCAGCACCAAAAGGATCGCCGCGCGGGGGAAGCCCTTGGAATGGTCAGGCCGTGTTGCTGCCAGTTTCGAGATCATTCGCCTTCCGGACCAACTCCTTCGCAAATCGCGGCTTCGCAGGCTGAAGACCATTTCTTGCGTTCCACGTAATGTGCAAGGGAGCCTGGTTCTGCTGGGTTCTCCGCCTATTAGACGCCGCAGAATCTTGCCGGTTGCGGACATTGAAGCTGGATAGCTCTATTGAGTCTGGATAGCTCCATTCAGTATAGTTCGCATCAGGATTTCAAGCGAGTTGAGCAATTTTGCACATGGAGAGGCCGGTGGTGAGCCAGAAGACTCAAAAAGTGCCGCTCCAATGCCCGGCAAGCGGCTACACTTGTATCGAAGATCCTAGAATCAATGGATGGAAGGGAATGAAAATATGGCAGTGGAATTGACGCCTGCGCGTCTAGGCAAGACGGTCATCATTCGCGGCGAAGTCAAAGGCAGTGAAGATCTTATTATCGACGGGCATGTAGAAGGAGCAATCACTCTGGCGGAAAACCGTTTGACGATCGGTCCCAATGCCGATGTTCTCGCCGACCTTTCCGCCCGGGACGTACTCATCCAGGGCAGGCTCAAGGGCAATATCGTGGCCACGGGCCGGGTAGAACTGCGCGCCGGCAGCGCGGTGGAAGGCGATGTGCGCGCCCTTCGCCTGGCCATCGAAGACAACGCCGTGTTCCGCGGCAAAGTCGACCTGACGCAAGGGGCCAAGAAACCGGACGGCCCCAATCCTTCCGCCAACGGTGGCGGTTCGTAACCTGTGCACATTGGGTTGCAATCCGGCTTGGCGAACCATGCTTTCGCCGGGCCGAAAAGGAATTCGGGATTGATCAAGAACTGGTTCGATAAAAAACATGGCAGTGAAGCCGCAACTCCGGGTCCGGGACTCACCGGACCCAGGATTCCCCGTTACTCAAGTGGCTGGGCCACACTGCGCAAGCGCCTCCAGGCCGAGCCTGGTCTTCGCGTCATCGATATTGGCTACACCTCTCCTACAAACATCAACTACCTGACCAGCCTGGGGCACAGCGTGTTCATGGCTGACGTTGTCTCCGATGCCTGCAAAGGCAACTGGCAGGAGGGCATGGATGACGAAGGCAATCCCATCTGGAACGTCTCCCGCTTTATCGAGAGCACATTCAACTTCGGCGGTCGCATGTTCGACGTCGTGCTGCTCTGGACGACGCTCGACTATCTGCCCGAACCCTTCGTGATCCCGGTCGTCGAACATCTTCACTCGGCCATGAACGCGGGCGGTGCGGTTCTCTCCTTCTTCCACATGAAGACCCAGGGAGAAGGCACTTCGTTTTGTCGTTTCCATCTGACCGAGGGCGACGACGTGCAGATGCAAATGACGGAATCCTTCCCGATACAGCGGGCCTTCACCAACCGCAGCATCGAGCGCCTGTTCACAGGCTGGTCAGGACACCGGCAATTCCTCGCCAAGGACAGCCTCTCCGAAGTCATCATGACGCGTTGAATCGCAAAACCAGCATGGCACGCGAGGCTCCCAATGATCACGCGCATCTGGCACGGCTGGACGACTCCCGCTAACGCACCCGCTTATGAGAACCTGCTGCGGAGCGAGATTTTCACCGCCATTGCGGAGCGCAGGATTGAGGGCTATCGCGGCATCTCCCTCTGCAAGCGGGAATTGGGCGAAGAAGTGGAGTTCGTCACGATCATGTGGTTTGACTCGCTTAACGCCGTCCGCGCCTTCGCAGGGGAGAACTATGAGGTTGCTGTCGTTCCTCCGAAAGCGCGAGCAGTTCTGTCTCGATTCGATTCGGTTTCGGTGCATTATGACACCCGCAGCTTCGAGTTTGAATCGGGAGTTCAGGGAATACCGCCGTTGCGAGATTGAATCGAGACCACCCGTGCTGACTCAGGCTCTGGCTTCACCGCGCGCAAACGGCAGCCACGGCTGCGCCTCACTCGGCGGCATCTTCTCTGAGAACTCATCCCCCGCCGCCAAATGTTCCATGTAGCGCTTGCCCAGTTTGTGCTCACGGCACACTGACTCGACCACATCTGCAATGCGCTTGCGATATTCGGAAGAGACAAATGCGCCTGCCCCGTAGCGCCGCTCGTAGTCTGCCACTTTTTCCGGAAAGTGTTCTCGCACAAACCGGAAGAAAGTCGGTTGCGAGCAAGGCTTCAGGAACAGCGGACTGGCGGCGAAGAAGTTTGCATCGGCTGCAGCGGCGGCCCTCGCCACAGCGTTGATTGAATTGCGCGCATCCGTGATGCCCGGCATCAGCGGTGAACACAGCACCCCCGACCTGATCCCGGCCCTCCGCAGTTGGGCAATGGTGCGAATCCGCAGGTCGGGGCGGGGAGCGCGCGGCTCGAGAATGCGCGCCAGCTTCGCATTCATGGTTGTGACGGTCAGGTGAACCGTCAATTCGTGCCGGCCCGCGATCTGCTGTAGCAGGTCGACGTCGCGCGTGATCAGCGTGGATTTGGTCACGATGCCCAGGCGGAATCCCGATTTCCTGGCAAACACTTCAAGCAGCGATCGCGTGATGCGCTGCTTACGTTCCAGGGGCTGATAGGGGTCGGTGGCCGTGCCCAGCGCAATCTCCGTTCCCGGCTTGAGGCGCGCCAGTTCCTGGGCAAGAAGCCACGCGGCATTTTGCTTGAAATAGATTTTCCTTTCAAATTCTTCCGGATCGCGGAGTTCCAGGAATTCATGGGTGTACCGTGCATAACAATACCGGCAGGCGAACTCGCACCCCCGGTACGGATTGATCGTGTGGGTAAATGGCAAGCCGCGCCGCGAGGTGGTCTTGCCCAGAATGGACCGGGTCTCGATGGGCCGGTATTCAGTCAGGCAGCCAGTCGAGTCGAGTGGCGCCTCCGCGGCGGAACGAGCGAGAAGGGAAAGATTCTGGCCGTCGAGAATGGGGAAGAGGTTCTCTATTTTCGCCATATATTCGCCTTTAGCACAACAATAATCGCGCTGGACCCGCGCGTCAATCCTTGAGTGCGAATCTCGTGTTTCAAGAGGGCATCCAGTGGAGGGGTGTGGCAATCAAACCGACCGTACACAGGTTTGGTAGTTGCAGATTTTCGGCGTCGCCGCACGGATGTGCAATGCTGTTAGCGACCGGCTGGTCTATACCTTGCGGGCAAAAGGAAAGGCGGCCAGAAAGGAAGTGAAATGGTTTCACTCGAAGGTACGCATATTACTTGGCTTGGACATGCCACGGTTCTGATCAAGACCGCCACGGGAACGACTCTTCTCATCGACCCTTTCATTGCGCAGAATCCGAAATATCCCAAAGGCTTCGAACTTCCATCCCGGATCGATTACATCCTCCTGACGCACGGTCACGGCGACCACATTTCGGACGTGACCCCCGTGGCGAAGAAACATGGATCGACTGTCGTGGCCATCTACGAGCTGGCCGATTATGTCGCTGGTCAAGGCGTCGACAAGGACAAAACCATCGGGATGAATCTCGGAGGAACAGTGCAACTCGGAGAAGTCGCCGCCTCCATGGTGGAAGCGAAACACTCTTCGGGCGCACAGGACAAAGACGGCACGCACTACGTGGGCGTCGCCGCCGGTTATGTTCTGACTATTCAGAATGGACCGGTGCTCTACCATGCCGGAGACACGCACGTTTTCGGAGATATGCGCCTCATCGGCGAGCTCTATCACCCCGACGTGGCCATGTTACCGATCGGGGGGCACTTCACGATGGGACCTAAAGAGGCCGCGCTTGCGGTGCGCTTTCTAGGTGCAAAAACCGTCCTGCCGCTCCATTTCGGGACATTTCCCCCATTGAAGGGCACACCGGCGGAGCTTGCGACCCTGGTCGATCCCAATGTTCAGGTTGTTCAATGGAAACCGGGCGACACACTGTAATAAATAGACCAATCAAAAAAAGGGGCTGATCTGGGGAGTACGAATCAGCCCCTGAGTTCAGATTGGCGAGTGTTACGCCAATCGCAGATTAACTTACCACGAACAACGCAGATTCAACTTGTCTTACGCACACCAGTGCGAAAAAATAAGTTTCTCGTTCGTGTGTAATCAGAATTCGGAAATAGGTCGACTAACAAACGATCGGGCGATGAGGATCGGGTGGTTATCGCGTCGAAGTCTTCGCCTTTCTCTCCGTCACCCAGCGTCGTTTCACAGCTTCCGAGATGCGTCTCCGCCCTTCCGGAGTAAGTCTCCTCTTCTTCACTTGCCTACTTAGCGAAGGTAACGTGCCGCCGCTCGTGAGTAATGAACGCGCTTGTTCCAGTTGGTCGATCTCGCGATCAAGCTGCGCAAGAATTTCTGAAACGCCCACAATTTCTCCTGTCGTATTGTGCAAGGATGTCAAAATTCCTCGGTGTCCGTTGCCCTGCAGGACAACTCCGGCTTACTTATCTGACGACTAAAGTACGTTTGCGCCTCGAGATTTACAAATGAACTTTATGTCATCTTCAATAACACACAAATTGGACATGGAAAATCCCTATCTCGCACCTGATTTGCGTGGGCGCAAATGACAAGCCGAAGCTGGTGGAAGTTAGAGGAATAATCTGTCGGAGTTATAAAAGCCGATTTAGACCTTATCCCAGGAGGGATGATCGTTACTGCGAGAGTCTGGCTCTTCCACCGCTCGAAGGAGCCTCGGAGGGAGGCGGGACAGGCTGCACGGTGGTCAGGTCGTTCCCGCTGGCATGGGCGGGCCTCATCGACGAATCCGCGGCTTTGTAGTTGCGCAGATCGCGAAGAATATCCACCTTTTCGCGGGCGTACTGGCCCGCCAGCCGGGTGAGCGCATAGGTGATGATGTCGCTGTGGTGCAGGTCTGGCACGGAAGGATCGCGGCGCATATTCAGCCAAAGCCGATGCACCAGCTGGACGTCGTCGGGGCTCAGCGCCGGCGCATGCGGCCCGATGTAGAACACCTTGGCCTGCCCGCTCGGATCGACGACATAGAAGTTAAACTGCCGCTTCGGCTCCGGCAGAGCCTCCCACGCCTGGCCGAGGTGAAAGGCCTGCTCCTCGGCGGTCATCTTGGTGGAAATGCCGGAAACCACCGAATCCACTTCGAGTGAATTGGCCCCCTGGGTCAGCGCGGCAAAGATGTCTCCCGCAGGAACTACAAGCAGGGAAACTCTCTTGCCAAAACTCTCGGCCACCGAAATCGCCTTGGTGAACACCATCTGCTCGTGTTCACTGAAACTCTGCTGATCGGCGCTTAGAAACTCGGGCCCGCCCACGCCCATGATGCGCACACTCAGCACCACCACATCCTGCTCGTCTGTCGAGGTGCGCGCCAGGGTCCACTTCAGCGCGAACGGATTGGCGGCGTCGCGCATCGTCACCATGGTGCCGCCGGCGCGGATGCCCACCGATTCCCTGCTGATGTTGTCCTGGTGCTCCAGTTGAAAATGATCCTTCATCTGGCGCGCGGTCAGCGCGTGCTTGCGCAGGTTTGCCTTTTCCGAAACGGTGAAGATGACAAAAAATGCCGCCGCAAACACCACGCCGCTGACGGTCGCGACCGACTTGGTAAACAGGTTTGTGATGGCGGTGGACAGCAGCACGAGAAATACCGCGAGCAGCCCCACCGGGATTTCCGTCTTGCCGATGCGGATATTCGGAGGCACCTTCCAGCCCCGCTCCCCGTGGTACTTCCAGCGCAGCACCAGCATGGCCAGGCTGTTAAAGGTAAACGACCAGATGACGCCGAATGCGTACGCCTCGCCCAGGGTGATGACGTTGCCCCGCGTGACGATGATCGTGAACATCTGCAGCGCGAACACGAGGTTCACGATGCGATAGCTGGTGCCGAACTTGGTGTGCGGCTTGCGGAACCAGTCGGTAAGCACGCCGTCTTCAGCCACCCGCATCAACACGCCCGTCGAACCGATCATCGAAGTGTTGATGGCCCCGGACAGGATCAGGAAGCCGACGAACACCACGAAGATGCGAAACGCGATGCGCCACATCTGCGGGCCGACCATGTACATGGCCAGTCCGGCAATCAGATTGTCCTGGTATATCTGCGTGCGGGGCGCATCCGGGATCAGCATCGACGCCATCAGCGTGGCGCCGCCGGTAAAGATCAGGCTGTAGATGGCGATGACGATGGCCGCGCGCTTCAGGTTCTTGAGCTTGGGATGTTCAATTTCGCGATTGACCTGCGCCAGGCTCTCCTCGCCGCTCATGGCCAGGATGGAGTGGCCAAACGCCATGAGAATTCCGAAGAGCCCCAAGACCGGCAACAAGGGCGTGCCCTTCAGGAACCCAAGCGCATCGTCGCTGAACTTGAGGTCGGTCGCTGACGGGAAGGGCGGCAGATGAACTCCCTTCACCAGCAGCGAGTAGCCGCCCCACAGCAAAAAGGATCACCACCATGATGCGTGGTGATCTGCATGACGCGAAGCGCCTTGTCGCTCGACTCTTCGATTCCCTTGATGTTCTGCCACCAGTAATAGATCGTCACCGCGGCCGCGAACACCGCGGAGGTATGGTCCACGTCGAACTGGAAGCGCATGGCCGTGGAGATCGAGCAGGGCCGGCGGAAGCCAGTGGCTGTGATTCGCCACGTTCATCATCTCGTTCATCAGCCCGACGATGTACTGCCCGGCGGACACGCCCGAGATCGGCCCCGTGAGGATGTAATCGAACATCAGGGCAGAGACGCTCAGCTTGGCGAAGGTCCCGCCCAGGGCTTCCTTCACGACGCGATACACACCGCCGCGGGTAAACATCGAGCAGCTCTCGACATACACCGCGCGTACCGCGAAGCTGAACAGCATGATGCCGAGGATGAACCACGGCGCAGACGCGCCCACCGCGTGTTCGGCAATGCCGCCCGCGTAAAAGGCTGACGATCCAAGGTCGTTGAGAACGATGGCGGCGGCACGCCAAAAGGAGATGAACGTGAGCATCACGGAGGATGCCACGATAAGCCGCACACGGTCGGAAGGCGGGGCAACGGTCGTTCGAGAAGATCCCATCGCGAGTATGCCGGCGAGAAGCCGGCCGCTTACCATCCCTTGGGGGGGCCGTATTTAACCGAACGCCCTGCGATGAGTTTATTGCTGAACTGCTGGTCAGTCAACAAGATAGATTTTGCGAAGTCGCTCGGTCGAAAATCGCTTTATTCCTTGCCGAAGAGTTCCTTCGCATCCTCGAAAAAACTGATCAGGATCACGACCGCCGACCCCGCCATGCCGACGAAGAACATGATCTCGAGAAGGCGCATAGAGAACACCGCCACTTGCATAGATTCGATTATTCTAGCCCGACTTGTTAACGAAACTGCTACGCTCAGTCTGATTCGCTTCAACGTGAAGAAGCAAGGCATCGACCCGGACCGGCGCCGATCCCGGCTCCAGGGTCGAATGCTTTAAACTCGCCCCAGTATGCCGCGAGACGCATGGAAGTACTGGGGAGCCGCTGGCCTCTCCGCGGGCCTGCTGGAGTTGCCGTTTCCGCTCGCCGGTCCCCTTCCCGCCTGGCGCAGTCTCATCGCGTGGTTCGGGCTGGTTCCGCTCTTGTGGGCTGTGCTCTCGCCCCAACGCGATGGCTGCGCGCGCCCCCTTCGACGGGCTTTCCTTCTGTCGTACCTGTGCGGATTCCTGTGGTACATGGGCAACTGCTACTGGGTCCGCGACACCATGTCCCGCTATGGCGACATGCCGCCTCTGGCCCCGACGCTGCTGCTGATCGCATTCAGCCTGGTGCTGGGGCTCTACTTCGGTTTGTTTGGCCTGGGCGTGATGCTGGTGCGCCGGGCGAGCGGCAGTGTAAGGCTGGCGCTGGCTGCGGCTCCATTCCTGTGGGTTGCGCTTGATCTTCTGGGGGCACGATTCACGAGCGTTCCCTGGGATCAGCTCGGCTACTCGCAGGTCGACAACGCCCTGGTCAATCAGCTCGCCCCCTGGACCGGTGTCTATGGCATCACCTTTCTGCTGGTCGCCGTCAATGCGTTGCTCGCAGGCTCGTTTGTGCTCGGCCGGCGGTCGGAAAATGGAAAACAGCGCGTGGATGGCGAAAGGTTCTGGTCGGGCCTGGCCGGAATCGTTCTGCTGGCGGCGGGTGCAGCCGCACTCATGCGGCAGCCGCCCAAACCTCCAGCCCCGGCCACCGCCGTCCTGGTCCAGCCCAATCTCGATGTGGCCGCCGAAAATAGCTGGACCGGCCCGGGCGAGTGGGACAGCCACCTCGCCGACTTCGCCCGCCTGGCCGGCGAGCAGTGCAAGACCTACATCGCCGGAATCCCCCAGACCGGCGCGCCCACCGGCGAAATCGTGTGCCCGCCGTATCCCACCCATCCTGATCTCGTTGTCTGGCCTGAGGCGCCGGCGCCCTTTGTCGAGTCCGATCCCCGCTTCCAGCAGTCGATCGCCACTTTGGCCCGGTCGATGCAGGCGCCGCTGGTCGTCGGCGGCATCGGCAACGAATACTCGTCCGACCTGCAGGCCTGGCAGGACTACAACTCGGCCATGATCTTCGCTCCGGACGGAAGCCGCGTCGGCCGCTACGACAAGATCCACCTTGTTCCCTTCGGCGAGTACATTCCCTTCAAAAATCTGCTGGTCTTTGCCCACAAACTCACCGGCAGGGTCAGCGACTTCACGCGCGGAACCGACCGCCGGGTCTTTCTCCTGCCCACGCAAGCCGGGGCGCAGTCATCGCTACGGCGTTTTCATCTGCTACGAAGCGGTGTTTGCCGACGAAGTGCGGCATTTCGCCCGCAACGGGGCCGAGGTGCTGGTCAACATCAGCGACGACGGCTGGTACGGCGACACCAGCGCCCCGTGGCAGCACCTGAACATGGCGCGCATGCGGGCCATCGAGAACCGCCGCTGGCTCCTCCGCGACACCAACAACGGCATCACCGCCGCCATCGACCCCTACGGCCGCGTCCGGCAGAGCATTCCCCGCCACCAGGCCGATGCCCTTCCCGCCCAGTACGGTTTTCGCGACGACATCACCTTCTACTCCGCGCACGGCGACGTCTTCGCCTGGTGCTGTGCCATACTTTCAATAGGCGTTGCCGGTTGGTCGGTCAACAGACTCGTCCGCACGGCCGGCAGCACCAGAGCCCAAATCAAAGTCAGGTCATAAGAGCAAACCATGGCATTACAAGATCTCGAATTCGCCTATGCTCCCGTGCGCGACCAAGTGCGCGACCTGCGGGAGTATCTTTGACCCTGCCCGCATCCGCAGGGAACTCGCCGAAATAGAAACCAAGCTAGCCGATCCGGCGTTGTGGTCCGATCCCGCGGCCAGCCAGCCGATGATGCGCGATCGCAAGCGCCTCGAAGCGCTGATCGCCGACGATGAACAACTCGTCCGCCGCACCGGCGACATCGACGCCTACTTCGAACTGGCCCGCGAAGGCGAAGACGTTCTCGCCGATCTCGAACGCGAGATCAAGTCCCTGGCCGCGTTTGCCGAGGAACTGGAAGCCCGCACCATGCTCTCCGGCGAGGCCGACGCGCTGAACGCCATCGTCACCGTGCATCCCGGCGCCGGCGGCACCGAGAGCCAGGACTGGGCCGAGATGCTTCTGCGCATGTATCTGCGCTGGGCCGAGCAGCAGGGCTTCAAGACCGAAATGAACGACTACCAGGACGGCGAAGAAGCGGGCATCAAGTCGGCCACCTTCACCATCACGGGCGAATACGCGTTCGGCCTGCTGGCCGGCGAGAGCGGCGTGCACCGCCTGGTCCGCATTTCGCCATTCGATTCCGCCAAGCGCCGCCACACCTCGTTCGCGTCGGTGTATGTCTCGCCGGAAATCGACGAGACCATCCACGTCGATCTCAAAGCTCGAAGACCTGCGCATCGACACCTACCGCTCCGGCGGCAAAGGCGGCCAGCACGTCAACACCACCGACTCCGCGGTGCGCATGACGCACCTTCCCACCGGCATCGTGGTGCAGTGCCAGAACGAGCGCTCGCAGCACAAGAACCGCGAGAAGGCGATGAAGATGCTGCGCTCGCGGCTCTACGAATACGAGCTCGAAAAGAAGAGAGCCGTGAGCAAGAAGCTCGAAGACTCGAAGCTCGAAATCAACTTCGGCTCGCAGATCCGGTCCTATGTGCTGCAGCCCTACCGCATCGCCAAGGATCACCGCACCAAGGTGGAAGTGGGCGATGTGGACAAGGTGCTCGACGGCTATCTCGAGCCGTTTCTGCGCGGCTATCTGCTGGCCAAGCGCCGCGGCACCGCGGTGGCGGCGCCGGCCGACGATGAGATTGGATGTGTAGGATACGCAGTGCCCCAGGTCTCGATTTTGATAGCCTGAGAGCGAGGAGGTCGACCATGGCCACAAGCGTTGCACGACTCTCCCGGATTCGGCGGCGTCAATGCCCATTCTGCGCGTGAGCGACGTTGCCGTCAGCAAGGATTACTACACGCGCGTGCTTGGCTTCAAAGTCGACTTCGAAATCGCCAGGCAGATTCGTTTCGGTCTCGCGGGGCAGATGCGGCCTGTTTCTCTGCGAAGGCGATCAGGGCCATCCCGGAACGTGGGTCTGGATCAGCGCACCCGATGTTGAAGTTGCTGGTCGAGGAATTGTGGCGGCAGGTGCCACGATTCGCAATCCGCCCACGAATTATCCGTGGGCGATGGAGATCCAGGTGGAAGATCCGGACGGCAATATCTTGCGCATGGGTTCCGAGCCCAAAGAGAATGAACCCACCGGCGAATGGCTCGACATGAACGGCGTACGCTGGGCTCCGCAGCCCGGCGGCGGATGGAAACGAGTCGAGCAGCCGTGATGGTTCACCCAATCTCTGGAGTTGAAGCAAGCATGAATGATCCCGCCGTTATTGACGAAATGCTCCGCACCGCCCGCACCATTGCGGTGGTGGGCATGAGCGACAAGACCTGGCGCGCCAGCCACAACATCGGCCGCTACCTGGCCGGCAAGGGCTACGACGTGCTTCCCGTGAACCCGTCGCTAACCTCGATCCTCGACATGGCCTGCTATCCCGATCTCGATGCGGCCGAAGCCGCAGTGCGAGAGCAGGGCAACGGCGGCATCGACCTGGTCGACGTGTTTCGCGCCTCGGAGCACGTGCCGGCCATCGTGGACGATGTGATCCGGCTCAAGATTCCCTACTTGTGGCTTCAGGATGGAGTGATCCATGACGAAGCGATCGGGCGCGCCCGGGAAGCCGGCGTCAAATGCGTCCAGAACGACTGCATTTTCCGCGAGCACGCCCGCCTGGTGGTGGGTTCGTGATGATTCGGAGGGCTTTCTCCGCGACCAACGGCCGTCGGCGGAGCGTCCAACAATTAAGTCGATTTGTGTCCAAGATGCGTTTTTCAAGACTGATGTTCGCGGTGGTTTTCCTGCTCCTTGCGGGAAAGCTGGCGCTCGCCGCCTCAAGTTCGGCGGATGCCGCCCATCTCCATGTGCAGTTGGTGGTTCCAGCCTCCGCATTGACCTCAGGGGGTTCTGCCGATGCGGGCCTCTATTTCAAGCTCGAACCCGGCTGGCACGTTTATTGGAAAAATGCCGGAGATTCCGGCGAGCCGCCGCGCATGAAATGGACGCTGCCCGACGGCATCACCGCCGGTCCCCTCCAGTTTCCCGTACCCAAGCGGCTTCCGCTGGGTCCGCTGATGGACTTCGGCTATGAGGATGAAGTCCTGTTTCCGTTCCAGTTGAAAGTCGCGGCAAGCGCCAAATCCGGCCCCGCCATCCTGCACGCCAAGGTCGACTGGCTGGTGTGCCGGGAAGTCTGCATCCCCGGCAAAGCCGAACTCGAGGCCACCCGGCCCGTAACCGGCCAGGCCTCCAAAGCCACCGTGGAGCCCGACGCCACTCTCTACGCCCGCCTGGGCAATCGGCTGCCGCAGCCGCCGCCGTCCGCCTTCAAAGCCGGCTTCCAGCCCACCGCCACAGGCTTCCGCCTCACGCGTGCTGACGGGCCAGAAGGAAACCCAGGCTTCGTTCTTCCCTGCCGACCAGAACGTCCTCGACAACCCCGCCCCGCAAAAGCTGACACCCACCGCCAAGGGCCTGACCCTGGACCTCAAAAAGGACGCCAACCTCACGACGAATCCGGCGCAGTTGCGCGGCGTGCTGGAGTTGTCGAACGGCCGGGCCTACGAGATTGCCGCCCCAGCGGGCGCACCCGCCGCGGCTGTCGACAACAACGCTGGTGAAACCGCTGCCGCCACCAGCGCCGCTAACACCGCCAGCCCCGCTAACTCCGCTCCCTCGCCCTCACCCAATCAGCAGGCATCCACTCCCGGTCTCGCCCGTATCGTCGGCCTGGCGTTTCTGGGCGGCCTCATCCTCAACCTCATGCCCTGCGTCTTCCCGGTGCTGTTCCTCAAAGGCCTGGCCCTCATGCAGTCGGGCGCCGAGGAGCGGCACAGGCTGCGCACGCACGGCCTGGTCTACACGGCGGGCATCCTGGTCTCGTTCTGGGTCCTGGTCGCGGTGCTGCTCGGCCTGCGCTCGGCGGGCGCACGGCTTGGCTGGGGATTCCAGTTCCAGTCGCCGGTCTTCCTTTCACTGATGGCGGGACTGCTGTTCTTTCTTGCGCTCTCGCTCGCCGGGCAGTTTGAAATCGGCCTCTCGCTCACCAGCGCCGGCGGAAGCCTCGCCGCGAAGCAGGGCTATACGGGCAGCTTTTTCACCGGCGTTCTGGCGGTCATCGTCGCCACGCCGTGCACCGCGCCATTCATGGGCGCCGCCATCGGCTACGCATTGGCGCAGCCCGCGCGCCGTCACCTTTGCCGTCTTCACCGCGCTGGCCCTGGGACTGGCCGCCCCCTACGCGGCACTCACCCTGCAGCCGGCGTGGACGCGCATTCTTCCCAAGCCCGGAGCCTGGATGGAAGTCCTGCGCCAGGCCGTCTCGGTGCCTATTTTCGCCACGGTGATCTGGCTGGCGTGGGTCCTCGCCAACGCCTACGGCGCCGCGGTGCTGGCGGCGCTGCTGGCCGGGTTCCTGCTGATCGCCATCGCCGGATGGTTCCTCGGCCGCTGGCCGGCTCAACGCTGGTCAACCATCATGGCCGCTCTCATTCTTGTCGGATTCATTGGGCTGAGCACATGGGCGCCGAAGAACCTGGCCGCTGCGGCTCCGAGCTCTTCCGCTCGGCCGGGTGAATGGGAACCATGGTCGGCGGAGACTGTATCTCGCTATCAATCGCAGGGCCGCCCCGTTTTCGTCGATTTCACCGCGAGCTGGTGCCTCAGCTGCCAGGTCAACGAGCGAGTGGCCCTGACCACACCGGAAGTCCGCAAAGCCTTTGCCGACGCCAATGTCGCCCTGCTGCGCGCCGACTGGACCCAGCACGACGAAGCCATCGCCCAGACCCTCGCCAGCCTCGGCCGCAATGGAGTCCCGGTCTATGCGCTTTATGTTCCGGGCGAAGCCAGCCCCCGGCTCCTGCCCGAGGTTCTGACCCCCGGAATTGTGACGGACGCCCTGAACAAGCTGCCTCGTGGCGCAACCCAGCCCACAGTTGCTTCGTCGAACCTGCAGTAACACTCACTTCAGGAGGTTATTCCCCATGGCCTTCTTTTCTCGTGGCATTTCGTCCGCTCTCCTCGTCGTCAGTTTCAGTCTCGGTGCTTCAGCGCAGATTCGCGTCGGTGACCCCGCGCCCGCATTCACCGCCACTGACTCGCGCGGCCAGACACAATCCCTGAGTCAATATCGCGGCAAGTATGTCGTCCTCGAGTGGCACAACCAGGGCTGCCCTTACACGCGCAAGCACTATGTCTCGGGCAACATGCAGAACCTGCAGAAGGAATGGACCGCGAAAGGCGTGGTCTGGTTCACGGTGATCTCGTCGGCGCCGGGCACGCAGGGCTATGTCACGCCGCCGCAGGAGAACGCCTACCTTGCCGAGATGCACGCCGCGCCGACCGCCGTCCTGCTGGATCCGGATGGAAAGGTGGGCCGCCTCTACAACGCCAAGACCACGCCTCAGATGTTTGTGATCGATCCGCAAGGAAAAGTAGTTTACGCCGGGGCGATCGATGATAAGCCCACGCCCGATCCGGACGATATCCGCGGAGCCGACAACTACGTCACCGATGCGCTCACTGCGGCCATGGCCGGTAAACCGATTGCAACGCCCTACACGCGGTCGTATGGGTGCTCGGTCAAGTACCGCGACTGAGCCGCGGCGCGAGCACAACGCTACCAGCTTGAAATAGTGACGGCCCAGGGCCTGCAGGCTCGGATGCAGCGGGAGTTCCGCGCCGTGGCCAAAAATGTACGTCGGCACACAGTGAGCGCGGCCCTTATGCTCTTGCACTTCGCGAGCTGTTAGCTCCGTGGTGACACGCAGCCGGGTATGGATGCGGGCGGGAACGGATTGGGATCCGTCGCGCAGATTGCCAACGAGCTCTTTTCCATAAGTGAATTCATTCGAGGGAGAAGACATGGCGACCTCCAGATTTTTCGCCGGTTGGTCCACCAACCCGCGCTTGCTCCTTCATTTTGCAAACGCCATGCCAAATCCGCGACGAAACGGACTGACCATCCTCGATGATTGAAAGGAAAAGAGTTAGACGCGCCGCTCACGCACGGTGGAGCGCAGGATCAACTCTGGTGACGAAATCGTCAGTGACGAAATCCCGTCTCGATGACTGTATATGGTCATTTTGTAATGATGCGCCTGATCCTTGCGCGCCCTGGGAGGACGCGGCAAGGATCAGGTGCCGTGCCGGCTTAAGCGGAGAACGCTGCTTTCGCGCCTTCTTCTATCTCTTCCTGGCTGGGATTTTTCAGGGTCTGGCCGATGGACCACTTGTGCCCGAAGGGATCGCGCAACTGCCCGTAGCGATCGCCCCAGAACTGATCGGCCAGCGGCATGGTCACTTCGGCGCCCGCGGACAGGGCCTGCGCCCACACGTCGTCGGCGTTGTCGGTATGGATGTGGAAGGTGACCGGGCTTCCGCCCAGCGCTTCCGGCGTCTCGCTCTTGCCGCCCATCTGGCCTGAAAAATCGTCACTCAGCATCAGGTGGCCGCCGTGCACGACCAGGTGCGCATGCATGATCTTGTCGGTACCGGGCGCGGGATGCCGCACCAGTTCCGCGGCCCCAAATGCGTTTTTGTAAAAGTCGATGGCGGCGGCGGCGTTGCTCACCACCAGGTAAGGGGTAAACGTGGGTCTGCTTTCCATGAGTTTTCCTCCGTGGATTTTGGGGAGATGTGAGGCAGATCTCGGACGATCGCTCTGTCAAGATCGCGGGGCGAGTGTACCACTGCTTCATTACAACTGCATGCAAACTGTGACGAAACGGTCGCGGGGCAAATTCGCGTCCGAAGGCTACTTCAAAAACTGAGTGACCGTGGGCCCGATCTGGTCAGCGCACTGCACCGGGGCGAGGTGACCGCAGCCTGGAACCACATCCAGTTGGGATTGCGGAATCAGTCGGTGCATCTTCTCGGCCTGGCGCAGCGGGAAGATCTGATCATGGTCGCCCCAGACAATGAGCACCGGCATCTTGAGCTGAGGCAGCAGGCCATCGGTTGCGTCGCGGCCGCTCAACATCGATTCCAGCGCTCGATGGATGACCCACGCATCCTGTCGCGAAACGCGCAGAATGTCGGCCATGATGAAGCCCGGCACCTGGGGCGGGTGCGGCATGAGCAGGTCGTCGAGCTGATCCAGTTCGACCGCCGAGGTGGGAGTAAAGAGGCGCGTATCCCAAACGGGAACCTCGTTGAGGCCCGCAGCGTCGAAGAGCATCAGCCGCGCGATGCGATCGGGGTGATCGGCGGCAATCTTCTGCACGATCCAGCCGCCCATCGACCATCCTCCCAGGTCCACCTGCTTCAACCCCATCGCGTCCATGAAGCCGACCACGGTTGCGGCCTGGTCGGGGATGGAATAGGAGAAATCGGCAGGCTTGTCGCTGCGTCCGTATCCGGGCAGATCGGGCATGTAGACGCGGAAACCGGCATGCACGAGGTAAGGCGCGAGGTTGCGCCAGTCTTCGCAGCGGCCGCCCAGCCCGTGCACCAGCACCACCGGCGGGCCTTGAGCCGGGCCCATCACGTAGTAGTGCAGGCGATGGCCTCCGACCGTAACCTGAGCGCTGTGCGCGCCGGCGAGACGAAGTTGAACGTAGGTCAGAGCATTGAAGTAGCTGAGAGGCCGCGCCCAGAAGCCAACGAGCACCGCCAGAATCAAGCCGATCACAATCACCGCTGACCATACGAGCTTGCGAACCGGCTTCACGCTGTCTCTCCTGTTTTTGTCAGTTCCCTGGCCCGCTGCCATCCAGCTTCGATCACCCGCGCGGTGATGGGTTCGATGCCCAACGCGCTGTGGCTATTCCACTCCGCCCGCTCGACCCAGCGTACGGCATCCGCATCGGAGGCTGCCAGCAGCGTTCCGCCGACGACGCGGCACA
The DNA here is from genome assembly GCA_963812485.1 of uncultured Acidobacteriota bacterium. Lineage (GTDB taxonomy): Bacteria > Acidobacteriota > Terriglobia > Terriglobales > Acidobacteriaceae > Telmatobacter. The sequence goes on from CAWEVD010000006.1 coordinate 30,493, forward strand.
GGTAGTCCGCAATCACGTAGTGGTAGCGGACCCGGTCCCCATCGCGATGGATGCGGTCGAGCAGCTCGATGAGTTCCAGCGGCTCGACGAGCAGGCCGGTCTCCTCGCGCACTTCGCGCGCCACCGCCTCGCGGAGAGATTCGCCCACATCAATCAGTCCGCCGGGGATGGACCATTTGCCCTTCGCGGGCTCGGTGCCGCGCTGCACCAGCAGAACGCGCCCCTGCTCGACAACCACCGCGCCCACGCCGACCAGCGGCGCTACTGGAAATTCTCGTTGCAGCATCTGTCTCGATTCATCAAGTTCGCCGTGAGCGCAATTCGAGGGATTATGATTGTGGCGTGATCGATTCCAGCCAATTCGTGAACGGCCTATGGATGGGAACCATTCTACTGGTCCTGGGACTGATTCCCGGCCTGCTCGACCGAATGATCCAGGGACTCATCGACGCCGGTGCAGCCACCCGGTTCCCGTTCCCTCGCCCGGTGAGGGTGCGTTTTTTCGCGGATCGTGCAATACCGGCGCCGTTCCCGCATCGGCGATGGCTGACCGCAGCCGGCATGGCTCTGATCGCGCTTACCGTTTTCGCGTACATCGCCCACTGATTCGATCCGGCCCCGCGCCCAACGAATCTGCCCCCTGGCCCGCGATCCTCTGATGCCATCCCGTGGCTCGGGACGCCCCTTGCATCCTTCCCCGGCAGCTATCATCAATCAATACAGGTGAAATCATGCCGGAATTTACATTGCGTATTGAGGGAATGCATTGCGGTGCGTGTGTTCGCCGGGTGAGCCAGGCCCTCGCCGGGACAGACGGGGTGCAAGTCAAGGAGGTTCGCGTGGGAGCGGCGCGCATTGCCTCCGATCAGGATCCGCTGCCGGTTGATCGCGCCCTGGCCGCCCTGGCAAAGGCCGGCTACCCGGCACACCTCGATCCAGACGGCGAATCAATCACAAGCCAGGCGGGGCACTAGACTTGGCGGCACCTGCCACGGAATCGGTAACTCTTCCAGTCCTGGGCATGACCTGCGCGGCATGCCAGCACCACGTAGAGGATGCGCTGCGCTCGACGGCCGGCGTGGAATCGGCCCGCGTTGACCTGATGGCGCATCGCGCCAGCGTGGTCTTCGATCCAACTCGCGCCCGGCCTGAAGCGCTGATCGAAGCAATCCGCGGTGCGGGCTACGATGCCGTACTTCCCCGCCCCGAAGCCGGCAGTTCCCGCGTCGATGAACTCGACCGCAAGCCCGAGGTCAAAGCCGTCACCATGCTGGCTGCGGGCGCGATCGCCATGCTTTTGTCCATGCCCCTCGGCGCAGAAATGGGTGCCATCGATCACGCGCTGATGCGCGCCTTGCCGTGGCTCTATGCGCTGCCGCCAGACCTCCTGCGCTGGACGCTTCTGATCCTGACAGGCGTGCTCATGGTCTGGGCCGGCGCAGGCATCTTCGCCAGCGCCGTACGCGGGCTGCGCCATGGCGCCACCAACATGAATACCCTGGTCGCGCTTGGAACCAGCGTCGCCTTTCTCTACTCGGCCTACGCCACGATCTGGCCTGCGAGCGATCACCAGGTCTACTTCGACGCGGTATTGCTGATCCTCGGGTTTCTGCTGCTGGGCAAGGCCCTGGAGGCCCGTGCCAAGCGCCGCGCCCTGGCCGCACTCGATTCGCTGAGCCGTCTGCGTCCCGTCACTGCGCGCCGCATCGTCGACGGCGTCGAAACACTGGTGCCGCTCGACGAAATTCGCCCCGGAGATCACGTGCTGATTCTTCCCGGCGAGCGCTTTCCGGTCGATGCCACCATCATCGAAGGCCGCACCAGCGTGGACGAGTCGATGCTCACCGGAGAATCGACACCCCTGGCGCGCGAGCCTGGCGGCCGGGTCCTCGCGGGCTCTCTCAACTATGACGGCGCGGTGGTGTGCCGCGCCGAATCGCTCGGCGAAGCCACGGTGCTGGCGCAGATCACGCGCATGGTGGAACAGGCGCAATCGTCGCGCGCGCCCATGGAACGGCTCGCCGATCGCGCCAGTGCGATTTTCGTGCCCGTGGTGCTGGCCCTGGCGCTGATCACGGCCGCCGCCTGGGTTCTCGCCACGCATTCCCTTCCCCTGGCGCTGGCCAACACGGTCGCGGTGCTGGTGATTGCCTGCCCCTGCGCGATGGGGCTCGCGGTGCCCGCGGCCCTCACGGTCGCGGTCGGACGTGGCGCGCAACTCGGCGTCTTGTTCAAAGGTGGAGAAGCGCTGGAGCGGCTGGGGCATCTCGACGTCATCGTCCTCGACAAGACCGGCACACTGACAGTGGGTCGGCCGGTGCTGGAAGCAGTTCATCGCTCTCGCAGACCAGGACGAAGACGATCTGGTCCGCATCGCAGCCGCAGCGGAAGAGCGATCGAATCATCCCCTGGCGCACGCGATTGTGGATTACGCGCATGGCCGGGGGTTGGCGTGGCCCGCCGCTGAAGACGTGCAAATCCTTCCCGGCCGCGGTCTCACCGCAAAAGTTGAAAACCGCGAGTGCCTGCTCGGAAATGAGGCGCTGTTTCACGAGTTCTACATCGAGTTGCCCCAAAACGTTCCACCGCCGGAACCCGGCGTTACCCGGCTCTGGATGGCATTGGACAGCGCGGTCGCGGCCTGGTTCGACGCCCGCGACGCGCTGCGCCCGGACGCCGCCGAGGCTGTGGCCGCTCTTCGCCGCGACGGCCTGCGGGTGGTGATGCTCACCGGCGACTCCGCCGCCGCGGCCGAGCCCATCGCCCGCCAGGCCGGAATCACGGAGGTCGAAGCGGGTCTCGACCCGGCCGGCAAGCTGGCGCGCATCCGCGCTCTGCAGGGGAGCGGGCTTGCGCGTAGCCATGGTGGGCGACGGCATCAACGACGCTGGCGCCCTGGCCCAGGCCGACGCCGGGATTGCGATGGGCACAGGCGCCGACCTGGCCCAGGAAGCGGGCGATGTGCTGCTGCTGCGGGCCCAGCCCTCTTCCATTCCCGCCGCGCTCGAACTGGCTCGCTCCACTCTGCGCGTGATGCGCCAGAACCTGGTCTGGGCGGCGGTTTACAACGTGCTCGGCATTCCCCTCGCCGCGGGACTGCTCTATCCCGCCTTTCACATCCTGCTCAGCCCCTGGATCGCTGCCGCAGCCATGGCGTTCAGCTCCGTGAGCGTGCTGGGCAACAGCCTGCGCCTGCGCGGCTGGCAGCCCGCTTCTCGTCGCCGCTGGCAGCCCGCCTCTCTCGTTCCGCCCAACGCAGGCTAGACCCCGCGCAGGCTAGACTTAATCTCAGACTAGAAACAGGACTCCCCGTGCGCATTCTCACCCGCTACATTCTCGGCGAGATTCTCTCCCACGCTCTCATCGGATGCGCGCTGTTTACCTTCATTCTCTTCATACCCCGCCTGCCCCAGATTCTGGAGATGGTGGTGCGCAACAGCTCCACCCTCGCCAACGTGCTGCAGATTTTTCTGTTCACCCTGCCCAACCTGTTCTGGGTCACCATTCCCATGTCGGTCCTGGTGGGGATCCTGCTTGGGTACAGCCGCCTGGCCGCCGACAACGAAGTCATCGCCATGCGCGCGTCGGGCCTGGGCGTCGGCTATTTCGTACGCGTGGCCTCGGTGGTGGCCATAGGCGGCGCGTTGCTGGGGTTGGCCAATTCGCTCTACGTGGCTCCGCGCGCCAACCAGGCAATCCTCGAAATGGAGCAGTCGCTGGCCGCGTCCCAGGCCTCCTATCAGATTCAACCTCGGGTGTTTTACGAGGATTTCCACGAGCGGGTGCTGTATGTGCAGGACGTACGCGGCGGAGCAGGCGCCGCCAACTGGCGCCAGGTCTTTATGGCCGATGTCACCGATCCGTCGTCGCCGACCATCACCACCGCGGCCTCGGCCACGGTCGTCAACGATTCAACCCAGGAATTGCTGATGCGCCTCCGCGACGGAGCGGAGCATGAGACGGCGGCCGGTCAACCGCAGCAGTACAACATCTCCACCTTCACCAGTACGGACCTGCCCCTCCGGCTCAGTGCCCAAAGCGATATTCACCTGGGCCGCATGGATACCGCGGTATATGCGGTGCCGACCGCTTTGCTCTTTAAGCGCATCCACGGGCCGGACGGCCGGCGCTTCCTCATCGAGTTGAACAGCCGCTTCTCCTATCCCGGCGCGTGCCTGGTGCTGATGCTGGTTGGGGTGCCACTGGGCGTGATTTCCCGCCGCGGCGGCAAGAGTTCCGGGTTTGTCTTCACCCTGCTCCTGGTGATTCTTTACTACGTTCTTTCCTACACCGGGGTGGCACTCGCGCGCCAGGACAAGCTGCCCGCCTTTGTCGGAGTCTGGCTGGCCAACCTGCTCTTCGCGGCGGTCGGCATTTTCCTGCTCTGGCAGATGGCGAGTGGAGGACGCGTGCTTGGCGCTATCGTCAGCCTCGCGTCGCGTGCATCGAACGTCTCGTTTCTGCCGGCGCTTCCCGAAAACGGGGTTCACCTTACCAGAATTTTCGGTCGCCTGCAGCAGCGCGGGCAGACGGACTTCGTCCCGCGGCGTCTTTCCGCGCATCCTTGACGAGTACGTCATCCGCGAATTCATCAATGTCTTCGTCCTGGTTCTGACCGGCTTTGTCCTGCTGATGCTGGTGTTCACGTTTTTCGAGCTGGTAGGGCGACATCCTGCGCAACCACATCTCGCTGGCCATCGTGGGTGAGTATCTGGTGAATCTCACCCCCAACATGCTCTACACCATTGCGCCGCTGGCGGTGTTGATCGCGGTGCTGGTGACCTTCGGCGTGCTCAATCGCAACAGCGAAATCATCGCCATGAAAGCCACGGGCATCAGCCTCTACCGCCTGGTGGTTCCGATCGTCTCCATCTCCGCCATCCTGGCCGTGAGCCTGTTTCTTTTCGACGAGTTCTACCTGCCCCAGGCCAATCGCCGCCAGGAAGCGTTGCGGAGCACCATCAAGGGGCGGCCGCCGCAGACCTTTCTCCACCCGGAACAGAAGTGGATCTTCGGGCAACAGGAACCCGGCGGCCCTGGCCGCATTTTCTATTACCAGTTCTTTGATCCCGACCAGAATGAATTCGCCAATCTTTCCGTCTTCGAGTTCGATCCCCACACCTTTTCCTTGTCGCGCCGCATCTTCGCCGCGCGCGTCTTCTGGGACGGGGATACCAATGCGTGGCGATTCCAGAAAGGCTGGGAACGCAAACTAAGCGGCGCCAACGTGAACGAGTACCGCGATTTCATCAGCACTTCTTTCCCCGAGATCCATGAGGAGCCAGGCTACTTCAAGAAAGAAAGCCTGCAATCGCAGGAGATGAACTTCGGGCAGCTCGACCGCTATATCCGCGACCTGCGCCAGAGCGGGTTCGACACCATGCGCCTGCGCGTCGCCCTGTGGCACAAACTCGCTTATCCCCTGGTGGCCATCGTGATGGCGGTGCTGGCGATTCCCTTCGCGCTGACGATGGGGCGGCGCGGGTCGCTCACCGGCATCGCGGTGGCTATTGGCGTCGCGCTCGCCTACTGGGTGGTGGATGGGCTGTTCGGTGCCATGGGTTATGTCAACTATCTTCCCGCACCGCTGGCCGCCTGGTCGTCGGATGTTCTGTTCGGCCTCGCCGGCGGTTATCTGCTGCTGCGAACTCCGACGTAATTTAACCGTCCCCGGAAATCGACAAGAGCTCCGTGCCCCATCCTTTCGGCTTTTTTCAGCGGAAAGGGTGGGAGAGCACTGCCGCCAAATTGCCCTCGCTTCGACTACTCAGACTCTGGCGCAGCAGCAGCCCTGAGCCGCTCGAGCAACTCATGAAACTGCTGGTCCATGCGCGGATCGCCGGGCAGGAATTCGATCCCCACCCCCTTGCCGGGCCGGACTTCCATCACCCGCGCCAGCGAGCTGAGATGCTGCCCGTTGGCTGAAAACCGCAGCTCGATCTCCGCAAACCGCTTGAGGTTGAGCCGCGCCCGCGTGGCAATGTAACAGCCGGTCAGGCTGATGTCCTTGACTTCTCCCCGGAAAAGCAGGTCCGGGCGAAAAACCACTACCTCGGCGCGCCCATCGCACGCAAATCGCGCATGCTGCCGGCGTTCGCTGGCTGTTGCCGTCTCCTCATTCGCCATAGCGCCGTCGAAACCACCTTCCCGACGCGACCGTCCCAGACAGCCGCGCCCGCAAAAGTTCTCTCCCGCTTTATCGGCTGAGCCAGAGTTCCCGTCAGGGTTCGTACAAAAGTCGTGCATCCCGCCGCCGCGCGCGAGACAGCCTCCCCTTACAATAGAGTTATGCTTCGCGAACTGCGCCCCCTCTTCGCCTACATGCGCCGCTACCGCTGGGGATACTTGTGGGGCAGCCTGTGTGTCATTGCCACCAACGCCGTGTGGGTGTTGTTCCCCAAGGTTCTTCAACAGGCGATCGATGCGTTGAATCATGGCGTGACGCGAGGCAGGATCCTGTTCTTTGCCGGAATTCTGGTCGCGATCGCGCTGATCAAGGGCGTCTTTCTCTACGCGCAGCGATGGATCCTCATCGGCATCTCGCGGGAAATTGAATTCGACCTGCGCAACGACCTGTTCCGCCACCTCGAAAAACAGGACACGGGCTTCTATCAGCGCTATCGCACCGGCGATATCATGGCGCGCCTCACCAACGACCTGAACGCGGTGCGCATGCTGCTCGGCCCGGCCATCATGTACAGCGCCAACACCTTGATGTTCACCGTCGGTGCGCTGTTCTTCCTGCTCCGGATCAGCCCCTATCTGACCCTCGTGGCCCTGGCCCCGGCTCCGATCGCCAGTATCGTTATCCAGTACCTGGGCCGCAAGATTCATGACCGATTCGAGCGCATCCAGGCCAGCTTCTCCGAGATTTCAGCCCAGGCCCAGGAAAACTACTCCGGTGCGCGGCTGGTGCGGGCGTTCGCCCGGGAGGAGGCGCAGATCAGTCTCTTCGAACAGCTCAATCGCCAATACATCTCGCGCGCCCTGCGCCTGGTTCAACTGATGGGCATGTTGTGGCCTTCGCTCGAATTCATCCTGGGCGTCTCGATGATCATCACGTTGCTGGCGGGCGGCCACCTGGTCATCCAGCACCGCATCAGCGTAGGCGAGTTCGTGGCATTTAACACCTACATGATCCTCCTCATCTGGCCGATCATCGCCGTGGGTTGGGTGGTCAACATCTTTCAGCGCGGCACCGCTTCTGTCACGCGCATCGACGAGCTGTTGCGCCAGGAGCCGGCCATCGACGACCGCGACGCCGATCCCGCAATGGCGCAAGACGCGGTGCCGGCAGGCGAAATTGAGTTCCGCCACCTCGACTTCAGCTACGGCCAGACGCAGGTACTGCACGATATCTCGCTGCAGGTTCCCGCCGGTTCGAGCCTGGCCATCGTGGGCCCAACCGGCTCCGGCAAAACCACGCTGGTCAACCTGATTTCGCGGCTTTACGAAGCGCCCGAAGGCACTCTGCTCATCGACGGCAGGCCCATTCGCGAATATCCCCTTGCGGTTCTGCGCCGCAGCATCGGCATGGTGCCGCAGGAGACATTCCTGTTCAGCGAGACTCTCCGCGAGAACCTCGCTTTCGGCGCTCCTCAGCGCCAGCGCCGCCGACCTGCTCGAAGCGGCCGAAGCGGCCCACGTCCGCCAGGAGTTCGAGGAATTTCCCCAGGGCTTTGAAACCGTGGTCGGCGAACGCGGCGTTACTCTATCTGGCGGACAAAAGCAGCGCACCGCCATTGCCCGCGCCTTGCTGCGCAGGCCCGCAATCCTCATCCTCGATGACGCGCTGGCAAGTGTGGACACCTACACCGAAGAGCGCATTCTCGGCGGCCTTCAGCGGTACACCTCGGGTTCGACAACAATCCTGATTTCACATCGAGTTTCCACCGTGCGCCACGCCGATCAGATCGCGGTTCTCGATCGCGGCCGGATCGTGGAACTGGGCAAGCACGATGAGTTGCTGGCGCTCGACGGCTACTACGCAAGCCTCTACCAGAAGCAGCAACTCGAGGAAGAACTCACAGTTGCCGGATGAGCGGCGGTATCAAGCATTCCACGAACGGACGGCCGAGTCGCCGCCATCGCTCTCAAACGCTGATCTTGAGGTAGACAAGCGGGCCACCTGAAGCGGGGCGGGATTGACCGCGGGATCCCGGGCCACCTGTCGCCACGCATCGCGGACATTGCGCACACAATCGATGGCATGCTGGAACCTGGGCTTTGACACGGATTGGGAGGCCTGCAGGATCTGCGCAAAAACGGATGCATAGAATTCGCTCAAAGCCTGCGCCGGCCGTCCTCCAACATCCATGCGCAACCGCGCCTGCAGGTGAATGATGATATCCAGCGCCCGCTTGACCGCGATTCTCCGGGCCGCCTGGTCGCCGCTCTCCACCGATTCAATGGCCACATAGAGAAAGCGAATGATCCCGTCGTAGAGGGCTACCACCAGGTCGACTGCGGAGGCTCCATTCAGCGCATGTTCCTGATAACTGTTCATTGAGTTTGGCTCCTTGGCCGATGGTCGGTTATGACTTCTGGTTGTAGCCGGTGATCGCCGAGTAAAGCATATCCACGCTGGACAACTGCGACGGCAGCTCCTGGAGGATCTCGTTGGCCTTGTTCAACTCCGTGGTCAGGTTCTTCTGCTGCGCCGAAATCAGAGTCTCTTCCCGGGCAATATCCGCATTCAGATTGGATTCCATGGTGCTGTTCGCCTTTTGCGCCAGCTTCAGAATTCCCGTCGAGGAACTCGTACCGGCCTGGTTCAGCACATTGGCCGTGGTCATGCCCCAGCTGTTGGCACTTTGAAAAAAGCCCACGACGCTGCTGAAATCCGAATTCAGGGCTGAATCGAGAGTGCTCGCGTCAAGGCTGATCGTGCCGTCGTTGTTCATGCTGATGCCGAGACCGGTCAGTCCCGGGATATCCGAACTATGGGTGTAATTCAGAGTGGTGTTGCTGTTGGTGGTATCGACAATATTGGAAGTAACGTTCAAGGCGCCCGCGGACCCCGCGGTCCCCGACAGCAGCGTGAGTGTCGACAGCCCATTTTGGGTCACCACGGTCGCGGTCGCGCCAATGCTGGCCGCGTTGATGGCGCTCGCCAGTCCGGACAGTGTCTTATCCGACAGCGTGGACATATCGATCTGGTGAGCCGTTCCGCTTCCGACCTGGATCGAGATCGTCCCGGAAAGTGTGTCGCTCGCGTTCTTGATCGCGTCCAGAGACCCGTTGGGGTTCTGGGTGTTGATGCTGCTCAGCAATTGCTGCTGCAGCAGCGACAATGTCGGCGAACCAAACAGCGGCTGGGCATTGCCCGACGCGTCATTGCCGGTCTGGGCGTTGATCGCGTTGATAAGGGAGTTGTAGTCCGTGACCATGGTGTTGACGGCGCTCTCCACGCCGGAATTGTCGTTGGCGATGATGACCTGGATGGGCACCGGATCACCATTGGAGTCGGTCGCGGTCGGAGAGAGAATCTGAAACGTGACGCCGGGGATCAGATTGGTCGCCGTATTCGAAGGACTCAGCAAGATCGACGCCGTCGATATTCAGCGACGCGTCTACGCCGGTGACGGTGGACTTGTAACTCAACGGCGCATTTCCGTTGCTCGAATCGGCGAGGGAGTTGGAAGTGACGCTGATGTTGCCCGCGCCGCCTGAGGTAGCCGAAACGAGGCTCAGCCGCGAGCCGGTGGAGTCGGTAAGAATGCCGGCCGAAATGCCCGCGCCGGAACTGTTGATGGCCGAAGCGAGGCTGGCAAGCGTGCCGCCGCCCGTGGGCAGAGTGATGGTGTGCGTGGTTCCATTGCCCACCTGCAAGGTTATGGCGCCGGTCAAGTTATCCGAGGCGCTCGGCACTTCGGCCAGATAGCCGCTGGACGTCTTGGCCAGGCTGTTGACGATCACGCTGTGGGACCCCGCCATGGCAGCGGATGTCGCGGCGGTGAGCTCGACCACATTGGTATCGGAACTGGATCCGGTTTTCTGTGCCAGCACGCCGGTAAAATCGGTAAGCGCATTCATGTCGTTGGAGAGACTCGACAGCAGCGTGCCCAGGCTGGAGATCGCCGTATCCTGGCTCTGCAGGGTGGACAACTGCGTCTTCCAGGGAGTCTCCACCTTCTCAAGGTTGGCGACGATCGACGACACCGTCGCGCTTACGTCGAATCCCGCGCCGCTGGTCGGCGACCCAAAACTCAGTCCTACAGTGCCCATGAGGCCCTCCGTGGTTGACTCAGGCAGCGCGACTGCCAAGTCGGGTTGAAGAAGATTGGGAAATACTTATCTGCCAGGAGAAGCAATGCGCGTTACACGCGAAGGGCGTCCGACTTCGGACGCCCTTCGCGGCTTTGTTGTTGACCTCATTTCGGCGACGCGATCGCTGCCGGAATTGGCCCGGGTTACTGCAGCAGCTTGGTCACTTCCTGCTGCATGCTGTTGGCCTGCGCCAGGGCGGAGATGCCGGTCTGGCTCAGGATTTCGTACTTCGACATGTTGGAGGATGCCTGCGCGTAGTCGGTCGCCTGCACCGCGTTCTGCGCCGCCACGATGTTCTGCTGCTGGGTGTTGAGCACATTGCTCATGGCGTTCAGCGTATTGATCTGCGATCCGACATAGCCATCCTGCACTGCAACGTCGTTGATGGCGGCATTGAGGTCGGTAAGAGCTGTCGTCGGCGCCCGTTGTCAGATCGTCGGTGCTCAGCTTTTGCCCGGCGACTGGGGTGTAGGCAAAGCCGGTGCCGGCTGTGTAAGCAACGGCGCCGCTTGCTTCTCCGACTCCCGCCGTGGTATCGATGGCGCTGAAGTTGAGGGCATCGGTCGTCGCGCTGGTGCTCGTCGAGTCTCCCGTGTAAATGTTGAAGCGTGTTTCCAAAAACTGCTTGTCCGTTGTAGGTAGTGGTCGCGCCAATGTTGTTGATCTCGCCCAGGATCGATTGGAACTCCTGGTTTGCAGCAGCCGTCTGCGCGCCGTTGAGGGTGCCGTTCGAGGCCTCGGTGGCCAGCGTCACGGCACGGTTGAGCAGGTTCGTCACTTGCGAGAGAGCGCCATCGGCCACTTGCAACAGTCCCACACCCTCCTGGGCGTTGACCTGAGACTGCGACAGTGCGGTCGCGTTCGCCTGCAGTCCGTCGACCAGCGACAGGCCGGCGGCATCGTCTGCGCCGGAATTGATCCTCGAGCCCGAAGACAATTGCTGCAGAGTCTTGGAAAGGCTGTTGTTGGTGTTGTTCAGATTGTTGGCCGCATACATCGCGGAGAGATTATTCAAGACACCCAGGGACATGGGTTACTCCTTGTGGGATGCGTTGATTTACGTCCCGCCTCCCGCCGCTCGCTCCCATTGTTTTTGTTGCCCTGGGCTGCTGCTGCCGGTGTGGTACGTCGCATCTGGCCCCTTCTTCGGCCCCCACTAGGCGGACTTTATCGCATCGCGTCGAATGTCCTGCTGAGGACACTCGCTTAGCCATTTCCTTAATGTTTCAACCTTTCTTTTCCTCGCGCCGATAACTCCCGTGAGGAAACAAGGGAAATGATCGAACTAACCAGGCTCAATGGAAATCCCATGGTGCTGAACAGCGATCTGATCAAGACGGCCGAGGCTTCGCCCGACACCATGCTGACGCTGATCAACGGGGAAAAACTGATTGTGCGCGAAAATTGCGCCGAAGTGATGGAACGCGTTCTCGCCTACCGGGCGCGCCTGCTGGTTGCCGTGTCCAGGCAGCTGCCGTCCCTGCACGATCTGGACAGGATGACCTCTCTCAACAGTCTCAATATGGGCGGGCAGAGCGATCTCCCCCTGACGTTGGAGACCAACAAGCCGGAGATTGTCCGCTGAAGGCTTAGAGCCGGGCACTGCGTTGACGATGCCTGGAGGAGTGTTCCATGGATAAAGCGAGTATTGGCGGAGTGTTGCTGGCCATTGCAGGGATCGTGGCCGGACTACTGATAGAAGGCGGCAACCTGGGCCAGATCCTGCAGCCGACCGCGGCCCTGATTGTCTTTGGCGGAACCATGGGAGCGGTGTTGCTGCAGTTCCCGCTTACCACGGTCGTCGCCGCATTCCGGCGCATGAGCCATGTCTTCGCCGCGCCGCGCAAGCAGAACGATCAGCTCATCCGCCTCCTGGTCGCATTTGCCAACAAGGCCCGCCGTAATGGCGTGGTCTCGCTCGACAGCGATCTGCAAACCATTCAGGACCCGTTCCTGAAACAGACGGTGATGCTCGCCGTCGATGGCACCGAGCCGTCCGACCTGCGCAAGATCATGCAGGTCAGTCTCGATTCCACCACCGAAAGCGAAGAGCGGCTCCCCGCCGTATTCGAGTCTGCGGGCGGATTTTCGCCGACCATCGGCATTCTCGGCGCGGTGCTCGGACTCATCCAGGTGATGCAGCACCTCGACAATATTCAGGAGGTAGGCCGCGGGATTGCCGTAGCCTTTGTGGCCACCATCTACGGGGTGGGCATAGCCAATCTCTTCTTTCTGCCCCTGGCGGGCAAGATGCGCCTGCGCGTACGCGAAGAATACCTGAGCCGGGAAATGATGCTCGAAGGAGTCATCTCCATTCTCGAAGGAATGAACCCGCGCATGCTGGAAGTCAAACTTTCCGGCTTCCTCGAGCATTCTCAACGCAAGCCGGCGGAGCGCGCCGCATGAGGATTCGTGTGCCGAGAAGCCGTGTTACTCATGACCGCTGGCTGGTCTCGTACGCCGACTTCATTACCCTCCTGTTCGCTTTCTTTGTGGTTCTGTTCGCTTCGGCCAAGGCCGATCAAAAGAAGCAGGTGGAAGTGGCCCAGGCCATTGACGCTGCGTTTAAATCGCTGGGCATTTTTCCGGATGCGTCCCGCCGGCCCGCCAAGCCTCTGAGCGCGGCCGCCGGAACCGAGGCCGGCCGCCATTCCCATGAACATCGTGATGGGCGAGGATGTGCTTTCACCCGCCCGCGTCCGGGACGACCTCGAAAGCCTCCGCCGGGAGTTGGAACAACGGCTGTCGAACCAGGTGGCCCAGCACACAGTTTCGATTCAGATGGGCCGCGATGGGCTGGTAATCAGCCTGCGTGAAGCGGGATTCTTCGACTCAGGCTCCGCCACGCCGCGGCCTGAGACCCTGGCAACGCTGCACGAGATCGCCGCTTCCCTGGGCCGCACTCCTTACGACCTGCGCGTCGAAGGCCACACCGACAACATTCCCATTCACACCGCGAGCTTCGATTCCAACTGGGAGCTCTCTTCCGCGCGCGCCACCCGCATTGCCCGGCTCTTTCTTGACTCTCACGCCATCCCACCCGATCGGCTCTCGGCTGCGGGCTATGCCGAATTTCATCCCGTCGCCAGCAACGCCACGGCCGAGGGCCGCGCCACCAATCGCCGCGTCGACCTGGTGGTTCTGCCTCGCACCAAAATCAATTTTTCCGTTCCCGGATTTCCGCGCGCCGATGGGCAGTGGAAGAAAATTACGGATGAGTAAGCGGAGTTAGCGGGTTAACTAACTGAACAGATCATGTAGCTAGCCACGTTGCTTGCTAACTCCGCTAACTCCGCTGTTATTCCACCCCGAGCACCTTCACAATCACCCGCTTGCGGCGCTGCCCGTCGAACTCGGCATAAAACACGCGCTGCCATGTGCCCAGGTCCAGCCGGCCCCCGGTCACCGGCAAAGTTGTCTCGTGGTGCAGCAGCAGCGACTTCAAATGCGCGTCGCCGTTGTCTTCGCCGGTCCTGTGATGCTTGTAGTCGGGCCGCGCCGGCGCCAGTTCCTCGAGCCACTTGCCGATATCCTCGATCAGCCCGCTCTCGAGGTCATTCACGTAAACCGCTGCAGTAATATGCATCGGCGAAACAAAACACAGGCCGTCCTGCACGCCGCTGCGCCGGACAATCTGCTCCACCTGGTCGGTGATGTGAACCATCTCCCGCCGCTTTTTCGTTTCGAAAACCAGGTACTCCGTGTGGCTCTTCAACAATGCCTCCTGTGACCGCAACCCGTTCCTCGGAACCGGCTCCCCAACCCTTATCCTAATAACAACCGTGTCCGCGCCCGATACTCCCACCGCCGAATCGCTCTCGCAGCAGGGTCTCGACCTGCTGGCGGCGGGGCAGCCTGCCCAGGCCGTCGAGGCGTTTCGCGCTGCCATCGCGGCCGACCCCGCGCACTACGAGGCGCATCACGGGCTGGTCCGGGCCCTGCGCGATGCGGGCCGCCCCGAGCAGTCGATCGCCGCAGCCCTGGCGTTGACTGCGCTCACGCCGGCCGATCCGCTGGCACATACGGCCTTATCCATTTCACTGCAGCACGCCGGCCATATCCCGGAGGCGGAAGCGGCCGCGGCCCGGGCACGCATCCTGGAATGGAAAATTCAGCTCCAATCGCCGCCTTCCGAGGGCCAGTTGTGAAGCCACGCGCAATCAAAATCGGCACGGCGACCCACTCCGGCCCAACGGCTGCGCTTGATGCATGACCAACTCGCAGCGGCTTACGGTCCGCAGTCCTGGTGGCCGGCGAAGACTCCGTTCGAGGTGATCGTAGGTGCGTACCTCACCCAGAACACCGCATGGAAAGCCGTCGAGCGGTCTCTCGCCAACCTGCACTCCGCCGGAGCCTTGAGCGTCGAGGGCTTGCGCGAGATTCCGCTTGAGCCATTGCGCGAACTGATCCGCCCCTCCGGTTTCCCGACGCGGAAGGCTCCCGCGCTCAAGGCTTTTGTCGCCATGCTGGATGCGGAGTTCGGTGGCTCGCTCGATCGGATGGCCGCGGAGTCAACCGCCACGCTGCGGCGCCGGCTGCTGGCGCTGCCCGGCGTAGGCCTGGAGACCGCGGATGCGATCCTGCTCTATGCGCTGGGCCACGCGGTGCCCGTCGCAGACGAATATCTGCGCAGAATTGCCGAGCGCCATCAGCTTGTCGAGCCGCCGCCCGGCCGCGACCGCAAGGGATACGAGGCCCTGGCCCATCTGACGCGCCAGGCCTTCTCCGGCGAAGTGGCCGCGGGGCATGCGCAATTCTTCAACGAGTTTCACGCGCTGACCGTGGCCGTCGGCAAGGCCCATTGCGGAAAGACGGCGCGGTGCGCGGGTTGTCCGCTGGCCGCCGACCTTCGTTATGTTTCGAATGACGTAAAGTAACCGCCGGCGCCGTCCCTACTTCTGCATCGTATAGGTTGAACTGGGCACCTTTTCGGCCACCTGCGACGGTGTGGGCAGCTGCGAGCGATCCCAACCTCCGCCCAGGGCTTCGACCAGCTGAACGCTCGACAACATCTCCTGCACATGCAGCGTATTCAGCTCAGTCTGGTTGTTCAAGAGCGCGGTCTGAGCTACCACGACGGTCACGAAGGGATCCAGCCCCATCCTGTACCGCTCCATCTCCAGATCGAGGAACTGCTGGGCGGCCTTGACGGCTTGCTCCTGCTGAAGGATCTGCTGGGAATAAATCCGGGTGGCCGACATCGCGTCTTCTACTTGCTGGAATGCTGTAAGCACCGTCTGCCGATATGTGGCGAGATCGGCGTTATAGGTGGCTTCGTACTGATGCAGTTGGGCGCGATAGAGGCCGCCGTCGAAAACCACTTGCGAAGCCGAAGGGCCGAGCGACCAGAAGCGGCTGGCGATATCAAACAGATGCTTGAACGAGGAACTCTCGAATCCGCCGCCCATGGAGAGGGTGACCTGGGGATAAAACGCACCGTAACCGATGCCGATTGTCGCATTGGCCTCGGCAAGCGTGCGCTCGGCCGCGGCAACGTCCGGCCGGCGCTCGGCAAGCTGCGAAGGCACGCCCGTCGGGACCGCCGGCGGCGTGTAGAGCAAGGGCTTGACCGGAATCGAAAAATCGCTGGCAACCTTGCCCACCAGCATGGCGATGGCGTGCTCATACTGCGCGCGCAGCAGGCCAACGTTGATGGCCGAAGACTGCGCACTCTTCAGGGTTGTCTGCGCTTCGACGACAGAGATGTAGTCGCCCACTCCCGCGTCGTAGGCGCCCTGCGTGGCGTCGAGAGCCTTCTGATCCACTTCGACTGTCTGGTTCAGGATCTGCTGCAGCATGTCCTGGCCGCGGATCTCGAAGAAAAACTGCGCCAGGCTTGCCTGTTCGGTAAGCTTCTCGAGTTCGAGATCGGCGGCGCTGACTTGCGTGGCATATTCCGCCGAATGCACCTCGTTGCGAATCTTGCCCCACAGATCCGGAGTCCAGGAAACGTTGAGCGGAAGCGACCAAAGCGTGGAGGTGGTCCCGGTATTGGCCTGGGAAGAATTGCGAAGATTGGCCGAGCTGCGCGATCGGTTCCACGACGCGCCGGCGGTAACCGTCGGCCAGTACTGCGAGCGCGCCTCGGCGATGGTGGCGCGGGCTTCCATGAAATTGTTGAACGAGACCTTGATGTTTTCGTTGTCGATATTGAGTTGCTCTTCGAGAGCGTTCAACTCCGGCTCGTTAAACACCTCCCACCACTTGCCGCGGATCATCGCGTCCTGGGGGCTGGCCACTTTCCAACCGTCCTGATCGTGGAAGTTGACCGTCGACTCCTTATAGCTGGGAGCCGTTGCCGCAGTGGGTGTGGGAGGGTGGTACTTGGGCCCCACCTGGCAGCCGTCCAGCAAGACCACCAGGCCTGCAGCGGCGGCCGCGATCATCACGATCGACCGATTCCTTTTCGCCTTGAACATCATTTTCTCTTCCATACTAGGACGCAGTTTCTGCTGCCTCCTGGGGCATAACATCATGCGACCTGCCCAGCAGGCGCAGGCGCATGCGATCCATAGTGAGATAGACCACCGGCGTGGTGTAAAGGGTGAGCAACTGGCTCAGAAGCAGCCCGCCGACGATCGTGATACCCAGCGGGCGGCGGAGTTCTGAACCGGTGCCGTTGCCGAATGCCAGCGGCAGCGCCCCGAACATCGCGGCAAGCGTAGTCATCATGATGGGACGAAATCGCAACAGGCATGCCTCGAAGATTGCGTCGCGCGTATTCTTGCCTTCCTGTCGCTCCGCCATCAGCGCGAAGTCGATCATCATGATGGCGTTCTTCTTCACGATGCCGATCAGCAGAATGATTCCGATAATGGAGATCACGTTCAGATCGATGTTGAAAAGCATCAGCGCAATCATCGCGCCCACGCTGGCCGATGGCAGCGTCGAAATAATCGTCAAGGGATGGGCCAGGCTCTCGTAGAGAATGCCGAGCACGATGTAGACCGCAAGCAGAGCAGTGATGATCAGGTACTTCTCCGTTGCCAGCGAAGCCTGGTAAGCCTGCGCGGTTCCGGAAAAGAAGCCATGAACGGTGGCAGGCATGCCCAGGCTTTGTTCCATCTCCGTGATTTCCCGCGTGGCGTCGCTCAAGGACACGCCGTTGGCGAGATTGAACGAGACCGTCACCGAGGGAAACAGCCCGGTGTGGTTCACCTGCAAGGGCGTGGTGCCGGTCTTCGGGTGCATCAGGTTCAGCAGCGGCGACACCGCATTGAGGCCGGCGCGGTTGGAGTTGGACGTGGGCGCGACATAGATGCTGTTCAGCCCCGACGGATCCTGCCAGAAGGGCGGCGCGACTTCCAGCACCACGTAGTACTGGTTGAGCTGGGTGTAGATCACCGAGACCTGCGACTGGCCGAAGGCGCTGTAGAGAGCCCGATCGAGCGATTGCGCCGTCTGGCCCAGGCGGGCAGCGGAGGCGCGGTCGAAGGTCAGCATTTCCTGCAAGCCGCCATTCTGCTGGTCGCTGTTGACGTCCTGCAACCCGGGCAGCCGGCGCATGTTCTGCTGGAGGATGGGGCCCCAATGCGCCAGGTCGGCAATGCTCTCGGTCTGAATGGTGTACTGGTACTGCGCATTGCCGCCGCGGCCCCCGATGCGCAGGTCCTGCGCCGCCTGCAGGAAAGCCGAGGCCACGGGCAGGCGGTTCATCTTGGGCCGAAGGCGATTGATCACATCGCGTGGCAGAGACGTTGCGCTCTTTCCCCAGCGGCTTCAGGGCGATGTAGATGAACCCGCCGTTGCTCGAGCCCTGGCCGCCCGTAAAGGCATTCACGTGCGCAATCGCGGGATCGGCCTTGATCACACCCACCAGTTGCTGCATGGAGAAATTCATGAACGGGAACGAAGCATCCTGCGGTCCCTGAACGCCGCCCACGAGGGCGCCCGTATCCTGCTGGGGGAAGAATCCCTTGGGAATCCGGATGATCACCACCACGTTCAGAGCAATCGTCAGCGCCAGCACGATCAGGGTGAGCCCGGGATTGTCCATCACCCACGAGAGCGAGTGCCGGTAGATGGCAACCATGCCGCTGAAGAATCTCTCATTGAGGCGGTAAAGCACGTTGTGCCGCTCGCCCGGCTTGTGCGCCTTGAGAAGATGCGCACACATGGTGGGCGTGGTGGTCAGCGAGATCACCATCGACACCACGATGGCGGTCGAAAGCACCACCGCAAATTCGCGGAACAGCCGGCCGACAATTCCCCCCATCATGAGAATGGGAATAAAGACCGCGATCAGCGACATGCTGATGGAGAAAACGGTGAAGCCGATCTCTTTCGCGCCCTGCAGCGAAGCGGCAAACGGCTCCATGCCGGCTTCGAGATGGCGGGTGATGTTCTCCATCACGACAATCGCGTCGTCGACTACAAACCCGGTGGCCACGGTAAGCGCCATCAGGGAAAGGTTGTCGAGCGTGTAGCCCAGCAGGTACATCACAGCGAAAGTGCCGATCAGCGAAACAGGAACGGCAACGCTGGGAATGAGCGTGGCGCGCGGGCTGCGCAGAAAGATAAACACCACCAGCACCACCAGGATGACCGACCCGATCAGCGTCGTCTCGACGTTGTGGACCGAGGCGCGAATGGTCGTGGTGCGATCCATGACCACGGTGGTGCGAACGCCGCGCGGCAACACCGCCTCGAGAAACGGCAGTTGCGCCGTGATGCGGTCGTTGGTTTCGATGATGTTGGCGCCGGGCTGCCGGAAGATGATGAGAAAGACACCTCTCTCGCCATCCATGTACCCGGCAGTACGAATATTCTGCGTGGAGTCGACGACGTCGGCGACATCGGAGAGCCGGATCGCGGCGCCGCGGTGATAGCCGACGATCAACGGCTTGTATTGTTCCGCTTCAGAGATCTGGTCGTTGGTGATGATGTCGGCGGTGGTATAGCCGTCGGAGAGCTGGCCCCGGGGTTCATGCGAATTCTGCAGGCTCAGCGTGGATTGAACACTGCTCAGGGTAAGCCCGAAGCTCGACAGTTTCTTGGGGTCGACCTCGACGCGCACCGATGGTGTGGCGCCTCCACCCACGTTCACCTGACCCACTCCTTCGATCTGGGAGAGCTTCTGCGCCAGGATGGTTGAAGCGAGGTCATAGAGCTTGCTGACGTCGTACTTGTTCGACGTCAGGCCGAGAATCATGATGGGCGAGTCGGCCGGGTTGACTTTGCGATACGACGGGTTGGAGGGAAGATTGGCGGGCAGATAGGTGCGCGCCGCATTGATGGCCGCCTGCACGTCGCGCGCTGCGCCGTTGATGTCGCGATTGAGGTCGAACTGGAGGGTGATGCCGGTCGAGCCGAGCGAACTCGACGACGTCATCTCGGTGATTCCGGCAATATGGCTGAACTGACGCTCCAGCGGCGTGGCCACCGACGCTGCCATGATCTGCGCGCTGGCGCCGGGGAGGCCGGCGTTCACGTTGATCGTCGGGAAATCCACCTGGGGCAAAGGGGACACCGGCAGCACCGTGAACGCAATCGCACCGGCAATGGCCACCGCAATGGTCAGCAGCGTGGTGGCTACCGGCCGCCGGATGAATGGGGAGGAGAGACTCATGCCGGCATGCTCTCCCGGCGCGCTCATTCTCGCGGAGCCGCCTGCGACGGCCTGCGGCCGGTGAGGCGCTGGCCCAGCGAGTCAAAGAAGATGTAGATGACGGGCGTGGTATAGAGAGTGAGAATCTGGCTCAGCAGCAGGCCGCCGACCATCGAAATTCCGAGTGGGTGTCGCAGCTCCGATCCAAGCCCGGTTCCTGTCGCCAGCGGGATGCCGCCCAACAGCGCCGCCATGGTGGTCATCATGATCGGACGGAAGCGGAGCAGGCTGGCTTCGTAAATGGCGTCCGTCGAAGACATCCCTTTTTCGCGCTCCGACTCCAGCGCGAAGTCGACGATCATGATGCCGTTCTTCTTCACGATGCCGATCAGCAGGATGATGCCAATGATGGCAACCACGCTGAGATCCTGGCCAAATATCATCAATGCGAGCAGCGCGCCCACGCCGGCTGACGGAAGCGTGGACAGAATGGTGATGGGGTGGATGAAGCTTTCGTACAGAACGCCCAGTACGATGTAGACCGTGACCAGCGCGGCCAGGATCAACAGAGCCTCGTTCGAGAGCGAGTTCCGGAAGGACGCCGCGGTGCCCTGGAAGTCCGCCTGGATCGTGGGCGGGAAACCCATCTGCGCGCTCAGCTTGTCAATGTCGGTGATCGCCGTGCCCAGAGAGGCCTTCGGCGCCAGGTTGAATGAGATCGTGACCGATGGGAATTGCCCCTGGTGATTGATCGACAGGGGCTCCGTGGTGAGCGAAGCATGGGTAAAGGCGGCCAGGGGAACCGAACTGGCCGACGTAGAGGTGACGGAAGCGTTCGGCGTGGTTCCTGAGAAGGTCCCTCCGCTTGCCGAGGATCCTGCAGTCGACGTAGTTCCTGCCAGCACCGTCGCCGGCACGGTGAGCACACCGGACGTGGGAGTGTAGCGGATGGCGGTCGTCAGCGCATTCGACCCCGCTGCCGCCGAGGCCGAGGACGAAAACGAAGTCGACGCGCCGGCGCCGGTCGC
Source organism: uncultured Acidobacteriota bacterium (assembly GCA_963812485.1). Lineage (GTDB taxonomy): Bacteria > Acidobacteriota > Terriglobia > Terriglobales > Acidobacteriaceae > Telmatobacter. Next base: position 51,337 of record CAWEVD010000006.1, read on the forward strand.
GCCCGCTGACCCGTTGGCCTGAATATAGAGGGACCCAAGATGAGAGGGGTCCTTCTGCCACTCGGGCATCGCTTCCAATATCACGTGGTATTGGTTGGTCTGGGTGTAGAGGGTGCTGATCTGGCGCTGGCCGTAGGCGTCGTAAAGCGTATTGTCGATCGTGGTGGGCGCAATTCCGAGTCGCGACGCCGTCACGCGATCGATGTTCAGCGAAAGCGCGCGCCCGCCCACCTGCTGGTCCGTGGCCACATCTTCGAGTTCGGGCAGCTTTTTCAGCTCGGCGACAAACTTGTCGGTCCACTCGTTGAGTTCGTTGAAGTCGGGATCTTCGAGGGTGTACTGGTACTGGGTGCGGCTTACGCGGTCGTCGACGGTGATGTCCTGCACCGGCTGCATGTAAAGGTGCATTCCCTGCACCCCGCCGAGATTCGTCTGCAGCCGCCGGATCACATCGGCCGCGCTGATGTGCCGCTCATCCAGCGGCTTCAGATTGATCGAAATGCGGCCGCTGTTCATGGTGGTATTGATGCCGTCGGCGCCGATGAACGAGGAGAGGCTCTCGACCGCGGGGTCCTGCAGAATGATGCGGGCGAGTTCCTGCTGCTTGGTCGCCATGTCGGTGTAGGAGATCGACTGCGGCCCCTGCGAAATCCCCTGGATCACCCCCGTATCCTGCACCGGAAAGAACCCCTTGGGGATCATGATGTAGAGAACCACCGTCAAAATCAGGGTTGCGAGAGCCACCAGCAGGGTGATCGTCTGGAAGCGCAGAACCACTTTCAGGGTGCGTCCGTAGAACGCAATCATGCCATTGAATGCCTTCTCTGAAACGCGGTAGAAACGGGACTGCTGAGACTCCGGGTTGTGGCGAAGAATGCGCGCGCACATCATCGGCGTCAGGGTGAGCGACACCACCGCCGAGATGATGATGGTGACTGCCAGCGTCACCGCGAATTCGCGGAACAGACGCCCCACCACGTCGCCCATGAACAGCAGGGGTATGAGCACCGCGATCAGCGACACCGTCAAAGAGACGATGGTGAATCCGATCTGTCCCGCGCCAGTCAGCGCCGCTTTCATCGGCGGCATGCCCTGTTCGAGGAAGCGCGAGATGTTCTCGATCATCACGATCGCGTCATCCACCACGAATCCCGTGGAAATGGTGAGCGCCATCAGCGAAAGATTGTCGAGGCTGTAGCCCAGCATGTACATCACGGCAAAGGTGCCGATCAGCGACAGGGGCACGGCCACGCTGGGAATGATGGTCGCGGAAAGGTTGCGCAGGAAGAGGAAGATCACCATGACCACCAGCCCGATGGTCAGCATCAGTTCGAACTCCACGTCGCTCACCGACGCCTGGATGCTGGTCGTCATGTCGGTCATGGTGGTGACCTTGATCGACGCGGGAAGATTCGCCTCCAGCTGCGGAAGGATCGCCTGGATCCGCTTCACCACCGTGATGGTGTTGGCGCCCGGCTGGCGTTGAATATTGAGAATGACCGCCGGGGTCTGGTTCATCCACGCGGCCTGGCGCGTGTTTTCAACTCCGTTCACGATGTTGGCCACGTCTTTGACGAAGACCGGCGCGCCGTTCTGGTATGAAATGACAACGTCCCTGTATCCGGCCGCTTCCGTGATCTGGTCGTTGGCGTCGATCTGATAATCCTGGCGCGGGCCATCGAAATTGCCCTTGGCCGCGTTCACGCTGGCCTGGGTCAAAGCGGTGCGCACGTCCTCCATGTTGATCCCGTAGGCGGACAGCTTGGTGGGATTGACCTGGATGCGAACCGCGGGCTTCTGCCCTCCGCTGATGCTCACGAGGCCCACGCCGCTCAACTGCGAAATGCGCGGAGCCAGCCGCGTGTCAACCAGGTCCTCCACTTCCGAGAGCGGCATGGTGGCGGACGAGATGGCCAGCGTCAGAACCGGCGCGTCGGCAGGATTGGTCTTGTTGTAGACCGGAGGCGTGGGCAGGTCAGACGGCAAAAACGTCTGGCCCCCATTGATCGATGCCTGCACTTCCTGCTCGGCTACATCGAGCGCCAGGCTCAAATCGAACTGAAGCACGATCACCGAAACGCCGCCGGCGCTGGTGGAGGTCATCTGGCTCAGACCCTGCATCTGTCCGAACTGCCGCTCCAGCGGCGCCGTAATCGTGGTGGCCGTGACATCGGGACTGGCCCCGGGATAGAACGTCACCACCTGGATGGTCGGATAATCAACCTCGGGCAGCGCGGAAACGGGCAGTTGAAGGAATGCAACAATGCCCACCAGCAAAATGGCTGCCATCAGGAGCGCCGTCGCCACCGGCCGCAGAATGAATGGGCGAGACGGATTCATTGCGCCGGACTCCCGGTGGTATCGGACGAAGTCGAGGGAAGCTTGATCTTCGAAACCGTGATCTGCGACCCGTTCTGAAGCTTCTCAAAGCTGCTGTTGGCCACTACATCCCCGTCGTTGATTCCTTCGACCGCGGTCTCTCCCCGGTCCGACCGGCCCGACTTCACAGTCCGCATCGTGGCTTTGTTGTCCTGGATGAGGTACACAAATTCCTGGTTTCCGTTGTGCTGGATGGCCGAAGACGGGATGATGACCTGGTTCTCGAGCGTCTTCACCAGCAGACGCGTATTCACGAACTGGTTCGGAAACAGCTTGCCGTCGCGGTTATCGAACTCCGCGCGCAGCTTGACCGTTCCGGTAGTGGTGTCGATCTGGTTGTCGATCGAAGTCAGCTTGCCGGAGGCCAGGTGTCCCTGCTGCATGCGATCGAGGGCCTCGACGTTCAGTTGCTTCTTGCCCCGGGTTTGCTTCAGCACTTCAGGGAGAGAATCTTCCGCCAGGGTGAAGATCACGGTGATCGGCTGGACCTCGGTCACAACTACGAGAGTGGTAGTGGAATTGGCGCTGACCAGGTTGCCGGCATCGACCAGCCGCAGGCCCACGCGGCCGTTGATCGGCGACTTGATGTGGCAATAGCCCACCTGCACTTGCGCATACTCCACCGCGCCCTCGTCATTCTTCACCGTTCCCTGCTGCTGAAGAACCACCTTTTCCTGATCCTCGAGGATCTGGCGGGAAATGGCATTCTTCGCCCAGGCCACCTTGTACCGCTCGAGGTCCATCTCCGACTCCGCGAGAAGGCTCTGATCCCGCTCCAGCGTGCCCTGAGCCTGCGCCAGTTGCGCCTCGTACTGGCGAGAATCGATGTCGATGAGGGGATCGCCCTTGCTCACCGTCTGGCCCTCGCGGTAGTGCACCGCGGTGATCACGCCTGTAACCTGGGCGGTCATCGACGCGGTATAGATGGGCGTCACGGTGCCGATGGCATTCTCGTATACGCCGACGCTGCCTTTGCGCGCGGTCGCAATGGTCACGGGAACAGTGCCGCCCGTCGGACGCCGGCCCCCGCCCGTGGTGGCCGCCTGGCCTTTTTGCTGGTGTTGGATGACCCAGTAAAACGTCGCCGCGAAGAAGAGCAAAACAACAACCCAGACCCAGCGATGGCGGCGTTTCTTCACCGGCTTGGGCGAATCTCCGGCAGACTGGCTCGCCGGCGGAACGTGCGAAACAGATGATTGTTGGTCCATTTTTTCTCTGTGGCGACTTGCAAACTTGCGTGGATGGGTGGAAGCGGCGCTCCCGATGGTTTCGCTCGAGAAGACTCGAAGCGGTACAGCGGTTTTTCCTATGTTGCTCCCCAGGATTCCGCTCGGCCAGGCGGCATTTTGCTCGAAATGACACCCTGGCTCGACGTCTCTGCGTAAAGCAAACCGCTCTAGTCTACTACGGCGACATTGTCGTTCCTAAACCCCGTTCACCGGTATTCCCTGCAGGCCATCGATTCAGCAGCAACATCCCCATTTTCAACCACTTCCTTTCTGACGATGTAGTGATTCGAATAGTTGCAGAAGCACCCCCATGAAGTGCACTCCAAAGAGTGCAGGCAGGGTGTGCTGAAAGACGCCGAAGGCCGCGATCGCAACTCGAGGGCGGGACAAGAACAGTACTCAGTCCGCGGCGCCGGCGGCCGGCTGCTTCTTCTGTCTCCTGAGGCAGAACTGCATCCGATCCCGGCTCTACCCCGATGCGCCGCTCCGCCGCCGCAGCCTCGATCTCGCTGTTGACCTCGGCCCCGAGAAGGATCATCAGGCCCGTGATATAGAACCAGGTGAGCAGAATGATGACCGCTCCCAGAGAGCCATACGTGACCGAAAAGCTGTTAAACAGGTGAAGATAGAGTCGCAGCCCAAGCGATGCCAGCAGCCAGCCCACGATGCCGATCGCTCCGCCCGGGGTGAGCCAGTGCCAGGCCCGCGCCTTGAGATCCGGCGCCCAATAGTAGACGACCGCGAACGCCAACGCGAGAAGAGCGGTCGCCACAGTCCAGCCAACGATCCTGGCGGAAACGATTGCAGCCCTTCTCACAACTTCATCCTGGACGCGGTGCGCGGCAAGCGACGCCGCAACGTCCCCACCCAGCATCGACGCCAGGCACAGGCTCACGATCGCGGTGAGGATGATGGTCAAGCCGATGGCTTGGATGCGGGCCCGGAGGTAGGAGCGGGAGTCGTCGATTTTGTACACCACGTTGAGCGTGTCCTGGAGAGCCGAGATTCCCACCGATGCTGACCAGACCGCCGCAATGAGGCCAAAGGTGATCTTGCCGGACGAGGAGTGGGCGGCGGTCTCATTGAATGTGTGGCGAATGGTTCCCAGGGCCTGGGCGGGGATGACGAGCGCGAGGTAATCGAGCAAGCGGCCGAAGATTCTGGAAGCGGATCGGGCACTGAGGCCGAGAATCGACGTGGCGCTAAAAAGGGTGGGGAAAAGAGCGAAGAGGAAATAAAAGCCAAGTTCGGCGGCATGCCCGAATATCCGGTCCTCCATCACCGATTTCGCGGTGCGGCGGGCCACCTCGCGGATGGGCACGCCGCGAAGATCCCAGAGCGACTTCAGGGGAGTGCGAGACACGAAGTCCCAAATGCGCCGTTCATCGCGGCTCAATTGCGGATCGACGTTGTGATCCCGTCACAGAAATACGCCCCTCCCGGGCTACCGATTGGACTGGCATTGGACTGGCGCACTTACAATCGGGTATGGATGCGCGGTGCGTCTTGGGCGATAGCCTTGCGAACAGAACCCGACAGGCGCCCGATGGCGCGCGCATCTGGGCAATCAACCAACCCCTTTTCCCAGGCATCCCATCGCACGTGAGACTTCAAACAGTCTGTATGGACCGAACAAGCTCGAATGCCTGTCAGGACCGGGTAGGATCGCGCCCGGGCTCGCGATTTCGTAATATTACCGGTTCTTCCCTCTTTATGTATCTCATGCTTGTTTTGGCGTTGTCCTCCGGGCTGGCCGCCCAGGACACAGGCGCTGGATCGGCGTCCGCTCCCGTAAGAGCAAAGACCTCGGTTCCCAAAACCGCGCCCGGGGAAATGCTTTCCTCCTACGAAGGCCAGAACGTCTCGTCCATCGAGTTTGCCGGGCAGCCCGACCTCGATCCCGACAGGTTTTCTTCGGTGGTGGATCAAAAGACCGGGGAGCCGTTTTCTCAGCAGAAGGTCGAACAGACAGCCGCGGCAATCAAGTCGGCTGGAAAATACGAAGAGGTGCGCATCCGGGTAGATCCGGAATCGGACGGCGTTCGCATCCGGTTTGTCCTCGAACCGGCGCTGTACTACGGAATCTTTCAGTTTCCCGGGGCAGAGCAATTTCCCTACTCGCGCCTGATCCAGGTGGCGAACTATCCGGCGCAAGCGCCCTTCGATGCAGCCGAGGTCGAGCGCGACCGGAAGAGACTGCTCAATTTCTATCGCCAGGCAGGATACTTCCAGGCGGAGGTCCGGTCCGACGTACAGGTGGATCAAAAACGCCAGATCGCCAACGTGTCTTTTGCCGCCACCCTCGGCCGGCGGGCGACATTCGGGGAAATCGTCATCGATGGAGTTCCGCCCGCCGAACAGGAACGGCTGCGGGCCAGTCTGCAGACCATCATGGCGCGCGCGCGAACGGTTGCGATCCGCCCGGGTAAGAGGTACCGCCGGGGCACAATCGGCAAAGCAACCACCTACCTGCAGACGGAATTGGAAAAGAAAGGACTGCTCAACGCGCAGGTCAAGCTCGCCGGAGCGGAGTACCACGCCGACACCAATCGCGCCGACATTCACTTTGACATCGTTCCCGGACCGACGATCAAAGTAGATATTCAGGGCGCGCATGTATGGCCCTGGACACGTAAGTCGCTGCTTCCCGTTTACCAGGGTATTGGTGTTGACGACGAATCTGTCGAGGAAGGACGACAGGCCCTGGCATCCTATTTCCAGTCCAAGGGATTCTTCGACGTGAAGGTGGAGTCTCACCTGGAGACAGTCCCGACCCACGACGCGATCGTTTATCAGATCACGAAGCAAAAGAAGCACAAGGTGGCCGACATCAAGGTGGCGGGCAATGACCAATTGCCGTCCTCGCAGTTGATGCCGCACATCACCATCGAGAAGAAGCGCTTCTTTTCCTCGGGAAAATTCAGCGATCAGCTCCTTCGCGACAGCGTGAAGAATCTCAAGGCGGTCTATGACTCGGAGGGGTTCAGCGACGTCGCGGTGGTTCCTACGGTGACAAATCGCGGCGGAGACATCAACGTTGCCTTCCGCGTAACCGAGGGACCACGCGACATGGTCAGTTCGCTCACGGTGGAAGGAGCGGACACCTTTCCCGCCGCCCGCTATGCGCCCAACGGCCTGAAACTTGCAGTCGGGCAGCCGTATTCGCAGGCTCATGTACAACAGGACCGGGCCAACATTGTCGCCAACTATCTGCGCGCCGGGTACCTGACCTCGAGCTTTCGAGAAACGGCGACCGTCGAATCGAAGAAAGACCCTCACCACATCAACGTGGTGTACCACATCTATGAAGGCCCCAAGGTAATCACTGGCGACGTGATCACGCTGGGCCGCGAACACACCGCACAGCAGTTGATCAATCGCGATGTAGCTATGCTCAAGCCGGAGCAGCCTCTCACTGAAACCGATCTGCTGACCGCCGGCAGCCGGCTCTACGATCTGCCCAACGTCTTCGATTGGGCGGAAGTGGATCCCAGGCGCGAGGTGACCACCCAGACCAATGAAGATGTTCTGGTCAAAGTCCATGAAGCCAAGAAGAACGATTTCACCTACGGCATCGGGTTCGAAGTGATCAACCGCGGCGGCAATGTTCCAGGTGGAACGGTTGCCGTGCCCGGTCTTCCTCCGGTTGGGCTGCCTCCGAATTTCACCACCAGCCAAACCACGTTCTGGGGCCCCCGCGGAACAGCTCAATACACACGCAACAATTTCCGCGGAAGGGGGGAATCCATTTCCGTTACCGGTTTCGCGGGAATACTGGACCAGCGGTTCTCGTTCTACTACATCGATCCTTACTTCCGCTCATCCAGTTGGCGCGCTACCGTCTCGTTTACCGCCGAAAACAACGAGCAGAATCCCATCTACTCGTCAGTGCAGGAGATTGGCGGCTTCCAGGTGCAACGCTTCATCGACAGGGCAAAGAAGAACGCGCTCTTTTTTCGTTACCAGTTCAGCCAAACCAATCTGACCCATCTTCTCATCCCGGATTTAGTGGCCGCGTCAGATCAGAACGTGCAGCTTTCCACCCTGGCCGCCAACCTGACGCGCGACACGCGCGACAACGTCATGGACGAGCACAGCGGGGTTCTGCAATCGATAGAACTGGACCTGAATTCGACCAAACTTGGATCGAGTGTGAACTTTGCGAAACTGACGGCCCAGGCCGCCTGGTACAAGCAGGCCTTTCATAACATCGTGTGGGCGGGCAGCGTTCGCATCGGCCTGGCACAGCCATACGACAGCAGCCATGTGCCGACCAGCGAGAAGTTTTTCACCGGCGGCAGTAACTCGCTCCGCGGCTTCCCGCTGGATGGCGCCGGTCCGCAGCGCTCGGTGCAGGTTTGCTCCGACGGATCAACTGACTGTAATGACTTTATCCAGGTTCCCGCCGGCGGCAACGAGATGCTGATCTTCAATGGCGAAGCGCGCATCCCCCTGCCGTTCAAGAAGGGGTTGAGCGTAGTCGGGTTCTACGATGGTGGGAACGTGTTCCCGCTGGTCGGCTTCCAGCGATTCACTTCCCTATATTCGAATAACGTGGGCGGCGGCTTCCGCTACTCCACCCCGGTCGGTCCCATCCGCGTGGACATAGGACAAAATCTCAACCCCGTCCCCGGCGTGAAGGCAACGCAGTACTTCGTCAGCGTAGGCCAGGCATTTTGAAGAATTTTTAACCAGGCGATCCTCGCGGAAGAGGCTGATCAAGACAGAGTCGATACGTTGATCAGAATTGGAGAGAAGGTTATGGTGATGCGTCTTCCCGATCATCCCGAACCCGTTCCTCCGCGCCGCTACCGCCGCCTCATGAGAATCGTTGCGTGGTTCTACGCGGGATCGACGATTCTCCTTCTTCTCTTCGCCCTCACGACAGCCATCCTGCTCAACAGCACGAGGTTTCATAACTACGTGATCCGGACCGCCGAGCAACAGGCGCAGGAGAGCCTCGGCGTCCGCGTGCAGTTGCAGAACTTTGCGGTGAACTTTTCGAATCTCCGCCTGGATCTCTATGGTGTCACGGTGGACGGCGCCAGTCCGTACTCCAGCCCGCCATTGCTCCAGGTGCAACACGCCGAAGCAAGCGTGCGAATCATATCCATCCTGCGCAAGAAGTGGTACCTCGACGACATTCGGGTGGATCAGCCGGTGGTGCAGGTGTACGTCGACAAGAATGGCCATTCGAACATCCCCACCATCAAGAGCAGCAACAGCAACAGCCAGACCAGCATCTTCGATCTCGGCATCCGCCACGCGGTGATCGACCGCGGTGAGATCTTCTACAACGACCGTCCCACGCCCCTGGCCGTCGACCTTCACAATGTCGACTTTCATTCGGTCTTCAACGAAGCCCTCAAGCAGTATGTAGGAAAGCTCGCCTATGCGGACGGCCGCCTCGCCTACGGCGCGTTCCAGCCCTTTACGCACAATCTCGAAGCCCAATTCGATGCCACGCCCACCACGTTTCATCTCAGCACGGCAAAGATTTCCGGCGGCGCGGCACAGATCGTCCTTTCGGCCACGGCCAACGATTACAGCACGAATCCCGCCGTTCAGGCGCAGTATGACGTCACCGCGGACGGCGCGCAGCTGGCCAGGCTGCTGAACAATCCGTCGGTACCTGCCGGCCTGGTCCGGGCGACCGGATCCGCGCAATACCAGTCCATCCCCAACCAACCGGCGCTGCAGACCCTGGTCGTCAACGGCGATTTGAACAGCCGCCAGTTGCTCGTGAAAACCACTTCGGCCACGCGCTGCGATCACCAACATTGCGGCTCATTACTCCCTGAAAAACGGCGACGCCACGCTGCGCGATTTCCGCGCCAGCCTGTTAGGCGGGCAGATCACGGCCCAGGGAACGATGAAAAACATCAGCGGCAATTCCCGATCCGACCTGACCGCATCGGTGCGCGGAATTTCCCTCACCCAGGCCAGACAGATGCTTGGCCCCTCGGCCTCCACCGGCAACGTTGCCATCACCGGCGAGCTGAACGCAGATGCGAAAGCCAGTTGGGGAAAGACGCTGAACGATCTCGTAGCCAAGGCCGATGCCACAATCACAGCCCAGGCAAAAGGCGCGCCGCCTGCCGCCCATGCGAGTCCCGCCGGAGCAACACCGGCCGCCATTCCCGTCAACAGCGCCATCCACGCCACCTACACCGCCGCCAACCAGCAACTCGCACTAGCCCAGAGTTATCTGCAAACGCCCGCGACCAACCTCACAATGAATGGAGTGATCAGCAAGCGATCGAGCCTGGCTGTGCATCTCGAGGCCAATGACCTGCGCGAGGTGGCTGCCATCGCCGGTCTCTTCACGCCCGCCGCCACTGCTCAGCCCCTCGACCTCTCCGGTGCGGCATCCTTTCAGGGAACCGTGCAGGGCTCGATCTCCGCGCCGCACATCGCAGGCCAGCTCTCGGCCTCCAATCTCCACGTGAATGGAACCGACTGGAAGGTCGTTCGGACCAGCGTCGATGCCAGTCCGTCCGCCGCCAGCCTGCAACATGCCGATCTTGAGCCGCAAACAGGAGGCCGCATCACCTTCAGCGCCAGCACCGGTCTCGACCAAGTGGTCATTCACCAATACCAGCCCCATTCAGGTTGACCTCGATGCTTCGCACATGAACATCGCCGACCTCACCCGCCTCGCGGGCCAGCAGATCCCCGTAACCGGCACGCTCGAATACCCACGTATCGCTGCACGGAACCGAGCTCAGTCCGATCGGAAGCGGCACCATCGCGCTCACCAAGGTCGTCGCCTACGACGAGCCGGTGAACTCACTCAATGTCGACTTCAATGGCAGCGGCGATGACGCCCACGCAAACGTGTCGATCCGCCTTCCCTCCGGTTCCCTTCAGGGGAATGTGACTGTCCATCCGAAGCAGAAAACCTACACCGCGCAACTTACCTCCGACGGCATCCGGCTGGATGAGGTGCAAAACCTCAAGGCCAAGAACATCGACGCTACCGGAGTCGTCTCACTCCACGCCAGCGGACAGGGAACTTTCGACAATCCGCAGATGAATGCGACCATCGAAATCCCTTCTCTTGTCATCCAGAAGCAGACCATGGATCGCATCAATCTGCAGTTGAATGTGGCCAACCACGTTGCCGACGCGACTCTGCAGTCCTCGGCGGTTCACTCCGCCATCCAGGCAAAAGCACGCATCAACCTGACCGGCGACTACCTTACCGATGCAACCGTCGATACGCAGGGCATCCCGCTGCAGCCTTTGCTCGCGGTGTACGCCCCGGACCAGGCCGACTCGGTTACCGGCGAGACCGAAGTCCACGCCACCCTGCACGGCCCGCTGAAGAACAAGAACCTGCTCGAAGCGCATATCACCGTGCCCTATCTGCGCCTGGCCTACAGCAACACTATCCAGCTCGCCGCAGCGGCTCCCATCCACATCGACTACAAAAACAGCATCCTCGATGTGCAGCGCAGCGCAATCAAGGGAACCGATACGAACCTCGAATTCGAGGGCTCCATTCCCGTTGCTGGCGACGCGCCCATGTCCCTGGTGCTTGAAGGTACAGTAAACCTGCAAATGGCGCAGCTGTTCGATCCCGACGCGCGCACTTCAGGCGAAATCAGATTCCACATCAACTCGCACGGCAACGGACCCAACCTGGGCGGCGAAATCGATATCGTCGACGCCAACTATGCCTCGAACGGCCTCCCGACAGCTCTTCAGCACGGCAACGGCGTGCTGACGCTCACCAGCAATCGCATCAATATCAGCAAATTCGAGGGCACCATTGGAGGCGGAAAGGTCACCGCGCAGGGCGGTGTCGCGTATCGCCCGGCCATCCAATTCGACCTGGGCCTTGCGGCGCGAGGCATCCGGATGCTTTATCCGCAGGGCATGCGCGAAACCTTCGACGCCAACCTCCGCTTCGGCGGCACAACCGACAACGCCAACCTGGGCGGAACGGTGAACCTTGCCGATCTTTCCTTCACGCCGGCCTTCGACCTCACAAGTTTCATCGGCCAATTCAGTGGCGTTAGCACTCCGCCTTCGCGCGGATTCGCTCAAAACATTCAACTCAATCTCGGCGTACGTTCCACGAACAACGTGAACCTGGTCAGCCGTGCGCTCAGCGTAAACGGTTCTGCCAATCTACAGGTGCGGGGTACAGCCGCAGACCCGGTGATCCTCGGCCGTGTGATCCTCAACAGCGGCGATGTGCTCCTCAATGGCGACCGATTCATTCTGAGCTCAGGCACGGTGCAGTTCGTCAACCCTTCCCAGACGCAGCCCGTGGTCAATCTCGCTCTGAACACCACGATTCAGCAGTACAACATTGCCTTGCAGTTCCGGGGACCGGTCGATCAGCTCCAGACGCAATACACCTCCGATCCGGCGCTGCCCCAGGCCGACATCATCAACCTCCTGGCTTTTGGCACGACCACCGAAGCCAGCGCCCAGAACTCGGCCAACACCACCACCAACCAGCAAGCCCAATCCCTGATCGCCTCGCAAGTCTCGAGCCAGGTCACCAGCCGCGTGTCGAAGATTGCCGGCATCTCGCAGCTCTCCATCAACCCGGTTCTGGCGAACTCCACCTCGCAGGGGCCGCCGGGAGCCATCATCAGCATTCAACAGCGCGTGACCGGGAATCTGTATGTGACCTTTACCAGCAACGTGGCCTCGACCCAGGGGCAGACGATCCAGGGGCAATATCAGTTCACCCCGCGCGTCGGGGTCAGCGCCACACGCGATCCCAACGGCGGTTTTGCCGTGGATGCAATCATCAAGAAGAGCTGGTGAAGATGGTAACGTGGCCGGCCCCATGAGACTGGCCATGAGCCTGCCTGACGCTGTCGGGGTCTCTCGCGACTGACGGTGGCGCTCAACTCTGCCGCGGCATATCGCGATGCAGAGCCTTCACGTGATATCCCGCATCTTTCAATCGCTGCGCCATCTCCTCGGCCATCATGACGCTGCGATGCTGGCCCCCGGTGCAGCCAAAGGCCACGGTCAGGTAGCTCTTCCCTTCCTCAACGTAGTGCGGAAGAAGGAAGAGCATAAGTTCGGTCACGCGCGCCAGAAACTCGACAGTCTGCGGAAAACTGCGAACGAACTCCGCTACCTTCGGGTCCTTCCCGGTCTTGTTGCGGAACTCCGGCACAAAGTGAGGATTGGGAAGGAAGCGCACATCGAACACCATGTCCGCATCGAGAGGCACTCCATTCTTGAACCCGAAGCTCAGGCACGAAACCAGCAGATGCTTGGTCTTGTCGCCGTGACTGTACCGGGTCTGGATATTGGCGCGCAGCTCGTGCACATTGAAGTTTGAAGTATCGATCAGGGTATCGGCGACGTTTCGAATCGGATCAAGAAGCTGCCGCTCTTCCACGATCGAGCGCGACACCGTTTCCGAGCGGCTGAGCGGATGCGGGCGCCGCGTCTCGGAATAGCGCCGCACCAGCACGTCATCCTTCGCGTCCAGAAAGACCACGCTCGTGGGCAGAACTGTTTTGACATCCTTGAGGATTTCGGGAAGGCGATCGAGCGTCTGCCCCTCCCGTACATCGACGACGATGGCCGCGCTTTCGATCTCGGTCGACTTGCCCACCAGCGCTGCAAAATCAGGCAGCAGTTCCAGCGGCAGGTTGTCGACCGCGTGATAGCCAAGATCCTCGAAGGCCTTCAGCGCCGAGGCTTTTCCCGCGCCGGAAATGCCCGTCACGATGACCAGTTCTTTGGCGTGATCCTTCGATTCACCCTTGTGATTTAGGGCTTTCCTCGACGGTCGCGGCCCTGACTGCTTGAATGGGGTCATGCGCCCATCCTACTATGACCGCCGATCGAGCGCGGCCTCTTCAAGCGTTGCAGCGAGCGGACGATGCCGACTCCTGTCGCGACACGATCTGTCCAGCGGCGCAGCGCTTCGCGCAACACTCTAACCGCAGTCATCAGCGGCGTCTCCGTCCCGGCCAGGCCGGTCTAGTGTCGCAGTGTGGGAATCCGCGACCAGCACCATGGCGAGGCTTTCGATCCTAGGGAATTTCGACCAGTTCCATCTGCCCGTCCCGGCGGCGATGAAGGACGAACAGCTCCCCCGAAAGATCGCGGAAGATGAACAGATCGCGGTCGCGGAATTCTGCCTCTTTCACAGCTTCCTCGACGGTCATCGGTTTCAGGGCAATGGCGTCGCCGCTCTTGAGGATATGCGGCTCCACAACGGTCGCCGGCGCGGGAAAGGAATGAACGGCAATCGCCGCGCGAGCCTTGGATTCGGCGCCCGGCCCCTTCCCGTTTTCCGAACCAGCCGCCGTGCGTGACTTTGGCCGGGTCACAGGCGGGGCTTCCATCACCTTCTCTTCTTTGGGCAGCCGCTTGCGCGCCAGGTTCCGGTCCCGGTAGCGAAGCGCCTGGTGTTCGGCATGGGCCAGGGCGGCTCGCAGCGCCGATTCCTGCGTATCGGCCTCCCCATAGGCCGCAATCGTCTGCAACCGCGCCTTCACCGTAAGTTCGGCGATCTGCAGATGCCTCTGCGTCCGAAAAGTGATTGAGGCACTCGTAGTCTTGCCCAAAATACGGGCGATGCGATTCATTCCATCTTCCACCTGCGCACGCAGCGCTTTGGGAATCCGGACCTGTCTGGCGGTCAACTCCACTTCCATGGTCAGCCTCCGCTCTCGTTTTCTATGCTCCCGCCGTTCTTCGCGACAGGAGAATTCTAGGGATTCTATAGCATTTCAGACCGGGCGGGACTAGGCGTCTTGCTAGTCCCTGGACACCTAAGTGCCTAGTTACCTCGCTCCAGCTAGTCCCGCTTTCGTCTCTGATGCGTCGAAGGGATATTCATGTCTTCCCGGTATTTCGCTACCGTCCGCCGTGTAAGCTGAATCCCCTGAGCCTGCAGCATCGCGGCCAGCTGGTCGTCGGTCAGTGGATGCTTCGGGTCTTCCTCGTCAATGAGCTTACGCACCTTTCGCTTGAGCACCAGCAGCGGCGTATCGGCGCCCTCCGGCCCGTTCGACCCCTCCGAGAAGAAGAAGCGTAGTTCGATCACGCCCTGTGGCGTGTGCGCATATTTATTCGCCACCGCCCGGCTCACGGTCGAGGCGTGAACCCCGATTTCTTCCGCAACCTCCTTGATCATCATCGGCCGCAGCGCCTCGATGCCCATGCTCGAGAAAATCCTGCTGGCGGCGGACAATCACCTCGCAGGTCCTCAGGATCGTGCTCTTCCTCTGCGCAATATTGCGCATCAGTTGCAGGGCGGAGCGGAACCGCTCCTTGACATAATCCTTGACTTCCCGTTCGGTGCCTTGCGCCACCAGCATCTGGCGGTAACGCCGGCTGAGACGCAAGCTGGGCATGTCCTCCTCGTTCATGGAGACCACCCACTCTCCGCCCCGCTTGACGAACACCACGTCCGGTTCGATCAGCCGGGTTTGCTCGCGGTTGTATTGCCGTCCCGGCCGCGGGTCCAGCGTGCGAATGAACTCCAGCGCCGCGTGCGCCTCCTCCGAGGTCACCTGGGCCGCCTTCGACAGGTCCTTCAGATCGCGCTTCAGCAGCAGGTGGAGATGCTTGTCCACGATCAGGGCCGCGACTTCCATCGCCCGGCGCCGCTCTTCCAGCCGCGCCTCCGCCTCGCTGCGGAAACTCCGGTGCGGATCCCCATCGGACTCAACCGGATGCTGGCGCGAATAAACCTGGGCAAATTCCTGTTGCTGGGCGGAGATCTGGATCATCAGGCATTCGCGCAGATCCCTGGCCCCCACCCCGGCGGGGTCCAGGTGCTGAACCAGGTCGATGCCACGCCTGATCAAGTCAATGGCTTTGGCGACGAGCGGGTCTAGACCGTTTCCGTTGACGTTCCCGTCTGCATTGATGGATTTATGCTGCTCCGCAATCTGGCTGAAGCCAGGCACCAACTCTTCCTCGCTGGCGGCAAGGTACCCATCCTCGTCGAGGTTCCCGACGACGAACTCCGCGGCGCCATAGAGCGCCGGCTCCAGGGTCAGAGCTCCCAGTTGCCACGCCAGGTGATCGGCCAGGGTCGTCGGCTGAGACAGGAAATTCTCAAAGGAAGGCTTTTCGCTCTCTTCATATTCCGGCTGGGTCCGGTAGCCGGGGTCAAGATACTCCTGGAAATACGATCCGAAATCGATTTCGTTAAACGGATCCTTGGGCGGTGAGGCCGCCGTTGCTTCTTCCACGGGACGTTCCAGCTTCTCCTCGCGCCCGGCCACCTCGTCCAGCATCGGAACCGACTCGTCGATCTCTTCCAGGACGGGGTTTTCCACCATCTCGGCATCGATCATCTCCTTCAGCTCGAGCTTGTTGAGCGCCAGAACGCTCACCATCTGCATCAGGCCAGGGGTAAGGATCTGGCGTTGCGCCACCTTCAAGCTCAATTTGGGCTGCAACAGCGCCATAAGAGGATCTCGGTTCCCGCTGGGATTACTACCAGTGTAATCAAATGATGAAAGGCCCGTAGCGGAAAACGCCCTCTTCCGATCCCTTGATCCCGGAATGGAATCCTTCCACTCGGGACCTCCGTTTGCTGCAATTAGGATGCGGGGCTTTCCTCGAACGGCAATCGTTCTGAAAAATATTATGACCAGCCCTCGGGCAACCGTCGAGCCTTATGCGCGGCGCCTGAGCTGCATCAACTCATCGAAAACCCCTCGCCGAGATAGACGCGCCGGACTTCCACATCGTTCCCTAATTCATGGGGTGTCCCGGCTCGGAATATCTTCCCTTCCGCAATAATATAGGCCCGGTCCGTTACGCTCAGCGTCTCCCGCACGTTGTGGTCGGTGACCAGGATCCCGATGCCGCTGGCCTTCAGGTCGAAAATGATCTTCTGCAATTCCAGCACCGCAATGGGATCGATTCCGCTGAACGGCTCATCAAGCAGGATGAAGTTTGGCTGGATGCAAAGGGACCGCGCAATTTCAACCCGCCGCCGCTCGCCTCCGGAGAGCGCAAAACCGCGGGTTCCCCGGATATGGTCCAGGTTCAATTGCTTGATCAGCCGTTCCGCCTGCGCGCGCCGTTCCCGATCCCCCAGCGGCTGCGCTTCAAGGACGGCGAGAATGTTCTCTTCCACGGTCAGCTTGCGGAAAACCGAAGGCTCCTGGGGAAGATAGCTGATGCCGAAATTCCGCGCACGCAGATACATGGGAACCCGCGTGATATCCGTCTCGTCGACCATCACGCGGCCCGACTCCGGCACCACCAGCCCCACGATCATGTAAAAGCTGGTCGTCTTGCCGGCGCCGTTTGGGCCCAGCAGGCCCACCACTTCGCCACGGGAGATCCGCAGGTTGACTCCGCGGACAACCTGCCGACCCTTATACGACTTGCCGATGCCCTCGGCGATCAGTGTTTCCATCCAGCCTTCGCGCGTGCCTTTCGAAACCCGCCGCCGCCATCATTTCGGCGCCGTGGTTTCGGTTAAAGTTTTCCCGCCGGCGCCTTCGATACTGACGCTATCATCGCGGCTATTGAAAATCAAAGATGCCCCGGTCACGCTGCCGCGCGCGGGGTCCGTCATCCGGGGAGGCACCGCGGCGGTCCCGGTGAGCACATACTCGCCCGTCTCGCTCGAATACACCAGCCGCTGGCCGGTTCCCCGCCGCCCCTGCGAACTCACCACCACGTCGCCGCTGGCGGTCATGCGGTCCACCTGCGCCGCGCCCCCGTCCTTGCCGGCGTGATTGCCCGGAGGCAGCAAAACCAGTTCGAGCTCTTTCGAAATTGAGGTGGCGGTCCCCGTCTCCGCGACCACGCTGCCCGCCGCACCCCCGTTCATGACGGCTTTTCGCTCCGCTTCGGAGTACTTCAACTCTCCGCCCCGCACGCGAATCACGGAAGGCGCCCCTCCGCCCCCGGTCGTCCCTCGCGGCGCCAAACCCGCTCCGTGCCCCATCCTTTCCGCGTCTTCTGCGGAAAGGGTGGGAGACCCCGACTGCCCGCCCCTGACCGTATCCATCCCTCCCGCGCTCAGCATCACCACGCGGACCGGACTCGCCGCGTTCGTGCTGTGGGCCACCAGGGTCTGCCGGGTGCGGTTCAGAATGATCTCGGGAGCGGCGATCGAATTGGCCTGCTCCCACAAACGGACCTGTCCGCGGAAGGTCGCCTCTCCGGTCGACTGGTGCAGTTGTGCTTCATCGGCCACAATATGCGCCGGACCTTCCCCACCCAATGCCCCGCTCCCCGGAACCGCGGCACTCCCGGGCTGTTTTTTCCCGGCTCCCCCGCTGCCGGCCGGCGAAGGAGCCCAGGTTGCCTTCACACTTCCGTGGGCAAAGGCGTCCCCCGAAGCCTGCAAGACATCCACCGTGTCGGCCGTGAGTTGAAGCGCGCCGTTCTCCACGCGCGGACTCGCCGTCAGGTGCAGCCGTTCTTCCCTGCCTTCGTACACAGCGTGTCCCGCGGTCGCCCGCAACGGCGGGCGCACTTCAGAATCCGACCCGCGCGCAGGCTCCTCGACCAGCACCACGTGTCCGTCCACGGTGGCCGATTCAATCTGCGCCAGGGCGCCGGAAGCGTTCCCGGCTCCCGCAGATTCACCCGCAGGTCCGGGATGAGACTTCGCCGCCTCCGACGCTTTCCCTGGCGAAGTTTGCTTTCCAGAAGCCGGGCTGAAGTTGACCTCGATCCGGTCTCCGCTCGTAGTCTGCCGCGTACCCGAAGAGGTGACCTGGTCCAGAACTGCCCGCCCGGTTCCGAGCGCGCTGGTCATGACCTGGCCCGCTCCAAACGATGCCGTCACCTCATCGGCGGCCATGCGTGACGGGATTACCGGACCCTGGCCCGTCCGCGTGGAGCCGGTGATCACCACCCCTCCCGTACCGTGCAGTGCAGAAAGTTCCACCTGCCTGTCGCCGGCCCGCTGCGGCGGACGGAAGTCAAGATCGGCCACCAGCGACCGCCAATCCCGGCTCACCGTCCGTGTTTCGCCTGTGCCCTCACGCACTGAGGTGGTCTCTTCGCTATGCATGGTCACGCCACGCTCGAGATGGGCGTGCTGGAGCGAGCCCTGCGACGCGAACACGAGGTCGGCGGAAGGAGCGGAGCCCGACATCTGGCGCCCGTTGCCGCTTGAGTCAAGCGTCGCTCCGCCTTCCAGGCGCCCGCGCCGGGGCTGATTGTGCTCGTCAAACTCCATCCATCCCCGCGGCGCGGCAATATGGGCGGCCGTTGCCGTCTTCATCGAGAACCCGTTGCTGGCGTCGAGCCGCTCCGCCGATCCATCGTCGCGGAACTGGACATTCGCGTCCCCCGCCGAGGCCTCCCCGCCGCGGAAGCTGGCCGAAGCAGCATGCATCCTGCACACCTGGTTGTCGCGCTCGAACTCCGCATGTTGCGCGTGCAGCAAAACGTTCTCGTCTCCCCGCTTCACACTCAATTCGACGGCCCGGTCCAGCACCAGCCGGCCGTTATCCGAATCGAGCGTAGCGCCGATGGACGAGCCATTTCCCTGCGTGACGGCGAATTCTACCCGGGCCGCCGTCGTGGCCACCCCGCTCTTCTGGTCGAATGTCAAGGCGCTGGTTTTCACATGGATCTCGCCGTGCGCCGCCGTCGCCGTGGCGCTCTGGAGCGGAGAATTGCCGGGCGAAATGCCCCGCCCCGGCGCACTTTTGG
Source organism: uncultured Acidobacteriota bacterium (assembly GCA_963812485.1). Classification (GTDB taxonomy): domain Bacteria; phylum Acidobacteriota; class Terriglobia; order Terriglobales; family Acidobacteriaceae; genus Telmatobacter. The sequence continues at coordinate 70,581 of CAWEVD010000006.1, forward strand.
GAGCGCCAACCACGGCCTCGCCAGGATGTTCAAGCGTGATCTCTACCGGCCCCGCGGCGATGACCTTGCCGTTTTTCTGGTCATATTCAAATTCACCGCCGGTGATCCGGTCCACCCGCTTGCCGTCTTCCCCGAACAGCTCGATCTGCACGTCGTGAAGCACCGCTGTTCCCTGCTTCATCTGCACCACTTTGGAGGCCCGGATTTTGAACTGGGAGTGTTCGCCGATGTTGCGCTCGATGAGGACTTCGTTTGACTCCTGCTGAATGTCCACGCCCAGGCGCTTGGGTATTTCACGCAGGAGGAAGCGGCTCTTCCAGTGTGCCCGGACCAGGAAAACCACCAGCGCCACAACCAGGAGAGCACCGGCCGCGAGCACTAAGGTCCGCAACCGTTCGATCGTCAGGCGCACAAGCTAATTCCCCTGGCCGAGGCGCGCCGCCAGCCGCTGGGCAAGACTCTCGCCCAGTTCGCTCCACAAGAGCCGCGCCGTCGCGCCCGAGGCCTTCTCCACGCCCGCGGTTAGATCCACAAGCTGGCGCACGTTTTGTTCGATGTGCCGCGCAGCCACCGAATCCAATTCGGCCTCTTCCTCCAGGAACGGAGTATCAGCTGCCGAAATCGATGCGAATATGGCCCTCTTGCTCGTAGGAGCCCTCGTCAAACAGCGGCCCGAACCCGATCACCCGCACCAACCGCGTGCCCCGCACCCAGCGTGGCGACCGATCCTTGTCACCCGGCGATGCTTGTCATCCTGAGCGAGCCCTACCCCACTCCGCTTGTCATCCTGAGCGAAGCGCAGCGAGAGTCGAAGGACCTGCGGTTCCCGTCGTCGAACCAGCCTCGAGTTCCCAAAGGTCCCACCCGATCTGGAACTCGTACGCATAGTCGTCGTGGATCAGTTCCATCCCCTCTTCAACCGCCGCGCGCGGTTCGGCGCCCATCTTTCCAGCCTGGTTGGGACCGCCCGCCCGGCGTCCATACACCTGCTGGAACACGGGCGATTCGCTCCAGCTCACCGGCCACACGGTGGCGGAATAGACCAGTGCCTCGCCGCCATGTCGCGCGAACTCACTCAGGACCGCAACCAGCTTGTCCGGCAGTGCCGCCAGGCGAAGATTGGGGTACCACATGCTCAGATAAAGTGCGTCGGACATCTCTATGGATTGTAGACGCGTGAGGATGGTCCTGCGGTTCACGCGGAAGGCACCCCTTGCACCGCGATGTACACTTTCCGCCATGCGAGAGTCCAGATTCCGTTTGCTCCTTGCCCTGATCTTTGCTGCGCTGGCCGCCACCGTGTGCAACCCCGCTGCCCAGGCCGCTTCCGACGGCGAACAGCAATTTGCGGATCTTGGCGTCTGCAAGCTGGCCAAGGGAAGGGAGATCGAGAATTGCCGGCTCGGCTACCGCACCTGGGGAGCCCTGAACGAGCAGCGCTCCAACGCGGTCCTGTTTCCTTCCTGGTTTTCGGGCAACAGCAACAACATCGCCGCCTTCGTCGGCCCGGACAAGATGATCGACCCGGCGAAGTTCTTCCTCATCGCCATCGATGCCTTGGGCGATGGCGTGTCGTCCTCACCATCGAACTCGGAGACGCAACACGCCACCCGGTTTCCCTCGATCACCGTCAGCGACATGGTCGACGCGGAGTATCGCCTGGCCTCCCAGGTCCTTCACCTGAAGCATGTCCACGCGGTCATGGGAATTTCGATGGGCGGCATGCAGACCTTTGAGTGGATGGTGAGGTACCCGGAATTCATGGATGTGGCGATTCCCATTGTCGGGTCTCCGCGGCTCACCAGCTACGACTTGCTGCTGTGGCAATCGGAGATCGAGGCCGCGGAGGACGACCCTCTGTTCCAGGGGGGCAACTACACCCAGGCTCCCAAGCTGCCACTGGTTGAATTCATCCACACCATGAACCTGTCCACCCCGGCGCACTATGTGCGTACGGTGGAAAGAAACGACTACGCTGAGGTCCAGGAAGGCTACTACACCAAGGGCATATTGCCCTTCGACGCCAACGACTGGCTGGCACAACTCGCCGCGATGATCGCCCATGACGTGGCGCACGGCGGCAAGCTGGAAGACGCCGCGAAAAAGGTGAAGGCCAGGGTGCTGGTGGTGGCCTCGGCGCAGGATCACATGGTGAATCCGCAGCCGGCGCTCGATTTTGCCCCGCTCATCAAGGCGAAGACGCTGGTGCTGGAATCGGACTGCGGCCACCTCGCGCCCGGATGCGAGATGGGAAAGATGGCGCCGGCGGTCAAGGCATTTCTGGAGGGGCAGTAGCGCTGCGGAAAAACACGCGCGCTTTTGCATTTTCTTTCTACCTGTTTTGCCACAATAGAGGTGGAAGCGAGGATCGAAGTGCAGCCTCAGGCAAAACCTGGGGCACCGAAAGCAATTCGGTGTCGTTCCGAACGCTTTAGACCCGCTAAAAGGGCCCTTCCGGACCGTTTATATTTTCAGAATGGAGCCAATATCAGATTTATCTTCAACAACTTGCAGATGATATCTCAAGCGAAATGCGACCCCTCCCCCATAGGCTGTGAAACTGTGAAACTGTAAATCAACGGTCTCGATCAAGCCACTCGTTTGGGGGGCGTTGGTTTTACCGTTTCCCGGCCAGCGACCGAAGAAACTGACGCCCGTCCACGCGATACTTGAACGCCTTGCGTCCATCGATAAAAACTACGGGCACCTCATCGTTGTACTTCCGCCGCAATTCGGGGTCGGAATCGATGTCTACCGCACGCCACTGAAAATCGGCCTCACCCTGGAGCTGGGTAAGTGTCTCCTTGACTACATCGCAGAGATGACATCCATCGCGCGAGTACACCACCACGTCGTGCATGGGAAGAGTCTAAACGCGAACGTCAATCTCGCCGTCGTTGGAATCGGTCGTCTCGGCTAGGCCGTCACGATCTCGCTGAAATCCGCGATGCCGGAGAATCCGCGCAGTACTCCGTCAATCAGCCCGAGATGCGCGCCCCGGATATCAGGGTCCGGATCAAGCACCATCACCTTGTCAAAGAACGCATCCACAACCGGCCGAAGCGTCGCAATCTCCACCAGCGCCGGGATGTAGGCCCGTTCCTGCCGCAGTCGGGCAACTTTGGGCGCCAGGAAGGCGGCGGCATCGAGCAGGCCCTGCGCTTCCGGAGCCAGCTTGATGCCATCTGCAGAGCCGATAACGAACTTCTTTTCTTCAGCCTGGCGCAAAATGTTCTTGATTCGCTTGAAGGCGGCCGAAATGGCGGCAAAGTCCTCTGAACCCCGCACCGCCGTGAGTGCCTCGGCGCGGGCGATGGCGTCGCGTACGTCGTCCGCATCGGCGGCCAGCACCGCGTTGACGACATCGTAGGCGAAGCCGCGCACGTCCTTGAGGTAGAAGTTCAGGCGTTCGCGGAAGAAGACGGAAACCTGTTGTTCGACTGCCACCTCGGCAGGACTGGCATTCAAAACATCGCTGAGACTGAGCGGCAAATCGGACTCGGCAAGGATCTTGACGATCGAATTGGCTGCCCGCCGCAGCGCAAAGGGGTCCTTCGATCCCGTCGGCGCGTTGCCGATTCCGAACATCGCGGTAATGGTCTGGATGCGGTCAGCCAGGCCGAGCAGCTGGCCTTCCACGGTCCTCGGGATCGCATCTTCCGCTGACGCAGGTGTGTACTGGTCGTAGACGGCCTTCGACACGGTTTCCCCGAGGCCTTGGGAACAAGGCGTAAAGGCCGCCAATCTGCCCCTGCAACTCAGTGAATTCCTTCACCAGTTCCGTGGTCAGGTCGGTCTTGGCCAGGAGCGCCGCCGTGTACAGGCCGGCTTCGTCGAAGGCGATACCGGCCTTCTTCACCAACGCCGCAAGCCGCTTCGCCACCTGTTCATTTTCAGTCGTCTTCCAGTGATAGCTGCCCAGCTCCTTCTGAAACGTCACCGCTTTCAGGCTCTCGACTCTCTCAACGAGCGGCGTCTTCTGATCGAAGTCCCAGAAGAAGACTGCGTCTTTGAAGCGGGAACGGAGAACCCGCTCGTTGCCGTGACGGATGATCGCCCGGCCTTCCTCGTCGACCTCGGTGTTGAGCACAGCCAGGAAATGCGGGGCGAGCTTGCCGTTGGCGTCCTCGACCGCAAAGTACTTCTGGTGGTCGCGCATCACCGTGACCAGGACTTCTTCCGGCAGACCGAGGTATTCAGACTCGAAGTTGCCGAGGATGACGGAGGGCCATTCGGTCAGATGTACTACCGTCTCGACCAGCGCCTCGTCTTCGCGCCACCGGGCCCCAGCCACGGTCCGGGTGGCGGCGTCCAACGCTTTGCGAATGATATGTCTGCGCCCCGCGACCTCAACCACAACTTTGGCTCCCAGCAAGGCCTCGGCATACTCACTGGCTGCGCCAATCACCACCGGCGCTTCCCCATGGAGCACCCGATGGCCGCGGCTGGTGTTGCCGGCCTGAATGCCGGCGATCTCGAGCGGAAGAACAGCGGAGTCAAGAAGAGCCACGACCCAGCGCACCGGGCGCACCGAGCGCTCCGGCTTGCCTTCGCGCCAGTACATGTTCTTGGCCCAGTAGAGGGAGAGGGCTTCTTTGGGCAGATCGGCTGCCAGGATTTCTGTCGCGGCGCGGCCAAGGCGCTTGACCGTCGCGCCGGCGAATTCGCCCCGGGCGGTCGTGACTTTTTCGAGGGCCTCGACCGCTATGCCGGCCTTCTTTGCGAAAGCATGGGCGGCCGGGGTGGGTGCCCCGTCCTTGAAGGCCACCTTCCACGAGGGGCCGGTCAATTCCTCTTCGGTATCGGCCTGGGTCGACAGCACGCCCTCGGCCAGCACGGCCAGCCGCCGCGGCGTCGAATAGGTGGTGACCTTCGCGTCCGGCTCAAGCAGCCGCTCGCGGGTGAGCAGACCGGTGACCCGGCTGCCGAGTTCCGCCTCAGCGGAGGCGATCATGCGGGCGGGAATCTCTTCGAGCCCCATTTCAAAAAGGAAGTTGGGCATTTTCGATTACTTTCTGAATGCGTGCTGTCTCCCCGAACCGCAGATCCTTCGACTCCGCTGCGCTCCGGCTAAGGATGACAACCAAATTTAGCTGCTTTCTCATGCTGCTTGTTGCAAGGCGTAAGCTTTGGCCACACCCACCGCAAGATTCCTGATCCGCCCGATCACGCCCACCCGCTCGGTAACGCTGATGGCGCCGCGGGCATCGAGCAGGTTGAACAGATGGCTGCATTTGAGCGCCAGCTCGTAGGTGGCCAGCAGCGGAAATCTCTTCTTGTCCGCGGCGGCGGCGTTTGCATCTCCCATCAAAGCTGTGGGCGCGCGTCAAGCAGCGACTGCGCCTCGGCTTCATACGAGTTGAAGTGTTCCCATAGCCTCGGCACATCGGCATATTCGAAGTTGTAAACCGAGAACTGGAGTTCCTCTGCGAATCGGACATCGCCGTAGGTAACCACTGCGCCGGTTTCGGGATCGCGAGCCCAGACGATGTCGTAGATGGAGTCCACGTCCTGAAGGAACTGCGTGATTCGCTCCAGACCGTAGGTCAACTCGGCGCAGATGGGGTCCAGATCGAGCCCGCCGCACTGCTGGAAATAGGTGAACTGGGTGATCTCGAGGCCGTCGAGCATGACCTGCCACCCCACGCCCCAGGCGCCCCCCGCGGGCCACTCCCAGTTGTCTTCCTCAAACTTGATGTCATGCTTGCGAAGATCGATGCCAATCGCCTCAAGCGACTGAAGATAGAGCTCCTGCACATTGACCGGCGGCGGCTTCAGAATGAGCTGAAACTGGGTGTGCTTGAAGAGCCGGTTGGGGTTCTCGCCATAGCGGCCGTCGGCGGGGCGGCGCGAGGGCTGCGCGTAGCCCACCTTGTACGGCTTGGGCCCGAGAACGCGCAGAAACGTCTCCGGCGCCATGGTTCCTGCGCCCACTTCCACGTCGTAAGGCTGCTGGAGAATGCAACCGCGCTCCGCCCAGAAAGACTGGAGGCGAAAGAGCAGCTCCTGAAAGGTGAGCGCAGCTGGATTGGCGGCGGCCGAGACCGGGGCGGAGGTTGCAAGGCTGGAAGACACGGGCGGTTCTCTCTGGGTTCCGCTGGAGATCGATTATGGAACTGGGTTCGATTTTAGCAGCCGGGCCGCGTACAGCGGCGCTGACTCAGGCGTGGATGATTTCGCGGATGAGCGCGGAGAGGCCGTTCCAGGAGATCTGCACTCCGATGCAAAACAGGATGAAGGCAATCACGCGCAGAATGCCGTGCGCGGTGGAGGGCGGGATGACCTTGGTGATCTTGGGAGCGTAGCGATAGCAGAAATAGACGAGCACGCTGAGAACCACGATGGCCAGAAAGACGCCGACGTGAGAGAGAACGTTATTGGAGATGGTGTGGCTGGAGTTGTGAGCCGTGACCGTAATCAGCGCCACCAGGGTCCCCGGCCCGGAGGTGATGGGGAAAGTGAATGGGTAGAAGATTTCCTGCTCGAAATCGTGTTCCGGCTTTGCGTTCTGGTCGGTCTCCTCCGTCTTTTTTCTGGAGCTGGCGCGGGCGTCGCGTTCGTTCAGCACGCTCCAGCCCATGGCCGCGATGACCATGCCGCCGGCGAACTGGACGATGGGCAGGGAGATGCCGAAGAACTTGAGGATGGTGACGCCGAGCAGCTCGATCACGGTGAGAAAGACGATGTTGTTGATGGCGATGCCCCGGGCCAGCTGGCGATACACGGCAGCCGGTGCGTCGCCGACGAGGCCGAAGAATACCAGCGCCGAGCCCAACGGATTGATGAGCGGCAGGAGCGCGGTGAAGGCGACTAGGAATGCATTCAGGACGGGCAGGGTCGTTCTCCAGCCATGATTCTAGCCGCAGAACGGCGCAAAATTGCGGAGTTCATGCGCCCAGGCGGGCGAGTGCCTCGGCGGAGCGGAGCTTGCGCTCGAGATGCCGCTCGAGAACTGCCAGCGTCAACCGCCGCAGATCCTGACCGCGGCGGCGCGGCCAGGGATCGGCGGCGAATGCCGACACCGGTGCGCGCAACATGCGTAGCGCCAGTTGCCAGGAGTCGGCGGAGAGGGCGTTGGCGCTGCCGTTGCGATGGACGGGGCAGAAAAGGCCGTCGGCGAGCGCGTTAAAAGTAACTTCCCCGGCACGGAGCGCCTCGCCGCACACCGTGCAGTGGGCAATATCGGGCAGCAGACCCAAGAGCCGCGTCATCCACAGCGAAAAGTACGTCAGGGGCATCCAGGGCTGGGGTCTCAGACGTGACGGCGGTGGTCTGTTCTAGGACCGAAACCAGCAGACGGAAAACGGTCTCCTGCGGATCGTGCTCGGGCAGGGCCTCCTCCAGCACTTCGGCGAAGAAGCTGAGAACCGTCAGGCGGGCAAGGTCCACCGGAGCCGAGAGCGGCGAGCGGATGATTTCCAGCTGATCGAGACGCGTAAGTTCCTGCCGGGGGCGTTCCACAAACCACGCGCGGGCCAGGGTCATCGGCTCCAGCGCCCCGCCGAAGCGCTTGCGGCTCTTGAGCGCCGCCTTGGCCACTCCGCGGATCTTTCCGTGGTCGCGCGTGAAAAAGCTGACGATGAGGTCCGCTTCGTGCACCGGCCAGGTGCGCAGCACGACGGCTTCTGAGGTGATCACGGCCATCGGGTTCCATCATCGCACCGCGAACCGGCCGCAGGCGGGTTGGAGTCGGCTCGGGAGAAGCGCGCAGACACAAACGTCCGCCGCGGCGGCACCGCGACGGACGCGTGGGTGAAACTCGAACGCCGGTTAGCGGCCGAAGTGCGTAGCGTTCTTCTCCGTGAAGTGGGCCCACTTCTCGGGCAGGTCGTCGGCGGCAAAAATCGCCGAAACCGGGCACGCGGGAACGCAGGCGCCGCAGTCGATGCACTCGACCGGATCAATGAAGAGCTGCTCGGCCTCGGCGTGGTCGGCCTCGTCCTTCTTCGGGTGGATGCAATCGACCGGACAGGCATCTACGCAAGCGGTGTCCTTCGTGCCGATACAAGGTTCTGCAATGACATAAGCCATGTCTTAAATTCTCCGGGAGACGAACTCTCGACGCTGATAGTAGCACACGAGCCCAACCCCTCAAGTCAAATGTGGAAAGGCGGTTTTGCCATGCGGGAAAAGGGCGGATTCGAGCTTCTAGCTGCTAGCTCTTAGCTCGTTCCTGTTAGCTTCCGGACATTAGCGTGTACCCCGCCGCACAGGGCGAATCGCTCGGGTTCGCTACACTGTTCGCCATGCGGCGAGTGGCTTGGTTTGTCAGCATGGCTTTTGCGGTGTCGGTGGGCGCGCACGCGCAGTGGGAGATTGAGACCTCGAACACCACCGCAGACCTGCGCGGCATTCACTCCATCGGCAACGGCGTAGCCTGGGCTTCGGGAACCAATGGCACTGTGTTGCGCACGGAAGACAGCGGCTATGTTTGGCAGACCTGCTCTATCCCGCCCGGCGCGGAGCATCTCGACTTCCGCGGCATCCAGGGCTTCGACGCCAACACCGCCATCGTCATGTCCTCCGGCAAAGGCGACCTGTCGCGGCTCTACAAAACCACCGACGGATGCCACACGTGGAAGCTGGTATTCACCAATCCCGATGCGGATGGATTCTGGGATGCGATTCGATTTTACGACCGAGAGCAATCATCTCCTTATTCTCACCAGGTGGCGAACGGAGTTCTCCTCGGCGATCCCGTTGATGGCGTGTTCGCAATCTTCATCACGCGAAACGGCGGGAGACACGTGGACTCGCTGGAATGAGAAGGATCCAAAACACCTCCCCAAAGCGGCGACTGGTGAATCTTTGTTTGCCGCAAGCAATCAGGCTACCGTCGCGCCCGGAAGTAACGGACCATTTGCCTTCGTCACCGGAGGAACCCAAACCAGAATCTATCTCGCCCAGCCTCACTCGCCTCTTGAAAACGGATGGTGGGAATCCCTGTCGTCGAAGAACCTCGGTTTCATTTCCGGGCCGAGTGCAGGCGCGTTCGCGATCGCCGCGAGAAGGTTCTCAGGTTCGCCTTTTGCTGATTTTATGATCGTCGGCGGCGACTACGCGAAACCAGATACCGCAGGCAGCGCCGCATTTATTATACTACTCCACGATTTGTCATTGGATCACGTGGGTATTCACGTCCCAATACCCCGCCCCACGGCTACCGCTCCTCGGTCGCCTACGACGCCGCCACCAAAACCTGGATCACCGTCGGCCCCAACGGCACCGACATCTCCACCGACGACGGAAAGAACTGGCGGCCCGTCCGGCCCGATCCGGCGCTGAACGAGGCTCCCGACGCCGACCGCAACTGGAACGCCCTTTCCCTGCCCTTTGTGGTCGGGCCGAAAGGGCGGATCGGGAAACTGAATCCCACCGCGCTCAAGCCGTGATCGTGCCGGAACGCTCGGCGCGACGCGCCGCGAACTCCTGGGGCGTCGGGATAGGGCTGAGCCCGCGGCCGGCAAACATATCCTTGAACAGGCCCACCATTTCGTCGTGGATCAGGCCGTTCGAAGCCAGCACCTCGCGGCTGTCGAGCCGGAACGGGCCGCCCGAAAAGTCCGTCACCTTGCCGCCCGCTTCCTCGAGCAGCAGGATGCCGGCGGCCGTATCCCAGGGATTCAGGTTGAACTCCCAGAAAGCTTCATAACGGCCGCAGGCCACGTAGGCCAGGTCGAGGGCGGCCGAGCCGGCGCGCCGCACTCCATGCGAGCGCAGGGTGAACTCGTGGTAGAAGTGAATGTTCGGATTGTCGTGGCGCTTGCGGCTGGGGAAACCCGTCGCCACCAGCGACTCGGCCAGATCCGGGATCGGAGACACGTGCATCGGCTTCCCGTTCAGAAACGCGCCGCGGCCTTTCTCGGCGCAATAAAGCTCATCGCGCATGGGGTCGTAAATCACGCCCGCCACCAGCGTTCCGTCTTCCTCCGCGCCCGCATTGACTCGTCCGCTGTTCCAGTCCCATCGACACGCAGAACTGCGGCACTCCATGCGCGAAATTGGTGGTTCCATCCAGCGGATCGACATACCAGCGGAATTGCTGCTCCATGCCTTCGCGGGTTCCCTCTTCGCCGTAGACGCCGTGGTCGGGCCAGACTTCGCCGATGCGGGTGCGGATCAGTTTTTCAACCGTCCGGTCGGCCACGGTCACCAGGTCGACGTCGCCCTTGTATTCCGTAGCCACGCCGGCGGCCAGGAACTCGCGCAGGCGCGCACCCGCTTCGCGGGCGATCTCCGCAGCCTTGGGAACCCAGACGAACTCCGATGGAGGAACGGCCCCGGACCCGCTCACAGGCCCGCCCCGCCGGTTGGTGACGAGAGCGCGCTTTCCCGGCGCTTGCCCGTCTCGGTGATGGTGCGGATCTGGTGCTTGTAGATAAACAGGTTGGGCTTGCCTTCACGCGTCAGGCGCAGCATGCCGTCATCGAAGTACTCGATCCAGCCCCGCACGGTTTCGCCGTCGCGCAGCTTGACGGTGACCTGGACCTGGCGATCACTCAGCGAGCGGAGATAAAGCGCTTCCTGCCCGGTTTCTCCCGGCGGAGGCGTCTTGGAGCGACGGCGGGAAGGCAATGGGGGAGTCATATTGGCATTTTAGATGCAGCGATCAGGGATCGGGGGTAAGAGAACAGAAAAAGCGGAGCAATGCGGAGATGGCAGGGCGCCAACGAGCCCGTCAGTCGACTGGCTTGGGTCGCGGCGCGGCGGGTGGATCCGAGTAGTAGCCGGTGCGGTAGCGGATGTTGAAAGCGTCGGCGGCGGCGCGGGGAACCGTCACCTGGAGGCGATGGAAGTTAAGCCCCAGCACCTGGTCGTGGGGATAATAGCCGAGCAGGTACTGCGTGCGCAGGTCGTCGCTCACCTTGGCAAAGGCCTTGTCGAGCCCGCCTTCGGAGGCGTAGAAGCTTTTGCCGCCCGTCTGCTCCGCTAGCGTGATCAGCGCGTGTTCTCCGCCCAGGTCGCGGCCGGCGCTGGCCTCGATGGGCACATCGATGATGGAGTAAATCATGACTTCGGAGCGCAGCGCCTGTTCCTGCGCTTCGGCATAGGTGGTGCTCTTGGCGGTGTCTCCACCATCGGAGACCAGCACCAGGACCTTGCGGCCCTGCTTCTTGGCAAGGTCGCGGGAGCCCAGGTAGATGGCGTCGTAGAGCGCGGTCGCATCGCCACCCCGCAGCGCGCCGAGGCCGTGATCGAGTTGAGAGAGATTGTTGGTGAAATCCACAAGCAGGCGCACGTCGGTGGCGAACTCGATGAGACTCATCTGGTCCTGCTGGCGAAGCAGCGCGTGGATGAAGCCCTTCGCGGCGTTGTATTCGAGGTAGCGGTCTTTGATACGTGCTGCCGCTGGTGTCGATGGCCAGGGTCAGGTTGAGGGGGAGTTCCGACTGGCGCTCAAAAATGGCGATCTTTTGCGGGCGGCCGTCTTCAGAAACCTGGAAGTCATCTTTCGTCGAGGCCGCCAACAATGGCGCCGGTATTGTCGGTCACGTTGACGAACAGGTTCACCAGCTTCACGTCCATGCGGAAGGTGGTGTCCTGCGCGGCAACGGCGAGCGGGGCCAGCAACGCAAAGCAGGCAAGGCCCTTGATGAGGCTAGGAGGCATGCGGAGTCTCCGGCGCAGTCTACAGAGATCCCTTCGGGAAACGGTTCGCCCGCGGCCCACACCACGCCGTCGACAAAGGTCTCCTTCTTCCAGATGGGCACTGTCTTCTTCAGGGTGTCGATCAGCCAGCGGCAGGCGTCAAAGGCCTGCGCACGGTGGGCCGAGGCCACGACGATCAGGACGCTGGTTTCTCCAACCTGGAGCCGGCCCAGGCGGTGAACCAGGGTCACATGCCGCACGCCGAATCGGGTGATCGCGTCCCGCGCCAGCTCGTCCATCTGCTTCAGCGCCATCTCCTCGTAGGCTTCGTAGTCAAGGTGGAGGGTCTGGCGGTTGCGGGTGTGATTGCGCACGATGCCGTCGAACACGACCACAGCGCCGTCTTCGCCCTGTTTCGCAGCCGCGACGAGCTTGTCGGCTTCGATGACATCGCGGGTCAGGAAAGTGATCACCGGCGGTTCTGGGCCGTCCGGCTCGCGCGAGGCGCCGCCCGAGACAGGCGGCAGAAGACCGACCTCATCGCCGTCGCAGAGCACCCGGGCAGCCACTGCATACTCGGCATTGACGCTCACCGCAATGCCTCGCAAAGCGGCCGCGGGGCCCCCGGCATGCTGGCGCGTCCAGGCGCTCGAGCAGATTGGCGACGGTCGCACCGTCCTCTAACTCGATGGTGGAGCCCCCAGAACCAAGCCAGTCCTTCAAAATACCAAAGGTAAGGATGTGCACCCGCATCACTTAAAGAGCATACCGCCTGCAAGTCTTAGACGCGTCCGGATGCTGGAAAGGGTCGTGGGCGGGAGGAGCGAATTTCTGTAAGGGAGCGGGATTCAGGATCAGCGCCAACAGAAATGGCGAGCGAGCGTTCCCCAGTGGTATGCAACACGCGCTCGCCCGAATGAAAATCTCTCCGAGTTGAACTACATTTGTCGCCGTGATCGTCTAGCGTATTTCATCACTTCAGAGAGATAACTCGCACACGGATTCGTTTGCGCCGGGAAAGGCCGAATGGCGATGGTTTTCGTCAGCCGGATTGCCGGATGCCGCAAGCAAAATCGTCGCCGCACTGCTTTGCGCGTCGTTTTTCGATGTTGTCGTGCGTGCTTTGTTCTTGGTTCGTCTTAACATAGCCGTCCTGCACGGGCGAATGCTTGCTCACTATCAAGTAACGCAGGAATGGCACTGGCACGAAGGTTGTAGGCGCGGCTCGATCGACGTGAATGGACTCACAGTTTCACAGCTACGGGGGGGAGGGTACCCATTCCGGCTCGAATTGTGGTCTACAAATCACTGACACAAATGCGGATATGGTCGCAATCCTGCAAATGTAAACGGTCCGGAAGGGCCGGTTTGGGGGGTCTAAAGCGTTCAGAACGAAACCGAATTGCTTGCAGTACTCCGGGTTTCCGGATGCGGCTCCAACGTCAAGTTTGCGGCACGAGGTCTTAATTTTCGGCAACCCGACGCAACGAGATTTCTTGTGAGCCGAAGGGATATGGTGCGACCTCGAGAAATCTGGAAAACGACCGCCAAGCCGGCTTGCTATTACCGATCCGCGGGTTCTTGACACCCAGCGTCGGCCCTGATATCTTTCGCGCCATCTTCGTTTCGAAGATTCTTCCCGTCTTGAGACCAGTTTCATCTGAATTTCGGCTAACAAACCCGAGGCGACGTCTGCCTGTGTGCGGCAAAGAAAGGATGACCATGACACGAGCGCGAGTGCTCCTTCTTGTTTTTGTTTGTGCATTAACCGTCACAACCGCGGCCGGCGGCCAATCGCTTCTCTCCCGGGCAACTGATCTCGGCCCGGTGAACGCATCAAGCCCAATCGAGATCACATTGTGGATGAAACTGCACGACCAGCAGGGTCTTGATTCCCTGGTGGCGGCACAGCAGTCGGGCAAGGCCGCCTTCCTTTCCTTCGAACAAGTCCGAGCGCAGCACGCGCCGAGCCACGGAGAGGCTGCCAAGGTTGCGGATCTCCTCACGGCCGATGGATTCACGGTCAGCAGCATCGGTCACGACAATCTGTTCGTGAGGGCCACCGGTTCGGCTGGACTCGTGCAGAGCACGTTTCACGTGGAGCTGCATGAATACGACCTGAGCGGGCGCACTTTCCGGGCCAGCAGCCGCAGCGCGACTCTGCCGCCCGCGCTCGGTGGGCTGGTTGCCGCCGTAGGCGGACTATCGGACCTGGCTCCGGAGCCGCAAATCGCACGTGCCGGAGTCAAGGCCGGCACCAGTGTCCATCGGCCGAGCGAGGCCGAGGGTTTGGCTCCCCAACCGCTGCGTCTCAGCGCGGCGCCGAACGGCCTGGTCTTCTCGGAGCAGTGCTTCTACCCGCCGACCTCGGTGAATTTCACGTCCACGGACGGCACTGTCACGGCGAGCTACCATGGCAACGGCTACGGCGCCCCCATCACGAACAGCGCGGCCGGGACCCTGCCCCCATGCGGCTACCAGCCGAGTGAAATTCAGACAGCCTACAAGTTGACGCCCCTCTATCGCGAGGGGCTCACCGGCGCCGGCACCACGGTCGCCATCGTCGATGCTTACGGCTCGACCACCATCGGCCAAGACTTGGCAGCGTTCTCGCAAAATATGGGCCTCCCCCCCGCAAACCTCAGCATCCTTGGCACGCCGACCGAATCAAATTTCTCGACCGATGCCAATGCCGGCTGGGCGAGCGAGACCACTCTCGACGTCGAGTGGGTGCATGCGATCGCCCCCGGCGCGAAAATCGTGCTGGTGGTCGCACCCACCAATTCCTTCAACGACCTGTTCGCAGCAGACATCGCGGCGGCATCGATACCCGGCGTGGTCTCCATCTCCAACAGCTGGAGCAGTCTTGAAATCGGAATCGCTGGCGAGGCAGAGTTCTACAGAGCAATCGATAACGTCTTCAAAGCGATCGGGGCGGCCGGCGAGTCGATTCAGTTCAGTACCGGCGACTATGGCAACAACGCCAGTCTGACCGGCGGGCTCTTCACCAGCACGGGTTGGCCCGCGAGCTCACCGTATGTGACTGGCATCGGCGGAGTAAGCGTCGCTCTCGATTCCGAGAAGCACATCGCCTGGCAGACGAGCTGGGGCAACAATATTACCGAAGTAGCCGACACGGCCGCCCTCGGCAACCCGCCGATCGATCCACCCTTGAACGAAGGCTTCGTGTTTGGCGGAACGGGGGGCGCGAGCGACGTTTACCCGAAGCCCTCCTACCAGAAAGACCTTCCCGGGAATCGCCGCCTCACTCCTGACATATCCTGGGTGGCGGATCCGTATACGGGTGTCGAAATCATCTACACCGGGGACGCACAGGGCGATCTGTTCATCGACGTGATCGGCGGAACGAGCGCTGCATGCCCGATGTTCTCGGCCCTTTGGTCCATTGCCAACCAGCATGCACGCCATCGGCTGGGACAGGCGGCGCCTCTTCTGTATCGCCTCCCGTCCAGTGCCATCACCGACGTTGTGAACTCGAGTTCGAGGAATAACGTCACGGGAACGATCCAAGATCCCGGCGGGACTTCCCCCGTCAATTCATGGGAGCTGGCAGCGCCGCTCAACGGGCTCCCGACCTTTTTCAGCGCGCTGTACAACAGCCCGTATTCCACGCGCTGGTTCGTCATCACCTTCGGTGTCGACTCCACGCTTGCCACCGGGGAAGGCTGGGACCCGGCGACCGGCCTGGGCACCCCGAATGGTTGGAACTTCGTGCACGCTTTTAACGGCAGTGCCGACAGCCCGCGCCTCGGTGTGAATTCACCGGGCGCGGGTAGTCGTGCAACTGGCTTCGGCGGGTGCAGCAGACCGCCATTACTGGCACGTGAAATAAAAACGCGAGGCCGGCAGATTTGCCGGCCTCGTTTGATTTCCAGGCGCCTCAGGCTGCGGCGGTTGCGGGCCCCTGTGCAGGCGGAGCCACGGCTACAGGCTGCGCCTTGAAGAGCGGAAGAGCGACCGCGAGCACGTCCTCGATGTGGCGGGCGTAGTGCACGGTCACTCCCTGCATCAGCTCCGGCGTCAGGTCTTCTTCCACGTCCTGACGATTGTCCGCGGGCAGGATGATGGTTTCCACTCCCGCCCGGCGTGCGGCCAGGAACTTCTCCTTGATTCCGCCCACCGGAAGCACGTTGCCGCTCAACGTGATCTCCCCGGTCATGGCGGTCAGCGGCCGCACCGGAGTATCGGTCAGCAGCGAGGCCAGCACGGTGGCCATGGTGACACCGGCCGAAGGCCCGTCCTTGGGGATGGCACCGGCCGGCACGTGAATGTGCAGGTCGATGTCCTTGGTGAAGTCTTCGGCCAATCCCAACATGCCGGCATTGGAACGAACCCAGGTCAGCGCGGCCTGCATCGACTCCTGCATCACCTCGCCGATCTGCCCGGTCATGGTGAAGGAGCCCTTGCCCTTCATCTTGTTCGCTTCGATGAAGAGGATGTCGCCGCCGGCCGGCGTCCAGGCCAGGCCCACCGCCACCCCGGGCCGCTTCACCCGTTCGGCGATCTCGGTATCCACGCGCACCTGGATGTTGCCCAGGAACTCTTTCAGGATCTCGCGAGTGACAACCAGCTTTTCTTTCTTGCCTTCGACGATGCGGCGCGCCTCCTTGCGGCACACCGTACCGATCACCTGCTCGAGTTTGCGCACGCCGGCTTCCCGGGTGTAGTGGCGGATGATGTGCCGCACCGAGTCCTCGGGAAATTCGATCTGCTCCGTCGTGATTCCGTTTTCCTTGATCTGGCGCGGAATCAGGAAGCGGCTGGCGATGTGCACCTTTTCCTCTTCGCTGTAGCCCTGCAGCGGGATCAACTCCATGCGGTCGAGCAGCGGAGGCGGCACCGTATCGAGCATGTTGGCGGTGCAGATAAACAGCACCTTGGAAAGATCAAACGGCACGTCGAGATAGTTGTCGCGGAACGTGTTGTTCTGCTCCGGATCGAGAGTCTCGAGCAGCGCCGACGCGGGATCGCCCCGGAAATCGCGGCCAAGCTTGTCGATCTCGTCGAGCATGATCACCGGGTCGTTGGTTTCCGCGCGGCGAATGCTCTGGATGATCTGGCCCGGCAAGGCACCGATATAGGTACGCCGGTGGCCGCGGATCTCGGCCTCGTCGTGCATGCCGCCGAGGGAAATGCGCTGGAACTTGCGGCCAAGGGCACGTGCAATCGACCGGCCGAGGCTGGTTTTGCCTACTCCGGGCGGCCCGACAAAGCACAGGATCGGTCCCTTCATATCCGGCTTCAGTTCGAGCACGCTCAGGTAGTCCAGGATGCGGTCCTTGACCTTCTTCAGCTCGTAATGGTCCTGGTCGAGAATCTCACGAGCCTTGCTGATGTCGATCTTGGAGCCGGAGCTCTTGGCCCAGGGCAGGACCGCAAGCCATTCGATGTAGTTGCGGGTCAGGGAGTAGTCGGCCGCCATGGGCGACATGCGCGAAAGCCGGGTGAGCTCCTTCAGGGCTTCCTTCTTCACGTCCTCGGGCATGCCGGCGTCGTCGATCTTCTTGCGCAGATCTTCGATTTCGCGCTGGCCTTCGTCCTGCTCGCCCAGTTCCTTCTGGATGGCCTTCATCTGCTCCCGGAGGTAGTAATCGCGCTGCGACTGCTGGACCTGATCCTGCACCTCGTTCTGGATCTTGGCGCGCAACTGCTGCACCTCGATTTCCTTGGCGAGATGGGTGTTCAACAGCTCGAGGCGGGCCGGAATTCCCGGAGTTTCCAGCAACTGCTGCTTGTTTTCCGTGGTCAGGAAAGGCAGCGACGAAGCGACAAAATCGATCAGGCGGCCCGGATCGTCGATGTTGGCGGCGATGGTGCGCAACTCATCCGACAACGTGGGCGACTCGGTAACGATCTGCTGGAACTGGCCGATCACAATGCGCACCAGCGCCTCCACATTGGAGGAGGGCTCGACCTGTTCGGAGTCCATGGTCTCGACCTCGGCAACCATGAAGGGCTCCGTCTGAACATAACGAACAAGCCGTACGCGCTCTACCCCCTCTGTAAAAACAAAGCGGCTCTGGTTGGGCATGCGAACGATCTTGTGGACCGTGGCCAGGGTGCCGACCTCGTGCATGTCCTCGGGTGTCGGCGCGTCCTGGCGGGGATCTTTCTGCGCCGTCACGACGATGGAGCGATCCTCGCCCAGCGACTCAATCAACTGGATGGAACTCTCCCGTCCGACGGTCAGGGGCAGAACGGCGTGAGGAAAGAGAACAGTATCGCGGACGGGAAGAACGGGGACCCGCTTCACCGTTGGCTTGGCTTCTGTGGGACCAAGAATCTCTGGTGGTACTGGTGGCTGGTTCGGCATTGAGTGTCCTTTTATCAACTTTACCTACATTAGACAGCGCAAGCTTGTCAAAAGTTGCAGAAACCGACGGGTGCTGCGGGGGTCGGCCAAAGCGCTTCTGCTCAGTAAATTACGACGGCGGTTCCGGTTTGGTTCCGGGATGCTTCCGAGCCTCCCTGGTTGATTGCGGCTTCTGGCCGACCCGTGCGGCCACTTGTTCCCCAAAAGTTATCGGCCACGCCTCATGAATCATGAGCGTGGCCGATCGAACGAAGACAGGCAAAACTGGACGCGGCGGGGGAGCATCAGAGTCATTCCTTTCGCGAAAAAGCGAAAAAGACCGAACCCGCGGATGGAGGTTCTTACTTGGGACTGGGGTCCTGTTCTTCCTCCTCGATTGCGGACTGGATATGCTCCCACACGCGATCTGACGGGTCTTC
Organism: uncultured Acidobacteriota bacterium; assembly: GCA_963812485.1. Lineage (GTDB taxonomy): Bacteria > Acidobacteriota > Terriglobia > Terriglobales > Acidobacteriaceae > Telmatobacter. The sequence continues at coordinate 88,923 of CAWEVD010000006.1, forward strand.
GACCGGAAACAGTTCGCGTGCAGCCGCCGCGATGGTCTCAAGGTCTGAGAGCAATGCCCGGCAAAGTTCACAACTTTCAAGGTGCGGATCCCCGGAAACGTCCAGGCCGGAGCCGATCAATTCGGGCAAATGTTCCTGGAACTCCTGGCACGACTTGACTTTGCGGTATTCGATCATCGCCGCCCCTCCCTTCGGGGAAACGTACGCATGGCGTCGCGAAGCTTCAGCCGTGCTTTGTGCAGCTGGGATTTGCTATTCCCGATGGAACAGTCGAGCATTGCGGCGATTTCATTATGCTCGTATCCCTCGATATCGTGCAGCACGAAGATGAGGCGGTAGCCAGCCGGGAGGTCAGAGATGGCTCGTTCCAGGGCCAGGCGATCGATGGATCCGGCCAGCGAGAGGTCGGGAGCTCCAAAGCTCCGGCCCGGCCCCTCTTCCGGCGTTGGCTCCATTGCTTCGTCTAGCGAGATGAGCGACAGGCCCTTCTTGCGCAGATGCATCAGAACCACGTTGATGGCGAGGCGATGCAGCCAGGTGGAGAATGCCGAGTCTCCCCGGAAGGTGGCGATCTTGCGATGCAACTGGAGAAATGCTTCCTGGGTGAGGTCTTCGGCTTCGGCTACATTTCCGACCATGCGCAGGCAGAGGGAGTAGATGCGCCTTTTGTGGAGCGCGTAGAGTTGGGCGAAAGCATAATGATCGCCTGCCTGAGCACGCTGCAGAGCATCGGCATCCGGCGAGAGTGGCGCCGGCGGGGCAGGTGGCGGGGGCGGATCTTGAACTGCAGGCTCCGATGGACCGCCGGCACGCGACGCCGGCGGATCAGGGGGATGTGCGGTGAACCTGGGTTGCGTCATTCGTGTCCTTGGGGGATCAAGTTGAAGACTGTTTACTGCTGCGCCACTCATTATTCCTCGTTAGTATAGGTGCAGCGGTTTGAAGTGCCGACCGGAACGGGGCCCTCGCTGATGTTTGATTAGATGCAAATTTTGGCCCGGGGCGCTTTCGAGTTTTATCTGGAGAAGATTTTGCGGTCCATTGCTCCGAGGCGGTGCGGCAGTCGGTGCGGCTGGGGCATTTTGCTTTCGTGCTTCGTCCTGTATGCGATGTTCGCGAGCGTCCGGGGTACTTGTCAAACTCCTGCGGTCGCGCCCCTTGCGCCCCATTCCACTGATCCTTTACAGGGAGCCGCGCCCCAGGAAGCCGCGAAGACATCTGCCCAAACCAGTGCGGCAGGAAGCGATTCCATTGCCGCATGGGAGGGACTGACAGTACGCACAATCTCTTTTGCAGGCGTCTCGCCTGATCGGCTCTCTTTCCTCGAGGGCCATCTCGCCCAGGCCAAAGGGGCGCCGCTCGATCGGGAAAAAGTGGCGGAGAGCCTGCGCCAGGTATTTGAAACGGGGCTTTTCAATTCCGTCGAGGTTTCCGGAACGCGGCAGGGAGACGGGGTTGAGCTGGTTTTCCTCGGCAAGCCGCGCATGTTCATCGGCGTGGTGACAGTAGATGGGGCGAAGGGCGCTACCGTGAATACGCAATTGGAACGAGCCAGCCGCCTGAATGCGGGAACCCGTTTTACAGACGCAAAGATGACCCAGGCCATGGAGCAGATGCAAGTGGTGCTGGTCGATAACGGCTTCAACGAATCCACGATCACCTTTGATGTGCATCAGAATCCCGAGCAGCAACTTGTCGACATCGCCTTTCACGTTGTCTCTGGTCCGCAGGCGCGCGTGGGGCAGGTGACGCTGACCGGCGATGCGGGCATGACGCCGGATGAGTTCCGTCGCCACGCGAAATTGAAACCGGGTGCGACTGTCGATCGCGAAACCGTGAACCGCGCCTTGAACGGAGCGCTCAAGTTCTATCAAAAGCAGAAACGATTGGAAGCGGAGATCAAGCTGGATTCGAAGAAGTACGCGGCGCACAAGATCGAGTTCAGCTTCACTGCCAACAAGGGTCCGATCGTGCACGTGCTGGTGGAAGGCGCCTCGCTGAAAAAAGACCAGCTGAAGCGCCTGATTCCGGTCTTCGAGGAAGGCACGGTGGACGATGACCTGCTGAACGAAGGCAACCGGCGGCTGCGCGACTACTATCAGAGCCTGGGCTACTTCGAAGTGAAAGTGGACCACAATCAGCAGTCCCTGGGCCCCGGCGAGGTGGCCATCAATTATGTGGTCCAGCTGGGTATCCGGCGCAAGGTTGAAAGCGTTGCGGTGGAGGGAAACAATTATTTCAATTCCGCAACCCTGAAGGGACTTTTGAGCGTGCACGAGGCCAACGTGCTCGACCGCCACGGCGTTTACAGCCAGGCCCTGGTATCGTCGGACGTCAGCGCGCTGGAGGCCCTCTACCAAAATAACGGTTTCTCGAAGGCCAATGTCACGCCCGAGACGAGCCTTACGAACATGCGCGAGGACGATCCTCCCGGTCAGAAGCCTACGCCGGCCTCGCTCAAGGTTGTTTACCGCGTGGACGAGGGCGAACAGAAGCGCGTCGGCAAGGTCACACTGGACGGCAACAATCACGTGGATGCAGGCAAGCTGCTGCCGCTGATGAACACCGAATCGGACCAGTTGTTTTCACCGCGCAACCTCGCCGGTGATCGCGATGCGCTGGTGACCGACTACCTGACCCGCGGATTCGACCAGGCCCAGGTGGATGTGGAGCAAAGCAGCGAGCCAGGTGATTCGAGCAAGGTGGATGTTGCGTTTCATATCACGGAGGGCCGACAGATCTTCGTGCGCAACGTGCTCCTTACGGGCCTCCAATACACGCGAAAGAATACGGTCGCCAAGGCCATCACGTTGCATCCCGGCGATCCGCTGAACCAGGCGGCCCTGGAAGAAACGCAGAAAAATCTCTACGAATTTGCGCTTTTCAACGAGATCGATGCGGCGGTCCAGAATACGAGCGGGGGCGAAACCTACAAAACGGTTCTCCTTCATGCGGTCGAAGCGCGGCGCTGGACATTGACCTATGGCGCCGGGTTCGAGGCTCAGACCGGTACGCCGGAGAACAACTGTGCGGGATATATCGCCAGCGGCGTGGAGTGTACGCCGGGCGGGCGCACCGGCGTCAGTCCCCGCGTGGTGTTCAATGTCACCCGCAATAATCTGTTCGGACGGGAGCAGTCGGCCTCGCTGCAGGCCACCTACGGCCTGCTGGAACAGAAGATCAATGTCATTTATCAGAATCCCCATTTTTACGGGAACAGGAAGCTGGGACTGGCGCTCACGGGGGGATATGCAAACAGCCAGGACGTCACCACCTATGTGGCTTCCCGGCTCGACACCGGCATGCGCTGGACGCAAGGCTTCAACCGCGTGGGATCGGGGATACTCCGTGCCAATACGCTTATCTACGAATTTGATTTCCGCCGTGTGAAGGTAGCGGAATCGAGTCTGCAGGTGTATCCCTCCGTGGTGACGCTGTATGCAACCGCGGTAACCGTGGGCGGTCCCGCATTCACGTGGCTTCGGGATACCCGCGACAACCCGATAGACGCGCATCGAGGCTCCTACTGGAGCTTCCAGGAATTCGTGTCCGCCGAGGCGTTTAAGGCACAGGCCAGTTTCAATCGTCTCGACTTGTCCAGCTCGAGCTACTACGGCTTCGACAAGAATCGATTCGTGCTGGCGCGCAACACGCGCTATGGCCAGGAAAGAGCCTTTGGCAGCGACAGCGCGCGGCTGATCCCGCTTCCGGAGCGCCTCTATTCCGGTGGCGCGACATCTCTGCGCGGATTCTCGATCAATGCGGCCGGCCCGCGAGACGGAGAGACCGGCTTTCCGATCGGCGGCGCGGGAGCGCTGATTAACAGCACTGAGCTTCGCCTTCCTCCGCCCACGCTTCCCTACTTCGGCAACGCCTTGAGCCTTGTTCTCTTTGAGGATATGGGCAACGTATTTACCAATGCCGGCGATGCCTGGGCGAGCGCCCTCCGCATTCACCAGCCTGATCGGGATGTTTGCAAGGTTTTGAACGAACCTCCGGTGCCCAATCCCATTCCCGAGGGTCCCGTGACCTCCACTGGAAAACAGGGCCTCTGCAGCTTCAATTACTTCACCCACACACCGGGCCTTGGTTTGCGCTACCATACGCCGGTCGGACCCATTCGGCTGGATTTCAGCTATAACCTGAATCCGCCGATTTTCCCGGTGAACATCAACTACTCACTTTCGGTTCCCGACAGTGAACCCCACGTGGGCCAGGCCAGCCACTTCAACTTCTTCTTCAGTCTGGGACAGACGTTCTGATGGGCGTGCTTTTTCCAACTCGAAGGGGCATGAAACGAGGCGCAGTTCTTGCGCTCGCGGCTGCGATGGCTTCGGCCGCCGCCGTGGCGGCCGCGGCGGGACAAACGCAGCCTGCCGGGCCTGGTTCGACGGGGCTGGCTTCGACGGTGCCGGCTTCAACAGTGCTGGATCGCGTGGTTGCGGTGGTGAACAACCAGGCGATTCTGTGGAGCGATATAGCCAACGAAGTGCGGTTTTCGGTCCTCGACCCGGAAGCGACAATTAACGCAACGCTCAGCCCTCAGACCGCGGTGCAAGAGCTCATCAGCCGCACCCTCATCCAGCAGCAGGTTCGGCAGGAAGACATTACGGCTTCTGAGCCCAAGACCGAGGAGGTGCAGGCGCGTTTGAAGGAACTGCGCACGGAACTGCCCGCGTGTGTTCGCATGAACTGCGCGACCGAGGCGGGCTGGCAGAAGTTTCTGAGCACCAATGGATTGACGGCCGCCCAGGTGGAAGCCTATCTCGGCCTTCGCCTGGAAATGATCCGATTCATCGAGATCCGTTTTCGCCAGGGAATCCGCATCGGGCAGCAGGAGATTGAGACTTACTATCGCACCAAGCTGGTGCCGCTCTACGCTCCTGGGGCAAAGGTGCCTCCTCTCAGCGATGTAGCCCCTCGCATCGAGGAAATTCTTCTGGAGCAGCAGGTGAACGTCCTGTTTGACGCCTGGCTGGATAACCTCCGCAAGCAGGGAGACGTCGAAATTCTGGATCCCGCACTGGAGACCGGAAGCAAGTCAGCCTCCGGAAAGGACGCGGTGAAATGAGCCAGGTCGAGATCAAGATGCCTGCTGCCCGCGCGCGGCGCCGGAGGCGCTGGGCGTGGAATACTGCGGCCTTGTTCATCGCCCTCGGTGCGGTAATCTCGGTCCTTTGGTTCTGGATTAATTCGCATCACTTCGAAGAGCTGGTCCGGGGACGAATCGTCTCCCTGCTCGAAACTGCCACGGGCGGCCGGGTGGAGATTCGCTCTTTTCACTGGCGCTTGATCGATCTTGAGGCGGAAGCGAGCGGAGTGGTGATCCACGGACTGGAGGACCCCGGCGAGGCCCCCTATGCCGAGGTGGAAAGCCTGCGCGTGGGAATCAGCGTACTCGGCTTTTTGAGTCCGAGTATCCACTTGCGGAACCTTGAAGTGGTCAAGCCCCAGATTCACCTTATTTACTATCCGAACGGATCGACGAACCAGCCACATCCACGCGTTCAGAAGAAGGCAAACAAGCCATTCCTGGACACGCTGTTTGATCTCCAGGCGGGGCATGTTGCGATCGAGCAGGGAATGTTCGATCTCGACAACCGGGCTGCGTCGTTCGATTTTGCAAACCAGTATCTGCCTCTGGATTTCGAGGCCAACGATTTGTCGCTGGTGTTGAAGTACAACCCCGGAGAAAAATCGAATCCGGAGAGCTACCATGTCGACGCCGGGGTGCGCGACCTGATGCTGCAGCGCGGCGGCCGCCAGCCCACCGCTCCTGCTCCCGCCGCTCTCCACGCATTGTTCCAGATTTCACTCGACCTCACTCGCAACGCGGCTTACCTGCGTTCGCTGCGAATCACTGCCAGCAGCCGGGGCATCAAAGACCGGACTCTGGAAGTGTCTGGCGCGATGACAGATTTCACGCATGCCCGATGGCAGGCAAAAATTGCGGGCGAGTTCGATATGCGGCTCCTGGATCCGATCATGGATTTTCCCTTCACGCCCGACGGAGTTACGCGAATGGACCTCGCGGGAGCCGGCGACCGGGGCGAATTCCGGCTGGACGGCGCACTTCACGTCGACAAAGGAGCCTATGTTGCCCCCGGAATTTCGGCGCGTGACCTACAACTGGATACGAAGGTGCACGCCGATCCTAACGAACTGCACTTCACCGCCGTCACGATTCGATTCAAGCAGGGCGGCAAGATCACAGGCGACCTGCAGCTGGATCAGTGGTTGCCGCACGTTGCGGGGCGGGCGAGCATGGAGCCGTCTGAAGAAGTGGCAAATCCACCCCGCGATTCCCGCCTGAAGCGCTTCTTTCACGGGCACGCCACCCCGCCGCCGCCACCTCCGCCTTCCAATCCACGCGACATCGTGATCAAGGACCCCCAGCAGGAAGTTACAGTCAAGGGAACGATCACGAGCCGATTTGACGGTGTGTCGCTCGATACGATTCAGGATATCGTCGGCCAGGAGCCGTTCAGGCGGATGGGTATCGACGTTACGTTAAATGGCCCCGCGACGGCCAATTGGGTCAAGGGAGATGTGAATACTCTGGTCGTTGGGGCGACGCTGGACCTGAAGCCGTCGGTCCAGGCCGTGGCTAACGAGGAGCCCGGAAGCGGGGCTCTCGACGCAACCTACACGCAGCGCAACGGTGCGGTGGATGTTCGCAGGCTCGACTTAAGCCTTCCGGCGAGCCAGATCCAGGCCCATGGTCGACTGGGCGCTTACCCCCTGACTAGCCCGACGGCTCTCAGTATGGATTTTCGCTCGCACGATCTGGGCGATTTCAACACCGTGCTGCGCGAGCTGGGACTGGGGCGGGAGGGAAAATCGGGAACCGCGGCCTTACCTGTAACTTTGGGTGGTCAGGCCGAGTTTCAGGGAAGCTGGGCGGGGTCCCTGGTTTCGCCACACATCGCGGGAACCGCGAAGGCAACGGAGCTGGCGATTGAATTTCCGCCCAAGCCTGACGATGCATCGCACACCCCGCAATTCGTACGCTGGGACTCGATCGAGGCCGACGGCAGTTACGACGCGGAACACATCGCCATCGTTCACGGGCAATTGAAGCGCGGGGAAGCGCAGATCAGCCTGCAAGGCACCCTCTCGGCCGCAAGTGCGAACCCAGGCGCAGCCCGCCCGGACGAGAAACCCGCATTCAACGCTGGTTCCCTTCTGCACGCGCGGGTTCATGCGACCAATGTGAATGTGAACGACATCCTGCTGCGCACCGGTATTCCAGCGCAGGTGAGCGGCACACTGAATGCCGACTTTCAAACCGACGGCCCGATGAACATGCTGGGTGGCTCCGGATGGGCGGAACTGGACGACGGGACCGTGTATGGGGAGCCGGTATCGCGAATCCGAGCGGACGGTACAATCGCGAACCAGACCATCAAGCTGAGTTCGATCAACGTCAAGGGAGCCGCCGGAACACTCTCCGCTTCCGGCAGCTACGATCTGAATACGCGACACTTCCAGGCGGAGTCCCACGGATCCGGGATTGTCATTGCAAATTTCGAACACGTGCGCTCGACGGGCAACGCCCTGGGTGGAACCCTTGAGTTTTCCGCGACTGCTTCGGGCACTCCCGACGACCCGCACATGGAGGGCCGCGCTACACTCGCGGGGCTCGTAGTCCGCGGAGAAACGCTCGGAACGGTGCAGCTGAAGGCGCACACCGTCAATCGGGACATTCTGTACGACGTCACGACGAATGTCGCGACGGCGGAAGTCTCTCTGCACGGCCAGACAGAATTGCGGGGAAACTTCCTCACCCGGGCGAAACTCGATTTTTCGCGATTCAACATCAGCGCGGTCTTCAAGCTCACCCACATCGAGGGGATCGATGCCGATTCCTCGCTGTCGGGGACCGCCACGCTGGAGGGCCCGCTGACCGATCCCGCACAACTGCGAGGCGAGGCACGGATGGCGGGAATCGCAGTGACGGTCGCCGGTGTCCGGTTGCAGGGCGAAGGCTCTGTCCACGCAACGCTGGCCAATGCGCGTGTGAGCCTGGACCCCGTGCACATTACAGGCGACCAGACCGATCTGCACGCGCAGGGGACCCTTGAGCTGAAGGATGCAAAGCGACTTGACCTTGCGGCCAACGGGTCAATCAACCTGGCACTGGCCCAGACGCTCGATAAGGATTTGACGGCGGGAGGGACGACAACATTCAAGGTAGAGGCCCACGGGCCGATCGCCAAGCCGAACCTGCAAGGAACCGTCCATTTCGAAAACGGCTCGATATCGCTGGAGGATCTGCCCAACGGACTTAGCCAGTTGCAAGGAACGCTGGAGTTCAACCAGAACCGTCTCGAGGTGAGACAACTGACCGCGATGACGGGCGGAGGCCAGTTGAGCATGGGCGGATACCTGTCCTACCAGCAGGGCATCTTTGCCGACCTCTCCGTCACCGGCAAATCGATCCGGATTCGCTATCCGAAGGGCGTGAGTTCGCTGGCGGATACAACGCTGCATCTGCAGGGATCCCAAAACAGCCTGCTGTTGTCGGGAAATGTGCTGCTGACCCGATTCTCCGTGAGTCCGGATCTCGATATTGCGGCCCTGGCTGCGCAGGCCAATACAGCGCAACCGTTGGCGGCTCCGGATGCTCCCTCGAACCATATCCGCCTGGACGTCCATCTTCGCTCGTCACCGCAGTTGAGTTTTCAGAATGCCTTCGCCAAGCTCGCCGGTGACGTGGATCTGCGCGTGCGCGGAACGCTGGCTTCTCCTTCGCTGTTGGGACGGGTTTCGATTACCGAGGGTAGCGCTACGATTGCGGGAACCCGCTATGAGCTGCAGCGCGGCGACCTCCAGTTCACCAACCCGGTACGCATCGAGCCGAATATCGATCTGAACGCCACGGCCCGGGTGGACGATTACGACATCACGCTGGGGCTTCACGGAACTCCGGATAAGCTCAATGTCAGTTATCGCAGCGATCCTCCGTTGGCGCAGGCGGATGTGGTGGCGCTGCTTGCCCTGGGACGAACCCAGAGCGAGCAGGGGATCTACACGCAGCAGCAGGAGCAGGCGCAAATGAGCCCTTCAACCGACGTCCTGCTGGGCGGCGCGCTCAACGCCACGATGAGCAACCGCGTGCAGAAGCTGTTTGGGGCGGGCTCGGTGAAGGTGGATCCAAACTACCTCGGCTCGCTCGGTAACTCCACCACGCGCATCACCGTGGATGAACGGGTGGGCAAGAGAGTCATCCTCACCTATGCCACCAACGTGGACACTTCGGGACAACAGTTTCTGCAGGCCGAAATCGCCATCAACCGCCACGTCTCGCTTCTGGTAACGCGCGATGAGTCGGGGGTGTTCTCAATGGTAATTAAGGCCACGCGTCGCTATAAGTGAGGCAGGCACGAAACCGGACACTGTCACGGTTCCTGGATCAATAGAGCTTCGTTTCAGTCGACAGGAGTCCAGGTCTTATCAGGGTTGAATTCCGATATTGCGCTTGCGAGCTTTGCCGTGTCCGCGCCAAGGTCCTTCTCGTACACGACTCCATCCTGGTTGACGATGAAGGTCATGACGCCGGAGTTACGGTAATCCGCCGGATAAGCGAGAAACGAGAAACCCTTGGTAAGCTGGCCGTTCACGCTGTAGTCGCGGGCTCCGCCTTTGGCTGCCGATCCCTGCCTGTTGAGAATGCGGTAGTAATACCCATGAAACGCAGGCGATTGGCCTTCTTTCTTGGTGTAGCCCTCGCCCGCGGCGAGCGCCAGCAGCGGTCCCACGGGACTGGGAGGCTCATTGTCATTGGTCTTCCAGTAGAGCCCGTTATGCTTGCCCTCATCACTGATCAACTTACTTGCATAGTGCGTGACCTGGTCGCCATCGCGCGGGGTGGAGGCGTACTCAATCTGGGCGTCGACCAGCGAATGCAGCACGTCGATGGCATCATTCTCGTTGGTTCCGATGCGCCGGTAGAGAATCTCTTTCTTGCCCGTTTCGGTATCGAAGTACCAGGCGCCGCTGCTGTTCTTTACGAGCGAAATGGGCATCGGCCAATTGTCGGGCCCGACGTAAAGCGTGGCTGTCTCATCGGGCTCGATCACCAGGCGATGCATCTGGTCGTAGTGGCGGATGAAAGTCGCGACCATGTTCTTGTCGGCTACGTCGTCGCCGGTGTGGAGAATCGGACCGGCATTGGCGCCGAAGATCGCATTCACCGAATTGGTATCACCGGCTTTCAACGCCTTATACACGGCCAGGACGGCTTCGCCCGGAGAGGCAAAGGTCTTCTCGTTTGCCGATTGCGCAAACGAGCCAGACGATGGGAAAAGAAACACCAGAAGGGCGAGGCTGATCGTGGCCCACAGGAAGCGACCCAGGCGCGAAGCTGGCTTTCTTGAAAGGTGTGACGAGATTTTCACGAGATTTCTCCTGCCAAAACACTTTGTATGATTGCCCGGGACATCCGGTCGTCCGGCCTATTTTCCGCGTCCTCCGCGGGGCGCGGCATTACCGCCCCCCCGGGCTCCTCCGCCACCACCGCCGCCTCGCGCTCCCCCGCCAGCGCTGGCGCTGGCGCCGCTATTGAGGCTCTGCTGGCCGCGTGCGCTGTTGGTGCGGGCGTTGCCGCCCTGGCTGTAATTCCCCAAAGCCGCATTGCTCGAGCCCTTGCTTGCCTGGTCACCATAACCGCGCTGCGGCTGCCTCTGGTTCTGGTTGGATTACCGGCGCTGGGCTGATTTCCGGGACGCTGCTGAGCCGCCTGGCCCTGGTTGAATGCCGGGGCGCTGCTGGCCGGCCGCGGGCTGGCTCGATTCTGCTGATTCACACCGGGCCTGATTTGCGCCGCGCTGCTGCGCCGCATTGGAGGCATTCTCATTGCCCGCGATTCTGGGCGTTGGCCTGATTGAGCTGGGGCTGGTTGTATTTCTGATTGAACTGCGGCGACGAACCGCTGTTGAAGTTATTGGCGCGGTTGTTGGGGTTATTCGCGCCGGCGCGGTTCGCGTTATTGGCATTGAGGTTGTTTCGGTTCGCGTTATTGCCATTAACGTTGTTCCGGTTCACGTTATTGGCATTGAGGTTATTCCGGTTAACGTTGTTGGCGTTGACGTTGTTCCGATTGATGTTATTGGTATTGATATTGTTGGTATTGATGTTATTGCGATTCACATTGTTGTTGTAGTAATTGTTGCGGTTCACAAATGTATTCGAGTTAGAGACATAGACATTGCGGTTATAGGTCACGGAGGAGTTGTTCCAGCCGCAACCCCAGGAATTGTAGCCCCATCCGCAGCAGTTGTTGTTGTTATTAATTGCGGCTCCGACAGCAATGCCAAGCCCAAACGAGAGCAGGCCGGTGGCTACCATCGCCTCGGTCGAATAACCCGGAGCCGGGGGCACAGGGGCGCCATAGACGGTGGTCGGATTGTAGGTGGGGACATAGACGACGTCAGGCTGGGCGGGCTGAATCACGATTGTCTGGGGCGGAGACTGGACCACGGTGACCTGTGGCTGCCCTGACGATGACGGTGCAGGCGCCGCTGCCCCAGGCGCCTCATTCTGGACGGTAACGTTCTGCTGCGCGCCGGTCTTGAGATTGCCAGCATCATAGGCTCTCTGACGCATGACCTGAACCGCGTTCATCACGCTTTGCGGGACGTTAAAGTAAGCATCCCCCAGGTTAGAGGTCCATGTCAGATTGGTGGCCATCTGCTGCAACACGTCGGAAAACTGGGTCAGTCCCTTGACGCTGGCATCCCAGGGCTGTTGATCGACAGCCTGCATCAACTGGTCGCCCTTGAGGCTCGAATTCTGCTGGAGCCATTGCCAGGCCGCCGTGATCTGGTCGGGAAAGGTCGAGCCGGCGAGAACCTGGGCAACCAGGTTGTCGGGAAACAGCGCGATCGGCGCCACAAGCTGATAGAGCTGGTCCGGGGTCGGCATCGCATTGGTTGCTGCGGGCGCCTGTTCCTGCGTGGCGGCGCCTTCGGACGACTTGGCACTCTTTTTGCAGCCGTCCAGGCCCGTTGAAGTGACCACGAGCGCAACACTGAGAAGAACGGATATCCCTTGCTGGCAATTTGGCATCGATTTTTACCCATGGGCACGATAACGGGTGCCAGCCCGGGGTGGAACTGCAAATTGTGCTAGTCCGGCGACAGGAAGAGCTTCATTTTCGATCTGTGTTGGGTGGGGATGGCTGCCCCCACCCGGCCACGGCCCGCGCGCGAAGGCCGGCTGCAATCGTCTCAATTGAGATGTTTTGCCGGATCGCACAACTTCCCGCGCCTTCCCGGCATTCTTTGTTTAGCAGGTGGAACAGCCCGTGCGGCAACAGCTTTGTGGCGGCGCGCGGATCCGGAGCGTGATTTTTGCCGGTTCACGTCGCTTATCAGAGTGGGCTGCAGTGGGCGGTGTGCCATTCAGGCAGCACAAATGAGGAGGAAGTAAACATGTTCAGGAGGATGCGCCATTCCATGGCGGCAACGTTAATCGCGGTACTGACCCTTGCAGTCCTGGTTTTTCCCCGAGCCGTCGGCGGCGGGGGGGTGGGGTTCCTTGGCGCAATCGGACGGAGGCAACGCCGGTGAAGCCCAGAGCAAACTCGACAAGAAGCAGTTCAAAGACGTGAAGGTGAGCGTGGACAACAACGGAATTGCCACGCTGACCGGAACTGTCGATTTGTATGAATACAAGGTGGACGCCGACAAGCGTGTCCACAAGATCAAGAGCATCAAAGGCGTCCGGAACGAGATCGAAGTTGCGGGTCCGAGCGTCCCCGACCAGGAACTGCAGAAGAAGCTCCAGGAAAAGCTGATGTACGATCGCGTGGGTTACGGCACCAACGCGTTTAATGCAATTGGGGTCACGGTGCAGAACGGAGCCGTGACGCTCGGAGGTCACGCTTACAGTGACGTGGATAAGGATTCGGCCCTTGCGCTGGTGAGCACTTTTCCAGGCGTGAAAGACGTCAACGACGAAATCGAAGTCGATCCGACGTCGATCATGGACGACCAGATCCGGCTCGCCGTCGCCCGCGCGGTCTATGGCTATTCCACGCTGAACAAGTATGCTATTGATCCCGCCAAGCCGATCCGGATTTCGGTGCGGAACGGCAATGTGGAACTCTACGGGACCGTCGATTCCAAGGCGGACAGGGATACTGCCAACATCCGCGCCAATGGCGTTCCCGGGGTGTTCAGCGTAAAGAACTACCTGCAAGTGGCCGGACAGCCGACGCAGCCGGAACAATCGAAGAAGTAAGTTCTAACCTCAATTACGAAAACCGACCGCCCCGAAGGAGCAACGCTTCTTCGGGGTTCTTTTTTTTTACACGAGAACTTCCGAGCGTTTGCTTTTCACTCCATCGATAGTTTTCCTTTCGCCCTCTGTGCCGGCCCGCGCCATCCTCCCACCTGCTGTCCATTTCTCCGTTCCTTGTCCCAGGGTTCCCCTCTCGCATTGATGGCATCCGAGGGGGCGGAACTGTACTTTCTGCTAGTTGGCTTGATTCCCTGAACGTCCTAGGATGATCGGGACGCTTGCCCACAACAACACAACGCCCCGAAGACCATGGAAAGTCCGGGCATATCGTCCAGTCTCCACGGGCCGGAGCGTGCGAGCGACTCTTCCAACCGAAGAACCTTCCCGGTCGTCCGAGTCTCGTTCTCAAGGACCCGTGGAAGCAGAAACGAGGAGAACTCATGAGGAAAACCGGAAAGAAGTTCGTAATCTGGGCCCTTGCGGCCTTTGCCGTGCTGGGCATTGCCGCCCTCAGCGCAGCGGCGGATAGCACCAAAGTGAAAGGCCTCATTGTCGGCCGGGACGGCGCCAACATCCTCGTCAAGGGAGAAATGGCGAGTTGGACCATTCGAGCTGAACGACGATACCCAGGTCCAGGCAATCAAGGGCAAACTGGGCTTGCGCAAGGATGATCTAGCGCTCACGGACCTGATTCCGGGACTGCCCGTGGAAGTAGAAACCATCAACAGCGGGTCGTCACTGGTGGCAATCAAAATCAGGTTCAAGGCCGACGATCTCAAGACCGCACGGCAGATCCAGGCTGGCATGGACCCTCACGCGCAGCAATTGCAAGGTGTTCAAGCCGACCAGGCCGCCATGGGCAAGAAATTCGGCGAGCTTGGCGACTACGACGTAAAGGGCCAGGCGACTGTCTATTTTGCCGTGAACAGCGCGACGATTTCCGACGATGCAAAACAGCAATTGAAGCAATTGGCCGACAAGGCCGTGACCATGAAGGGATACATGGTCGAAGTGGCGGGTTACACGGATTCATCCGGCAACGCCGCATACAACCAGGAGTTGAGCGACAAACGCGCGGCCGCGGTCGTCAACTATTTGCAGCAGGAATGCAAGGTCCCGCTCTACCGGGTGCTCGCGCCCGAGGGGATGGGTGAATCCAATCCCGCCAGTTCCAACGAATCGCAGCAGGGCAAGCAGGAAAATCGCCGCGTCGAAGTCAAGGTCCTGGTCAACCGGGGCATGCAAAACTGAGCAACTCCCACCGGATTCCTTGTTGAGACGGCGCCGCCATCGGGAGTCTGCAGTCCATCGCGGCTAACCCGGAAATGCCACGGCGCCGAGGACCTTTCCTTCCCGTCCCTCAAGTAAACTGTTTGTTGGGGTTGGCAATGACAGGCTTGTGGGGAAAGACGCGAACGACGCTGGAGATGATCAAGTGGGAGCATTCCATCTTCGCGTTGCCCTTTGCCCTGACCGCCACCCTGCTGGCAGCGCACGGACTACCCGCGGTGCGCACCGTGATATGGATCCTGGTGGCCATGGTGGCGGCCCGCTCCTGCGCCATGGCTTTCAACCGCTGGGCCGACGCTGAACTCGACGCAGCCAATCCCCGCACAAAAAGCCGCGCCATCCCCGCCGGCCTGCTTTCCCGCGAATTCGTACTCGGGTTCACGCTGCTGGCGGGGCTCGTGTTTGTGCTCGCTGCGGCGGCGTTGAACCGCCTCACGCTCTACCTTTCACCGCTGGTGCTGGTGGTGCTGCTGGGCTACAGCTATACAAAACGTTTGACCCGCTGGTCACACCTGGTACTCGGCCTGGCGCTGGGACTGGCCCCGACCGCCGCCTGGATTGCCGTCCGCGGCACCCTGGACGTGCGCATCCTGGTTTTGACCTGCGCGGTCACCTTGTGGGTGGGCGGGTTCGATGTGCTGTATGCATGCCAGGATTTTGAACACGACCGCGCCGCCGGCCTGCACAGCCTTCCCCAAGCGATCGGAATTCCCGCCGCCTTCTGGGCTGCACGCCTCATGCACCTGCTGATGCTGGGGCTGCTGGTCTGGTTCGGAAGGCTGTTTCATTTCCAGATCGCAGGGTGGCTGGGGATCGCAGCAGTGGCCCTGCTGCTGGGCTACGAGCACTCGCTGGTTTCGCCCCGCGACCTGCGACGCCTGAACGCGGCTTTCTTCACCATGAACGGCGTCATTGCCACGGTTTTCCTCCTGTTTGTAGCCGCCGACCTGTGGCTGCGGAGTTGAGCGAGTGCCCGAAATCCCTCGTAACAGCGACCCACAACTTCAGCTGTGGTATGGTGCCAGAAAGCAGTCCTTGCAGAAGACCCCCATCGGCCCGAACGCAACTTCGAGTACAGGAGAACCCGGCACGGGTATGAAGATTGCCATCCAGGGTGAGCCCGGCTCCTTCAGCCATGAAGCGGCCATCAAGCTGGTCAACGATGGCGTGATCGTTCCGTTCGCCTTGTCGGCCGACGTATTCGCGGCGCTGGCGAAGAAGGAAGTCGGAGCTGCCGTGATTCCGATTGAAAACAGCCTGGCGGGTTCGGTGTCGGAACACTTCGACTTGCTGCTGACCAACAACGTAAAAGTTGAGCGCGAAACACTGCTGCGCATCCGTCATAACCTGATCGCCATCTCCGGGACTACCGTCGGCGATATTGACCGGGTCTTCTCGCATCCCGTCGCTCTGGCACAATGCCGCCGGTTTCTGGCCGACCACCCCAAGATGGAGGCCTACTCCTTCTATGACACGGCAGGCAGCGTGAAACAACTGGTGGAGTTGCGGGACCACCATGCCGCGGCTGTTGCCAGCGCGGCCGCCGCTATGTATTATGGCGCCGAAATTCTGGTCGCCGGCATCGAAGACAATCCGGAGAACTACACGCGTTTTCTCCTTGTCAGGCGATCGGAAGAAGGAGCGCTGGACGGCCCGGCCAACAAGATGAGCCTGGCGTTCTCGGTTGAGAATCGACCCGGATCGCTGGTTGCCGCCCTGTCGGAACTCTCCGCCATGGGCACAAACCTCACCAAGATTGAATCGCGCCCGGTGCACGGCAAGCCGTGGGAATACATTTTCTATGTCGACTGCCAGATTCAATCGCGGGATGAGGGCACACGGGCACTCGAAGCTTTGAGACCCCGATGCGCCATGGTCAAGTCGCTCGGCTGTTACCAGGAAGCTGCGCCAGAGTCGGCTTCGAGTTAAGCGGAATGGTGAAACCGTTGCTAGAGGTTTCCCAGGTCTCGAAATCGAGACCCGGGGCACCCAGGTCATCCGGAAAGTCAGCTACAGACGCCTGACATCTAGAAGTGGTACGCAACACCAATGGCCGGAACATAAATATTGAACCACTTGTTCGTGGTCAGGTTGGTCGTGGACGACCCGCCGCCCAGGCCGAAGTTGGGCACCTTGGTTACCCACGCCCGGTATTCAGCGCGAATGTCGAAGCTGGGGCTGATCTCGTAGGCGATACCGCCGCCATACAGAGCCGCGATCTCGGTCTGCTGCTTGGCGTCGATATTGGTCGTTCCCGAATTGCGAATGGGCAGAAAGATGAGGGCGGCAGGGCCGGCTTCTACGAACGGGTTGAACTTCTTGAACGTGAAGCTGTGCACGTAGGCTGCCGAGATCTCCTGTGTGCGGGTCAGGATGTTGTAGTTGTTGGTGTTGCCGACGATGTACCGATACGTGTTCTCGTAGGTGACTCCATAGTTAGCTTCGAGAGCGCTGGAGGGGGTGAGCATGAATCGGTAGCCTGCCAAAACTCCGTACCCTGCATTGGAGTGGACCTGAACGGTGGTTGATGATGCGACAAAAGGGGCAATCAAGCCGAAACCACTAATGCTGACATCCTGACGGCTTTCCTGGGCATGACCCGCGGCCGCGCACAGGGCCAACAGGCAAAAAACGAGTGCGATCTTCTTCATTCGGTCCTGATCCTCAAAACTGCACAACCGTTCGTGGCTGGCAAAGAGCTTTTTTTGATTCCGACGCACCGGGCGAATGCCGGGCCCCGCTCTCAGCATTGTAAATGGCCGAAACGGGGCACCCCCGGACGTGCATGCTCCAGAATGATCTGCGTCTTAGACGCATCCGAGCGCAAAGCGTACTTCCCAAAACAGAAGTGAATCGTTGCCCCTTTCGCTGGCTCCGAGAAGCAGTACGACGAACCCGGTTCCCAATCACCCCACCTTCTCGACGTGGTAATAGAATGGCGGACCATGCAGCTTGGCGAGCGAGCGCACGGAATGCAGGAATGCCGTGGCCGCGTAGGAGAGCGTTCCCTGGCGCCGATGGACGAGGCGCAGTACCCGCTTCATCTCCAGCTCGGCGACCGAGACCGCGGCGAGTTCCCCCGTTTCCAGTTCGCGGACCACGGTCAGGTGAGGCACCAGGGCCACCCCGTTGCCCATGGCCACAAATCGTTTGATGGCTTCAATGGTGGGCAATTCGATGCCCATATTCAGCGGGGTCCGGTAGCGCTGAAATGTTTCGATGACTTTGCGCCGCAAGGGCGAGGCTACATTGTGCGCAATAAAGTTCTCCGTTCCCAGATCGCTGATGGATACGCGCTCCGCGCCGGCAAGGGGGTGGCTGGGGCTGACGATCAGAGCCAGGCTGTCGCCGTAGACGGCGATGGTGCGGAAGTTGGCCGGATCGGGACGAAATGAAATCATTCCCAGCTCAAAGGTGCGCAGGTTCAGTTCCTCGGGAATGCGCGAAGCCAGCATGCGATGCACGGTGACACTGATGTGCGGGCAGGCGCGGCGAAAAGCATCGATCGCCGGCAGCAGGTACATGCAGGTGTACTCATTGGCGGCCAGTTGCAGGCGCCCGCGCTCGAGGCTCCTCAATTCGTCGAGGGCGCTGGCCGCTTCGCGGCGAAGCGCCATGAGTCGCAACGCATAGTCGCGCAGCAGGGCGCCGGCCGCGGTGAGAGAACCGTCGCGCGCCGCGCGGTCGAAGAGCTTTTCGCCCACCGCGGCCTCGAGTTTGCGAATCACCTGGCTGACGGCGGGCTGGGTCCGGTGGAGGCGCACTGCCGCCCGGGAAAAACTGCGTTCTTCCGCAACCGCAAGAAAGGTTTCGAGTTGAGAAAGCTCCATGGCGCCTCCGGCGCCAGTGACAGTGGTCAGTGATCAGTAATTGGGTGCCGGGTCGGACTGAGTGGCCGATATCCTCCGAACACCGCCCTTGCTGACCACGGTTCACTGATCACTGATCACTGTCTTCATAAGCAATTGTAATCGCTTACCTAACAATAATAACTTTGCCTTATACGGCCGGTTTGCGCGACACTATGGTTGGTGATTTGAGTTCGTCAAGAAGTGTGTGTGCCCTTCCCGGGCGGAGTCTATGAGTACAAATCAGTTCCCCAATCACGTGGCATCCCCTCATCATGTCGCGTTTTTCGATACCACTCTGCGCGACGGCGAACAGTCTCCCGGCTGCAGCATGACCACCCAGGAAAAACTCACCATGGCCCACGCCCTGGAGGATCTGGGTGTGGACATCATCGAAGCGGGCTTTGCCATGGCTTCGGAGGGCGACTTCGCAGCCATCTCCACCATCACCCAGGCCATTCGCAAGCCGCGCATCGCTTCATTGGCGCGAGCCAAGCAGGAAGACGTCGAGATCGCCGCCCGGGCGGTGCAGTTTGCCGACCGCGCCCGCATCCATGTCTTCCTTGCCTCCAGCGACCTGCATCTTGAATACAAGCTCAAGATCGGCCGCCAGGAGGCGCTCGACCGGACCGGCGAGTTTGTGCGCCTGGCGCGATCGTTTGTCGACGACGTGGAGTTCTCGCCCGAAGACGCCACCCGCTCCGACCGGGATTTCCTGGTGGAGATGGTGCGCATCGCCGTCGAAGCCGGCGCCACGACCATCAACATGCCCGACACCGTGGGCTACACAACCCCCGAAGAATACGGCCAGATGTTTCGTGAAGTGCGGGAGCGCATTCCTGCCATCGACGAGCAGGGCATCATTCTCTCCTCTCATTGCCACGACGACCTCGGCCTCGCGGTAGCCAACTCGCTGGCCGCGATCCAGGCCGGCGCGCGCCAGGTGGAATGCACGATCAACGGCATCGGCGAACGAGCGGGCAACGCGGCTCTCGAAGAAATCGCCTCGGCTCTGTACGTGCGCGGCGACCGCTACGGCGTCAGCACGAGCATCAAGCTCGAACAGCTTTATCCGACCAGCCAGGTGCTGGGGCAGAT
Source organism: uncultured Acidobacteriota bacterium (assembly GCA_963812485.1). Lineage (GTDB taxonomy): Bacteria > Acidobacteriota > Terriglobia > Terriglobales > Acidobacteriaceae > Telmatobacter. The sequence continues at coordinate 108,404 of CAWEVD010000006.1, forward strand.
CATCACTTTCCGGCCATCGCCGAACAAGGCCATCGTCGGCGCCAATGCATTTGCGCACGAGTCCGGCATCCACCAGCACGGCATGCTGGCCAATCCTCTCTGTTACGAAATTATGACGCCGGCCCTGGTGGGGGTTTCGAAGACTCACCTCGTGCTGGGCAAGCATTCCGGCCGCGCCGCCTTGCGCCATCGCCTGGAGCAGCTGGGGTTCACGCTCACACGCGAAGAACTGCAGCAAACCTATTACCGTTTCGTCGCACTGGCCGACCGCAAGAAAAACATCTACGACCAGGACCTGATTGGCATTTTGCCTGACCCTATCCGGGACAGGCGCCAGGTCCCGGTAGCGGAACTGGACTGATCTCCGCATTGTCCAAAACTTCACGGTTCACTGGAAAATCGAATGAAGCTGAAGATTCTCGTAGTCGCCGGCGACGGCATCGGTCCCGAAGTCACCAACGAAGCGGTCGCTGTTCTGCGCGAAGTGGCGGAGTTGGGCGGACACGAATTCACATTTAGCTGAGCGCCGCATCGGGGGCGTGGCCATTGTGCAGGATGGCACGCCGTTGCCGGCCGACACATTGGATGAGGCGCTGGCCAGCGACGCCGTACTCCTGGGCGCGGTGGGCGGAAACGAGTTCAATTCCCTTCCCCCCGACAAGCGGCCTGAGGCCGGCCTGCTGAAGATCCGGGCGGCCCTGGGTGGATTCGCCAACCTGCGTCCCGCATTTGCGTTCAAGGAACTCACGGTCAACAGTCCGCTGCGGCCGGAGATCGTGGAAGGCGCCGACATATTATTCGTCCGCGAACTGCTCGGCGGCCTCTACTTCGGCAGCCCGCGCGAGTGGAATCGCGGCACGGGCGAAGCCTGGAACACAATGCGCTATACCCGCGAAGAAGTGGCACGGGTGGCCCGCATCGCGTTCAAGCTGGCGCAGGGCCGACGCAAGAAACTGACCAGCGTGGACAAAGCCAACGTGCTCGAAGTTTCGCAACTGTGGCGCGCAACTGTGAATGAAGTCGCGGCGGAATTCCCGGACATCACCGTCGAGCATCAGTATGTGGACGCGATGGCCATGCACCTGATGAACCAGCCGCGCAGTTACGACGTGGTGCTGACGGAGAATTTGTTCGGCGATATTCTCTCCGACGAGTCCGCGGTGATTACCGGTTCGCTGGGCATGCTGCCCTCGGCGACGATCGGCGGCAAGGTCAACCTGTATGAGCCGGTCCATGGATCAGCACCCGACATCGCCGGCAAGGGCCTGGCCAATCCGCTGGGCGCTATTCTTACCGGCGCACTGATCCTGCGCCATTCGGCGGGATTGGAAACCGAAGCTCACGCCATCGAAACCGCGGTGCGCAAGGTGCTGGAGTCCGGCTTCCGCACCCCTGATCTCGCGCGCACCAACCCTCACGGATATACGGTGCTGCACACGACGGCCATGGGCGGCAAAGTGCGAGAGACGATCAAAACGCAGCTACTGGCTGTTAGCTCTTAAGGAGTTTCATGAGTACCCAACCAAAGACGCTGTTTGAAAAGGTCTGGGAGCAGCACGTGGTGGTCGAGCCCAAAGGCGAGCCCACAGTGCTCTACGTGGATCTGCAACTGGTGCATGAGGTCACTTCTCCGCAGGCATTCGAGGGGCTTCGGCTGGCGGGGCGCAAGGTGCGCAGGCCTGACCGGACCATCGCCACGGTGGACCACAATGTTCCCACGACGATTGAAGGCCGGCTGCATATCGTGGACCAGATTGCCGCCACCCAGATTGCCACACTGCGCAAGAACTGCGCCGACTTCGGCGTCGAGCTGTACGACGTGAACTCGCGCGAGCAGGGTATCGTGCACGTGATCGGTCCCGAACTCGGCATCACCAAGCCGGGCATGACCATCGTCTGCGGCGACTCGCATACCTCGACGCACGGAGCGTTCGGAGCGCTGGCGTTCGGCATCGGGACCAGCGAAGTGGAGCATGTGCTGGCCACGCAAACGCTTCCCCAATCGAACCCGAAGACATTTCGCATTTCTGTTGAAGGCAAGTTGCCCACCGGCGTAACGGCAAAAGACATCATTCTCGCGATCATCGGGCAGATCGGTACGGACGGCGCGACGGGCTGCGTGATCGAGTACGCCGGCTCCGCCATTCGCTCCCTTTCGATGGAAGGCCGCATGACGGTCTGCAACATGAGCATCGAGGCGGGCGCGCGTGCCGGCATGATCGCTCCCGACGAGACGACATTCGCGTACCTCAAGGGGCGGCGCTTCGCACCCAAGGGCGATGCGTGGGACGAGGCCGTGGCCGAATGGAGCAAGCTGCCCACCGATCCCGGCGCGAAGTTCGACCGCGAACTGGTGATCGATGCCGGCACTCTGGTTCCGTACGTCAGCTGGGGCACGAGTCCCGGCATGGTTGCTCCCGTAACGGCGGCGGTTCCCGACCCCGCCGCGGCGGCCAACGAACTCGACCGCAAGTCGTTTGAGCGGGCGCTCGAGTATATGAATCTCAAGGCAGGCACCAAGCTGGAAGACGTGGCCATCGACCGCGTGTTCATTGGTTCGTGCACCAACGGCCGCATCGAGGACTTGCGTGCGGCGGCGCGGGTCGCTGCGGGACACAAGGTTTCGACGCACGTGCATGCGATGGTGGTTCCCGGATCGCAGCAGGTGAAGGCGCAGGCGGAGCAGGAAGGCCTCGACCGCATCTTCAAGGAGGCGGGCTTCGACTGGCGCGAGCCGGGCTGCTCGATGTGCCTGGGCATGAATCCCGATATCCTTTCGCCGGGCGAGCGTTGCGCATCGACATCGAACCGCAACTTCGAAGGCCGCCAGGGACGCGGCGGACGCACGCACCTGGTCTCGCCCGAGATGGCCGCGGCAGCCGCCATTGCGGGTCACTTCGTCGACATTCGCAATTGGCCGGCCACCGAGTCTGTGCGCGAGGAGGTAACTGCCTGATGGAACCCTTCAAGACACTCACAGCACTGGCCGCGCCTCTCGACCGCACCAACGTCGACACCGATCAGATCATTCCCAAGCAATTCCTGAAGCGCATCGAGCGCACCGGCTACGGCGATTTTCTGTTCTTCGACTGGCGCCGCACCGCGTCGGGCGAACCCAACCCCGAGTTTGAGTTGAACGATCCCCGCTACAAGGGCGCGCAAATCCTGATCGCGGGGAAGAACTTCGGCTGCGGGTCGAGCCGTGAACATGCCGCGTGGGCGCTCTCTGATTTCGGTTTCCGCTGCGTGATCGCACCGACGTTCGCCGACATCTTTTTCTCCAACGCGGGCAAGAACGGAATTGTTCTGGCGCGGCTGACTGAAGACCAGGTCGCGGAGTTGTTGACAAAAGCCCAGACCATTCCGGGCTACAAGCTCACAGTTTCGCTCGAAGATCAAACCGTAACTGACGAAACCGGCTTCAAAGCGAATTTTGATATCGATCCGTTCCGAAAATTCTGCCTGATCGAAGGGCTGGATGATATCGGGCTCACGCTGCGCCATGAATCCGCGCTGGACACATTTGAAGCCAGACATGATGAAGCGACATGGCTCAAGGCGAAGTGAAGCGGCATGCGAAGTGAGAAGCAATCGCAGATCCTTCGACTCCGTCCGCCAGAGCGGACTCCGCTCAGGATGACAGCGGCAATTCAGGTGGCAGCAGGGACAAGCTAGCAGCCAGAGGCTAGGAGCTAAAAGCTCAAAGGGTTTTCGCAAGAAATGACCATCGAAGGCAAACGCCAGAGCATTCCGTTGACTGAGGGCCCCAGCCGCGCTGCGGCGCGCTCTTATTTGCGCGGGTCCGGATTTTCCAAAGACGATCTGCACAAGCCCATCATCGGGATCGCCAACACCTGGACCGAGATCGGCACCTGCAACCTGCACCTGCGCGAACTCGCCGAAGCGCTGAAGGAAGGCATTCGCGAGGCCGGCGGCACGCCGATGGAGTTCAACACCATCACCATCTCCGACGGCATCACCATGGGCACGCAGGGCATGAAGGCATCGCTGGTGTCGCGCGAAGTGATCGCCGACTCCATCGAGCTTGCCTCGCGCGGCAACCTGTTCGATGGCCTGGTGGGCATCGGCGGTTGCGACAAGAACATGCCCGGCATCATCATGGCGCTGTGCCGGCTCGATATTCCCGGCATGATGCTCTACGGCGGATCGATCGCGCCAGGCAAGCTGAACGGCGTCGACATCACGATTCAGAACGTGTTTGAAGGTATCGGCTCTTATGCCGCGGGCAAGATCGACGATGCCGGCCTCGAGGCACTGGAAGCCAATGCGTGTCCCGGCGCGGGCGCTTGCGGCGGCCAGTTCACCGCCAACACCATGGCGATGAGCGGCGAGATCCTGGGCATTTCGCCGATTCAGCTCTCCGGGGTTCCCGCCACCTCGAAAGACAAGTATGCCGCGACACGCGAGGCGGGCCGCATGATCATGGACGCGGTGCGCGCCAATCGCCGCCCCTCGCAGATCATCACGCGCAAATCGCTCGAGAACACCATCGCCAGCGTGGCGGCGAGCGGCGGCTCGACCAACGCGGTGCTGCATCTGATCGCCATTGCCCGCGAAATGAACATTCCGCTTTCAATTGACGACTTTGACGCCATCTCGAAGCGCACGCCTTTCATTTGCGATTTGACTCCGGCGGGCAAGTTTGTCGCTTCGGACTACCAGGCGGCGGGCGGATCGCGGCTGTTGGCAAAGCGGCTTATCGATGCAGGACATGCGGACGGATCGACGCTCACCATCAGCGGCAAGACGCTCGCCGAAGAAGCCGCGCTGGCCAAGGAGACTCCCGGCCAGGTCGTGATTCATACCTTCGAGAAGCCGATCAAGCCAACGGGCGGGCTGGTGATTCTGAAAGGCAATCTGGCCCCGGAAGGTTGCGTGATGAAGATCGCGGCGGCCGATCGCGTGGAGCATCGCGGTCCGGCACGTGTCTTCGATTGCGAAGAGGATTGTTTCGCCGCCGTGCAGTCGGACAAGATCAAGCCTGGCGACGTGCTGGTCATCCGCTACGAAGGCCCCAAGGGCGGCCCGGGTATGCGCGAGATGCTGCAGGTAACGGCGGCGGTCAGCGGACATCCGGATCTCACCCACACAGTTGCCCTGCTTACCGACGGCCGCTTCTCCGGCGCAACGCGAGGCTTTACCGCCGGCCACGTGGCTCCGGAAGCCTTTGTCGGCGGACCCATCGCCGCAGTGCGCGAAGGCGACATGATTCACTTTGATATCCCCAATCGCAGGCTTGATGTCGAGCTCAGCGATGAGGAAATCAAGAACCGGCTGAAGGACTTTGCACCGCCGGCATTGCGCTGGCCCACGGGCGTTTTTCGCAAATATGTCGATCGAGTGAACTCGGCATCGCTGGGGGCGACAACGTAAGAGGCACTATTAGCAGCTAAAGACAAGGAGACCTCATCATGACGACCAACGCCAACTCTCATCTCACCACTCCCACCCGACTCACCGGCGCGGAGATTCTCTGGGCAACCCTGGTGGGCGAGGGCGTTACGGAGGTCTTCGGCTATCCAGGTGGGGCGATTCTGCCGGCCTATGATGCGCTGCGCAAGTTTCCCATCCGCCACATACTGGTGCGCCACGAGCAGGGCGCGGCGCACATGGCCGATGGCTACGCGCGCGCTTCGGGCAAGGTGGGCGTGGCGATCGCCACCAGCGGCCCGGGCGCAACCAACCTGGTCACTGGCATTGCAACGGCCATGCTGGATTCGATTCCGATCGTTTGCGTCACCGGCAACGTTTCGAGCAAGGTGCTGGGCACGGACGCATTCCAGGAAGTCGACATTACCGGCATCACACTGCCGGTGACCAAGCACAATTTCCTCGTGAACAAGGCCGAGGACCTTGCCCCGGCGCTGCGTCTCGCATTTCAGATTGCGCAATCCGGCCGCCCTGGCCCGGTGCTGGTCGACATCACGAAGGACGCGCAACAGGCGACCGCGTTGTTCGACTTTGCCGCGGCCAAGCCCAAGCCGTATCGGCCGCATCCCATGCTGCGCGTCGAAGAGTCGGGCCTCGCGCAGGCCGCGGAACTGATCCGCAATGCGCAGCGGCCGGTGATTCTCGCCGGGCACGGCGTGACCGAGTCCGGCGCCATGGAGCAATTGCGGACGCTCGCCGAACGCGCGCAGGTGCCGGTTGCCTTGACGCTGCTGGGCCTGGGCGGATTCCCCGCCTCGCACCCGCTCAACATGGGCATGATGGGCATGCACGGAGAAGCGTGGGTGAACCACGCTATCCAGGAGGCCGACCTTCTGATCGCCTGCGGCATGCGGTTCGACGATCGCGTGATCGGCTCGCCTGCGACCTACGCTCTCAAGGCCAAAAAGATTCACATCGAGGTCGACCCCGCCGAGATCAACAAGAACATCAAGGTCGATGTGGCCCTGGTCGGCGATCTGGCCGAGGTGCTGGAAAAGCTTCTGCCGCGCATTTCCGGCCGCGACGGAAGCAAGTGGCTCCGGGCCATCGACGAGAGCAAGGGCGCCGTGGCGGTGCACGATATCAAGAACCTGCCCGACTCCGGCCACCTCTACGCGGCGCACGTGATGCACGACCTGTGGCGAATCACCGGCGGCGACGCCATCGTGGTAACCGACGTGGGCCAGCACCAGATGTGGGAGGCGCAATACTTCCATCATGAGCATCCGCGTTCGCTGATTACCTCCGGCGGACTTGGCACGATGGGCTATGCGTTGCCTGCGGCGATCGGCGCGAAGACCGCATGTCCGGATAAGGAAGTCTGGGTGATCGCCGGTGACGGCGGGTTTCAGATGACGGCGGCGGAGCTTTCCACCATCGTTCAGGAGAATCTCAAGATCAACATCGCGGTCATCAATAACGGCTATCTCGGCATGGTGCGGCAGTGGCAGGAGTTCTTCTACGAGCGCAATTACGAGGCTACGCCGCTGGTCAGTCCCGACTTCGTGAAGCTGGCCGATGCGCACGGCATCGCCGGCCGCGCCGTCAGGACGCGTGCCGAGGTGGATGCCTCGGTGGCCGAAGCGCGCAGTCACGCCGGTCCCTTCCTGCTCAATTTCCTGGTCGAGAAGGAAGATTCGGTTTACCCGATGATTCCTGCCGGCTCGGCTTTGCACGAAATGATCCGCCGCCCCGGAAGTAACCCGCTGCAGGATTGAAGCACATCCTGACTATCGGCCGCCGAGGAAAGTATCAGGGTGATTCCGGAGATTTCGTTTTGATGATTCGATACCAATCGGTCGATGACTTTCCCGGTTGGGAAAAGGCCCCGGCATTTCTAAAATCCGTTATTGAGAAGTATGGTTCCAGATCCATTCTCGAAGTCGGATCCGGCGCGAATCCATCTCTCGAGCCCGACTATGTCCGTGCCCAGGCGCTCAACTATGTAACTAGCGATCTGGAAGAGAGCGAGCTTGAAAAGGCGGCTCCGGAGTATGCGCGCCTGGTGCTCAATCTCTCGTTCTAAGATTGATCCTAATCTCAACGGATCGTTCGATTGCGTTTTCTCGCGCATGGTGGGAGAGCATATTCGCGACGGGGCAAAGTTTCATGGCAACATATTCAACGTATTGCGTCCCGGTGGCATTTCCCTCCACTTCTTTTCGTGTCTTGGAACTCTGCCGTTCTTCCTGAATCGCTGCTTGCCTGACAGGGTGACTGATGGACTGCTGCGTTTCTTCAATCCTCGTGACGAAGTAAAACACGGAAAGTTCAAGGCCTACTACAGTTGGGCTTGGGGACCTTCTAGAACCATGATCGGGCGATTTCATTCAGTCGGCTTTGAGATTGTCGAATATGTTGGATACTTCGGGCACGGGTACTACGGGCGTCGCATGAAGCTCGTTCAGGACCTGGAGAATTTCAAGACCCGGCAATTGATGCGGAGCCCCGTTCCGCAGCTTTGCAGTTATGCAACCCTGATTCTTCAAAAGCCCGAATGAAAGAGCCGGCAGTGGATCAGGGGTGGTTCACCGACATTCGTTGCATCACGCAGCGAGAGACGAGTTGGCCCGGAAGGTTTCGGGCCGGCCATGCAAGGACCGACGAAAGCTGAAGTCGATTTTATTGGAGAGGGATGGAAGCCTCATGCTGCACACATTCGTAGCTTACGTGGAAGACAAGCCGGGCGTGCTTACACGCGTGGCATCGCTGTTCCGCCGTTTGAACATCAACATCATCTCGCTGACGGTTGGCCGCAGCGAGCGCCCAGGGCTTTCGCGCATGACGATCGTGTGCGAGGCCTCGGCCGAGGCGGGCCATCGCATTCGCGCCAGCCTCTTCAAGCTGGAGAACGTCGTCGATGTGGATGACATTGCCGGTGCGGCGGCGGTGACGCGCGAACTCGTTCTCATCAAGGTCGCTGCCACCCGGCATACGCGGTCTGCCATTTTCGAGCTCGTTGAAGTATTTCGCGCACGCATCGTCGATCTTGCTCCCGAATCGCTGATGATCGAGATGACCGGCGTGGAAAGCAAGATCGAGGGACTCATCCAAGTGCTCGAGGAGGGAGATAACCACATTCTCGAGATCTGCCGGAGCGGTAAAATGACCATGCGCCGCGGCCACCACACGAGCAGCGTCCTGCGCGCGATGGGCGCAAAAGAAGGCGAACCGGCCGGGATCGAAAACCAGGTCCTCGAAGCCGAGGAAGGCGCGGTGGTCGAGCCGGAGTAACATTAGGCGTTGGAGAACCGCAGATCCTTCGCTGCGCTCAGGATGACCAAGACTGGTTTGGTTCGAGGTACCCACCCCTAGCGACAAAAACAAGGACGTCGCGAGGATGGGCACCCAAAGGTCGGTCATTCAACCGTAACTCACCTCCGCGGCGACCCTTCGCTCTGGATGACAGCGGCAAAGTGACGAGACCTTAAACGAAGTAAATTTCAACCAAGTATTCCCAAAGGACGAAACGAAACAAATGGCAAAGACCTACTACGACCACGATGCTGATCTTTCCCTTATTCAGGCGAAGAAGGTGGCCATTATCGGCTACGGCTCGCAGGGACATGCCCACGCTCTCAACCTCAAGGACTCGGGTGTTCAGGTAAAAGTGGGCCTCGCCGCAGGCTCCAAGTCGATCGCCAAGGCACAGAAGGCGGGCCTCGAAGTCACGACCGTCGGCGAAGCCACCAAGTGGGCCGACGTAGTGATGGTTCTGGTTCCCGATCAGACGGCGGCCAAATTGTATGCCGAGGAGATTGAGCCGAACCTCAGCGCGGGCAAACTGCTCATGTTCGCACACGGCTTCAATATTCACTTCAAGACCATCGTCCCCCTCGCAGGTATCGACGTGGGGATGGCCGCGCCCAAGGCACCGGGCCATCGGGTGCGGGAAGTGTTCACCGAGGGCGGCGGCGTACCGGGCCTCATCGCGGTCCACCAGGATGCGACAGGCAACGCGCATGCTCTGAGCCTCAGCTATTTGAAGGGCATCGGCTGCACGCGAGCCGGCGTGCTCGAAACCACGTTCAAAGAAGAGACCGAGACCGACCTCTTCGGTGAGCAGTCGGTGCTTTGCGGCGGCGTGAGCGCTCTGATCAAGGCGGGATACGAGACGCTGGTCGAAGCCGGCTATCAGCCCGAGAGCGCCTACTTCGAAGTGCTGCACGAACTCAAGCTCATCGTGGATCTGATCTATCGCGGTGGACTGGCTTACATGCGCTACTCCATCAGCGACACCGCGGAATGGGGCGATTACGTCAGCGGCCCGCGGGTGATCAATGAAGAAAGCCGCAAGGCGATGAAGGCGATCCTCAAAGAGATTCAGGACGGAAGTTTTGCCAAGCGCTTCCTCGCCGACCAGAACTCGGGACGCAAGGAGTTCATGGCGTTTCGCGAAGCCGAAGCGAAGCACCCCATCGAAATCGTGGGCAAGCAGCTTCGCGCCAGCATGCCGTTCCTTGACCCCGTCACGGTCGAGGAAGTGGCGAAGACGCGCTAGGAACGAGCCCCAGCTTTTAGCTATCAGCTATCAGCTGGGGACGATTCATCGTGCGTGGTCTCACCGGCGTTGCCGACCCGCTGTGGATGAAAGAAAAAGTTTGGTTCGTTGTTTCCCACCCTTTTCTCGGAAAAAAAGCGGAAAGGGTGGGGCATGGAGTATTTGTCTCTTTTCAGACGGGAGCGTTAGGTGCGACCGGCCATTGCACTTGTTCCAGCTTGCGGACCCCGAAGATCCATGCCAGTCCACCGGCAACCGAGATCAGTGCCGCAATCATGAGGGCAGCGTCAAAGTGTCCTGTCCAGTCGACCAGCAAACCCGTCAAGGGCGGGCCGGCGATGCCGGACAGGTTGGCGATGCCGTTCTGCAACCCGACCCAACGTCCCGCCGCACGCGATCCTGCGAGGGTCTGTCCAACGGCGAAGGAGGCGGAGTTTCCGATCCCGCTGCCGGTGCCAATCGCCAACAGGCACCAAAGGTAGGTGCGAGGCCCGGAATAGGCGAGGGCCAGCAAGGCGACAGCGGCGATTGCGAACCCGAGGGCCATGGTTGTCTTGCGCACCACTGCAGGACTGCCGCCGTTGCGGATTTTTCTGTCAGCGATCCAGCCGGCGGCGATGGCCGAAAACGAATCGATCGCGTAGAGCACGCCCGCCGTTCCCGCCATCGAAGTCATGGAGAGATGACGCTCATGCACGAGGTAATACGGCAGCCAGCTGATGAGGAAGTAGAGGAGATAGTTTCCGCAGAAGTGTCCCGTCGCGGCTCCCCAGAATGAGGGCTGGCTCAGAACCGCAGCGAAGCTCGGGGTTCCGGATGCGATCTTCTCGGGAATGGCCGGCGGACCGGGCTTCCATCGATACCAGGCGGGCAACCATAGCAGTCCGGCCAGGCCGACATAGAGGAAAGTGTTGCGCCAGCCGTATCGGGCCATGATCAGTCCGCCGCCGAACGTCCCGATCGCCGAACCCCAGCGTATGGCGGCGATGATCAACGCATTGGCGAAGCCCCGGCGATGCTCCGGCAGATGCTGGGCGCATATTTTGGAGCTGGCCGGAAACATGACAGATTCGCCAACGCCAAGCAGGAGACGCATGAGCAACAGGGCGGCAAAACCTGTGGCCAGGGAGGTAGCGGCGGTCGACAGCGACCAGACCAGGAATCCCAGGGCCATGACAAGGTTCACGTTGAAACGGTCGACCAGCCAGCCGACCACGAACTGGAGCGTCATATAGCTCCAGAAGAAAGCGGAGAATAGAACTCCAAGCTGGGAAGCGGACAGGCCCCACTCAGATTTGAGCAGCGGCGCAGCGAGGGCGAGGTTGCCGCGATCGACGTAGTTGATCAGCACGGCAACCAACAGGAGCACGAGCGTGGGGGTGAAGGATCGAAACTCCCTTCCTTTTCCCATCCGCTTTTGCCCCTTTTCTTCAGTTCTGAAGTCCAGGAGGCCCGGCGGCCGACCTGATTAGACTCACTCTACATGCAGCCGGCCCGAGTGACCTAATGCGGCGGCTAAAACCAATCATTCAGAATCGTTGCCATAAGAATCGAGGAGGACGATGGAACACAAGCTGGAAGAGACCGTGGCACTTCTTGCGCGCACGCCTGCGGTGCTCGATGGGTTATTGCGCGGCCTGCCGGAAATCTGGACACGCGGCCGGGAAGGTGCGGGATCCTGGAGTCCTTTCGACGTGGTGGCTCACCTGATCCACGCCGAACGCGAAGACTGGATGCCGCGCGCGCGTATGATCCTGGATTTTGGCGAAACCAAGGCGTTCAAGCCCTTCGACCGCGAAGGTAACTTCCGCGAAAGCCGGGAAAAGACGCTGGAACAGTTGCTGGACGAATTTGCCCGGTTGCGAGCGGAGAGCCTGCAGCAACTGAGCGCAATGAGGCTGGACCTGAGGGACCTCGGACTGAAGGGACGGCATCCGGCCCTGGGCGCGGTGACTCTATCGCAGCTTCTTGCCACCTGGGCTGCGCACGATCTCACCCATCTGCACCAGATCTCGCGGGTGATGGCCGAGCAGTATCGCGAGGCGGTAGGGCCGTGGAACAAGTTCCTGGGTGTGATGCAGTGTTCAGGCCACAGCGCCTGAGTAAGCGCATTCGGAACCGTGTCGGAAGCCTGCGGGCGAATCGGCCTACTTAATGCGGAGTGCGGCGATTCACCGTTCGACCGCACCGCTTCGCATCGCGTGGGCGCCAATTCCCTGCAAACTTCTTTCGCAAACGGAGGCTGACCGCCATACTCGAATCATCGGATTCACGCCGTGATGGGATTGCCGTTCAGTTTTCGTCAAAAAATGGTCAAGAGTCAAATTCCCCAAGCGACCTAATTAACACGATAAAAAAGGCTTAATAAGCGCGCTGCGCCGATGCCCATGTTTCCACTCCGCTCCATCGAGGGAAATTCTGATGTTTGGATCGGCTATCCTTAAAGTGCGCCCCGGAGGTATGGATGGTCTCTCCTGTCGCTTCCCTGTCCCCGCCCGCTTGTCCTACGCCCCCTGAAATCCTCGCGGAGGCGCTTGAACGGGTCACGCCACTTCAGGGCCTGTCGTTTGAAGACCGGCTGTGGCTGGCGGAACATGGCGAAGAATACATCGCCCAGACCGGCGACGTGCTTTTCGAGGAAGGCGCGCCCGCCGATCGCATGATTCTCATTCTCAAGGGAGAGTTCCACGTGCAGCGGCAGCACGGCGGGGCAATCTCACTCTTCATCGGACGCGCCGGCCAGATGACCGGGCTGCTGCCCTTCTCGCGAATGAAGGCCGCCGGGGGACAGGCCGTCGCAGTTTCGCCAGGTTGGGCCCTGCTGATTCACAAGTCGCTGTTTCCGGAAATGCTGGAGGCCATTCCCTCGATGGCTCAGCGGGTGGTCTCCACGCTGCTCGACCGGGTGCGCGAAGTCACGCGCATTGAACAGCAGGCTGAGAAGCTCACTGCCCTGGGAAAGCTGGCCGGCAACCTGGCTCACGAATTCAACAATCCGGCTTCGGCCGCTCAACGCGCCGCCTCCAGCCTGGAGGGCGAGTTGCGGGCCAACCGCGAGAACCGCTTCCGCCTGGTGAATCTCTGCCTGACTGAAGAGCAGATCCGACAGATCGAAGAGTGGGAACAGCGTCTGATCAATCTGCCGCAGCCGTCTGAAGCCCAAGATGCGGCAAACCTCATCGCCAACGAGGAAGCGCTGCGGACCTGGCTGATCGCTCTGCCCTGCGATACTGCGTGGGACGTTGCCGCGCAACTGAATGAGCAAGGCGCCACGGTGACCGACCTGAACAATTTGCGGTCGATGCTCGGCGCCGAGGAGACCTGCGTCACTTTGCAGTACTTCGCGCGTTATCTTCGCTCTTCCCGCTCCGTGGACACGCTCATCCATGCGACGGCGCGTATCTTCGACCTGATCAGCGCGGTCAAGACCTACTCCAACATGGATCGTGCGGCCATTCTGGACGTGGATGTCCCGGCCGGCCTCGACGCCACGGTGCAGATGCTGAAATCGCGCATGCACCATGTCAAAGTGGTGCGCGATTATCAGCCCGACCTTCCCTCCATCAGCGCCTACGGGGGGGAGTTGAACCAGGTGTGGACCGCACTCATCGAAAATGCTCTTGAAGCCATGGCGGGTTGCCAGGACAAGGGCCGGCTCAAGCTGGTATGCCGGCTCGAGGCGGACATGATGCTGGTGGAGATCTGGGACAACGGACGCGGCATTCCTCCTGAATTGCAGGACCGTGTCTTTGAGCCCTTCTTCACCACCAAGCCGCCGGGACATGGACTTGGGCTCGGCCTCGACAATGCGACCCGAATTGTCCGCAAACATCGCGGTCACCTGAGCGTCCGTTCCGAGCCAGGCTCAACCTGCTTCCGCGTCCGGGTGCCGCTGAACCAGTTCCAGGCGTACTAGCGTGGCAGCTTTTAGCTGTTAGCTTACGATTTCAAAAGAACAACGGAGAACGACGATGGCGTCACCCGACCAAGGCTCTACGAGTCCACGGCCCAGCGTGGCGCCGATGCTTTCGGTGCGGCGCGGATCCGCGGCTATCGACTTCTACAAGGCGGCATTTGGCGCTACCGAGATTTTTCGCATCGAGAGCCCCGATGGCGCAGTGGTTGCGCAGCTTGGGGTCGGCGCGTCCGACTTCTGGGTGGCTGATGAGTCGCCGGAGCACAAGAACTTCAGCCCCGAAACCCTGGGGGGCGCTACCACGCGGATGATCCTGACCGTCGACGATCCCGACGCGACATTTGCCGCGGCTGTGGTCGCTGGCGCTATCGAAGTTTCTCCGGTGGAAGATCAGCCATACCAATGGCGGGTTGGCCGGGTGGTCGACCCTTTCGGTCATCACTGGGAGATTGGCAAACCGCTCCCATAGTTCACCATGGAACCTGAAAGCCTGCAGACCGCGCGCCTCTTACTGCGTCGGCCTACACTTGCGGACGCCGTCGCCATTTTCGATCGCTACGCCAGCGACCCGATGGTTACCCGCTATCTGAGCTGGCCCACGCACCGCACCCTCGCCAACACGCATGCCTTTCTGGCTTGGAGCGATGAGGACTGGGAAAAGTGGCCGGCGGGTTCGTATCTCGTGTTCTCGCGCGAAGACAATGCCCTGCTCGGCGGAACTGGCCTTTCGTTCAAGTCTTTGACCTGCGCCGTCACGGGCTATGTCCTTGCCCGCAACGCCTGGGGACAGCGGCTACGCGACGGAATCACTCCAGGCCATGGTGGATCTGGCGGGCAAACTCGGCGTCAAGCGGCTCGAAGGTGTCTGTCATATCGACCATCGGGCCTCGGCCCGAGTTCTGGAGAAGTGCGGGTTTCAACTGGAAGAGATTCTGCGCGAACACACTGAATTCCCCAACCTTGCCCCCGGACAGAAATCCGACGTACTTAGTTACGTGCGTTGTTTCTGATTGCGCGGGTCCGACCGCCAGTTCGTACGCACTCGATCGCAGCCCAGTCCCACAACCGCAATGAGAATTGAAGGATTGTAAGCACCAGCTGCGGAACGTATATTGGTCGGAACCAATAAACGAAATGGGAATCGAGCGTAGAGCCCTATGACAAAGAAATGTCTAATGTCTCCTTTCTTATTTATCTTTGGATTCATTTTGTGCGCTCCGGCAATTGGTCAACCACCCAAGGTCGAATTCATGTCGCTTGAGGCGACACAGCCGATCCTCAAAGAATTCTCCGATACGCTTCCGGCGGAGCTGCGCAACGCGCCCGGCGCAGAGGCATGGTCGGCCTGGCTGCAGGCTCAGGATGCAAGCATCCGTCAGAGACTTGAGATTGGCGAAGAAGACACGCTTACCAACCTGCTGCGCTTTGGGGTGACTTATACCAAGGAGTATCAGATCGACCGCGAGGATCTTGCCCGCTATGGAAAGAGCAGCCTGGTCAATTCCTATGCGGAGAACCGCGCCAATGACCTGGTTCGTGCTCTTGCCTCTCCAACCGCGAATGAAGGCATGCGGCAGATGCGCGCATTTCTTACCCAGCGCGGCTACTCGTTCAAAACTGCGCAGGACCAGGCGCGGGTCAAACAGCATCTGCTCGATAACCTGGCTCGCATGCGAGATGAGTTTGCGCAGTTTCGCGAGAAACTCAAGACAGCGGATCTTTCTGAACAGTCGCAGCTTTACTCCGAGCGCGGAATCTCACTGGATACCAACCTTTGGCCGGACTATGCGCTCGATCGCAGCCTGGGCGAGATGGTCAAGGCCGGCTTGTTGAAACCAGGCGGCGTGCGCCGCATTGCGATTGTTGGCCCGGGGCTGGACTTCGTAAATAAAGAGTTCGGCAATGACTTCTACCCGCCCCAATCGATCCAACCTTTCGCGGTGCTGGATTCTCTGATTCGACTGGGGCTGACCGATCCGAAATCATTCCAACTCTATACGTTCGACATTAGCCCGAGCGTCAATATTCACCTGGCGCGAACGCAGAAAAGCGCTGCCGCAGGCAAGCCGTACGTCGTCCAGTTGCCCTGGAATAGTGCGGTCCCGTTCAACGAAGAGTACTTTACGGCTTTTAATAAGTACTGGCAGATCCTGGGGACGCAGATCGGATCGCCCGTGAAGCCCGCGCCCGTTCCTCTCGCCCTTGCGCAGGCAATTCACATTCGCGCCGTGAGCATCCGGCCGGAGATCGCCAGGCAAATCACTCCGGTCGACATGAACATCGTGTTTCAGCATCTGGCGGTAACCGATCCTGATCAGAAGTTCGACCTGATCATCGGAACCAACATATTCATCTACTACGGCGCATTCGAACAATCACTGGCGCGCGCCAACCTTTCGGCAATGCTCAAACCGGGTGGATTCGCGCTGACCAATGACATGCTGGCAGACAAGGTGCCATCGCAGTTGGAAGAGGTGCATCGGACAGCAATTGAGGTGAGGTCGAATCCACAAATCACGGAGCACGTCTACTGCTACAGGCGACAACCGTGAGCCGGATTCAGTCCGGGCTTCCGATCAGAACGACACGTCGGCGGGCTCCGTGACGCGCAATACCGATTGATCGCCGGTGATACTCTTCCACGCGGCGCGGATGGCATCGACCTTGTCGCGGTTTTCCTGGCGTGTCAGGGTAGTCGATGATCAGGACTTTGGAGCGCAGGCGCTCCGGGGCGGACTGACTCTTGCCCTGCCACTGGCCGTAGACGTCGGCTACGCTCAGGCCGTGTGGGAAGCGTGGCGTTACTTCGCGGTCGAGAAACTCGCGCCAGCGCGATTCGCTGATTCCCTGTTCCGGGTGATCGGCAGGACCGAGACCGAAGTACAACCTGGTATCGACCCAGCCTGTCGTGGCCGGGATGAGCAGCATCGCCGGTAAGCGTGGGCGCCGTGGCCCCATGCGGAGAGGGGGCAGCGGCGGGATGAGAGCACGCGGCCATCACCGCAGCCAGGCATGGAACCAGCAGAGTCACACCTAACCCGCATTCGGTCTCCGCGCGTCAACAGGGGCTATTTCTCGACGTCCACACCCCGCCAGAAGGCCACAAAGCCCTTGATCTTGCGGGCGGCCGGCTTGGGGTCGGGGTAGTACCAGGCCGCGTCGGGGTTCTCGTTCCCGTCGATCAGCAGGCTCAGGTAGCGGGCCTGCCCCTTCCACGGACAGGTGGATGTGGTACTGCTGGGACGAAAATATTCGCGCTTGAGGCTCGTTTCAGGAAAATAGACGTTTCCTTCCACCGTCTCCGTGACATCGCTTTCGGCAATGACCTTGCCATTCCAGAGTGCTCGTGCCATGGGGTAATCCAATACAACTTGATTGTTGCCCCGCGGCGCCGAGATCGCGGCTGCCGCGGGACAATCCTTATGACACTACCAGAGTTCGGCGGCTGTGGCGAGGCGGGAAACTACCCAATCTCGCGGCAGGAATCTACTTAGCAGCCACGATTGAATCGATGTGGACGGTCTTGTTTTCGGCGTCCGCGGTGGCCGAAACCGTCACATGATCTCCGTAGAAGCCTTTGACGGAGTCGGGATTGTCGATCTTCCAGACCGCCTTTTTCTCTTCGTCGACAAACACCGGCTGCATGCCGCCATCGACGCACTTCTTGACGCAGGCAGCGCCCGATCCGGCGTGCTTGGCGCCGCACATCGAGTCGGAAATCCAGCCGTTGATTTTGGAGGAATCGGCCGCGCGGACGGTGACAGCAGCAAAAGCGAAAACAACCACGAACAAAGCGACGATACGTTTCACTTGAACCTCCTTGGGGTTATTGAAGAATTTCATGCACCTTCAATGATGCTCTACGGAGTCGAAACCCGGCAAACCGAACCAACGGTTCAGGACTTCTGCTCATAAGCGTATTCAACGGGTGCGACCTTCTGGCGGCGGCTCCGCATGGCTTCGACGTTCTTCTGGACCGCTTCGTATCGCGCCGCGGCCGCCGTAAATCTTTTGACCAGTTCCGAGGTCTTGTTCAGGAACATGGGGTTTCGCTGGCGGATGTCGTCGAGAATCGGCGCAAACTTGGCCAGGAGGAAGAAGCCCTCGGCGTTGCAGTCCACAAACAGCTCTGCGGAAACCGCGCCATGCAGCACCATGGCTGCCGCCATCTCCCAGTAGGTAATCACCTGCCTCAGAAAGGGGTTATGGGGATCTGCGGAATTCGCAACCATCGCGAAATAATCGTCAGCCGTTTCCGGCCAGAACTCGCCAATGACCCAGGCCCGTGCCTGACGCATCACCGTCTCGCGCCGCAAGTCGTACAGCTTGAGAATGATTTCCGCGTCAGCCGGGGTGGCCAGCATCCGTTCCATTTGCATTCTTTCCATGTTTGGGTCTCCGCTGCGATCTTACTCGATCCGGCCACATAAGGACGAAATGGGCGAATGTGATCAGGAACGCGCGTGGGATGAGGTTCCGGCCAGTCAGGCTGGCGCCGCTGCTCGAGATGCACGTCAACGGCGATGCCGACGTCCGGACGGCGCTGATCAATAGCCTGGGGAATCAGCACGTTTGGGGCGTAAGCTGATTCCGTTCAATTCGCAACGCGCCGCCGGATCTTCGGAATAGGCGGCGCGGCCTCACGCCGGCTGCAATTCGCGCTTGCCCTTTTCCTTCTCCAGCACGGGTCCGTGCGTCTCAGCCGTGGGCGGGGGCGGCGGGTCGCCGATCTTCTTCGAGTAGTGGCACACCACGGCGCTCTGGGGCTCCGGCTCGGCGCCTTTTTTGGCGCGCTTCTTGGGTGCGGCCGCTTCTTCCTCGGTGCTCTTTTTCTTGTTCGGGCATTCGAGGAAGATCCCGGTGCTCAGCGTCTTTTCGAGCAGGTAGGGACTGCCGCACTCCGGGCACTTTTTCGCTACGGGCTTGTAGTTCGACGTGAAGTCGCACTTGGGATAGTTGGTGCAACCCCAGAAGATGTTGCCCCGGCGCGCCTTGCGTTCGGCCAGGTCGCCGGTGCCGCACTTGGGGCACTTCATCCCTTCAATGAGGTTCTGCTTGACGTACTTGCACTTGGGATATCCGGAGCAGGAGACGAACTCGCCATAGGCGCCCTGGCGCAGAACCAGCGGCTTGCCGCATTGCGGGCAGTCTTCGCCGGTAGGCTGGGGCGCCGACTGCTTCTGCTGCTGCTTCTGGCTCAGTTTGCGGAATGTCTTGCACGGCGGATCGGCGTTGTAATCGGGACATGACATGAACATGCCGAACGGCCCGCGCCGCAGCACCATCACCTTGCCGCAGTTCTCGCAATACTCTTCCTGCTCGCCCGCTTCCTGCGCTTCCGGCGTGTTCAGGTCGGGCTTGTTGGCCGTGTTCTCCTTGGTGAAGGTGCAGCTGTTGGGATCCTTCTTGTTGTACGCCGAACATGCATAGAAGCTGCCGAACTTGCCCCACTTCAGCAGCAGCGGCGAGCCGCACAGATCGCACTTTTCATCGGTGCGAATTTCCATGCGCTTGATGTCTTCCATGTTCTTGTCGGCCACGACCAACTCTTCTTCGAAGTGGTCGTAGAAGCCGTTGAGAAGATCGGTCCACTTCTCCTTGCCTTCTTCGATGTCGTCCAGTTCTTCTTCAAGACGGGCCGTGTACGTGGTGTCGAAGATGTAAGGAAAATTCTTCACCAGCAGGTCGCACACCACCATCCCGATCTCGGTGGGATAGAATCGCCCGGTGATTTTGGTTACGTACTCGCGATCCTGAATGGTGTTGATGATCGAAGCATAGGTCGAAGGCCGGCCGATGCCGCGCTCTTCAAGCACCTTCACCAGCGAAGCTTCGTTGTAGCGCGGAGGCGGCGTGGTGAAATGCTGCTCATCGTCGAGCTTCTCGAGTTCCAGCGTGCTTACGCCATCCAGGTTGGGCAGCTTGTTCTTCGACTCGTCCTCATCGTCGCTGTTCTTGTCTTCCGCGATTTCATACAGCTTCAGAAATCCGTCGAAGCGAACCACCGAGCCGGTGGTGCGAAAGTCGTAGGTCTTGCCCGAGGTTCGCGAGACCGCCGCGATCTTTGCCGTGGTCACATCGAACACGGCGGGCGTCATCTGCGAGGCCACAAAGCGCTGCCAGATCAGGCGGTAGAGCTTGAGCTGTTCATCGCTGACGTATTTCGCAATCGATTCCGGCGTGCGCGAAGCATCGGTGGGGCGAATGGCTTCGTGCGCGTCCTGCGCGTCCTTCTTGCCCTTGTACTGGTTGGGTGTCTCGGGCAGATACTGCTTGCCCAACTGCTTTCCGATCCACTCGCGCGCCCCGGCGATGGCTTCGGGCGCGACACGCGGCGAATCGGTACGCATGTAGGTGATGAGGCCGGTCGATCCGTCCGGGCCGAGATCGACGCCTTCATAAAGGCGCTGCGCCACACCCATGGTGCGGCGTACGTTGAATCCCAGCTTGCTGGCCGCATCGCGCTGCAACTGGCTGGTGATGAACGGCGCATAGGGTCTGCGCTGCTGTTCGCGCGACTGCACAGACACCAGCGACCACCGGGCATCCTTGAGGGCCGCCAGCACTTCGTCCATCGTCTTCTTATCGGGCAAGGCGTTGGCAATGAACTGATCTTTGCCTTCCTTGTCCTTGCCATTCGATACGCGTGCCGGTTCGCCATCGATTCCGACGAATCGCGATTTGAAACTGTCATTCGCCCGCTTCTCGGGATGCAACTCCGCGTCGAGAGTCCAGTACTCCACGGGCTCGAATGCGCCGATCTCGCGCTCGCGTTCCACGATCAGGCGCACGGCCACCGTCTGCACGCGGCCGGCCGACAGACCGCGCCGCACCTTGTCCCACAACAGCGGAGAAATCTGGTAGCCCACCAGCCGGTCGAGCACACGGCGGGTCTGCTGCGCGTCGACGAGGTTCTGATCGAGATCGCGGGCGTGCGCAAATGCATCCTGCACGGCCTTCTTCGTAATCTCGTTGAACGTGACGCGGCGAATTTTTTTCTTTTCCTTGGCCGAGGTTCCCAGTTGAAGAGCAAGATGATATGCGATCGCTTCGCCTTCGCGATCCGGGTCAGGCGCGAGAAAGATCTCGTCCGCCTTGGCGGCCGCTTTCTTCAGTTGCCCGACAACTTTCTCTTTGCCCGGAGACACGATCAGGGTCGGCTCAAACGTGCGCTTCTCGAGTTCCACGCCAATTTCGTTTTTGGGCAGGTCCATGATGTGCCCGACTGAAGCGAGCACCTCGAAGCCCTTGCCAAGATATTTTTCAATCGTCTTCGCCTTGGCCGGCGATTCGACGATCACCAGTGATTTGCTCATTGCCATCCTTATTACTCGTACTAACCCCGCCTGGGGCTATTGGACTCGGAACCGCGGTGTTCCGTACTGTCCTTGACTCTCGATTTGTGACGACCGCTCGGAAATTATTTTTACGTTCTCCGAAGTCCCGCAGCTAAAAATGGTCGCGAAGATTGGAAAGTATCACGACGGACCGCTCCGTTTCCAGTGGCGCGGCCGGCATCCTCGAGCGAAGGCGTTCTCAACACTGTACGCGCAAACGACTTCGCGGATACCAAAAAAAATCGCGCAGAACCAATATTTGGCTGAGATCATGGCACGGACCGGGTCACAGTGTCCGAACATAATTCTTGCCCGGCAACTGCCGAATGCGTCCCGCCATTTCCAATTCAAAAAGGGCTGTAAATACCTCTGACGACGTTAATTGAGCCTCGAGCAATTCGAGGATTTCGTCGATCTGTAAAGACTCGTCCGAGCGCAAAACTTCCAGGACCATCGCCTCTTCGGGCCTCAAACCCTGGTCCGGCAAAAGAGATGCCGCAGCCTCGGGTTTGGATTCACGACCCGCTTCGGCCTCCAATTCCAGCCTCACCTGCGAGGGCAGGTCTTCCCACACGTCTTCCCAGGTGGCCACCAGCTTGGCCCCTTGTTTAATCAGCGTGTTAGGCGTCCACGAATTCTTGTTGGTCACGTTTCCGGGCACGGCGAACAGATCGCGATTCTGCTCCGCAGCGCAACGTGCGGTCACGCGGGTGCCGGAGTTCTCCGCCGCCTCCACGACCAATACCGCGACGCTCAATCCGCTCAGGATCCGGTTGCGGCGGGGAAAGTTTTGCGGAGCCGGGAATGTTCCCGACGGGTACCTCGCTCACGATGGCGCCGCCGGCGGCAAGAATGTCCTCGGCGAGTTTCTTGTTTTCTTTGGGATACACAACGTCAATGCCGGTTCCCCACACCGCTACGGTAGGCATGCGCGCCGCGAGCGCTCCCTTGTGCGCGCAGGTATCGATGCCCCGCGCCATTCCGCTGACGATAAGCAGGCGCCGCACGGCCAGATCGCGCGCCAGCATCTCGGCCACGCCGGATCCATACGGAGAAGGATGGCGCGTGCCTACGATGGCAATCGACGGCCGCGCCAGCAGACTCGCATCGCCGCGCACCCACAGCACCGGCGGCGGGTCGTAAATCTCTTTGAGCCGTTCGGGATACGCGGGACAATCGTAGCTGAGCACGGTGGCGCCCTGCGCCGACACCCGGGCCCATTCCTCCTCCGCGGCCCGGCGCGCCTTGCCATCGAAAATGAAGTGAGCTGTCTCGGCGGGAAATCGGAGTCCCTCCAGGTCCGTGAGCGAGAGCTCGAACAGTTGACTCGGCGACCGCAACTCCTTCCGTGCATCGAGAATGCGCTTCGGACCGAGCCCGGGCGACATTACCATCGCCAGCCATGCCAGCAGGTCCTCGTCGATGTGCGAAGCCCTTTGGGGCTCGGTGGCCTGGGTTGAAATCATCTTGACTTGCCGGGTCTCTCAAGGGCCAAAAACGGACGTTGCCTCAGCTTCAAGAGAAAAGGTCACCTTTCATTGGTAATTGCGCTCAAGTTACCCCGGCCCACGATGAAAGTCAAGCGGCCCTGTCACAGAGAGCACGTCCCTCGAGCACCGGGCGTCGCTTGGCAGCAACGCAGAATCAATCCGACTGCCGCGCGGCAATTTACACTCAAGATGTGCCTGCATCCGATCCGCAGCGTCTGCGCATTGCAGCAATTCGCTTCCTCAATCCGGCGCCCCTGATGTGGGATTTCGAGCACCCGCCGCTCAACAACCAATTGGCTTCGCGATACGACGTTGACTACATGGTTCCCTCGGAATGCGCCGATCGACTGGCGGTCGGGACTGCCGACATCGGGCTGGTTCCGGTCGCTTCGCTCGCCGTCACGCCTGGATTGCGCGTCCTTCCGGGTTGCACCATCGCGTCGAAGGGCCGCGTGCGTTCCCTGCTGCTGGTCCGCCGCGCAAACCAGCCCCTGGCCACGCTGCGCACGGTAGCTGCCGACACGGCCAGCCGCACCACCATCGCGCATGCCCGCATTCTTTTTCATCATTGGGGCAATCCATCGGTCGAGTTCGTGCCCATGCCCGGAGATCTCGACACCATGCTCGATCGGGCCGAAGGCGCCATTGTGATTGGTGACCCCGCGCTGATGGCCCTTGAAGAGCGCGCCAACCGCGAAGAACGAACCGGCGACGAACTTGTCTATCACGATCTGGCCGAAGAATGGCGCGGCGTTACCGGCCTTCCCTTCGTCTCCGCCGTCTGGGGCAGCACTGCGTGCGGCGGGGTTTTGGACGAGAGAGTTGCTGAGGACCTAATTCGCTCCCGCGACCACGGCCTGCAGAACATCGATGCCCTGGCGGCCGAATGGGCGGCACGCCTCCCACTTCCGGAGGACGTCATCCATACATACTTCACTTCCAACATTCATTACATTCTCGATGAGGAGTGCGTGGAAGGCATGCGTTGCTTCTTCCGCAAGGCGGCCGAACTCGGCATCCTGCCCGCCTACGATTTTTCAATGAACGCGATGGCGGTGTGAACTCCGTTTGTCGGATCAAATTTGCCGGCTCGCTTTCTTATTTACGCCAATTTGCCTCGCATATAATCCCCGCAACGGAGGCATGCATGGCGACCTCTCTCTCCACAACCGAAATGAAGGCGCGGGTGCGGAAGCATTTCGAGGATTTCGTCAACAATCAAAGAGCCGAAGTGATTCACGACAACATGACCGCGGACTTTCTTGACCACGACGGGCCGGGCGGCAAGCCCACCGGGGCGGCGGCCGATGAGGCGATGATGCGCGGAATGTACCGGGTGTTCCCCGATCTGCACATCACCATCGAAGAGATGATTGCGGAAGGCGACAGGGTGGTTTGCCGCAACCGATGGGAAGGCACCAACGCCACAACCGGCCGGCGGATCGAGTTTCACGGCTTTGTGGAATGGCGTTTCGAGGGAGACAGAATCGCGGAGCGGTGGGCGACGGTGACGGCGCCGGCAGAGATGACCTAGGGAGCACGGTTGGGTTTCCCAAATGGAAGCGGCCGGAACTGCAGATCCTTCGGCTCAGGTCGCTACAAAGACCTCACCTCAGGATGACAACAATACTGTCGCCGGGAAGCTAAGAGCTGACCGCCAATAGCTGCTTTCAGATTTCCCAGCGCAGCAACGCCGTGCCCACGGTGAAACCGGCGCCCACCGCGGCCAGCAGCACCAGATCGCCCTTTTTGAGCTTGCCCTGCTCGATGGCGGTCTCCATGGCCAGGGGAATGGTCCCGGCGGACGTGTTGCCGTACTTATCGATATTGATGATGACGCGCTCCGGGTCCATGCCGAGCCGGTCTGAGGTCGAAGTGATGATGCGCTTGTTGGCCTGGTGCGGGATGAAGCAGCCGAGGTCGGCGCCGGTCACGCCATTGCGCTCCAGCAGCTTCGTCGTGGCTTCAGCCATCTTGCGTACGGCGAACTTATATACCGCCTGTCCATCCTGGTAGATGTAATGCATCTTCTTGTCGACGGTTTCGTGGGACGAAGGATTGAGGCTACCGCCGCCCTTCAGGTTCAGCGCCACGCCTCCGGAGCCATCGATCTCGTGCACGAAGTCGATCATGCCGATCTCGCCTTCTTCAGCCGGCTCCAGCAGCACAGCGCCCGCCCCATCGCCAAACAGAACGCAGGTGGCGCGATCGGTGTAGTCGGTCATGCGTGTATTGGCATCAGCGCCGCACACCAGCACTTTTGCCTGGGCGCCGCTCTCCACCAGTTTCACGCCCGCCTGCAGCGCAAAGACAAACCCCGAGCAGCCGGCCGAAACATCAAATCCCCACGCTCCCTTGGCGCCGATCTTGTCCTGCACCAGGCAGGCTGTGGAGGGAAACATCATATCCGGGGTGACGGTTCCGACGATGATGACTTCAACTTCGCTGGGCGCGATGCCGCGCGCCGCCAGGCACTTTTTGGCCGCCTCCACGCACATGTCGCTGGTGCCGAGTCCCTTGGCCAGCACGTGCCGTTCGCGAATGCCGGTGCGTTCCAGGATCCACTGGTCGTTCGTGTCCACCATTTTTTCCAGATCCTGGTTGGTCAGTACTTGAGGGGGGACGTAGGTGCCGAGCGCTGTAATCTTTGCGCGCCGGCCCACCACGGGACGAACGGTGAGAGTCAAGGCATTCTCCTGGGTGCGCGAACCCTGCGACGGAGACTCGCGCTCGACATCAATCGTGAAACTTCAATTCAGCCGCAACGAACAAATAAAAGCTGTGCTCGGGCAATAATAAAGGCGCCTTCGGCGCCCTCAAAGTACCGGGTGACCTACTGCGCCCATACTAGCCCGTTACCGTTGCTTCCTTCCGGACCTGGCGGGGTTGGCGGGATTACGTCGCGTAGGACCCGGCACACTTGATTTTAACACCCCCAGAGAGGCAACCGGGCATCTTGAGCCGGTCGGCAAACTGAACAGACTGCCGGCTCATTGCATCGTCCGGATTCGAAATTATGTCGAGGCGGCTCGCAAGACTCGTGTTAGCCTTTGGCGCATGCGCGCGCCCGCCCTTCTCCTCCTCGCTCTGTGCCTTGCGGCCCCCCTTTCGGCCCTCGATCAGCAAGACAGTCGCTCCCGAACCTTGCGCTACTCAATCTATTCCGCCGGCCAGAAGTGCGGAATCGAAGTGGATACCTTCAGCGCGAACGGGAAACTCACCAGCACCTTTGCGTTTAACGATCGGGGCCGTGGGCCGAAGATCGAAGCGCATTACATTCTCGCAAAGGATGGCATGCCGCTGCGCACCGACATCACGGGCGTCGACTATTACAAGGCGCCGGTCGACGAGCATTTCAGTGCGGAGCGAGGACAGGCTGAATGGAAGAGCACTTCGGAAGAGGGTCACGCGCCCGCGGGAAACTTTTATATCGGCATCAACTCGCCGCCCTCCGAGCTTGCGCTCCTTGCAAAGACGCTCATCCAGGCTGGCGCGGCCGGCGTCAAGCTGTTCCCGTCCGGTGAATCGCATATCGAGAAACTGACCGCTACTACGGTTCAGGATCACGGCCAATCCATGCATGTAACCGAGTACGCGATCTCAGGACTTTCCTATACGCCCTCCACAGTGTGGCTCGACGACCAATTGCAGTTCTTCGCCGAGCCGGGCACATGGTTTGCGATCCTGCGTGAGGGCTGGGAGGGCACCAATACCCAGCTATATGACCTCTCCGTGAAATCCGATTCGGACCGGTATAAGCGCCTCGCGCTCGATCTGACCCGGCGCCTGAGCCGGCCCGTCGCCATCGAACACGTCCGCTTGTTCGATTCGGTCCACGCCACCATGCGGGATGATCAGACAGTCGTCGTGAACGGCGATCGGGTGGGCGCGGTGGGGCCCGCCGATTCAGTGCCCGTGCCGCAGAACGCTGAGCACATGGATGGCCGCGGCAAAACGCTCCTGCCCGGCCTGTATGACATGCACGTCCACGCGAACCCCTCCGATGGAATCATGCACATCGCCAGCGGAGTCACCTCCGTCCGCGACATGGGCAACGACATCAAGGACCTGGCACTGATGCAGCAGCAATGGGCGGACGGAACCGCCATCGGCCCGCGCGTTTCAAAGGCGGGATTGATCGACGGCCGTGATCCCATGCAGGCCCCCACCGGCATTTTCGTCACCACGCAGGAGGAGGCCAACGCGGCTGTCAATCGTTATGCCGACCTGGGATATATCCAGACCAAGGTCTACAGCTCGCTGAATCCGGCCTTGCTCCCGGGCATCATCCAGGTGTCGCACCAGCGCGGTCTCCGGGTGAGCGGGCATGTGCCCAACGGCATCACGGCTTCACAATTTGTCACCGAGGGAGCTGACGAAATTCAACACATCAACTTCATCTTCCTCAACTTCTTTGCCGACAAGGTCAAGGACACCCGCACGCCGGAACGATTTACGTCGGTCGGCCAATATGCCGCGGGACTGGACCTTCAGTCGAAGCCCGTGAACGACTTCATCGCATTGCTTCTCCAGCACCACACGACCGTGGATGTGACGCTGGGCGCATTCGAAGGCATGTTCCTGGGGCGCCCCAAACAAGTATCGCCCGACATGCGGAGATTCTCGACCGGCTCCCCGCGCAAATCCAGCGAGGCGCGTTTACGGGCGGTCTTGCCGTGACTCCTGCCAACGATCAGACCTATCGCGATTCGTATGCGGCGATGCTGAAAATGACCAAGCGCCTTTACGACGCGGGAGTGCCGATCCTGGCCGGCACCGATGGCACCGCCGGCATCATGCTCCACCGCGAATTGGAGCTGGAAGTCGAGGCGGGAATCCCGCCGCTGAAGGCGCTTCAAATTGCAACGTTGGCGGCAGCGACGGTCCTCAAACAGCAGGATCAACTGGGGTCCATCGAACCAGGCAAGCTTGCGGACCTGGTGCTGGTGGAAGGCGATCCGGGCACCAATATCAGCGACATTCGCCGATGCCGGATGGTATTCAAGAACGGCGCCATCTTTGACAGCGCCAGGCTGTATGGCGGCCGCAGGAATTCTTCCCGCCGAAGTGAGACCTGGAGAGCATATGACCATAAACGCGACATCACGGACATACCCATTCGCACAATCACGTAGACACGCACCATTCCTCCCGCCGCGATTTCCTGCGCCTTCTCATGGGAGGGGCGCTGGCGGGCGCATCCGTTGTCGAACTGGCCTGGCATCGCGCGGCATGGGCGCGCGCCACAGCCACACCGGCGGACGACAAGCTGTTCGATCTGGAGAAGGCCGCCGACGGCGTGTACTTTGCCAAACCTCGGCCCCAGGCCATGATCAACTGCAATGGCGCCGTCTTCGTGCGATCGAAAGATGTGGTGGTCGTCGACGCTCATTCCAAGCCTTCGGCGGCCGCGGCGCTGGTGGCGCAGATCAAGCGCGAACTGACCGACAAGCCGGTGCGCTATGTGGTCAACACCCACTTCCATTGGGATCATACCCAGGGCGATCAGGCCTATACCAAGACGGGCGGGAAGGTTGACTTCATTGCCACCAACGCCACAAAGCAGCTCATGTCGGAGCTTGGGATCGCTCGCATGAAGGAGTCACTCGACCTAGTCCCGCCGCAGATCGACAAAATGCAGCAGCGGGCGGCGCATTCCACTTCGGCCGCCGAAAAGGCCTTTTGCGCGGAACAGATTCGGCAGCTTCAGGCGTACCAGGCCGAACTCAAAGACTTCCCGCTCGAACTGCCGACCATTACGTTCGACGATTCGTATCTGCTCCGCGATCCGGCATTCGATCTGCACCTTGAGTTTCTCGGCCACGCGCATACCGCGGGCGATGTGTTCGTGTTTTGTCCGCAGCAGCGGGCGGTGGCCACGGGAGATGCCAGCCACTGCTGGCTTCCCTTCGTGCGCGACGGGTTTCCCCACGCCTGGCCGGGGACGATCGACAAGCTCATGCGCGCCGACTTCAAATATGTTCTCGGCGGCCATGGACCCATGCAGGAGGATCGCATGGTGATGACCAACCAGCGCAACTACATCGAAGAGCTGACCGGAAAGGTGGAGGAAGGCAAGAAGGCCGGCCTGACCGTCGCGCAGATGCAGGCGCGCTTCACCGTGGCCTCGCTGCGATCGCTGCAATCGAATCAGTACGCAGAGTTCCTGGCTCGAGTCCAGGCCGACGGGCATCCGCGCTTCAGCGATGCGGATACACCTCCATTGCAGGAGAATGTCAACGAAAACATCCGCGAGATCTTCAAGAATCTCGATCGGGCTTAGGGACAGGCGGGGAATTGTGGGCATCCGCTCCCGTCGAGCGGATGCCCACAAGGTCGCTAACGTGAGGCAAGCGACAAAACTTATTGGGTCAGGAAATTGAGCGAATAGTAGTCTGCCCGGCCGCTGTTGTCGGTGAAGTGGTCGAAGGTCTCGACGATGAGAGCGCCATTCAGCAGGCGTCCCACAATCGTGGTCTGCTTGAAGGCGAAGGTGTAGATCGCCGAGAAGGCTACCGCCGGCGTGGCCGTCACATTGTCAGCATAGATATGGCCGGGGACAGCACCCCAGTCGCAGGGAGTGGGCGTGCAGGCGCCAAAGCCGTGCACCATCACCCCGTTGCCGATGGCGGAAATCATCAACCGCACCAGGCCCGGTGTCTGATGATTGCAGTTGACCCAGGTGCCAAGGAGGGGCGTGGCCACGACGGCCAGCGGCGCCTTCGGCAGCGGAACGTTCAGCCGCTCAACTTCCTTTTCCAGAATGTCCGACGGAGCCCGAAATTCAGGTTTTGTGACGATGGGGGACATGCGAGACTCCTTTCCTGTGTTTCAAATCAGCGAGTTGTCGAAGCGGGTCGACGATCGCGAATGCTGAGTGTGGGATAGTTTGGTTCGCGAGTGCGAGAGTGCGGTACTGCGCCGGCTATTGAAGCGCTGGTCGATCAAACTGTCTGTGACTGGCACCACATTCAGGTGTGATTAGCTAGGCCGGTTAACGGGCTTTACCCCTCCTTGGTCCTTGCCGCCCTTCTTCTTGAGTCAACTTCCAGCTAAAATAGACAAGTGAGCCAAGATTCCCCTCCCACGGCGCCCACCGTGGGCTTTATTTCGTTAGGCTGCCCCAAAAACCTCGTCGATTCAGAGGTCATGATGGGCCTGCTGGACCGGGCCGGCGCGCGCCTGACTGCGCGGCCTGAAGACGCCGACATCCTTGTCGTCAATACGTGCAGCTTTATCGATACCGCGAAGCAGGAGTCGGTCGACACCATTCTCGAAATGGCGCGTCACAAGACCGAAGGCCGCGCAACCAAGCTGATCGTCGCGGGCTGCCTGGTGGAGCGCTACCGCGACGAAATCCGCAAGAACATCCCCGAAGTCGACGCAGTCGTCGGTACCGGGGAGCTGGAGTCGATTCTCGAGGCGGCGGGCATCGCGCCGGTACCGGTGGCACCGCCGTCCCTGTTCAACATTCTTGGCGGCAACGGCCACGGCGACATACGAGCGGGCCAGGAGTCGCTCTCCGGCTCCCACAAGAGCGAGTCAACGGCGTCAAGACCCGAAGGGCACCTCCGCGAGCAGCAAGGCCGCTTCCGCCGCGACGACTGGCAGGGCGCCGCGCATCTGCTGCCGACGTATCTCTACGACGAGACGACGCCGCGCCTGCTCTCAACCGGGCAAACATCGGCTTACATCAAGATCGCCGAGGGGTGCGACCATCCCTGCACCTTCTGCATCATCCCCAACCTGCGCGGAAAATTCCGCTCGCGCCGATTTCGAGTCGGTAGTTGCGGAGGCAGAACAGCTCGTGGCCCGCGGCGTACGGGAAATCACGCTGATCGGCCAGGACACCACCTGCTACGGCGAAGATTTGGGCTTGAAGGACGGACTGGCGCAACTGCTCGACCGCCTGGCCGCGATCGAGGGACTGCGCTGGCTGCGCTTTCTTTACGCGTACCCCAACCGCATCACCGGGCGCCTGCTTGAAACCATTGCCAAGCACGACAACATCTGCAAATACCTCGATGTGCCGCTGCAGCACGCCTCACCCGATGTTCTCAAGCGGATGAAGCGCGGCGCGGGTGCGGATATTTTTCTCAAGACTCTGGACAAGGTCCGGGCCGCGGTTCCTGGAATCGCCCTGCGCACCTCCTTCATCGTCGGCTTCCCCGGCGAGTCACTTCGTGACGTTGAGATTTTGGAGGAGTTTGTCAGCGAGGGGAAATTCGACTGGCTCGGCGTGTTCAGCTACTCCGATGAAGAGGGCTCAGGCGCACATACGCTCGATGCGAAGATTCCCAAGCGCACCATCGAGGCCCGCAAGCGCCGCCTCATGAAGCTGCAGCAATCAATCTCGAAACGCGCCAAGCAGCAGTGGATCGGCCGCGAATTGGTGATCCTGGCCGAAGGCGAGAGCGAGGAAACGGCCATGCTCTGGGAAGGCCGCACCGAATTCCATGCGCCCGAGATCGACGGCAAGGTCTACATCAACGACTTCGGCGATCTGGAGACGCTTGAGGAGGGCCGTTTCTACAAGGCCGAAATCACCGAAGCGCATGAGTACGACGTAGTGGCGCGAGTGGTTGGCGGGCCGCTTTAGGTCGATTCCCTTCCCTTTGCATTTTGTTGGTGCTCGCAGGCGTGACGCTTCTTATGCTCCCGCCGTTTGATGACCAGATATTCCAAACCTAAGGTAATGCACTTGCAGATCTACTCTCGACAAATGGCACGGTTGCGGGAGGCGGAATCTGGAGCAGTTCCGCGATGGATCTTGAAGCGCCTTAATTAATCGGCCCTATTTCCCCGCGCACAGGGCGGGAAGCCGTGTGCAGTCTGAAACGGTTACGTTCAGGTTCTGGGTTTGCGGCCGGTTCATGTTCTGCAGCATTAACCAACTCTGAATCATCCGCTGGCGCCGAGCAGCCTTTTCTGCCTGGATTTGCGCGCTCTGTTGAGCCTCAAGTTCAGGTTGGGGTGGTGTGGAAGAGGTTGGTGCGGCAGCAACCTGTTTTGCCTGTTCGCTCTGTTGTAAGCGTGTATTCTCGGTGGCGAGCCGGGCATTTCCTTCTTTTAGGGAGCTGATAAACTCGCCGAGTTCGGCCGCGCGCACGGGGACATAGCCAGCCGAGAGCGCCTTTTGCGTATTGTTCACTTCCACAAATTCCAATTCATTCTTCGGATTGTGCATAAGAACAACAGCGATACCGCCCGGCGGGCCTACCAGCATGATTGAGTAGTTTGCGTAGCTCGGCGGCTCTTGGCCTTGCGCAGCGGGGGGTTGCACTTGAGGGGCGGGAGGATTGACCGTCGGCGAAACCCCCGAGCGGTTTGAATCCGGCGTTTGGGAGAGAGCGAACGGAGAAAGCAGGAGGCCCAGAGCAACCGCGCCAACGGAACGCATAGAATCCTCCAATGAGTTTGGAGTTATTTTATCATTTTATTTGCCGCCTAGCCTTGGCCGGGCGATAAGCCGGAAACCCTGTCCGGTTGGCGGCTAATCCATCGCAGGGAACCGCTGAGGGAGCGATGTCTAGCAGCAAGGAACCCCGCTACCGAAATCTTGAGTTACTCCTCGCATGTGTCGATCCGACATACAAGCTCAAGCCCATGACTGTGCGCGAACTGGAAATGGCCGAAAAAATGCACAAAGAAATGGAAAAGGTCCACAAACTCATGGAAATCCGGCGTGGTTTCAGGTGGGAATGGAATGCAGGGGCGAAATATCTCTATTTAGAACTAATCCGGGCCTATGGTCTAGATGGTACGTGGCCAGAGTCGTTAATGGAGATTGCGAAGCCGACGCCTGGACGCAAGTATTCAGCGGAGAAAGCGGTACGGATAGCTCTGTTGAAGCGGCAAGGAATGACGGCAAGGGAGATTGCCGAACATCTTGAATGCGAAGGCGATGCAATCAGCGTCGCGGGTGTCGAGTCCTATTCAAAGCGCCGTAGAAGACGCTCAGTAGCGGAGACGGTTAGGGCCGCGATGAAAGCGCCCAGCCAAGACGTGTGAAATCCCCGGGCGATTGTTCACGTTGAAGGAGATGTGAACGAGAGCGATCATACGTTAGGGGAGGCTTAATGGCATGATCGAAATGCAAAACACACTCAACGAGCGGGAAGCCGGCGGAGCAAAAATTCCCATCAGCGTGGGCGACTCCGATCCCGAGACGGTCGAGAAGATCCGGTCCGACGCCTTGCAGGTGTACCAGGCACAACTGGCTCTGCGCGACAACGAAATCCTCCGCCTTGATACCGAGAAGAAATATCTGGAATCCTTCGTCTCGGAGCGCTTGATCAAAGCCATGCTGACCGCGACCACACCGCAGAATGTTTTCAATGCGCCCGTCTATGGCGCCGCATTTCCGAGCGGCAATGCTAGAGTGGAACTGCACCAGACGATCAACGACAACACCGCCATCCTCGCCCTTCTCGAAAACATCATGCGGCACCACCAGGACCTGGACCTCTCCCAGCGCGACGCAAGTCTTCTTGAGGCCGAGGTCCAATCCGCAAAAGCCGAACTCGAACAGCCGCAGCCCAGCCCGACGATCCTGTCGCGCAGCCTCAAATTCGTGCAGAAGATGGCGACCGAGGCGGTCACGAAAGCAGCCGGCAAACTCGGGGAACAGGCGATCTCAGCCGACTGGCACTCACTGCTCCACCAACTCAACGACTTAGTGCAGCACCTCAAGTAGCGACACCGTCCCTTGTACACTTGTCCTGCCATGGACGACTTCCGCTACATTCAACAGCCGCCGGCACTCCGCCAGATCCTCGAATGCACGCAGGCCCTCAACTTCAACATGGCCTCCGAACCGCGCACCGGTGCTCTTTTGCGTACGCTCGCCGCGTCGAAGCCGTCCGGTCGTCTTCTCGAGTTGGGTACCGGAACGGGCATTGCCACAGCCTGGCTGCTCTCCGGAATGGATGCAGGCTCAACCCTGATAAGCGTAGACACCGATGCGCAGGTCCAGGCGGTGGCCCGCGAATTTCTGGGCACCGATGGGCGCCTCACGCTGATCGCTGAAGACGGCGCGGCATTCCTCCGCCGACAGCCTCCGGAAAGCTTCGACCTCGTGTTCGCCGACGCCATGCCGGGAAAGTACGAAGCACTCGACGACGCCCTCGCGGTGGTCAAATCGGGTGGCTTCTACATCATCGACGACATGCTACCGCAGCCGAACTGGCCCGAAGGCCACGCCGAAAAGGTGCCCGTGCTCCTGGACCGGCTGACCAATGATCACCGTTTTGTCGTCGCTTTGCTGACGTGGGCTAGCGGCATTTTGGTCGCGGTGCGCCAGCCTGCCACACCGCGCGATAATAAGACATAGGAACATGGCTCCCGCAAAGAAAAAATCCGCCAAGCTTCTCCATTGCCCCACGTGCGGCATGATTGTTCAACCCAATGACGAAGACTTTCCCTTCTGCTCGGATCGCTGCCGCAAGATCGACCTCGGCAAGTGGGCCATGGGGATTTACAAGATCAGCTCTCCCGTGCTCGATCCCGAGGTGCTTGAAGACCTCGGCGAGCTGACCGGAGGGCAAAACAAAGGGTCGGGGGATGAATAAAGCCGCGATCGAGCCCCGTGGGGCCGAGTCCTCTGCGCCGCCCGCTTCCGGCCGCAAGACTTTGTGGGCCTGGACCGTTGCCACTTTCTTCGGCGCCGGTCTGGGCAGACCTGGCCCGGGCACATGGGGATCGGTGGCCGCTGTGCTTCTATGGGCTGCCTGTGCCTGGGCTTTCCATCCTCCGCCCACAACTCTGCTTCTTGTTCTTCTCGGCGGCATTGTGATTTCCATCGCGATTGGCGTTCCTGCCGCCACCATTGCCGCTTGCGAGAGCGGCCGGCACGACCCGGGCTTCGTGGTCATCGACGAGGTGGCCGGCCAGTGGATCGCCCTGCTTGGCTGTCCAATCGATTGGTACCATCCGCTCATCGCTCTCGCCCTCTTCCGGTTATTCGACATCACCAAGCCATTTCCCGCACGCCAGTTGGAGCGCCTGCCGGCCGGCTGGGGCATCGTCTTCGACGACGTCGCCGCCGGGTTGTATGCTTGGGGTGTCGCAGCCTTGTTGCGGCTTTGGATCTAGCCCGCTATGCCCCGCTCCCGCACCCAACCCGCCGAAGCCTTTCCCGAACCCCGCATCGACGACGTAATGCCCGCCGCCGCCCTGCCGCTGGGCGAAGTTGAATTGACGGGCGGCCATCTCGGCCCCAACGCCTACGGCCCTCCGGCGGTTCTGGTCGACGGATCCGCGGCCCACGTGCTGATGAGCCGTCCCGGGCGCCTGGTCTTCCGCGTGCCTGAACTGGCGTCGACCGGCCTGATTGAAGTACGCACACCCCATGGCGCCAGCAACACATTGCCGTTGCGGGTGGCCCGCGAACTCACCGCCGGCCTTCACCCCGTCACCAGCCCCGCCGTGAGCCGTTCCGGCATGATTTACGCCACCATCTCCGGCCAGCGGGGAAAGGCGACGCCGGTTTCGGTGGTCCGCGTCAGCCCCGACGGACGCGGCACACCGTTCGTCACCGGGATCCTCAACGCCACCGGGCTCACCTTCAACGGCGACGGTGACCTGTTTGTCACTTCGCGCGCCGAGGGCACGGTCTACCGCGTGGATGCCGCCGGTGAATACACCGTCTATGCCGAAGGCATGGGGGTCGCCACGGGCGCTGTCTTCGATCGCCAGGGCAATCTTTTCGTGGGCGACCGCAGCGGAACCATCTTCAAAATCAACACTGACCGCAAAATCTTCGTCCATGCGACGCTGGAGCCGAGTGTGTCGGCGTATCACCTGGCGGTGAACCGCGCAGGGGTACTCTTCGTCACCGGTCCTACACTCTCGTCCAACGACGTCATCTGGTCCATCGATCCCAACGGAGACACTCGCGCATGGCATCGCGGCCTGGGCCGTCCCCAGGGACTGGCACTTGCGCGCGACGGCAGCATCTTCGTGGCCGCCTGCCTCCACGGCCGCCGCGGTATCGTCCGCGTCACAGCCCAAGGCGAAGCCAGCCTTGTGCTGGCGGGCAACAATCTTGTCGGCATCGCCTTCTCGCCTCTTGGTACGGCAGTCCTGGCCACCAACGAAGCCGTTTATGATGTGGACTTGGGTGTCGAGGGACTCAACATTTTCTAGCTTCCAGCCGCCAGCTTCCAGCTTCTGGCTGGTTCCGTGGCCGATAAATACACCTGCACCCGGAAAGCAAGAAGCCCGGCATTACTGAAACCGAGGCTGGAAGCCAGGAGCTAGCAACTGTCTCTATGAAATCTGAAATCATCGCCATCGGCTCGGAGATGCTCACCCCCTACCGGCAGGACACCAACTCTCTCCACCTCACGGAGAAGCTCAACGAGATTGGCGTCACAGTTGCCTTCAAGACCATCGTGGGCGATCGCCGCAAGGATATTGTGAGTGCCATTCGAATTGCATTGGGGCGCACCGACATCCTCGTCCTGATGGGGGGCCTGGGCCCGACTGAGGACGATCTCACGCGCGAAGCCGCCGCCGACGCGCTCTCGCTCTCCCTGCAACGAGACAATACCCAGGTGGCAGCGCTCCATGCGCGGGCCGCGACGTGGCGGATTGCCATGCCCTCCAACAACCTCAAGCAGGCCGACGTCATCAAGGGCGCCACCATTCTTCCCAATCCCAACGGCAGCGCTCCCGGACAGTGGATCGACACGCTTTACGAGGGTTATCGCAAGCTGATCATGCTCATCCCCGGCCCTCCGGCGGAATGCAAGCCGCTGTTTGACGCCGAGTGCATTCCCCGCCTGCGGGAAATCCTTCCCCCGCGTTTCATCTCCAAGCGCATATTGAAGGCAGCGATGATCCCGGAATCGCAGGCCGACAAACTGCTTGCCCCGATTTATACCCAGTACACCGACGTGGAAACGACCATCCTTGCCCATGCCGGCGACATCCAGCTCACGCTGATCTGTTCCAAACCCATCCAGGAAGCGGCCCAGGCGCGTGTCGACGAACTGGCCAGCCGCATGGAAGAGGCGCTTGACGACTGGCTCTACTCCTCGCAGGGCGATTCGCTCGAACAGATTGTTCTCTACTACCTGGGCCTGCGCCAGGCCACGCTCGCGGTCGCGGAAAGCTGCACCGGCGGCCTCATCTCCGAACGCATCACGTCCGTTCCCGGGCAGTTCGCGTTCGTTCCTGGGCGGCGCTGTCGTTTATTCCAATCAGTTGAAAATCTCGTTCGCCAATGTCGCTCCCGATCTGATCTCGCAGCACGGCGCTGTGTCGGAAGAAGTGGCCAAGGCGCTTGCGTCGGGGATTCGCCAGCGCACCGGCGCGACCCTCGGCCTCGGCATCACGGGCGTGGCCGGCCCCACCGGTGGCACCGAAGCCAAGCCCATCGGACGCGTGTATATCGCCGTCAGCGATGCGCAGAAAACCGAAGTCCTCGAATACACCTTCCGCGGCTCGCGTACGCGCATCCGCGAGTGGTCCGCGACGCAGGCCCTCGATCTTATCCGCCGCAGGCTTATGTAAAGCGAGAGGACACTTCTCACAGCAGCGCCGCGCTCACCAGCGCCAAGGCCAGCGCCACCGGCATGGCAATCACGCCGACTTTCAGGAATGTCCCGAAGCTCACGTGAAGGCCTTCGCGCCGTATTGCGATCAGCCACAGAATGGTGGCCAGCGATCCCGTCACGGAGAGGTTCGGACCTAGATCGACTCCAATCAGCACGGCGTTCTCGATGACGCCTTGCACATGCTGAGAATTCAGCGTGCTGCCCGCAATCAAGCCCAGGGGAAGATTGTTGATCAGGTTGTTCCCCACGCCGACCACCGCTCCGGTCAGCAACGCGCCGAGCGCGCGGGGCAGCTTCTCGGCCCAGGCCAACGCGGCCGCCGTGTAGCGCAGCGCGCCGATGGAGACGATGGCCTCCATCAGGATGAACAGGCCGGCCACCAGCGGCAAAACGCTCCAGCTGATATCGCGAACGATCCGCATTGGATTCGTTTGCGTCTTGACCAGGACAACGCGCGGCGACAACGAGGGCTGACAGGCACGCGGGCAACCCGAGATCCTTATTCAAAGCGGAAGCCGCCAGCAGAACTGCCGGCCACGATCCAGATACCAATGAACACGAGTTTGCCGGCCGGGTTGAGCCGCCCGATGCCGTCGCCGTCGGCCACTGCGCCGGCGAGATCGCGCCGGAAATACCATCGCAAGACGAGATACGTCGCCGCGATCGAGAGCACAGACGGCAACGTGAATGCCGCCAGCCAGTGCACCAGGGGAGGCATGCGGGTGCGAAACACCACCAGGTTGGCAGGATTGGAAATGGGCAGCACAAACGAAGCCGCGTTGGCGATCAGCGCGCAGGCAAACAGATACGGCAGCGGCTCCGCTTTCGACCTTGCGTACAGCAGTGAACACGGCCGGCGTCAACACCACCGCCGTGGCATCGTTCGACATGAAAATCGTGACCACCGTTCCGACCGCGTAGATCAAGGTGAAGAGGCGCGTGCGCGAACCGCGCGCATGCTCGACGGCGACCTCAGCGAGCCAGTCGAACACGCCGTAGAAGCGCGCCAGTTCCGACAGCAGCATCATGCCGGTCAGGAACAGGTACACATCTGTTCCCGCCGCGATCGCTCGTCCTGCCAAGCCGAGGGGAACAAGCCGAAGCACGACCAGCAGCAGGGCTCCGCCACCGATCCAATACACCTCGGCGATTCCGCGCGGCCGCACCAGCATCAACACGATGCTGGCAACGACCACAAGGATCAAGACAAGATGCCCAGAGATCATAAATGTGAGATGCAAAATCGCGGAACTCTTAATCTCGCGTTAAAGAAGACCCCGCGATCCGCTCTACGTCGAGGAGCGATTTTAAATCCCGTTCTTGCCATCGTGTACCGATTGATTGACGCGGCACCACGCGCTCTGAAAAACTTCGACTGATGCGATACAGCGGAAGGGTTGAATATGCGGACGCCCGCAAAATGCGCGTGCGCAACAAGACATACTACCGGTTTGCTCACTGGCCGATCTGGATCTGGGTCTTCTTTCTGGCTCCGGGTCCACTGACGTTCAGCCTCTTCGCTCACGGATTCACCTGGGCCAACTCCCTGTGGCTGGGCGCAGTTCTCATCGGCACGGGAATCGCCGGCATACGGGGACAGTTACCCGGAGTCGAACCGGCTCCCTACATCCTGCGCTTCGATGAGGACAAGCCGAACCCTCTCTATCGCAAGGTCTGCTACACCTTTGCGTGGAATGCGGTACTCAATTTCGCATTGCTCAATCTTGCCGGTCTGATCGTCGCCGTGATCTCCGGCGTATGGATCATGAAGCAACTGTACCAATACGCATATCTTCCCTTGTGCGCCGTAATCCTGCTGCTGGGCGCGGCGGGTTTATTGCCGCGCGTGGGCCGCTCCACCAGACATGAGGGAACGGAGCGACGCTACTTCTATGGCTCCGTATGGGCGGTCACCACCGGCCAGACGCTGCTGCTCGTCTTGTGGAAGATGCTGCCCCGGGGCGAACCTGGCGACCTGATCAAACTGATCGTCTTCGCCGGTGCTCTCGTGTTTATGGGGATGCTGGCCTGGCGCGGGATTCTCCCCCGCACCCGGCCGATCCTGCCCGGCGAAATCATGGTTGATTGATCGTGGCTTACTTCTGGACCGGCGTATAGCCCGACGATGACGCCTTCTTGAGCGCCTCTACGCCTTCTTCGAGCGTTATCAATAATGTGGTCTTTGTGCCTTTCAGCGCACCCCCGGCCCCGACCGACAGGGCCATGGCCGCGGCGCTGATGGTGTCGGGCATGTCGACGATGAAAACCACATCGTGGTCGCCGAACGCCATCCAGGCTCCGACCAGTTTGCCGCCCAGGCTCTCAATCGATTTGCGAACGACCTCAGAGCGGTTCTGCGGATTCTTCACCAACGCGGCTAACGCTTCGGATGTATAGGACGCTTGAACGAGAAAGCTGGGCATGGTCTTTTGCCTTTCGAGCAGAGTTTTGGATCTGAGCCGAAAACCCGGACGAGTATACACCGGCCATCATTCCGCTGCCCCGGCAATTCTCGAATCGGCTGTCGAGCCATTTCGTCCTGCCATCGCACTAATCTCCACCCCAATCTTGTCGCAAAACTCACGCGGCTCAATCGCTCTCGCGCGCGCTCCCAGACCAAGGACCACGAAGCGGGCGAACTCCTCGTCCTCGAATTCGGCTGTCAAAACGGCCCATCCTTCCGGCAGATCCTTCAAGCCTTGATGATTCGCGGCCGGTGAGGTCGGACAACGTGCTCCGAGCATCTGCACGGCCGAGGGGGCGAGCGCGAGCACCACCGCAAAACGCCGGCGCCTGCCCTCCAACTCCGCGGTGGCCCTGGCCCAGTGTGCGGCAAGGTCGAACTTCGCGGGCCGCTCGAATCCGCCGGCCAGCATGGTCACCGCCGACATGCGCGATACCCTGAACGTGCGCATCCCGGTGGCCCCGCGCGCCACCAGGTACCAGATCGTGCCTTTGGCCACGAGCCCCAGGGGATCCACGGTTCGCGCGCTTCGCTGCCCATCGGCGCGTACATAGTCGAAGGCCAACTGCCGTTCACGCGCGACCGCATCCTGCACGATCGACAGCATGGAAAGGTCTTCGCCCGTCTGCCACCAGGCCGTGGGATCGACATGCAGCCGTTCCCGCATGGCGGCCGCCTGTTCACGCATCGGTCCAGGCAGAGCGGCCATCAGTTTGTTGAGCGCGCTCTCGGCCGCGGCGGCCAGGCGCTGGTTGCCTACCGCGCGCGGTTGCGCCATCAGTAACGCGCGCAATTCCGCCTCGTCCAGGCCAGGTACCTGCGTTCGCCAGCCTTTTTCCAGTTCCCATCCACCCTGCGAGCCACGCAGAGCCACGACCGGAACGCCGGAAGCGCTGATTGCTTCGAGATCGCGATGAACGGTGCGCTGCGAAACCTCCAGCCGCTCCGCCAGTTCACGCTCGGTCATGCGGCCCCTGGCCTGCATCAGGAGCAGGACCGAGAGCAACCGATCAGCCTTCATCGGGAATAATTCCTTTCCGCGTTCAACATATATTTATGATCTCTCCTCAATTATGACATTCCTTGTCATATATGAAGTACGAACATGGAAATGTGCATGAAAGGTTGAGGTTCCCCATGAATACTCCGACCAGCAAGACGGTTCACTTATTCATCTTCAACGCGATGGAAGACTGGGAAGCAAGCCTGGCTGTCGCAGCCATCAACAGTCCCCAGTTCCAATCAGTTCCCGGCCGCTACCGCGTGGTCACTGTCGCATCCAGCCTTGAGCCCGTTACGACGATGGGCGGGGTGCAGATCCAGCCCGACG
This sequence comes from uncultured Acidobacteriota bacterium, assembly GCA_963812485.1. Classification (GTDB taxonomy): domain Bacteria; phylum Acidobacteriota; class Terriglobia; order Terriglobales; family Acidobacteriaceae; genus Telmatobacter. The sequence continues at coordinate 149,454 of CAWEVD010000006.1, forward strand.
TCACGCTTCGGACCGTGACACCCGATTCAAGCGCCATGCTGATTCTGCCCGGCGGCCGGTCGTGGGAGAGCGACGCCCATGCCGAAGCGCTGCAACTGGCCTCCCGGTTTATGGCATCCGGGACACCGGTCGCAGCCATCTGTGCGGCCACCCTTGCACTGGCACGAGCGGGATTCCTCGATCGTCTGCGCCACTCGGACGACGCACGCGAATACCTCATCTCGAGCAGCCATCGCGGAACGGCCTTCTACTGCGGCATGCCTTCGATCGGCGGCAACGGCACAATTTCCGCTTCCGCAGCCGCGCCCGTCGATTTCGCCCGCGAAATCTTCAGGATGCTCAATCTCAATTCTCGCGGCCCCGGTGAATCGCGATATGCGATGTTCAAGCATGGCGACGCAGCAAAGTCTTACGTCCTGTCGACAGGCTACGCCAGGAACTGATTCTCACCCTTTGAAGGAGATCGAACCCATGGATCTGAAGAGCTATTTACTCGCCCAGCTCGAGAGCGAAGCTGTCCTCACGCGCAAAGCCATCGCTCGCGTCCCTGAGGGCCACAACGATTTCAAGCCGCATGAGAAGTCGATGCCGCTCGGGTATCTTGCCGCGCTGGTGGCCGGCATGCCGGAATGGATCACGCTGATGATCGAGCGCGATGAACTCAACCTGGACGACCAGGCAAGCCAGGGCTTTCGCCCCAAAGTCGCGGCAACCAACGCCGAACTCATCGCTGGTTTCGACGAGGCTATGGCAAGCGCGCGGCGATCGCTCGAATCGACGAACGACGAGCATTTGCTCACCCCTTGGGCCTTCAAGATGGGCGGTCACGCCGTCTCGCAAGACCCGCGCTACCTCATGATCGCGAACGCTGTGTTCAGCCATCTCGCACACCATCGCGGACAGTTGACCGTCTACCTGCGCCTGAATGAAGCCGCGGTCCCCGCACTCTACGGTCCCTCCGCCGACGAACAACACTAGATCTCTCATCTAGCTGGTTACATGATTTGAGTGTCCCAAGTCTCTCCCGCCGCGGCGGATGAGACCTGGGACCCAAGTCTCAAAACCACCCCTTCACCTGCTAAACTCAGTCCGGTATGCTCCTCCCATTTCTCTGGATCGCGATAGCAGCTTACCTGCTTGGATCTATTCCTGTGGGTTATCTGCTGGTGCGCATCTTTCGCCGAGAGGACATCCGCACCGTGGGCAGCGGCAACATCGGCGCCACCAACGTTCTTCGTTCCGGGGGCAAGGCCCTTGGAGCAGCCACGTTCCTTCTTGATGTTTGCAAAGGCGCGCTCGCGGTCCTGCTTGCTGCCATGATCGCGGGTTCCGTCCTTCCCACGGTGCCGCAGCGCAATGTCGAAGCTCTGGCAGCTCTTTTTGCGGTTCTCGGCCACATGTTTCCGGTGTGGCTGCACTTTCGCGGGGGTAAGGGCGTCGCAACGGGATTCGGCGTCTTTCTAGTTGCCGCTCCCTGGGCTGCGCTGTCCGCAATTACTGTCTTCGCGATTGTTTGTGCTCTGACTCGCTATGTTTCTCTGGCGTCCATTCTCGGCGCGGCGAGTTTTCCCGTATTCGCCTGGTTCATGGTCAAAGGCGAGCGGCCGGTCTTCTTCATCGCCGTGCAGGCAGCCGTCGCCCTGCTCATCATCGTCAAGCACCATCCCAACATCCGGCGCTTGCTGGCCGGCAACGAGCACCGCTTCGGTGCCGCCAAGACCGCATGACCATTCTCCCCATAGCACCCAGGATTGTCGTGCTCGGCTCCGGAGCCTGGGGGACCGCTCTCGCCCTCACCCTGGCGCGCAACGGACGCTCGGTTACGATCTGGGCGCACAGCCCCGAGGCAGCAAAGGAAATCGTAGACGCCGGCGAAAACATCCAGTTCCTCCCGGGCTTTAAACTTCCGCCGGCCATCACGGTGACCGGCGACAACGCCGCCGTCGCATCCGCCGACATCCTCGTCTCCGTCGTACCCTCGGAGTTTCTTCGCTCCACGCTCGCCCGCCTCAGCCCGCACCTGCATGCGGGCCAGATTATTGTCAGCGCCACCAAGGGCGTCGAGGACGCCACCTTCCTGCGCATGACGCAGGTGATCGCCGAGAACACATCGGGCCTCTCGCTGCCCATCGGCGCGCTCTCCGGGCCCAGCTTCGCGCAGGAAGTCGCCGAGGGGCAGCCCACGGCCGTTACCGTGGCCTTCGACGACCCCTCCGTCGCGAGCCTCGTGCAGCGCGAGTTCTCATCGGAATCACTGCGCCTCTACACGTCGACGGATGTCATCGGCGTCGAACTTGGCGGCGCGCTCAAAAACGTGATCGCCATCGCGGCCGGCATCGCCGCCGGCGTGGGGCTCGGATACAACTCCTCCGCTGCCCTGATTACGCGCGGAATCGCCGAGATCACCCGCCTTGCCGTGGCTTGCGGAGGCAGGCGCGAAACTCTCGCCGGCCTCTCTGGCGTGGGCGATCTGGTGCTTACCTGCACCGGGACGCTTTCGCGCAATCGCACCGTTGGCGTGGCCCTGGGCGAAGGCCGCAAGCTTCCGGAGATCCTGGCCTCGCTGGGCGGCAAGGTCGCCGAAGGCGTGCATACAACGCGCGCCGCGCTGGGCCTCTCCCGCCAACGGCGCATCGAAATGCCCATCACCGAGCAGATGGAACTCATTCTCGAAGGAGGCAAAGATCCGCGGGAAGCCATCAAGGATCTCATGCTTCGCCCCGGCAAGCACGAGCATTGAGCGTAGTCCATCGAAGTGGACCGTGGGCAGCGTGCTGGCCCTCGCGAAATCCCTAAGGTAGACTTGAAGGAGCGCAGGAATTAATTGCTGCAACCAATCGCGTTGCGGCCGGTGAGAGCTCGTAGCTCAGTTGGTAGAGCAACGCCCTTTTAAGGCGTGGGTCCTGGGTTCGAGTCCCAGCGAGCTCACCATACATTATTAGGCACTTAGAGAAAGTTTCCGTCCCGAAGCAGGAACTACGGCAACCTGGAAATCAGCTCAGCCCTGACGCTATGACGGTGCTCTGCTTCCTGTTTCACGCGACAAAGGGTCGCTAAGAGCTCTGCTTTCCAGCGCATTTGGATTCAGTACCTTCAAGTTTTGCGTCTTCACATCCCAAGCGAGGCGAAGCGTGCGCAGGACCCAAATTCCGTACCAGTTCAGATCGACTTCGTACCAGGCCATGCCATGGCGAGCTGATTGAGGATAGGCATGATGGTTGTTGTGCCAGCCCTCACCAAACGTGAGCAGCGCCACCCAAAGACTGTTTCTGGAATCATCCCGGGTGCGAAAGCGCTGTCGCCCCCACATATGCGTGGCGGAATTGACCAGCCACGTCGAGTGGAGCCCGATTACTGTACGGAGGAAGATACCCCATAGAACGTACCGCCATCCACCAACGGCGAAAAGCAGCACGGCCAGTGCGGTGATCGGTACCCAGTGCCACCGGCTGATCCACTTATGGAATCGGTCCTTGCGAAGTTCTGGAACGAATGGCAAAAGCTCAGCCGAGTTGCGCTGCATGGTCTTGCCGGTGAGAATCCAGCCCATGTGGGCCCAAAACCCTCCATCGTGGGGAGAATGCGGGTCACCCTCCTTATCGGTGTTCTGATGATGCATCCGGTGGGTCGCAACCCACAGTAGCGGTCCGCCTTCCAGGGCCAGCGTACCGCACACAGCCAGGACATATTCCATCCATTTGGGAGTCTTGTATCCGCGATGCGTCAGCAGCCGATGGTATCCCATCCCGATGCCGAGGCTTCCGGCAACCCACCACAGCAGGAGGGCGAGCACAAGGGCTTTCCAGCTGAATACGAAAAGGGCCGCCAATGCGCCGACGTGGAACAACACCATGAAGAAGGTCGTGAACCAGATGATGGGCTGCTTGAAGGTCCTGTCGCGTCTGAAAAATCCTGGCATTCGCATAATTCCGCCGGTGATAAATGAATCATTAGTTGGCAGGTCAGCCCTCTTGGCCACTCGCATCTTCTCTCGCCACTGCTTTTTGGGGCAGCCCGCTCTACCAGGTGGAATGGCAGAAGAGTAGTGGCGCACTTCACTATTGTGACGCTTTCACTTCATCATTTTCTATGCTGATCAATTTTGAACATTTCGGCTGATTTTTTGGGGTGGCCAAGCGGCCGGATATGTTGACGGCGCCGTATCGGGGGTAATCGTGAACAACATGGGGGGCGCGGGAGAGTCAATGGGTTAGAGAACGCGAGATGAGTAAGAGAATGGACGTCGCACCGCAAAACGGAAGCGTTTCACTCTTGTGTTGATTTCCATACACCGGGGCTTGAGTGCCGATGAAACCGATCGGTGTCACGGATTTGCCAGGGATCGCGTGCTCTCCGGAATAATCATCGGAAAATGCTGACGGATTTGGCTTTATTTCGTCCGGCTCGGCCACCGAGAAGCCGGTTGCGTCTGGCTGGCTTACTGGCCGGCACAGGTTTATGTCTCTACGATGACGTTCTACATCGCTTTTCTCGATGATGCTCATGGCTGCTCCAGCCGTGCAGTTGCGTGCTTGAAGAGGAAACTCGTCTGGAGCGAAGCCCGGAATGCTGGAGGCGAGAAGAAAGAAACCGACTAACCTGAGCATACTCTTACAAGAGCCCCGGATGTCCGCAACCAGGGACCGGAGCCTGCCTCATTGAATTGATAAAGCGCATGAATCATGAGCGCGCTTAACTCAAATAATCGAGATACCGCTTGACAACGTCGATGCCTCTCCCTAGTGTTAGCAGTCAGAAGGCAAGAGTGCTAAGTGCTCTGCTGGTGGAACTGCCAGACCGGATCCGCCGCTCCAATCTTTTGAAGCCCTAGTCCGCAATCTCAGAAGCCTCCCTTTCAAAACCACCCAGAACCCACGGCTTGGGGCCTCACTCTGCCCGTGCATGAAGGAGAATCACGAAATGACAGCGACATCCGTAACGACCACGTTCACCCCTCTCCACGACCGCATCCTCGTCCGCCGTGTCGATGAGGGCGAATCCGTTCGCGGTGGAATCATCATCCCGGACAGCGCCAAGGAAAAGCCCCAGGAAGGCAAGGTCATCGCTGTCGGCAAGGGCAAGTCCAACGACGAAGGCAAAGTCTTCCCGCTGGACGTCAAGGCTGGCGACAGCGTGCTCTTCGGCAAGTATGCCGGCACCGAAATCAAGATCGACGGCGAAGAGTTTCTGATTATGCGCGAGGAAGAAGTTCTCGGCATCGTCAAGAAATAGCGCGCTGCGCGCGTCGTTCACAGTTCGCGATTCACAGTTCGTAGCGGACAGTGAATCGATAGCGGCTGTGAACCGGCAACTGTGAACGAATCACTGCGAACTTAGGAGTTACAAGTATGTCAAAGCAAATTCTGCACGGTGAGGATTCCCGTCAAGCGATCCTGCGCGGCGTCAATATTCTGGCGGATGCGGTGAAGGCGACGCTCGGACCCAAAGGCCGCAACGTTGTGATTGAGAAGAAATTCGGTTCGCCCACCATCACCAAGGACGGAGTGACGGTGGCCAAGGAAATAGACCTGAAGGACCCGATGGAGAACGTGGGGGCGCAACTTGTGCGCGAGGTTGCATCCAAGACCAGCGACGTAGCTGGAGACGGTACAACCACCGCGACAGTCCTGGCCCAGGCCATCTTCCGCGAAGGCGTGAGAACAGTGGCGGCCGGCGCTAGCCCGATGGCACTGCGGCGTGGCATCGAAAAGGCCGTGACCGTGATCATTGGCACGCGCGACAAGGATGGCAAGTGGGTCGAAGGCGGCGCATTGGGCGAGTTGTCCAGGCCCGTAGACGAAGGTGCTGTGGCTAAAGTGGGTGCCATCTCGGCCAACGGCGATATGGAGATTGGCAACATCATTGCCGGAGCGATGAAAACAGTTGGCAAGGATGGCGTCATCACCGTGGAGGATTCGAAGACGGGACATACCTTCCTGGAGACAGTGGAGGGTATGCAGTTCGATCGTGGATACCTGAGCCCCTACTTCGTTACCGACCCCGGTCGCATGGAAGTAGTGCTGGAGGAGCCTTCCATCCTCATCTTCGAAAAGAAGATCAGCAACATGAAGGATCTGCTGCCGTTGTTGGAGCAGGTTGCTCGCGGCGGCAAGCCGCTGCTGATCATCGCTGAGGACGTCGAGGGCGAAGCCCTGGCTACCCTGGTAGTGAACAAGCTGCGCGGCACATTGAACGTCGCTGCGGTCAAGGCGCCTGGCTTTGGCGACCGCCGCAAGGCGATCCTCGGTGATATCGCTATCCTGACCGGCGGCGAGGCTATCACTGAAGATCTGGGCATCAAGCTTGAGGGCGTGAAGCTCGAGAATCTCGGCCGCGCAAAGCGCATCACCATCGACAAGGACAACACCACCATCATCGACGGTGCCGGCGACGCCGCCAAGATCAAGGGCCGCGTGAACGAGATCCGTTCACAGATTGACAAGACCACGTCGGACTACGATAAGGAAAAGCTGCAGGAGCGGCTGGCCAAGCTGGTCGGTGGTGTTGCCATCATCCAGGTGGGCGCCGCAACCGAGACCGAACTGAAGGAGAAGAAGGCTCGCGTCGAGGACGCTCTGCACGCGACCCGGGCGGCAGTCGAGGAAGGGATCGTTCCCGGCGGCGGGGTGGCCCTGGTCCGAGCTATTCCCGCAGTTGACGCCCTTATCAAAACGCTCATGGGTGACGAAAAGACCGGCGCGCAAATCGTTCGCCGCTCGCTCGAAGAGCCGTTGCGTCAGATCGTTGCCAATGCCGGCGAAGAGGGCGCTGTTGTGGTAGGAAAGGTACTTGTGTCCAAGGAGCCTAACTTCGGCTATAACGCCGAAACAGGCGTCTACGAGGATCTGGTGAAGGCCGGCGTTATCGACCCAACCAAGGTCACTCGCACAGCACTCGAGAACGCAGCCTCGATCGCCGGGCTTCTGCTCACTACCGAAGCTATGGTGGTGGAACTCCCGGAGTCCAAGGGTGCGGGGGTTCCGGCCGGCGGGTACGGTGGACGGCATGTACTAGGACTACCAAACGCAGGCACGGTAGCCGGTGTTTACGGTACGCAACAAGGAAGGCCCCCAGCTTCAGCTGAGGGCCTTTTCTGCTAGTGTCCTATTTGCGCGTAGCTGGCCTTCATCCAGGGGGGCATTCCCTACTGAGGTCGAGTAACAAATTGGCGCGAGCATCCGTTCAGCGGAGCCCATCTACCGACGATGACGTGGCGCGATTATCACGAAGCAACGAAGCATAGCGTCGAATCGCTGATGCGGGCACGGCGCGCTCTCGATTGGGCAAATATGCCTGATCCGTTTCGTCATTACGAGGGCGTGCCGGTTCTCGATTTGCCGGCGGATCCGCCCATACCTTTAATCCCAGCCCTCGAGTTGCTTCAGGGCGTCTACGGGGCCTCGCGGATCGGCGACGGCCCCGCTTTCCTCTCGCAACTCCTCTTCTATTCCGCCGCGATTAGCGCGTCCAAGCGTGTCCCGTCCACGGGTGACACATACGCTCTGAGAGTGAATCCTTCTTCAGGGAATCTGCACCCGACGGAGTTCCACTTTGTCACGCGCGGTCTGACGGAATGGCCCGACGGACTCTATCACTACGATCCATCCAGGCACATGGCCGAGCAACGTGGGCGCGGTACGTTTGGAATAACGATGGCGGGTGGCCCTGCGCCAATCGTGTTTATTTTGACGAGTATTGCATGGCGCGAAGCCTGGAAGTACGGGGAGCGCGCGTATAGGTATTGCCTGCTCGATATGGGGCACGCATGGGAGGCGCTTGCACTTTCGGCTCGGGCTATCGGATGCGATACCTTCGCAGCCGGAAGTTTCGTTGACGATGAAGTCACCCAGCTGTGCCACCCAAGCCAGGACGAATGGCCGATGCTGATGATCAGCCTGCGCGGCGAGTCCATTCCGGTCCGCCAGGCAGAAACCGTCAAGACCGTGTGGTTCGGCGGGGTAGCGAACCTGCTGTCGAAGGAGACGATTGCCCAGCCACTGCTTGACACCATCCACTTAGCTACGAAGCTAACCAGCAGCGAGAGTGCCGGCCCTCTCTCCGCGGAGGCAGCCCCAACCGGCTCCGGCGAAAACGCGCTGCCTCCGCCGGCCTCGGCGACTCGCAGCTTTGGCGAGGTTGCCCGCATGCGACGCTCGGCGCTCAACTTCCTCGGAGGAGCGCGATCGATCTCCCTGGCGCACCTGTCTGCCATCCTCCGGAGCGGAACCCAGCGGTCGGCGGCCGATTTTGCAGGCACGCGTTTCATTCAACTGTACTTGTATGCTCACCGCGTCGATGGGTTGCAACCCGGCGTCTACGGGTTCTGGCCCGAGTGTGCCGAGTTGGAACAGATGCAGAGTGGTGACCAGCGACTCGCGTCAGCGGCCCTGAGCCTCGGACAGGACCTGGCCGGTAACGCCTGCGTGGCTTTTTCGATGATAGGCGATCTCGAACGTGCCGACGGCATATTTGGAGACCGTGGCTATCGCTATGTGCATTTTGAAGCTGGCGCTATCGGCCAGCGCCTGTACCTCGCCTCTGAGGCCCTTGGGTTGGGTGCAACCGGTATCGGCGCCTTCTACGATGACGAGGTGCACCGTCACCTGAACCTGACATCCAAACAAGGGCAGGTCGTATACCATTTTGCGATTGGTTATCCTATCCCTGATCCGCGCCTCCCGGCATTAAGAGATCCGCAGGAGTCCCTGGGTAATCCCTGAGTCACGCCCTATCCCGGACAAGTCTTGATAAATGACGGCTGTAGGACAGACAAGATGGATATTCTGCGCGACATTCGTAACATGGAAGCTGCTTCCGATTGCGTTGTCGTTTATGCCGAAAGAGTGGGCGGAAACGTCATCATCGAGTTCAATGATGGCAAGTGTGCGCTCTATTCAGCGTCTTTTCTTCACTCTATGCTGACCCAGGCCACCGAAATGGACGCGTCGGACTCGGAAGACGAGTAGATGCATCCTGTTAATGCCGAGATTCGGCATTTCCCTCGGTTGTTTCGGCGCATTCTTAAGTCGACAATGTGAGCTATCTAGCTCAGCAATTGAGCGGTTTCACTGAGAGAATCACATTGGAGAAGAGTCTGGTTGTCATCTCCCTCATGGTTTCTGAGCTAAGTCAGCCCATCTGACATCTGTCCCGCCTTAGCTCTCCCGTATTATGCAAGGAAGCTCGTGAAAATTATACCCATGCTATTCGCCGGCGCTATCGCGCTCACCACAGGAAACCTCTGGGCCGCCTCAGGAGCCGAGGATTCCATTGAACGCCTGCAACTGTCCTCAGATACCCTCCGGGCCATGATTAATGCGCCGGACAAAGGCGTTCCCGAAGAAGTAGTGAACAATGCAAAGTGCATAGTTGTGATTCCCCATCTGGTGAAAGGCGCCTTCGTTATTGGTGGGCAGCACGGACGCGGCATCGCCACCTGCCGCACAAAAGAAGGCTGGAGTGCGCCCGCATTTGTCTCCATGGGTGGAGGCAGTTGGGGATTGCAGATTGGCGTTGAAGGCGTCGATCTCGTGATGCTGGTCATGAATGACCATGGCTTGCAGCGTCTGCTCTCGAGCAAGTTCCAGATCGGCGCCGATGCCTCCGCCTCGGCTGGTCCCGTGGGTCGCCATGCATCTGCCGGCACCGATTGGACCATGAAAACCGAGATCCTCACATACTCGCGGTCCAACGGTGTCTTCGCCGGAATTAGTCTGGACGGCGCCGTGGTTGAACAAGACGAGGATTCTACGCGCGCAATCTACGGCAGCGATCCTTCATTCCATGCCGTCCTTTCGGGCAAAGTCCGTGCGCCAGACTCCACGCTGAAGTTCCTAAAGGCTGTCTCTGAAGTTGCTCACACCAGCGCAGTCGCCGAAGCGAAGTAAACCAAACCAGGTTGAAGCGAGCCCCACGGCCAGGTCCTGCGGATGGAATCTTCCCACCCGCAGGACCGATCGGCTTCGATCGCTCGAAAGGAAAATCTTATGCCACTTATGAATGTTGTTTTCGCACTCATCGCGGTGGGTGTGCTGCTTTGGCTTGTGAACCGCTTCATTCCCATGCAGGGGTCAATCAAATCGATACTAAATGCCGTCGTGGTCGTCGTCGTGGCCCTTTGGGTGTGCAATCTATTTGGGCTATTCCACACCCTTAGTCGGTACCGGGTTGGGCATTGAAGTTTGCCCGATGTAAGTCAGTCAATAAGCTGAAATGTTTCGTATCTGATGATCCATGCACCATGGCAGGCATCTGCCCGCAGGAGTTAACTTGAATACCTCACACTTAGTTGCACTTGGAATTGTCCTGAGCCTGGGCTCATTCTCTCAGACGAACGCGCAAACAACGCCGGCGAGCGCCGGGTCTGGGCCTACAATTGCGGAAACCGTGACTACCCGGACGGTCGAAGCGGTCAACTATCGGCATCATGGCGGGGCCACTAAACTCGACTTCCGCGGCACGGATCTGATGCCGGCAGCAACCGGCGTCGCCCGTGTGAAAAGCAATCGCGGCTCGATCGCAATCGAGGCGGAGTTTGGCGAACTGCAAAGGCCTACGGCGTTTGGAACCGAGTATCTCACGTATGTTCTTTGGGCGATCTCTCCCGAGGGTAGTGCAGTTAACCTGGGCGAAGTGCTTGTTGGCGGGAATCACCGCAGCAAGCTCAACGTAACCACCGATCTCCAGGCATTTGCCCTGATCGTAACTGCGGAGCCTTACTATGCCGTTCACCAGCCCAGTAATGTCGTTGTACTTGAGAATGTGGTTCGCATCGATACCAAGGGGACGAGCGAATCGGTCAATGCCAGGTTTGAACTAATGGAGCGCGGAAGCTACATTCCCAGCGGCTATAAGTTCGACCCGGTTGTTCTGGATGCGAAATTGCCTCTCGAATTTCTCGAAGCACGAAATGCGCTGCGCATCGCTCAATCCCAGGGCGCCGAAAAATATGCCAGTGAAAGCTACCAACACGCATCCAGACTAATGGACACCGCGGATGGATACGCTACGACGAAACACTCCTCCAGGAAAGAACTGATCGCGACCTCTCGCGAAGTTGTACAGACGGCCGAAGATGCGCGCACCATCGCGGTGAAGCATATGGACGCGGAGCGTCGTGCCGGTGAACGTCAGGACTCAGCCGATGCGCAGGCGAGATCGCAGGCACAGGCTGCCGACGCTACCCGCGAGAAGGAACTGGCCCAGGCAGATACGGCGAGGGCGCAGTCGGAAACTGCGAGAGCCCAATCTGACACCGCGAGGGCACAGTCTGACGCGACAAGGGTGCAGGCCGATGCGCAGGCTCAGACCGACAGCGCAACCCGGCAGAAGGAACTAGCCCAATCGGACACGGCGAGAGCTCAATCCGACACAGCGGCCGCCCGATCGGATACTGCCAAAGCCCAGGCAGACATGGCGGCGAATCAAGCCGCATCGGACGCCAGCCAGGCGGTAGCGACCGCCCAGTTAGCTGCGGCCCGTTCGGATGCCGATCAATCACGTCAAGCAGCCCAATTAGCGAAGCAGAATGAAACCCAGGCTGTAAGCGACAAGGCGGCCATGCGCGCGCAATTGTCGGAGCAGTTGAACAAGGTGCTACAGACACGCGATAGCGCGCGAGGGCTCATTGTCAGCATGTCCGATGTGCTGTTTGACACCGGGCAATTCTCATTGAAGCCGGGCGCTCGGGAAAAGCTGGCAAAGGTAGCAGGAATACTGATCGCCTACCCGACCCTGGACATCGAAGTGGGTGGCTACACCGACAATGTCGGCGGCGATGAGATGAACCAAAAGCTGTCTGAGAACCGCGCCGCCGCAGTGCGCAATTACCTGGTGGAACAAGGCGTGGCGACTGCGTCAGTCAGCGTTAAAGGATTTGGTAATGCTTCACCGGTAGCCTCCAACGACAACTCCGCAGGCCGTCAGGAGAACAGGCGAGTCGAACTGGTGGTTTCTGGCGATGCGATTGGCAGCCCGGCGAGTGTAACCACGGGCAGTCTCCACTAGCGCGATCTGGAGTCAAGATTTCGTCAGTGTATCGGAAATTGCAGCTACCAGCACTCGGCGCGGTCTCGAAACGAGCTGCGCCGAAGTCTTTGAGTTTAAGAAGAATGGAGGGTGAAAGATGCTCGCAACTCTACTAATCGTAATTCTGGTTCTGGCGCTCTTGGGTGTGTTGCCACGATGGAACCATAGCAGAAGCTGGGGCTATTACCCGACCGGAGGGCTCGGTCTGGTCCTCTTAATCGTCGTTGTCCTTCTGCTGATGGGGCGGATCTGACCGCCATCAACAACACGAAACTGTATTCCGGTGTTCTCGTTCAATCGGCCGCACAGGTGCAGTTTAAGGCGTATGCTCGAAGGAGATAGACGCGAATCGATTCTCGCCTTCTGCAATCCTGGCTTTGCTCCAGACGAGCACCCTTCAAGCACGCAACCGAACCATTGGAGTTGTCAAGGTGCTCATCAAGAAAAAAGATGTAAATGACTACTTCGCCGCTCGGAGGGCCCGACATCCGCTTAGCGTTAAACAAGCGAGCGCTGTTGCAGCAACCAGGTCCTCGAACCTTAAGCGTGCCAGTAAAGCCTCGAGTACTGCCCCAATTGAGGTGCCGGAATCGTCGGCCAAATTGTGAAGCGCCACGCAGTGTTTCTTCGCAAAGGGTGCGACATGCCGGCCCATTTCGGCCTTGCCCAACGGTCATACGCCGAGAACTGGATGCTGGTGGAAGAGATCGACGCCCCGGTTCTCGATACGATGATCCGTCATGCAGGCTGGCACTTCATGTATCTGCAGGGCTTTTGTATGCGTTCGGGGGTCGGGCTCACACGCGATAACGCGATCCATCGTGCGCTGGGTCGCGCGCTCAAGGGGCTCAGTATAGAGTTCAATGCCGCCGAACTCGAATCGGTTGAAGTGTCCACCTATCCTGTTTTTCAGATTGCAACAGTAACCGTGCAACCCCGTCATCTCCAGGAAAATACCTCGCTCGAAATGACCGTCGAGGACTACCCTCGGACTCTATCCGCACGATAACTGGCGCAATACCCGAGTGCGCATGAAAGCAGGACGCTATTGTCACTCCATGACATCGTGGATCCCGACAAGTCGGCTTGTAGACCAGTTCCAGCGCGTGTTGCGGCGGATGCGTTGCAGGCTTCCCGCCTCCCTTTGCCGACGCGCATCGCGTTTGTCGGAAATTATCTTCCCCGTGAATGCGGCATTGCCACCTTCACGACCGACCTGTGCACCGCGCTCGCGGCAGAGTATGGTCGGGAGCGCCTGTTTGCCATTCCCGTCAACGATCCCGATTCAAGCTATGACTACCCCGAACAAGTGCGTCTCGAGCTTACGCAGGAAGACCTCAGCTCCTACGAACGGGCCGCCGACTTCCTCAATTTCAATGGCAATGATCTCGTGTGCATGCAACATGAATATGGCATTTACGGCGGTATCGCGGGCAGCTATATCTTGACGTTGCTTCGCAAATTAAAAATGCCATTAGTTACAACGCTACACACCGTTCTTCGCGAACCGGATGCAAATCAGCGAGCTGTCCTCGAAGAGATCACGCGGCTTTCCGATCGCCTGGTTGTCATGAGCGAACTCGCGGCTGCACTCTTGCGTGACGTATACGCGGTTCCAGACGAAAAGATCGATATCATTCCGCATGGCGTCCCGGATATGCCGTTCATGGACCCAAATTACTTCAAAGACCGGTTCGGGACGGAAGGAAAGTCGGTCCTGCTTACGTTCGGCTTGTTATCTCCGAACAAGGGAATTGAGAACGTCATTCGGGCACTACCCGCAATTCTGGCAGCGCATCCGAATGTGGTTTATATCGTTTCGGGAGTTACGCATCCCCATATCCGGCGGCGCGAAGGGGAGCGCTACCGCGAAGAACTGACCGCGCTGGCTAACCAACTGGGTGTGTCCTCGCAGCTGATCCTCAACAACCGCTTCGTGAGCGCTGAGGAATTGGTTGAACATGTAGGCGCAGCGGATATCTACATCACGCCCTACCGGCAAGAGGCCCAGATTGTTTCCGGCACGCTGGCCATCGCGCTCGGCGCAGGGAAAGCGATCGTCTCAACACCGTATTGGCACGCGAAGGAACTGCTCGCGAACGGGAGGGGTAGAATTGTCCCGTTCGACGATCCTGGTTCGATCGCGACTGCGGTAATCGATTTGCTGGAAAAAGATGCAGAACGTCATGCAATGCGCAAGCGGGCATATCTTCACTCACGCCAGACAACATGGCCCAAGACGGCGCGGGCCTATATGGCCAGCTTTCAGCGTGCACGGTTCGAACGCAGTCTGCTGCCCAGGCCAACGCAACACGATGAAGGACTGACAGGCCGTCCGAGTAGCCATCTTCCAGTCCTGAATACCTCGCACCTGTCGAACATGACGGATGACACCGGGATATTGCAGCACGCCATATTCTCCGTGCCCAACTCACGCGAGGGCTACACCACAGACGACAATGCTCGCGCGCTGATTGTATCGAATCTATTGAATGAGGCCGCGACGTATGAAAGCGGAACGCAGTATTCAAAACTTGCTCATCGCTACCTCGCTTTCCTGTGGCTTGCATTCCGCTCCGATATCGGGCGGTTCAGAAATTTTCTGGGATACGATCGCAGATGGCTCGAAGACGTGGGGTCGGAAGACTGCCATGGTCGCGCGTTGTGGGCACTAGGCGCTGTGCTCGGGCACTCCCAGGATGCAGGATTGCGCGGAGCGGCAGGCAGGCTGTTTGAAGCCGCCGTGCCCTCGGCTTTGACATTCAACAGCCCCCGCGCATGGGCGTTCAGCCTTCTCGGGATGCAGGCCTATCTGGACTGGTTTCCGGGAGACAGGGCCATTCAAGCTGCGCGCAACCTGCTTGCCAATCGGTTGTTGGACATCTATGAGCGAAGCCGGTCAGAGACCTGGCACTGGTTTGAGAAGAGTCTCGCGTACTCGAATGCCAGATTGTCGCAGGCGCTCATCCTGGCCGGATGGCGCGGCGAGAATCAGATGATGGTCGCGATGGGTATCGAGTCCCTGGAATGGCTGGTCGCGGCACAACATCGAGGCGACGAAGAGATTTTTGTGCCCATCGGCTCCAGTGGCTTTTACGCCGAGGGCAAAGAAAAGGCGCGTTTCGATCAACAACCCGTCGAAGCTTGTGCAACTGTCGCTGCTTGTATGGAGGCATACAAGTTAACGAACGAAAGTCGTTGGCTTGAGGAAGCACAAAGTGTCTTCCAATGGTTTCTCGGCAAGAACGATTTGCAGGTCCCACTTTACGATGATGCAACCGGCGGGTGCAGAGACGGCCTGCATCCCGACCGCGTCAATGAAAACCAGGGGGCAGAATCGACGCTCTCCTTCCTTATGGCTCTCCTCGAAATGCAGGGAGCAAAAGCGTCAACCGCAGATGAACTCCTTCAGGAAATGAGCGTTTCTCTTTGAATCCAATTGCCCCGTCCGATATCTCGCCACAGGAATTTGAACTCGAGCGACTGAAGCCCGCGACATACACTGACGTTCCCCTGTTTGTCCGGTATAGCGGTAACCCGATTCTGAGCCGGGAAAATTGGCCCTATCCAATTAACAGTGTTTTCAATGCAGGGGCTGTACGGCTGGAGGACGGAGAGACCTTACTTCTCTGCCGTGTGGAAGATCGGACCGGCCTTTCGCATTTGTGCGCAGCCCGCTCCGTGAATGGGGTCGATGGATGGCGGATCGACTCCGAGCCCACACTGAAGGGAAATCACCGCGAGTATCCCGAAGAGATCTGGGGAATCGAAGATCCGCGTATTACTTACGTCCCGGAACTCGAACAGTACGCCGTGGCTTATACCTCCTTTGCGCGGGGTGGTCCCGGAGTCTCACTCGCTCTCACCAGGGATTTTCGGAGCTTTGAACGATTCGGCGTGATCATGCCGCCTGAGGATAAGGATGCGGCTCTTTTGCCGAGGAGGATTAACGGCTACTGGGCGATGATCCATCGGCCGGTGACGAGTCTCGGCGCCCATATGTGGATCTCCTCTTCACCTGATCTGCGCCATTGGGGAAGCCATAAGATCATTCTCGAAGCGCGGCGCGGCGGTTGGTGGGACGCGAACAAGATCGGATTATGCTCCCCGCCGATTGAGACCACGAAAGGCTGGCTCACGATTTATCACGGAGTTCGGAACACTGCTTCGGGGAGTATCTATCGCCTTGGCCTCGCGCTCTTTGACCTCGAACGTCCGGATGTCTGCTTGCAACGAGGAGACTCCTGGATGTTCGGGCCGGAGGCACCCTACGAACGCGGCGGAGATGTCAGCGACGTTGTTTTTCCTTGCGGACAAACCATCGGCGCGGACGGAGACACGATCCACCTTTACTACGGCGCAGCGGATTCCTGCATGGCCATGGCCACGGGCAGCATACGCTCTCTACTCGCATGGCTGGATTCGCACTCTGATTCCGAAAGAACTACCGGTGTGTAATGTGTCCGAAGGGAGAGGAGATTAGATATGGCAGTCTGGAATAGGCCCAATTGGCTACCGCATCTGCTTCTGATTCGGCACGCGTGTCCGAAATGCACATCGGTTGAATTCAAGCCAGCCGAACTCCATTCGTCCGACGGTCTGCTGGGCCTGTTTGCGCTTCGGCCTTTCCGCTGTGTCTGGTGTTGGCGACGCTACTATTGGTTTACGTTCCATGGCGCAAATGCAGGATGAGATATTTGCGGGCTTTGGAATCCTTTGCTCATGAGCATGGCGCGATCACGGTACGCTCCTTGAGGAAAATCTACGAGTCCGCCGTTCCCTTCTCAGTTTTTACGCCCAATAGCCCCGCTCATTCGATTTGTCGAAACTAACCTGGCCACACGGACATTGCCACCGCGGAATCCGTAGTGCCAGGATACGATAGGCATCTCACACAAACCAGAGAACCTGCCTTTTCGCGAATTTGCCACGCCCCCAGCTAAGCTGAAAGTCGCTCGCACTCACTCACAAAGGCGCCCACAGGAATTCAAGGACTGGATGAAGTCACAGGCGGAGGACTGCCGAAAAGGCCGTGTCACGCCCGTTTGTGGCAGCGCGAGGAGCGGCAAAAACTTACTGGCAATGGAAATTTTGGTGCATGGCGGGGTTCGATGAATCGATAGAAAAATATGCTGCGAGTGCTCCATAAGGGACCCACGTTTTTCGCCTATTTCTATCCCATCTTCTTGCCCGCAGCGTCCGACCTCGACCCAACCCTCCCTCAGGGCCTGCCGGCACGACCAAAACGGGGCAGAATCAAAGGGGATGTTCAAAACTGAACAACAATCCGGTCGATGCAATGAAATACTTATACCCTAACCCAAGGATTCATGCCGACCGGAGAGATATGAACGACATCAAAGCTTCAATCCTGATCGTTGAAGACGAAGAATCGGTTCGAACGTCCCTTGCGGAGGTCTTTGCCTATCTCGGATACCGCGCCCGGTCTGTTTCGGGCGGCCTCGCGGCACTGATCGAGATTCGCCGGGAAGTCCCGGACATCCTGCTTTCCGACATCAATATGCCGGAAATGTCCGGATTTGAATTGCTTTCGATAATTCACCGGCGGTTTCCAGCCATCTACGTAATTGCGATGAGCGGCATGTTTACCGAAAGTCCCTTTCCTTCCGGAGTGACGGCCGACGCGTATTATCAAAAGGGCGGCGGCATAGCTGATCTGGTGAGGATTGTGGAGACCAGGCCTCTGCAATCGGGCGAGCATTGCGACATGCCGGAGCCGATATGGATACAGAGAAACGGTCACGACGTCTCAGGCGGGGAATTCGTAACGATTGCCTGTCCGGAATGCTTTAGAACCTTTCCGCAGGCTATTAACGGCACGGCCAGGGCGATTCTCGATACAAACTGCGTTTTTTGCCATAGCTGGATTCTCTATGGCATCGTCGATCCCTTCAACCTCGAGTTTCCACGACGTTTCCAGCCGGCTTCTCCTTTCGCCCAACTTACCGATTGAAGGCTGAAACAAGAGCGACAGCAATGCCCAAATCGCATGAACCTGCATATCTGGTGCGCGCCGGCGATGGTTGCCGCTTGACTTGAAGCTGATCCCGAGGAAGTTCCGCGAAGGCTCGGACTCTGTGCCAACCCTGGTGCGATAATCACTACACGACCCGATTTGTCTATCGGTACTCGGTTGAATGGGCATTTCCTGGCGCGAGGCTGCCTCGGTTACCGTCAAATGAATTACGAGTGGCGGCGGTATTTCTGCTCTTAATCCTTACGAAACAGCATGGCTAAGAACCGATCGCTATGGTGAAAAAACTCACATTTGATGCCGAAGCATTTCTGGCGAAGGCCGGATTGGCGCGAAGAATGGTTCAATTGGCTCCTCGACAGACCTTCTTCTCGCAGGGAGATCCGGCGGATTCGATCTTCTATCTTCAAAAGGGTCGCGCCAAGGTCACGGTCGTCTCGCAAACCGGAAAGGAAGCAACTATCACGCTCCTCTCCGAAGGTGACTTTGTAGGAGAAGAGTCGCTCGCGGCTCCGTCGGGACTTCGTTTGGCCACGGCCATCGCCGTGACCGCCTGCACAGCGCTCAAGATAACACGGGAAGAGATGATCCGCGTTATGCACGAGGAGCATGATTTCTCCGACTTGTTTCTGAAGTTTCTGCTTGCCCGCAGCATGCGCATCCAGGCCGATCTTGTCGATCAGCTATTTAACTCCAGCGAAAGGCGCCTGGCGCGAATTCTGTTATTGATGGCGGAATTCGGCAAACCCGGTGAGCCGGAGCCGTTGATTCCGAAGATCTCTCAAGAGACCCTGGCGGAGATGATCGGCACTACCCGCTCGCGGGTCAGCTTCTTCATGAATCGCTTTCGTAAGCTCGGCTTTGTCGAATACGACGGCCGTATACGGGTTCATAAGTCGCTACTGAACGTGATTCTGCACGATCACGCGCCGGACGATAACTCCGAGAATCCGCCCATTCCCGGTATCTCCGTAGAGTAACGACGCGACCGGTGGAGTTTCCACGCAAACCCTGAACAGAATTGACCAGATTTGCGATCCACCCCGTGGATACTGTAATCCACCTCCTTCAATGCGATCCTGAACCCCTCACACCCGCCCGCTTTCAGTCAACTGCGGTGCCGAGTAGTTCCGGCCATGGATATGTTGTTAGAACTGGACTTCCAAGGATGGTCACATTTGCACACAATCGCAAGTTACCGAGTCAACCATTTACTACTCATCTCGTAATTCCCTGTGAACAATCTCGTGAGACTGTGCAGAATTGATCAGACACGTACTTCGAAGCCAAGCCATGATGGACAGGGATTGGTGGTAAATCGCTGTGGGCCAAGGAACTGACTGGTAGCACTTCGACCGTCAATGGCCCAGACAGCTCAGCCCGCTTGCCCTGAAGGAACCGTTTTGACAAAGGAAAGCAACACGACCTTCGATTCCACAGCGTTTCTCGCGAATGCCGGGCTTGGCCGAACAATTGTTGAATTGAAGCCAAAGCAGACGTTCTTTTGCCAGGGAGACTCCGCGGATTCGGTGTTCTACCTGCAAAAAGGCCGCGCGCGAGTCACCGTAGTTTCCCAGAACGGCAAAGAGGCCACGATCACGCTCCTATCCGCAGGCGATTTTGTTGGTGAGGAGTCTCTCGCGGCGATCGTCGGGTTGCACATGGCAACCGCCACCGCCATAAACACCTGCACAGCACTCAAGATCAGCAGACATGAGATGATTCGCGTGATGCATGAAGAGCCTGCATTCGCAGACATATTCCTCAAATTTCTTCTCGCCCGCAGCATGCGAACCCAAGCCGATCTTGTTGATCAGCTCTTCAATTCCAGTGAAAAGCGTCTGGCGCGAATTCTCCTGTTGATGGCCGAATTCGGCAAACCTGGTGAACCGGAAACGTTTATCCCACCCATTACTCAAGAAACACTGGCAGATATGATCGGCACAACCCGGTCCCGCGTCAGCTTTTTCATGAATCGCTTTCGCAAGCTGGGTTTTATAAGCTACAACGGCCGCATCCAGGTGCATAAGTCGCTGCTCAATGTGGTTCTGCTCGACCAATTGCCTGACCACAACGCCCAGAAACCAGCCCTTCGCCCTATCCCATAGCACCCACGAACGGCGCTGCGCGTGGACCCGGAGTCTTTCCGAGTTGCAAGGGACCGTGCCCTCGATGGCCATCCAAAAAGTGGTCAATTCTAACCAGATTTCCGAAGCTTCAAGTTTAATACTGGCATTCACGCGAATCGCGCCCCCGCGAAGAGCGCAGGAGGGGTCCATGTCACAAACGATGGTAGGAGAGACAGCCGAATCGGACAAAGTTAAACATCTTTGGTGATTCGTTCTTGCTTAACGTCGCATGTAACCACACGCGGGGAGAATTGTCTTATGGCGCCAATCAGGACGGCTAAGAAACATCACACCCGTGACTCGAGGAGAATCACAGAGGCTATCGGCGCGGGCGCGAGGGTCGTTACCTTTCTCAAGAAACAAACAATCTTCACGCAGGGAGACGCGGTTGGCACAGTCTTCTACATCCTTGAAGGTAAGGTTGAACTCACCGTCGTATCCAGATTTGGAAAAAAAGCAACCTTGAGTGTATTAAGACAAGGAGAGTTTTTCGGAGAGGGTAGCCTGGCGGAACAGCCTTTTCGGTTGGAGTCTGCAACCGCAATATCAGACTGCAGGTTTCTGCAAATTGACATGGAGGCAATGATACTGGCGCTCCCCAGGGAACGCGCTCTGTCGGATCTGTTCATCATGCAGTTGCTGGCCCGCAACATCCGATATCAGGAGGACCTGGTTGATCATCTCTTCGATCCCCGCGAAATGAGGCTAGCTCGAGCTCTGCTCGTGCTTGCTCATTTCGGCAAGGAGGGCGGAGCCAAGATGATAATTCCCAATATCAATCATGAGATCCTCGCTGATATGGCAGACACAACCAGCCCACGCGTTAGTTCTCTCGTGGAAAAGTTCAGAAAATCAGGCTTCGTCGCCAATAGCAAGAGCGGACTCCAAGTCCATTGTTCGCTCCTTAGATTCTATCTCCGGGGTTAGGCTCATCAGATCGTTTTCAGCCTTCAATTTCTCCCGGATCACGGGGCGCCGGCGCTCTTGTCTGCATGGCGGTTGTATGTCAGGTCGTATTCAACCTGCCAGGTCTTTCCGCCATCGGTCGATCCCTGGCTGAACTGGCGCACCTTGCCCGCTCCCAGGTTGAAGAACTGCAGGTGGCGCCGGAGCTTCTGGCCGTTCGGCTGCGGAATGTCGTCGGTCCAGTAATCCATCAAGCCGTCTTTGAGATTGCCGAAGAAGAAGATCGTCCCCGCCGAGTTATCCACCCAGTACTGTTCCCAGCGGTGCAAATTCAGGTTGTAAGTGTTGTAGCTCTTGCCGAAGTAACTGCTCCCCGCCGACGTCCAGTTCTCCCAGATCACACATCCTCCCATCTCCTTCGAGATATGGCTGGAGCCGCGCGAAACTCCATCCGCCGTTGAGATCACATCCCAGTCTCCGACCCAGAAATCGAATTGCCTGAACTCCGCGTCCTCGCAGGGCGCAGCGTTGTGCTTCACCTCGTTCGCCAGGGCTACGAACTGGGGCTCCGCGCGAAGGGGATTCCACTCGGTATCGTTCTGCAGGCGGTCCGTCTGGAGGAAACCCCCATCCGCTGCATCCTTCAATGCCTTGATGGCACGGCTGGGCGTCGCCCATTGCGGCGTAAGTTGTGCCAACTTCGTAGTCCACCATGTAGCCGGGCAAACCCTTAGCTGCTCCCAGCGTTCTGGCTTTTTCGAAGGATGCCAACGCCAGCTCGAGGTGCATGGTTCCGCGCTGCGATACCCCGAGCCGATACCAGAAGCGGGCATTGTCAGGATTTTCCTTTGTTAGCGACGAGTAGAGATTTTCGGCCGCGGCCCAGTTGTGGGCGTTGTAAGCCGCATCAGCGGCGGCCACAGGATCGTTCGCAGAAACCTGGGCAAGCAAACGATGCGGCCGAATAACAGTGAGCAGTGCAAAGGCCAGACACAAGAATGCCCGATGCGCAGATTTCATGGCGAGATCCTCCCCATTCCGACCAACAGTATGAGGCGGAAGCCGCACAAACGAATTACGGATGGGTTGGTTTGTGACCGGTGGGTCCATTTCAGGGACGTGCGCCTTTTGAGCTCATCCAATTTCATGGATAGGACTCAAAGGGAAACCGATGTTCACACTACGGGAATAAGGATGTGGGTAATCAACTGATCTTCCGGCGTCACACTTGGATCGTTCATGTAATTCTCGATGGCGAAGTCGTCGCGCAGAGTAATCTTCTTTTCGCCGACGGTGTTCCACGCGGCGCCCGAGGCTGCCGGCAAATCAGAATATGGTCCAGTGAGAATAAACCTGGCGTATTTACCGCCGTTGAACTGTTCGTAAGCAAGACCCGCAGGCAGGTCGACCGGCGGGCCAGCCAGCGCAAACCCCGCCCGATAGACTTTCGGCCCCATCTTGTAGAGGCTCATGTAGCCGGTGATCTGGTTCTTTTTCGAAAGCTCGGGCACAAATGCGTGCGCGCTTTGCCAGGCCGCGGGCGCGGTGTCCTGGAATGGCCCGGTCTTCTCGACAAAGACATAATGCGTGGCGGGAAAATTCACGACCTGGGGGTCAGAGGTGAGATTCATGGGGACTCCTTTTGGGGATTGAGCTTGGTGAGCGCGCCGAAGCCGCCCCGACCGGCCGGGCTTACGCCGTGGGTCGCTCCGGCGGCGGCATGGAGGCCAGGAACATGTGCGCAAACTGCGCGCTGTAGTCCTCGAGAAGCTCTCTGCACCCGATCCGGTTTTTGCGAACGCACGATGAGTCCGGCGTGGTGGTGCTTCTTCATGCGGTGGACGATCTCGGGCGCATTGAAGGCGCTGGTATCGGGGTCCGCCGTGTGGGACAGGCAAAGGACACTTCCGGCGTACTCCTCGCTCGTGGGTGGAAGAACATAAGCCTCACCTCGCAGATCCGCAACTTCGAGGCGCGCCCACTCCCGCCACAGGTTCACGCCCGTAGATGCCTCGACCAAGTCGGAGATAAAGGCTCCGCCGACGCGGGCGGCGATCTCGAGAAAATAGATCTGCCCATCGCTATGGGCTTTGATGTACTCGGCGTGGGTGATGCCGCGTTGCAAGCCCAGCGCGGGCGCCAGGGCGGCGTTGAACGTGGAGAGGTCCTTCGAGTCGCTGCTGGAGCGATCGACCGTCCGGGTGGTGAAGACGCCGCCCTCGTGCATCACCTGCATGGGGGGCCTGCCATACTGATGCACCGCCGAAAAGACCACCTTGCGCTCGCTGACGATCGAGTCCACGTGGAAGATTTCGCCGGGAACGAACCGCTCCATCACAAAATGGCTTTGCCGGTCTCCCAGCTCATCGAGCGTGCGCCACAGCTGCTCGGGTTCGTGAATCTTGCGGATTCCGAGCGCCGAGGCCGAGGTTCGGGGCTTCAACAGCCAGGGAGCGGGCACGCTTGCCATGTAGGCGCGGAGTTCATCGTAATTCAGCACGCGGCAGAATTCCGGCACGCGAAAGCCCGCGGCGCGCGCCCCCATCCGCATGGCCAGCTTGTCGCGATAGAAAGCCGTCGTGGTCACGCCCATACCCGGCAGTCGCATGTGTTCGCGAATGAGCGCCGCCGTTTCGAGGTCGAATTCGTCCAGCGCCACCACGCGATCGAAGCGGCGCCCGCGCGCCATCCACGACACTGTGTTCACGATCTGCTCAGCGTTGAGGTTCTCCGGCATGGTCACCAGGTCTTCCAGGGCCTCGCGCGGCCACGGCGCGTCGCGGAGCTTATCCACGGTCAGCAGAGTCGTCTTCACGCCTGACTCTGCGCAGGTGCGCAGGAAATCCTGCCCCTTTTCATAACTGGAGATGCAAAGAAGGCGCTCGTTTGCGTCGGCCATCGTTTTCCTCGCCGCTGGGGATTTGGACCCCAAGTCAGGATAGTTCTACCATAGACGCTGCAACTCATCTGCCTCTTCCGGCCAGGATATTGCGCATGCTTTCGTCAAAGGAGATCGTCGATCTGCATGACCGTTGCACACGGCACTGGCACGTCTCGCCGGAGGACACCGTCTTCGTCTGCCCGTGGCGAAGGCAACGACTGGCTCGATCGAGTAGCCCGCCAGCATCGCGCCAACTTCGACCTCTGGCACATCGAAGACGAGGCCCGCACGCCGGGCGCAACGGATGCCGATCTGGCGGAAGTCAAGCGCCGGATCGACAGCACCAACCAACTGCGCAACGACCTGGCTGAAGATCTGGATCGCTTTCTTCTCGCGTGGCTTGCGCCACAACATCTCCCTGACCCCGGCGCGCCGCTCCATTCCGAATCCCCCGGGCTCATCGTCGACCGGCTTTCGATCCTGGCGCTGAAGATCTACCACACCCGCGAAGAAGCCGAACGGACCGACGCGCCCGCGGGCCACGAGGAGCGCAATCGCAGCCGCCTGGCCATTCTCGAGGAACAGCGCGCAGACCTCGCCCACTGCCTCGACGCGCTGTGGCGCGACACGCTCGCCGGCGCTCGCCGCTTCAAGCTTTACCGCCAGCTCAAGATGTACAACGATCCGACTCTCAACCCCGCAATCTACAGCAAGTCGCAGGAAGATTTGGATCGTTAATTGATGTAGTGGCGCCGGGCATTGACGAATGAAGGGGTTATGGGTATAAAGAGGGCCTATGCGGAAGGAACCTCAAACGCAGGCTGCGTGCCGGCAAGGCGAAAGGACCGACAGTGCGAGTTGAGCCTTCCGTTCCCGGTAAATCTATGATGCAAGATGCCAGATCTTCGGCCCCAAGCCGCAAAAAGATTACATCGACGGGTAAATCAGCCACTCATCTCACCGCGGGTCCGGCCTTTCAGCAGTACCAGGCGGCCGTGCAACTGGTGCAGCAGGGCAAGTATGACAAAGCCCTCGCGGCATTCGAAAAGCTGTTGCCATCGGCGCCCAACGAAATCCTGGAACGCACGCGCATGTACATCAGCACCTGCCAGCGCCAGATGGATCGCACCAATCTCGCCTTTCAGACCCCGGAGGAGCGGTACGATTACGCGATTTCGCAGTTGAATCAGGGCTATTACGAGGAGGCACGGGAACAATTCAACGGTGTTGTTACGGATGATCCGCGGGCTGATTACGCCTTCTATGGCCTGGCGGTTTTGGACAGCATCACCGGCCATCCGCAGGACTGCCTGGATAATCTTGCCCGGGCCATCGAGCTCAATCCCAAAAACCGTCTTCACGCCCGGTCCGACAATGACTTCCAAAGCATGGTGGACGATCCGCGCTTTACCGAACTGTTATATCCCGAGGTTCCGTAAAGCCGTTCGTGAGACTCGACTTCGTCCGCAGAAAGTATGCCGGCTGTCCGTTCTTCCGTACAATAAGGCTGCCGTGAACTCGTCCCAGGAATCCGTGATCAGCGCGGCGACGCGGCCTCTCCGCGTGGTTGCCATCGGCGGCGGCACCGGCCTTTCCACATTGCTGCGCGGGCTGTGCCGCCACGTTGTCGAACCGGGGCAACTTTCGGTCTTGCCCGGACAAATCGCCGACCTGGCCGCCGTAGTCACGGTTACCGACGACGGCGGATCGTCCGGCCGCCTGCGAAAAGACTTCAACATGCTGCCGCCCGGAGACCTGCGCAACTGCATGGTCGCGCTCAGCGAGGAAGGCGACCTGCTGGCAAAGCTGTTCGCGCACCGTTTTCGTGCCGGCGACGGGCTCGAAGGCCATAATTTCGGCAACCTGTTTGTGGCCGCGCTGACCGAGATCACGGGCGACTTTGGCCACGCCATCCAACTGGCATCCAAAATTCTCGCCACCCGCGGAAAAATCTACCCCGTCACGACCGCCAATGCCACGCTGGTTGCGCGCATGGACGACGGGTCGCTGGTGCGCGGCGAAACCAATATCACGGCCAGCCGGTCGCGTATTGCGGAGTTGATCCTCGAGCCTGCCGACGCTGAGGCTGTGCCCGAAACCCTGGATGCGATCGAACGCGCGGACATCATCACCGTGGGGCCGGGCTCGCTCTATACGTCGTTGATCACCAACCTGCTGGTCAGGGGCATCCCCGAAGCCCTGGCCAAGGCCCGCGGGCTGCGCGTTTACATCTGCAACCTGATGACGCAAGCCAATGAGAGCCTCGGCCTCACGGCGTCGGAACACATCGAACGCATCTACGAGCACACGCGTGCGCCGATTTTCGATTACGCCCTGGTCAACACCGCGCCGTTTTCACAAGCGACGCTGGCTCGCTACGCGGCCGAAAACGCCGCGCCGATTCTGGCCGACATCGAGCGGATCGAGACGCTGGGGGTTCGCTGCATCGCCGGGGACTTTGCCAGTGAAGGCACGGTGGTGCGCCATGCCGCGGCGCGGGTCACCGGCGCACTTCTGGCGTTGGGCTGCTCCGCCCTGGCGTCGCGGATGTAACCCATCGTCGGCTCCGCTTTGCCCTCCCATTCGCAACTCGTGCAGAATTGAACCGGTGCCTGCAGGCGGGAGGAATCGTGCATAGCAGATTGTTGTGGATCGGATTTGCGGGTTGCGCATGGGCGGCCTCAATGCTTGCTGGAGCGCAAGCCGGCAGAAAGCCGGGACTGTGGGAAGTGACTTCCAAAACGACCTGGCAGCAATCGCCATTCGCCGGGGAGCCGGACGCGGCGCCCGTAAGCGCAGCGCCCCAAACCACAATGGTGTGCCTGACCCAGGAGATGATCGACAAGTACGGAGGACCCATTCCGCAGGCCCACAACGAGTGCCAGCTGTCTAATGTGAACAGAACCGCCAAAGGGATGACTGCGGACTGGGTCTGCAACGGCGGGCTGAACGGAAAGGGCTCAATCCAATCTTCCTGGACCGATGACAACCACTCTTCAGGCAAGGTCCACTTTTCCGGCACCATGCAAATGGGTCAGGCGGGCTCGAGGCCGGTTGAGTGGACCAACCAGTTCACGGCTAGCTACAAAAGGCAGAACTGTGGCGGCGTGAAGCCGGAAGAGGAGAAGCCGGCCCAGTAGGCAAACCCGTCTAATCGGGGCATTTTCCGGATCCGGGTTGTTCCCCTGCAGGGTCCGGGTTTCCGGCCTCGACGGTCCGCTTCAACTGCCCGCAGGCTGCATAGATGTCCCGGCCGCGCGGGCGGCGCAGGTAGACTGGAACGCCCTCCGCAGTCAGCGTTCGCCGAAATGCCTCTACAGCCTCGGGCCGCGGCATCTCGTACGCGATTTCCGGCCCGGGATTCCAGGCGATCAGGTTGACCTTTGCCGGCAGCCCTGTTCGCCGCACCAGCCGTGCCACCTCCTGCGCATGTTCCGCACGATCGGTGACCCCGCCCAACAACACGTATTCAAACGTGATTCGCTCGCGCGGCCGCAGCCGCACCTGCCGAACCGCGTCCAACACTGCTTCGATAGGCCATTTCCGGTTCACCGGCATTACTTCGCTGCGGATGGCGTCGTTCGGCGCGTTGAGGCTGATGGCGAGTTTGGGTCGCACTTCGGGCGACTCGCGGGCGAAGCGCTCAATTCCCGGCACGATCCCCGAAGTCGAGACCGTCATCCGCTGCGGGCTCAGGCCAACCTCTTCCACGAGCAATCGGACCGCCCCCATGAAGTTGTCGTAATTGAGCAGGGGTTCGCCCATCCCCATGAACACCAGGTTCAAGCGATCCTTCCCCACTTCAACCCCCTGGCGGGCCAAAACGGAGACCACCTGGCCCGCGATTTCGCCGGCGGTCAGATTTCGCTGCAGGCCCAGGCGGGCCGTCAGGCAGAATTGGCAATTGACCGCACATCCCACCTGGCTCGATACGCAGATCGTGGCCCGCAGCCACCGTCTTCCTGGCGCCTCGGCAAGTTCTCCGGCCTCGCTGCCGTCGCCGGCTTCACCCTCGTCGCCCTCCGGCATCCACACGGTCTCGACTGTGTCTGAGCCGGCCCCTCCGGCGACCCCCTGAACCAGGTACCGCTCCGTCCCGTCCACCGATCGGAAGGCCTGGACAATGGATGGACGCCGGATCTCCCACCCCTCTTTCGCCATTCGTTCGCGCCAGGACCGGGGCAGAGTCGTGATCTCTTCAATACTCGTAACCCATTGACGATAAATGGCTTCGGCAAGTTGCCGGCCGCGCCACGAGGGTTCTCCGGCCTCTTCCGCCAGGATCGTCAATGCGGCGCGGTCCATACCGAAAAGCGGCTTGGGGGTGACTTGCACCCCCCCGTTGGCGTCTAATGAAACAAGCTGGGTGTTTTTTCCGGTCACGGCTTGGGTCAGCATAGTCCATTCTTCCCTGCTCATGCAGCCTTCGCGGTCCGAAACCATCCAAATTTAGGGTCCGCTGCCCGCGGCCCGTTTCCCCTCGCAGAGCTTTTTGCCATGCTACTGTTAGCCGTCTGGCATCTCCGTCTCTTCGGCCCCGTAACCAACGAAAGAGTCTGTGCCACCTACAATCGAATCGAACAGAGGACGATGACGATCGAACGCAACCTACGCCGCACTGTTTTGCCCAACGGACTGATTGTCCTGACTGAGCGCATGGATCACCTGCGTTCCGTCGCCATGGGTGTATGGATCAAATCCGGATCGCGCGGCGAAACAGCGGAAAGCAACGGCATTTCCCATTTTGTCGAACACATGGTATTCAAGGGCACCCGTTCGCGTTCGGCGCAACTGATCGCCCGCGAAATGGACTCCATCGGCGGCAACCTCGACGCTTTCACCGGCAAGGAGACCATCTGCTTCAACGTGAAATCTCTGGCCGACCACGTACCCATCGCACTGGATGTGCTGGCTGATCTGGTTCTGAATCCCGTGTTCGCCTCCAACGATATTGAGCGCGAACGGGGAGTGATCCTCGAAGAAATCAAGATTGACGAAGACAATCCAGACGTCCTGGTGCACGAACTCTTTACCCAGAACTTCTGGAAAGATCATCCGCTGGGCAAACCGATTCTTGGAACCACGGCGACCGTGGCCCGGCTCGATCAGCCCAAGCTGCTCGACTACCACTCGGGCCGATTCCATGCCGGCAACATGGTGTTTTCCGCGGCCGGCCACCTCGACCATGATCAGTTCGTCGATGCGGTTGCCGAAAAGTTCGCTCCCCTCCACAGCGGCCAGCCGATCGATGAGCTTCCGGCGCCCGTCTCGAGCGCGCGTATCCTTCTGCGCAACAAGAAGGCGCTGGAGCAGGTGCAGATTTGCCTGGGCGTTCCGGCCCCGCCCATTACGGACGAAAACCGGTACGCTACCCTCATTCTCAACACGGTGCTGGGCGGCGGCATGAGTTCGCGCCTCTTCCAGACCATTCGCGAAGAGCGCGGCATGGCCTATTCCGTCTTCTCCGATCTCAGCCCCTACCGCGACACCGGGACGCTCTGCGTTTACGCCGGCACCTCGGCCGGCAAGGCTTTGGAGACCATCGACCTGATCATGCGTGAATTCCGCAAGCTCAAGGAAGAGGAGCTTCCCGAAGAAGAGTTGACCCGCGCCAAGGATCAGCTGAAGGGCAATATCCTGATGGGCCTGGAGAGCTCGAACTCGCGCATGGCCAACCTGGCCCGGCAGGAAATCTACTTCGGTCAGTTCTTTACCGCCGAGGAGATCACCGCCCGCATCGACGCCGTGGAAGCCCCGCAGGTGCAGGCCATGGCGCAGCGCCTCTTTGACCCCGCCCGAATCGCTGTTACCCTGCTCGGCCGCCTCGACGGAATCAAGCTGAACCGCACCCGGCTGGTGTGTTGATAAAGCAATCCTCTTTGAGCATTCCATTTCCCTTGCGCGTCTATCCGTTGTAGCATTTTGTCGGACGCGTCCGCTTGGCCGCGCTCCCACGAGGCGTCAAAACACCCATGAAAAGCAAGATGTTTCTCTGTCGCGCAACCCGCAGCGCCCGCCCGGCCCGGCCCAACGGCTTCACCCTGATGGAATTGCTGATCGTGATGGCAATCATCGCCATTCTCATGCTGATTGCCATTCCCACCGTCGGCAGCCTCAAAAAGAAGGCCAATGACCTGTCCGCCGTTCAATCGGTCCACACCCTCATGAATGCGGAAAGCATGTACGAGTCCAACTTTCCGACCAACGGTTATGCGTGCTCGGTTGCCGCACTCGGAGGCGACCCCAAGTCCGGCCCACCGACCATCACCGCGGCGCAGCTCATCTCGCCCGATCTCGCTTCCGGAGTCAAATCCGGCTACATCTTCACCATCACCAATTGCACCAAGGTGAACCAGGGCGGCACGGATCGTATCACCGGCTACCAGGTAACGGCGGTTCCGTTGACCGTGGGCCAGACCGGGGATCGCGCCTACTGCGGCGACCAATCCGGCAGCATCAAGTTCGATCCGGCAGGTGGCACCAACTGCAGCCAGAACCTGGGTCAATGAAGCGGAGAAAATCGTTCCGGCGCGGCGGCCGCTTTCTTCTGACCGCTGCGCTGATGACAGTCCGCCTTTGGGCTCAACAACCCCCGCCGTCCGCGCAGGACTTGGCCCGTCGGGTCGACCAGCATTACAACAAGCTGCACTCTCTGAAGGCCGGCTTCACGGAGAGTTATGCCGGCCTGGGAGTACACCGGTCCGAAAGCGGCACCCTTTTGCTGCTCAAGCCGGGCCGTATGCGGTGGGACTACACGTCGCCTCCGGGAAAACTCTTTCTGCTGGATGGCAAATTTGCCTGGTTCTACAGCCAGGGTGACGCGCAGGTCCAGCGCATCCCCGAGAAGCAACTCGACGATCTGCGTTCGCCGCTGCGGTTCCTGCTGGGCCACACCGAGCTTGAAAAAGAGCTGACCGGCATCGCTCTGACGACCGCGCCCGATGGCCAATTCACACTGACCGGCCAGCCCAAAGGTCAGGAAAAGCGCATCCCGCGACTCGCTCTCACGGTGACGCCGACCGGCTCGATCACCGGGATCGAAATCGAAGAGATCGATGGCGCGATCACCCGTTTCACATTCAGCGGCGAAGTCCCGGATGCTGCGATTCCGCCCGGCGCCTTCCACTTCAATCCGCCCCCCGGAGTGCCCGTAATCGACACGCCTGCGCCGGAGTGAGGCATCAGTTTCAGTGCCCTCCAGGATACCGGCAACTCCCGATGCGGACCGCGATTTTCCCGCAGCAACGAGATACGCCGCGAAGGCATCACATCCCACCGTACGAACACCAACGGAGGATGTATACATGAGTGTTGACACGGTTGAGAAACTGTTCGTGGACGAGTTGAAGGATCTCTACTCGGCGGAGAACCAGATCACCAAGGCGCTCCCCAAAATGGCCAAGGCGGCCACCAGCAGCGAGTTGCGAACGGCGTTTGAGACCCATCTCAAGGAAACAGAGGGACAGATCAAGAGGCTGGACCGGGTATTTGAGATTCTCGGCAAGGCCTCGAGCGGGAAAACCTGCAAGGGCATGCGGGGCCTTCTTGAGGAAGGAGCCGAAGTCATGGGTGATACCGAAGGCGAAGTGCGCGACGCCGCCATGATTTCGGCCGCGCAGCGGGTTGAGCATTACGAAATGGCGGGCTACGGAACGGTTCGTACCTACGCCGAATTGCTCGGCCAGAATGAGATCGCCAATCTCCTGCAGCAGACGCTCGACGAAGAAGGAGAAACCAACAAGAAGCTTACCCAGATCGCATCAAAGGTAAACAAGCACGCCCACCAGCACGCCGCATAGCTTGATCGCCTCCGGGAGCGAGGATTCGACCATGAATGTGCTCGTCATCAATCCCGGAGGCAACTCTCTCAAGGCGGAGGTCGTCAGTTGCGACCCCGCGCGAGAAGTCAGCCTCGGACGCACGACTACCTCAAATCCGTCATCGTTGAAGGCATCGGCAAAGAGGGCAAGCTTTCCGAATATAACGGGAAGGCAATCGCTCACTCCGAACCCATCGAAGCCCCCGATTACGAGACCGCGGCAGCAAATATTTTTGCGTGGCTGCAGTCGCATCTTCCATCGATTTCCGAATGCAAACTGGTCGGAGTCCGCGTCGTGCATGGGGGACCTCGTTTCAGCGAACCAGTTCAGATCACGCCCGAGGTAGAACGCGAAATTGTCGAATTCGAAAAGTGGGCGCCTCTCCACAATCAGCGCTCCGTCGAGATTCTTCCCGCCATCCGACAGCGCTTTCCGGGCGTTCCGATCTTCGCCGTTTTCGATACGGCGTTCCATCGAACCATCCCCGATTACGCCGCCACCTATGCCATTCCCTATGAACTCAGCCAGAAACATGCGATCCGGCGCTACGGATTTCACGGAATCTCGCATCGATACCTGATGGAGCGGTACGCTCACGTTACCGGGCGGACGCCGCAATCTCTCAACCTGGTGACGATGCACCTTGAGAGCGGGTGCTCTGTCACGGCGATCGCGCAGGGGCAATCCGTCGATAACACCATGGGACTCACGCCGCTCGAAGGCCTCATGATGGGAACCCGCAGCGGAGACGTCGATCCGGCTCTCATTCCGTTTCTGGCTCAAGCGGAAGGAATCGAAATCGATGAGGTCATGAAGATCCTGAACAAGAAATCCGGGCTGCTTGGTGTCTCCGGCGTTTCGCTCGACACGCGCGTTCTCGTAAAACAATACGACTCGAATGCCCGCGTCCGGCTGGCGATGGAGATGTTCGCCTATCGCGTGCTTAAAGCGGTAGGCGCATACCTGTGTGCCCTGGGCGGCGCCGATGCGGTGATCTTCGGGGGAGGCATCGCCGAGAACACGATGATCTTTCGCGAGCGGGTCTGCGCGGGCCTGCGCTGGTGCGGACTGGAGATGGATGCAGGAACAGAACCGCAAGCTCATCGACATCGAAGGCCGGCTCTCGACTGCCTCATCCCGGCTCCAGGCCTGGGTCATTCCCGTGGAAGAAGGTCTGCAGATTGCCCACGAGTGCTGCCAGGCTGCCGCGGCGTCGCGGTCTTCGCAGGCAGCCTGAAGCGATCGCATTCCCCGATCTTCAGTCCGCATCCCGGCTGGTAATCGTCACCCTGAAATACGGCTTGCTCTTCTCCGCCGGGTCCGGCATGAACTGCTGTTCTGTCTTCGCCGGGTCGTAATCGCGCCACAACCAGGTCATCTCTTCAGGAAACTGCGCCGCTCCATGCCCCGGGTTATGCGTGCCCTTGCCGAAGCTGAAGTGAAAATCATATTCCCTGGTCTTCAGCGAATTGGCCATGCGAATATTGGCCATCGGCCAGTCACCGTAGTTCGGATTCTCCAAGTCATTCGATCCATCCTGCAGCCACACGCGGATATTGCGGTGCGGCTCGCGCAGCACCTTGTCGGAATAGTCCTGTCCCCCATCGGGAACCGCCGGATCCTCTTTCCACTGGATGCTCTCGAAGCTTCCGATCCAGGTAATGACCCGGCTGAAGAGATCCGGCATCTGCCACGCCGCGTTGAAGCTGCATATCCCGCCGGAAGATAGCCCTGTGATTGCATGGCTATAGCCATCCTTGCGCAAGTTATACTTCGCGCCCACTTCGGCAAGTATCTCGTCGCGCAGGAATCGTGGGTACTTATCGCTCACGGTGTCATAGAGCGTGCTGCGCATCGAGTCCTTCAGCGTGCGATGCCACTTATCCGAGTAAGCTTTCACGAAGTTATAAGTCGGGGTGCCGGGCGAGTCGCTGATATCTCCGGGATTAATGAAGATACAGATCATCACCGGAATCTTCTTCTGCGCGATAAGATTGTCAATCACATTCAGGGTCGGGTTATTGCCGTTGCGGTCGATGTAACCGCCTCCATCCTGAAACACCATCACTGCGGCTGGCGTCTTCGCATCATATTGCGCCGGCACATAGATCCAGTACTCGCTCTTCATGCCGTCGTAGATCTTGCTCGTATGGGCTGAGTTTCTCCGACAATTTCCCCGAGGGCACGCCCGGCTGCAGATAACTCAGCGGACCGAACGCCGGCAGATCGAGCCGGCCGCCGAATTTCGCTCCGTCGATCAGGTAGTGAAACTCGTGCAGGTGGCTGACCGGCTCGATGTGCGCGACGGAGTACCAGAGCTGTGCGCCCGGCAACTGCGTCATCGCCGGTCCGGCCGCATCGTCAATCATCAGCGTCGGCGTCGAAGGCGGCTTCGACGGCGAAGAAGAAATCCGGCCCGTGTCCCGCCCACGCTGTGCCTTCTTTCAGATCCTTGGCTTCGAAGGTGGCCTCGATACTCGCTCGCAGTTCCGGGCTGTGCGCCTGGGCCAGCGAGATCAGTTCAGGGGCGCCGAGTTTCTCCGCTGCCTCGCCGCGCAGAGAGAAGAACCCAACCAAAACCAAGAGCAAAAATCTCATGCGGCCCATCCTACACCGGCAGTGCCCTGGTCCCTACGTCCCTAGTCCCTGTCCTTTACACTGAATCCATGATTCGGGTTCTGAGTCCCATTCCCGTCGAATCCATCCGGCTCATCGTCTTCGATCTCGACGGGACCCTGATCGATTCCGCGCGGGACCTCTGCAACAGCGTCAATGCGGCGCTCGAGCACATGGGCCGCCCCCATCTGCCGGATGCAATCATCGCCAGCTTTGTGGGCAATGGCGCGCCCATGCTGGTGCGCCGCTCCCTCGCCGTCGAAAATGGCGTGGCCCCGGACGAAGTGCATGACGAGGAACTCGCCACTGCGTACAGCTTCTTCCTGGCCCACTATCGCGAGCACAAACTCGACTTCACGTATGCGTACGACGGTGTTCTGGACTCCCTCTCCGCTCTACGTCTCATGCCCGACGGCACGCCGCGTGCCATGGCCGTGCTTACCAACAAGCCGGTCCGTCCATCGCGCGCCATCTGCGAGGGCCTGGGCATGGGCAGCTTCTTCATGAGCATTTACGGGGGCGACAGCTTCCCCATCAAGAAGCCTGATCCGATGGGCTTGCGCGCCATCATGGAAGAGGCCGGCGCAGTTCCGCTCCAGACCCTCATGATCGGCGACAGCAAGGTCGACGTAATGACCGCGCGCAACGCCGGCGCGTGGAGCCTTGGGTGCCAGTTTGGGTTCGGTCCCCAAAATCTCATGGAAGAGCCGCCCGATGTCGTGGTGGACTCCGCTTTTGACTGGACGACGGTTCTGATCCCTGAGAAAATCGATTTAAGGCAATAAGTACCAGATGTCACTGAGTTTAACCACACTCGAAGCAATTTCGTCCCGCGCTTCGGTCAACGGTGGAATCGTTACCATTGCCGCTTTGTAAACGTTTAGCTCCGTCCGCCACCCGGAGCGCTGGTCCTTTGTAGTTGTCGTGGAGATTCGAATGATTCGCCATTTTGCACTGATCCTTGTCCTGCTTGCGCCGCCTGCAGTTTTCGCTTCCAACCCGGCTGCCACTCCCCCGCCTCCGGCGCCGGCGGTCAACGGAGTTGTCGCGGACCCGACAGGCGCGATTGTCCCCGGCGCCGAGGTCGATCTCGTTGACACAACCGGAACCGTTGCGGGCAGTTGTCATTCCGGCGACGATGGAACCTTTCAACTCGTTCCACCTCATTCCGGGAATTTCACCCTTGTGGTTTCCGAGCCCGGATTCGAGACGACCAAGACTCCCGTTGTCATCGCTGCCCCGGCTTCCGCAGTCGCCGGCGCCGCCGCAGCCGGCCGGTTCAGCGCGATCCTGCACGTGACACTTCCCATCGCAGCGCTTTCCACCAACGTCCAGGTGAATGCGGAAACCAGCGAAGATCTCACCGCGTCGGAAGACAATCACGATTCCTCGATGATGAGTTCGCAGGATCTGAAGTCGCTTCCCATCTTCGACAACGACTACGCTACCGCCATGAGCGCCTTCCTCGACGACAGCGCCACCGCGACCGGCGGCTCGGGCCTCATCGTCGACGGCGTCGAAGCCAACCGGGCGACCGTCTCCGCTTCGGCCGTGCAGGAAGTTCGAATCAATCAGGACCCGTATTCCGCGCAGTACTACTGGCCCGGCCGCGGCCAGATGGAGATCGTCACCAAGTCCGCAGCCGACAATTACCATGGCCAGTTCAACTTCCTCTTCCGCGATTCGGCCATGAATGCGCAGAATGCGCTGGCTCCTTCCAAGCCCTATGAACAGCGGCGCGTTTACGAGGGCCACGCCACCGGCCCCATCTTTTTCGCGCCCAAAAGCAGTTTTCTGGCCTCGTTCAATCGCGCCGAAGAGGATCGCGACGCGGTCGTGTACGCCACGCTGGCCCCCACGGCTGAAAATCCTTCCGGCACATACAACGCCAACGTTCCGGCCCCGACCCGCGACACCGAATTCAGCACGCGGGCGGCGCATCAGTTCGGTGAACGCCACTCCGCCTACGCGGAGTACAGCTACGAGGACTGGACCGGCCAGAACCAGGGCGTTGGCGGACAGACCATGGCCGCCGCCGGCTTCAATAACCGCTACCACGAAGACGACGTCAAGGCTCACGTCGACTCGACGCTTTCCCCGGTCCTGCTCAACCAGGCTTCAATCGTGGGCGAGCACGACTTCAGCCACAACGCCAATGTCGCCGAGGCTCCGCGCGTCACGGTCCAGGGCAACTTCACCTCCGGGTCCGCCCAGAACGACTCCCTCTCGACCGAGTACAACCTGCGCCTGTACGACATGATGACGTGGACCCACGGACGTCACTTCGTCAAGTTTGGAGCCGGCGTGCCCCACATCAGCCGCCGCGCCTTCGACGACAACACCAACGCCCTCGGCAGTTACACATTCGGACCGACGCTCGCCCCCGACGGCATCACGGTTCTCACCTCGGCCCTCGACAATTACGCGGCCAATCATCCTTCCGGCTACTCGCAGAATTCCGGCGACGTGCACTTCATCTACCACCAGTTGGAGATGGGTGCTTTCATTCAGGACCAGTACAAAGTGAACAGCCGCTTTTCCGTCACTCCCGGCCTTCGCTACGACTGGCAGAATTTCTTTGCCGAGAAAAGGCTGGGCTTCTCGCCCCGCGTCTCCTTCGCCTGGGTGCTCGATGAAGCCTCCAAGACGGTGTTGCGCGGCGGCGGAGGCATCTACTACGACCGCACCGGTTCCGGCTCCCTGCTCGATCTCGTCCGCTACCAGGGCACGGAGCCGCGCCGGCGTGCAGTCACCCTCTCACTCGATCCTGCCTCGCAGCCCGGCACCGGATGTGTACCCATCGACGCATGCATCGATGTGGCCTCGTCGCCGGTGGCGCGGGTCGTGTTCGACCCCCACTCCCGGATGCCCTACCAGGTTCAGTACGGCCTCTCCATCGAGCGCCAGCTGGGCGAAAAAGCCACCGCCGTGGTCAGCGCCTACTCAGCGCGCGGCATCGGCGCCTTCCGATCCATCGACATCAACGCGCCCACACCGGAGTCCGGCTACACCGAACGGCCAGACGCCGGGTACGGCCGCATCCGCGAGATGCAGCCCGAAGGCTTCTGGGAAGGCAGCGGCATGGACATCTCCTACCGCGGCCGTCTCAACAAGTACTTCACGGGCTTTGGCCGCTACACCTGGTCCCACTACGAGTCCAATACCGACGGCATCGGCTGGTTCCCCGAGAATCAGTTCGACCCCGATTCGGAGTGGTCCAACGCCAGCTTCGATCGCCGCCAGCGCGTGAGCATGTACGCCATGTTCAATCCCGAAAGCGTATTCAATCTCTCCGCGGGAATCTTTGCCAACACGGGCCGTCCCTGGAGCGTTCTCACCGGCACGGACCCCTACGGCACGGCTCTTTTCAACGCCCGCCCCGACGACACGCCGCGCAATACCGAAACCATGCCTTCTTACGTGGACCTCGACCTGCGCTGGGGGCACGACTTCGCCATTACCCCCGACAAGGGCGACGAGGCGCCCCGCCTGGGCTTTTCCGCCGGCGCATTTAACATCCTCAACCACGAAAATCCCGCCAGCATCAACCAGGTCGTCACCTCGTCAGGCTTCGGCGAAGTGACGGCGGTGAACCCTGCCCGCCGCATTCAACTCGGCATGCGCTTCGAGTTCTAGGGATGATCCCTTTCCGTTACACCGGTCCTGTCCGGAGTCCAGGCCGCTTCCGCCGGGGAACTTTCGCATTCCATCGCGCGTATCGCTCGGAGGGAGACCTCATGAAACGCCACCTGCTCAGCGTTTGCCTGTTGATCGTGGTCCTCGGAATCTTCTCCATTCCGGCCCGTGCGGCCGGGGATGTAGTCCAGTTCGGCAGCACCATCCACGTGCCGCACGATACCTCGATCCATGACGCGGTCTGCTTCTTTTGCGATGTCGATGCGCAGGGCTCGGTTGAGGGCGACGTGGTCGTCTTCTTCGGCAACATTCACATCGCCACCACCGCCAACCACGATGTGGTGAACTTCTTCGGCAACATTACTGTGGATGACAATGCTCATATCGGCCAGGACATGGTCAGCATGTTTGGAGGCATCCGCCTGGGCGAGGATGTATCCGTCGGCAAGGACCTGGTCGCCATGTTTGGCAGCCTGCGCACCGGCGAATCGCTTAACGTCGGCGGCGAACGCGTGGTTCAGCCGGCCTGGATTTTCTGGGGACCACTCCTCTTTATTGCCCTGGTGGTGATTCTCGTGGTGAATGAACTTCGCAAACAACGCCGGCGGACTTACATGCGTTATCCCTATCCGCCACGTCCGTAGCGCCTCCATAGACTCCAGGGGCCACCCTGTACGCTGAAAGAATGCACCCGGCTGCAGCCTTCACTCCGCGCCCTCTTCGCATTGTCATGCCTGGAGGCAGCGGCCAGGTTGGCCAGGTGCTCGCCCGCTATTTTCAGGAGGGCGGCCATCATGTGACCGTGCTGACGCGACTGCCCTATGCGGCCACCTACCAGACCGTCGGATGGGATGGAGAAACCATCGGCCCATGGACCGAGTACCTTGAGGGCGCCGACGTATGCATCAATCTCGCCGGCCGCAGCGTCAACTGCCGCTACACTGAAGCCAATCGCATCGCCATCCACAATTCCCGCATTCACAGCACCCGCCTGCTCGGCGAGGTCATAGGAGAGCTCGCCGACCCGCCTAAGGTCTGGCTCAACGCGTCCACGGCAACCATCTATCGTCACGCTCTTGATCGTCCCATGGACGAAGCCACGGGGGAACTCGGCGGGCAT
>CAWEVD010000007.1:0-123026 GCA_963812485.1 uncultured Acidobacteriota bacterium
CATAATAGGGCTGATGTAACAGAAATTCTGTTACATTCGGAAACTTGGCTGGTAAAACTCCTGGCTTCAATGCGCAATTTCTATGAAGCGAGGGAAAAGCAAATCTACATAGGGTGGGGGTGGGGTGCCTGTCGAGAGGGGGCACGCCCGCGTCATTTCGCGCTGGTCTTTGGTTGGGTCGCCGCCATGGCGACCTGAGCGGCATACAGCAGCCGCGCACCATCCGGGCTCAGGATTGCGCCGATGAGCATTCCGTGGGCGACACAGGCGATGAAGTTCTGAATGTTTTCCCGTCCGGTGAGAGGCGGCAGGGACTTTCGAAAGGCCTTGTGGGCCGCAACCCTGGAGATGATAACGCTATCGCCCGCGTCCCGAGCCTGACGGCGGGTGAGTTCCATACTTCGCAACAGTGAGCCACAGCGGCGTTTTCCAGAGGGGGCTGGAATCAGGCGGTGCGCAGGGCGCGGAAAAATACTGCGAGGGTTCGGTCATGGAGAGATTCTCCGTCAGTGAATTGGTTGCAACTCTTCTTATCGTGCGCGGGGAAAGAGCAATATTCTGCAAAGCGGCTTTCTGAGCGCATGTCGATGCGGCCGGCAACTTTCGGATTGGCCAGACACACCCACGACGTCGAAAAGGCGCACATTCCGCTATCTCAACGCGCTGTCATCCTGAGCGAAGGTCGCCGTGGCGACCGGAAGTCGAAGGATCTGCAGTTGCCGTTTGGGAATTGCGAACAGGTTTTACTTCCGAGTAGCAAACGATAGATCCGGAGTATGAAAGAACCGCCGCAGTTCGGCTCGAAAGACTCTCTGGCCTGGTTGCGACAGGCCACAGAACCGACCTCTCAATTGAGGATGACCTGAGAACTCCACACGAGCCAGTCTCCGGAGGCTACTTTTGCCTCCGGAAACTGGTTCAGGAATGGACGTCAGTCTATTCAGTTTGAGCCGAGTTTCCAGGAATCGCTACGAGTCGTATTGAGCGTGGGCGCTGTGCGA
This sequence comes from uncultured Acidobacteriota bacterium, assembly GCA_963812485.1. Lineage (GTDB taxonomy): Bacteria > Acidobacteriota > Terriglobia > Terriglobales > Acidobacteriaceae > Telmatobacter. The sequence continues at coordinate 1,002 of CAWEVD010000007.1, forward strand.
AGGGAGCGGTGAACTCGGAAACAACAGCGTGGGATGCGAGGCCGTTGTCGGTGATGATGAACATCAGCTTGATTACGCCGCTGGATAAACCTGAGGGAGCCGGGACATTCAGATGGAGTTCGGCGCTGCCTGTGCAGTCTGGATTCACCGTGTATGTCCCAGTCTGACCGTTCGAGAAACTGAAACCGGTCTGAGCGTCGCCGGTGCCGGGCTCCGGCAAGCCGCCTGTCATGACGAAATCGCGATGCGTGAACTTGCCGTGACCGTCGTTTTCCGCAATGTCAACGCCTTTCAATGGGCTTGTGGTTCCGTCGGGATTCGGCGTGGTTCCCAGGATCGTGCTACCGAAGTCGCCCTTCAGGGTGGCGTTGCTGCAGTGACCGTCGATCTCTCCAATTCTCGAAGCATCGCTGCGCGTGGTGTTGAGCGACGGTGCAGTGGTGAAGGGAGCGGTTATTTCGGACACGACGGTGTGGATGGTCGCACCATCGGGAGGGACGATAAACATGAGCTTGATCACGCCCCTGGAGAGTCCCGGAGGAGCGGGAGCGTTCAAATCGATCTCCGCGCTACCGGTGCAATCTGAATTCACCGAGTATGTGCCCGTCTCGCCGCCTGCAAAGTGAAAACCGGTGGCCGCATTGCCATTGGCCGGCGAGGGAAGGCCGCCGTCCATCGTAAAGTCTTTTTGCGTAAGTTTGCCCGCGCCATCGAAGTGCGTGATTGCCACTCCCACGATTGGGCTCGTAGTGCCGTCGGGATTGGGGTGATCTCCGAGGATGGTGAATCCATAGTTGCCCCGGAGGGTGGCATTGCTGCAGCCGTCATTATCTGCTGCAAAGCACCTGGAGTTGAGGACCAGCATCAGGCTGAGGGCGATGAAACCGCGAACCACGAGAACCGAAAGGCGAGCGTTGAAAGGGGAAGTTGTCTGTCGCATGGGAGGCCTCCTTAAGGCCTGAGGCACACCATGAGGCGACGGAGAGAAACTTACAACCGGCGACGACATAATCCATTCATCCCGCAGGAACCACCCGATTTGTCAATGGTTTGCGCAACAATCTCCCCCGAAGCCATGACCACATCGAGAGCAATCACAGAGACGCAATGTTCCTGTAGTATGTCCGCATGGCTTTATGGAAGAGCTAAAGCGCCCCAGAATTCGCTTTGGAGTCTTCGAGGTCGATCTTCAGGCTCGCGAACTGCGGAAACAGGGATTCAAGGTCAAACTTCAAGAACAGCCTTTTCAGATTCTTTCCATGTTGCTGGAACGCCCCGGCGAAATCGTCACGCGGGAGGAGATCCGGAAGAGGCTCTGGCCGGCGGACACATTTGTCGATTTCGACAGCGGCCTCAACAGGGCGACCAACCGGCTGCGCGAGTCCCTGGGGGACGATGCGGAGAACCCGCGTTTTGTGGAAACAGCGCCGCGGCGCGGCTATCGATTCATTGCGCCGGTTCATATTCCGGATGAGGATCCGGTCGAAATTGCGGCACCCAGGCTGGAGGTCTCCGCGCCTGCTGAAATCGCCGGCCCGGGAACAGCTCGACGGAAGCCGGTGGATCTTCGGCTCCGGGGCGCTGCTCTCGGCGGCAGCGCTTTTGGGGCTTGCGTTCGCTCCGCCGAAGATTCTCCGCTATTTCCAGTTTTGGCGAACGGCGCCAACGATTACGTCGATCGCCGTGCTGCCGCTGGCCAATCTCTCAGGCGATCCGGCACAGGACTACTTTTCCGACGGGCTCACAGACGAGCTGATTACCGAGACGGCCAAGATCGGTACGCTCAGAGTCATTTCGCGCACATCGAGCATGCAATACAAAGGCACGCATAAATCGCTGCCGGTGATTGCAAAAGAGCTCGGCGTCGATGCGCTGGTGGAGGGCTCTGTGGTGCGAATGGGCGACCAGGTGCGCGTCACGGCTCAACTCATTGATGCTCGCGATGACCGGCATATCTGGTCCGAATCCTACGAGCGCAATGTTGTCGATGTCCTGATGCTGCAGTCGGAAGTGGCCCAGACCATCGCGGACCAAGTCAGGGTGAAACTAACCAGCGAACAACATGCGAGCCTCGCACGTGTACACCGAGTCAATGCCGGGTCGCTTGAAGCTTATCTGAAAGGAAGCCTTTTCCTGAACCAGGGAATGGGCAGTCTGGACAAGAGCGTCGAATACTTCTCTGAGGCTATTCAGCTGGACCCTGCCAATGCTCAAGCGTATTCGGGTCTTTCTCAGTCATACCTTATGATCGGCATCTTCGGGCTTCGCCCTTCCCAGGAGGTTTACCCAAAGGCCCGGGCAGCGGCAATGAAAGCTATTGAAATTGACGCGACTACGGCGGATGCGCACGGTGTGCTTGCAGAGATTGCGAAGGGCCACGACTGGGATTGGGCGGCTGCGGAATCGGAGTACAAACGCGCTCTTGAACTGAATCCAAGTTCTTCCGCGATCCACGCCTGGTATGCCGACTATCTATCGATGATGCAGCGGCACGATGAGGCCATCGCGGAACTGCGCCGTTCCCACGATCTTGACCCGGTTGTCAATCGTGAGTGAAGCTTTCTTCGGATTCCTCTATTACAGGGCACGTCGATATGACGAGGCGATCGCCGTATGTCAGAAAACACTTGAACTCGCCCCCAACTATCCAAATGCCAACTGGTTCATGGCGCTCGCGCTCGAGAAGCAGGGACGGATTCCGGAGGCAATCGCGAGTCTCCAGAGTGCGGTGATGAATTCAAGGGCCCCGCTCTTCAAGGCTCTGCTGGGCCACGCATATGGTCTTGCAGGGGAACGGACGAAAGCACTGAGCATTCTCGAGGAGATCAAGCTCCTTTCAAAGCAGCAATATGTATCGCCCATGGATTTCGCAATTGTCTATACAGGACTAGGTGACCGCGAAATGGCGTTCCAATGGCTGGAGACTGCGTACTCCGAGCGCGTGATGCGGATCCAGGAACTGAATGAGCCGCATTTCGACTCCTTGCGCGGCGATCCTCGCTACGAGGATCTCTTGCGACGGATTGGCATTCCTCCTTAGTCTTCGGGACTGGTTAACAATGTCTGGGTGGTATTAATCAAGTTCTCATTGACGGTTTGCCACAGGCCGGCGCAGCACGCCGTTTAAACCGATTTAGATGACTGGCTGGCTGTCCAGGTCAATCGGGACCACGACGGGTCCCGATTCTGAGTAAACACGGTCGGCGAACGCTGCGCCTGGAACAATCTGGTAGAGTGCCTTGGGTGCGCGGCATCCTGTGAAGACATCGCAGCGTTTCAGCCGGCCGAAAAGCCACAAAGGCTAGTGCACGACGAACGGCTTGTTGCTCTTCAGCGTGCCCTTGGCGGTGGTCACCGTGATGTAACCGGTAGTGGCGCCGGCGGGCACCGTGGCTTCGATGTACGTGGATTGAATCACCGGATTTTGCGCGGGCACCCCGTTGAAAGAAACCACGCTTCCGGCGGCGAAGTACTCCCCGAGAATGTCGACTTTCGCGCCGACCTGCCCGTAGACGTTCAGAAAAGTCACGAATGGCGCCAGGCCCGGATCGTACTCCCAGATCACGCCGTAGTTATTCGCGCCTCCGGCGTATGCGGTCCCGTAGATTTTGCCGCTCGTGTGCTGCATCGGAGTGGTCTCCGGGTATATACCGGAGGCGACCCAGAAGTCGTGGAGCTTTGTAAAGGCCCCGGCAGGCGTGACGCGGTAGAGCGTCCCACTCCCACCGGCTCCCCCCTGGGAAAGGACGCCATAGAAATTTCCATCCGTCGCCTCGAGCAGGCCTCCGCCTGGCTGAGTTCCATCCTGGCCGCCTGCGAAGCTGTAAAGAATGGATACGGTTCCGGTGGGCGTGATTTTTACGACTGCACCGGTGTTCGTGGCTCCACCTTGAAAAGTGACCCCATAGAAGTTGCCGTCACGGGCCTGGATGAGGGGTCCCGGGCTACCGCCATCGGCGCTGTTGAAGTCGTGCAGGACGGCGAAGTTTCCCGTGGAACTGATGCGGTAGAACGTGCCCAGCCCGTTTGTACCACCGCTCGAGGTGGTGCCGTAGAAGTTGAGGTCGGTGCCTTGCACCAACGCGCCGCCGGGCGACCTTCCATCGGTGGTGGTGAAGAGATGCAGCACCGAATACCGCTGGGAAGTGTCGATCTTGTACACCGTGCCGGCATACGCGGCGGAGGCTCCGACGGTAGTTCCGTAGTAAGCCCCGTCTGAACCCTGGATGGGCGCCTCCTGCGGGTAACCCCCGTCCGCGCCGCCTTCGAAACTGTGCTCGTAGACGATGGCGCCTGTGGGCGAGAGCCGGTAGATCGCCCCATGGTTACGCGCGCCGCCCGCATTAATCGTCCCGTGAAAGCGTTGATCGGTGCCGAGAGTGAGACCGCCCATCGGCCAAGCGAACGGTGTGGTGAATTTCTGGAGCATCGTGAAGTTTGCTCCCTGGAAGCCAATCTCGTATGCCGCGGGCGGATACTCGGTGACGTTGTTGGAGCAGGCACTGTAGTTAGCGCTGACGAGATTGCCTCCAGGCGACTGCGCGATGACCTCGTTTGCCGGGCATGAGGGGTTTCCATAAGCGCCAAAGCTAAAAATCGCTTTGTACTGCGCATGGACGGGAGTAATCGAGCCCAGAACCAACGCAAGGGGAAGGAAACGACTTTTGATCATGGATTCTCCGTGGCCGCCGAAACCCGGCAGCCGTTGTTGAAGGTGGGGAAGGTGAACCTGTTGACCGGTGGATCGCGCGGGGCTGATCGCCGTACTGACCTGGAAAGCAAAGACTTGGATGCCCTTGCCAACCCGAAGGGATGCTCTCGTTATTTTTTCGAGTGTGCGGGTCGGGTGCCGGGCAGGGCAAATCCTACGGCGATGATCCAGATGAAACCGGGGAAGCGGGTGAGCGGAATGAGGAACAGGAAGCGGGGGCTGACGAGGTGAAAGATGGACAATTCTCCCGCTGCCGCGAGGACGAGACCGAGAACTACGATCCAGGTGGGCAGCAGCTTTCTGAATGCGGCCGTCACTGAGACTCCGGCCATGAGGAGACCCATGGGAACAGAGAACCCGGGTCCGCCGAGCGCGAAAGAATAGTAGTAGAGCGCCAGCAAAGCAGATGGGGTCTGCACCACGGCGGGCTGGATCATGGTCCACGTCGCGAAGGCTGCGGCGAGTCCGTCGAAGACGGTGAGAAAGCCTCCAAACAGCGCGATGTGAAGGCCCGCGGCGCGTATCCCGAGAAAATGAAGCCGGCTCACCACGACGGCGGTGAAGAGGCCGAGGCAGATGGTAGCTCCGGATTGCAGGAAAAGGCAGAAGAGTACGCGCGAGGCGTGGTTCTGAAAGTACGAGACGATGACGTTGGCGGGCTCCCACGGGCCAGGCCAATAGGGAAGTCCACCCACCATGGTGACGGGAAACAAGCCGACGTTGAACAGAACCACATAGAGGGAAGCGAGGAGCCAGAGCGGCGGTCCGGCGTGTTTGACGACGGCGACGGGGGCGTCTTGGGTAACGGTCATCGGGAATAGCCTCGGCCGTGTCCGGGATGACCCTGTGTGGAGAGACCAGGGGCGACGGCGGGTAGGGGTTGGAATCGGCGGGCCGCGAAGTGAAGCCAGAATTCGAAAACGAGGGTGTTGATGGAGAAGCCGATCCAGAACGCGACGCCGAAGAACTGGCTGGGGACAAGATGAGTCGCCGTGCTGGTGGCGAAGAACACACCCATGACGGGGCGAGTGGTGGCGATGCCGAGGAGGATGGCGATGGAACGAAGCAGCCAGCGGCGCTTGAGGAGAGGTTCGCCGCGCCGGCGATGCCAGAAGGCCCGGGCGAGCGAGTAGAGAAAGAGGGTGTCAAAAAAGAAGACGGCGGAACGTTCGATCCAGCCGCCGACGGCGAAGGCGCTCATGGCGTAGGCGGTGAGTCCGACGATTGCGCCGAGAGGAAAAAGGATGCGCTCCGGCCACTGAAGACGGGCAAATCGGGAAAAGACGACAAACGGGGAGAGAAGAACGAAGAAGAGCGCGGGGATGATGTGCGCCAGGGTCAGTGCGGTGTGGGATGCGAAAGCTTCGTCGAGGCCGGCCATCAGCGGAGGGCCGCCGTGGGACGGAGCGGCGAGAGCGAACAGGCGCCTGATAACCACCGCGACGGCAATCACGATACAGATCCAGAAGCCGATGCGGAGCGGTGTGGGGGATCGGTATCCGGCTGAAAGGGCGGTGGGGATGGGCTGGGGGGAAGTGGCCATTTAGGAAGCCTTCGTTACATTAATAGAGATGCTACATTTAGATTGACAACATGTCAAACTAAACTCAGATTCAAGGCGTGAGGGATCGTGGAGACGACGGAAGAAGGGATGCCGTGCAAGCGGCCTTACGAGTTGGGAAAGCGACGGGAGGCGTCAGATCGGACGCGGGGAGCGGTTCTGTCGGCCGCCCGAGAGCTGTTGGAGACGGGCGGGGCGCGGGACCTGACGATGGAGGCGCTGGCCAAGGCCAGCGGAGTGACGCGGCAGACGATCCACAACCTGTTTGCCACCAGGACCGGGGTTCTCGAGGCGCTGTTTGACCGGATTGCCGCTGACGCCGGCATGATGCGAATGCGCGCGGTGATGACGAGCAGCGACGCTGAATCCATGCTGGCGGCGTTTGTTGGGGTGTTTGCGGGATTCTGGGGGAAGGACCGGCTGCTGCTGAAGCGGATTCATGGGATTGCGGCTATTGATCCGGAGTTCGGGCGGGCTGTGGAGGCACGGAACCAGCGGAGGAAGATGGCGGCGAGCCGGGTCATCGAGCGGATCCATGTCGGCATGCAAGGAATTGAGGATGGGGAGAAGGAGAGAAAGATCGCGATTCTCGTGGCGTTGACTTCGTTTGAGTTTTTTGACGCGCTGGCGGGGAGTTGCGGGAACGCGGAGGAGGCTGTTGGGTGGATTTATCCTCTTGTGAAAAGGGCGGTTGGAATTTGATTGGTTAATAAGTCTTTCGGTCGAGGTTTGTGCTTTCCCAGGTCTCAGAATCGAGACCTGGGGCACCCGCATTTTTTCGGTTTTGTGAGAAGGCTGGGGGACGGTGAGGGGCGCGCAGGACAAGATGCCGGTAGTTTTGTGGCATAATGTCCTTATGAGTGCTGCTGCAGCCAATCCGGTTTCGCCCCGTCCCTTTAGCTTTGACTGGAAGGCGGTCGAGCAGGGAGTACCGCTTTCTGCTCTTGAGGGATTTGCCACATACTCTGGTCTTTCTATGAAGGATCTCTTGGAAGTGGTCATCCCATTAAGGACTTTGAAGCATCGTCGGCAGCGGCAGGAACCACTGAACCTGGATGAATCGGATCGATTGGCGAGGGTCGCGCGTCTCTACGAGCTGGGCGTTCGAGTATTTGGCGATTCTGACAGGGCACGAATCTGGCTATCCACGTCGAAGCATCGGTTCGAGGAGCACTCTCCGCTTTCGATGATGCGGACGGAATTGGGCGGCCGGTTGGTGGAAGAGATGCTGATTCAGATTGACGAAGGTTATTTTGCCTGAGAGCGGGTCAATCGAGGGGTCTCGTGATCGCGAACCGGAGGCAAGAACTGTCTGGAGAATCAGCAACTACTCAGACCTGAGTGGGCGGGGTGGATTGCGTAGTCCGGGCCGATGGCATGCGGCAGGTTCTCGAATTGTCTATCTGGCGGATTCTCCGGCGAGCGCGATTCTCGAGACGCTAGTTCACTTGGAAGTGGACGAGACTACGTTTCCCGAACGGTACAAGCTTCTCGAGGTCGCCGTACCGGCTGATTGCCGGTTGATTCAGATTGATGTGCCTGAAGGGAACGACTGGAAGTCGAACTTCGATCTGACGCGCCGTCTGGGGTCGGAATGGCTTCATTCATTGGGTTCGGCGGTTGCCACGGTGCCGTCTGCGATCGCTCCGGAAACCAGGAATTTACTGCTGAATCCGGGGCACCCCGACGCAGCCCGGGTTTTGATTGTTTCGGAGAGGCGGGAGCGATTTGATCCGCGCCTGTTCCGTATCGGCACGCGTTAGGGAGAGGTTTGTTACGTGGTTCACGAAGGGCGGGGAATTCCTTGGGTAGGCCCGTTCATGGTAATCTCACCATAGACACTTGAGAAGTGGACTGAGACGAATGAGGAGTAACATACGCCGTGCTGGCGACTGCCAAGAAATCTGATTTGATTCAACGCTTCCGCACCCATGATTCGGACACCGGTTCGCCGGAGGTCCAGATCGCGATTCTGAGCGAGCGGATAGGCGAACTGACCGAGCATTTCAAGACTCACGCGAAGGACCACGCCTCCCGGCGAGGCCTGTTGATGCTGGTAAGCAAACGCCGCCGACTGCTGGATTACCTGAAGACGCACGATACGGATCGCTACCGCGACGTGATCGGCAAGCTCGGAATCCGCAAGTAACCAGAAAGCCAACATTGAACCGGAAGCGCCCAGACCGGAAACTGGTCACGGCCCCTGTTCCACCCAGAACCTGGGGCCATGGTGTACCTGGCGACCTCGACTGGTTGCCGGGGGTTGAGCACAGCTATCGGCTAAAGGGCCGGGGCGTCTCGGCCCGCACCGATCAAGTGTCTTCCGAACATCAAGCAATTTCCGAACGGAGGCGGCGGCTGGGCAGAGAATCCCACGTGCATGCCTCCGGGCCTAAAGCCCTCCCGCATTTTGCATTGGTATCGGCACGACTCAAGTCGTGCCCTGATACTGTGCGCCCCGGCGGCGAGATTTACGGCGACGCAGTGAATTCAGTCGTCGCCATGCTCGCGGTCGAATACAGAGGCGCGCCTTGCACTCAGCCTGGACGTTCGCGTTTGCGCGCCGGCGTCCGCGCTTCCCATTCCAAGTTTCCCAAGCGAAAAAAAACGAAAAGAGGACATGTATGTCTACAAAACACGAAGTAGCCGTTGAGCTTGCCGGTGGCAAGCGACTGGTCTTTGAGACCGGGCGCATGGCCAAGCAGGCCTCAGGCGCGGCGCTCGTCAGTACTGGCGAGACGGTCGTCCTGGCAACTGCGGTAGCCTCCCCCGACCCGAGGGAAGGCATCGATTTCTTCCCGCTCACTGTCGATTACCGTGAATACACCTATGCCGGCGGACGCATCCCCGGCGGCTTTATCAAGCGCGAAGGCCGGCCCAGCGAAAAAGAAATCCTAACCGCGCGGCAGATCGACCGCCCCATCCGGCCAATGTTCCCCGATGGTTTCCGCAACGAGACGCAGATTATTGCGTTGGTGTTTTCCGCCGATAAGCAGAACGATCCCGATGTCATCGGCATCAATGCCGCGGCCGCGGCGCTGGCCCTCTCCGACATTCCTTTCAATGCCACGGTTGCCGCTGTGCGCGTGGGGCGCGTGAATGGCGAGTTCGTCATCAACCCCACGTACGACGAGCGCGCCGGAACCACGGTCAACATCATGGTGGTGGGGCACAAGGACGGCATCGTCATGATCGAGTCGGGCGCAAAGGAAGAGACGGAAGAAGTCATCCTGGCGGCGATCGAGTTTGCCCACACCGAAATCAAGAAGATTGTTGCCGGGATTGAAGAGCTGGTGTCAAAGGCCGGCAAACCGAAGCGCGCTTTCACGGCGCCGGAATTTGACGAGGCGTATTACGGCGAGTTGAAAGCCAAGATCGGCGATCGGCTGAAGGATGCTCTCGACACCAAGGCGCATGCCAAGACCGAGAGCTATGCGCTGGTCAAGCAGATCAAGGATGAACTGGCAGGCCGCGCTGCCAGCCGATGATCCCAATGCCAAGAAGAAGCTGGCGACGTATTACGAGCACCTGCGCGAGCGGCTGTTCCGGGAGCAGGTGACGAAGGAACGGATCCGGCCGGATCGCCGGGCATTCGATGAGATTCGTCCGATTTCGATTGAGACGGGCGTATTGCCGCGGACCCACGGGTCTTCTCTGTTTACCCGTGGCGAAACGCAGGCGCTGGTGACAGTGACGCTTGGCACTATGGACGATGCGCAGCGCCTGGAGAGCTATGAAGGAGAGCAGAGGAAAAACTTCATGCTCCACTATAACTTTCCGCCGTTCAGCGTTGGTGAGACAGGACGTATGACCGGCGTGGGCCGCCGCGAAGTGGGACATGGAGCGCTGGCGGAACGGGCAATTACGGCGGTTCTGCCCAGTGCGGAAGAGTCTCCGTACTCGATCCGCATCGTCTCTGACATCCTGGAGTCGAATGGATCGTCTTCGATGGCTTCGGTGTGTGGCGCCAGCCTGGCGCTGTATGACTCCGGCATCAAGCTCAAGGGAGCGGTTGCCGGCGTGGCCATGGGCCTGGTGAAGGAAGGCGACGATTACGCCATCCTGACCGACATTGCGGGTGCTGAAGACCACTACGGCGATATGGACTTCAAGGTGGCCGGCACGCGCAAGGGGATCACGGCCCTGCAGATGGACATCAAGATCGGCGGTCTGACGCGGGAAATTCTGCAGCAGGCCATGGAGCAGGCACGGCGGGGACGGCTGTTCCTGCTGGACAAGATGGATGCCGAGCTCGACGGACCGCGTACGGAGCGTTCGCAGTATGCGCCGCGCATCGAGACGGTCATGATTCCGACGGACAAGATCCGCGACCTGATCGGCAAAGGTGGGGCCACGATTCGCGGCATCATCGAGCAGACGGGCGCCAAGATCGATGTCGACGACACGGGCCGCGTGAGCGTGGCTTCGAGCGACGCCGATGGTTTGAAGAAGGCACTCGAAATGATCGGCAACCTGACCGCCGTGCCGGAAATCGGCAAGGTCTACCTGGGCAAGGTAGTGCGTCTGGCCGAGTTTGGCGCGTTTGTGGAGCTGTTCCCGGGCACGGACGGGCTGCTGCACATTTCGGAGATTGCCGAACATCGCGTGAAGGAAGTGAAAGACGAGCTGCGCGAAGGCGACCAGGTGATGGTGAAGGTTCTGGCCATCGAAGGCAACCGGATCAAGCTGAGCCGCAAGGCGCTGATCCGCGAGCAGAAGGCGAAGCTGGCGCAGCAGGCTCCAGTCGAGGCCGGTCCGGTGGAGACGGAAGAGGTTGACGCGCCGGCAGCGCCGAGACCGCCGCGCCCGGAACCGGAAGAACGGCAGCCGCGGTCGAATCAGAGCACCATTCTCATCGAGGGCGGCGAGGACTTCGACGACGATGAGACCGAGGAGTTCGACGAAGACAACGAACCGAACTTCAACCGGGTGGAAGGCGCACCGGTTCCGGCGGGGCAGGTTCCGGTCGGCGCTGGCGGAGGCGGACCTCGCCCGCCGCAAAACAATAACCGTCGCCGGCGTCGTCGCCGTGGTGGACGTCCTGGCGGCGCGCAATAGGCTGATCGGACAACAAGAAGACAGAAGGCCCGAACCGAAAGGTTCGGGCCTTTTGCTGTCTCTATCCTCATTGACTGCAAAGTCGAGCCTTGTTGTGCGGGTGAGATAGAATTGGCGAGCTTAAGCACGAGGGAGGTTGTTACGTGCTGTCGACAATGTCCGATTTTCCCCTGACGATCACTTCCATTTTTGAACACGGGTCCAAAGTTCACGGCGAGAGCGAGGTCGCGACCTGGACGGGCGACGAGCTAAAGCGCACGAGATTTCGCGAGATCGGGATGCGTGTCAAGCAACTGGCGCGAGCGCTGGCGCGACTGGGCATTCAGGAGGGAGACCGGGTGGGGACTCTCTGCTGGAACACGCAGGAGCACCTGGAAGCCTATTACGCGGTGTCGTGCATGGGGGCGGTAATCCATACCTTGAACCTGCGCCTCTTTCCGGAACAATTGGCGTACGTCATCAACCATGGCGGGGATCGGATCATTCTTGTGGATGCGCCGGTGGTGCCTCTGCTGTTGCGGATTGCGAAGGAACTTCGCACGGTCGAGAAGGTGATCGTGATCGGCGACGCGGCGGGACTGCCGGAGGAGTTCCTGCGCTACGAGGACTTGCTGGCAGCCGAGGAGCCAGAAGTGGAGTGGCCCGTGCTCGACGAACGATCGGCGGCGGCGATGTGCTACACCACGGGGACTACCGGCGATCCCAAGGGAGTGGTGTACAGCCACCGGTCCATTTATCTGCATGCGATGTCGGTGTGCGCGCCGTGGTCGGTGGGGTTGACTGTGAACGATCGGAGCCTGGTGATTGTTCCCATGTTCCACGCGAATGCGTGGGGCATTCCCTATGCGGCGTGGATGGCGGGGAGCGACATGCTGATGCCGGGCGGCTACCTGCACCCCGACCCTCTGTGCCGCATGATTGGCGAGTATCGGCCGACGATGGCTGCCGGCGTACCGACGATCTTGTCGGCCATGTTTCATCACGCGGAGGCGCATTCGGTTGACCTGTCATTTTTCCGGGTGTTGTTCAGCGGCGGAGCGGCGCTGCCGCGCAGCCTGGCGGAGGGATTTCTAGCGAAGCACAATGTGCGGGTGGTGCAGGGGTGGGGACTGACCGAGACCAGCCCTGTGGCCGCGGTTGCGCAGCCGCCGCGCAACTGCCCGAGAGACGAAGAGATCGAGTGGACAACGAAGACCGGGCGGGTGATTCCGGGGGTCGAACTGCGCGTCTGCGATGGCGAAACAGTGCTGCCGTGGGATGGGGAGTCGATTGGTGAGCTCGAAGTGAGAGGACCGTGGATCACGGCATCGTATTACGAGAATCCGGCGCCGGATCGATTTCATGACGGGTGGCTGCGGACCGGCGATATGGGTGTGGTGGACGAGCGGGGATATGCGCGGATCACGGACAGAGCCAAGGACGTGATCAAGTCGGGCGGGGAATGGATTTCTTCGGTGGAGTTGGAGAACGCGATCACCGATCACCCGGATGTGCTGGAGGCGGCGGTGATCGGCGTGCCGGACGAGCGGTGGGACGAACGGCCGCTGGCGTGCGTGGTGCCCAAGGACGGGTTGAAGCTGGATCTCGACAGTGTACGCAAGCACCTCGCTTCGCGGGTTGCCAAGTGGTGGATACCGGAACGGTGGGCGTTTGTTCGGGAGGTACCGAAGACCAGCGTGGGGAAGTTTGACAAGAAGGCACTGCGGGCGATGCATGCGCAGGGACAGATCGAGGAGTTTATCGAACAGTGATGGGGCTTGGGTTGCTTACCTGAGACTCGTTGATGTCTTCCATCGGCGTTTCCGATGAGCGAAAGATGAACAGATATCGTCTTGACTTCTGTGGTTTCCCACCCTTTCCGCAGAGAAAAGCGGAAAGGATGGGGCACCAACTTTATTTCAGGAGCCGGTGGAGTGGACGTCAGCGGGCGGAGGGCCGGTGCGATGGACCATGGGATGGGTCCAGACTTCGAGGCCGACCAGGATGAGGGTGACCACGGAGAGAATTACCTGCAGCCGCTCGGAGCGCTTTTGCCTGGGGTTCAGTGGCTGGCGCCGCCACTGGGCGGAGGGACGCGAGCGAAGGCGCCAGATCCAGGCGAGGACGGCCAGGTTGACGATGGCGCCGGCGGCGGCGAGGGAGAGCATGGGAATGCGGATGGCGTCCTGATGAAAGCCGCGGGCGGGGGCGTAGACGCCGCTCGCCGCGGCCAATGCGGAAAGACCGATGGCGACGCGGATCCCGCTGATGGTGAGGACCGCCGTGCAGATGCTTTGCAGCAAGGCGACGATGAGAGTTGCGCCGCTTAAGCCGCGTAGCCTGGTCGAGGCATCCGGGATGGCGTCGGGGGATGGTTCTGAATTCGGGTTCGCGTCCATGGGCAGAATCAGAGTAGCGCAGCAGTGGAAAGAAGGACCAATCCAATTCGCTCCAGGGTCCGTACATCCATCGTAGGGAACTTTGACCAGCGACCTTTCGTGGCGAACGTTGACCTTCTGCCCCACGAACCAAAGACCGGTTCGCGCGGGCTCCGGGCCTGCTGAGAAGATTTTCATATCCAGAGGTGGGAAATTCCTTGTAACCTTTGGCGCAGGTCCGTGCTCCAAGTGTGCGGAACAAGGAATGTTTCCGGACCGGATTCATCCTTGCCTGCATTTCGAGACAACCCGCGGAGTCTAATCCGCCTCAACCCCCCAGCGAGGTCATCAATGAAGAACCAACTGAATGCATTACTTCTGACGGCGGCACTCTCCGGTCTGATCGGTGGAACCTCCGTAGCGGCCCAGGCGGCCACCAACGGTTCCAACGGAGCCAGCGTCAAGGCGGCGAAGGCCGGACTGCGCCTGACCAGCGCAGACAAGCCACCCAAGCACTCCTGTAAGGGACAAAACGACTGCAAGGGCCAGGGTGGCTGCAAGTCGAGCGACAACGGCTGCAAACAGAAGAACAGCTGCAAAGGCAAAGGTGGCTGCGCCACCGACGGCTCTCCAATGCCGAAAGTTGCCTGAGTCATCGCGGGAGGGCCGGCGGCATTTTCCTGTTGAAGTGCCGGACTGGCCCTCCTGCATCCCCTTACAACCGGCGGGATCGGCGGGCGTGTCTTCGGGCGCGCATCCGATTGCGCGTGCGGGTGGAGAATCGATGCCAAGATCTCGGCTTGACGACGACTGAGCCGGGTTATGGGTCGACCACCCTTTCGCCAGAAAAAGGCGAAAGGATGGGCGCGGAGATTTTCGGCACGGAAATTTTTGGCCGAGCGACGAGAGAGTCAGTGGATGCCTTCTCCTGCTGGCGTTTCTGCATCAACGATGGACACATATGCCAGGTAATCGCTTCAATGCATTTTCCAATCACGGCGTGGGGATCGGCCTGCGCATTCCGCACTACCGGCATATTTTTTCACGCCAGCCGGTGGTGGACTGGTTCGAAATCATTTCAGAGAATTTCATGATCGATGCGGGCCGGCCGCTGCATGTGCTGGACCAGATTCTGGAGCAGTACCGCGTGGTGCAGCACGGCGTATCGATGTATTTCGGTTCTGTGACGGCTCCCGATCCGGAGCACCTACGGCGACTGAAAGAGCTGGTGCGGCGGACGAAGACACCCTGGCTCAGCGATCATTTGTGCTGGGGCAGCGTGGATGGAACGTATACGCATGATCTGCTGCCGTTGCCTTACACATGGGAGGCGGTGGAGCGCACTGTAGAACGGGTGCGGAGCGTGCAGGATTTTCTGGAGATCCCGGTGGCGGTGGAAAACGTGAGCAGTTACGCCGCGTTCACGGGGTCGCAGATGACCGAGTGGGAGTTCCTGACCGAGGTTGTGGAGCGCGCCGACTGCGGGATCCTGCTGGATGTGAACAACATTTATGTTTCGTCGGTGAACCATGAGTTCAACCCGATGGACTATGTGAATGCGGTTCCGGCGGAGCGGGTGGCGCAGGTTCATATTGCCGGTCATTCGAAGTACGAGAAGTACATTCTGGATACGCACGATCATCCGGTGATCGACCCGGTGTGGGAGTTGTACGCACGGGCGATCGAGCGCTGCGGGCCGACGCCGACGCTGCTGGAGTGGGACGATCACATTCCGAGCTTCGATGAGGTCCACAACGAGGCCAAGAAGGCGGAAAAATATCTGCAACGATACGCGGGTGCGCTGGCGGGAGCTGAGTCATGAGTTCCGATGCGATGAGACCGCCCGAAATGAGTTTGCCCGCGATGAGTCTAGTTGACGTGCAGCGCGCCATGGCGGCAGCGGTGATGATGCCGCTTACGGCGGATGAGGCAATGCGGGCGACTGCACCCGATGGGCGCGCGATGACGGATGTGGCGTCGTCGTTCGTCGCTCCCAACAGCAAGCTGAGCGCGTTCGAGCGGCTGGAAATCTACAACCGGCAATACTGGTTTCGGGTGCTGGGCGCGTTGGCGGAGGACTTCCCGGGGCTGCGCGCGGTGCTGGGCGGAAGCCGCTTCGAGGCCTTGTCGGTGGCGTATCTGAGCGCGCATCCGAGCCGTTCGTTTACGCTGCGCAATCTTGGATCGAAACTGGTGGAGTGGCTGAACGAACATCCGGAATGGGGACGGCGCCGGCATGCGCTCGCGGTCGAGGTTGCGCGCGTGGAGTGGGCGTTTGTGGAGGCTTTCGACAATGGGGAGCGCACTCCATTGACGCTGGATCAGATTACGACGCTTGATGGCGGATCGCGGCTGGCGCTGCAGCCGCACGTGCGACTGCTGGCGCTTGCTTATCCGGCGGACGAGATTGTGCTGGCGCTGCACCAGAGAGACAAGCGGCAAACCAGCGAGGCGGGCGTGAAGCACGAAGGCGACGATGAAGCGCCGGCGCGGTTGCCAAGGCTGCGGCGGCGGGCAACGTGGGTGGCGGCGCATCGCGTGGACTTCAACGTGTACTATCGGCGATTGGAGCGCGAGGAGTTCGTGACGCTTGACGCGATTCGCGAGGGCAGGCCGTTGATCGAGGCGTTGGAGAGCGGGTTTGCGGAGTCGCGGATCGGAGAGGCCCGGAGACCGGCGCGGGTGCGGGAGTGGTTCGCGGCGTGGGCGGAACTGGGGTGGATCTGTGCACCAGATCTGGAAGAACTGATTCAAAGTTAGAAGGAAAGCATGCGAAAGCTGGTCGACTTATTTGCCACCTGCTATGAAGCCCTGTGCCTGGTGCTGAACAGCCTGCGGAGCCCGCTGCTGCTGGCGATTCGTCTTTACTGGGGCTGGCAGTTCTGGACCGACGGCTGGGGCAAGCTGACGCATCTCGACAAGGTTACGGGGTTCTTTACCAGCCTGGGGCTGCCGGCGCCGGGGATGACGGCGCTGCTGGTGGCGCTGGTTGAACTGATTGGCGGGATTCTGTTTGCGGCCGGGCTGGGCTCGCGGCTGGTGTCGCTGGTGCTCTTCGTCAACATGACGATGGCGTACTTGAGCGTGCCCGATGACCGCACGAACTTTTCGCATATTTTTTCGAAGTCCGAGGATTTCTACGGCGCGGGTCCGTATACGTATTGGTTCGCTGCGTTGTTGATCATGATTCTCGGCCCGGGGTTGTTCGCGCTCGATACGCTGGTGAGCCGGTGGTACGCGCGAAAAGCCGCGGAGTAGGCCGTCAGGCGGTATCATCAATCCAAACTACAGCATTGGATCGCTGATACCATGCGCATCGTGTATGTGCTCAACTCGCTGGCCGTGGGCGGCACAGAGCGACTGGTGGTGGGCCTTGCGCAGCGCATGGCGGCGCGTGGGCACGCGGTGGCGCTGGTGGTGCTTCGACCGCGGGAACCCGATGGGTTCTCCACGAATCTCGATGGACTGCACCTGAACATGGACGGAAGTGCGGCGAGTCTTCTTCTCGGTCTTGGGCGAGAGATGTCGTTTCTACGCAGGTTTCGGCCGGACCTGATTCACAGCCATAACTTTCATGGGAACATGCTGGGGCGCGCGTTCAAGCTGATCGATCGGCGGGCGGCGCTCGTCTCCACCATTCACAACGTGTATGAGGGCGGTTGGCTGCGCATGCTGGCGTACCGGCTGAGCGATCCACTTGCGGATCGCGTGACGGCGGTTAGCGAGGCGGTTGCGGAACGATACGTCGGGCTGAAGGCTGTGTCGAGATCGAAATGCGCGGTGGTGACGAATGGGATCGAGACGGGCGAGTTTGTGCCGGACGCGGAACGACGTCATTTCATGCGAGAAGAGATGGGCGTGGGAGAAGAGTTTGTCTGGCTGGCGGTAGGGCGCAATAGCGTTGCCAAGGACCATGCGAACCTGATGCAGGCGTTCGGGCAGGTGTGGCGCGAGCTTCCGCAATCGCAGTTGTGGATCGCGGGGGGTGCGCCGGAGGGGAGCAAGAAGGCTTATTCCGCGATCTCGATGTCCCACGGCGCGCTCGAGCATGTGCGCAGGCTTGGGCTGCGTCGGGATATTCCGGCGCTGCTCGATGCTGCCGATGGATTTGTTTTGAGTTCGGCCTGGGAGGGCATGCCGCTGGCGGTTGGCGAGGCGATGGCGATGGAGAAGCCGGTGGTGGCAACGGATGTGGGGGGCGTACGCGAACTGGTGGGAGACGCGGGCGCGATTGTGCCGGCAAAAGATTCGAACGCACTTGCGGAGGCGATGATGGCCATGATGCGAAGGCCGGCTGGGGCGCGGGCGGAGCTGGGCCGGGCGGCGCGAGAGCGCATTTGCTCCCAGTTCAGCATGGATCGGAAGGCGGATGAGTGGGAGGCACTGTATCGGTCGGTGCTCGGGTAGTCCGTCGAACGTGAAGCGATTCTCACAGGACCTTTCCATTGGGCGCGCCATTCGCAAAAACCTTTCCTCAGGGGCTAAACAGGCTGCGGAAAAACGGCTGTTTGGTTTAGCTTTATTCCGTTCCGTTTGGTTGTTTAGCGAATTGGGCCTGTTCGGCTGTTGATCGGCGTTGTTGTCGGGCGCCTGGAAGCCATGTTGGCGGCCTGCAGACACACTTCGGCCCTAACTGGCCATGGTTTGAATCGGAATCAGCCGGCGCATGCGCACCAGGTTGTATGCGGCGATGGTGAGCCGGTAAAACCAATCCACCCGCGCCAGTCCGCGCAACTTCATCTGGCGCAGAGGCCGGTCCAGTTTGCTCCAGCCGAAGACGCGTTCGATCAGCTTGCGTTTGCGTTGGCTGACGAAGCGCCGTTCATCGGCCCGTTCCGTCTCCGTCAGGCTGTTCTTGCCCAGGTTGCCCTGCGCATACTCACTCACATGCGGAGCCACCTTGCGCTTGCGCAGGGCTTCGATGAACTCCGCTTCCTGATACTGCGTGTCGGCGCCCAGCGTCACCCTTCTCTGCTCGCTGCCGTGCTTCACCACGCGATCCAATAACTTCAGCGCCATCTCCCGCTCCGCTACCGTGGCCGAGCAGCTGGCTTCCGCGGCCACCACAAGCCCGTTGCGGTTCTCCATCAAGGCGTGACCCTGATAACTGGGAACCGCCTTGTCGGCTGTGGCCTTCTTGTACAAACGCGCGTCGGGGTCGGTCTTCGACTCTACCTTGTCGCGCAAAAGCACCTCGCCCTTGTGCCCCGAACCGCTGCCCGGCGCAGGCGGATCGGACTTGTCCCGGAAGCTGCGCGCCGCTGCCCAGGCCTGGATCAGAGTGCCGTCCACGGTGAAATGCTCCTCGCTCAGCAACTGCTTCTCCCCCGCCTCAACCAGCACCGACTCCAGCAGCCGCTGGCTCACCGCGCCTCCAATCAGACGCTCCCGGTTCTTGGTGAACACCGTCACGTCCCACACCGGATCGTCCATCTCCAGGCCCACGAACCAGCGAAACAGCAAGTTGTAGTTCATCTGCTCCATCAACTGCCGCTCCGAGCGGATCGAGTACAGCACCATCAGCAACGATGCCCGAAGCAGCCGCTCCGGGGCAATCGATGGCCGCCCCGTGGTCGAATACAGCTTGCCCAACTCAGCATCCATCCGCTCCAGCGCCCCGTCCACCAAAATCCGCATCTGACGCGCCGGATGATCGGCCGCAATACGCTGTTCTAACGTCACGTAGCTGTACATCGCCGCTTGCTTATGCTCGTCGCCACGCATGCTTCTGTCTTAAACCACTCCACAACAAAGAAACAGTGACTCTCTGTAGACTTTTTCCCCAGCCTGTTTAGCCCCCGTCCACTCATTGCCATTTACGGCACGGCTGAAGCCGTGCCCCTTCAAACCACGTAAATGACCATCTGCGTGGCGGAGCACAGACGGCCTTGCCTGTGCCGCCGGTGGTACCCTTATCCCCGGAAATGAAACATGCCTGGGCCGCCGTTGAATGCATATCGAGCGGTCATGGAGGATGCGGCAATGCGAAGAGCCGTTGCAAGAGGAGTTTTGTGCTGCGCGGGTTTGGCAGTGATGTTGTGTTCGAGCGCGGCAGTGGCGCAGAGTGCGAATGCGGCGCTGGTTCTCGATCGCGGATGGCAATTTCGTGAGACGCCTGCGGCGGGCGCAAGCTTCGGACGGAGAGTGGTTGCCGGCCACTGTTCCCGGCGATGTGCATCTCGATCTGCTGGCCAACAAGCGCATCCCCGATCCGTTCTTTCGGGACAACGAGGCCAAGCTGCAGTGGATTGAAGATGCGAGCTGGGAATACGAACTGAACTTCGAAGTTCCGGCGGCGCTGCTGGGGCGGGCGAATGTCGACCTGGTTTTCGACGGGCTGGATGCGGCGGCCGAGGTGTATCTGAACGATGCCAAGGTTCTCGACGCCGACAACATGTTCCGGGTGTGGCGGGTGCCGGTGAAGGATCACCTGCATGCGGGCAAGAACGTGCTGCGGGTGGTGTTTCCTTCGCCGATCAAGGCGGCGGAGAAGGTGGCGGCGACCGATCCGTGGCGGCCGAAGACCGGGACCGCGGCCAAGACGTATATCCGCAAAGCGGCCTATGAGTATGGATGGGACTGGGGCCCGACATTTGTGACCAGCGGGATCTGGCGGCCGGTGCGGATTGAGGCGTGGGACAAGGTGCGGATTGCGGATTTCGCCATCCGGCAGCGCGATGTGAGCAAGGAAGTGGCGCATCTGGATGCGGAAGTCGAGGTGGAAGCGGCGGGCGCGGGGCCTGCGAATGTCAGCGTGGCATTCAATGATGCCGGCAAGCCGGTGGTGCTGAGCACCAAGACCGACCTGCATGCGGGCAGGAACGTGATCGATGTTCCGGTTGAGATACGGCAGCCGAAGTTGTGGTTTCCGGCGGGATACGGCGATCAGCCGTTGTACGAATTCACGGCAACGGTGAGCCCGGGCAGCGCCAAGGCAGATGAGCGCAAGACCAAGGTTGGGCTGCGCTCGATCGTGCTCGATCGACATCCGGACAAGTGGGGACGGTCGTTTCAATTGGTCGTGAACGGGATTCCGGTGTTTGCCAAGGGCGCGGACGTGATTCCGTTCGACAGCTTTCCGAACCGGGTGACGACGGCGGACTATCGCCGGATTCTGGAGTCGGCGCGCGACGCCAACATGAACATGATCCGCCACTGGGGCGGCGGGTACTACGAGACCGACGAGTTTTATTCGATCTGCGATGAGCTGGGGATCATGGTGTGGCAGGACTTCATGTTCGGCAACGACTGGCAGCCGGGGACGTATGCGTTCAAGCTGAATATCGAGGCCGAGGCCGAGGATCAGGTCCGGCGGCTGCGCAATCATCCCAGCATCGTGGTGTGGAGCGGCAATAACGAAACAGAAGTGGCGCTGAACTGGGGCGACCGGGCGAAGCTTCCGCTCGAGACCAAGTGGCAGATGTGGCAGGACTACCTGACGGAGTTCAGCGGGATCCTGTCGCGGGTGGTGGCGCGGCTCGATGCGGAGACGCCTTACTGGCCGAGTTCGCCGAGCGCGGATTACGAAGAAACCACTGCCAACTATTTGCCGGGCTATCAGAGCGGCGACGCGCATATCTGGGACGTGTGGCATGGGCGGGTTCCGTTTGCGACCTATGAAACGCATCATGCGCGCTTCGTGACGGAGTACGGGTTCCAGTCGTTTCCGGAGATGCGGACAATTGAAGCGTTCACGCAGCCCGAAGATCGGAAGAACATTTTTACGCCGGTGATGCTGGTGCACCAGAAGAACAACGAAGGCAACTCGATCATTCACGATTACCTGCTCAAGGATTATCCGGAGCCGAAGGATTTTCCGAGCTTCCTGTATGTGAGCCAGGTGCTGCAGGCGGAAGGAATCAAGATCGGCGCGGAGCATTTCCGGCGCAGCATGCCGGAGACGATGGGCTCGATCTTCTGGCAGTTGAACGACTGCTGGCCGGTGGCTTCGTGGTCGAGCATCGACTACTACGGGCGCTGGAAGGCGCTGCAATACTACGCGAAGAGATTCTATGCGCCGATCCTGGTGTCGCCGCACGTGGAAGAGGGATCGGTCAAGGTGTATATCGTTTCAGACAAGACCGAAGCGCAGACGGCCACGCTGCGGTTGCGGTTGATGGATTTCGAGGGCAAGGTGCTGCTCGAAGAAAAGCAGGACGTGAGCGTGGCGCCGCTGACGAGCAAGGTGTATGTGGACTGGCCGTTTTTGAAACTGACGCAGGCGGGCGCATCGGACTTGTCGACGGTATTTGTGGTGGCGGAATTGATGGCGGGCGGTACGCCGATTTCGCGCAACCTCACGTATCTTGCGCCGCTGAAGGAGGTGCACCTGAAGCCGGCGACGCTGAACGTGGAAACGACGGGCGCGAACGGGAAGATACGGATTCGCGTGACGTCGCCGGTGCTGGCGCGCAGTGTGTATGTGTCGTTTGGGAATCTCGACGTGAAGGTTTCGGACAACTACTTCGATGTGCTGCCGGGGGAGACGGTCGAGGTAACGGCGGAGACGAAGGCGTCGCTCGATGAGGTCAAGGCCCAGATGCGGGTGATTTCGCTGACGGATGCGTTTGCGGTGAATCCGCAGGGGGCGACGATCGGGGCGGCGCAGTGATTTCGCACAGGATGACAGCGTGGGTTTGTGCTATCCCATGTCTCGAAAGCGAGACATGGGGCACCCGGCTTCTGTGGTCTCCCATCCTTGCGCTAGAAAGACGTCGCAAGGATGGGGCACCGGCATTCGGTGAGGCAGAGGCGAGGTCGGATCAGAAGGAGAAGATCACCTGGCCGAAGATGCGGCGGGCGGCTGAGCCGGTGGAGAAGATGCCGCCGGCGAGGGTTGTGGATCGGTCGAAGTGGGGGCTGCCCAGCACTCCGTTGGGGCCGCCGTAGTTGATGTTGTTGAAGAGATTGAGGGCCTGGACGCTGAAGTTCAGCGAATATTTGCGGCCGGTGCTGCCTCCGCCGAACATGCCGCCGGGGCCGCCGCGTCCACCGCCACCGCCGCCGAGGCCGCCGGGACCGAGGCCGCCTCCGGGAGGTCCGCCGCGCCGACCGCCGCCGTCAGGTCCGCCGCCACCGGGGCCGCCCGGGCCGCCGCCCTGGTTGGTCGCGGTGGAACTGGTTTCTGGTCCAAAGCCCCACGAACGGCTGATGCGCAGGTTGACGGCAACCGCTGCCGGGCCGGTGCCGGTGTTGGCGGCGATGCGCGCTTGACCCGGCACAGGTTGGGAATCCATGCAGCCGAAGCCAGGCTCGTAGATGTAGCGGCCGGTGGTGTCGGCTGCGCATTGGCCTGCAGTGGCAACGCCGGGGCGCTGGTTATAGAAGTTGTTCACCGGATCTTCGGGCAGAGTGACGTTGAACGGCTTGCCCGATTGCGCGATGAGGAAGGGGTTGAAGCGAATGCCCCAGGGGCCGCTGTAGTTGGCCATGGAGAACACCTGGTTGCGCGAGACGAAGGTGGCGGGACCGTAGTCCTCGCTGAGGTCGTAGGCGTTGGAAATATTGCTTCCGGCTCCGCCATCGCTGTCGGCCCAACCCGCGGTGTAGAAGCCGACCAGGCTCAGGTTCTTGTTGATACGCGCATTCACACTGGTGATCAGCTGATTCTGCTTGAAGACGCCTTCGGGGTAGAACTGGTAGATGTAGCCGCCGGATGGATCCAGCGGAAAGGGGTTGTCGCCGCTGCCGGCCAGCGCGGGATTGTACTGGTTGGCATTGATGGTGACCAACTGGTGGGCGCCGAAGGAGTGCAGGTAGGTCACGGTCAGGCTGGTGCCGGCGTGAAGCTGGCGTTCCAATCCGAAGCCGGCCTGGGCGGTGTAGGGCGAATGAAAGTGGGGAGAAATGTTGTATCGGACCGGTATCGACAGGGCACTGCTTCCGGCTCCGTTGCTGGAGCAGGTGCTGAGATCGATTTCATTGAGCGATGTGGCCTGGGATCCGGAAGCGGTTGTCGACGAACAGACCGGCTGGTTGAAAACGACCTTGTCCTGAGTATCGGAATGATTGACGGTCATCAGGTTGGTGACCTGAAAGCGGTCGTAGAAGTAGCCGTATCCGGCGCGCAATACGGTCTTGGGCGGCTTGCCGTGGCCGCCGTCGAGCGCATAGGCCGCCGAAACGCGGGGCGCCCAATCGTTGTGGTCGGAGATATTGGTTTGCGATTCCCAGCGCAGGCCGCCGGAAACGGAGAGGCGCGGGTTCACCTTCCAGTCGTCCTGGGCGAACAGGGCGATATCGAAAATGTTGGCCACGGCGGAGGGTTCGCCCGAGGTATATCCGGTCGTGTTGGGGCCGTTGCCCGCGGCCACGAGGTCGTTGAAGGACTGGCCGGCAGCCAGACCATTGGCCATGTTCAGATACTGCTCATAACTCGAGAAGCTGAACATGCCGTTGAAATTGTTGTCGGTGAAATTGGCTTCGCGCGAATCGCGCATGCGGGTTCCGAACTTGATGGCGTGCGCGCCGTGGCTCAACGTGGTCAGGTTCTGCAACTCCAGGCGGGTGGCGTGGTCGCGGCTGGTCTGTCCGGTGTAGCCGCCGGTGGTGAAGTTGCCCTGCACGGTGATGGTGGGGTCGGTCGAGTCAGGATAGTGATTCTCGTTCTGCCGCTCGTATTGGAAGCGGGTCTCATTGACGGCGTGATCGTTGATGACGATGGCGTCGCTGACCTGGACCGTGTAGTCGGTGTTCGACTCGTGGGTCGAGGCGGTGGGCAGCGAACCCGCGCTGAGGTTGCCGTGTTCCGACTCGTTCCAGAAGCCGAAACGGGCGGTGAGCGTATTGCGCGCGCCCAATTGCCAGTCAAGACGAGCCGAGGCGTTGTTGCGAATGCGCTGGTTGGGAAGAACGACACCGTAGTTGGGCGCCGCATAGTAGACGCCGGAGCTGTTCTGGAGGACGGCAACGGGAATCTGCCACGCGTTCACGTTGTTGAGATTGCGACCTTCGTCGCTGATGAAGAACGAGGCCTTCTTGTTGATTGCGCCGCTGACGCTGGCGTTGTACTGGTAGCTGTAATAGGCCGGAATGTCGGGCGTGAAGGGGTTGCCGGTGTTGAAGATGCTGTTATTGCCCTGAAAGAAGAACTGGCCGTGGAGCTTGTCGGTGCCGGGCTTGGTGAGAATCTCAATGCGCCCGTAGCCGAGGCGGTCGTACTCGGCCGAAAAGGGATTCTGGTTGATGCGGATTTCGCGAATGGCGGATTTGGGCGGAAGCTGGCCGCCGGAGAAGCCGTCGATGAAGATCTGGCCGCCGTTCGGTCCGGCAGAGGGGCCGGCGAGCGCGGAAAGTTCGCTGGACAGTTCATCGGGATCGTCGGAGAGAGCGTCGAGGTCTTTGCCCTTGAGGACGATGGCGTTGGAGTTGCCGCCGGCTTCGATGTTTACGGTTGGCGTCTCGTCGGTGACCACGACATTTTGCTGTTCGGTCTGGATGGCCATGGCGATATCGACGCGCTTGGTCTGGCCTGAGGTAATGGCGATGGGCTGGGACTGGAAGGGGGCGAAGCCTTCATATTCGGCCTTGACGATGTAGCTGCCGGGAGGGAGGCCGCTGGCCTGATAGGCTCCGCCCGAGTCGGCGGTGACGGTGCGAACCGTATTGCCGGCGGCGTTGGAGATGGTGATCTTCGCGCCGGGAATGAGGGCTCCGGTCTGATCGGTGATGTGGCCGCGCACCGTGACTGTGCTTGCGGGGACGGAAGGTTGAGCCGGCGGGGCAGGTGTTTGAATCGCAGGCGCAGCGGACGGGGAAGCGGCAGGCGCCTGCCCCGATGCCGCGAGCGCGGCTAGGGCGAGGGCAGCAGCAATCGCGAAATGAATGAAGCAATGAAGTCTTGAATACACGTGTTCCTCTTCTTCTGTTAACTCGGTGTTGCGTGGCCGTCCGATCGCCTTTGCGGTTTTGAAATTCAGGGTGTTGCCGCGCCTTCACCGCCGCCGCCGGAGCCCATGCTCCAGTTGGAAAGCAGATTCTGGCTGGCCGCGGGGGCCTGTAACAGCGGCTCGACGCCGGCCAGAAGGGTGACGGCGGTGACGTCGCTGGCGCCCTCGGTGGAGACAATCATGACCGCCTCGCCCTTCTGCAAATCGGACAAGCTGGATTGCGGGAGCGCGACTCAGCATCTGCTGCGGATCGCCGCCGCCCTGGCCTGACCCTGCGCCGCGCGCCAGCGGCATTCGGGGCTCCGCCGGGGCCACTGCCGCCGTTCCAGCTGTGTTGCTGGGGAGAACCGGATGCGGGTTGTGCCGAGGCCCCCGCAGGCCCTTGTCCGCCGGGACCAGCCGAGGCTGCGCCAGGTACGGCCGCACTAGATCCGCCGGCACCAGGTCCACCGGTACCAGATCCGGGCGCGCCTCCTTTCAAACGCATGGCGAGCATCTGCGCCATACGATCGGGGAGGCGGCGCATCTGCGCATCCGACGTAATGCGGACGGTGACCTGCTTCTTGGTGGCCAGATCCTTGATGACCAGGGTTGAGGTTGCGGGATCGATGGAGGAGATGGTTCCAGAGATGTTGCGGAAACTGCCGGACACGACTTCTTCGGCGGTGATCTCGGTGCTATCGGCGTTTTTGTCGCCGCGCGCGCGCAACTGGTCGCCGGAGTGGATGGCATCGATGGGCGCAGGCTGAGCCTGATCGAAGCGGACCGAACCCGACGCGTATCGCTTGAGGATGGTCGCCTTGGTGGTGTGCACGGTTACGGTCTTGGCGGTTGCGCCCGCACCCGTAGTGAGGGAGATGGTTCCGGTGCCGGCATCCACGCTTTTGACCAGGCCGCCGACTCCGCGGCGTTGCCAGTCTTCGCGGTCTTTCTGCTGCTTTTTGGCCACGTCTTCCTGCTTGACGGCGATGATCTGTGTGGCCACGGGCGTGGGGGAGTCAGCCGCGAGCTTCACCAGAACACGATCGCCGACCGCCAGATCGGTGAAGGCCATGGCGGTGACCGCGTTGAGATCCTTTTCACCTGGCGCGATGCGCTTGATGTTCGCGTCGGCGGGGACGTCGAATTGCCGCTGGTCGCCGGCGTCGGTTTTAACCGTGACTGAGGTGCCGGTAATGGCAGTGACCGACCCGACAAACCGTGCGGGAGCCTGGGCCTGGGCCGATGCGGCGTCCAAAACGCAGGCAACAGCCAGCAGAGCGACAACGAGTGTGATCCGGATATGTATCTTGCGCTTCATAGTCAATTGGAGCCCCGTAATGGGGGCGTGGTTTGGGTTATTCCTCTTCATTCGGGTAGACGAGACAGTCCGCCAAAAGGTTGAAAGCGCGGTTCAACCTGCGAGACGGGACATCTGTCGCCGCCGGAGAGGAAGTGGTTGATTTGATTGGCGGAGACGGCTTCGCTATGGGGTTAGTTCAGCGGATTCGAGGAATGAATAGCTTCCGGAGGGGGTGGGAACGATGTGGGTGAGGCGCTTGTTGTGGACGATGACGGTGTCGCGGTACCAGAGATTGATGGCGGGAAGGTCGGCGGCCAGGATTTGCTGGGCCTGGGCATAGTCGGCACGACGGCGGGATTGATCGGGATCCTTGCCGGCATCGTCGAGCAGGGCATCGAGCGTGGGATTGGAATAGTGGCCGCGATTGGCTCCCTTGGGTGAAAAGCGGGCGGTGGAGAAGGCGTAGCTGAAGATGTCGGGCTGCTCGTTGCCGCCGATCCAGCGCAGGGAGTACATCTGAAATGCTCCGCGGGTGATGTCGGCATAGAAGGTGGCGAACTCATAACTGCGCAGATCGAGGGCGATGCCGACGCGCGCCAGCTGTTGCTGAAGAACGGCGGCCAGCAGGCGGGTTCCTTCGTCGGTGCTGGTCTTCATGGTCACGTGAAAGCGGATGCCGCCGGGGCCGGCAGGGTGGCCGGATTCATCGAGAAGACGCGCGGCGCGGGCGGGGTCGTAATCGAATCGGGGAACATTGCTTGTGAAGGCCCAATGGGTGGCGGGCAGCATGCTTTGCGCGGGGCGGGCGTAGCCATCCATGAGCGACTTGATGATGAGGTCGCGGTCGATGGCGCAGGAGATGGCCTGGCGCACGCGCGGCGTCCTGGAGCAGCGGGTCGCGCAGGTTGAATGCGACGTACTGGATTTGCGTGCCGTCGGAGGCGTCGACCTGGAGGTGGGGGCGCTGGGCGAGCACGCGCAGGGAGTCCATGGGCACGGAATTGACGGCCACGTCGCCCGAGCCCTTTTCGAGTTCGAGCGATTGGGTGATGGAGTCGGGAACGACGGCGAAGCGGACGCGATCGAGCTTGGGAGCGAGCGCTCCAACTCAGCGGGTTGCGCTCGAGGACGACGTCCTGGTCGATTTGCTGGCGGACGAAGCGAAACGGGCCCGTACCGATGGGATGCCGCCAGAAATCGCGGCCGCTGCCCTGGGGCACGATGCCCATGGCGCCGGTGGAGAGGTTCGTCAGAAGGAAGTTGTCGGGGTGCTTGAGGTGGAAGATAACGGTGCGCGCATCGGGAGCTTCGATCGAGTCAACTGAGGCGTAGGTGGCGGCCTTGGGCGAGATGACGGTTCCGTTGCGCATGGAGTTGATGGTCCAGACCACATCGCGGGAGGTCAGGGGCCGGCCGTCGTGGAAGCGTATGCCTTCACGCAGATGGAAGATGAGCGTTCTGGCGTCGGGCTGATCCCAGCTCTCTGCGAGGGCGGGGGTGAAGTGGAAGCTCGCGTCCCTGGGCGACGAGGCCATCGAAGATCAACTCGTCGATATGTTCCGACTGGCCGTCGGTTCCGACGCGGGGGTCGAGATTGGCGGGGCTGCTGTCGATGAGGAAGACTACGGTGCGGGGATCGCGCTGGGGGGAGCGGCAGCCGGGGAGAAGGAGAAGCGCCAGCGAGGCCATGATTGCGACATATGTGCTCTCCCATCCTTGGCGCAAAAACAAAAACGCGCCAAGGATGGGGCACCCGCGGTGATTCGCCCGATCAGGCATAGGTTACCTGGCCGAGGATGGCGGGGCGGGCGGCGCCGGTGGCGGCGGGCACATTGCCGGGCAGATGATGCCAGGTCTGCCAGGCGAGGAGAGCGAAGGCGGCGGCTTCCTTGGCTTCAACGGGAAGTCCGAATGCGGCGCTGGCGGAGAGCTGGCAGCCGAGCGGCTCGAGATGGTGCGCGAGCATGGACATCAGGGTGCGGTTGCGCGCGCCGCCTCCGGAGACGATGTAATCGACGGCGCGGGTTTTCATGTGGGGCACTGACGAACTGCTCGTAGCTTCGCGCGATGGATTCGGCGGTGAGCGCGGTGGCGGTGGCGATTGCGTCTTCGGGCGCGGGGCTGATCTTTTGGCAGTTGGCCAGAAATGCGGCGGCGAACTCGCGGCCGAATTGTTCGCGGCCCGCGGTGCGGGGAGGCTGGAGACGGAAAAAGGGATGGCGCAGGGCGGTCTTCAGAGCGGGAGCGAGCACGCGGCCGCGGGCGGCCAGCGCGCCGTTGCGGTCGAAGGGCTTGTTGAAGAGCGTTTGCGTGAGGGCGTCGATGATCATGTTGCCGGGGCCGGTGTCGAAGGCAATCACCGCGGCCGGAGTGGCACGGGCGGGAATGGCGGTGAGGTTGGCAATGCCGCCGATGTTCTGCAGGATGCGGCCGCGCTTGTTATCGGCGAAGAGGACATAGTCGAGCAAGGACACGAGAGGCGCACCCTGGCCGCCGGCGAACATGTCGGCGGGGCGAAAGTTGGAGACAACGGGAACGCCGGTTGCCGAGGCGATGGCGGCGGGTTCGCCGAGTTGCCAGGTGCAGGGGAAGGTGCGGCCGGCGTAGGCGGCGGGGCGCGCCTGATGATAGAGCGTCTGGCCGTGGCAGCCGATCAGATCGAGTTTGATGGGATGTTTCTTCAGGGTGGACTGGACTGCTTCAGCGTACGCGAGGCCGAGACGCCAGTTGAGGCGCGCCAATTCGGCGGTGGAGGTGGATTGCGCATTCATGGCGGAGAGAACCGCGCGGCGGAGGGCGGCGGGGTAGGGAAAGCCTTCATGGGCGAGGAGGGTGAGCGTGGGCCGGGCTGACCTGGTTCGCGTGCGGGCGGGGACGATGCGGACGATGGCTACGTCGATGCCGTCCGCCGAGGTTCCGCTCATGATGCCGGCTACGTTCATTGGCCGCGCGATCATGAGGTCTCCGCCGGAGCGGTTGCGCGCGGAGTCACGGCATCGGCATGAGGAGTAGCGGCTGAGACAGCATCGCGGAAGTGCCCGATGTCCGCCTGCAGTTTCTCAAACTGCTTTGAGGTGAGGCGGGGCGGAACGGGGGCTGCGTAGACCCTCGCCCGCTTTCGCGAACTCTCCGCGGCTCGAGCCAGGAGCAGCTTGCGGAAGGCTGCGGATCGCTCGCCTTCGGCGAGGAGAGCTTCATAGGTGCGGAGGATCAGTTCGGCGCTGTGGCAAATCTCAACCAGGTCGGAACCGGCGCGAATGGCGGCAACGGCGGCTTCATCGACGGGAAGGAATTTGAGGATGCCGCCCATTTCGAGGTCGTCAGAAAGGATGATGCCCTTGTAGCCGATTCGATTGCGGAGCACGGTTGTGATCCAGAAGCGGGAGGCGCTGGCGGGCATCTCTTTGCCAGGGGTGTGAGGATAGGCTGCGTGGTTGGTCATCACGATCGGCATCTGGGCGTGCAGTTCGCGATAGGGAGCGAGGTCCTGCTGCCAGATGTCATCCCAGGCGCGAGCGATCTCGGGGGTTTCAAAATGGGTGTCGCTGGCGGCTCCGCCGAGGCCGGGAAAGTGTTTGCCGCAACTGACGACCTTCTGAGCCGCAAGGCCGGCAAGAAACTCGCGAGCGAATTGGACGACTTCGGCGGGATTGGGAGCGACGGAGCGCGTCCCCATGACCTCGACCGATTCGGGCAGGGCGAGATCGACGACCGGGGCGAGGGTGGTGTTGAAGCCGAAGGCGCGCACGGCGCGGGCGATGAGCTGGCCGAATTCGCGAGCGAGAGCGGGCCGGGCGGATTGGCGAGCGGCGATCCAGACCGCCTGGGCGGAGGGCAGAGGCGCGAGCGCATCGCGGAGACGGTTCACGGTGCCGCCTTCGACATCGACATAACGGACGCTATGGCGCGCGCAGAGCCCGGTGGCTTCGTTGAGGAGAGCGCGGGTCTGCTCGACGTCGGCGATATTGCGGCGAAAGAGGATGACACCGGCGGGGCGCACGAGGCGAAGCCAGGCGCGTTCGAGAGAGGTGAGTTCCTTGCCGGAGAGGCCCACCACCAGCAGGCTCCCGACGGCGTGGCGGAGGTTGACGGTCATGCCTTCTCCTTCAGTTCCTGCTGCAACTCTTCGAGAAGATTCAACGCCTGAAGCGGCGTGAGGGCATTCACATCGACGGCCTCGATGCGATCGACGATGCGTTGCGAGAGTGGCGTGAAGATAGTCAATTGCATGGGCTCGGCTTCGGTTTCCTGCACGTCGGCCACGGCGGTGCGCTCCTGCTTTTCGTGCTGGCGCAGGATGCGCCTGGCGCGTTCAATGACGGCGGCGGGCAGGCCGGCGAGCCGGGCTACTTCGATGCCGTAGCTTTTGCTGGCCGCGCCGGGCTCAATGTTGTGCAGGAATACGATCCCGCCGGCGGACTCTTTGACGCCGACGCGGAGGTTGCGCACGCGGGGCAGCTTCTCGGCCAGCATGGTGAGTTCGTGATAGTGGGTGGCAAAGAGCGTGCGGGCGCAGGTTTCGGCGTGGAGATATTCGACGGTTGCCCATGCGAGGGAGAGTCCGTCGAAGGTGGCGGTGCCGCGGCCCATCTCGTCGAGAAGGATGAGCGAGCGGTTGGAGGCGGTGTTGAGAATGGTCGCGGTTTCGGTCATCTCCACCATGAAGGTGGAGCGGCCGCGGGCGACATTGTCGCTGGCGCCGATGCGGGTGTAGATACGATCGACCAATCCGAAGCGCAGGCGATCCGCGGGCACAAAGCTGCCCATCTGCGCCATCAGGACTAACATGGCCGCCATGCGCAGATAAGTGCTCTTGCCGCCCATGTTAGGGCCAGTTATAAGTAACAAGCCCGGTCCGGGGTCGGCGGCGTTGAGATACAAGTCGTTGGCGATGAACCGGCCCTCGCGGGTTTCTTCCATCCATTGCTCGATGACGGGATGGCGGGCCGCGACGGCTTCGAGGACGGGTTCATCGGCGAGGGTGGGGCGGACGTAGCGCCTGCCGGCGGCGAGATGGGCGAAATTGGCCAGCAGATCGGCTTCGGCTACGGCAGACGAGGCGCGGCGAATGCGGCCTGCGGATTCAAGGACGGATTTGCGCAGCTCGGAGAAGAGGCGCTTTTCGATTTCGATGGATCGGTCGTGGGCGGTGAGGATCTTGCGCTCGTATTCCTTCAGCTCGGGTGTCGTGAATCGCTCGGCATTGACCAGTGTCTGCTTGCGCTCGTAATCGGCGGGAGCGAGGGATAAGTTCGATTTGGTTATTTCGATGTAATAGCCGAAGACGGAGTTATAGCGGACCTTGAGCGAGCCGATGCCGGTGCGCTGGCGTTCGCGTTCTTCGATGGCCGCGATCTGCTGGCGGCCGGTGGTGGAGATGGTGCGCAGCTCATCGAGTTCAGGATCGACACCGGCGGCGATGGCTCCGCCGTCGGCGAGCGTCAGGGGAGGTTCGGCGACGAGGGTGGTGGCGATGCGCACGGTTACATCTTCGAGGGTGTCGAGGAGGGTGACCAACTGGCGCCAGCGGGCGGCCTGCATCGCTTCGAGGGCGGTTTTCAATCCCGGCAGACGCGCGGTGCTCGAGGCCAGCGCGCGGACGTCGCGGGGTCCGGCGGAGTCGAGAGAGATGCGGGCGAGAAGACGCTCGAGATCGAGGATGCCGGAGAAGGCGCGACGGATTTCTTCGCGCTTGACCAGATCGCCGTGCGCCTCGGCGACGGCTTCGTAGCGCGATTCGATCGATGCGGCATCCATGAGGGGGCGCAGGATGGTGGCGCGCAACAGGCGCTTGCCCATGGGCGTGCAAGCAGGCATCGAGGGTGTGGAAGAGGGTGGCGCGGTCGGAGAGTCTCTGTCCCGCGAAGAGGGGCTCGACAAGTTCGAGATTGCGCACCGTGACCTGGTCGAGTTCGAGGGCCGTGGAGTGTTCCTGGAAGCGAAGGGAATCGATGTGGAGGGCGTCGTTTTTCTGCGTGGTGCGGACGTAGTGGAGCACGACGCCGGCGGCGACGGCGGCGGGTTCGTGGCCGACCAGACCGAAGCCCTCGAGGGAACGGACATGAAGCTGGCGCTCGACGAGAGGAATGGCAAAGTCGCGGGTCCACACCCAGTCTTCGACGCGGGTGCGGGCGGGAACGCGCTCGAGCTGCGGTGGAATGGGGGCGGTTGCGGGGAGCAGGACCTCGCTGGCCCCGGCCATGAGGATTTCATCGACAGCCTGCTGGCGGGCGGCGGGGCCGGAGAATTCGGCGGTGCGGAATTCGCCGGTGGAAATGTCGAGGAGGGCGACGGCGCAGAGGGGGCTGTCCGGCGCGGAAGTGCGCGGCCTTTGTTTCAAGGCGTGGGGTTCGGGGTCGAAGCGGGACTTCGAATTGGGGGGCGACTTTTCGGGATGGCCGGTCGCGATTTCAAAATAGGCAGCCAGGAAATTGTTCTGTTCCTGGCCGAGTGCGGAGTCGAGCGCGGTGCCAGGAGAAAGGACGCGCGTGACTTCGCGGCGCACGATCTTTTTGGTGAGCTTGGGATCTTCCATCTGGTCGCAGATGGCGATGCGGTAGCCCTTGCGCAGGAGGCGCGCGAGGTAGCCTTCGACGGCGTGGTAGGGGACGCCGCACATGGGCTGGTTGCGTTCGCGGTCGCGGGCCGTGAGGGTGAGCTGGAGCTCGCGGCTGACGACGATCGCGTCGTCGTAGAACAGCTCGTAGAAATCCCCCATGCGGAAGAAGAGCAGGGCATCGGGATTCTCGCGCTTGGCGACGGTCCACTGGCGCATGAACGGGGTTAGGTCAGCCGGGCTCTTTTCGGCCGGCGGGGTTGGCGCGGCCAGGTCAAGCTGGGGTTCGTCCGAGGTGAGGGAAGCGGGCGCAACCCCGGATTGGATATCGTCCTTGATCACGTTGTTTCCTAGATTATCGTGAACGGGCGGGACGGGCATGGAGTGGAGTTCTGTGGTCTCCCATCCTTTCGCCAGAAAAAAAGGCGAAAGGATGGGGCACGGTGGGGGTCAGGCCGCGGTTCAAGGAGGGGTCAGGTGAGATTGGCGGGACTGGTCGAGAAGATGCGGCGGGCGGTGTGCGGATAGGCTCCCCGCTCGAGGTAGTAGAAACCGGCGGTTACGCGGATGACCGAATCGGTGGCATCGAGGGGAACAATGTGGGTGACGACCTGCCGGATTCCCGGACGAATGAAGTAATACTTGCCAACCGGGGGGACGAGCTGGGTCCGGCCGAGGATCCTGCGCTTGAACTGCAACTCCCCGGTCGGCTCTCTGGTGTTCAGTTCGCCCTCGGACTCGAGAGAGTGGACGGAGACCGACAGGTTGTAGATCCGGTGTTCGACGAAGCCCTTGTTTTCAAAGCAGAACTGGATTTCGGCCACTTTTTTGTTGCTGTTATTGGCGAGGGGATAGATTTTGCAGTCGAGGTCAAACTGAATCCGCTGCTTGGCTTTGCTGGTGCGAAAAAACCAGAAGGCAGCGGCGGCAAGGGCGAGGATGGAGGCAACGCTGGCGGCGACCTGGACCCAGTTCTTGAAAGGTTCAAGCGGAAATTCGAGAAACATTCTTTCGCCTCCGATGGATCCGCTGATGAACCGCCCGAGTCTATTCTTAGAGAGCTGAACGCGCGGGCCAACCCGGTTGCCGGAATTCTACCCGAAAGGGACGGAAAGTTAACTTATCCAACGACATGGCCCGAGCGTGAAGTTGTCCTTCGACAAAGCCATAAGGTGATTTGCGTCACAGTATACTGAATAGGTAGAACTTAAGGTAAACATCGGAATGTATTTAGTTTGGCTCAGAGTGGCGGCGGTACTGTATGCGGCGGCGAGTATCGCGGCATTCCCGGCCGTCCTCTATAGCCGGGAGGGCTGGCGCAAGACCTGCGTACATGTCGCCAGCATCGCGTTTTTGTTCCACTTCGTATCCGTGGTGGAGATGCTGGCTTTGGCGCACAGCTGGGTTCCGGTGGGCGTGCGCGAGGGCGAGTCGCTGCTGGGGCTGCTGATCGCCGCCTTGTTCTTCCTGTTGTGGTGGATCTACGGGACGATGTCGCTGGCGGTGTTTGCATTCCCGATCACCTTTTTTATCGTGTTTGTCCCTTCGCTGGGGTATGAGCGGTACATTTTCCCCTCCTCGGGGGTGCGGATCAGCTGGCTGATCGCCCATATTTCGGCGCTGCTGGCCGCGTACACCGCGCTGGGGTTCAGCATGCTGGCCTCGGTGCTTTATCTGGTGCAAGAGCGCCGTATCAAGAGCAAGCACAAGCCCGGCGAAGACACCTGGTGGGCGCCGCTCGAATGGCTTCCGCCGCTCGATACGCTGGAACGCATCGCCCATGCCACGCTGCTGTTCGGCTTTCCGTGCATGACGGTCGGCCTGGTGATCGGGTCGGTGCTGGCGCAGGAGACGGTGCTGGGGGCGGCTTACTTCCGCGATCCTAAAGTGATTGCTTCATTTGTGATGTGGGCGGTGTACGTGCTGCTGCTGTTCCTGCGCAGCACCAAGGGATTGCGGGGCCGAAGGGCGGCCTATCTCTCGGGCGCCGTGTTCCTGGTGATGCTGGCGGTGTGGGCCGCCAACCTGCTGAGCCACGTGCACAGGTACGGTGCCTCATGACCCTGGCGCTGATCGGCGTAAACCACAAGACGGCACCGATCGAGTTGCGGGAACGGATCGCGATTTCGCGCGACGATCTGGCGGGGGTGACGCGGGCGCTGGCTTCAGTACCGGGGGTGTCGGAGTGCATGATCGTTTCGACATGCAATCGCGTCGAGATCCTGACTGCGATCGAATCGCCTGCGGTTGATGTCTCCGGATTTTTGCAAAGCCATTTCCGGCTGGATGGGGCGGTGCTGAAGGATCATCTGTACGAACACCGCGACCAGGAGGCGGTGCGGCATCTTTTCAGGGTTGCGGCCAGCCTGGACTCGATGGTGGTGGGCGAGCCGCAGATTCTGGGGCAGGTGAAAGAGGCGTTTGCGGCGGCGCGTTCCGCGGGAACCGTGGGCGGGCAGCTTGAACACCTGTTGCAAAGCGCCTTTGCGGCGGCGAAAAAGATTCGCTCCGAGACGGAGATCGGCTCCAACAGCGTTTCAATTGCGTCGGTGGCGGTGGACCTGGCGCGGAAGATTTTCGGTTCCCTCAACGGGCGGACGGTTTTCCTGGTGGGCGCGGGGAAAATGAGCGAGCTGGCGGCGCGGCACCTGGTGCAGCAGGGCGCGGGCGCCATCCTGGTGACGAATCGAACCCTGGCGCGGGCGCGCAGCATGGCCGAGGAATTCAACGGTCGTGTGATTCCGTTTGAGCAGTTGCATGACGTGGCCAGCGAGGCGGACATCGTGATCACGTCGACGGGGGCGCCGCACGCGATCTTCCGGCGCGAGCATGGGCAGGCATTCATGCACAAGCGGCGCAACCGGCCCATGTTCTTTATCGATATCGCCGTGCCGCGCGATGTGGATCCGGCGATGAACAAGCTGGAGGGAATCTTTGTCTATGACATCGATGACCTTCAGACGGTGGCCGCTTCGCACCTGGCGGACCGGGCTCGCGAGGCAGACAAGGCCGAGGCGTTGATTGCGGGCGAGGTGGAGCGGTTCCATCTGCGGCAAAGAACGGTCAACGTGGCGCCCGCGATCGTGGCCCTGCAGCGGCAGGCGGAAGAGCTTCGGCAGACGGAGTTGCGGCGCATTCAGGCACGGCTGGGCACGCTCACAGACGGAGCAGGCGGCGGCGGTGGAAGCGTTGACGCGGGGACTGGTGAACAAGTTTCTCCATCCGCCGATGCAGGCGTTGAAACAGGCGGCGCGCGAGAATAATTCGGCGCGGGTGGATGCACTGTGCGATGTGTGGTCGCTGCCGGCGGTGTCGGGGCGAGAGGCAGGTTCAGAAATTGACTCAGACCTCCAAGTTTCAGAGGCTAGTGAAAATTCCAAGCCGGCAAAGGATGTGGATGTGACGCAAACCAGCGGGGCAGGGCGGCGATGAACCTGCGCATCGGAAGCAGAGGTTCGCAACTGGCGCTCTGGCAGGCCAATCACATTTCTGACCGGCTGCGCGGACAGGGCCATTCGGTCGCAATCGAAATCATCAAGACGACCGGCGATCGCCTGCAGGAGGTGACGTTTGCCCAGGTTGGTTCCAAGGGCATGTTCACCAAGGAAATCGAGGAGGCGCTGGCCGAGGGCCGGGTCGACCTGGCCGTGCATTCGCTGAAGGATCTTCCGACCGAATTGCCGGCGGGGTTTGCGCTGGCGGCGACGCCGTCGCGGGTCGATCCGCAGGGATGTGTTTGTGTCGGTGAAGCATGCGGGGGTGGCTTCGCTCCCCAGCGGCGCGAAGGTGGGGACAAGCAGCCAGCGGCGGCGGGCGCAGCTGAAGCAGCTGCGGCCGGATGTGGAGGCCGTGGAGTTTCGCGGCAACGTGGATACGCGGCTGCGGAAACTGGCGGAGGGGCAGGTGGAGGCGATCCTGCTGGCGGCCGCGGGGCTGGACCGGCTGGAGAAGACGGAGTGGGTTCGGGAGCGGCTGGATCCGAAGGATTTCTGCCCGGCGGCGGGGCAGGGATCGCTGGGGATTGAAACGCGGGCGGCGGATGCGGAGACGATGTCGGCGCTGGCGTTTCTGGACGACGCTGCGACGCGCTTTGCGGTGACGGCGGAGCGGGCCGCGCTGGCGGCGCTGGGCGGCGGGTGCCAGGTGCCGATCGGGATTCATTGCCGGGCGGCGAGCGAAGCAGGCGAGGAGCCGGCCGAGGGATGCTGGGAGATCTTCGGCGTGGTGGCGAATCCCGAGAGTGGCAAGACGGTGCGCGCTTACCATAGCGTGCCCCATACGCACCATGACGCGGCCGCGTTTGGGCGAGCCATCGCCGAAATGCTGCTGGAGTCGGGAGCCGGCCAGTTGCTGAATGGGGTACTGCTCGGGTCGGGTGGGGCCGCCTAATGCCGGAGTTGCCGCTGGCAGGCCGGCGGGTGCTGGTGACGCGAGCGGTCCACCAGGCAGGAAAACTGAGTGAGGGTTTGAGGGCACTGGGCGCGATTCCGGTGGAAGTGCCGGTGCTGGAGATTGCCCCGCCTGATTCTTTTGATTTTTTGGATGAGGCGCTCCGAGACAGATCGAACAGTACGACTGGGTGATTTTCACCAGCGCCAACACGGTGCGGGCCCTGGCGAAGCGGGCTGCGGAGATCGGCGTCGCTGCGCAGCCCAAAGCGAATGTGAAGGTTGCGGCGGTGGGCGAGGCGACGGCTGCGGCGGCGCGCGAGGCGGGCTGGAGCATTACGCTGGTTCCGGAATCATACGTGGCCGAAAGTTTGGTTACCGATGCCGGGGGCGGCATTGGGGCCGGAAGTCGCGTGTTGCTGGCGCGAGCGGCTGTGGCCCGGGACGTGATCCCGGATGCGCTGCGGGCGGCCGGGGCAACCGTGGATGTGGTGGATGCTTACCGGAATGTCGTGCCCGAGGGAACGCCGGAGCGGCTACGGAGCGCGCTGGCAGCGGGGCTGGATGCGGCTACATTTACGAGTTCTTCGAGCGTGGAGCATCTTGCGGACGCGGCTAGGGCGGCTGGCGTGGCTTTTCCGTTCGCCGGGGTGCCGGCGGTTTCGATTGGGCCGATTACCAGCCAGACGCTGCGGGGCATGGGTTGGGAGCCGGCGGCGGAGGCTGAGCCGCATGATGTTCCGGGGCTGATCGCGGCGGCGGTTCGGGTTCTTTCCATCGGTGAAAAGCCGGGAAGCGTCTGTGCTTTCCCACCCTTGCGACAAAAACAGAAACGTCGCAAGGATGGGGCACCCATTTTCGTGCTGGAACAGAATCCCTAAGCCGATCATGGGAACTAGAAGCGCTGACGGATCTTACGAGTGCCAGGTTTTGTCCTTGGAGTGGCAAAGCTGTTCGAGGTTGCAGATGTTGCACTTGGGCTTGCGGGCGATGCAGACCTGGCGGCCGTGATGGATGACCTGGTGGGAGAAGTCGATCCATTTTCACGGGGAATCACTTTCATCAACTCTTCTTCTACTTTTGGCGGGGTGTCGCCCTTGGCGAGGCTGAGGCGGTGCGCGATGCGGAAGACGTGGGTGTCGACCACAACGCCTTCGGCTAATCCATAAGACACGCCGAGGACGACGTTGGCCGTCTTGCGCGCCGCGCCGGGAACGGTGATGAGTTCGGCGAGGGTGCGGGGGACTTCGCCGTTGAATCTCTCGAGGATGGCCTGTGGCGGCGCCTTTGATCGATTTGGCCTTGTTGCGGAAGAAGCCGGTGGTGCGGATGAGGTCTTCGAACTCGGGGATCGGCGCCTTGGCCATGGCGGCGGGCGTAGGGAAGCGCTTGAATAACTCGGGCGTGACCATGTTGACGCGAACGTCGGTGGTCTGCGCGGAGAGGATGGTGGCGACGAGGAGTTCCCAGGGGGTCTTGTGGTTCAGCGCGCAGACGGCGTTGGGGTAGGCTTCGTCGAGGGCTTTGAGGATGGCGGCGATGCGTTCGGGGGCGAGGTCGCCGCGTAGGGCTTTCTTTGGCGATTTTTTGGGAGAAGCTTTTGTGGCTGGCATGACATGATCTTCCTAGGTTGAGTTTCGTGGTTTCCCAGGTCTCAAAATCGAGACCTGGGGCACCCAGGTTCGCGCTGTGATCCGACTATCGTTCATTTACGCGCTAAAGCTTGCCGGCGAGCCAGGCGCCGAGTTTGTCGATGGGCAGGCGGATGGCGATGAAGAACTGGCCGAAGAGGGCGTAGATGGCGCTGACTTCGTCGAAGCGCATTTCGTAGATGAGTTTCTTGAAGACGACGGGGTCGTCGGCGAAGAGGTCGACGCCCCACTCCCAGTCGTCGTAGCCGATGGAGCCGGTGATGATCTGGCGGACACGGTCGCCGTAGCGGCGGCCGATCATGCCGTGTTCATGCATCATGCGCTGGCGCTCGAGAAAGGGAACCATGTACCAGTTGACCTGCTCGCCGCGCTTGCGGTCCATGGGATAGAAGCAGAGGTACTTCGTATCGGGGACGGCGGGGAAGAGGCGCGGCTTCATGGCTTCGGTCCCGCGCTTGAGGGATGCCTCGACTTCGGCGTTCCAGTCGGGGGAGTGCTGCTCGAAGCCTTTGGCCGCGGCGGCTTCGTAGGTCTTGCGGGTGGACTCGTAGAGGCCGAGTTCGACGATCGAGACGTAGGAGTGAACGGGAGTGAGGAAGTCGTAGAGGGCGGTTTGCGCCAGGTCCAGTTCGATCTGGTTGAGTTCTTCGAGCGAGTCGCGGAAGTGGACGAGGATGAGGTCGCCTTTGTGGCCGAGTTCGGAGAAGAGAGCGCTCTGCACGGGTGATCCGGCAGCGGTGCGCTCGAGACGCTGCAACGCGGACGCGGCTTCGGCGGCGATGCTGTCGCGATCGGCGGACGATGTGGCCCGCCAGGCCTTCCAATCGAAGCGGAAGAATTGATGCAGGACGTGGGAGCCTTCGAGAGTGAGGGGAACAGGGGGAAATTCAGCCAACTTGCACCTCTTCAGATCGTTCTGGACAATCACAATCGTAACAAAGCGGGCGTGCGTGAAGTGGGCGCGCAGCGGATGCCACGCGCACGAGCCAGGCGTGTGGGTGGTCGCTGCGCCGGACCTATATACTTGAAGTCGCGCATGAGCGAAAAGATTCTCGCCTTTTTAGTCCAGTTTGTTACCCAGGTTATTCAAAGCGGCGGTTATGCCGGCATTGTTGCGCTGATGGGGATCGAGTCGGCCTGCATACCGCTGCCTTCAGAGATCATCATGCCGTTCGCGGGCTACCTGGTTTACAAGGGGATCTTCAATCTGCTTCTGGTGGCGACGGCGGGCGCGATCGGATGCAATCTGGGGTCGGTGGTGGCGTACTGGATCGGCGCGAGGGGCGGCCGTCCGCTGGTGGAGCGATACGGCAAATGGGTGCTGATGAGCCACCACGATCTCGACCGGATGACTTACTTCTTTACCAAGTATGGCGGCATCACGGTGCTTGTGGGGCGGCTGCTGCCGGTGGTGCGGACATTCATCGCATTCCCCGCGGGCATCGCAAAGATGCCGCAACTTCGATTTCACATTTACACCTTCGTGGGCTCATGGCCGTGGTGTTTTGTCCTGGCCTATGTGGGCATGAAACTGGGCGAGCGGTGGCATACCGATCCGCGCTTTGAGCAGGCATTTCACCGCTTTCACCTGGTGGTGGAGATTGCGCTTGTGGCGGGGATCGTCTGGTTTGTGTGGTCGCATCTGAAGCGCACTCGACAGAGTGGATGCGGCATAAGGTCGCGCGCGAAGCGCTGCGCAATGTCTCACGGTTTACACTGGTACATTCTCAGAAAAATCAACGGACCGTGCGGGGTCTCCGCGCAGTCAA
This sequence comes from uncultured Acidobacteriota bacterium, assembly GCA_963812485.1. Lineage (GTDB taxonomy): Bacteria > Acidobacteriota > Terriglobia > Terriglobales > Acidobacteriaceae > Telmatobacter. Next base: position 42,224 of record CAWEVD010000007.1, read on the forward strand.
GGAAGGTTAGGAGAAGCAATGCCGAACGAACAGCAAGGCGGCCAGAAGACCGCCTCGAAGATTGCGCCCGCGACGGGCAAACTGGGAGTCATGGTCGTGGGGCTGGGCGCCGTGGCGACCACAATGATCGCCGGCGTGGAAGCGGTGCGCCGCGGATTGGCAAAGCCGATCGGATCGCTGACGCAGATGGGGACGATCCGGCTGGGCAAGCGCACGGATAACAACTCGCCGTTGATCAAGACTTTGTTCCGCTGGCCGATTTGAACGACGTCGTGTTTACAGGCTGGGACATCTTCGAGGACAACGTCTACGAGTCCGCCGCGCATGCCAAGGTGCTGGACAAGGAGATGCTCGAGCAACTGAAGCCGTATCTGGAGACCATCAAGCCGCTGCCGGCGGTGTTTGACCAGTACTACGTGAAGCGGCTGCACGGCACGCATGTGAAGAAGGGCAAGAACAAGCGCGACCTGGCGGACCAGGTGAGCGCGGACATCCAGGCTTTCAAGAAGACGGTCGACCGCGTGGTGATGATCTGGTGCGGGTCGACGGAGATCTTCATTGAGCCGACGGCGGTTCACCAGTCGATGGAGGCGTTTGAGAAGGGGTTGGAGAACGACGACATCGGCATTGCGCCGTCGCAGATTTATGCGTACGCGGCGCTGAGCGAAGGAGTGCCGTTTGCCAACGGCGCGCCGAATCTGACGGTGGATATTCCGGCGATGATCGAGCTGTCGAAGAAGAATGCGGCGCCGATCTGCGGCAAGGATTTCAAGACCGGGCAGACATTCATGAAGACGGTGCTGGCGCCGGCGTTCAAGGCGCGGCTGCTGGGCGTGTCGGGATGGTACTCGACCAACATTCTCGGCAACCGCGATGGCGAAGTGCTGGACGATCCGGAGTCGTTCAAGACCAAGGAAGAGTCGAAGCTGGGGTCGCTCGAATACATCTTCCAGCCGGAGTTATATCCCGACTTATACAAGGATATCTACCACAAGGTGCGGATCAACTATTATCCGCCGCGCGGCGATAACAAAGAAGGCTGGGATAACATCGATATCTTCGGCTGGCTGGGTTACCCGATGCAGATCAAGGTGGATTTCCTTTGCCGCGACTCGATCCTGGCGGCGCCGATTGCGCTCGACCTGGTGCCTGTTCCTCGACCTGGCCAAGCGCACGCCGTCGCTGCGCAGTATCGGCATCCAGGAGTGGCTGAGCTTCTATCTCAAGTCGCCGCAGACGGCGCCGGGGCTTTATCCGGAGCATGATCTGTTCATCCAGTCGATGAAGCTGAAGAACACGCTGCGGCACATCATGGGCGAGGGCCTGATCACGCACCTGGGGCTGGAGTACTACGACTAACGGAACAACGGCGAGTTCACAGTTCGCAGTTCCACAGTTCGCAGTGGGGCTCGACCGAAGCTCGGCAGGCAACTCAAGAACCGTGCAACTGAGAACTACGAACTCGCCTTGGGTTGGGGCGGAGCGGACTAGTTGGTATGCCTGGTCGCTCAGTACACTTCAGGGAGCGACCGCCAAGGATGATCGTTTCCCGACCATGGTCTCGACGAAGGGATCCTCGATGTTCTCTGTATCGAGGATCTGGCACCATGGGTTGCCGCAGGGAGAGGCGGGGATCACGAATTCGACGCCGCCGTCCGAGGCATTCACGAGGATGAGAAAGCTGTCGTCGATAACCCACTCGCCGTCTTCGTTCGACACCTGCAGGGTTTGCCCGTTCAGCATCAGCGCAATGGCGCGGCTCCATCCGGAATTCCAGGCTTCGTCGGAGACTTCGTTGCCGTCGGTGTTGAACCAGGCGACGTCCTTGATGACGCGGAGAAGTTCTCCATCGCCTTTCCTGCGAATTTCGCGATCCTGAAAGAACTTGCGGCGGTGCAGGTTGGGATGGGCGAGTCGGAGATGGATCAGCTTGCGGGTGAAGTCGCGGAGGCGCTTGCGGGAGTCGTCAAGGTTCCAGTCAAACCAGCTGAGTTCATTGTCCTGGCAGTAGCAGTTGTTGTTGCCGCGCTGGGAGCGGGCTACTTCGTCGCCTCCGCAAAGCATGGGAACGCCCTGGGAGAGCATGAGCGTGGCCAGGAAATTGCGCATCTGGCGTTCGCGCAGGTTGTTGACCGCGGGATCGTCGGTGGGGCCTTCGGCGCCCATGTTCCAGGAGTCGTTGTTGTCGCTGCCATCCCGGTTGTCATCGTGGTTAGCTTCGTTGTGCTTCTGGTTATAGCTGACCAGATCGCATAGCGAGAAGCCGTCGTGGGCGGTGATGAAGTTGATGCTCGCGTAGGGCTTGCGACCGTCGAATTGATACAGGTCGCTCGAGCCGGTGAGGCGATAGGCGAAGTCGGATAACTGGCCGCCATCGCCTTTCCAGTAGCGGCGGACGGTGTCGCGATACTTGCCGTTCCACTCGGCCCAGAGGACCGGGAACTGGCCGACCTGGTAGCCGCCTTCACCAACATCCCAGGGCTCGGCGATGAGTTTGACTTCGGCGAGGGTGGGGTCCTGGTGGATGGTGTCGAAGAAAGACGACAGCTTGCTGACATCGTGGAGTTCGCGGGCGAGGGTGGCGGCGAGATCGAAGCGAAAGCCGTCGACATGCATGTCTGTCGTCCAATAGCGCAGCGAATCCATGATCATCTTCAGCACCTGGGGATTACGGACATTGAGGGTATTGCCGGTGCCGGTGTAATCCATGTAGTGCTGCGGATCGTCTTCGACGAGGCGGTAATACGATGAGTTGCAGACTCCTTTCCAACACAGGATCGGGCCGAAGTGATTTCCTTCGCAGGTGTGGTTGTAGACAACGTCGAGGATGACCTCGATGCCGGCTGCGTGAAGGGCCTTGACCATCTGTTTGAACTCGATGACCTGTCCGCCGTGGTCGCCGCAGGAGCAGTAGCGGGACATGGGCGCGAAAAAGCCAAGGGTGTTGTAGCCCCAGTAATCCGTGAGTCCCTTGTCGACCAGGTGGCCTTCATCGATGAAGTGGTGAATCGGAAGTAGCTCGACCGCCGTGACGCCGAGTTTCTGGAGATAGTTGATGCTGGCTTCATGGGCGAGGCCGGCGTAGGTGCCGCGCAGATCCTCGGGGACCATGGGATTGCGAATGCTGAATCCTTTGACGTGCATCTCGTAGATGACGGAGTCGGGGAGCGGGGTCTGGGGCTTGCAATCTTCACCCCAATCGAACCGGGTGTCGATGACGACGGATTTCGGAACGCCGTCGGCGCTGTCCTGAGTATCCATCTTCAGCGGGTCACCGGACGCGAGGTCGTAAGGAAAGATGGGCTGCTTCCAATCGACGCTGCCGGAGATCGACTTGGCATAGGGATCGACGAGGAGTTTATTGAAGTTGAAACGATGCCCGTGTTGCGGGTCCCAGGGGCCATCGATGCGGTAACCATAGAGTTGCCCGGGCTTGATGCCGTTCACGAATCCGTGCCAGACGTGGGCGGTTCGCTCGCGGAGAGTGATGCAGTCGATCTGTTTTCCCTGTGCGTCGAAGAAGCAAAGATCGACGCGCGTCGCGTCCTCAGAAAAAATCGCGAAATTTGTCCCTCTCTTATACGCAGTTGCGCCTAGAGGGTAGGGCTTACCTGGCAGGAGCGTGCGGCTCATACGGCCTTCGATGCAAGGAAGCAACAGGCTGTTGTATATGAGCGGGGTGAGCGTGCCAGCGGAGCTAGTCGTTTGTCCGGAATTGAGGTTCGTGCTATCCCAGGTCTCAAATGCGACGACCTCCACTGCGCGGACCTGAGCACCCGGAATCGCGCCGCTTCTCAAATGCAAATCCGATCGATTAAGATCAGGAGACGAATATGGGCGATAATCCCCGCGTACGAATCCCGCTTCTCGAAGGGCCGATCAGAGCAGGCCTGAGCGCTGCATCCTTTGGCGACCGCGAGTTGAATTCACAGGAACGCGACCTGCTGGTGAAAATCTTCGGTGATTCCATCGATCTGGATCCGGTCCGGATCGGGTACACCAAGCTGATAGGCGGCGGCACGCTCGCGTACACCATGGGAAACAAGATCCTGATTCATCAGAGCACGAAACTGAGCGCCGCCAAGCTGGTTCACGAGATGACCCATGTGTGGCAATACCAGACGCGCGGCACACGTTACCTTTCCGACTCGGCGCTCCACCAGGCCGTCCAGGGGCTGGATGCTTACAACGTGGATATTGTTCCCGGCCAGGCATTCGACAAGTACGCAGCCGAGCAGCAGGCAGTGATTGTGGAGCAGTACTATACGGACTTTCCAGACGGCTGGAGAGATGACCCCAACGTTGTGAAGATGATGGACGAGGTCAGAAAAGCGCGTCCCCTGGCTGCGAGCAAGCGTGACCAGGAGACCTGGTTTGGGCCGAACGATCCCGCACCGCTGGACATCCCCGGCAGCGGGGCTCTCAAACCGGCACAGACCGTTCCGTTGATCCGCATCGAATTCTGAGGCGGGGCACGTCGCTAAATTTCGTCGCCGGGTCTAGGCTGCGATGGCCTGGGCGAGGCGGCGCACGGTGAGGACGGTGATGTCGTCTTCCTGGCCAAATTCTTTGGCCGCGTCGGCGATGTAGAACGCGGACTGATTGCTGAGGTTATGCACGCGGTCGAAGCCGAATAACTCGCCTGAGCCCTGGCGCGCCTCGACGACTCCATCGGAGAGAAGCAGAATGCGATCGCCGGGATGGAGGTAGAGGCGCACCTCTTCATAGGTGATTTCCGGCAGGACTCCGAGGGGCAGGCCGCCGGGCAAGGCGACTTCCTGGCTGTTCAGGTAGGGATGCAGGTGGCCGGCGTTGGCGATCACAAGTTCGCCGTTGGCGCCGAACCAGGCCGCCTGACAGGTGGTGAAGCTTTCGCTGCCAACCAGGACGCGGTTGAGGGATTCGAGAATCTTTGCCGGGCTCCGGTCGGAGACTCTGCGCAGGGCTCCCATGACCATGGAAACATTCATGGCGGCCTTGAGCCCCTTTCCGGCAACATCGCCGATGACGACGAGCAAACCGCCGTCGGGCGTCGCATCGAGATGGTAAAAGTCGCCGCCGACTTCGGTGGCGGGATTGTAGACCGAATCCACCTCGAAGCCGGGCGTCTGGAGCTTCTCCTGGGGAATCATCAGTTCCTGCACATTGCGCGCGGCGGCCAATTCGCCGGAGGCGCGTTCCTGGTCGCGGTGGATGCGGAGGAAGCGGCCGAAAATGATGAGGACAATGGCGAGCAGGCCGACAAAATCGGCAATGGAAGCGAAATGAATGGGGATGGGACCGGCCAGGAAGGTGAGTGGAGAACGGTAAGGCCGGCCGCCAAAATCGGTCATACCGGAGGAAATCTGTTCCAGGATTCCGATCATGCTGAGTACGAGGGGGAGGAGGAGAAGGCCGGCCTCAAAGTTTCGCTTGATGGTGGCTGCAATCAGGGTAATGAAACAGAACAGCAGCCAACCGGTGATCCACAGAACGCTGCCCAGCATGACCACCAGGACCACAACGCCGATGAAGTGGTTATGGCCGACGAGCAAGAGCGCGGGCGCGACCCCGGCCATGATGGGCGCGGTGTAGCGGAGGAGAGTGATGAACCAGCGCCGGCGCAGGGCGAGAAAGGCGATGAGGAATTCGAAATAGAGGTAGGCGGAGATGAGCACGAGTTGCAAGATAATGGCGGCGAACAAGAGCTGATCGAGATACGCGGTGGAGCCGGCGAGATCGATGAAGCCAATCGGGACCTGGACCAGCTCGTGCAATGCCAGCCACAGGTACTCGATGTGGCCCTTCTGGGTGAAATAGAGAGCGAAGAGAAATATCGAGAGAAAGGCCAGGAGAATGGCGTTGACCAGGCGGGGAAGGCGTTCAAACAGAGTATGGATCGACCACAGTTCGAGGGACCGGCCGAGGTCCTGGGGATTGCCGAGGCGGATGTTCCGGGTGGCGAAGAAGTGGGTATAGGCGGAAAGGCCGAAAGGGAGACTGAGGGTCCGGATCACCAGGGTGAGCGAAGTGTCGGAAGGCGCAAGGTCGAGATTGTAGATGCGGGAGATGGCCTGATAATGAGAGGCCTCGTCTCCGTGGGGACCCTGGGGCGGGATCCGGCGGCCGTTGGCATAGACCTCCACGTCGGACTGGGTGGCCTGGGTTCCGAAATCCATCGAAGTGTTGTGGGAAACCGGGAGTTCGATGAGCAGGGAAACCGGTCCGTGGCTGGGAGCCAATTTGACATGGAGGCGAAACCAGGCAAAGGGATGCACAGGGGGCCCGTTTGAGGCGGCCTGGTCATTGGTGTCAGGATTCTCCGCGTCGGGAACGTCGGCGATGGAGGGCCTGGCGTCGCGAACGGCCCACGAGGAGTCGTCGAAGTCGGGTCGTTGGGCGGCCGGATCGGGGGTAATGCCGACGCGCCAGTTTTTATCGAGGACCAGGGGCGTGCCGAGATTTGTGGCGTCGAAAACGGGATCCGTAGCCGGTTCCTGCGCCGGCTGAGCGGGCGCTGGGGGGTGATGGTGAGGGGGGACCAGACCGGGCGGGAGTAAACCGTGATGGGGCGGCTGACCAGCCCCCTGCAATGCCGCAAATAGCGCTATGGCGGCAACCGCCAGGAACGTGGGACGCACGACTCCTCCCTTTGGTACGTGCTCTCCACTCTAATTCAGCCTCCAGCGTGCTCCAAGCGTCACCCGTTGTTGAAACGTGATGAGTGTGGTTCGGATGAGGTGGCGGTGACTGGCGGAGAAGGTTCCTGCCTTTTCATGTTTTCCTGGACTGTCTCGCGGGCTGCGGCAGGGCGCAAAGATGGGACATGCCGGGGTTGTTTCGAGTCGCCGAGGGAAGGGGGAAAAGCGGACGTTCATTTCAGATTGCGTCAGGTCAATCCGGTTTCAGGTAAATGAAATATTCTTCCCATCCGCTGCCAAACAAGCGGATACTAGCGTCTAACGAGTCGAGCGAAGCGAAGCGGCGATCGCGGCGGAACCCGGAGGTGAGGGCGATGAGGAGTTCACAAGGTGTGAAGTTGACAACACTAGCGGTGGCCGCGGTGGTCCTGACCTGGGCCGGGACGTCTGTGGGCCTGGCGCAGTCCACTCCCCAGCCACTCCTTCGTCCGACCCTTCCGCGCCGCCGGCCAGCACTGCTCCGCCGACCAGCTCCACTCCGACTGACACTCATGGCAATGCCCCCAGTGCGCAGCCGGCCCCGGGGACAACACCGGTCGCGGGCGACACGCCGGCGTCGAAGCCTGACGCCAACGGACGAAGCGATTCCAAGCCGGATTCGAAAACGAGCCCGGATCCGGCGAAGCAGGATCCTGCCCCCGGGACGACGCCAGTTGCGGGTGATGTTCCCGCCGCCGCGGTCGACCCTGAGAAAGTGGTCGCGCCGGGCAGCGAAATGGTCAAGGTAAAGCCGGGCAGCATCGACGACGTGAGCGCGGTGGGCAATCGCGACATTGGCGGCCGCGGCATGGGCAACTGGTACTCAACCGACACCGAGATCAAGATGGGCAAGGGATACGCGTCGGAGATCGAGAAGAGCACCAAGTTCATCACCGACCCGGTGGTCACGGAGTATGTGAACCGCATCGGGCAGAACATCGTGAAGAACTCCGACTGCAAGGTTCCGTTCACCATCAAGGTCATCGATTCGGACGAGATCAACGCCATGGCGCTGCCGGGCGGATTTTTCTACGTGAATTCGGGGCTGATCCTGAACGCCGACGAAGAGGCGGAACTGGCAGGGGTGATGGCGCATGAGACCGCGCACGTTTGCGCGCACCACGCGGTTCGCGAGCAGACGCGCATGAATTACGCGCAGTTGGGAACCATTCCGCTGATTTTCATCGGCGGCTGGACTGGCTATGGGATCTACGAGGCGGTGTCGATCGCCATTCCCATCACGTTCATGCACTTCTCGCGCGAGTTCGAGGCGCAGGCCGACTACCTGGGCGTGCAGTACATGTACCGGGCCGGCTACGATCCGCAGGCGTTTATCAGCTTCTTTGAAAAGATCCAGGCGCTGGAAAAGCGGAAGCCGGGCGCGGTGGCCAAGGTGTTCTCCGACCATCCCCAGACCCCGACCGGATCCTGCACTCGCAGGAGGAGATTGCCCGCATTCTTCCCGCCAAGGATGAGTACACGGTTACGACGTCGGAGTTTGACGACGTGAAGGCCCGGCTGGCACGGATCGAGAACAAGCGCCGCCTGACCGATTCGAAGGACAACAAGCGGCCCTCGCTGCGGCGCGCCAGCACCGATCCCAACGCCCAGACGACGGACGGCACGTCGAGCGGGGACGACAGGCCCACGCTGCATCGCCGCGAAGATCGGCAGAGCCAGGACCAGCAGAACCAGCAGAACCAATAGAGTTGGCTCAACGATGACGCCGGACCGGCCTCCTCCGCCGGTCCGGCAGTTTTTTGTCTTGTTTCAGGACGGAAACCGTTTTACAGTGATTCGAGAGCACCCACTCAATCCATGTGCGCCGGGCCGGGTTCTGTCCGCGCAGGATTCCCGCGCCGTGAGATTCCCTGGGATCGCATAACTCTATGAAAAGAATAGCTACTTTCGCTGCTGCCTTCGTATTCATCCTGCTGTTGACGAAGATTGCCAACCAGGTGCCGCCGGCCCCGCCTCCGGGGACCGCGTTTTCCCTGAGAGCCCAGAAAGTCATCCAGTGCTCCGCCGAAGAGATCACGCTGGTGGACAATCACCAGAAATCGACCCACCTCGAAAAGGACGACAGTTGGCCGGACTGCACAGCGTTCAGGAAGGACGAGGTGATGGATTTCTACCTCTCCCGCTGGCGATAAGACGAAGTTCTGAGCATCGAGACGACGGCGTGGTGGCGGAAGGCGATGTAGGCCGGACCATCCGCCGCAATGACACTAGGGGTAGGGCCGAAGAGCCGGAACTGAGCCCCACCCGGAGCGGTTCAGGGGCGCTCGATGGGGTGAATCGATGGCTGGTGTCGTTTTGGGAAACAGGAAAAATTCCGGAAAATTCCCTAAGATCCCTTGAATCCCGGGCAAAACCACGATATATACAGATTACCGGCATTTCGCCGGTTCCTGCCCTGAGGCTCAAGTCCTTCCGGAGGTAGATCCATGCGCAACGCGTCGGCTCGTTCGAACCTGCTGGTCCCTGAGATTCGGGAAGTAATGGACATTCGCCAGGCCTCAGACTACCTTGGCATCTCTCCCGACACCCTGTACAAGTACGCTTCGGAGGGCTTTGTGCCCGCGTTCAAGCTGGGGAACCGCTGGCGGTTCAAGCGGTCGCGGCTGGATGAGTGGATGGACCGGCAGTCTGATATTCAGGCTGCCGAGGTCGATCCGGAGCAGAAGAAGCCGGTTCGGCCGGCGATGTAACGACAGGAGGATCAGGGATCAGTGATCAGTGAGTCACGGCACGACTCCTTCCGCATGCGTTCCGTGATCCGGACGAGCTTGCGATTGCCAAGCAAAGACAGTTGATCCACAGTGCCTAATTGCACACTGAGTCACCTGCGATCAGCTGATCCGCTGATCCCATTCCACTGACCCTGCTGCCGTGATAAAACTGACCGGGTGGACCATTCACGACGATTTGGGCGTTCGCCGCCGGATGCACGGTGCAGGGCTTTCGGGGCTGCTGGTTACGCATCTTCCCGACATTCGCTACCTCTCCGGATTCACAGGTTCGAGCGCCGCGCTGGCGGTTACGCGGCGGGCGGCGCGGCTGTTCACCGATGGCCGTTATAGGACGCAGGCTGCCGAAGAAGTGAAGGCGGCGAAGGTGGAGATCGTGTCAGCGGCGCGCCGGCGGTGCGGCGGTGCAGTGGCTCGCGGCGCAGCCAGGCGTGGAGAACGCCGGCTTCGATCCCGCATGGACCACGGTGGCGGAATTGGCGCGCTGGAAGGCCGGCCTTGCCTCGCAGATTGCGGCGCACGATTCCTTGTGCCGCTTGCAGGCACGCTGGTGGAGACACTGCGGCTGGTGAAGGACGAGGACGAACTGGGCATCATGCGCGAGGCGGCGCTGATGGGCTGCAGGCTGTTCGATCATATCCTGGGCTTCATCCGGCCGGGCCTGCGGAGATCGAAGTGGCGGCGGAGCTCGAGCACCAGGCGCGGCTGATGGGAGCCGAGGGCATGTCGTTCGAAACCATCGTGGCTTCGGGGGAGCGTTCGGCGCTGCCGCACGGCCGGGCGACGAGCGCGCGGCTGCCGCGGCGAGGATTCCTGACCCTCGACTTCGGTATTATCCTCAAGGGTTATTGCTCGGATATGACGCGTACCGTTTACTTCGGAAAGCCAAGCCGAAACGAACGCAGTGCCTACGAAGCCGTGCTGGAAGCCCAGGAGGCCGCGGTTGCAGCGGTGAGCTCGGGCGTGAGTTGCGGGGAGGTGGACGAGGCTGCCCGCGGGGTTTTGCGCAAGGCGGGATTGGCAGAGGCATTTTCCCACTCCACCGGCCACGGAGTGGGGCTTGAGATTCACGAACCGCCGCGGATCGGCGCGGGACAGACAACACGGCTGCAGCCGGGGATGGTGGTGACCATCGAGCCCGGCGTTTATCTGGCGGGCGAGTTCGGCATTCGCATCGAAGATATGGTGGCGGTGACGCGGACTGGAGGCCAGGTGCTGACGCCGGCACCCAAGGCCTGATTGAACTTTGAAGTTGGTGTTCGCAGAATCGGCTTCCATGCAACGACGCTGGGAAAGATGAGCGGAGACAAAAGGAACGAATGAAACCAGAAGATATTCAGGATCTGAAACAACTGATCGAGTTTTTGAAGGAGAATCAGGTCGCCGAGTTCGATCTGGACCGCGGCGACCTGAAGATCCGGCTCAAGTTCAACCCGGCCGTGGCTCCGGCGGCGGCGCACGTGCTCGGGCAATGTCGCCGGCTCGGCGGCGGTGCTGGCCGCAGCCGCCGTGTCGCGGCTCCTGCCGGCGCCTGCTCGCTGCTCCGGCAGCCGATCCCGATGCGGATCTGCACCTGGTGAAGTCGCCCATCGTGGGCACATACTACGGCTCGCCTTCGCCGGGTGCCGCGCCGCTTTCGTTACCCCCGGCGACCACGTGGAAAAGGGCCAGGTGATCTGCATCGTCGAAGCCATGAAGCTGATGAACGAGATCGAGTCGGATGCCTCGGGCGAGATCGTGAAGTGCCTGGTTGCCAACGGTCAGCCGATCGAGTATGGGCAGCCGCTGTTTTCGATTCGGCCGTCGTGAGAGCGGGGTTAGCGTGATAGCGGAGTTAGCGGAGCTTCGCTAACAAGATTTTGCAGACGACCGCTTCGCAGATCGGAGTCCGACGATCGAACATCAAGCCTCTCTTCACAACGCTAACTCCGCTAGACAGACACTGGCACTGCGTCTAAAGGGTCTTCTGAATGTTTCGTAAGGTTTTGGTTGCCAATCGCGGCGAGATTGCTCTGCGCGTGTTGAACGCCTGCAGGGAACTCGGCATTCGCACGGTCGCCGTTTACAGCGAGGCGGATCGCAATTCGCTGCATGTGCGCTTTGCCGACGAGGCGATCTGCATCGGGCCGCCGCGGCCGGCGGACAGCTATCTCAATGTGCCGGCGGTGATCTCCGCGGCGGAGATCGCGGACGTGGATGCGATTCATCCCGGGCTACGGGCTGCTGAGCGAGAACGCCAACTTCGCCGAAGTGTGCCGCGCTTCGAATATCAAGTTCATTGGGCCGCCGCCGGAAGTGACGCGCCTGATGGGCGAGAAGGAAAAGGCGCGCCAGGCGATGAAGAAGGCCAAGGTGCCGATCCTGCCCGGGTCGGACGGCGTGCTGGCGACCGCGGAAGAGGCGTTGGACTGGGCGCAGAAGGTGGGCTTCCCGGTCATCCTGAAGGCCAAGGCCGGCGGCGGCGGGCGCGGCATGCGCATCGTGCGCAGCGCGGAGGAATTGCCCAATCTGTTTCATCGCCGCGTCGACCGAGGCCGCGAACGCGTTCGGCAACGGCGACCTCTACATGGAGAAGTTCATCGAGCGGCCGCGGCACATCGAGTTCCAGGTGCTGGCCGATGAGCACGGCAACGTGGCCACGCTGTATGAGCGCGAGTGTTCGATTCAGCGGCGCCATCAGAAGCTGATCGAAGAAGCGCCGTCGCTGCAGGTGACGCCGAAGATGCGCGAGGAGATCGGGCGCACGCTGAAGCACTGCCTGACCGAGATCGGCTATCAGAACGCGGGCACGGTCGAGTTCCTGATGGATGAGGACCGGCAGCTCTACTTCATCGAGATGAACACGCGCATCCAGGTGGAGCATCCGGTGACGGAGTTCGTTACCGGCGTGGACCTGGTGAAGGCGCAGTTGCTGATTGCGTCCGGGGAGAGGCTGGAGAACATTCTGCCGGCGAAGATCGAGATGCGCGGGCACGCGATCGAGTGCCGCATCAACGCCGAGCATCCGAGCAAGTTCACGCCATCGGCGGGGAAGATCACGGCGTTCAATGTGCCGGGCGGCAATGGCGTGCGCGTGGATACGGCGCAATATGCCGAAGGCGTGGTGCCGCCGTATTACGACTCGCTGATTGCCAAGCTGATTGTGCACGGGCAGCGACCGCGCCGAAGCGATTGCCAAGATGGAGCGCGCGCTGAGCCAGTTCATCGTGCAGGGAATCGAGACGTCGATACCGCTGCACCAGGCGATTTTTCAGGATGCGGAATTCAGGGCGGGCGAGTTCGATACCAAGTTCATGGAGCGGTTTCTGGCCGGGCGAGCGAGGGTAAGCGCAAAGCCTGAACGGACGGTTGCTCACGGCGAGGCGGTTGTGGCATCGATTGGCTCCCCTAGAGCATCCATTCCCTGGTGATCTCCAGAACGGAGTGAGGAGTATTGCAATGCCCGACGATGAGGATCCAACGAACCACGACCGTGATCCACCTTCACCGCCAGATCCGCCCAGTATACGTCCAGTTGTTGCAGTGAATGCGACTGCTCCGGCTATGCCGAAACGTACCCGATTCCAACCATGAAATGCAAAAACTGCGGACACGCATCGAGCTCTCACTCTTGCTGAGCCAATCGGCAAATGGCCGGACTTCAAATTGCACAAAACCGGAGCGGCTCCGCTTTCGCATTCTTGTGAAGGCGGAGACGATCTTGCCTCCAATGATGACGCGCATAATCGAACAACAGTCGATAGATCTCAGCCGCGTGATCGCATTCTGACCGCTAGCCGGATGCGAGGTCCTGGCATGAAGAGCTTCAGGATCGTCGAGTCGTGGCAATCATTTCTTCGTTCGCTGTCTGATCTTGATTCGCGCCGCCTTCGGCGGCCGATGCTTTGCAGCGCGCAGACGGTGGACTGGCCTGCTTACAACGGCGGGCTCGACGGGGATCACTATTCAAAGCTCACGCAGATCGATCGCGGCAATGTGTCGAAGCTGCAGGTGGCGTGGAGTTTTGATACCGGCGAGAAGGGCGGGATCCAGTCCAATCCGTTGATCGTGGGGCGGACTCTCTACACGTATACGCCGACGCAGAAAGTCGTGGCGCTGGACGCGGCGACGGGCAAGCTGAAGTGGAAGTTCGATTCCGGGATCAATGGCACGCAGCCGGCGCGGGGACTGTCGTACTGGACGGATGGCAAGCAAGGCCGGATTTTCGCCGGGGTGATGAATTTTCTCTATTGCCTGGATGCCGAGACGGGCAAACCGATCGAGACGTTCGGCGAGAGCGGGCGTGTCGACCTGCGCAAAGGGCTGGAGCGGGGCGGGGACTATGAGAAGCAGTCGATTGCGCTGACTTCGCCGGGCGTCGTGTACAAGGACCTGATCATTGTGGGTGGGCGCAACCCGGAGACGCATCCGGCGCCGCCGGGCTATGTTCGCGCGTATGACGTGCGCACGGGGCAACTCCGCTGGGTCTTCCATACGATTCCTTTGCCGGGCGAGCCTGGCTACGAGACGTGGCCCAAAGACGCCTACAAGACCGCCGGCGCGGCCAACAACTGGGCGGGCATGACGCTGGACGCGGCGCGGGGTATCGTGTACGTGCCGACGGGCTCGGCGGTGATGGACTTCTATGGCGGGGATCGCGTGGGCGACGATCTCTACGCCAACTGTGAGCTGGCGCTCGATGCGAACACCGGAAAGCTGCTTTGGCATTTCCAGGGCGTGCATCACGATATCTGGGATCGCGATTTTCCATCGCCGCCGGCGCTGGTCACGCTCCAGCGCGATGGCAAAACGGTCGAGGCGCTGGCGCAGACCTCGAAGCAGGGATATGTCTACTTGTTCGATCGGGTGACAGGGGAGTCGCTTTATCCCATGAACGAGCGGCCTTACCCGGCGAGCACGGTGCCGGGCGAGGTGGCGGCGAAGACGCAGTCGCTGCCCGGCGGGCCCGAGCCGTATGCCCGGCAGCGGCTGACCGAAGACATGCTGACCACGCGCACGCCGGAGATGCACGCGTGGGCGGTGCAGCAATTCCGCACGATGCGCAGCGACGGCCAGTTCCTGCCGTTGGTCGCCGGGGGGCAGCAGACCATCGTGTTTCCCGGCTTTGATGGCGGCGCCGAGTGGGGCGGCCCGGCTGTGGATCCGGTCAACGACATCCTGTACGTGAACGCCAATGAAATGGCGTGGCTGGGCGGGCTGATTCAGAATCCCGGCGGAAGCACCGGGGGGATGCAGACCTATATGTACCAGTGCGCGGTGTGCCACGGCGTGACCCGGGAGGGTTCGCCGCCCGCGTTTCCTTCGCTCGTTGATATTGGAAAGAGACTCACCGACGAGCAGATTACGCACACCGTGAAGACGGGGGCGGGCCGCATGCCGTCGTTTCCCAATATCGATGAGCGGGGCATGAACGACCTGCTTCACTATCTCCGCACCGGCAGCGCTGCCGATGCTTCCGCGAACAAAAAAGAGCTGGGCTCCACTCCCGCGGCGTCTGATTCCGCACCGCCGCCGCCGGCCGATCCACGCGGGGCAGCCGTGTTCAAGGACAAGTGCGCGGTGTGCCACGGCGAACACCTGGAGGGGAAGGCAGGCCTGGGTCCGACGCTGATGGGGTTGGGCAGCCGCCTGTCCGCAGACCAGGTGAAGAAGGTGATCTATGGCGGCAAGGGAAAGATGC
The DNA here is from genome assembly GCA_963812485.1 of uncultured Acidobacteriota bacterium. Classification (GTDB taxonomy): domain Bacteria; phylum Acidobacteriota; class Terriglobia; order Terriglobales; family Acidobacteriaceae; genus Telmatobacter. Next base: position 57,313 of record CAWEVD010000007.1, read on the forward strand.
CGCAGATTCCGGACGTGGTCGGCAAGGATATGGAAGCCCTGCTGCGCTTCCTTCGGGTCGGCGAACAGATCGCCTCGGTGACTCCGCCGGTGGAGAGCGAAGAGGGGCCGTACATCTTCACCGGATACAGGAAGTTTCTCGATCCGGAGGGATACCCGGCTTTTGTGCCGCCGTGGGGCACGCTCAATGCGATCGATCTGAAGACGGGAAAGTACCTGTGGAAGGTGCCGCTGGGTGAGTACCCCGCGCTGGTGCAACAAGGGGATGAAGGACACCGGCACGGAGAATTACGGAGGGCCGGTGTTGACCGCCGGCGGCGTGTTGTTCATCGGGGCGACGGTGTATGACCGGCGCTTCCGGGCCTTCGACAGCAGTACGGGCAAGGTGCTTTGGGAGACGGAACTTCCGTTTGCGGGAATGGCGACTCCGTCGACGTACATGATCGATGGCCGGCAGTACGTGGTGATTGCGGCGAGCGGGGGGCGGGACCCGAAGTCGCCGGTGGGCGGGGCGTATATCGCGTTTGCGTTGCCGGAAAAGTGATTGGCACGGCGGGAAAGAGGTCGAAGGGGGGACGAACAATTTATCGCTTTTTCTTCGCCTTTAGTAGCGGTTTTGGAGTTATGCTGGCTGCGCAACGTGGAGGTTGCACGGATGGATATTCAGAAAGAACTCATCGCAGAATATGACCGCGAAACTGCCAACACCCGCAAGGTTCTCGAGGCGATTCCCGAGGATGCGGATTTCGGCTGGAAGCCCCACGAAAAGTCGATGGCGCTGGGACGGCTGGCGGCGCATGTGTCGGACACCAATGGCGATTGGGCGGTGCATACGTTGACCAGGGACCGGCTGGACTGGACGCCGGATATGAATCCCCAGGATCCGACGACAAAGGCGGCGTTGCTGGAGCGTTTTGACAAGCAGGTTGCGGAAGCGAAGCCGGAACTGGCCAAGATGACGCCGGAAAAGTGGGACTCGAACTGGAAGTTCGTCGCCGGTGATCAGACGTGGATCGACGATACGAAATACAACGTCTGGCGGACCTGGGTGGTGAATCACCTGATCCATCACCGCGCGCAGCTGGGCGTGTATCTGCGGCTGCTGGGACACAAGATTCCTGGATGCTACGGGCCGTCGGCGGACGAGATGTAAGAAGAGCAGGGACTAAGGGACTAGGGACTAGGGACTAGAGTGGCCGCATGGGTGACTGTGCGGCCATTTCTGTTGGTTCCGGGTAACCTGAATCCATATGAAGATATTTCCGAGGATTTATCCGATTCTCGATTCGTCGGTGATTCCGGCGGCGGGTCGCGCGGAGTTTCTGCGGCGGCTTGGCAAATCGCTGACAGAGGCGGGAGTCACGCTGCTGGAGTACCGGAACAAGACAGGATCGGAGGCGGAACTGCTGGCGGATGCGGCGGTTCTTCGCGAGGCGCTGCCGGCGGGACAGGTAAAGCTCATTCTCGATGACCGGGCTGATCTGGTTGACCGACTGGGATTTGATGGGGTGCATGTGGATGCCGGGGATGTGTCTCCGGGGGAAGCGCGGCGGATGTTGGGGCCGGACCGGATCGTCGGCACGTTTGGGGGCAGCGATTCGCTGGTGCCGGGAATTCTGAATGAGCCGGCGGATTACTTTTCGATCGGGCCGGTGTTTCCGACTACGACAAAGGAGACCAGCAAGGCGCCGATCGGGATCGAGGGGGTACGCCGGTTGCGCGAGCAGGCGGGACCGGAGGCGGTGCTGGTGGCTGCGGCCGGCATCACGCTGGAGACCGCGCCAATGGTGCTGGAGGCGGGGGCAAACACGGTGGCGGTGGCTGCAGCGCTGTTCTCGAAGCGCGGATCCGGCGGCGGAGTTTCGCAGGTGGATGATCAGTGGGCATGGGTTCCAGTAGAGCCATCCCGGACCTGGACCTCGTCGTTTTATGTTGAATTTGAGTTTCGTGCTTTCCCAGGTCTCAAAAACGAGACCTGGGGCACCCGGCCCTCGGGCAGGTCTGGATCTGCGGAAGAATGATAAAGACAGTTCCGCGAAAATCCGGTAAAAATGCAACAGGTGACGACCCAGCGGACCATCCCCAATCCTGCGAATGTTTCTCCGGCCAGTGGACCGAGGCTGGTGCAGACGCTCGGACTCTTCAGCTCCACGGCGCTCGTGATCGGATCCATGATCGGGTCCGGAATCTTTCTGGTGGATGCGGACATTGCGCGGGTGACCAATTCGCCGGCGCTCTACCTGGGCGCGTGGGTGGTGACGGGCGTTCTGACGATCATTGCCGCGCTGAGCTACGGCGAACTGGCCGCGATGATGCCCAAGGCGGGCGGGCAGTACATCTACCTGCGCGAGTCGCTGGGGCCGCTGTGGGGATTTCTCTACGGCTGGACGCTGTTCCTGGTGATCCAGACGGGGACGATCGCGGCGGTCTGCGTGGCGTTCGGCAAGTTCCTCGGCGTGTTCTTTCCCACGGTGTCGACGACGCATTGGCTATGGCACATCGCGCATGTGCCGCCGATCCCGGTCGGGCCGATGGTGCTGGGCAACATGGACATCGGCGTCAACACCGCCAACCTTGCCGGAATCGTGGTGATGTTTTTCCTGGCGGTCGTGAACATCTTCGGGATGAAGATCGGCTCGATGATTCAGAACGTCTTTACGTCGGCCAAGGCGCTTTCGCTGGCGGCGCTGGTGGTGCTGGGTTTCACGATCGGGCGCAATGCGACGGCGTGGGAAGCGAACTTCGGCGCCGACTGGAGCCGGTTCTGGGAGAACGCGGGCTGGCATACGCTGCACCCGGTGCAGGTGGGCATCGGCGGGCCGCATGGTGATGGTGAACCTGCTGGTGGTGCTGGCGGTGGTGCAGGTGGGATCGCTGTTCTCGTCGGATGCGTGGAACAACATTACGTTCACCGCGGGTGAGGTGAAGAATCCGAAGCGGAACATTCCGCTGTCGCTGGTGATGGGGACGGGGTTTGTGCTGACGGTGTACTTTCTGGCGTCGCTGGCGTACATCCTGGTGCTGCCCATGCACGGCGATCCGCATGGCGCGACGGTGCTGGCGCGGGGCGTGCAATACGCCGCCGAGGATCGCGTGGGCACGGCGGCGCTGGAGCAGATCTTTCATTCCGGCGGGGCGCAGTTGATGGCCGCGGCCATCCTGATTTCGACATTCGGCTGCGCCAACGGGCTGACGCTGGCCGGGGCGCGCGTGTACTACGCGATGAGCCGCGACGGGCTGTTCTTCAAGTCGGTGGGCAAGCTGCATCCGCGCTATCACACGCCGGTGGCGGGGTTGCTGGTGCAGGCATTGTGGACCGCGGTGCTGTGCGTGTCGGGATCGTACAGCCAGTTGCTCGACTACATCATCTTTGCGGTGCTGGTGTTTTACATCCTCACCATTGTGGGGTTGTTTGTGTTGCGGCGGAAGTGGCCGGCGGCGCCGCGGCCTTATCGAGCGCTCGGATACCCGGTGCTGCCGGCGCTTTATATCGTGATGGCCACATGGATCTGTATCGTATTATTGCGGTACAAGCCCCAGTACACATGGCCCGGCCTTGTGCTCGTACTGATTGGCATTCCCGTGTATTTTCTGTGGTCGCGCAAGCCTGCAATCCAAACGTAAGACAATCCAAGGCAACACCGTTCCAACGAACCCGGAGGATCGCCCTCATTCATGTCCAGACTGCTACGAATCAAACCCATGTCGATGCTGTCAGAGGAAGCGCGTGAAGAGGGCGAACATACGCTCAAGCGTTCCCTGGGCGCGCTGAACCTGATCACGCTCGGTATCGGCGCGGTCATTGGCGCGGGCATCTTCACGCTCACCGGGCAGGCTGCTGCGCTGCGCGCGGGCCCGGCGGTGGCTCTGAGCTTTGTGCTGGCGGGCCTGACCTGCGCATTTGCGGGGCTGTGCTATGCGGAGTTCGCCTCGATCATTCCCATTGCGGGCTCGGCTTACACCTACGGCTATGCAACGCTGGGCGAACTGGTGGCGTGGATTATCGGCTGGGACCTGTGCCTCGAGTATGCGTTCGGTGCGTCCACCGTCGCGTCGGGGTGGGCAGGCTATTTCAATAGCCTGCTGCAGCAGTTCCACATCTACATTCCGCCGCAGCTGACCGCCACTACGGGAACTCCGCTGGTCTTTTATCACGAGCAGTGGCTGCAAGTGATGTCGCTTCCGCCGGGAGTGAGCGCGGAGGGCCTGCCGCACGCTACGGGTGCCTTCAACCTGATTGCGGTGTGCATCGTCATGGTGATCACGACGATCCTCGTGATCGGAATCAAGGAGTCGGCCAACTTCAATTCAGCGGTCGTGATCATCAAGGTCACCATCGTCGGTATCTTTCTTGTCGTGGGTGGCTACTTCCTGTTCCAGCATCCGGCGGTGGCCAGCGCGAACTGGCATCCTTTCGTGCCGCCGACTGACTCGCACGGGAACTTCGGGTGGCTCGGCATACCCACGGCAGCGGCGTCGATCTTCTTCGCCTATATTGGCTTCGATGCGGTCTCAACGGCAGCCCAGGAGGCGAAGAATCCGCAGCGCGACATGCCGATCGGGATTCTCGGCTCGCTGGTGGTCTGCACGATTCTCTACATTCTGGTTTCGCTGGTGCTCACGGGGCTGGTGAGCTACAAGACCCTGAACGTGTCCGCTCCGGTCGCGCTCGCAATCGACGCTACGGGCGTCGCGTGGGGATCGCTGCTGGTCAAGATCGGCGCGGTCTTTGGACTGGCCACGGTCATGCTGGTCATGCTGCTGGGTCAGACGCGCGTCTTCTACTCCATGTCGAAGGATGGACTGCTGCCCAAGTGGGCGTCGGCCGTGCATCCCAAGTTCCGCACGCCCTGGATCACGACGATCATTTTTGGCGCGTTTGCCGCGATCATGCCGGCGTTTCTGCCCATTGAGAGGCTCTCGGAACTGGTCAACATCGGAACGCTGCTGGCCTTCACGATCGTGAGTGCCGGCGTGTGGGTGCTGCGCGTGCGTCATCCCGAAATGAAGCGGCCATTCAAGACGCCGCTGGTGCCGCTGGTGCCGATTCTGGGCATTCTTTCCGCCGTCTACCTGATGTCGCGGCTGGAGCGGATTACCTGGATCGTGATGATCTTGCTGGCTGCTGGTCGGGCTGATTATCTACTTCAGCTATTCCGTGAAGCACAGCAAGGTGCAGAGGCTGCCGGTGGCGGTGGAAGGGGACTGAGACTTCGCAGGAAGCGGAGATGAAACAGAACGGCCTCCCGCATGGGAGGCCGTTTTTGCGTTGATTGCTCGGAACGCAGTTGCCTCCAGGTCACAACCAGACTAAACTAAGTAGACTTAGTTTACTCGGGAGACTGTCATGCGGACGTTCAATATCCACGAAGCCAAGACCCATCTCTCGCGGCTTGTGGACGAGGCGGAGAAGGGAGAACCATTCATCATCGCCAAGGCCGGGAAGCCGAAGGTGAAGGTGGTGCCGATTGATGATCCTCCGGCCAAGGCGTAAGCGGCGACTCGGATTTCATGAAGGGAATGTACAACGCTTCCGGACGAATTTCGATGAGATCGACAAGCAGTTGGACAAGGAGATCGAGGAGATTGTTTCTCGGCAAGGATGCGAGAATGAAGTTCCTCCTCGACACGCATCTTCGTCATTTGGATTCCGATCAGATGATCGCCGGATCGACCGCGCGCTGCACGGGCGACTCATTAGCGACCCAGCGAATGAGTTCGCTATTCAGCGCGGCAAGCCTATGGGAGATTGCGATCAAGCGAGCGCCAGAATCGAACAGATTTCGCATTCGATCCCCGCGAGATCAGACGGCAAATGATTGCACAATGGGTACGATGAGTTAGCGGTCGAAGGATCAGCACGCCGTTGCCAGTCGACACCTTGCCCGCCCATACACAAAGATCCCTTCGACCGATTGCTGATTGCTCAGGCAATGGTCGAAGGGATCACTTTGCTTGACAGCCGATCCGGTCGATTGCCCAGTATCCAGGGCCAATCCGCAAAGTCTAAGCCGTCTGCTTACGCCGGCGTCTTGGCGCAGAACTCGTCGAAGGCGCGGATGAGTTCGCCGGCGATCTGCTGGGCCGTGGCCTGCTCGATGATGAAGCGCTGCATCAGGTAAACCAGCTTGCCGTCGCGCAGAATGGCAACCGCGGGCGACGTGGGCGGCTGGCCTTCAAAGTAGCTGCGGGCGCGCTCGGTGGCTTCGCGATCCTGGCCGGCAAAGACGGTGATCTTGTGGTCGGGCTGGTGGGCGGTGTTGGCCAGCGCCAGGCGCACGCCGGGGCGCATCTTGCCTGCGGCGCATCCGCAGATGGAGTTGACGACCAGCAGGGTCGTGCCGGGCTTGGCCAGGGTGGCGTCGACGTCTTCGGCGGTGCGGGATTCCTGGATACCGGCGCGGACAAGTTCTTCGCGCATCGGGATCACCATCAGCTCTGGATACATTCAATCCTCCGGCAAGGATATTGCCTGATTTCATTTTACGGTAAATCGGTGATGTAGCCTTAGGGAGATGTCTCTCGACAGCCTGATTGAAGAAAACAAGCCGCTTGCGCCGTTTACGACGCTTGGCATCGGGGGGCCGGCGCGGTGGTTCATCGAGGCCACGAGGGAGGACGAGATTGCCGAGGCGGCGGCCTGGGCGCGGGAGCGCGGCCTCAAGCTGTTTGTGCTCGGCGGGGGAAGCAACCTGGTGGTGTCCGACGGCGGATTCAACGGGCTGGTGCTGCACGTGGGTCTGCGCGGAATTGCGACGGGAGTTACTTCGACCGGTATCAGTGCAGAGAATCTGCGGGTTGCGGCCGGCGAGGATTGGGATGGGTTCGTGCAGCGGAGCGTGGAAGAGAACTGCGCCGGGATAGAATGCCTGGCGGGGATTCCCGGTACGGTGGGCGGGACGCCGGTGCAGAACGTGGGCGCGTATGGGCAGGAAGTGGCGTCGACGATCGTTCAGGTGCGGGCGTTCGATCTCCGAGAGCAGGCGTGGGTGGAATTTACCGCGGCGGAATGCGGATTTGCATATCGGCGCAGCCGGTTCAACACCGTTGATCGCGGAAGATACGTCGTGACGCGCGTGGATTATCGGCTCACGCCCGGCGGCGCGCCAACGCTGCGCTATGCGGATGTGCAGCGGGCTCTTGGAACGAGACGCGCAGCCGAGCCTTGCCGAGGTTGCGGAAGCGGTGCGGCGGATTCGGCAAAGCAAGGGAATGCTGCTGGTGGAGGGGGATCCGGATTGCCGCAGCGTGGGGAGCTTCTTCAAGAATCCGATTGTGAAGAAGGAGCAAGCGGAGCGCATCGAGGAGAGGAGCGGGAAGGAACTGCCGCGCTTTCCCGCCGGGGCGGGGCCGAGGATGAACCGATGGTCAAGATTCCCGCAGCCTGGCTGATCGAGCAGGCGGGATTCGCGCAAGGGATATGTGCTGGGGCGCGCCGGCATTTCGTCGCGGCACACGCTGGCGCTGATCAATCGCGGCGGGGCGACGGCAGGAGAGATTCTTCGCGCTGGCGGAGGCGATCAAGGCTGGGGTGCAGGCGCGGTTTGGGATTGAACTCGAGAGGGAGCCGGTGCTGGTGGGATTCTGAGTTACGGCTGCAACGATGCTCGGCGGACGGCGGGTACGGAAATCTGCGGATGCGCGTGTAGAATTCTCGTCCATCTACCCGGCGAGGTTAAGAAATGCGCGGCGCCATGAGGATAACGCTCAGTCTCTTCGTTCGATTTTCCTCAGAAGACAGAGTCTCTACTATCGCTGTTTCGGCGGTCGCGGGGGCCATTTTCTGGGCCATTGGGCAGCGGATCAACCCGTGCACGATCCTGCTGTATGGGCTCTGCGATCGGAAATCTAGTCGTGCCTGCAACGCAGAGATTGCATGGGCTCTATGCGCAAGGCCGTTTCCCTACAACTGGTTGTCTTTCTTGCCATCCTGTTTGTTCTTCTCATTCCTATTTATGTGATCTCGTCGGCGTTTGTGTGGCTGCTCGCTCCACCCACACCGCAAACTCTCGGATCACCTGCTCAGAACGGGTTGGAAGTTTCCCATACTGGTCACCTTTGTTTCCAGCGCGCTGGTTTTTCTCTACCAGACCACAAAAGAGAACGCTCGAACAGCGCAATGTCGAACTTCAGCGATCTGTGGATATGGGTACAGCACAACTTGAAATGCAGGAACAGGAGTTGGAGCGCGCCCGGGAGATACAACAATCGCTGCTTCCCAAGGAGATTCCGCAGTTGCCTGGATTCGAGGTGGCGGGAGCGTGGCGCCCGGCGCGGATGGTGAGCGGAGACTACTACGACGTGTTCCGGTTGGGCGAACACAAACTGTGCATCTGTATTGCGGATGTGGTGGGGAAGGGCGTTTCGGCGGCGCTGCTGATGGCGAATGCGCAGGCCGCGGTTCGCGCTTATGCCAGCAACTCGGAGAGTCCGGCCAACCTGTGCGGAAAGGTGAACCGGCTGCTGTGCGAAAACATCGCGACGGGGAAATTTGTGACGTTCTTCTACGCCATTCTCGACAGCGAAACACGCACCTTCAGCTATTGCAATGCCGGGCATCCTAATCCGATTCTCGTTTCCCATGGGCAGGCGCGCATGCTCGACAAGGGTGGCGCGGTGCTGGGCGTTTTTCCCGAGTGGGTCTATGAGGATGGTGCGATTCCATTCGAGCCCCAGGATCGACTCCTGCTGTTTACCGATGGCATTACGGAAGCGGAAGGGGCCGATGCGCAGGAGTTCGGCGAAGAAGGCGTCGCGGCGTTTGCGAGATCGAACAGCCGCAAATCGGCACAGGAACTGACCAGCGGCCTTCTTGAAAATGTGAACGCTTTTTGCGGAGGCCATTTTCAGGACGACGCCACGCTGGTGGTGGTATCCGCGAACTGACTGACGGGCGATTGGCGGAACGAGGCTTGGAACAAAAGCACTATCGCTGCTGCGGTCCGAGGCGGTCGATGATGCGGCGGCGTTCGGCGGCCAAGGCGACTTCGGCGGGTCCGAGAGCGGCCAGCCGGCCTTCGTGAAGCAAAGCAACCTCGGCGGCGGTGGCGTAGGCGTCGGTGGCGTCATGGGTCACCAGAACGGTCTGCACACGTTGATCGTGAAGCCACGGCCGGAGGCGCAGAATCAGGGCGTCGCTGGAGCTGCCGTCGAGCGCGGAGAAGGGTTCATCGAGAAGAAGCAATCGCGGCTGCGGCGCGAGGGCGCGCGCCAGAGCCACGCGCTGGGCTTCTCCGCCGGAGAGGTGCTGCGGATGGCGGTGCACCAGGTCGGTGGCCCCGACCAGCTCAAGCATTTCTTCAACGCGTGCCGTGCGGCGGGCGCGATCGAGGCTGGCCAGGCCGTAGGACACATTGGCGGCGACGCTCATGTGAGGGAAGAGCGCCGGCTGCTGGGCAACAAGAGCGGTTTTGCGGCGACCGGGCTTGAGAAATGCGCCGGTATCGGAATGGGTGAGTTGTTCGTTGTCGAGAACGACACGTCCGCGATCGGGGCGGTCGAGCCCGGCGAGGAGACGCAGGAGAGTGCTCTTGCCGGAGCCGGAGGGGCCGAAGATGACGGTCCAATCGGACGCGAAGCGGCATTCGATGTGCAGGTGGAAGCTGCCGCGGCGGGTGTCGAGTGCGAACTCAAGCATGGCGGCCTCCGCGCGGGCGAACGCCGGCGTAGATGGCCACCAGTGCGGCGACGCTCAGGAAGAGGAGCATGGCGGCGGTGCGATTGGCGGCGGAGTAGTCGAAGTTCTCCACCTGGTTGTAGAGCACGATGGAGAGGGTGCGCGTGGCGCCGGGGATGTCTCCGCCGAGCATGAGCACCACGCCGAATTCGCCGACTGTGTGCAGAAAGGTGAGCACGACGGCGACGATGATGGAGCGGCGGGCGAGGGGAACCAGCAGAGAGTAGACGAGACGCGGAGGACCGGCGCCGAGCAGGCGCGCGGCATCGATGTAGGACCGATCGACGGAAGCGAATCCAGCGACGATGGGCTGCACCGCGAAGGGCAGGCTGTAGATGACGGAGCCCACGACCAGGCCTGCGAACGAGAAGGCCAGCGGATGGCCGAGCAGGGTGGTGATGGCTCGACCGAAGGCGGTGCGCGGCCCGAGCATAACCAGCAGAAAAAAGCCGAGCACGGTGGGCGGCAAGACAAGCGGCAGGGCGGCCAGGGCTTCGAGCGCGGCGAGCCAGCGCGCGCGGCCCAGCACGAGCAGCGCGGCAAGAGGCACGGCGACGGCGAGCAGAATCGCCGTGGTGACGGTCGCGAGCCGGAGGGTGAGAGCGAAGGCTTGCCAGTCCATGAAGTCTAAAGAGAAGGATACGGGTCAGGATTCGTGGTTTCCCACCCTTTTCACGATGGGACGTGAAAAGGATGGGGCACGGAGGTTCATGAACGTGGCGACCGCTCGGGCGAGAGCCTGTGAATTCATTTCACGGGGGTGAGACCGGATTTGGCGAGTTGGGCCTGCACGGGAGGTGAGAGCAGGAAATCGAGGAGCCTGTGGGCGGCGGCGCGTTGCGTGGTTTTGGTGATGATGACGGCGCCTTGTTCGATGGGGGGATAGAGATCGCGCGGGATGACGAACTAGGAACCGCTGGAGGCGAGCTTGGGCGTGAGCGCGGAGGTGAGCGAAATAAGGCCGGCGTCGGCGTTGCCGGAGTCGACAAACTGCGCGGCCTGGGCGATGTTTTCCGCAGTCACCAGGCGCGGCTTGAGCGTGTCGTAGAGCTTGAGGCTGGTGAGCGCGGCGACGGCGGCGCGGCCATACGGCGCGCGGTCGGGATTGGCGATGGCAAGGCGCTTGAGCTCGGGGCTGCGCAACAGATCGAGCGAAGGCGGAGGCAGATGGGAGTCTTTGCGGGTCCATAGCACGAGCGTGCCCTTGGCATAGGTGATGGGGGTGGTCGAGTCGGGCGAACCGGCGGCGTCGGCGAGGCCGGCGTCAATGAGGCGCTTGGGATAGCCGAGGTCCGCGGAGAGAAACAGGTCGAAGGGAGCGCCGTTCTGGATCTGCGTGGTCAGGGCGGCGGAGGCCTGGTAGGTGGCGTCAACGCTGATGCCGGTGGATTGCCGGAACTGCTCGAGGATCGGCGGCAGAACGGGCTGAAGGTCGGCGGCCGCGGCTACGCGCAAAGGCGTTTGCGCGACGGCCGGCAGCAGAGCAAAACCACGAGGTACGAGCGGAAAGAATTTTCGCTGAACACCGAATCTTCCTCCTCGTCCATGGCAAAGCAAAAGCCGGCCGTTCACTGATACGCTAACACCAGACATGAACGACAATTTGCACCAGTTACGTTGTTTCGGCTGCGGGGCGCGCATCTCCGGCACCGAGGCGCAGCCGGATTTCCGCTGTGCCGAATGCGGCGATCTGTTCGAAGTGGAATATCCGGGGTGGGGACAGAGAAAAGGACACGACCGGCCCAATCCGGGCGCGCTGAAGTGGCTGTGGCGGGAACGAAAATGTTCGTCCGAGGCGCTGGATCACTCCGGCGTTTGGCGGTTTCGCGAACTGCTGCCGATTCTGGACAGCTTTGGCGATGCGGTAACGCTGCGGGAGGGCAACACGCCGCTCTACTCGTTGCCGCGCGCATCGAAGGCGCTGGGCATCGACCAGTTGTTCGCCAAGCACCAGGGAATGAACCCCACCGGGTCATTCAAAGACACGGGCATGACGGCGGCGCTGAGCGTGGCGCGCGAGCGGGGATTCAAATGGGTTGCGTGCGCGTCGACCGGCAACACATCGGCGGCGATGGCGGCCTACGCGGCGCGCGCGGGACTGCGCAGCCTGGTGCTGATTCCCGAAGGCAAGATCGCATGGGGCAAGCTTTCGCAGGCGATGGATTATGGCGCGGTGACGTGCCAGTTGAAGACCGATTTCGATGGCTGCGTGCGGGTGCTGACGCAGATCGTGCGAGAGGCGCCGATCTATCTGCTCAACTCGGTCAATCCCTACCGGCTGGAAGGGCAGAAGACGCCCGCGTTCGAGATTGCGGAGTCTTTCGACTGGACCGTGCCGGACCATCTGATCGTGCCGGGCGGAAACCTGGCCAACAGTTCCGCGCTGGGCAAGGGATTTCGAGAACTGAAAGAACTGGGGCTGGTCGCGCGGGTGCCGCGGATTTCGGTGATCCAGGCTGAAGGAGCGAATCCGCTGGTGCGGAGCCTGGGGTTGAACCATGGCGCATCGCTGGAGCCGGTCGAGGCGCATACCCGGGCTACGGCGATTCGCATCGGCAATCCGGCGTCGTGGCGCAAGGCGGCGCGCGTGGTGCAGGACACGGGCGGATGGTGCATCGACGTGTCCGAGGCGGAGATTGCGATAGCCAAGGCGGAGCTGGGAGCGGAAGGACTGGGCTGCGAGCCCGCTTCTGCGGTGACGCTGGCGGGGCTGAAGAAACTGCGCGCGAAGAGCCTGGTCGCGAGCGGCGAAACCGTGGTGCTGGTGCTGACCGGCCACACGCTCAAAGATGCCGACTACACGATCGATTTTCATCGCGGCACGCTGTTGCGCGACGAAGAGAAGGCGGGCAACGAGGCCGAGATTGAAAGCCTGCGCCGCAATGCCATCTCGCTGGACGCGACGCCGGAGGCGGTGCTGGCCACGGTGAAGGGGAGCGGCGTAGTGGGCGGCAAGAGCGGATTCGACGCCGGAACATCCGGCTGCGCCTGCCGGCCACTTCCGCCAACCTGGGCGCGGGTTTCGATGCGGCCGCGGTGGCGCTCGACTTCTACCTGGAGGTGGAGGCGGAGGCGGCTGCGGAGTTTTCGATCGAGGTGACGGGACGGGATGCAGAGCGCTGCGCGCAGCTCGAAGACAATCTCATTCTGGGATCTATCGAAGGCTGCTCGCGGAGAACCAGAGGCCGGTTGTTCCCCTTGCGATTCGCATGGTCAACGAGATTCCGCTGGGAATGGGGTGCGGCTCATCGGCGGCGGGACGGCTGGCGGCGATCGCGCTGGCGGTCCATTTCGGCCAACTGGGTTGGCGCGACGAGGAGATTCTCGAAGAGGCTTCGGCGCTCGAAGGGCACCCGGATAATGCGGCGGCGTGCTGGCTGGGCGGGTTTGTGAGTGCGGCGACCGAAGGACGGACGGTGCACGTCGCGCGGGTGATGCCGCCGCGACAGTGGCGTGCGATCGTGGCGCTGCCCGCCGAACCTCTGGCAACAAGCAAGGCGCGCGCGGTGCTGCCGGCGAGCTACAGCCGGGCAGACGTGATTGCCAACCTGCAATCCGTGGGCCTGCTGGGGCTGGCCTTTGCGCAGGGGCGGGAGGATCTGCTGAGGATCGCCATGTGCGATCGCATTCATCAGCCGTATCGGGCTGCCATTTGCCCGATGTTGCCGCGCCTGCTGCCCCTGGCGGGCGAAGCGGGCATCTTGGGAGCCGCACTGAGCGGCGCGGGGCCAGCCATCCTGGTGGTTGTCGAAGGGGAAGCCGCTCTTGCGACTGCCGCGGAGGCGATTCGCAGGGCGCTTCGTGGCATGCCCGAGCCAGAGCTGATCGTGTGCAGCTTTGAAAGCGAAGGCACGATCCGGACCTGCATGCAAACTTCGCAATGACGCTGCAACTTTGGCGTGATGGACGTCGGTTAGCAAGATTCAAGCGAGCTGAGCCCGATTCGGGCTTGGAACCCGGGCATAGCCGCTCGCAAGTTCAAACTGGCAAGTGATTAATTTCAAGGCGGTTATCGAGTCTGTGCTTCATTAGACGGATCGACATTCGCAAGGATTCCCCCACAAAAGTGGTATATGACCTATCGTTGGTGATCAGCGCTCGGATTACCTAAGATTGCTTGCCTTTCAAGGCGTTTGAACCTACTCTCGGACCGTGGGCAGTTCTGGGGGAGGGCTGCTCTAGCGCCCGAGATTCCTTGATAGGGATCCGGGCGCTTTCGTTTGTATGCGAAGTATTCGGAATAGCTCGTTTTAAGGGCGAGTTCCGCACTGTTATCGTCAGGTGCCGATTCGCGGTTCAGGTTCCGCTGGGGCATGCGACTTTCCGATCAGGCCGCGCATCCCATAAAAGGCGGGTACACTGGGTAAGCGGGGTTATCGGCAAGGAGGAACATGGCGGGAACGAGTGTTTTGGTAGTGGAAGTAACCGATGCAAATTTTGACCAGGAGGTGCTCCAGAGCGAGCAGCCGGTCCTGGTGGATTTCTGGGCAGGCTGGTGCGGGCCCTGCAAGATGATTTCACCGTTCGTGGATGGCATTGCGGCCACCTACGCGGGCAAATTGAAGGTTGCCAAGGTGAATGTGGATCAGAATGGCGCCACGCCTTCGCGCTTCGGGATTCGCGGGATTCCCGCGCTGCTGTTTTTCAAGGGCGGCAAGGTGGCTGATCAGATCGTCGGCTATGTGCCTCAGAACGTGATCGAGGAGAAGGTGCAGCGCATCCTCGGATAGATTGTTGCTAAGTTGGAATGCGAAACGGGCCCGGCGGAATCGCCGGGCCCGTTTTCTTTTTCTTGCGGCGGTGAGTTACACCGCAAGTTATTTTTGCCGCGGATGAGTTACTCTAGTTACTAGGGCACCACCAATACCAAGGCTATGTGATCGCTGTCATGTACTTTGGAGAAAAGATGTATCAAATTGGACCAACGACTTAGATCAGCGAAATAGTTGCACCAGAGAGTCAGATCCCCCTTTGACTGCTTATGTGCGCAGGCAAAGGGGCCTGGCAATGAAAGATAGTTGCGCGTTCTTGTCTGTCTGTTTGACGGCAGGTCTGCTTTCAAATCTCCCATCCTGGAGCCAGCCGGCGCAAAGGAACGGCGACGGAGCGAAGCTGGAAGCGATCGTACATCGTCAGGTAAATTCAGCGGTTTCCCCCGCAGAACCCTCGCGCACAACTTCCTCGATTCCGGCCCAAACGCCCAGTGCGTCGACGCAGCCATCCAACGCGCCCACAAGGGAATCGACCTCACGGGGCTCCATCTTCAATGGGTTAGGCGACGCGATCGGGCCGATCAAAACTTCGATTGAAGTTCACGCTGCTGAAGAGACACTCGAGGCCAGTTCGCCTGAACCATTGCGAGCCGGCGGGCAAGATGTGATCGAATCGGCGGGAACTTATGGCGATATCTCGCGATATCTTCAGATGCTTCCAGGGGTGGTCTCCAGCAGCGACCTGAGCAATCAGGTGCTTGTCCGGGGCGGACACCCCATGGAAAACCTCTTCGTCGTTGACGGAATCGAGGTTCCGAACATCAACCACCTGGCCAACGCGAACACTACCGGCGGATTGGGCCCGATGCTCGATGCGGCGGCAGTTCAGGGGTTGAAGATGTATACCGGCGGCTTCGATGCCAAATTTCCGGAGCGTCTTTCGTCGGTCACGGAGTTTCGCACGCTCGATTCGCTGGGTGACGGCAGGCATCTCGAACTTGATCTGGGAATTCAGGGTGTTGGCGGGTTAGCTCAGATGCGTCTCCTCGGCGGAGACACTCTCTTGTCTGTCCACCACGGGCTGCTCAATCTCGTCAGCAGCAATGTGGGTATCGACGGGGTCCCGTCGTATACGAATTCGCTCTCTCGATACCGGAAAGATGCGCAATCGGGGAGTCATCTTACGCTGGTAAACCTGGCCGGATGGACTCGATCGAAATTGAGCCGTGTGCGTCCGACAGCGTGGAAACGAGCTCGATCGATTCGCAATACCGAGGCTGGCGCGAGACTACCGGCGGGGAGTGGCAGCGGGTTTATTCAGCGCGGTCATTTGGCGTATTTACGGTCAGTGATTCGGAACAAGTCGAGCACATTGATCAACAGGACCAGATCGTCAATCCGCTCAAGGTGGCAAACCCGAAAGTGGCATGCCCGATTCCAGACGGAGATATTCAGACCACGCCGGTCTACGCCGAGAACTCAAATAATGCGTTCAGCACGGCCAACTACTGTTACGAGTGGGCCAATTCTCAGATAGCGCTCACGGCTGGAGGTTCTTTCTGGCTGCAAAGGCCGCACCTTCACATTGTTCAGCCGGACGGCGCGTTCTCCCCCTATCTGAGCACCCCCACACGCGCGGACACGACCTCGTTCGACAGCGACTTTTCGACCGGGGAGAGCGGAACCTTCGCGCAGGTGCTGACACATCCGTTGAAGAGCCTCTCAGTCGGGGTCGGAGGACGATTGCAGACCTTCGCCTTCGGGAACCAAATGACTCTAACCCCGCGGCTCAGCGCAAGCTATCGGTTGGGGGAAAGGGCGGCGCTTCACGCGGCGTATGCAGGCTACGCCCAATTGCCGCCGTTTGCGTACATGTTGGCGTATCCGGTCAACCGGTCCATGTCGCCGATGCGCGCCAAGCACGAGATCGTGGGGACGAACTTCGAGCTTTTCCAGTCTTCCATGGTCCGCATCGAGGCCTACAACAAGGACTATGCCGCCATTCCTGCTTCGACAGAGTATCCGGCTGTGACACTTCATACGCTGGTCGACATGCTCGGGGAACAACTGGTGTGGCTTCCCATGAAGAGCGGCGGGCGCGGCAATTCATCTGGCATTGAACTTTCCGACAGTACGAGGATTGGCTCGCGTCTTCAATGTCAGGGGTCAGTCGCCTATGCGCGGGCGAAGTTTGCCGGTCTGGACGGCGTCCTCAGACCGAGCAATTTCGATTTCCCCTGGATCGTCAATTTTGCGAATGTTGGTCATATCGGCCATGGGATGATCGTGTCAACTCGATATGGATTTGCAAGCGGTCGTCCGTATACCCCGTTCGATCGGGCGGAATCGGTGGCTCAGAACCGGCCTATCTATGACCTTGCAAATGTGAACGTGCCGCGCGCCCCGTTCTACTCCCGGCTGGACTCTCAGCTAAACAAAGGCGTAAAGATTCACCGCCATTTTCTGGAACTCTACGCCGGAGTCGACAACATTCTGAATCGTTCCAACTTTCTTTCCTACGCCTGGATGCCGCGCTACGAAGTCGGCTGTGCGAAAAGAGACCCGGTCGGGACTATGTACCAGACCCCCATCTTTCCCAATTTTGGCCTGCGTTTTGTCGCCCGCTGAGCCGCCCGAGCGAAGAATACCCGCCACGGGCGGTTTGAAGCATGGCTGACTCCGCATTCGTTAGATCTTCAGTGAGAGGGGCCCATTGCGTTGCGGTCGACTCACCACAGCGCTTGGACGTACGTGGCCCCATAAACGAAGCCAGTACGCTCTCTCAAAGTGGAAGGTTCATGCTGTACACGTTTAACGGGAGTGGAACGCGCTCTGATGGAAAACGTGACAAAGGCGAAGATGGAACATACGTCTCTACCGATGGATAGCCCTTGCGTATATCACTTGGAATGGAGGGACAGAACATGGGACAGACCGTCATATTGATTAAGAACAGGATGAAGGGGCTCGGAATCAATCTCGATCAGTACATCGGCCAGATCACCGATCAGAAGGACAACACGCCGATGGGCTTTGATTTCACCTGCAAAAATCCTCAAGCGTACGCCGACCTTATGAAGGCCATGGCGTCCAATATCAACTTCGGCGCCGATAGCATGATAGGCGGCAGCCAGCATCAGGGGGCTTCGTTCCGGGAGGTCGGCTCACCGGCTAGCCTCCACATTATCTTGTGCAGCAAACGTCCCTGCACTATCCATCTTGACAGTGTTTCGGTAGCCAGGAGCAGGAATTCGGAGACGGGACAAGTTGAATATGATCAAGGCAAAGTCCTTCAACATCTGGCTACTGATCTTTTGCGCACTCCATTGATCGTCCCTAGCGCCCAGGACGGAATCGTTTTCGGCTTCCGATTTTGAAGTCACGGTCAAGTCACCTGCACAACGAGCGGATTCTCCGGATTCTCGTGCGGTGCAGGCAATCGAAGTGCATTCGGAATCGCGCCACTTTATCTGTATTTACGCAGCACGCCCAACACGCGGCCCTGGATGGCGACCTGGGCGGCGGGCACGTAGATGGGCTCCATCTCCATGTTGGCGGGTTGTAGGCGGACTACGTTGCCTTCGGAATAAAAGCGCTTCAGAGTCGTCTCCGCGCCATGGACCAGAGCCACGACGATCTCACCCTGACGAGCGGTCCGGGTGCGTTCCACAAGAACGTAGTCGCCGTTGATGATGTGTTCGTCGCGCATGGAGTCGCCGCGCACTTCAAGGGCGAACACGTCACGGTTGCCGACCACGTCGTGGAGCGAGATGCTTTCGGACGTTTCCGACGTCTCCACCGGCAAGCCTGCGGCGATACGGCCGGCAAGCGGCAGGCGATCGCTGGTGCGGGTTCGGGTACCCGGGGGCAGCACGTCGATGGAACGGCTGCGATTGTGCACGCGGTCCAGCATCCCTTTCTTCTCGAGATTGGTGATGTGTTTGTGCACAGTGGCCAGACTCTTCAGCCCCATGCCCCGAGCGATTTCCTCAAAGGACGGCGAATAGCCGTTCCTGGTCACGAATGTTTCGAGGAAATCGAGGATCTCTTTCTGTCGCCGAGTGACTGCCATGCGCATCATAGCGAATACTTCTCGCTACTCCTTTCCAAGGTTTTAAATCCAAGAGACAATCCGTCATAAGTATCTAAATATGTGTATCTTGACTTAGTTTCACTTGTGCGCAGCGGCATGCAATCGCCGCAATGATATCCAGACCTGCGAATTCTAGATACGACCGATCGATACCATGGCGGGAGCGGTTTGCATCCTGGCGAGTGCCAATTAAAGGAACGGGGCGGATTTTGGCTAGGGACCGACTCGAAAGGTGGCGACAATTGCACCGCCTCTGCCCTGAGCCACACAAAAGAGCTGGCGACTGTTCGGCTCCCCTGACCATGAGGCAAACTATAGCACGATTAGCGAAATAATGGCGAAGATTTATCTTTCCTTCAGAAGAAGTGAGACCCTGTTTACCGCTCTCTCGCTAAACCGGAACTAGAAGCCGTTGAGCCTTGCCTGCGCGAAGCCGCCGCGCAGATTCGCTACATCTTCGAAGCCGCTGCCCTTCAGCGCGCAGGCGGCAAGATAGCCGCGCTGACCTTTCTGGCAGTAGACGAGAATTCTGCGATCGTGCGGCAGTTCGGCAAGCCGGTCGCGGAGTTCACCCAGTGGAATATTACGGCATTCTGGAGCGATCCGGATTCGGCCACTTCGTTGTTTTCGCGCACATCGAGAAGGAATTCTCCGTTCGGCTTCCAATTCTCGGGTGAGACGGTCGCCAGATCGCCGCGCACGATGTGATCGGCAACAAATCCGGCAGTGTTGACCGGATCGTTGGCGGAGCCGAACGGCGGCGAGTAGGCCAGGTCGAGGCTTTCGAGATCGAAAACGGTCATTTTGCCTGCAATCGCGGTGGCGAGGACGTCGGTCCGCTTGTCGACGCCTTCTTCGCCCACGATCTGCGCGCCGAGCAGACGCCCGGTTCCTTCTTCGGCAATGATCTTGATCATCATCGGCCTTGAGCCGGGATAATAGCCCGCGTGGTTTGGGTCAATCGTGATGCTGGTGAAGAAGCTGAGTCCGGCTTTGGCCGCCTGCACACTGTTGAGGCCGGTGAATCCGGCGGTCATGTGCAGAACACGGACAATTGAGGTTCCGAGGCGCCGGGATAAAGAAAGTGCCCGCCCGCCGCATTGCCTCCCGCAATGCGGCCCTGGCGATTGGCAGGGCCGGCCAGCGGAATGCGTGTGCGCGCGCCGGTGAGCATGTGGGTGGTTTCGGCGGCATCGCCCACGGCGTAGATGTCGGGGTCGGAAGACTCCATGCGGGCATTGACCTTGACGCCACCGGTGACGCCGATTTCGAGCCCGGCGCGTTTGGCCAGTTCGACCTCGGCGCGCACGCCGACACTGAGCAGGATCAGATCCGCCGGACGAATGTGCCATCGGTCAGTTCCACGCCCTCGGCGCTGAAGCGATTTGGCTTCTGCGCCGGTCATGATGGCGAAATCGTTGCCGCGGACGCGGTTCTGCAGATGCAGCGCCATATCGCGGTCGAGCAACGGGAGGATCTGCGGAAGCTTCTCGATAACGGTAACGTGCATGCCGCGGCGATGAAACGCCTCGGCCATCTCGAGGCCGATAAATCCGCCGCCAATGATGGCGGCTGTCCGCGGCTTTCGCGAGTCAAGGAAGCGATGATGCGATCCATGTCGGGGACATCGCGCAGGGTGAAGACGTTGGGCAGGTCTGCGCCGGGGATCGGAGGGACGATAGGCTTTGCGCCCTGGCTCAGGATGAGCTTGTCGTAGGGGAAATCTTCTTCCGAGCCGTCGGCCGCTGACCGACACGGATTGTCTTGCCGGCCGGTCGATGGAGAGGACCTCGTGGTTCACGTGGACCTGGACGCGCGAGCGAACCCACAACTTTTCCGGCGTCATGATCAGGAGCTTGGCGCGGTCGTCGATTTCGCCGGCAATGTGGTAGGGCAGGCCGCAATTGGCAAAGGAGATATAAGGGCCGCGCTCGAAGATGTGAATCTCAGCCGATTCATCGACCCGCCGGGCCCGGGCGGCGGCGGAAGCACCGCCTGCCACGCCGCCGACAATAACGATCCTGCGTGCAGTTTTCATGTCTTACTCCTATTGACAGCAATGAGAGCAACTGGCCTGCCCCGGTTCCAGGGCATTTTGGCGAGCAACAGGGCCATTCCGCAGGTGCCGGTGATGCCGGCGAAGAGGAGTCCGCAACCAAGGAAGAGCGGCAGGACAGCGAACCAGGGATTCACGGCGAGTGCCAAGATTGCGCCCACCGCAGAAAGCGAGCCGACGACAATCTGAACCTGACGCATGATCGGAAGCACGCTGCTGGCGCCGCGGTGGACCGGAAGCCCGGCGTCGATCCAGGCCTGCGTGCCGCCCTCGACCAGGACGCAGTCGTCACATCCGGCACGCTCGAACTCCTCGATGGCCTTGGTCGCCCGCGCGCCCGCCTGGCAAAGGACGTAGATGGGAGTACCTGGCTTGTGCTGCGCGAGAAGGGCTCGATTTTAAGTTCGTTGAGCGGGATCAATTTTGCGCCCGGCACATGCGCACTGGCATATTCTGGAGGCGTGCGGACATCCAGCATCGTATGAGTACTGCCGGCGGCGAGGAGCCCGCGAGCCCGGCGGGAGAGACGCTTCTTGATTTGACTTCGATCATATTTATATGTGACTATATGATCAATTAGTGATATATGTCAAATGCCAAGACAACGCGCGATCTGACCGACGCCGAACTGGAGAAGGTGGCGGGACAATTCCGCATGCTGGGCGAGACCATGCGCCTGAAGATCCTGCAAGCGATTTGCGTCAGACCGCTGACGGTTGGCGAGATCGTGGCAGCGACGGGCGCGACGCAGTCGAATATCTCGAAGCATCTTGCGCTGCTGGCATCGTCGGGAGTCATTACGCGCCGCAAGCGCGGGCAGTTCGTCTCCTACGGAATGAGCAATCCGCTGACGTTGAAGCTTTGCGAACTTGTGCACAAGGAACTGCTGAAGTAAATCGTGGGTTCGACACCACCCGCACGCGATGGCTGCAGGATGAATTGTCCTGACGCCCGGATATTGTCCTTCTTCTCAAAGGTTCGCAATAAGGGCAAAAACAGGACGAAGACAGTGCCGGAACCTTTCGGCCCTTGTTTGCTGCGAAACCGCAGGGAACCCTATGTCGGCCGACGATGTCGAGGCTAACCGATAGCCCCAGTCCCGTTCCGTTGTTCCCCTTGGTTGTAAAGAAGGGTTCAAATATCTTTCTCCGAACGTCGGGATGAACTCCGGTGCCTGTGTCCGCGATCGTGATTGACAGCCCCTTTTTTCCGCTTCGCCAATTGGTGGAGCATCGGGTACGCAATAGCAGCCGCCCCCCTGAGCTATGCATGGACTCTATGCATTGGCCACGAGGTTACTGAGAACCTGCCGGATTTCGCCTTCGATGCACACGATCGGGCCATGCGAGCGAATCCGTTGTTCAACGGTTACACGCCCATTCGTCAGCCGGCTCTGATAGATATTGATTACACCTCCGATTAGTTCTGCGCTGTGAATGGCCTTGGGGTTGGCCGACTGCTTGCTGAAGCTGAGCGTCTGATTCGTGATGGCGGAGATGCGACGCAGGTCACCATCCGCGCGGTCAAGGAAATCTTGAACGTCTATCGACGGACTGGCCGATCTCGCCAGATACAAAAGATTCGTCATCGCCGCCAATGGGTTGTTGATCTCGTGAGCGATGGAGGCGGCGAGTCGTCCAACTGCCGCGAGTTTTTCGTTCTGAATGAGCGCCTTCTGAGCGCGCTTGTTCTCGGTAACGTCCACTCCGAGCACAATGGTCCCGGAGATCGAGTTGTCCTGTTCGCGCAGAGGCTGATAGACAAAATCCACGTAGCGCTCATCGGGTGCCTGACCCTCAGCCCAGGTCACATCGAAGCGCGCGCCTTGCCCTCTGACTGGCTCTCCGGTTGCATATACCTGGTCCAACATCGCGACGTAACCCTGCCCGACGGCTTCGGGCAAGGCTTCAGCGACCGGCTTTCCCAGAACATCTCGATCTCCAACCAACTTCATGTAGAGCGAGTTCACCATGGAGATGACATGCGTCGGGCCCTCGAGGAAGCACGAAGAAGACCGGGGCCTGCTGAACAATATTGAGCAAGCGGGCTCGCTCCGCACGAAGCGCTCTTACACTCCTGTCAAGCTCTTGCTGACGCGCGCGCAAAGCTTGTTCTGCCGCCCGGCGTTCCCTGTCGGCAATTGTCGCGGCCGTGACATCCTGGCATATGGTGATAATGCCGGCGACCTGTCCGTCAGGCTCGAAGACGGGACTATAGTTGTAGTCAAAATAGGCCTCTTCCAACTTCCCATTCCGCAGAATTGGGACCAGGGCATTTTGGTAAGACACTGTCTGCCCATCGTGAAAGACGGATTCGAGTTGTCGTCCGACGACAGGCCAAACATCCGTCCAGAAATCACGACCGCGCGCACCCAAGGCGTCAGGATGCCGATCGGCCAAGATGGGCCTGAAGGCATCGTTGTAAAGGAGGATCAATTCCGGGCCGCAGAGGAGCAGGATCGGATAGCTCGCGGAGAGCATCATGTTCACCGCACCGAGCAGCGTTTCAGTCCACACGGGGACAGGTCCGATCGCGGTCGACTCCCAATAAATGCGCGAACGCTCTCCGTCATCTCACCGGCGCCGATGAGACGGCGAGTGTGAGCCGCCGGCTTCTCAGATTGAAGTTGTCCCCGCATCCGATTCGGTCGTTATTACTATGATGCGAAAGGTGTTCGACATAGCCTACTTCCGGATCACTCTTCTTTTTTGCCGAAACTTCGAATCTCTAAACTGTTTGGTATTCGCGTGTTATTCGCCATCATCGGAGGTCGGGCCTGGCTTCTTGTCCTCGCTAGTTGCGGGTTCGTCTCGCAGATTATCCTTTTCAGAACCGGTTTGCTTGCCGGCGCCTTCGACCACTCCGTTTGTGTCTGCTTCTTCGGTCTTTGACGCCGCATTGGCGCTGCCTTCGTCGTTGGTGGTCTTCGCTTCCCGTTCATGATCTTGGAGGGAAGATTGGCCCGAGCCCGCTTGGTGCTGCTCAATCACCTCGAGTTTCTCCTCCTTTTGTCTTTCAGCGGAGAAGAGGCTCTCCAGCCTAATACGGGCAGCACGCCACCTAACGCTGCTCGCTTTCCCTGCCTGGGCTAGATAGGTGGCGAATTGGTCATCGCTGAGTATCCCGTTGCCTTTGAGGAATTGCAAGAGAGCGGTCTGGTGCGTCTCCACGTTTTCGAGAGCCGAACCCAGTTCATTGAGTAGTTCCTGGGCAAGATCAACGTTCATATGCGTGCCTCCGCAGATTTTAGGATGCCTGCAGACGGCCATCTGCTTGTTTGCCTAGCGCCGAATCGAATTCCTGTCGCGCAAAACCGATGCTACAAGTCTGACGAATTCATTGAACTGCAATGTGAGTTCGCATGTTGTCGTCAGCGGAGCGCTAATACGCTGGCCCTCGCGAAGACGCGCAGGATTCATGATCTCGAATTCTCAGGTTT
Organism: uncultured Acidobacteriota bacterium; assembly: GCA_963812485.1. GTDB lineage: Bacteria > Acidobacteriota > Terriglobia > Terriglobales > Acidobacteriaceae > Telmatobacter. The sequence continues at coordinate 81,288 of CAWEVD010000007.1, forward strand.
GTTAGCCGGGCACTTTGCCTAAGGAAGCCTGCGGACTATGAGCGTCTGCTGACACCCGGATGCGCAATTATTGGGCGGCAGGTACGGGGATCCAGGAGCCTCAACTACGCTCGTCGTTGTCGCTGTGTAGACATGCAGCTTTCCGGATCTGCCGTTGAGTGCGTAGAGGTGATTGTCCGCGTCCCACGCCATCGTGGAGATGTAGCCGGACGTACCGATGACCCCGGTGAACGTGGTGATGGGAGCAGCGCCATTGAAGTGAAAAAACTGGATGCCTGTCCCCACCGCGACGGCGAGAATGTTACCCGAGGCATTCAACTTCATCCCGGCATCGCCAATGGCGATATATCCCGCCAGCGGGGGCATGGTCTCCCATGTGTTTGTCGAAACCAGATCACCATTGCTCCCCACCGTATAGCTGACAAGCCGAACCTGCTGATCCAAGTCCCGCAGGATCCCCCGGCTTGAAAATCCACGAGGCTCGCCAGATGACTCGTTGGATCGTCGGTTGCGAAGCGTTCCTGGACCGCTTGATAACCAGCCGGCGGAACAGGGTCGGTCTCGCTAAAGCTGATGTTTTGAAGGGCGCCGCTGCTTTCCCGGCCCAAGCCCACAAACGCAGCCGTGGGACACGGAGGTTGACTATCCGCGGTTGGCGCAAAGGTGTAAGCGAATTTATCGTTCCCTGAAAAAACCGGCAAGCGAAGAAACGGGCGGGATGGCCACGCAAGAGTACCTTCGAACGTCAACTGGCCCCTCTTGCTGAGGGCAAAACTCTGATAGGCACCTCCGCAGTCCGGGGAGTCCAGGACGTACACATACTGGCCGGTGTGATCGAACTCTGCTCCCTCGTCCATACCGCACCACTGATGCAGATCCTGTTTCGATACTTCGTTCCCAATGACCCCATTGGACGCAACATCGTAAACGTGCAGGTATTGATGAGTCGTCGTGGAGTTCTGATCCACGGTGATGAAGTGGGACCCGTTGGTTCCGGCCATTGTGCCTGAGGTCTGCTTGAACGGGGAGCCGTTGATCTGGGTAAGCTTTCCGGCAGAGGAGCCGGAGTAAACGGTGATGGGTGAAGTCGCAGTCGAAGAGGGTTGATCTTCCGCCACATAGACGTAGGCAACGGGCGACTGGGCGACAGCCACGCTAGTGCAGATTGTGGTCACAAGAAACGCTGAGACATAACAACAACGCATGGGGAACCTCGATTGGGGAAGAGGAATTTGAGTCGTGAGCCTTCGCAGTCATCCCAGTCAGACTGAGCCCATCCGGCTGAGATGCCCCAGACCCGCACCGAGATGCCCAAGGCCTGGGACTAACCAAGGGCTGCAGGACGCTAAGAATGCCGACGCGATCTTTGCGCAGTTTCCCTTTTCTTTCCGCTTTCCGTGTCCGCCATCACAAGCCGACGTTCATTGAACCGATTAGGGACCTCTTAATTGCCCAACGTCTTTCTCGGGATCGCGCTCTCTTCTTTTCCTTTTCCAATCTTGAGTTCTTCGTCACCCCGGGCGAAGGTAGAGGAGTCGCAGAAATTAGCACACGCTAACGAGGCGAGCGAAAGGAAGGCCGAGGGCCAGGGATGTCAGGCATGGCTCTCATGTAGAAACGGACGCCATGAGGTTGTTGATCGCGGAAGACGATCAGGGCGCTGGGAATGTTCCTGAGCCGCGGGCTGGAGGCGGACGGACATCGCGTGCGGGTGGCTGTGGACGGCGCCGCGGCGGTGGACGCGTTTCGCGAGGACCTTCCCGATCTGACGATTCTGGATCTGAATCTGCCGGTGAAAGACGGCGAACAGGTGCTGGAGGAGATGCGCGCTGTGATGCGGATCTGCCGGTGCTGGTGCTGACCGCGCGGCAGGAAGTCGAGACGCGGGTGCGCTGCCTGGACCGCGGCGCCGACGACCTGATGACCAAGCCGTTCAGCCTGCATGAACTGCGCGCGCGCTGCCGGGCGCTGCTGCGGCGCAAGCGCGAAGCCAGGCTGCTGCTGCGCGCCGGCGACCTGGAATTGGACCGCATGAATCACACGGCGCGGCGCGGCGGCGAGCAGATCTCGCTCACCAACAAAGAATTTGCGCTGCTCGAGCACCTGATGCTGAACCGCGGCCAGTGCGTTTCGCGGGTGGAACTTGCTGGAAACGGTGTGGAAGATGGAGCCGGCGCAGACCACCAACATCGTGGATGTCTACGTGAACTACCTGCGCCGCAAGCTGAAGGACCCGCCGCCGGGTCAAGCTGATTCGCACGGTGCGCGGACAGGGATACATGGTTCCGGCCGAAGCGAACTCCGGTGTTGAGCTCGCTGCGGCGCTTCCGCCCGGCGATGAGCGTGCCCGGCATCGCCATCATGAAAGTGAACTGAATATTCCGGCTTCGGCCGGATCGAGGAGAATTCAAGTGCAGCCCTTTTCCATACCTGTTCTTCCGCTTCGTCCTTCAGCACCCCGCCTTCGTGCGCGCACCGCGTTGCTGGCCAGTCCGACTCCAGTTTCCGCCAGCGGTTGAGTCGAGACTCGCCGGCCTGCGCTGGCAGGTGCGGGAAGCCGGAACCGGCGCCCAGGCATGGGCCGCGGCTGAATGTTTCACCCCCGAGGCGGTTATCGTCGACTCGTGGCTCCCCGATCTGGAACTGGATGAATTCCTCAAAGAATTCCGTGCATCGTTTCCCAAAGTGGATCTGCTGACCGCCGAGGGACCGAATACGCCAGGATGGGCCCGCGCAGTCCCTACCGGCAGGAATTGCTGTATGCGCTGCGCATAAGCCAGGACGACGGACACGAGCGGCGTGGAGACGGCGTGCGTCTGGAATGCGCAGCCGCTGCAGGTCGCATCGAGACCAAGAACCGACGGCGGTCGTCTGACAGACCGTCTGCGCGTCCGGAAGATCAGTTCGCGAACGGATCAGCGCAGGAACATGCGTTCGGCCGGTCGCCGCGCCGCGCGGCCAGCTCCAGGTCGAGCGGCTGCCGGAACTGGTGGGCAATGCGCCGGTGCATGCTGGAGGTGAGCCGGCGCATACGGCTGGTCGCTCCGCGCTCCACTCCGGTCTTGATTGAGGGGCCGACCGGCTCGGGAAAAGAACTGGTGGCCGAAGCGTTGCACCGGCTCTCGACGCGAAGCCGCAAGCCGTTTGTCGCGATCAACTGCGCGGCCATTCCCGAAGCGCTGCTGGAAGCCGAGCTGTTCGGTCACACCCGGGGCGCCTTTACTGGCGCGGTGCAGGGACGCGTGGGCCGGATCGAGTCGGCCGATGGGGGACCTTGTTCCTGGACGAGATCGGCGAGATGCCGCTGGCCTTGCAGGCCAAGCTGCTGCGCTTTGTGGAGAGCGGCGAGCTGCAGCGCGTGGGCGATAACGAAACCGTCAAGGTGGATGTGCGCATCGTGGCCGCGACGCACCGGCCGCTGGCGCAGCACACGCAGGATGGAAGATTCCGCGCCGACCTCTACTATCGGCTGGCGGTGTTTCTGATCCGCACGCCGGCGCTGGCCGATCACGCGCAGGACCTGCCGATGCTGGTGGACCACTTTCTGGAGCAGATGGGGCGCGACGAGCCGGTGAAGCGCGTGGACGCGGGCGCGATGGCGCAAGCTGGCCGCGCACGAATGGCCGGGAAACGTGCGGGAACTGGAACATGTGCTGGAGCGGGCTGCGATTCTGGCCGGAAATGAAATGCAGATCACGGCTCGAGATCGACTTCGGCATCACGGTGAACTGAACGGATCGGGAACGGTTCAGGGGCTTGCCGAGCTCAGTGCTAGATTGACCAAGCAGACGAGGGGAGGAATATGCAGATCGAAACCATGTTGAGCGACCAGGTGGCCCGCTATCTCGACCTGGCCGCGAGCCAGGCCAAGCTGACCGCGCAAAACATGGCCAACGTGGATACGCCGGGCTACAAGGCTGTGGGCATGGACTTTGAAGCCGAGATGCGCGACGCGATGGCAGGCGTGGAGCAGGGCGCGCGACGCGCGAGCGGTGCACGTGGGGCTGGAGGACGGACTGATCGCGCGGCCTGATGGCAACAACGTCTCGATGGATCGCGAAAGCCTGAACCTGGCCGAGGCGCAGTTGAAGTTCAGGACGGGCGTGGCGGTTTTGCGCCAGCAATACCAGATGGTGATGGACGCGATCCACGCCGACAAGTAGCAGCGGCAGGGAAGGCTTGCAGGACGGAGGACGAGATGAATCTGTTTGGATTGATGGAAACGTCAGGAAGCGCGATGCAGGCGGAGCGCATGCGCGCCGAGGTGGTGGCGGCCAACATGGCCAACGCGGAGACCACGCGCACCGCGAGCCGGCGGACCCTATCAGCGCCAGCACGTGGTGTTTGCGGCCAATCCGGCCGCTACGAGCTGGAGTGGCGCGGGCCCGGCGATCCAGGATTCCTGGAATCGCTGGCCGGGGCTTCGGGAATGCCGCTCCGACGACCGGGCAGCCGCTGCCTCTGCTTGGCGCAAGCAGTGTGCGCGAGCCGGCCGGCGGAGTGCACATCGCGCAGGTGGTCGAGGATCCGGCGCCGGCCGTTGAAGCGCTACGATCCGGGACATCCTGACGCGGGACCGGATGGCTATGTCTCGTATCCGGACATTAATCCCCTCACAGAGATGGTGGACCTGATGGGGGCAACGCGTGCATATGGCCTGAACGGCTCCGCAGTGCAGGCGGAGAAGGGCATGATCACGGCGGCGCTGGAGATTGCGAAGACGTAGGAGTTCAGACGAAGTCGGGCTGAAGAAGCGCATCCCAGGTTCAAACGACTGGGGCACCCAGTGATAACGAAGGTTGAGGAAGAGAATGTTGCAGCGATGAATCGAATCGCGAGCGTGGCCCTGGGGGGCACGAATGCGCTGTCGGGAATCGGTGGTCTCCAAGGCACTGCGATTACGCCACCGGCAAAAACCGATGCCGCGGGGCGCTCCGTTCTCCGATCTGCTGACCGACGCGGTCGGCGAGGTGGGTCAACTGGAACACCAGGCTCAGAAAACGGCGGCGGGACTGATGACCGGGTCGGGCGTCGATGTGCACCAGGCGATGATCGCCACCGAAAAAGCGAGCATGGCATTTGAACTTGCATTGGCGGTGCGCAACAAGGCGGTGCAGGCATATCAGCAGGTAATGAGCATGCAGTTCTGAAGGTGCCGCCGAAGCATGCGGGCATTCAGGTTGGCTTTTGAAACAGACGGGACGCGGGAATCATGGCCACGGGAACACAGTTGGAAAAGAACGCGCCGGCAGCGGCAGTGAATGCCCCGCTGGCGAGCGGGCTGTCCACGCTTTGGGTCAGGGGACGGGTGCGATGGGCGGCGATGCAGCCCGCGCAGCGAACCTGGACGGTGGTCTCGGCATTGCTGTTGGTCGGTCTGTTGGGAGGGATGTTGTGGTACATGGTGCGCACCGACTGGCGCACGCTCTACGCCAACCTCGATCCCGAGGATGCGCGGCAGATCGGCATGGTGCTGACCCAGGCGCAGATTTCCTTCGACGTAACAGCCAATGGATCGGGCATTCGCGTGTCGGCAGCGCAACTGGACAAGGCGCGACTGGCGACCGCGGCCAAGGGCGGAATCAAGAGCGGAAGGCTGGGTTTTGAGATCTTCGACAAGCCCAACTGGGTGGGTTCGGAGTTCGACGAGCAGGTCAACTATCAGCGCGCCCTGGAGGGCGAGCTGGAGCATACGGTCGGTTCTTTGAGCGACGTGGAGTCGGCGCGGGTGCACCTGGTGATGCCGCACGACTCGCTGTTCCGCGAACAGGAGAGGCCGGCCAAGGCTTCGGTTGTATTGAAGCTGCGCCATCGTTCGCTGGCCGATGGGGAACCGGACGCCATTCGCAACCTGGTGGCGTCGGCGGTGGATGGCTTGACGCCGGATCGCGTGGTGCTGGTCGACGCAGCCGGGCATCTGCCGCTGGGACCAAAGACGGCCGATGCGATGCGCTTTTCCGCGGAGCAGGCGCTCGAAGAAAAGCTGATCGCGACGCTGGAGCCGGTGACGGGCGCAGGGAATGTGCGCGCATCGGTCACGCTGGACTACGATGTCGCCGCCGCAGAGCAGACCGAGGAGACCTACGACCCGGACAAGACCGTCACGCTTTCCATGCAGCGGACGGAGCAGACTTCGGGACCGCAGGCGGTGGCCGCCGGGGTTCCGGGCACCGCTTCGAACGCGCCGAATTCTCAGGCGCTGCCGGTGTATCCGCAGCAGACGACACCGCCGCAGAGCGCAAAGTCGGAGTCGGGCACCTACGGCGCTTCGAAGACAGTGCGCCACACGGTGGAGAATCCGGGCCGGGTACGGCGGCTGACTGCGGCCATCGTGGTGAACGACCGGCTGATGCAGCCGGCTGCCAGGGGCAAGTCGGCGGTGTGGCAGAATCGCGTCCGCGGACGAGTTGCGCAACCTGACCGCACTGGCGCAGGCGGCGGTGGGATTCGATTCGAGCCGCGGAGACATGTTGACGGTCGAGGACCTGGCTTTCGATGAGAATCGCGCCGCGCCGCAGGTTTCGCCCATGAGCCAGGCCGTGTCGGCGGCGGAGAACTCGCCGTTGCTGGTGAAGTATGCCGCGCTGCTTTTGGGAATGGTGGTGGTGATGGCGTTTGGAGTGCGCCCCGCGCTGCGGCGCGCGGGTTCCAGCGTGGCCGCAGGGAGAGTCCCCGGGAAGCTGGAGGCCGCGGGGCGACCGCGGCGTTGAGTCCTCCGCAACCGCCGCCGCCGGATCCGGAACGGGGCAGGCACAGCAGATCTTCGAAAAGTGGCTCGACACCTGAAGAGAGAGCCGGCGCAGAGTTCGCGCCTACTGCAGAGCTGGATTCATTCCGACTGACCCGGGGCGGCGATTCCATGGCTGAGTCCGGACGTGGGGCACGCAAGCTGACTTTGTATCAGACGAGTCGAGGGGCGGTACTGAACTAGAAAAGCGGAAACGGGAAAGAGCAGGAGACTGTGGCCGAGCTGGACAACAGAACGGAGCGGCGAGGAAACGCAAGTCGGCGCAGCTGAATGGCGTGCGCAAGGCTGCGATTCTTCTGGTGGCGGTGGGCGAGGACCTTGCTAAAGAGATTCTGCGCGCTCTGCCCGAGGCGGATGTGCAACGGCTGACAGAAGAATTGGCCGATTTGCGCGGTATCACGCCCGAGCTTTCGGCCGAAGTTCTGGAGGAATTCTGGGAGTTGCTCGAGACGCAAAATTTCATGGTACCCACGGGGGGCTGGATTATGCGCCAGCCGCCTGCTCGTCGATACCTTCGGGAAAGAACGGGCCGATGACCTGCTCATGCTATTGCGCCGTTCGCAGGAAGCAGCGCAGGGAAATCTGGCCAAGCTGCAGGCCACCGATCCCGCGCAGCTGGGAAAGCTGCTGGACAGCGAGCATCCGCAGACCATTGCCCTGGTGCTGGCGCACCTGGACCCGCGGCGGGCATCATGGTTCTGGACAGCCTGAGTGAAGAACACAAGGTGGTATCGATCCAGCGGCTGGCGGAGATGCGCCAGTTTTCGCCGGAGATGGCGCAGAAGGTCGCGCACATTCTGCATCGGCGGCTGGAGAGCGTGGGCGACAACGCGCGCAAGAGCTACTCGGGATTCAGGGCGGTGGCCGATCTGCTCAACCGGCTCAATGCCGAGGAGTCGAAGAAGATTCTGGAAACGATCGAGGACAGCAGCCCGAACTGGCGCTGAACATCCGCAACCTGATGTTCACATTCGAGGACCTGGTGACAGTGCCCGCGGCCACCATTCGCGAGATTGTTTCGGGGGTGGACAAGCGGCAACTGGCGCTGGCGCTGCGCGGCGCCAACGAAGAATTGCGGGCGCAGATTTTCAAGTCGATGAGTTCACGGGCGGTAGAGATGTTAAAGGAAGACATGGAGGTACTGGGTCCGGTGCGTTCGCGCGAGGTGGCGCAGGCGCAACAGGAGATTCTCAACCTGGCGCGACGGCTGGAGGCCGAGGGCAAGGTGATCCTGAAACTGGAAACGGGAGACGAAATGCTGGCCTGACGAGGACAGCGGGTGGGAGAGGCCTGCGACAGAGCGTACGACAGACCGTGAAAGGCGGGGCCGGAATCGAGATCTTCACCTATCCGGCCACGCTGAACCCCCGCCGCCGTCGTGTGGGGAGGACTGGAAGAGACGGCCGAGCAAGGCGAAGAGATCGCCGGTGGGAACCGGATGGCGCAAGCGATTGCGGAAACGAACGACGGCCGGCTGGGAAGCGCGCCTGGCCGAGGAAGTGCGGCGGAGTTTCGAGGCCGGCAGGGAACGGGGCGTTCAGGAAGGACGAGCGGCTGAAATCAGGCGCAGGCTGCGAACCGGTGCGCGGGACAAGCTGCGCATCGAGGAAAGGCGGCTCGGTTTGTGGAAAATTTTCGTGCCGAGCGATGCCGATACTTCGAAGCCGTGGAGCATGAAGTGGTGAAACTGGCGCTGGCGGTGGCAGCGCGCATTCTGCGCCGTGAGGCTCATATGGATCCACTGCTGTTGACGGGAGCGGTTCGGGTGGCATTGGGGCAGTTGTCCGCCACCACCCAGGTTCGATTACGGGTGCCGGCTGCGGACTTGGAACTCTGGGCGGACACGATCGCGCATCTGCCGAACCTGGCTAAGAAACCGATGGTAGTGGCCGGAGAAGGGATGCGGCTGGGCGATTGCGCGATAGAGACGGAGCTTGGCTCGGTCGATCTGGGAGTGCGTGCGCAGTTGGGGGAGATCGAACACGGGTTCTTTGATCGCCCCGGAAGCATCCCGACGGCAACCGTTGCGAGGGCAGCGGCGGTTTCCGAGGACATGGCCGAATGACCGGATTATTGTCAGGCTACTTCGCCCGGCTCGATCGAGGACAACCCTGGTATTGGCGGGGAGAGGTAGTCGAGTCGGTTGGCCAGACAATCGAGTCAGCTGGTCCGCTAGCGTCGGTTGGGGAGTGCTGCGAGATTACCGACCAGTCTGGCCGGCCGCACCTGGCAGAGGTGATCGGCTTCCGGGGTGCGCACCTACTCTCGATGCCGGTGGAGACAACCGAGGGAATTCGTTATGGAGACCGGGTTTCGGCGCTCGGGGTCCATCCGGAAATCGAGGTGGGGCCAGCGCTGATGGGCCGGGTATTGAACGCGCTGGGCGAGCCGATCGATGGCGGCCCCGTGCCGCGCGCACGGCCGGTTTCATTCTTGACGGACGCGTGCGGTCGCCGCTGGACAGGGCGCCGATCAGAACGCCGCTGGGCACCGGCATTCGCGTCGTGGACGCGCTGCTGACCACGGGCGAGGGCCAGCGGGTGGGTATCTTTGGCGGATCGGGAGTAGGCAAGAGTACGCTGATCGGCATGATGACGCGCAACACCGAGGCCGATGTGACCGTAGTGGGGCTGGTAGGCGAGCGGGGGCGCGAGGTTGGCGAATTCCTGGAAGACGCGCTCGGGGAACAAGGTCGTTCGCGGTCGGTCGTGGTGGTCTCGACGTCGGACCAGTCACCGTTGCTGCGCATGAGGGCGGCTCTGGCTGCGACCACGGTTGCCGAGTTCTTCGCCGCGCAAGGAAAACATGTGCTGCTGGTGCTGGATTCGCTGACGCGGTTTGCCATGGCGGCACGAGAAATTGGATTGGCTGCGGGAGAGCCGCCGACCGCGAAAGGATATACGCCTTCCGTCTTCACGCGGCTCGCGCGGCTGGTGGAGCGAACTGGGCAGTTTCGTAGCGGCTCGATCACTGCGTTTTATACCGTGCTGATGGAAGGGCGACGATCAACAGGACCCGCTGGTGGATGCGGTGCGTTCGCTACTGGATGGGCACCTGATGTTATCGCGCGCGCTGGCGTCGGAAGGGTGGTATCCGCCCATCGAGGTGCTGGACTCGATCAGCCGCCTGATGCCAGCCGTGAGTGAGCCCGCGCATCGCGAACAGGCTGCATTGATACGCAGGCTGATGGCAGTGTACGCGAAGTCAGAGGACCTGGTGCGCATCGGAGCTTACAAGGCGGGATCCGATCCCGATCTTGACCGAGCCCTGCGGGCGCGGGGAGTCCTGCGCGCCTTCATGACCCAGGACGCGCAGGAACGGGTTGGCATTGTCGATTCGTTGCGCCGCCTCGCGAGCCTGGCGTCGGGGGTGTGACCATGGGCGTTTCCAAGGCATTGCAGCGGCTTCTGCGCGTTCGCGCGATCGAAGAAGAACAGCATCGGCTGGCTCTCGAATCAGCGGTGGGGGAATTGCGCAAACTGGACGCGCCCGGGATGCGGCCGGGAAGCGGAGCGGCGGGCCGCGGATGGGTCGGGGCAGAGTGTGCTGTCGGGAGAACTGTGCTGATCGCCAGGCCGGTCTGGTGGAGGTGACGGTCGCGCAGGGACAGGCCGGGCTGCTGGCGCCGCGCATCGCTGGTCGGAAGCCAAGCGATGCGGTTGCGCGAGAACTATCTCGAGAAGCGCGTCGAACGGAGACAGGCCGAAACGCTGGTCAACGAGAGCGAGGCGGCGAGGATGCGGTCGAATCGAACCGGCGCAGACAGCGAGCTCTCGATGACTGGCACGGATCCGGTAAACAACGAAAATGTCCGAGCGGAATAGGATCAAGACAAGCCCACCGCAGAGCGCGGCTCCCAAAGCAGGCGGATGTTTCGGCGTCGAAGACAGAGAGGACTTGAGAGGTATCACCCTAGGCGGGTGGACGCTCCGGAGTGGGAACTTTGAGTCCCGATTGTGACAACCTTCTAACCATCCTCATCATCTTTGGCACGCCTTCTGCATTCTATCCCTGCATGAGCGTCGGGGTTCAGATCGGACCAGAATACATTTCCGGGTGTGGGGCCGAAGCATCAGGAACGGCGGCCTTGGGATCGGGTGCCACCGTCGATGGATCGGTGGGCACCACTAGCCCGGCTTCGGGGGATTCGGAGGGCAGCTTTATCCAGCTGGCACCAGTTCATCGAAGCGCTGGGCCTGAAGTCAGGTCAGAATCCTTGGGAAGGGAAGCTAGTCGGATGCGGTCTCCGCTCCATCGTTGAGATGCCGGCTCCTGGCGGCGTCATGAGCTCGAGTCGAGCGTCGGGGTCGAAGCACAAAGCCGGGGAGACAAGGTCGGCGCCTCGCGAAGGGCCAGAGGCCCAAAATATTTTCCGGCGGACAAGAAGGTCACGGGCGCTCTTCCAAGGCTACCGCGCAAGCACACGAAAGCCGAAAGGGTGATGAACAGAAGAAACCATCCGCGACTCGCGGGGGTCGATCGGCGTCGGGATCGGAATTTCAACTCATCGCGGTTTCAACGCCCGAATCGCTGTTTCTCGAGGCGATCTGCGCAGAGGTTCCCGGCGCAGCGTGAAAATCGTTCGCTTCGGAGACCCCGAGCTCATGCGAGGCGGATGCTCTCCACCTCCTCGGTCGACGGAGAGGCGATGGCCGAAAGCCTCGTTGAAGGTACCAGGACGGGCGCCGGGGCCGGAAGCATTCCGATGAATGGTCCTGCAGATGAAACCGGCGGAGAATTAGGAACGGCAAGGACGCGCGCTGGTTCATGAGGAGGAAGTCAAGCTCGACGGCACCGCGGCGCGGTCAAACCGGGTCCGGCAAAAACCGGTCTGGATTGAACGATTCTTTGCCGGCTGTGCGCCAACCCGTGCTGCTGCGACGGAAGCGGCGATCGCAAATGCGGTCGCGGCGAATTCAACGATTCGCAGCCGGCGGCGACCGAGCCTTACCGGCCGGGCGCCGGAGTGCTTGAGAGGCGGGGGAGTGTCGAATCTTCGCCTGTGCGCGGTGCGGAGAGGCCGGCGCACACCAGACTGAGCGGCGAACCTGCGGAGGAGCGGGAATTCTCGGTCACGGCAACGCAGGATACAGCCAGGCCCGCTGCTGGTCCGCGACCTGGCGGAAATCGGGGAAGCAAGAGGAACGCACGGAGGAGGGTCGACACCGCGCACGCGGCCGGGAACGACGCGAACGGGCTGACCGGCGAGGATAGTTCGGCAGGCTGGATGCGGAGGGGGCAGCGCGATCCATTCACTGGGTGCAGGCTGGGGCCCATCGCGCGGAGGCCGGTTATCTCGATCCGAACCTGGGATGGGTGGGTGTGCGGGCGGAAAGCAGTGGCGGCGGCTGTGCATGCGGCTCTGCTTCCAGGCTCGGCGGAAGCGGCGCAAGTGCTGGGCACGCATCTGAGCGGGCTGAATGCATTTCTCTCAGAGCAGCATGGACCGCATGCGACCGCGACTATGGCCGGGGCCGCAAGACGGGCGTTAGGAGCGGCAACGAAACAGGGAAACAGCGCGGGCGGGGAAGCGGGCGAGACGAGGGCGGGGGGAGGAACATGGCGCCGACAGGCCGGGGGAGCGATTCATTTCCGGGAAGCGCTGCAAGAGAAGCAGGACCCGAAATAGAAACATTGGTTCCGAGGAATCAGCGATCAGGAGAGCCGGAACCTATGTCTCTGTGATGGCATAGTGGGACGCACCCCGATTTCGAAACGGCGACAAACGCGCCGGAAGAGACGATCGACAAACAGGATGGAGGGGGAGATGACAGTGATAGCAGGATTATTGAATCACGCGGCCGGGGCACTGAATCGGCTCGCGAATGCCAGGCCGATGGGCACCACGCAAAGCGCAAGCGGAACCTCCGCCGGTGATGCGTCCACGTATCGGCCAATGACTTTCTGACTTTGCTGGTAACCGAAATGAAAAACCAGGACCCCGCCGCGAACACGGATCCCAACGAGTACATAAACCAGCTTGTGCAGGTGAACAGCCTGGAGCAGTTGATCGACATTAACCAGAATCTATCCACCGCACTGGGAGGCGGGGACTGCCTCCGGGGATTCGGTGACCGGGCACGCTGTGAGTTCGCCGCATGCGGTGAAAAGCGGTGCAGGTGCTTCTGCGCCGGCCAGTTCAGCTCGAAAAACAACAGGCATATCGAGCGCCAGCCGAAAATATCAGTCACAGCAAAACAGGCCCAGTGGCGGCAGGCAATCTCGGCGTTCCACGTATGGCTGCCGGCAGCGCCGCGTGGCCCAGGCGTTGAGTGGCTACAAATGAGTTCAAGAGCACAACTCCATCTATGAACATTCGCGTTCTCCCAACCCAGGCGCAAGAAGACGCGCCTGGAATGGAGCACCCAGATTCAGAAAATTGATCGAGACGAAGAGGCAAGAGGAGATTGAACATGGCAAGCTTTTATATTCCGCTGACAGGGCTCACCAGCGATTCGACTGCCCTGAACACGATCGCCAATGATCTGGCGAACATGAATACCACCGGGTTCAAGTCGCAGTCGGTCAATTTTTCCGATCTCTTTTATCAGCAGATCGGTTCAACCGGATCGGGCGATCCGATCCAGCGGGGGTCGGGTACGCAGGTCGCTTCAATCGAAACGGATTTTTCGACCGGGTCTCCCAATTCGACCGGCGTTGATACGGACGTGGCGCTACAGGGCGATGGCTTTTTCGTGGTGGCCAACGGCGACAGCCAATACCTGACACGGGCAGGCAACTTCTCAACCGATTCGAGCGGCAACCTGATCACGGCCAACGGACTGAGTGTCATGGGATATCCGGCTGTGAATGGCGTGGTGAATACCAACGCCCCGCTGACGCCGGTCAATATTCCGAAGAGCCAGGTGCAGCCGCCGCAGGCAACGACCAGCTTTGGCATGAACGCGACGCTGGATTCTGAATCGGCGATCGGCGCAAGCACCACGGGGTCAGTAAAGGTTTTTGATACGCTGGGTAATGCCTACGAGGCCACCGTCACGTACACCAAGACCGGAAACAATGCATGGAGTTACAGCATCTCGATGCCGGATACGCTGACTTCAAACTCGAGCGTGGCAGCGGGCGTGACCACGATCAACTACAACTTCGGTTCGAGCGGCGGCGCGCTGGCAACGGTCGATCCGGGGACCAACCTCACCATCACCGGACCGACGGCCGCGGCTACCGGAACGATCACGGCTCCAGTGGTGGCGGCCGGCGAAACCGTCGGCGCCTATGCAACGGCGCTGCAGAATGCGGTGAATGCGGCGGGGATTGTCGGGGTTACGGTGACGGCCACGGCCGCGGGCCAGTTGAGTATTTCGGGCGCCAATGTCTCTGCGACTGGCGCGGTGATCCAGGATCCGATTGCTTCAGCGAATGCAACCGGGGCGATGGCGTTCGACGCCAACGGCAACCTTGTCAGCCCGGCATCCAACGTGGCGGGCATTTCGTTCGCGGGACTTTCGGACGGAGCCGCGACCCTGAACATGACATGGGACCTGTACGGAAGCAATGGAAAGTCGACGATAAGCCAGATCGACCAGACCTCCGCGGTGGCCTCGACGACTCAAAACGGCTATGCGAGCGGCGGTTATTCGGGGTTTTCGATCGGCTCCAACGGGACGGTGACTGCGACTTTCTCGAATGGGCAGAAGCTCAATGTGGCGCAGCTGGCGCTGGGAAACGTGGTCAATCTTCAGGGCCTGAAGGCGCTTGGCGATGGCGATTATGCAACCACACTGGCCAGCGGCACGGCGACCATCGGGACATCCGGAACAGCCGGCCTCGGAACCATGGTGGGCGGAGCGCTGGAGGCATCGAACGTGAACATCTCGGCCGAGTTTTCAAACCTGATCATTGCGCAGCGCGCATTTGAGGCCAACTCCAAGGCGATAACGACCTTCGATACCGTAACGCAGGAAACCATCAACATGATCCACTGACTCTGACTTGACCACTTCTTCAAAAAGATCATGAGCAGGCGCCCCGCTCGGCACGCGAAGAATTGCGTCGAGCGGGGCGCCTAGTTTGTGGGGTTGAGTCGATGAAGCGTGTACACTAGCTTCACTCCGGGCCGATTATCACAGCAAATGTTTGATGGGAGCCAGCTGATTTTGTTGTCCGAACCAATGGCGTCGCAGGATTCCATGTTGTGCGATCCGCTGCTGAGGCGCGAGTGGATGGCGGTGGCCTGGTCGCGCGAGGTTGAACCGGGCCAGACGATCGCGCGGCGGCTGATGGGTATCGACCTGGTGCTGTGGCGTTCGTCGGAAGGGCTGCACTGCTGGCGTGATCTCTGTGTTCATCGCGGGGCGCGGCTGTCGCTGGGAACGGTGCGGCGCGGAGATGAAGCGCAGGCTGGGGCTAGCCGGGATTGCCTGGTGTGTCCTTATCACGCGTGGGAGTATGCGCCGACCGGGGAGTGCGTGCGGATTCCAGCGCAACCGGAGCTGACGCCGCCCGGCAAGGCGCATGCCGAGACCTTTGCAGTTCGCGAGCGGTATGGAGTGGCGTGGGTTGCGCTCGGCGAGCCACGCGAGGCGTTGCCGGAATTTGCGTTGGCTGAAGAAGAGGGATTCCGCACCGTGCTTGCGGGGCCGTATCGCTTTCGCGCCAAGGGACCGCGGGTGATCGAAAACCTGCTCGATGTGGCGCATCTCGGATTTGTGCATGCGGGGCTGCTTGGTGATCCCCAGCGCGGCGAAGTGGAGGACTACGAAGTGACCGCGGGAGGAAGCGAGCGCGGTCCGGAAGCAAAGAAGATCCGCATCTGGCAGCCTGATCCCGATGGCACGGGAGAAGCGGCCCTGGTGAATTATCACTATTGGGTTGCGGGGCCGCTCACGGCGGGATTCGTGAAGTCGCATGGCGAGCAGCGATTCGGGATCCTGGCGCAAGTGGCGCCTGTGGATGAGGACACGTGCGAGTCGCGGCTGGTGATGAGCCTGAACTACGGGCATGAGATTGCGGATGAGGAGTTGTTGCGATTTCAGGATCATGTAAGTGAGCAGGATCGTGTCATCGTCGAATCGCAGCGGCCCGAGTTGCTGCCGCTGGACCTGCAGGCCGAATTGCACCTGCGTTCGGATCGAATGGCGATCGCGTACCGGAAATGGCTGCGCGCAATCGGCTTGACGTACGGGACGGCATGAAAGGAAATAGCGCTTCGGTCATTGCTCCGGCGGCCCGTCGTCTTCCGTGGTTTACGTCCGGTGATGTGGACGGATTCTTCGGACTGTTCTTTTCGGGATTTCCGGACCTTCTGCTGATCGTGGGGCTGGCCCCGGTGTGCGGATTTTCTGCCGCATTTGTGACTACGCGCGTGTTGCCGGGCGTGGCCTTCTCGGTGCTGGCGGGAAACCTGTTTTATGCGTGGCAGGCACGACGGCTGGCGGCAAAGAGCGGACGCGACGATGTGACGGCGATTCCATTCGGAGTGAACACGCCGACGATCTTTGCTTATGTGTTTCTCATCATGGGGCCGGTGTATGCGCGCACGCATTCTGGAACGATGGCGTGGCAGGCAGGCGTGTTTGCGAGCTTAATCAGCGGAGTGGTGCAGACAGCGGGCGCATTCTGCACCGACTGGCTGCGGCGCCACACACCGCGGGCGGCCCTGCTGTGCCCGCTGGCCGGGCTCGCATTGGCGTATCTGTGCCTCGGATTCATTTTTGGCGTATTCGATCGGGCAGCGATCGCGCTGTTGCCGATGCTGGTGCTGTTTACGCTCTATGGATCGCGGCTGCGGCTGCCCCTGAGGATTCCTCCCGCGCTGGTCGCGATCGGGCTGGGCGCATTTCTGGTGGCGGTGCTGCGATGGCTGCACGTGTATGAACCGGCCGCCGCGTTGAACGCTGCGCCGGGAATTTATCTTCCGCATGCGGTCAACCTGCTGCCTTTGCTGACGCACCGCGAGTGGTGGAGTTATCTTGCGGTGATCCTGCCGCTGGCCTCGCTCGATACACTGGCGTCGCTGCAGATCCTGGAGAGCGTGAAGATTGCCGGAGATGACTACCGGACCACGCCTTCACTGCTGATGAACGGATTGGGGACGCTGGCGGCGGCGGCGCTGGGAAGCCCGTTCCCGACCACGCTCTATGTAGGCCACGCGGCGCACAAGGGGAATGGAGCGCGGTCGGGCTACTCGGCGCTCAATGGGGTGGTGACGCTGGTTCTGTGCACGACCGGATTGCTTCCGCTGGTGCTGCGCGTGGTGCCGCTCGAAGTGGCGGGACCGGTGATCGTGTGGTTTGGACTGGTGACGGTGGGGCAGGCGTTCGTGGAGGTGCCGCGGGTGCAATCCATCGCCGTGGCGCTTGGCCTGGTTCCGATGCTGGCGCAGTGGGCAGCCGGGATCGCGGATACTGTGGCGCGCAAGGCGGGCAGTTCACTGGCGGAAGTTGTGCCGCGCATGGGAACAGAACTGGCTTTGGCGGGCCTGCTGGCGCTGGGGCAGGGCGCTCTGCTGACATCAATGCTGTGGGCGGCGGTGATGGCGCTGGTGATCGAGCGCAAGTTTGTGCAGGCGGCAGGCTGGATTTCGGCCGCCGCGCTGCTGGCGGCTTTCGGAATCATTCACGCATATGCGCTCACGAGCGCGGGGATTGAAGGACGCATCGGATGGGGAACTGCGCCGGCGTTCGCGCTGTCGTATGCGGCGGGGGCGGTTTTTTTGCTGCTGTGCGCGTGGTATGCGAGGGGGACGCGGCAGACGGGCTGGATGATGCCGAAGAGTTGAAAGAGGCAGCGCGGATCAAGGTTGGCAGGCAGGATTCTTCTTCAACTCGTCGAGCATGGTCCGTGTTTGAAACAGGAGATCGGGCGGGTCTGCAACGGATCGCTTCGCATAACCGATCCGCAAACCGGGAAGGGAATTGAGGTATGGAAGAAAGAAGCGCGGGCCGTCCATGTTAGGGCTCTCGAGGCCGGGATTGCGATAACGCAGTTCGCCCGAGGGCAAAACCTCCCAGGACCTGACGTATGGTTTCCACTTCATGTATCCCTCGAAGGTCATCCTGAGATTGGCGCTGGGATTGCGGGGCGGGAATGGCTCAGCCTGAGTAGCTCGAAAAGGTGGAGTGAAATTTACGCCCGTTACGCCGCCGAAACTGACAAACCACGCCAGGTCGCGCTTGCCTTTGCTTTCGGTGCATTCCAAGATGAAACGCGGCGGAGCCTGGGTGGAAGTTTCGACCGGCGGGAGGGAAAGGATGAGCCGCACATAGTGAATGCCGGAGCTGGCATCGACGCCTTCGAGGCGCGACAGGTTGGGTGCAATTATCTCTGGCTGCGGGGGCGCAGGTTCTTGCGCCGCGCAAAGATTCACGAGAAAGGCGAGGGCGAGCACCCGGGTCATGAATGATGCCGAGTCACTCATTCTTGCGGTGCGGGCTCGGCTGTCGGAGCTGCCTGGACACGAGGGCGGACCTCGATGAACAGGCCTTTGCCGTGGGCGAGGAGAGTTCCCTTGTCGTTGAGGATTTTGGCTTCCGCCCAGTGCTTGCGGCCTTCGTGATGATAGACGCGGCCCTCGAGCCGGATGGGCGCGCCGGAGGGAACGGGGAGTTTGTAGTCGACTTCCATGTGGCGGGTCATGGCGACCAGGTTATGCGAGCGGACGGCTTTGCTCATGGTTTCGTCGAGCAGGGTGGCGATGATGCCGCCGTGGACAAAGCCGCGCGGACCCTCGAAGGTTTCGGGAATCGAGGCCAGGCAAACCACGGTGCCGTCCTGGGCAAGCATGAACTCGAGACGAAGCCCGGTGGGGTTCGCAGTGCCGCAGCCGAAACAGCGGTTCTGCGCGGAATGTGCCAGCGGAGTGAGTGTTTCGGAATGCGCTTTCATCACCGTTCCTGGAATTGCACGATAGATTTCAATAGGCTCCGGAAAGGACCCCGTTGTAAAGCTCAAGGTCAACGTTGGCCCCGGTGAGCACGAGACCAATGCGCTTGTGTTTATTTTGATGCCGATCGAGGATGGCTGCTGCCAACGGGGCTGCGCCCGCACCTTCCGCCACGTTGTGCGTGTCCTGGAAATAGAAGCGCATGGCGGCGGCGATCTCGGCGTCGGAGACTTCGACGATGCGGGCAACGTTGGCCCAGATGACTTCCATGGCCTTGGCGGCAGGCAGGCGGCAGGCGAGGCCGTCGGCAAGCAAGGTCTGTGCGGGAGCCTCGACGATCTTCCGCTGCGCAAAGCTAAGCGCATACGAAGGGGATGCGGAGGAGACAACGCCGATGATTTCCGTCTTCAGCGCGAGGGCATTGCGGGCCGCGGAAACGCCGCAGATGGACGAACCAAGTCCGATGGGAACATAGATTCGATCGAGCGGCGGAGCGGCTTGAAAGAACTCCATGGCATAGGTGGCGGTGCCCATCACGAGGCGCTCGTGGAAGCTGTCGATCATGGCTAATTTGCGCTCGGCCGCGAGGATGCGAGCGTATTCAAGCGATTCCTGAAAATCGTGGCCGTGTTCGATGAGTTCCGCGCCCTGCGCGATCATGGCCTGGTTCTTTTCTTTGCTGTTGCCGTGGGGCACGACAATCACGGCGCGGAGACCGGTAAGGCGGGCGGCCAGGGCTACTCCCTGGCCGTGATTGCCGCGGGTAGCGGCGACCACGCCGGCCAGGTCCGGTTGGGTCTGCTTGAGCCAATTCACGTAGACCAATGCGCCGCGGATTTTGAATGCGCCCAGGGAAGTGTGATTTTCATGCTTTACCCAGACTTCGCCGCCCAGCCGCTGGTTGATGAGCGGCCACGTGTACTGCGGCGTGGCGGCCATGTAGCGGTAGATGATGGATTGTGCTTCATGGATCTGGGCCGGTGCGGGGAGCATCATGGATTCAGAATAGCCGAGGGCACCGGACCCGAGGATCAACTCGAGACTTGCCAGGCCGTGATTTGTAATCCAGGAGCCTTTAGTTTGCCAACAACCGTCCCATTCAGGAAGCTTGCTGCATAACCCGGACCTCCTCCAGCAATGACACAATAGTTCAAATCGCTCCTCCGGTGCGCATTGGAAGAGGCGGGATGAGTCTTGAAGAACGGACTTTGGACCGGTGTTAATTTCCAGGAGTCGTGCGTCTGATACCATTCCGCCGGTCAGAACCTATAGACTCTTTGAAGGAGGAAATGCTGTGCGCTTTCGAAAGCTTCTTGTGATTCCCCGGATCATGTGTTTCGCCGCATCTATCCCTTTGGCTCATGCGGCCTCTAAATCAGCTCACGCAAAAATTATGGACGCGCAAGGAAAAGAAATTGGGTCTGCGAAGATCACATCCACGGCTGATGGAGTCAAAATCGCCGTCAAGGTTTCGAAGCTGACCCCTGGTGACCATGGCATTCACATCCACAATGTGGGGAAATGCGAAGGGCCGGCGTTTGCTTCCGCCGGCGGCCACTTTAACCCTACCAGCGCCCATCACGGCATCCATAACACCCAAGATCCTCATCCGCACCTCGGTGATCTGCAGAACCTGACCGTGACCGACAAGGGAAAGGGCGATGCGTCTTTCACGGTCAGCGGCGTCACACTCGGCGACGGGGCCAATTCGCTCTTTCATGAAGGCGGTACATCCCTGGTCATTCACGCCAAGGCCGACGACCTGACGTCCGATCCGTCAGGGAATTCCGGCGATCGCGTCGCCTGCGGAATCATCGAGAAGTAGAGGTTGTCCAACTGAAAGCTCGCTCTCGGCTTTGCGTCTGGGTGGCGGCCGGATTGGGTATCTTCGCAGGCACTGCATTAGTGTCTGGATGCCAGTCGACTCCGCGCTCACGGCACAACAGGCCGAGGGCAAGCATCTCTACGCAGTCCGCTGCGCGCACTGCCACGAGGAGAACGATCTGGCTCTCAAGAAGATTCCACCCAATCTGCATGGTGTCTTCAAACGGTCCACATTGCCCAGCGGCGCGGCGGCAACTGATGCCGAAGTGCGGCGCGTGGTGCTGGCAGGCAAGGGAATGATGCCGAGTTTTACCGGGCGATTCACTGAGGAGCAGATGAATGGGCTTATCGCCTATCTTCATATCGGAGTACTTTGACTGTTTTTCTCCGGCGCTCTAACTGGACATTTGCAGTGCTCTCTTGCCATTTCCTCCAACCGATGCTAAAAAAGAATGCAAGCGATGAAACGCTGCGTCCAATCCGCCCCCTCCTCTACGGCGTTCAGGCTCTCCGCCTGTTGTTGTCGCTGATCTTCGATTTGCGGGTCCGTTCCTCGGACCTTTGATCCTCCTCTCCAACATTTCCATAGGAGTTTCACGCGCATGTCGCACTCTCCTGTTCCTCCAAGTCGCGCATCTCTCGTCGATACGTGGGCTGTAATCATCGCGTTATTGACGGTCGTACACATTCGCACCGGGATCCTCAAGGCCATTCCGTGGTAAGTGCTTACGAGAAGGAGAAGACACAATGGCTGACTCTATTGCTTTGCCGCAACCGCGCGCGGTTTCCGCTACCGGCCGCTCTCCGGCACTCCTGCCCGGAGTGCTTCTGCTCGCCGCGGTGGGCTACGCGGGCAAGTTCATCGAACAGTCCGTCGCCCGCTACGGAAAGGCACACCATCTGGTCCTCCCGAACATCGAGTATGTTCTCTGGGCCATCCTCATCGGCCTGGTGATTTCGAATACCGTGGGTGTGCCACGTTTTCCGCGCCGGGGTGGCGACCTATGAGTTCTGGCTCAAGACCGGCATCGTGTTGTTAGGCGCGCGATTTCTGGTGGGCGATGTTCTGCGTCTGGCGGCATCTCGCTGGGCCTTGTTTCGTTGAGATCACGCTGTCGCTGATCTTCATGACCTGCTGGGGCGCGCATTCAAACTCCGTCCGAAACTCATAACACTGCTGGCAGTGGGATCTTCCATCTGCGGAGTGTCCGCCATCATTGCGACACAGGGCGCCATAGATGCCGACGAAGAAGACTCCTCGTACGCGATCGCCGCGATTCTTGCCCTGGGTGCCATCTCTTGTTTTTCTTTCCATTGATCGGCCACACACTGCACCTGAGCGACCGTGGCTATGGACTGTGGGCGGGCTTGCGGTGGACAACACGGCGGAGGCATCGGCGGCAGGAGCGCTCTACTCCGACGCAGCCGGCAAGGTCGCCGTGCTGGCCAAGACATGCCGCGCGCCTGATTTTGCCGGCCGATTGGAGGGTCCTGGGATTTGGGATGGCTCTGATCACGGGAGTGGTTCTTCTCTTTGGCCTGCTGCCTGCGTTGCGTGCGTCCTCAGTGAGGCCGCTGAACGCGCTCAAGGGCGGCGAGGAACCGCATGCGCGGCAGCGCCTGATGGGCATGATCGCGGCGCAGGTGTCGTTCTGTTTTCTTGTGGTGTTTGTCGCGGGATTGTTTGTGGCCAGCTTCGAACGCCTTGCGAACAAGCCTACCGGATTTTCGGCCCACCGGTTGCTGTTGCTCGAGACTACGAGCCGGCCGGCCCAGCCCTCAAACTATTGGGACCAGGTCGCGGATCATCTGCGCGGAGTTCCCGGTGTAGAGCGCGTGTCTCAATCGGGATGGCCCCTGCTCAAGGGCATTGGGTGGAACGATTCGATTTCGGTGAACGGCGGGCCGGCCAGCGTGGATCTCGCATACTTCCTGAATGTGTCGCCCGGCTGGCTGGAGACGATGAAGATTCCCCTGCTGGAGGGCAGGGATTTTCGCGAGAGCGACTTGTATGGCCAGGGCGCAATCGTGAATGAAACGTTCGCGCGGAAATTCCTTCAGGATGAACATCCGGTTGGACGATCGTTTGAAAAAGCCTCGGACGATGGCTCCCGCGAGCGCATGACGGTGTTAGGGGTTGTAAGGGACGCTTATTACAGCAGCATCCGGAACATGCTGCCGGTGGTTTTCGTTCCACTGCACCACCGCGATCCGACGGGCCAAATGACGTCGCTGAGCGAAGGGACGTTCATTGTCCGCACCGCTTCGCCGAACCCGGTGGCGCTCAGTTCGCAGCTTCGCGCGGAGGTGGCCCGAGCGCGTCCTGAGTTTCACGTGAGCAATGTGCGGACGCAGCAGGAACTGAACGAAGGACAGACCATTCGCGAACGCCTGCTCGCGACGCTCGGCTCTCTTTTTCGCGGTTGTGGCATGGGTGCTCGCGGGCATTGGTCTCTACGGTGTGCTCATCTACTCGGTCATTCAGCGGCAGCGCGAAATTGGGATCCGCATGGCTCTGGCGCCCAGCCAGGCGACATTATCCGCCCGGTGGTAGGGGCGACCCTGTATGCGGTCACGCTGGGATCGATCGCCGGTCTCGGGCGGGGTTGATTTCGACGCTATTTATTGAGTCACTCTTGTACCAGGCGAAGGCTTCCGATTCGAGTATGGTGGTGACTCCCTGTCTTGCCATGGGACTGGCAGTGATAATGGCGGTGGCTCCGGCGGTGGTGCGCGCTCTGCGGACCAATCCGGTGAGCCTGCTTCGGGCGGAGTGAGTGTGGATGACGCTTGGGGTTGTGAGAGGTCAATGCGGGTTCGGGGCGCCGATTCCGGCGCCAGCGTGGATCACCGCCGTGAACGTGCACCCCGGCAAAAACTGATCGCTGCCGGAAGGCGTAACGCACATCCTGGAGAACAGTTCGCATGGGATGCTCCTTCGACGGGAAGGATGGCCCTACTTACTCATATCGAATGGCCTTCATGGGGTCGATACCAGAGGCGCGCCAGGCGGGAAGGGCGCAGGCGATGGTCGCTACGAGAGACAAGACGCAGGTAGCGGCGAACAGGAGCAGGGGATCGCGGGAGCTTTCCGTGGCCCAGGTGGCCATCACCTTGTTGAGGGCGAAGGTGAGGATGAGGCCGGCGAGGATTCCGCCTCCGACGCTGAGGACGGTGGAGCGGAAGACGATGGCGAGGACGTGATTACGCCCGGCGCCGAGGGCGATGCGGATGCCGAATTCATTCGTGCGCTGGGCTGCGGTGTAGGAGACGACGCTGTAGAGGCCGACGGCGGCGAGGGCCAGGGCAAGGGCCGCAAAGGCGCCGAAGAGCCAGGACACGAGTTGGCCGCGTGCGTATTCAGGCAGGCGGGTGATCCAATGCTCGAGATCGCGGACATCGCCGTTGGTCTGCTGATCGTGGTCGATGGAGTTGACCGTGGCGCGGACGGTGTGGACGAGCGGGAGGGGCGATCCGGGGGAGCGGACCAATATCTGGGTGTACATGGTCATGGCCATGGTGTAGGGGACGAAGGCTTCAGGAGCGACGGGCTTGGACAGGCCGTCGTCGAGCTTGTCGGCCATGACGCCGACGATGAGGAGCCAGCCTTCGCTGCCGGGAGCGGTGAGGAGATACGGGGGCTGGGCAACGACTTCCGGCACCTTGAGGGAATGGCCGACGGCATTCTCATTGGGGAAGTAGCGCTTGGCGAAGGTTTGATTGATGAGGATGACGGGTGCGCCGCGATGCTCTTCATCGTGATCCCAGATGCGGCCGGCGACGAGAGGAACGCGCAGGATGGGGAAGTATTCGCGGCTGACCATGTTGAAGCGGAAGGACTGGTCCTGGCCGGACGGGCTTGCCGAGGATTTCAAACTTGGTGTTGAAGCCGTTGTCGGGAGGGGTGGCGTTGCTGGAGATGGCGGCCATGGAGACGCCGGGAATCTGGGCGGCCTTGTCGTGGAGCTGTTCGAAGTAGGCGGCGCGCTCGGGCCAGGTTTTGTAGGTGCCGTCGTGGATGGGAATGCCGACGGACATGACGTTGTGGGGATCGTAGCCGAGGTTGGTGTGGGCGACCTTGAGGAAGCCTTCGATGGCGGCGCCGGCACCGGCGAGCATGAGGAGGGTGAGGGCGATCTGGCCGCCGATGAGGATGCTGTGGGTTCTGCGCCCCCGGACGCTGCTGGTGGTTTTGCGGGTGTTGGACTGCATGACCTGGTTGACTTCAGGGCGGGAGAGGTTCCAGGCGGGGGCGAGGCCGAAGAGGATTCCAGTGCCCAGGGCGATGGCGATGCAGAAGATCAGGACCGGGATGTTGATGGAGATGGCGGCTTCATGGGGGAAGGAGAATTCGGGGAGATTGGCGACGATGATGGAGACGGTTTTGTAGGCGAGCAGAAGGCCGAGACAGGCGCCGGTGAGCGAGAGCAGGATGGCTTCAGTCAGAAGCTGGCGGATGATGCGGGTGCGGGTGGCACCGATGGCGGCGCGGACGGCGAATTCATGCTGGCGGGCGGTGGCGCGGGCGAGAAGCAGGATGGAGACGTTGCCGCATCCGATGAGGAGAAGCAAAGCCACGGCGCCGAAGAGGAGATACAGGGTTCCGCCGAGTTGCTCGATGAAGTCTTCGTTGAGGCCGCGGACCTTGAACTTGAGTTTTTCGGGGTCTTGCGGAAAGTGCTTCGGAGATTCCTTGGCGAACTGGAGGATGAGCGGAGCAAGGGCGGAGTCGGCCTGGGCATGGGTGATGCCGGGCTTGAGGCGAATGCCGGCATAGAAGGAGCGGACGGGGTCGTTGATGAGTTTGAGGGGAAGGTAGACATCGCCATCGCCCCACGTGAAGCGGGAACCGGCGACGCCGACGACGGTGTAGTTTTTGCGGACGAGCTGGATGGTTTTGCCGAGGACGCTGGGATCGGAATTGAAGTGGCGCTGCCAGAATTTGTAGCCGAGGACGACAACGGGCTGGGGATCCTGGCCGTCGATGGCGTCGGAGGGCTGAAGACCGCGGCCTAAGGTGGGCTTGACGCCGAGGAAGTTGAAGCCATTGGAGGTGAGATAGACGCCCTGCACGTCTTCAGGCAGATCGCTGCCGGTGACGGTAAGGTTCCAGTCGTCTTCCATAAAGGTGTCTTCAACGACTGGGGATTTGCGCAACTCCTGCCACTGTGAGCCGGTGAGGCCGAAGCCGCGGGTGCCGCCGTTGGGTGCGATGAAGCGCATGTGAATCATGCGATCGGGCGCGTTGTAAGCGTAAGGGTCCATGAGGATCGCATAGACAACGCTGAAGACGGCCGTCGTTGCGCCGATGCCGAGGGCAAGCGAGATGACGGCGGTAAAGGTGAAGCCCGGCATCTTGATCAGTTGCCTGAACGCGTAGCGCAAATCCTGGAGGACAGTTTTCATCGGACGCTCCTTCGAGAGGACGAACGGGTCATGCTTTCCATTGGAAACAGAGGCCGAAGCCGTCGGGATCGGTGAGGTAAAGCTGCTTCATGCCGTACCACGCGACCTTGGGCGGTTTCACATCGAGGCCTTTGGCGACAAGGTACTGATAGGCGGCATCGACATCCGGGCAGCCGAAATAGAGGCAGGTGTCCTGGTGGCCGGACCATCGGCCAGGCTCAGGGGCATCCGGGACGTCGTCGGGATCGTAGGCGGTATTGAGCATGACAGTCGCATCGCACAACTGCAACATGACCCAATTCACGTCATCGGGATCGTCCGACATGGGGTCTGACTTGCCAGTCACCGTAAACCCGAGCATGTCGCGGTAGAACCGGATCGACCTGGGCATATCGAAGACCTGCACGAGCGGGGAAACACCCTGAATCTCGATCGGCATAAAAGGGAGGTCGCTCCGTTCCAAAGAACTGCTGAATCTGGGGTTGCACGTGAACGGCCAGCGGGCGGAAGGCGCAAGCTGCACATTCTACTGAGGGGGTTGCTTTCGGGACGGGGCCGGGAATGTCCGCTTTCAGGGGCGGTATGTCCGGAAGCGAACGGCGGGGCGGGTTCGGAGTTCGACGAGGTTCCCGAATCGACCAAGCGCTCACGGTATACTCAGGATTGCTATGGCTCCCGAAAAAACCTTCTATCTTGAGACCTTCGGGTGCCAGATGAATGCCCATGACTCCGAAAAGGTGATTGGCACACTCGAACGTGAGGGCTATCGCCAAGTGGAGTCGGAAGAAGATGCCGGGCTCATCCTCTATAACACCTGCTCGATCCGCGACAAGGCAGAACAGAAGGTCTTTAACCGCCTGAACGATTACAAGAAGCTGCACAAGGCCGGCAAGCGCTTCGGCGTGCTGGGGTGCGTGGCGCAGCAGGAGGGCGAAAAGATCTTCGAACGGGCGCCGTATGTCTCGCTGGTGTCGGGGTCTGCCTCGTATCGGAAGCTGCCGGAAATGCTGAGCCGGCTGGAGGCGGGGGAGAACCGGATTACGGGGCTCGACGACCGCCAGACCGAGGAGACGTTCGAGACCGAGTTCACGGCGCGGAAAAATCCCTATCGCGGGTACATCACGATCATCGAGGGCTGCGACAAGTTCTGCGCTTATTGCGTGGTGCCCTATACGCGCGGCAAGGAGCGGAGCCGGACTTCGACGTCGGTTCTTGCGGAGGCGCGGCGGATTGCGGACGCGGGGTACACGGAAATTCAGCTGCTGGGCCAGAACGTGAACAGCTATCGCGACCCGGAAGGGAAGTTGAGCTTTGCCGAGCTGCTGGCGGCGGTGGGCCAGGTGCCGGGGATTCGCCGGGTGCGGTTCACCACCAGCCATCCGCGCGACTTTACCCGGGATATCGTGGAGGCCATCGACGCCTATCCGACCCTGTGCGATCACGTGCACCTGCCGGTTCAGTCGGGTTCATCGCGGGTTCTGAAGGCGATGGCGCGCGAATACACGCCGGACTGGTACCTGGAGAGGATTTCGTGGCTGAAGGCGGCGCGGCGGCCGATTTCGCTTTCGACGGACATTATTGTTGGGTTCCCGGGAGAGACGGGGGACGACTTCATCGCGACGATGGACCTTCTGGCGGAAGTGCAGTACGATTGCGTTTTCGGTTTCAAGTATTCGGCACGGCCGAACACGCCGGCCCTGGTGATGATCGATTCGATCGCCGAGGCGGAGAAGGCGAATCGGCTGCAAGTATTGCTCGACAGGCAGCGCGAGATTCAAAGATCAAATTATGCCAAACATTTAGGGCAGGTTATGGAAGTGATGGTTGAAGGCAACAATCCGGCAAGAGGGCAGATCTGCGGGCCGAAGCAGCCAGAACAAGCCGGTGAATTTTATCTGCGCGCAGGCGATTGCGCCGGCTCCTGGAACCTACATGCAGGTTCGGATCACCGGGACGCATCCAAACAGTTTAGTAGGGGAAGCGGTCTGAATGTTGAGAAGCCGCGGCCTGGTGCAAAAGGGGGAAACCATGGACGTCGAGGTACGGATTCGCGGGCTCATGATGGACCCAGCCACGAACATGCCGATTGTGGTTTTGAAAGACGTCGCGTCGGACACGGTGATGCCGATCTGGGTTGGCATATTCGAGGCCAATGCGATCGCCATCGAGATCGAGAAGATGACGGCCCCGCGGCCCATGACGCACGACCTGACCCGAAACCTCATCCAGAATCTGAATGCCCGGCTGGATCGCATTGTCATCAATGAGCTTAAGGATGATACGTTTTTTGCCGTCCTGTGGCTGACGCCAGGGCGACGAACAGCTGACGATCGACGCCCGGCCCTCGGACGCGATTGCGCTGGCTCTGCGCTCCGACTGCCCGATCTTTGTGTCCGAACAGGTGCTGCAATCGGCCAAGCTGAATACGTCCGGGCCGCCGGACGGGCCAACGACCGAACAGCTTCGCGGCTGGCTCGAGGGCCTGAACGACGAGGACCTGGGCCGCTACAAGATGTAGCCAGTGAGTCATGATTGAGCTCGTCGGCGGGGGCGCGTGAAGTAAGCTGGTGGCGTCGTTCTTTCTTTCCCCATGTCTCCATCCAAAAGCTGTTGCGCATTTCTCAACGCTCTGCTGTCTGCGATGGTGGTTGCAGCCGCTGCGTTGAATGCGGCGAGCCAGCCGGCACGCCCGCCTGTGCCGGATCAGGATTCGCGCAACACTGAAATCGTCACCACGGATACCCATCTGCCCTTGCCGCAATTCAGCGGCCTCCACGAGTGGGAGCAGCGCAAGGCGTTTCTTCGTGAGCAGATCCTCGTGTCGGCGGGACTGTCTCCGATGCCGGAGAAGACACCGCTGCATGCGCAGATTTTCGGGAAGATCGAGGAGAAGGACTACACGATCGAGAAGGTTCTGCTCGAGCCGCTGCCCGGGTTTTACCTGGGGGGCAATCTTTATCGTCCGCGCAATGGGAAGGCAAAGCATCCGGGCATCCTCAACCCGCAGGGCCATTGGCCGAATGGACGCCTGGAGAATGAGCCGCTTTACTCAGCCCCTTCGTTGGGAATCAGCCTCGCGCGGCAGGGATATGTCGTCTTTGCGTACGACATGGTTGGGTATACCGACACGCTCCAGGTGCCGCATCGGTTTGGCAGTGCCGAGCAGCGGCTATGGTCGTTTGGGCC
Organism: uncultured Acidobacteriota bacterium; assembly: GCA_963812485.1. Taxonomy (GTDB): domain Bacteria; phylum Acidobacteriota; class Terriglobia; order Terriglobales; family Acidobacteriaceae; genus Telmatobacter. The sequence continues at coordinate 110,297 of CAWEVD010000007.1, forward strand.
GCTGGGGCTGCAGCTCTGGGACTCGATCCGGTCCCTCGACTTCCTGGCCTCGCTGGATGACGTGGACACGGGCCGGTTGGGGATCACGGGCGCGTCGGGCGGGGGCACGCAGGCATTTCTGCTGACCGCGGTTGATGACCGCCTGCAGTTTGCGTCGCCGGTCAACATGGTGTCGGCGATCATGCAGGGCGGAGACCTGTGCGAGAACGCGCCGGGATTGCGGCTCAACACCAGCAACGTGGAGATCGCCGCCATGTTCGCGCCCAAGCCGATGTTGCTGGTTTCCGCGACCGGCGACTGGACGCACAACGTTCCGAAAGAAGAGTTCCCGGCAATCAAGCGAATCTACGATCTGTATGGCAAAGGCGACGAGGTTGAAGTCGTGCAGATCGATGAGAAGCATAACTTCAACCAACTGAGCCGGGAGGCTGTGTATCGATTTTTTGCCAAGCATAACCCGGGCCTGAGCGACAGCAGGGAACTGAGCGAACACGATATATCGATACCCAAGGTTCAGGAGATGGAGGTGCTTTCGAACCGTACGCTGCCGGCCGGGGCACTCGATCTGGAGGGCGTGTTCCGCATCTGGCAGGAACGGGCGCAGGCTCAGAATGATCAGATCGAGGACCGGGCGTTTTTGCGCGAGCGGCTAAGGCAGACGCTGGCTGTGGAGACGCCGCAGGATGTGGTCTCGGAGATCAAAGGCCGATCGATCGTTCTGAGCCGCGCATCGAAGCACGACCGGGTGGCTGGAATCTGGATCGACGGAAAAGGGGAGACGGCGATTGTGATCGACGCGGGAGGTTCGGCTTCAGCACTTGCGTCAGACGTCGTCAAGCGGCTGAATAAGACGAGGCAGGCCCATACTGCTGATCGACGCATTCCAGACTGGGGCAGCAAAGGCACCGCGTGCCGGCGATGCGGCCGTGGCGCCCCTGCCGAAAGTGGGCGACAATGCCGACGAGGAAGAGAGCGCCGATGCCGCGGCGGGGTATGGAAAATTCCTGACGTTCAACGTGAGCGTCGATGCCGCGCGGGTGCAGGACATTGTGACGGCGGTGGCATACGCGAGCCGCAGGGGTGAGAACGTTGATGTATTCGCGAGCGGCGACGCGGCCGTGTGGGCTACATTCGCCGCGGCCGTCAGCAATGTTCCGATGTCGCTCCACTTGGAGATGGTTCCCGCCCTGGCGTCCAATGCCGATTACGTGCAGCATTTCAATGTTGCGGGGATTTTGCGGGCCGGCGGTTTGCCCACTGCGAAGGCAATTGCGACTGGCTGGTAAGGGAAGGCTTCGCTTTGACAATGATCGAGACGATCTGCAAACATTTTCACGCAGCGCGAGTGGTCTGACCACTTAGAGTTTCCTCCAAAATGACGCACGACAATCCCCCGAGGAGTACCAAGGCAATGACCGACAGCAATCGCAGAGACTTTTTGAAAGCGGGCGGCGCCGCGCTGGCGGCTACGACGGTGTCGTGGAACGCCTCAAGCTACGCCGCCATTCCGGGAGCCAATGATCGTGTCCGTGTGGCCGTGGTGGGCTGCGGTGATCGCATGAAGAGCTCGCTTATCCCGTCGTTCCTGGAGCATGCGAAGGAGTGCAACTTCGAGTTCGTTGCGGTCTCCGATATCTGGAACCGGCGGCGCGAGGAAGGGGCCGCGTACGTCGCGAAGCTCAGCGGGAGCAAGGTGGACCCGGTGCGGAACAACGACGAGTTGTATGCACGCAAGGATGTCGACGCCGTCATCGTTGCGACCGCTGATTTTCAACACGCTCTGCATGGAGTGGAAGCGGTGGAGGCGGGTCGCGACGCCTACGTCGAAAAGCCAACGGCGCACACCATGGAGGATGCGCGCAAGTTTCTGGCCGCGGTGAAGAAGACGGGCAAAATTGTCCAGGTGGGAACGCAGCGGCGCAGCACGCCGAGCTATCAGAAAGCGGCGGAGTACATCAAGTCCGGTCAATTCGGGGACATCGTGATGGTGGAGATGACGTGGAACGTCAACCAGCCTGGGCGCTGGCGGCGGCCCAGCGTTGTGCCTCAGCTCAGCGAAGAGGACACGGACTGGAAACGCTATCTTCTCAATCGACCGCACGAGCCATTCGACGCGCGGAAGTATCTCGAGTTTCGATTGTTCTGGCCGTACTCTTCGGGAATTCCGGACCAGTGGCTGGTGCATCAGATCGACACCGTGCACTGGTTTACGGGACTGCCGCATCCGCGCAGCGTGGTTGCCAACGGCGGAATCTATCTGTGGAAGGACGGGCGGCAGAACTGGGATACGATGACGGCGGTTTTTGATTACGGGCCGCTCGATGATCCGAGCAAGGGGTTCCAGGTGCAGTACACGTCGCGGTTCACAAATTCGGCCGGGGGAGTGAAGGAGTTGTATTACTCGAATGGCGGCATGATCGACATGGACAAGCAATGCGTGAGTCCGGAGGGCGGCCTGAACGCCAAGTATGGCGCCGAGATGAATATGAAGCCGAACCAGCTGCCGAGCTTCTCCCTGGTGGAACATGCCGAGACGGCTTCGACCAGCGCCGACACAGGATCCGATCCGCAAACGTCGGCCAACATGCGCAATTGGATGGAGTGTGTGCGGTCGCGCAAGACGCCCAATGCGCCGATCGAGGCAGGGTACAGCCATTCCATCGCGCTGTGCATGAATGTCGCCGCCATCCAGACCGGCCAGAAGGTTACGTTCGACGACGCGACGCAGCAGGTGATGGTGGGGGGCAAGCCCTATGCGTAAGGGGGCCCGGGCTCTCGCTGGAGTCTTGATCACCGTGGGCGCCGCTGCAGCCTCTTCGTTCGGACCGGCCTCTGCGTTTGCGCAAGGGGTGCGGGTCATCGCCAACGAGGCGCAACGCCGGGTCGATGTCACGATCGACGGCCAGCCGTTCACGTCCTACATCTGGCCCACTTCGCTCAAGAAGCCGGTTCTTTATCCGCTTGTCACCGATGAGGGGATCACGGTGACGCGCGGCTATCCGCTCGATCCGCGGCCGGGGGAGCGGGTCGACCATCCGCATCACGCAGGATTGTGGTTCAACTACGGGGACGTGAACGGGTTCGATTTCTGGAACAACTCGGATGCAATCAAGCCTGAGGACCGGGCCAAGATGGGTTCGATCCTGCAGACGAAGATCGTATCCACAAAGAGCGGCACGGATCGCGGTGAGCTGGTGGTCGAGTCGGTCTGGGTTACGGGGACGGGCAAGCAGATTCTCGACCAGACGACGCGGTACATCTTCGCGCGGCAGCCGCATGGCCGGGCGATCGATGAAGTGGTTACGCTGAAGGCTCTGGATCGGGCCGTGTTTCACGACGATAAAGAAGGCGTGCTCGGCCTGAGAGTGGCGAGCTGGCTCGAATCGCCTGACGAAAAGGGCGGGACCTACCTCGATGCGAGCGGGAAGCCGACGCAGGTGGAATCCGGAAGCACGGCGGGCGCCAGCGGCGTGTATCTCACCAGCGAAGGAGTGAAAGGCGGCGCGGCCTGGGGAACGCGCGGACGGTGGTGCTCGCTGACCGGAAACAACGGTGATCACACGGTCACGATCGCCATTCTCGACCATCCCGGCAATCCCGGTTATCCGACCTACTGGCACGCGCGGGGCTATGGGTTGTTTGCCGCGAATCCACTGGGGCGGAACATTTTCGATCCCAAGCAGCCGCCGTTCAACTTCACGATGGAGAAGAGATCAGACCGCGACGTTCCGCTACCGGATCCTGTTGCTGTCGGATGCGGCCAGTGCGGCAGAGCTGGATCAGGAGGCGGAGGAATTCGCAGCCGGTAACAAATAAGGTTCCGCCTCGAGTGGGCGCCGATCTGCGCAACACCAGGGAATTGAGCAACATACGATAGAAAAATCCCATGCGCTTATTGAGCTTCGAAAGAGCTTCGGGCCCTGGTGTTCAATGTTAAGGATTAACTATACAGAATATCTGTTATCAGACTTCCTGGTAATACTTGAGGTGTTGCATTGTTCGGCTGTTCTTGTGCAACACCGCTCAAATAGTCTGGAATCATGCACTTCATCTCGTCTCCTTGTTTTTCAAGCGCGCCGCCGATGCAAAATGTGCACCGGCAGTCCCGCCCCGCTCGAGCCATTTCTCCTGGTAGTAAGTCAGAAGCCTCTGCTGAAGCTGGTACGCCTGGATCGGAATGGCGTCAGGGTCTCGGACCTCTTCCAATGTGTCGCGAAAATAGCTGAACCGACGGATCATCTCGTTGTCGGTGCCATTCATCAGTCCTGCATACTTCCGGCAGCATGCAAGCGCGATCGCCTGCTCAATCTGCTCAAGAGAAACCCCGCGCCGGAAGATTTCGGCTGCAAACTGTTCATCTGTGGCTGTGAAGGCGCAGTTGATGCAGGCGCGCTTCGACAGCATAGACCTGATCGCTGCGCGGTAGCTGTTCCACTCAGATGGCTTCTCTGCGGGTCGTTCTTTAGTGTATGGCCAAAACTCATCACAGATCTCCACCTCTGTCCGGGAGTGCTGATTGACCGCTGCTGACACGACGTGGCAGACGGATGACGCCCGTAGCTCGTCGAAATGCGTCGCGATCGATCGACGACTTCTGTTCAGCTTCGAGGCAAGATCGCCGTAATGGATAAGGACCCTCCCGGTGCTCCGATTGGCATTGATACTGAGGTGGAAGTAGAGGCGAAATCCTCCATCCGATAAGCGAGTCAGCGCCTTCTGGACTTCAGTTCCGGCGGCAAACCAGCCTGCTTGCTTGATTTTCATAAAGAGTCTCCTTTTGTCGCTCGTTCATTCTTGACAGAGACGGACGAGATGGATATAGTCGTCATTTGCAGTGACGATTATAGTCGTCTTTGGAGGTTGATCGAAACTCACTTACGAACTGCAGCGCACCGACCCACGATTCACGCTCGTTTGCCAGTGTCTATGAGATTTCTTTGCTTTTTGCGGCGTTTTCCTCGTCAACACCGGCGACGAGTCCACCGAGAGAGACCCCAAGAGATTTTGCGATTTTCGCGATGCATTCCAATGTCGGATTTTGTTCGCCTCGTTCAATTCCGCCGATGTAGGTCCGATCGAGTTTACAAGTCTCCGCCAGAGCGAGCTGCGTTAGTCCACGGGACTTCCGAATGTGACGCACCTTCGCCCCAAAGGCTCTCCGTAGCGATGGAGTGCGCCTTGCCTTACTTGACATCCTTCTCCGTCTGACCACTCATGCTCGATTCAATGCTGATTACGTTCCCTCTCCCAATGATATTCGAAAACCCACCACGGGTAACATGGGTACCCAATGGGTGGGTGAATGGGTAGCCAGAGGGTGGGGTTACCGGTTCCCAAGAGCGGTAAGTTCTCGTGCCGGTCAAGGTTTCGAGCCTTCCCGTTTACTGGCACCCGAAATCCACCGAGGCCTACGCCGCTATTCGCAACGGAAAACCATGCTTGAACACGTAAAAGGAAATCCGAATTCTGCGCTCACCGGTCCGCTTCTTGTCGACGACGATGGAGTGCCCCGATTCTGGCCCCTTGTCTGGGCGATTTACCAAAGTATCGGGGCAGCCTCAAGCCTCGAAAAGAAGCTCCGATACATCGAGGCGCTCTACAGTCATTCCCAGGAGATCGCCGGCCCATCTTTTCCGGATCTTGATTCTGCAATCACACGCATGGACGTTGAACAGCTCACTTCCCTTCTCCAGGCTTACTACGTTCATGTGGCCAACTCGAATCCGATATCGTGCGCAAGCCAATACAAGTGGAGTTCAGCAACCAAGTTTGTCCTAGCTGTCGCAAATCTTCGCCTGAACGCACCGTCTAGTCGTGAAGAGATCGACCTACTTCGAACAGCAATCGCAGAGCTTACACTGATCAATCAACCTCTCTACTCCTCAAGGCAGTCTCGGCCAACAAGAGTTCGCGCACTACCGGCCGAGGTGGTTGATCATTTGTACGCTCTGCTCGATCCAACTTCAAGGAACAACCCCTTTTGCAGGCCGAGAACAATTTGGAACGCATGGATCCTCTTCATTCTTCTCCTTCATCAAGGACTGCGAAGAGGCGAAATTCTTTCTGCTCCATGCAACACGATATTCAGCGGCCGAGTTCGAAACTCTGGACAAGAGCGATTCTGGATCAGGGTAAAGTCAAATCAATATGAGGAGGATGAAAGGTACAGCAAGCCTTGTCACAAAAACGAATTCTCTCCTGGTCTGCCCGGCTTGAATTGTGCCAGTGGAGAAGAGAGACACTGGACAAGGAGAGCATATGGCCCGAGGGAAGAAGTACCAGCCTGAGCAGGTGGTGAACTTGTTGCGGCAGATCGAAGTTGCGGTGGCGAACGGGAAGTCGACCGAGCATGCCTGCCGGGACGCCGGCATTGTGGAGCAGACGTACTACCGTTGGCGCAAAGAGTATGGCGGCTTGCAAGTGGACCAGGCGCGCCGGCTCAAGGAGCTTGAGCAAGAAAATGGCAAGCTGAAGCGTTTGGTCAGCGAGCTGAGCCTGGAAAAACTGGTGCTGAAGGACATTGCATCGGGAAACTTCTAAGCCCTGAACGACGCCGTCAAGCGGTGTTCCATGCACAGCAGAAGCATGGTCTGGCAGAGCGGGCGGCGTGCCGATTGGTGAATCAATCACGCGGCACGCAGCGCTACCGGCCGACGCATCGGGAAGACGAAGATCAGCTGACCCAGGCCATCATCGCGCTTGCCAGGCAGTACGGGCGTTATGGCTATCGCAGAATCACAGCGTTGCTCAAACGTGCTGGCTGGCAGGTGGGCAAAGACCGGGTGGAGCGAATCTGGCGTCGTAAAGGGCTCAAGGTTCCGCAGAGGCAGAAACCGCGCGGGCGGTTGTGGCTCAACGATGGATCGTGTGTACGGCTCAGGCCGACGCACGCGAACCATGTATGGAGTTACGACTTCGTCAGTGCGTGTACGCATGACGGGAGAAGGGTGCGCCTATTGAATCTGATCGACGAATACACTCGTGAGTGCCTGCTGATCCGTTCCGATCGGAAATGGACATCGGCCAAGGTGATCGAAGCGCTGGCGGATGTCATGGTCGAGCGCGGCGTACCGGAACATCTACGCTCAGACAATGGCCCCGAGTTCGTTGCTAAAGACCTGCGCCAGTGGCTGATCAACACCGGCGCCAAGACAATGTATATCGAACCCGGCTCTCCATGGGAGAACGGCTACTGTGAATCATTCAACTCCAAGCTCCGGGATGAATTCCTCAACGGAGAAATCTTCTACTCGCTTAAGGAACTGCGCGTGCTGGCCGAACGCTGGCGCGTGCACTACAACACCATCAGGCCGCACTCGTCGCTCGGATACAGACCCCCCGCGCCAGAAGCGTGGCACTGCGAACTGAAAGCGGGGCATGGAAAAGTGGAACGCACAAAACGCTTTCCACTTTCCCACACCCCCGACTACGACGACGGCTATCTGAACTCAGAGATGACTGCGCTAAACTAACTCTTCCCTGGCACAAAACATCGGGCAGGCCAGTCGGGGATGTTCGCCCTTGCGATCCTGGGAGTAAGCGAACCACACTGCAGCAGGAGTGATCTGTGCAGCCGGCCGATCGTCCCGCACATAGGTCCACAGCCTGGCCGTCTTGGTCTTGCCGTTGCCGGGAGCCAGCACCGGAACCGGCGTATCATCGGCGTGGATTTTCGACCCTGCCAGTACATGCTTCCTGATCTGATCGACCAGCGGCGCGAGCAACTCACTGGCCGCGCCTACCCATCCGGCCAGAGTGGAACGATCAAGGTCGACTCCTTCCCGAGCGTAGATCTCAGACTGCCGATACAGAGGCAAGTGATCTGCGAACTTCGACACCAGCACATGCGCCAGCAGACCAGGGCCGGGCAGACCCTGATCGATCGGCCGCGCCGGAGCAGGTGCTTGGACCACCTGTTCGCAGCCTCCGCAAGCAAACTTCGGCCGCACATGTTGAATCACCTTGAAGCTGGCCGGAATGCGTTCCAGTTGCTCGGATACATCTTCGCCAAACTGACGCAGGGCACCGCCGCAATCCGGACAGCAGTGTGCGCAGGAGGATGGGTGATGACTTCGCGCGGAAGATCCTCGGGCAATGGCTTGCGCGGAGGACGCGGACGGGACTTAATCGGAGTTCGGCGAACGGTCGCTGTCTTCTTGAACCTTGCCTTGCTGCCTGCTCGGTCTCCAGTTCTTCCAGCCGAAACTCAAGCTGTTCCAGCTCACCCTTCAGCTTCTCGCTCTTGCGTGCCGAAGATCATCCGCCTGTACTTGTCGATGACCAGCTTCAGATGTTCGATCTCCTGGCCTGTTCGATCTGGGCTCGCTTGTGCTGTTCAAGCAACTGGTTGTGCTGCGCGACCACCATCTTCTTCAATGCTTCGGATCGAGCGTATCGAGATTCGGTAATGGAGCAGAAATCACGACTGCAGTATGCCATGAACTCTGGTCTAATCATCAACAAAACCCGCATGAATACAGGAGAATCTCTCGTCACTCACACCGCAAGCTCCGGCGTCCAGGTTCTCTCGGGCTGCGCCAGTCGATGCCTTCCAGCAACATCGAGAGCTGCGCACGGGTCAGAGAAACAGTGCCTTCCGTAGCCTGTGGCCAGATGAAGCGGCCCTTCTCCAAACGCTTGGCGAAACAGACATAGGCCGTCTCCATCGAACCAAAGAAGTTTTACGATGTCACCTCTGCGCCCGCGGAAAACAAACACGTGACCGGAGAATGGCTGCTGCTGCAGACCGTCTGCACCTGCGCACTCAAACCATCAAAGCCACGGCGCATATCGGTCACGCCGGCAGCAAGCCAGATCTTCGTCCCAGTACGAAGTTCGATCACTTGCGCAGGCTCTCCAGGATCGAGCGTAGCAGGGCTGGATCAGCGCCACTCTCGACGCTGATCAGCGCCCGGCCCTGAAGCTCGATGTGAATGCGCCCACCGCCAGGCGCCTGCACATCCGCCGTCGTCTCCGGCCTCTCCTCCGCCAGAAACAGTACCGGAAGCAAAGCCGTGAAGCAATCTGCGGTTCGACCAACTCGCCCCGTTCGAACTGCACGCCGCCACTTGAACACCTGGTTCGCGTTCACCCCATGAGCTCGCCAACCAGCGCCACGCTCGCGCCCGGCACCAACGTCAGCTCAACGATCTGACGCTTCTCGGCAACCGAACGCCGCCTCCGACGTCCAACACCGACAGCTCCAGCATCCATGAAGCGATACTCATCCGGAAAGGCCGATCCGCCAGAGGGGACCTTCAACGCTTACTTTCTTGCCACGCTGTGCCAACTCGTAGATCATTTGAATTAAGGCTCGAGTAACTCGAACAAAGACCGCTGTGATCTGCGAGTCTGCGAGCGCAAAATTGCCCATCGCTCACCGAACTGGATCAAAGATCGAGAAGTCGGTTTGTCCGTTTGTCCCCGGTATTCCGAACCGGATGGGCCCGCAAGCGGGCGCACCACTGTGGAACAGCGGTAGACGCAAGCAAATTGCGCAGAATCAGCCATTTCCTCATGTGTTGCGTTGGAGCCCGGTGTTGAGCGCAACAAATCAGGCGAAATCGAGGGCGCAACACAAATTAGAAGGAGCTGCGAGCTAACGACCTTGTATTCTTAGTATTACCGGACGCAACACCCTCCATAATTACCAAGAATCAGAAACGATCGTAACTTTTTCTGTCTTCAATAAAGTCGCTCTAAGTCCTTTGCCAGTATCGATTTGTGTATATAGTCTCGGTTGTTTTACGACCGCGCCGTTTACAAACTCTCTGGCACTTACGGTCTGTTGCTTATTTCTTTCGCAAACTACCATTTGTCGAGCAACACGCTCGCTTTTGATGCCCGCCTTTTGTTGGCAATACGGTCAAGTGGTCGAGGCGCGCCGTGAGGCCTTCGTGCTCTTGGAAGATCGGTTCGGGACACGACCAATTCCCTTCTGTCGTTTCCTCCATTAAGATAAGGTGCATAGGGCCCATCAGCCAGGAATTTAGCCAGTTCGCCCCTCGTCGACAAACTTCACGCTATCAACCGATACGCTTCTCGCTGACGCTGTTGCTCGTACGCGCTCTCCCTGCGTTCAGCCATGAATTCGTTCCAAGCTCGACGAGCATCTGTTATAGCCCCATCGAGGCATCGAGACCGAAAGAGCACCTGTCCGACAAGCGGACTACACGGCCACGTGGAATGTTGACCTCTGCCGTGACAGCGAAAAGGAAGGTCGTAACTTACAGAAAACAAGCGTCACGGATGGCTCCTTTTGGCGCTGTAAGGAACGATCGGGAACCGTTATCGAACCCATATCAAACCCACGACCTCTGCCCTGTAGACCTCTGCCCATGTCGTCCCCCATACGGTTCTGCGGCCCTTTCTAGATGGCAAATCTGCGTTTCGGGATGACCCCTCTCGGCAGCTCCTGAGGGGGAACGATGGGAACGCGACCAACTGTTCCCAATCTTCGCCGTTGCCTGCTCCCCAAGCCGCGCTCGGGCTTCGGGGCAGGAGGAATCACTTTGCTGCCAGCAACGTCTCAGCGGGCGCCTGCGGCAACCTGAGGCGTTTAGCCATCTTCGCCAATTCGACCAGAGACTCGGCCTTCATCTTTCGCATCGCGTTGCCACGATGCTTTTTCACTGTGATTTCGCTAATACCGAGACGACTGCCGACCTGCTTGTTCAGGAGGCCCACAACCACCAAAGACATCACATCGCGTTCGCGAGAGGTGAGGTCGGCGTAGCGAGCCTTCAATATTTGGGTCTCCTCTTCGCGGCCGAGTAGAGCTTTGCTCCTCTCTGACCGCACTCCTGATGGATTGCAAAAGCACATCGCCCTTGTAAGGTTTCGTCAGAAACTCGATCGCGCCCGTTTTCATGGCCTGCACCGTCATTGGAATATCACCTTGGCCGGTGATAAAAATGATCGGCATGCCGGGACGCTCGACAACCATTCGCTTTTGCAAGTCGAGACCATTGAGCCCAGGAAGGGCGATATCTAGGACTAGGCAGTTTGGAACCACGACCGGTGGTCTCGCAAGAAATTTCAGTGCGGAGTCAAAGGTCTCTACGCACCACCCGGCCTTTTGGAGGAGCGCCTCAAGCGATTCGCGAATTGAGACGTCATCATCAACGACGAACACAACTGGAGAGGCCTGCGACATGGAAGTGACCTCGATTCGTAGCCCCACGTCCCTGGTGAAGTCATTCTAGAGCCAATTTCGGTTTGACGTCTGAAACGTTCATCAGACACTGAGAGCATTATCGAGCGCCGCACGAAGGGTCGTGCCGCTGAACGGCTTGAAGAGACATGCAATCGCGCCTTGCTCGAGAACCTGAGATCGCACTTTCTCATCTCTTTCTGCTGTAATGAAGACTACCGGAATCTTCCAACCAAGATGTTTCAATTCCTCGACAAGATCGGGGCCCGACATTCCTGGCATTGTGATATCGAGAACCAGGCATTTGGTTCGCGGGACCTGATCCGAGGCCAGATACTCCTCGGCCGAAGAGAAAGCCTGAACTTCAAACCCGAATCGTTTGAGCAAATGAGGTAGCGACTCGCGTACAGATTCGTCATCGTCGATCAAAGTGATCAGAGCACGCGAATTCATTTTGGAATCTCGTTTACTGTCCTCGAAAGGACATCACAAACATTCGGAGATCGTTCAATTCATCGAGGTGTCTGGCCGAGAATGCCAATGCTCTGCAGACAAATCCCGTCTCTGAAACCGCTGCTAAAACACTTCCAAGACCGCCGCTCTCTCCTCCATCGAGTCGCTTCTCAAAATAACCCAACAGTTCATCATGCAATGACTTAGAAGGATCGTCCAGTATACTTTGGTATCCAATTTCGCAGGGGGTCTATGGTCAGGGACCTAGTTTATTGTTTACTGCTCCCCCACCGCTTGAACCGCCGGTAGGGTAAATGCAAAGGTCGACCCTGGGTCCTTGATTCTGCGTAGCCCAAATTCGGCCATGGTGTGCTTCAATGATCGAACGGCTAATCGCAAGACCGATGCCCATACCGTCCTTCTTTGTACTGTAGAACGACTCGAAGAGCCGGTCGGCAATATCAGGAGCGAATCCGATACCGCCGTCTTGCACCGTTAAGCGGATGGTGTTGTCGATATCTATCTCGGTTTTGATGAGCATCTGCCTCGGCCGATCTTCAATCTCCTTCATCGCATCAATCGCATTGCGAACGAGATTCATGATCACCTGCTGAATCTGTACCCGGTCACCGTGGACCGGCAAGAGACTTTCAAACAATTCTTGCTGCACGGTCACCCGATTCCTCCGCAATTCGCTCGACACGAGTGCAATCACCTCACGCGTTGCCTCATTTACATCGATGAGTTCGGCTACTGTTCCCTCTCTCTTAAAGAGAGACCGCAAGCGCACGATGACATCGGAGGCCCGATTTCCGTCTCGAATCGAGCGGAGAGCCGTATCACGCGCACCTTTGATATCCGGTGGATTGTCGTCCAACATCTGCAGGCATGTCTCCGCATTCGTAATAATGCCTGCGAGTGGCTGGTTTATTTCATGCGCAATCGAAGCCGTCAGAATGCCCGAGACTCATGACTCTGGTGATGTGAGCGAGCTCGGATCTTGATTTTGTAAGCGCCTCTTCGGAAAACACGCGCTGGCTTACATCCTGTACCGCACCGATGTATTCCAACCGGCCATCGCTATCCCGAGTTGCACGAGCCATCACTTGCAGGAACTTAATGCGA